>CAWGVO010000022.1:0-61832 GCA_963826055.1 uncultured Alphaproteobacteria bacterium | reverse complement strand
TAGGCGCGCCGGCGCGTCGCCTCGCCATCGCGCGCGTACTGGGCGTCGAAGGCACGCTGCGCCCGCTCCACCCGCTCGGCATTGTCCAGCGCCCAACGGCCGAGCGCCCCGACCGGCTTCAGCAGATCCCGGCCAAGCGGCGTCAGATCATAGTCGACCCGCGGCGGCACGGTTGGAAATACGGTCCGGCTGACGAACCCGTCGCGCTCCAGCCCGCGAAGGGTGGTCGTCAGCATCTTCTGCGAGATACTGCCGAGCGACCGCTTGATCTCGGAGAAGCGCATCGGCCCGTTGCCGAGCTGGCGGACGACCAGCACGGTCCACTTGTCGCCGACGCGCGACAAAATCGCGCTCACCCGGCGGCAGCTCTCGGTGTGCTGAAGGGTACTGTGTTTCAAGAAAGTGCCTCCTTGCGCGAGGTTCCCGGACCGGTCACTTATTGTGCCTGAGGCACCGAACAGCCCTCACGCACCGAAGCATACCACGGAATATAAGGATAGTCCTCCCATGCTCAAGATCGCCGTCATCGTCGGCAGCACACGCCCCGGCCGCCGCGCCGAGCCGGTCGCCAACTGGGTCCTCGAACACGCGCAAAAACGCGGCGACGCCACCTTCGAGCTGGTCGATATCGCCGATTTCGACCTGCCGCTCTATGACGAACCGATGCCGCCTTCGATGCACCAGTACCAGCACGAGCACACCAAGCGGTGGGCGGCCGCAATCGACGCCTACGATGGCTTCGTCTTCATCGTGCCGGAATACAACCACGGCATTCCGGGCGCGCTCAAGAATGCCATCGATTTCATCTACCGCGAGTGGAACAACAAGGCCGCGGGCTTCGTCAGCTATGGCTCCACTGGCGGCGCCCGCGCCGTCGAACATCTGCGCGGGGTGATGGGGGAAGTGCAGGTCGCCGACGTGCGCGCCCACGTGTCGCTGTCGCTCTACACCGACTTCGAGAACTTCACGGTGTTCAGGCCGGCCGAGCTTCACCTCGCCCAACTGACGACGATGCTCGGTCAGGTGGTCGGGTGGAGTGGGGCGATGAAGTCGCTGCGGGGCGAGCTGGCGGCCGCTGC
Source organism: uncultured Alphaproteobacteria bacterium (assembly GCA_963826055.1). Lineage (GTDB taxonomy): Bacteria > Pseudomonadota > Alphaproteobacteria > Rhizobiales > Kaistiaceae > JBBDMC01. The sequence goes on along the minus strand of CAWGVO010000022.1, from coordinate 60,753 downwards.
CTGACGACGCGCGCGCAAGAAGGCGGGCGCCCGCGTCGTCAAGTTGGAGAGGGGAGGGCCTGTTCGGCCCCGTCCTCAAAGGAGCGGCAGGATCTTGTCTCCGGCGGCGATGTAGGTCAGCGGATTGAGCGGCTCGCCATCGACACGCACCTCGTAGTGCAGGTGCGAGGCGGTGGAGCGGCCCGTGCTGCCGGCTTTGCCGACGATTGTACCTTTGCTGACCACCTGGCCGACCTTGACGTCGATCTCACTCAGGTGAGCGTAACGCGTACTGACACCGTTTCCGTGGTCGATCTCGACCATGTTGCCGTAGCCGCCATTCTCGCCGGCGCTGACGACCGTGCCGGCGGCGGTGGCCGGGATCGCGAGGCCGGTGCGGGCGCGAAAATCGACACCGGTGTGTATCGCCGGTTCGCCGAGGAAGGGATCCATGCGCGTCCCGAACCGGCTGGTGACCACGGCGCCGGGCAGCGGGGCCGAGAGCGGCAACTGCCTCGCGAATTGGCGGACGCTGTCTAGGCGGTCAATCTCTGTGCTGACCAGCGACACGTTTTCCCGGAACGTCTCCGGATCGGCGTTCACGTCGATGCCGACGAACGGGCCACCGACTCCATCGGCTTCATCGGTGTCATCCGTGGGTGCCGATTGGCCGATGGCCTTTAGCGCCGCCGTTATCCGCTTGGTGCGGCTGGCGACGCCGCTGGCAACCGAGTCCAGATAGGCCACCTGTTCCTGGGAGAGCTGGTCGAGCGAGGCGGTGACCGCCTTTAACCGGGCCGTCGGATCGTTGCCGGTCGCGGCTGCTGCGCCGTCCGAAGGTAACAGGCTGCCGGTGGTGAACTTTGTCCTGCCGGAGGTGTCGGCGGCCTTCGCCGGCGGCGCTTCGGTGCCGTCGTTATCGCCGGGCACGAGCCCCGCGCGATGCATCGCCTGGCTCAATTCGTCAAGAATATCCTGGCGCGTGTCGAGCACCGACTGGCGTCCCAGCAGCTTCTTGACCTCGTCGTCGACGGCCTTCTGGTTGAGGAGCTGGCGACTCGTCAGCCGGTCGATATCGGCCCGGAGCGCCGCGATGCGATCCTCATAGTCGGTCTGCATGCGCGTCTGGTGCGCCACGGAAGCGGCGAGGAGATCGTCACGGAAGACGAGGTAGCCGGTCGCCGCGAAATAAAGCAGGGAGAAGATGGCGCCAACGACGGCAAGGGTGCCGACCAGCCAGGGGCGCACCACGAAGCTGCGCACGTTCTCGCCGTGGGCAATAATGACGCGTGGAGGCGGGGTCCGGCGGGCAAACGCATGCGCCGTGTGGACGTCGACAGCAGACATTACACCGAACTCACTGATCGTTGCGGAAGCGCGAATAACGACCAGCCGATTACAGACGGTTAAGGTTAATAAATTCTTGGCGACGCGCCGCTATTCAGGAAGGGCGCTCAAATCGGCCAAAAAGAGAAAACTCCTGGCAGCCCCGCCGAGCCGGTGCCGGCCGCTACAGCGCCTCGGCCGCTGCCAGCACCTTGTCGACGTGGCCGGCAACCCGGACGTTGTGCCATTCCTGCGCGATGCGCCCGTCTGTGCCGATCAGGAACGTCGCCCGCTCGACGCCCATGAATTTACGGCCGTAGAGCGTCTTTTCGCCCCATACCCCGTATGCTTCGATCGCTTCGTGATCGGGATCGGCGGCGAGCGTAATCCCGAGGTCGTGCTTGGCGGCGAAGCGATCATGGGAGGCCTCGCTGTCCGGGGAGATGCCGATGATCTCGGTTCCCACCGCCCTGAACGCGGCAGCGGCCCTGGTGAAGTCAATGGCTTCGATCGTGCAGCCCTTGGTATCGTCGGCCGGATAGAAATAGACCACCACCTTCTTGCCCTTCAGGTCGGACAGGCGGACACGGCCACCGCCGTTCGTGGCGAGGTCGAAATCCGGCGCGATTCGACCGGTCGTGGCCTTGTCCATGGTTGCCTTCCTTTCGTCGCATTTGTTGGCGTCAACATCGCGGGCGCCCGCGGAATGCTTTGAAATCGTAGCGCTTCGTATATTGCCAGCGCCAGCCCTGCGTGAAAATCTCGCCTTGGCCGGCGATCCTGCTATGTAAGGTCAACGCGAACATCGGCAGGCGCCGCCGAACCGATCCGGTCCGGGTCCGGTCTCCTGGCGAGGGCCTGACAAGCGAGCATGCGTCTGACACAGTTTCCCTCCGCTCTCGCCAGTCGCCCCTTGCGGCAACGCACGTCCCGGTCTGCGAGGCTCAGGCTCGCCGTCCGAGCGGTTGTTGTGCTGCTGCTCGTCCTGGTGGTCGCTGTCGTCGCCGCGGTCGGCCTGATGCTGTCCGGTCCGACGGAAGTGGGCTTTGTCCGCGATCGTATCGCCGGCACCCTCCGGCGTGATCTCGGCCCGGCCTACTCGGTCGCCGTCTCGCGCGCCGTCATCGACATCGATCCGGTGCTCGGTCTGGTGGTGCGGGTCGACGACATCGACGTGCGTGACAGTGCCAACACGGTGGTCGCCCACGTTCCCTCCACCCGTCTTGCCATCGACCCGCTGGCGCTTCTTCGTTTCCGCGTCGAGATTCACCAGGTCGAGCTCGCGGGCGCCGAGATCTCGTTCGTGCGCACGGAAGATGGCGCTGTTCGCCTCGGCAACGCCGACACCGTGGTCGCCGGTACAAGCGCCGCGCCGCCGGCAGAGGCGCCGGCGCCGACGCCCTCGCAGCCGACGACGACAGCGGTATCGGCTGACGCTGCGCCGCCGGGAGGCTTCCCAGACCTGTTCGCCGCGTTGCGTATTCTCGACAGTGGCGTCGAGCCGCAGATAGACGCGGCGGTAAGAGCCGGCTTCGAGCGCCTCGCGCTGGTCGATGGAACCGTCTTCGTCTGGGATGCCGGCCTGCAGCAGCAGCGTCGTTTTCCCAGCACCGACCTCAACGTCGTCGTCGATCCCGCCACCTCGGCGCTGGCCATCAACTTCGCCACCTCCGGCTTCAGCGGTCGCTGGTCGGCGACCATCGACCGGGAAATCGATGCCTCGACCGGCGGCCATGCCCTGTCGGTACTGTTCTCGCAGTTGACCGTCGCCGACGTGCTGCCCGCCCTTGGCAGCCCAGACAATCCGGTGTTCGCCGATATCCCGCTTTACGGCCGCGCCAACATCCGTTTCGACAAAAACGGCGACGTCGCCGAGGCAAGCGCCCGCCTCGATCTCGGCGCCGGCGTTATCAAACTGGTCAAGGAGCGGGCCTCGATCCTGCTCGACGAGGCCACCCTCAAACTTCACTGGGATATTGCCAGCAACGCGCTGGTCGTAGAGCCGTCGACGTTCTTCTTCGGCAACACGCGCGGCGTCGTCACGGGCACCATCGCGCCCGAGGGTGACCCCGCCGACCGCAGCTACAATTTCCGCTTCGATTCGCCCGGCGCCATTCTGGCGCCCGAGGACTCCGGCGAGCCGCCGATGGTGGCGCAGCGCATCTCGGTCGTCGGCAACGCCAACTTCAAGCAGAAGCTTCTCAGCATCGCCAATTTCGCCATCGTGGCGCCGAACGCCTCGATTGCCGCTGCCGGCAGCCTCGGCTTCGAGGGCGCTACGCCGTCGCTGGCGATGGCGGCATCGTTCTCACCGATGACCATCGGCGCGCTGAAGCAGATGTGGATACCCTTTATCGCCCCCGATGCGCGGCGCTGGGTCATGGAACACGTCAGCGCGGGCCGAATTGTGAGCGGCCGCTTCGAGGCGGCGGTTCCGGCCGGCATGATGTGGGGCCCGGAGCCGGTCCGCCTGCCCAACGATGCCATGCACCTCAACCTGCGCATCGAGAACGGCACGTTCACCACCTTCGGTGCGCTTCCCGCGATCACCAACGCTTCCGGGAACATCGTCCTCGCCGGCTCGACCTTCGGTGTCGACCTGGATCAGGGCGAAGCCAAGATGCCGTCGGGTCTGGTGAAGCTCGATGCCGGCGCCTTTGCCGTGCCCAATCTCGCCCAGCGCCCGGCCGACGGTCACATCGAGCTGCAGTTATCGGGCAAGGCGCCAGCGCTGGCAGAAATCGCAGACGCCGATCCGCTTCGCGCGCTCCAGCGCGAGAAGATGTCGCCGACCGATCTCAGCGGCGACGCCACCGCCGCGGTGTCGGTGCGCCTTGCGCTGCGCGACAACCTCACCGAGGCCGATGTCGACTGGAAGGTGGTCGTCAACACCGACAACGTATCGTCGAAGGCGCCGATCGAGGGGCGGCTTCTCACCGATGCCAAGGTCGCCCTCACCGCGACCCCCGACGGGGTAACGGTGTACGGCCGCGCCAAGATCGACGGTATCGACGCTGACGTGAGCATGACGCTGGGCGGCGACAGCGCCGCCGCCGGCCAGCCCGGCACCGACCAGCGCCAGGTCCGCGTGCTGCTCGACGACCAGGCCCGCAAGCGGCTTGGCGTTTCCCTCGACAACATCCTGTCGGGGACGATGGGCGCACTGATGACCGACATCCCCGGCGGCCAGCACTACGACCTCGATCTGCATCGCGCCCGCGTGGTTCTGCCGGGCCTCGGCTGGTCGAAGGGGATCGGCGTCCCGGCCATGCTGAGCTTCGACCTGCTGTCGACCAACGACGGCTACTCGGTCGACAACCTCAAGCTCTCCGGCGACGGTTTCGGCTTCACCGGTTCGGCGAAGCTGGACAAGTCGTACAATCTGATATCGGCGGACTTCGACAACGTTGCGCTTCACAAGGGCGATTCGATCGCCGTCAAGCTGACGCGCGGCCGCGCCGGCATCGGCATCAATGCGCGCGGCAGTTCATTCGACTTGCGCGGGCTGATGGCGCAGGTCCGCGACAACAACGACAGCGCCGGCGGGTTCCCCGACCTCGCTCTCAACGCGAGCATCGACCAGGTGATCGGCTTCAATCAGGAAACGATCCGCAACGCTTCGCTCAATCTCGTCTCGGTCGGCGGCGAGCTGCAGAAGGTTTCTTTCTCGGGCAAGCTGGCGGATTCGCAGGTATCCCTCGACTACAGCATCACCTCCAACGGCACCACGCTCAACGCCTCGGCCACCGACGCCGGACGCCTCCTGACCTTCACCGACCTCTACACGCGCGTCTCCGGTGGCTACGCCACCATCAGCGGCCAGGCCAGTCCGAACGGCCCGATGCTGGGGTCGATGGACCTCGCCAATTTCGACGTCGTCAACGAACCGGCGATGCAGGAGTTGAACCCCAACCGGGTGGCGCCGCAGGAGGGCAACCCCAACCGCATTCACTTCGATCGCATGGTCGCCCGCTACCGCTCCTACGAAGGCTCGATCGCCGTGGAGGACGCGCTGCTGCGCTCCAGCAACGTCGGGGCGACGTTCACCGGGCGCTATGACATGCCGAGCGCGCACCTGTCGCTGACTGGCACCTATCTGCCCGCCTATGCGCTGAACAATCTGTTCGGCCGCATTCCGGTGCTCGGCCTGGCGCTCGGCGGCGGCGCCCAGGGTGGCCTGATCGGCGTCACCTTCAAGATCGAGGGACCGATCGCCGAGCCGCACGTGTTCATCAACCCGCTGTCGGCGGTGGCGCCGGGCATTTTCCGCAAGATCTTCGAATTTCAGCAGTAGGCGCCGCTCACTCCGGTCTGACCAGCACGTGCTTCTTTCGGCCGAGCGACAATTTGACGACGCCATCGCGAACGTCATTGGCCGTCACGGTTGCCCGCTCGTCGGCGACCGGTGCGTCGTTGAGCCTAAGCCCGCCGCCCCGGATCTGCCGACGTGCTTCGCCATTCGATGCCACGAGTCCGGCCCGCACGAAGAGCGCCAGCAGGCCGATGCCCGCGGCAAGCTCGCTCTCCGGCACCGTCATCGTCGGCAACGCCTCGGCGATCGCGCCTTCCTCGAAAGTCCGCCGCGACGCCTCGGCCGCTTCCTCTGCGGCCGCCCGCCCGTGGAGGAGCGCGGTCGCCGCGCTGGCGAGATACTTCTTGGCCTCGTTGACCTCGGCATCACGCAGCGCCTCCAGCCGCTCGATCTCGTCGAGCGGGGTCGTCGTGAACAGCCGCAGGAAGCGACCGACGTCGGCATCGTGGGTGTTGCGCCAGAACTGCCAATACTCATAGGGGCTGAGGAGCGCTGCATCGAGCCAGACGGCGCCGGCGGCCGTCTTGCCCATCTTGGCGCCGGTCGCCGTCGTGATCAGCGGCGTCGTCAGCGCGAACAATTCGGCGCCCTCCAGCCGCCGGCCGAGGTCGACGCCGGCGATGATATTGCCCCACTGGTCGTTGCCACCGAGCTGGAGCCGGCAGCCGGTGCGGCGGGCAAGCTCGACGAAGTCGTAGGCTTGCAGCACCATGTAGTTGAACTCGAGGAACGACAGGTGATGCTCGCGCTCGAGGCGGAGCTTGACCGACTCGCGCTGGATCATCTGGTTGACGGAAATGTGCCGCCCGACCTCGCGCAGGAAGTCGACGTAATTGAGCGACAGGAGCCACTCGGCATTGTCGAGCATCAGCGCGCCGGTCGGCCCTTCGCCGAACCGCATGAACCGGTCGAACACCTTGCGGATGCCGGCCTTGTTGGCCTCGATCGTTTCGGCGGCGAGAAGCTGGCGCATCTCGTCCTTGCCGGAAGGATCGCCGACGCGGGTCGTGCCGCCCCCCATCAGCACGATCGGCCGGTGGCCGGTCTGCTGCATCCAGTGGAGCGCCATGATCTGCACCAGGCTGCCGACGTGCAGGCTGGGCGCGGTGCAGTCGAATCCGATATAGCCGGTGACCGGCCCGGCAGCCGCCAGGCGGTCGAGGGCTTCGGCGTCGGAGCACTGCTGGACGAAGCCGCGCTCGGAGAGCACCCGCATCAGATCGGACTTGAACGAGGACATGGCCATCCCATCGCTCGCCGGAACCGTTGGCGGCCGGCGCCGCCGCTGTCTAGCAGGATGAGCCGGGGATTTCACGCGGGAAGCGGACTACGATGACGACCATGACCGTTCTCGGGCTGATGAGCGGCACCTCGATGGACGGGGTGGACGCGGCGGTGCTTCTCACCGACGGCGAGGCGATCGCCGGCTTCGGCCCCCGGCGCCTGCGGCCCTACAGCGACGGCGAGCGGGACATCCTGCGGGCGGCGCTTCGCGCGGCGGCGACCATCGGCCGGCGCGACGAGCGGCCGCCGGCGCTGGCGGCGGCCGAGCGGATGGTCACCGACGCCCACGGCGAGGCGGTGGAGCGGCTGCTTGCCGACCATCCGGGCCTCACTCCCGACCTCGTCGGCTTCCACGGCCAGACGGTATTTCACGCCCCCGAACGGAGACTGACCGTCCAGATCGGCGATGGTGAAGCGCTGGCGAAGCGGCTCGGGCTGCTGGTCGTGTTCGACCTGCGGGCCGCCGACGTCGCGGCCGGCGGGGAGGGGGCGCCGCTGGTGCCGGTCTACCACCGCGCTCTGGTGGCGCGGGTGGGGCTCTCCGGCACGGTGGCGGTCGTCAACATCGGCGGCGTCGCCAACCTGACGCGCGTCGGCGCCGACGGGTCGCTGACCGCTGGCGACACCGGCCCCGGCAATGCGCTGCTTGACGATTTCCTGCGGGCGCGCACCGGCGCGGCGATGGACCGCGACGGCGCGCTGGCCGCAAGCGGCGTGGTCAACGAGCGCGCGCTTTCCCAACTGCTCAACGACAAATGGTTCCAACGGCCGATGCCGAAATCGCTCGACCGCGGGCGGTTCTCCGCCGATGAGGCGGTCGCGGCCCTTTCGGACGCTGACGGCGCCGCGACGCTGACGGCCCTCACCGCCGCCACCATCGCAAGGGGGATCGCGGTCGCGGGCGGCGCCGACCGGGTGGTCCTCGTCGGTGGCGGCGCCAGCAATCCGACGATGGTCGCCGCGGTCGCCAATGCGGTCGGCGTTCCGGTGACACCGGCGGACGAACTCGGCTGGTCGGCCGATTTCATCGAGGCCGAGGCCTTCGCCTACCTCGCCGCCCGCAGCATGAAAGGGCTGCCCATCACGTTTCCCGGAACCACCGGGGTTCCGCGGCCGATGACCGGCGGCCGGCTGGCGCGGCCGTGACCGTGGCTGGAAGGGCGGGGCGTTGTAAGGTATGAGCCGGGCCGTTCGTTCGGCGGAAACCTGGCCGCCGCGGGCGGTCTGACATCCGGTGGGTGCCATGAAAGTGAATGATATAGCCAAGGCTTTGTCGGCGGAGGTCGCCGGCGACGGTGAACTCGAGATCGAGCGCGTCGTCCACCCGGCCGATGCCAGCGGTCCTGCCGACCTCGCGGTGGCCCTGACCAAGGATGCCCTAGCGGACCTGGCCGCCTGCGCCGCCGGCGCGCTACTCGTTCCCGCCACGGGGCCGCGCCCCGAAGGCGCGACCGTTCTCCTCTATTCAGGCAACGATCGCGTGGCGATAGCGACTCTCACCGCCCTGTTCGATCGCGGCCCGGCGCATGGTGACGGCATCCATCCAAGCGCCGTGGTTGCTGCCGACGCGGCGATTGGCGCAGGTGCGTGCATCGGACCGCACGCCACCGTCGGCACCGGCAGCGCCATCGGGGAGGGCACCGTCGTCCTCGCCAACGTCACCATCGGCGCAGGGGTCACCATCGGCCGCGACTGCATGATCCAGCCCGGTGTCGTCATCGGCGACCGCGTCACCATCGGCGATCGGGTGAGGATCTTCGCCAACGCGGTCGTCGGGGGCGACGGCTTCGGCTTCATCCCGGTGCGCAACCGCGATGGCTCGCAGGGCGCCGAAGGTGCGCCGATGCGGATTCACTCCCTCGGCATCGTCGTCATCGGCAACGACGTCGAGATCGGCTCCGGCACGACCATCGACAGGGCGACGCTCCGCCAGACGCGCATCGGCAACGGCACCAAGATCGATAACCAGGTCCAGATCGGCCACAACGTCGTCATCGGCGAAAACTGCCTCATCGCCGGGATGGTCGGCATCGCCGGCAGCGTCACCGTCGGCGATCGCGTGCTGCTCGCCGCCGGTTGCGGGATCGCCGACCACGTGACGATCGAATCCGACGTCGTGGTCGGCGCGAGGGCCGGCGTAACGCGCAGGCTGCAACCCGGCGTCACGGTTCTTGGCATGCCGGCGATCAACCGCGACGTCTGGATCGAGCGCCACGTCAACGTTTCCCGCCTGAAGGCGCTCTATCCGCGCGTCGAAAGGCTGGAGGCGCGCCTGACGGCGCTGGAAGACGGCAACGAAGGAAAATAGCGCCGTCAGGCCGGCGGATTGGCCCGGCTGCGCGTGACCGGCCGCTCGTTGGCACCCGTGCCGCCCATGGCCAGACGCTTGTCGACGTAGGTCGCGCACGCGTCCACCAGCTCTTCGACGTGATCCTCGAAGAAGTGGTTGGCGCCGCGCACGATCTGCTGGTCGATGGCGATGCCCTTCTGGCTCTTCAGCTTGTCGACCAGGGCCTGCACGTCCTTCTGCGGCACCACCTTGTCCTGGTCGCCGTGGATGATGAGCCCGGACGACGGGCAGGGCGCCAGGAACGTGAAATCGTGCAGGTTGGCCGGCGGCGCGATCGAGATGAAACCCTCGACCTCGGGCCGGCGCATCAGGAGCTGCATGCCGATCCACGCGCCGAAGGAAAAGCCGGCGACCCAGCAACTGCGCGCCTCCGGATGCACTGACTGCACCCAGTCGAGCGCCGCCGCCGCATCCGACAGTTCGCCCGAGCCGTGGTCGAATTCGCCCTGGCTGCGGCCGACGCCGCGGAAATTGAAGCGCAGGACCGCGAAAGCCGCGCTTCGAGAACATGTAGAACAACTGGTAGACCACCTGGTTGTTCATCGTGCCGCCGAACTGGGGGTGCGGGTGCAGGATGATGGCGATCGGACCGTTCCTGCGCTTGGCGGGCTGGAAACGGCCTTCCAGACGCCCGGCAGGGCCGGTGAAGATGACTTCGGGCATTTCTTGGGACTCTTGAGCTCGGGCTGCCACGGGCCTTGATGAGCCGGGCGCGGCGAGCAGTCAGGCGGGGAATCTCCTGCTCGGCTTCGGCTCGTCGCTGCAAGCGGCGGGCCGCATTCATATCACGACCGCCGGGGGCGATTTCAAGCATAACCGACTCGGAAAGCGCCAACGGCAGCAGCGGTTAACGGCGGGGCCCGAAAGGACTTGGCAGGGGATCGCGGCGTAATACTATTCGGTGGCAGGGGGCCGGGGGCGACGAGCAGGAGCCTGAACCCGCCCATGGTGACCACGACCGCCCGGATGCCGAGCCGCCGCGAGATTGCCGCCGACGGCGTCGTTCACGCTGTAGGTCTCGCCGCCGGCCTCGCCGGCGCCGCCGCTCTGATCGCGGTGGCGGCGCGCCGGCCGAGCGAGGTGGTGACGGCGTCGATCTACGCCTTCGGGCTGATGGCGATGCTCGGTTGCTCGGCCGCCTACAGCCTGGGCGGGGAGCTGCGCTGCCGCGAGATGCTCCGCCGGCTCGACCACGCGGCGATCTTCGTCATGATCGCCGGAACCTATACGCCGTTCACGGTGCTGGCGCTCCACGGCGCCTTCTCGGTGACGCTCACCGCCGCCGTCTGGACGCTGGCGGCGATCGGGATCGTGGTGAAGCTGATGGGGCTGGGAAACCGCCCCGTTGCCTTGTGGACGGGCCTCTATGTCGCGTTCGGCTGGATCGGCGTGCTGGCGGCCGAGCCGTTCCTGACGACGCTGACGGCGCCCGTTCTGGCGTTGCTGGTTACCGGCGGCCTGATCTACACGGTCGGCGTCGTCTTCTTCGCCCTCCAGCGCATGCGCTACCAGCGCGCCGTCTGGCACGGCTTCGTGCTGGCGGCGGCAACCGTGCATTTTTCGGCCGTTTTCGGCATGATGGCCGCGTCCGGCTGAGCCGGACGCAAGCGGAAAACCTGAGATCGTGACCGACGCCCGACGCCTGTACCTCGACTACAACGCCACCGCCCCGCTGAGACCCGAGGCGCGGGCGGCGATGGAAGGCGCGCTCGGCTCGGTGGGCAACGCCTCCTCCGTCCACGCCGAGGGCCGCGCCGCCCACGCCAAACTCGAGGCGGCGCGGGACGCGGTGGCGCGGCTGGTGGGCGGCGATCCGAAGCTGGTCACCTTCACCAGCGGCGGCACGGAGGCCAACAACACCGTGCTCACGCCGGAGTGGAGCCGGGCCGGCGAGGCGCTGAGCGCCGATGTCGTGCTGGTCGGCGCGAGCGAGCATCCTTCGGTGCTCGCCGGTGGCCGCTTCCCGCCGGAGCGGATCAAGACGATCCCCGTCGACGGCGAAGGCATCGTCGATCTCGATGCGTTGCCGCAGATGCTCGCCGAGATCGACGGCCGCGCTCTCGTTTCCGTCATGCTCGCCAACAACGAGACGGGCGCCATCCAGCCGGTGAGCGAGGTGGCGGCGATCGCCCACGCCATGGGCGCTATCGTCCACACCGACGCCGTCCAGGCGGCGGGGCGGATCGCGATCGACATCGGCGCGCTCGGCGTCGACGTGCTGACGCTGTCGGCCCACAAGATCGGCGGTCCGCAGGGGGCGGGCGCGATCGTCAGGGCAAACGAGGATTTGCGCTTCGCCCCGCTTCTCAGCGGCGGCGGGCAGGAGCGGCGGTCGCGCGCCGGCACCGAGAATGTCGCCGCCGTCGCCGGCTTCGGTGCGGCGGCCCGCGCCGCACGCGCCGACCTCGGCAAGGCGGCCGAATGGTCCGAATGGCGCGACGGGATCGCCGCCATCGTCACCGCCGGCGGCAGTGCAAAGGTGTTCTCGGCCGGCGTCGAGCGGTTGCCGCAGACGCTCTGCTTCGCGGTCGCCGGCCTTTCGGCCGAAACGCTGGTGATCGCCCTCGACCTCGCCGGGGTGGCGGTTTCGTCCGGGTCCGCGTGCTCCTCCGGCAAGGTGGCCCCGAGCCACGTGCTTGCCGCCATGGGGGTCCCCGCCGATCTGGCAAGGGGCGCCATCCGGGTCAGTCTGGGGTGGCAATCGGCCAGAAACGACTTAGATTTGTTCGCAACCGCTTGGCGAAGCGTGCTAAGCCACGCCGCGCCGGGGGAGTTTCAGGCGGCTTAGTAAAGCTGCCATTACTCGGCCCGCGGTCCTTGAAACCGCTGTGGATGGAGTGAGACATGCCTGCCGTTCGCGAGACGGTTGACACCGTTCGTCGGATCGACGTCGATCAATACAAATACGGGTTCGTGACCAATATCGAGTCGGAGAAGGCCCCGAAGGGTCTCTCCGAGGATACGGTCCGTTTCATCTCGGCCAAGAAGGGCGAGCCGGAATGGATGCTGGAGTGGCGGCTGGCCGCCTACCGGCGCTGGCTGACCCTGACCGAGCCGACCTGGGCCAAGGTCACCTACCCGAAGATCGACTTCAACGACATCTATTACTACGCCGCGCCGAAGCAAAAGGCGGCGCCGAAGAGCCTCGACGAGGTCGATCCGGAGCTGCTCGCCATGTACGAGAAGCTCGGCGTGCCGCTCAAGGAGCGCGAGGTGCTGGCCGGCGTCGAGGGCGCCCGGGTGGCGGTCGATGCGGTGTTCGATTCCATCTCGGTGGTCACGACCTTCAAGGAGGAGCTGGCCAAGGCCGGTGTCATCTTCTGCTCGATCTCCGAGGCGATCCGCGAGCACCCGGAAATCGTGAAGAAGTACCTCGGCTCGGTCGTGCCGATAACCGACAATTTCTATGCGACGCTCAACTCGGCGGTGTTCTCCGACGGCTCGTTCGTGTTCGTGCCGGAGGGCGTGCGCTGCCCGATGGAGCTGTCGACGTACTTCCGCATCAACGAGAAGAACACCGGCCAGTTCGAGCGCACGCTGATCATCGCCGAGAAGGGCGCCTACGTTTCGTACCTCGAGGGCTGCACCGCGCCGATGCGCGACGAGAACCAGTTGCACGCCGCCGTCGTCGAGCTGATCGCCCATGAGGACGCCGAGATCAAATACTCGACGGTGCAGAACTGGTACCCGGGCGACGCCAACGGCAAGGGCGGCATCTACAACTTCGTCACCAAGCGCGGCGACTGCCGCGGCGACCGCTCCAAGATTTCGTGGACCCAGGTGGAGACCGGCTCGGCGATCACCTGGAAGTACCCGAGCGTGATCCTGCGCGGCGACGACTCGGTGGGCGAGTTCTATTCGATCGCCGTGTCGAACGGTCACCAGCAGGTGGACAGCGGCACCAAGATGACCCACCTCGGCAAACGCACCAAGAGCCGCATCATCTCCAAGGGCATCGCCGCCGGGTTCTCCAACAACACCTATCGGGGGCTCGTCACCTCGCACCGCAAGGCGGTCGGCGCGCGCAACTACACCAACTGCAACTCGCTGCTGATCGGCGACAAGTGCGGCGCCCACACCGTGCCGTACATCGAGGCGAAGAATTCTTCCGTCACCTTCGAGCACGAGGCGACCACGTCGAAGATCTCCGACGACATGTTGTTTTACGCCAAGAGCCGCGGCCTCGACGACGAGGAGGCGGTGGCGCTGGTGGTCAACGGCTTCGTCAAGGACGTCATCCAGCAACTGCCGATGGAATTCGCCGTCGAGGCGCAGAAGCTGATCGGGGTGAGCCTCGAGGGGAGCGTCGGGTGATGGGCGGAGGCCGCAACCAAACCCGTCATCAATATCGCCGACGTGCCGCTGCGGGAGGTCACGCATGGTGACGCTTTCAAGGCGAAGGTCGGATCGTTCGGCCGCATGATCGGCTCGACCGGCATCGGCGTCATGTTGCATGTGGTGCCGCCGGGCAAGAAGGCGTTTCCGTTCCACGTCCACCACCAGACCCACGAGCTGTTCCTGATCCTGGAGGGCGAGGGCACCTATCGCTTTGGTGACAAGACCTATCCGGTGAAGGCGAACGACGTGCTCGCCGCCCCGACGGGCGGACCGGAGGTCGCCCATCAAATCATCAACACTGGGTCCGCGCCGCTGAAGTACCTCGGCATCTCGGCAACGCCCGCCGGGACCGAGGTGGTGGAGTACCCCGACTCCGGCAAGTTCGGCCTTGCCTCGCGCTACGACCGGGAAACCGGCAAGAGCGGCCTTCGCTATATCGGCCGCCTCGAGTCTTCGCTCGACTACTGGGACGGCGAGTGAGCTGTCATGGCCCGCCACTGGTTCAAGCCCAAGCGATTCGGCTACGGCGCGGTGCCATCGACTTGGCAGGGATGGGCCGTCGGCGTCGTCTATGTGCTGGCGCTGGTGGCGGTGAGTATCGCGCTGGTTCCCCTGGGCGGCACGCTGACGGCGGCCTCGGTCGTGGCCTGGGCGCTCATCGTCGTCGCCGGAACGGCGGCCGTTGTGGCCGTCGCCTACTACAAGACCGACGGGCCTTGGCGCTGGCGGTGGAGCAAGCGCCGCAGCAGCGCGGCGCACTAGGAGGCGGGCGATGGGCGCGATGTTCGAAGGCTACGAGGCCGCGCGCAAGAAGCGCGAGGCGCTGCTCGCCGAACGTCATCGCAAGGAGGAGGACGTCGACCGCCACCTGCACGCGCTCTGCGACCTGCTCAACCAGGACAAAGAGTTCATGACGCAGAACGGCGTCGCCTGTGACGTTGCCCAGCGCGTGCTGCACGTTCAGTACAATCGCTCGCCCGTCATCACCGCCCACTACCAACCGGAGGACGAGGTCTTCCGTGTGACCTTCATGAGCGACGGTTCGCAAGTGGCGCCCTCGACGGTGGAGGAGACGGCAAAGGCCATCGGCGAAATGTTGTTCAACGTCCTCAGCAAGAAATAGGCGCCTGCACGATGCTCGACATCGAAAACCTGCACGTTTCAGTCGATGGCCGCGAGATACTGCGCGGTGTCGACCTTCATGTCGGCGCCGGCGAGGTCCACGCCATCATGGGGCCGAACGGTTCCGGCAAATCGACGCTCGCCTACGTGCTCGCGGGCCGCGACGGCTACGACGTGACGGAAGGGACGATTACCTACAAGGGTCAGAACCTGCTGGACATGGCGCCCGACGAGCGCGCCGCGGCCGGCGTCTTCCTCGCCTTCCAGTACCCGATCGAGATCCCGGGCGTTGCGACGATGACCTTCCTCAAGACGGCATTGAATGCCCAGCGCAAGAAGCGCGGCGAGGAGGAGTTGTCGACCCCCGATTTCATGCGGCGGGTGAAGGAGGTCGCGGGGCGGCTGCAGGTGACGCAGGAGATGCTGCGACGCCCGCTCAACGTCGGCTTTTCCGGCGGCGAGAAGAAGCGGAACGAGATCATGCAGATGGCGCTGCTGGAACCGTCGCTCTGCGTGATGGACGAGACCAACTCCGGCCTCGACATCGACGCACTGAGGATCGTCGCCGACGGCGTCAACACGCTGCGCTCGCCCGAGCGCGGCGTCATCGTCATCACCCATTACCAGCGCCTGCTGAACCACATCGTGCCCGACTTCGTGCACGTGCTCTCGGCCGGCAAGGTTGTCCGTTCGGGCGGCAAGGAACTCGCCCTCGAACTGGAAGACAAGGGCTACGCCGAATACGCCGGCGAGGCCGCGGCCTGAGGCGACGATGACGGTGCCGACCAGGACACTCCGCACCCCCGCCGAGGGCCAGATCACCGCCCGTTTCGCCGCGGCGCGCGACCGGCTGCCCGGTGCCTCCGAGGTCAGGGCGGAGCGCGAGCACGCCTTCGCCCGGTTCGAACGGGACGGGCTGCCGCACCGCCGCGTCGAGGAATGGAAATATTCCGACCTCCGTGCCCGGCTGAAATCGGCGCCGCCACTGGCGGCGAAGCCCGACGCCGAGGCGGCGCGCGCCATCCTGGCGAACGCCGAAGACGCGTTCGCGGAGACCGATCGCCACCGGCTGGTCCTCGTGGACGGCTGGTTCCAGCCGCATCTGTCCGACACGGCGGGGCTCCTCGCCGACGGGATCGAAGTGGCGGGCCTTGCCGACGTGCTGACAACCGGCGGACCGCATGACCCCGACCTGATGGCGGTACCGGAAATCGCCGCATCCGACATCGCCGTCGCCCTCAATACGGCCTTCGTCGTCCGACGGAGTGGTTGTCGAGGTTCCCGACGGTGTCCAACTGTCGAGGCCGCTGGAGATCACTCACATCGCTACGCCCGGCGAGCCGGCTGCCCGTGCAGCCCGCCTCGATATCGTCCTCGGTGCCAACGCGGCAGCCACCGTCATCGTCAACGCGGTCGGCGGCCAGCGCGACGGCGAAACCAATCTCGTGATCGACTACCGGGTAGGCGAAGGCGCGCGGCTCACCAGCGTCCACCGCCAGCGGGAAGACGTGGGCGCGGTCCACCTGGCCTCGACATTCGTGTGCCTGGCCGCCGGTGCCGAACTGCGGCAGCTTACCGTCGCTGCCGGCGCCGACTTCGCCCGCCATCAGTCGTTCGTCACCTTCGCCGGCAGGGGCGGGCGGGCTGAGCTTTTCGGCGCCACCATGGTCGATGGCATCCGTCACATCGACCAGACGCTCGTGGTTGACCACGCCGTGCCCGATTGCGATAGCGCCGAGCTGTTCAAGACGGCGATCGACGATCGCGCCACCGCAGTGTTCCAGGGCCGCATCCTGGTGCGCCGCGATGCCCAGAAGACCAATGGCAAGATGATGAGCCAGGCGCTCCTCCTGTCGGAAGAGGCGCAGATGGCCTCCAAGCCCGAGCTGGAGATATTCGCGGACGACGTGGTCTGCGGCCACGGCTCGACGTCGGGCCAGATCGACCCGACCCACCTGTTCTACCTGATGGCGCGCGGCGTTCCGAGGCGCGAGGCCGAGCGGCTGCTGATCGAGGCCTTCCTCGACGAGGCGATCGACGCCGTCGGCGACGAGGCCATCGCCGACGCGCTGAAGCGTACGGTCAGCGAGTGGCTGGCCGCGCGGGGAGGGGGGGCGACGTGAACGCGCCGATGACGACGCCGCTTGACGTGGAGGCGGTCCGCCGCGACTTCCCGATCCTGTCACGCGAGGTCTACGGCAAGCCGCTGGTCTACCTCGACAACGCCGCCTCGGCGCAAAAGCCGCAGGCGGTCATCGATGCCGTCACCCGCGCCTACGCCAACGAATACGCCAACGTCCACCGCGGCCTGCACTACCTGTCGAACGCCGCCACGGAGGCTTACGAGGCCGCCCGCGAGACGGCGCGCCGCTTCGTCAACGCCGCCCACGCCGACGAAATCATCTTCACCCGCAACGCCACCGAGGCGATCAACCTCGCTGCGGCATCGTTCGGCGGCATGGCGATCGGAGAGGGCGACGAGATCGTGCTCTCCATCATGGAGCACCATTCGAACATCGTGCCGTGGAACTACTATCGCGAGCGCAAGGGCGCCGTGATCAAGTGGGCACCGGTCGCCGACGACGGCACGTTCCTCGTCGACGCGTTCGAGAAGCTGCTTGGGCCTCGCACCAGGATGGTGGCGATCACCCACATGTCGAACGTGCTGGGCACGGTCGTTCCGGTGAAGGAGGTCTGCCGCATCGCCCACGCGCGCGGCATTCCGGTGCTGATCGATGGCGCCCAGGGCGCGGTCCATGCCGCCGTCGACGTGCAGGACATCGACTGCGACTTCTACGCCGTCACCGGCCACAAGCTATACGGGCCGACCGGTATCGGTTTCCTCTATGCAAAACGTGAGCACCTGAAGCGGATGCCGCCCTACATGGGCGGGGGCGAGATGATCGCCGACGTCAGCGAGGAGCGCGTCACCTACGCCGAACCGCCCCACCGCTTCGAGGCCGGCACGCCGCCGATCGTGCAGGCGATCGGGCTTGCCGCCGCCCTCGACTACATCGAGGGGGTCGGCCGCGACCGGATCAGGGCGCACGAGACGCGGCTTGCCGAATACGCTCACCAGCGGCTGAAGCCGATCAACAGTCTCACCATCTACGGGTCGGCGAAGGGCAAGGGCGCCATCGTTTCGTTCAACATGACCGGCGCCCACCCGCACGACATTTCGACGATCATCGACCGCGAAGGGGTGGCGGTGCGCGCCGGCACCCATTGTGCCCAGCCGCTGCTCGCCCGCTACGGCGTGACCGCCACCTGCCGTGCCTCCTTCGGGCTCTATAACACCCTGGAGGAGGTCGACCGTCTTGCCGAGGCCCTGCAGAAGGCCCGGAAGTTCTTTGCCTGAGGCGATGCGATGGAAGAGCCCGCCACCAACACGACCGCGCCAGAGACCGCCGAGACCGAGGCCGAAGTCGGGCGTCCGGCGCTCCAGGCCAGCGGGTCCGCGATCCCGCCCGAGGAGATCGAGCGGCTGACCCGCGACATCGTCGCGGCGCTGAAGACGGTCTACGACCCTGAGATTCCAGCCGACATCTACGAGCTGGGCCTCATCTACCGGATCGAGCTCAACGACGACCGAAGCATCGACGTCGACATGACGCTGACGGCACCCGGCTGCCCGGTCGCCGGCGAGATGCCGACATGGGTCGAGAACGCGGTCGGCTCGGTGCCCGGCGTCGGTATCGTCAAGGTCAACATGGTGTTCGACCCGCCGTGGACCCCCGACCGCATGTCGGACGAAGCCCGCGTGGCGCTGGACTGGTACTAACCCGTCGTTAGCCACCCAATCGGCGCCGGAGACTTGGGGGGATGATCCTCCGCCCGATTTCCGCTATTTTGCCGGGATTGTCGGCTGGGGAGTTGATCATGTCTGTACACCGCGTCCTTGTCCTGGGGCTCGCCCTCGGGCTGCTCGTCGCCGGCCCGGCGGCCGCCGACGAGGTCGCCAAGGGCGTCGCGGCGATCCCCGGCGCAGTCGATGAGGTGCGTATCGGCGGAACCTGGGCGGACGGTGCCGACAGCGGCGTCTACCGCATCGTGGTCACCCGCGGCGGTGGCGACCAGGTGACGGCGCGCCTGTTCGTCCAGTGGGTCGTCTACGTGGACGATGGCGGCGCGACGGTTCGCAATTCCATCGAGATCAAGGAATTCGCCGATCTGAAGGTCGACCTCGACGACTTCACGGCCGAATTGGACGACGACGGCCTGACGGTCTTCATCCGCACGATCGATCCCAACGGCAGCGACGATCTCGCCTATGAGCTGTTCGTATTCTCGCCCACCGACTACCGCTTCGGTCCGGCGACCAACTAGACCGGCGGCGGCGATTTACCCAAATTCGACCCGTATCATTGACACCACCCGCACAAACCTTATGTTCCGGGCATCGTTTCATAGGCGGCCTGCCGCATTCAGGCCCTGCCGCGAGCCGTGGCCAAAGAGGCCCCGCGTAATCACCACCGGATGAGCTTTCAAGATCTTGGACTAAGCCCGAAGGTCCTCGCCGCAGTCGAGGCCACCGGCTATGTGACGCCGACGCCGATCCAGGCGCAGGCGATCCCGCACATTCTTTCCCGCCGCGACGTGGTGGGCATCGCCCAGACCGGCACCGGCAAGACCGCCGGCTTCGTGCTGCCGATGCTGACCCTGCTGGAGCGTGGACGCGCCCGTGCCCGCATGCCGCGCACGCTCATCCTGGAGCCGACGCGCGAACTCGCGGCCCAGGTGGAGGAGAACTTCGGCCGTTACGGACGCAACAGCAAGCTGACCGTCGCTCTCATCATCGGGGGCGTCTCCTTCGACGAGCAGCTCAAGAAGCTCGACCGCGGCGCCGACGTGCTGATCGCCACTCCCGGCCGCCTGCTCGACCACTACGAGCGCGGCAAGATTTTGATGAGCGGCGTCGAGATCCTGGTGATCGACGAGGCCGACCGCATGCTTGACATGGGCTTCATCCCCGACATCGAGCGCATCTGCAAGCTTCTGCCGTTCACCCGCCAGACGCTGTTCTTCTCCGCCACCATGCCGTCCGAGATTCAGCGCCTCGCCGACAACTTCCTGTCCAACCCGGTCAGGGTCGAGGCGTCGAAGCCGGCGACCGCGGCCGTCACCGTAAGCCAGTACCTGGCTCCTTCAGGGCGCGAGCCAGTCGACAAGCGCGCGGTGCTGCGCGCTCTCATCCGCGGCGCCAGCGACTTCAAGAACGCCATCATATTCTGTAACCGCAAGCGCGACGTGGCGACCCTGCACCGTTCGCTCGCCCGCCACGGCTTCAGCGTCGGCGCGCTCCACGGCGACATGGACCAGCGTTCGCGCACGGCGACGCTGGATGATTTCCGCAAGGGCGCCATCAGCTTGCTCGTTGCTTCCGACGTCGCCGCCCGCGGCCTCGACATCCCGGCGGTGAGCCACGTCTTCAACTTCGATGTGCCGACCCACTCGGAAGACTACATCCACCGCATCGGCCGCACCGGCCGCGCCGGCCTCACCGGCGTCGCCATCACCATCGCCACCTCGCTCGACCGCAAGTACGTCGCCTCAATCGAGAAGATGACCGGCGAGCCCATCCCGCCAATCGACGTCGAAGCCGGCGAGGAACGCGCGCACGCTTTCCGCAAGGGCCGCGCCGAACGCGAGGAAGCTGAGGCTCCGCGCGCGGAGGCGCCCCGCCGTGGGCGCGGCGAGGGACGCCGGGGAAGGGGCCGCGGTGGTCGCGAGGAACAGCATCGGGCGTCGACAGATCAGCCCGCACGGGATCAGCCCGCACGGGAACAGCCTGCGCGTGAGCCGCCGCCGCGTGAGCGGCCGCCACGCGACGAGGGCAGGCGGCGTCAGGGTCGTCGCGGGGAAATGGACAACGAGGCACCGGCGGTCGTCGGGCTTGGCGACCACGTGCCCGAGTTCCTGCTCCGTCCGGTCAGGATACCGGGCGACTCCTAGCCAAACCCATCTGCGGTTCGAATGACGGCCGGGTTCGCCGGTCGTTGGGCCGCCGGCCTAGACCTCCGCGCCCTCGCGCTCCGTCGCGGGCCTGAGCTCCACCGACTCGCCGCAGCCGCACGAGGAGACCTCGTTCGGATTGTGGAAGATGAAGCCGGAGCGGAACTTCGTCACCTCGTAGTCCATGGTCGAGCCGAGCAGATATAGGCTAGCCGCCGGGTCGACGTAGACGGCGACGCCGTGCTCGCTGACGAGATCGTCGGCCACGTTCGGCGTCTCGACCGGATCGAGGGTGTATTCCATCCCGGCGCAGCCGCCCTTCTTGACGCCAACGCGCACGCCGACCAGCGACTTCTCATTGTTGGCGACAAGCTCACGCACGCGCTCGGCGGCGCTTGTGGTGAGCTGCATCACGGCGGGACGAGTTCTTGCCATCGGTCTTCTCCCAGCCGGGTCAAGGCCGGCGGATACGGCTAAGATAGGCCATTCGCCTTTGGAAACAAGCGTTTCCGTACGCCGCCCACGGCTTGGAAACCCTAGATATCGAGGTCCCTGGCGAACTCGGCGCGTTCCTGGATGAAACGGAACCGGGCCTCCGGCTTGTTGCCCATCAGACTTTCGACCGCCGCCCCGGTCGCCTTCTCCTCGGCGATCTCGACGCGGAGGAGCGTCCGCTTGGCCGGGTCCATGGTGGTTTCCTTGAGCTGTCCCGGCAGCATTTCGCCGAGGCCTTTGAAGCGGCCGATGTCGACGTTCCCCTTGCCGTTGAAGGCGGTCTTCAAAAGGCGGTCACGGTCGGCCTCGTCGCGGGCGTAGAGGGTCTTGGCCCCTTGCGTCAGCCGGTAGAGTGGCGGCACGGCGAGGAACAGGTGGCCGCTGCGGATGAGTTCCGGCAACTCGCGGTAGAAGAAGGTGATCAGCAGCGAGGCGATGTGGGCACCGTCGACGTCGGCGTCGGTCATGATGATGACCCGGTCGTATCGGAGGTCCTCACCGCGATAGCCGGCACCCGACGAGACGCCCAGCGCCTGCATGAGGTCGGCGAGCTGCTGGTTGTCGCGCAGCTTGACGCGTCCGGCGCTGGCGACGTTGAGGATCTTGCCGCGCAGGGGCAGGATCGCCTGGTTGGCGCGGTTGCGCGCCTGCTTGGCCGAGCCGCCGGCGGAATCGCCTTCAACGATGAATATCTCGGTTCCCGACGCGCTGTCCGAGCTGCAATCGGCAAGCTTGCCGGGCAGGCGCAACTTGCGAGACGCCTGCTTGCGGCTGATCTCCCGTTCCTCGCGGCGGCGGAGCCGCTCCTCCGCCCGCTCCACCACCCAGTCGAGCAGGCGCGTGGCGTCGTTGGGCGCGGAGGCCAGCCAGTGGTCGAACGGGTCGCGCACCGCGTTCTCGACGACGCGCGTTGCCTCCGCCGTTGACAGGCGGTCCTTGGTCTGGCCGACGAATTCCGGTTCGCGGATGAACACCGACAGCATCGCCGCCGCCGAGGTCACCACGTCGTCGGCGGTGACGACACCGGCGCGCTTGTTGCCGGTGAGCTCGGCGTATCCTTTGAGCCCGCGGGTAAGCGCGGCGCGAAGACCCGCTTCGTGCGTTCCCCCATCGCCCGTCGGGATCGTGTTGCAGTAGGAACGAATGAAGCCGTCGCCGGGAAACCACGCCACCGCCCATTCGACCGCACCGTGGCCGGTGGCCTTTTCAGTACGCCCGGCAAAGACGGGTGCGATGGTCCTTTCCCCGGCAAGCTCGGCGGCGAGATATTCCGACAAGCCGCCGGGGAAGTGGAACGACGCCTTCTCCGGGACGTCCTTGCCCTTGATCAGTTCCGGCGAACACGACCAGCGGATTTCGACCCCGCGCGAAGAGATACGCCTTCGCCCGCGCCATCGCGAAAATCCGCTCCGGCCTGAAGGTGGCGCCCTTGCCGAAGATCTTTTCGTCCGGCTTGAAGCGGACGCTGTTGCCGCGCTTGTTGTGGACCTCGCCCAGGTCCTTGAGCTTTTCGACAGGTTCGCCGCGGGCGAAGCGCTGGCGGTAGTGGCGTCGTCCGCGCCAGACGTTGACCTCGAGCGACTCCGACAGGGCGTTGACCACCGAGACGCCGACGCCGTGAAGTCCGCCGGAAGTGTCGTAGACCTTGGAGTGGAATTTGCCGCCGGAGTGGAGCGTGGTCATAATCACTTCCAGCGCCGACTTCGACTTGAACTTGGGGTGCGGGTCGACCGGGATGCCGCGCCCGTTGTCGGTGACCGTGACGAAGCCGTCGACGCCAAGCTCGACCTCGATCCACGAGGCATGGCCGGCGACTGCCTCGTCCATGGAATTGTCGATCACCTCGGCGAAGAGGTGATGCAGGCCCTTCTCGTCCGTCCCGCCGATATACATGCCCGGCCGCCGGCGGACGGGCTCCAGCCCCTCCAGCACCTCGATGTCCGCGGCCGAATAGGCCTCTTCGGCGCCGACGGCGCGCTTCAGGGGCGCCTGGCGGCCGCGCTTCGCAGCTGTTGCGACCGATTTCAGCCGCTCGACCTGACCGTCGACGGAGGCGAACAAATCCTCGGACGAGGCCGATTTCTTGCGTTTTTTGGGGGCCATCGGGTACTCGGGGGCGCGAATTGAAGCGGCAGTCTCGCATGTAGGGGCGCTGGCGGGAATCCGCGAGGAGGGGCATGGCGCCGGCGGGTTGTCTCGGCCGCCGCGCGCGTCATCTTACGGACAGAGTGACGAAAACCGAGCGCCCCCGAGCGCTGTTCGGTCCGGAAATGCTAGAAGTGCCGCATACGGCAACAAGCTTTTTCCCGGACGGCGGGTGCGGTGGCATAGTCGATGCTTGTCGCAGACGGTTGAGCTACCAATCTAGTACACACCCGCCCGCTCTTTGTTCACCTTTTCAGGGATGTCCGATGATGGTCGTGAACCAAACCCAACCCATTGAGCTTTATTTTTGGACGACGCCAAACGGCCACAAGATTTCGATCGGACTGGAAGAAATGGGCGTGCCCTACGAAGTCCGGTTTGTCGCCATCAATAAGGGTGAGCAGTTCAAGCCCGAATTCCTGGCGATCTCGCCCAACAACCGCATCCCGGCGATCATCGATCCCGAGGGACCGGACGGCAAACCCATTTCGGTCTTCGAGTTCGGCGCGATTCTCATGTACCTCGGCGAGAAATTCGGCCGGTTCTATCCCAAGGACCCCCGCACGCGGGTCGCGGTCCACGAATGGCTGTTCTGGCAAATGGCCAATGTCGGCCCGATTTTTGGCCAGAACAACCACTTCCGCACCTACGCCAAGGAGAAGCTGCCCTACGCGATCACCCGTTTCGTCAACGAAACCCACCGACTTTTCGGGGTGCTGGACAGGCGCCTCGGCGACCGCGAATTCGTTGCCGGCGACTATTCCATCGCCGATATGGCGCTCTTTCCGTGGATCCGCAATTCGGAGCGGCGCGGGATCGAGATCGACGAGTTTCAAAACGTGAAGCGCTGGCATGACGCCATCGCCGGGCGGCCGGCGGTCGCCAAGGGCCTCGCCATCAAGGCGCCCGCCGAATATGACCTGGCGACGGACCAGGCGGCGCAAAAGATCCTGTTCGGCCAGCGCTGAACGTTGCATTGGCGCCACAGCGTCCTGTGCATTTCGCTGTTCAGGATGCTGGCCGCGGGCCCACCGCCCCGGATTTCGCCCGCAATCCGTAGCCGCGCCGGGCTTGCATGCGACATTGTGGCGGGAACGCCACAGTGTTGCATTAAGTTAACCGAACCGCGGCAACGTAGTCTGCCCAGTCGTCTTTCAGCCATAAACTGAAACCACCGTCGCGGCCGATCGAATGGCCAGCCGAGGGAACAGGACCTGGTTTCAGACGGGGTCGGAAGCGCGCAAAGCGCGAAGCCGGCTGCCGCTTCAACCAAGGGGGGCAGCGGCCGCCGGAGGCCGAGAAGAGTAGCAGGCCTGACGAGGATAGAATGGAAGCGCGTGTTTTTGATAAGCGGAAATTGCCGAGCCGGCATGTGACGGAAGGGCCGGAGCATGCGCCGCACCGCTCGTACTACTATGCGATGGGTCTCTCCGGCGAGCAGATCCATCAGCCGTTCGTCGGCGTCGCCACCTGCTGGAACGAGGCCGCGCCCTGCAACATCTCGCTGATGCGCCAGGCGCAGGCCGTCAAGCACGGGGTCGCGGCGGCGAACGGCACGCCGCGCGAATTCTGCACCATCACCGTGACCGACGGCATCGCCATGGGCCACGAGGGCATGAAATCGTCGCTGCCCTCGCGCGAGGTGATCGCCGATTCCGTTGAACTGACCATGCGCGGCCACTGCTACGACGCACTCGTCGGCATGGCCGGCTGCGACAAGTCGCTGCCCGGCATGATGATGGCGATGTGCCGCCTCAACGTGCCCTCGGTGTTCATTTACGGCGGCTCGATCCTGCCCGGCACCTTCAAGGGCCGCGACGTCACCGTCGTCGACCTCTTCGAGGCGGTCGGGCTCCACTCGGTTGGCAAGATGTCGGATGAGGACCTGGAGACGCTGGAGCAGGTGGCGTGCCCGTCGGCGGGCTCGTGCGGCGGCCAGTTCACCGCCAACACCATGGCCTGCGTGTCGGAGGCCATGGGGCTGGCACTGCCGTATTCATCGGGCGCGCCGGCACCGTACGAGATTCGCGACCGCTTCTGCATGGCGGCCGGCGAGAAGGTGATGGAACTCCTCGCCCGCAACATCCGCCCGCGCGACATCGTCACCCGCAAGGCGCTGGAGAACGCCGCCATGGTGGTGGCCGCCTCCGGTGGCTCGACCAACGGCGCGCTGCACCTGCCGGCGATCGCCAGCGAATGTGGCATCAAGTTCGACCTCTTCGACGTCGCCGAGATCTTCAAGAAGACGCCGTACATCGCCGACCTCAAGCCGGGCGGCCGCTACGTCGCAAAGGACATGTACGAGGCCGGCGGCGTGCCGCTGCTGATGAAGACGCTGCTCGACCACGGCTTCCTGCACGGCGACTGCCTGACGGTGACCGGCCGCACCATTGCCGAGAACCTCAGCGGCGTGAAATGGAACCCGGACCAGAAGGTCATCTATCCTGCCAATAAGCCGATCTCGCCGACAGGTGGGGTCGTCGGTCTCAAGGGCAACCTCGCTCCCGACGGCGCCATCGTGAAGGTCGCCGGCATGAAGGGTAGCCTCAAGTTTTCCGGCCCGGCGCGTTGCTTTGATTGCGAAGAGGACTGCTTCGCGGCTGTCAACGAGCGCAAATACAGCGACGGCGACGTTCTCGTTATTCGGTACGAGGGGCCGAAAGGCGGGCCAGGCATGCGCGAGATGCTATCGACGACGGCGGCGCTCTATGGCCAGGGCGCGGGCGACAAGGTCGCGCTGATCACCGACGGCCGCTTCTCCGGCGGCACCCGCGGCTTTTGTATCGGCCATGTCGGGCCGGAGGCGGCGGAGGGCGGGCCGATCGGCCTGCTCCAGGACGGCGACATCATCGACATCGACGCCGGTGCGGGCACCATCGACGTGCGCGTCGACGACGCCACCCTTGCCGCCCGCAAGAAGGCCTGGAAGCCGCGTTCGAACGGCTTCACCAGCGGGGCATTGTGGAAATACGCCGAGCAGGTTGGGCCCGCACGCTACGGCGCGCTCACCCAGCCCGGCGCTGGTGCGGAAACGAAGACCTATGCCGATACGTAGCGGATTGGCAGGAACGGTACTCGTCGCGGCGCTTGCCCTCGCCGGGCCGGCGACCGCGTTCGAGATCAAGGACCTCAAGGCCGACACGCCGCCGGCCGAGGCGCTGCGCTTCGGGCTGAGCTCGTACAAGAGCGGCGACACCCAGAGCGCCGTCGAGGCGCTGAACTTCGCCGCCGACAAGGGACTGGCGAGCGCCCAGTGGAAGCTCGCCCAGATGTACGCAACCGGCGACGGCGTCGACCGCGACGCTTACAAGGCGTTCCAGCTCTTTAGCGAGGTGGCCGACGCTCACGCCGACGACGGACCGAGCGGCCCCGCCGCCCCGTACGTCTCCAGCGCCTTCGTCCAGCTCGGCACCTACTACCGCGAGGGCATTCCGGACACCAAGGTCACGCGCGACCCGGTCCGCGCCCGCCAGTTCTTCGCCTACGCCGCGTCCTACTTCGGCGACGCCGTCGCCCAGGTGAACCTCGCCCGCATGTATTACGGCGGCGAAGGTGGCGACCGCGACCTCATCCAGGCCGCCAAGTGGGCCAACCTTTCGGCCGACAAGGGCAACGCCGACGCCAAATACCTGCTGGTAGAGATTTCCATGGACCTCGCCTGGTCCCACCTCGACGGCAAGAGCACCGCGTTCAATTTTCGCCAGGCGGTGAAGTGGGCGAAGCTGGCCGCAGACTATGGCAGCGTCGAGGGGCAGGCGCTATATGGACACCTGCTGTTCGAGGGCGACGGCGTACCGCGTCAGGCGGTCGACGGTCTGACCTATCTCACCATCGCGCTCGCCCGCGCCGACCCGAGCCTGCACTGGATCATCGAAATGCACCAAGAGGCGCGCTCGGCCGCTACCGACGAACAGTGGGTCGCCGCCAAGCAGCGCGCCGACGACTGGCTCGCCAAGAACCCCGGCAAGGTCGCCATCAACGTCGGTCAGTAGGGCCGCTGACGGCTCAGCGGATAAGCGCCGGCCAGTGGCTGCCGATCTTCGGCGCGATCTCCGGTGAAATCGCACTCATCTTCACGTTCACCGGCAGCGGCGTCATGTCCGTGGCGACCGGCTTTTCGGACCAGTCGCTCGGCCACGGCGGATTGATGATCATGGCACTCGGGCAGGCGTCGGAGACGTAGGTCCACAACGGCTGCTTGGTGGTGACGTTGACCTCGCACTGAGCAAGCCGCCGCTGGCCGTGGCAGGCCGGCAGGCAGGCATACTCGCCGACCGTGTAGGTAACACCCCCGCTGGAACAGGACTGCCCGGCCGTGGCCGGCTGTTGCTGGGGCGGGGCAGGGGCGTCTTGCGCGAGGCTGGAGCCGGCCGCACCGCCAGCCGCGAGCAAAATCGCGCTGATCGTCAAAACGCCCCTCATGGGCGCAGTTTAACGCGGAAGGCCGCCGCTCGGAAGCCGGTCATCCATCACAAGCACGAGACCGTTGTGCTTTGGATCAGTTCGCCGGAGACGATTGCGCCGGGCCCGGCTGACAGCCACCCGGCAGGAACGTCCACGACGAGTTATTGAGGACCTTGTCGCAAAGCGCGAGCCGCTCGCGTCCGTCGACGCGGATGCACACTTGCTGCCCCTGTTGGAAGCTCTGGCCAGCGTAAAGGCACGCAAAGTGGAGATCGTCCGCGGCCAGCGCCGGGCACCCGATTGCGGCGATCGCCATGACAGCGAGGAGGAGCCGAGCAATCATCGGGGAAACAGTAGCACGATTTTGGTCGGCGCGCACGCCTCAGAAATCGAGCTCGACCACCACCGGCACGTGGTCGGACGGCTTCTCCCACGCGCGCGTCCGCTTGTCGACGCTGGCGTCCACCAGCCGGTCGGCCGCGTGTGGCGACAGGAGCACATGGTCGATGCGGATGCCGTTGTTCTTTTGCCAGGCGCCGGCCTGGTAGTCCCAGAAGGTGTAAACGTCGGCCTCCGCGCCCGCGGCGCGCACGGCATCCGTGAAGCCGAGGTTGATCAGGCGGCGGAAGGCGGCGCGGCTCTGAGGCCGGAAGAGTGCGTCACCGACCCAGTTGTCGGGAAAGCGCGCATCTTCCGGCTCGGGAATGATGTTGAAATCACCGGCGAGAACGAAGGCTTCCTCCTCGGCGAGGCGCGCCGCGGCGTACGCCTCAAGCCGGGCGTGCCAGGCGAGCTTGTAGTCGAACTTGTCGCTGCCGGTCGGGTTGCCGTTTGGCGCGTAGAGCGAAGCCACGCGCAACGCCACGTGGCCGACCGAGACCACCGCTTCGATGAAACGGGCCTGCTCGTCGCCATCGTCACCGGCGAGGCCGCGCGAGACCTCGTCGAAGCGGAGCTTCGACAGCAGCGCCACCCCGTTGAAGCCCTTCTGGCCCATAGTAGCGACGTTGTAGCCGAGATCCTCGAACGCACCCCCGGGAAAGGCGGCATCCTCGCATTTCACTTCCTGCAGGCAGAGAATGTCGGGGTCGGCATCCGTCAACCAGGCGGTGGCGCTGTCGAGGCGGGCGCGCACGCCATTTATGTTCCATGTCGCAATCTTCATCAGCGGGAAGCTAGCCGCTCGCAGGCGCGATGCCTAGATTGGCATTGAGAAAACCGAAGGAGACACCGATGCCCAACAGAACCTCCGAAGCCGAATGGGAAGGCACGCTGCGCGAAGGCCGTGGCCACATGCGCTTCGGCGGCGGCGCCTACGACGGCGAATACACCTGGAACTCCCGCTTCGCCGCCGGCGGTGGCACGAACCCGGAGGAACTCATCGCCGCCGCCCACGCCGGCTGCTTCTCGATGGCCCTCTCCGGTGACCTGGTCAAAGCCGGCTTCTCCCCGACCCAGATCCGCACCAGCGCCGAGGTTCACCTCAATCAGGTCGAGGGCAAATGGACCATCACCCGGATCGATCTCGTCTGCGGTGCCGAGGTTCCCGGCATCGACAACGCGACGTTTGCCAGGATCGCCGAGGGCGCCAAGGAAGGTTGTCCGGTATCGCGCGCGTTGAAGACGGTGGAAATCACCCTCGATGCCACGCTGAAGGAGTGAAAGGGGCCCAGGAGGCGGGAACGACAGCCGCCTTGACCCGGGCGAACGACTGGCCGACATTGGCGCGCACCCTCGAAGGTGCAACCCCATGAAGCCCGATTCCCTCCATTTCGACCGCCCGCGGCCGATCCCTTTCCAGACCTTCGACGATCCCGAGGCCGCGGTCGACCGGATCATCGAGATCTATGCCAAGCACACCAGCTTCATTCGCGAACGCTTCGCGGCGCTGCTCAAGAACAAACCGCCGCGCGGCAAGGTGCGCGCCACGTATCCAGAAATCCGCGTTCGCACCTCGTCGTTCGCCAAGATCGACTCACGCCTGTCCTATGGCCACGTCGCCGGCCCCGGCGTCTATGCGACAACGCTGACCCGGCCGAAGCTTTTCCAGAGCTACCTCGTCGAGCAGATCAGGCTGCTGATCCGCAACCACGGACTGCCGGTTGAGGTCGGTCCGTCGGAGCTGCCGATCCCGCTCCATTTCGCCTTCGAGGACGGTGTCCACGTCGAAGGTCAGCTCGCCGAGCGCAAGGACCGGCCGCTGCGCGATATGTTCGACGTTCCCGACCTGGCGTACACCGACGACGCGATCGTCAACGGCACCTTCGTGCCCGAGCCGGGCGCACCGCTGCCGCTGGCCCCGTTCACCGCGCCGCGCATCGACTACTCGCTCCATCGCCTGCCGCACTACACCGCCACCGATCCGCTGCATTTCCAGAACTTCATCATCTTCACCAACTACCAGTTCTACCTCGACGAGTTCGTCGCCAAGGCACGCCGCATGATCGCGCGCGGCGAGGGCGGGTACGAGAGCTTCGTAGAGCCGGGTAATCTGGTGACGCCGGCCGGTCGCAAGCGCCCGGTGTCGGGCAAGCCGCTGCAACGGCTGCCGCAGATGCCGGCCTATCACCTGACCATGCCGGACCACGGCGGCCTTACGATGGTCAACATCGGCATCGGGCCGTCGAATGCCAAGACCATCACCGACCACATCGCGGTGTTGCGCCCGCATGCCTGGGTGATGCTCGGCCATTGCGCCGGCCTCAGGAACACCCAGGCGCTCGGAGACTATGTGCTTGCCCACGGCTACGTCCGCGACGACCATGTACTTGACGCCGACGTGCCGAACTGGATCCCGATCCCGCCGCTCGCCGAGGTTCAGGTGGCGCTGGAGGAGGCGGTCGCCGAGGTGACCGGTCTCGAGGGCTTCGAACTGAAGCGCATCATGCGCACCGGCACCGTCGCCACCATCGACAATCGCAACTGGGAACTGCTCGACTACCGCGAGCCGGTGAAGCGCTTCTCACAGTCGCGTGCCATCGCCCTCGACATGGAATCGGCGACGATCGCCGCCAACGGTTTCCGTTTCCGCGTGCCCTACGGGACGCTCCTGTGCGTCTCCGACAAGCCGCTCCACGGCGAGCTGAAGCTGCCGGGCATGGCCTCGGACTTCTATCGCCGCCAGGTCGGCCAGCACCTCGAGATCGGCATCCTTGCCATGGAGAAGCTCAGGGCGATGGCGCCGGAGCGGCTCCATTCGCGCAAGCTCAGAAGCTTCGCCGAGCCGGCGTTCCAGTAGGATGGATCGAGCGAAGCGAAGCCCGCCACGTAGGTCGGCGAGCGCTACCGTCTCTCTACCAGCGCCAGCATGTTGCCGCCGGGATCGCGGAAGAAGGCCATCCACTCCTCGGTGCCCTTCTTGCCGAAGTCGCCGGCTTCGTCGCGGTGGATCATCGCCGGCGGCTGCAGGAAATGAACGCCGCGGCTCTGGAAGGTCCGGAAGGCGGCCTTGAGGTCGTCGACGAGGAAATAGAGCGTCGCCTCCGAGGCGGTCGCCGACAGCAACAGCCGCACACCGCCGCCGAGCGCGAAGAAAGCCAGACCCGGCGGATCGAAACGCTCGATGAACTTGAGCCCCAACACGTCGCGGTAAAAGGCGACCGAAGCATCGAGATTGGTCGCCGTCAGCGCAACCTGGTGAAGTTTGTCGACGCCGGGGGATGCGTTACCGGAGCGGGCCGCCGAACGGGCGGGCGAGCGTGTCGCGCCGCCGGTCGGGCGCGAGCGGGGCGCCGGCTTGGCCGGGGCGGAGGTCTTCCGCGCCCGCGCGGGCGCCTTGGCCCGACTTGCGGGCTCTTTCTTCTTGGTTTTCGCCTGGCGCTTGCCCCCCGCCATCGCACCCTCTCAAATGGAGAAGCTGGTTCCGCAACCGCACGAAGCGGTTGCGTTGGGATTCCTTATCTGGAAGGACTGACCGATAAGATCGTCGACGAAATCGATCTCGGCGCCGCCCATGTAGGGCAGCGAAATCGGATCGATCACCACTACTGCCCCGTCGCGCTCGACCACGAGGTCGTCGTCGCCACGGGTCTGCTCAAGGTCGAAGCCGTATTGGAAACCAGAGCACCCACCGCCGGACACGCTGACCCTGAGCACCGTGCCGTTCGGCTCGCTCGACAGGATGCGTGCAATACGCCGCGCGGCGCGCTCCGACAGGGTGATGCCAGCGGTTTCGGTCTCGATCATCTTAGGCGACGCCAAAAAAGCGCTATGTTTCCTAGGACTTACCGTAAGCATTACTTACGGGCCGACAGGCGAGAAGTCAATGGCGGGCGCCTAAAATTAGCGCCAATTTGCGATTCGGGGACGATTTCTCGGTTTCGCCGGGTAAAGAACGGGAGTGTTCTGCGCCTCGCTCCCGGAAAACTGTTCGCCCGGTCATGACGCAGACACAAACCCGGCCGCGGGCGCCCTACGCCAGCGACCCCGCCAACAGCCGCGGCCGGCTGTTCGACGAGCCGGTGAGCCCGGCCCGCACCGAATTCGAGCGCGACCGCGACCGCATCATCCATTCCACCGCCTTCAGGCGCCTCAAGGAGAAGACCCAGGTTTTCCTCTTCGACGAAGGCGATCACTACCGCACGCGGCTCACCCACACCCTTGAGGTGGCGCAGATCGCCCGCGCGCTTGCCCGCTCCCTCGGCCTCGACGAGGATCTCGCCGAGGCGCTGGCGCTCGCCCACGACCTCGGCCATCCGCCGTTCGGCCACGCCGGGGAGCGGGCGCTCAACGCCGCGATGGCCGACCACGGCGGTTTCGACCACAACGCCCAGAGCCTGCGCGTGGTGACCGAATTGGAGCGGCGTTATCCCCGCTTCGACGGCCTCAATCTCACATGGGAAACGGTTGAAGGACTCGTGAAGCACAACGGTCCGCTCACCGACGCGAAAGGCCAGCCGACCGGACGCTATGCCGCCACGGGCCTGCCGTTCGCGATCACCGCCTACGCGGCGCGGCAGGACCTGTGGCTGTGGAGCCACGCCGGCCCCGAGGCCCAGGCCGCGGCAATCGCCGACGACATCGCCTACGACGCTCATGACCTTGATGACGGACTGCGCGCCGGCCTCCTCGACCTCGACGGGCTGTCTACCACCGATCTGGTTGGCGCCATCCTCGCCGACATCCGCCGCGATTATCCAGGTCTGGCCCCGGAGCGCGAGCGCGCCGAACTGATCCGGCGCGTGATCGCCGCCATGATCGCCGACGTTGTGCGCGAGAGCGCGGCCCGTCTCGCCGAACTTGCCCCCGCCTCGGCCGACGACATCCGCCGCGCCGGCCGCACCGTGGTGGGTTTCTCCGAAACCATGGCCGCCGCCGACGCCGCCATCAAGGCCAAGCTCGGTCGCGAGGTCTATCGCAGCGCGCGGGTGATGGAGGTGATGGACAAGGCCGAGGCTGTGGTCGTCAGCTTGTTCGCCCGCTATCGCGACGACCCGACGGCGCTGCCGGCGCCGTGGCGGGAGGCGGTGGGCGAGAACGACGACCAGCGCGCCAGGCGCATCGCCGATTTCCTTGCCGGCATGACCGACCGCTACGCCATCGGCGAATACCGCCGTCTGTTTGACGAAACCCCCGAATTGGGCTAGGCCGCGCCCCGCTTGGCGGCGAAGGCGCTCCGACCGGATGAATATCTTCCATGACTTCACGGATCGGATAAAGACTGCGGTCCAACGCATTGTTCCGACAGCCGGTAGCGCAGACCTGGCTCGAGTCGTCGTCGAGCCGCCACGTGATGCCGCCCATGGCGACCTTGCCACCAACGCCGCGATGGTCCTCGCCAAGGTTGCCGGCCGGCCTCCGCGCGCCCTTGCCACCGAGATCGCCGCGGCACTCGCCGCCGACCCCGACGTCGACGCCGCCGAGGTGGCCGGCCCCGGCTTCCTCAATCTCCGCCTCCGGCCGGCCTATTGGCACGCCGCCCTGCGGGCGCTCACCCGCGAGGGCAGCGCCTATGGCGAGAGCGACGTGGGCAAGGCCGAGAAGGTGAACGTCGAGTACGTGTCTGCCAACCCGACCGGGCCTATGCACGTCGGCCATTGCCGCGGGGCGGTCTTCGGCGACGCGCTGGCGAACCTCCTCGCCGCCGCCGGCTATGCCGTCACGCGCGAGTACTACATCAACGACGCCGGCAGCCAGGTCGACCAGCTCGCCCGCTCGGCGTATCTGCGCTACCTGCAGGCGCTCGGCGACGACATCGGCGAGATTCCGGAAGGCTACTACCCCGGCGACTATCTGATCCCGGTCGGCGACGCGCTTGCCCGTCGCTTCGGCGATACGCTGAAGCAGATGGAGGAGGAAGAGGACTGGCTGCCGGTGGTCCGCGAGGTGGCCATCGAGATGATGATGGACTCCATCCGCGCCGACCTCGCGCTCCTCAACATCCGCCACGACGTGTTCTTCTCGGAGCGCTCGCTGCTGACCGGTCCGGTCAACCGTGTCGCCGAGGTGATCGACTGGCTCACCGACAAGGGCCTGATCTACGAGGGCACGCTGCCGCCGCCCAAGGGCCAGTTGCCGCCCGATTGGGAGGATCGCGAACAGACGCTGTTCCGCTCGACCGACTTCGGCGACGACGTCGACCGCCCGCTGAAGAAGTCCGACGGCAGCTACACCTACTTCGCCTCCGATATCGCCTACCACTACGACAAGTACCTGCGTGGCTTCCGCGACATGGTCGACGTTTGGGGCGCCGACCACGGCGGCTACGTCCGTCGCATGAGCGCCGCGGTCACCGCCATCACCGGCGGGGCCGGCAAGCTCGACGTGAAGCTCTGCCAGTTGGTGCGGCTGCTGCGTGCCGGCGAGCAGGTCAAAATGTCGAAACGGGCAGGCGAGTTCACGACGCTCCGCGAGGTTGTCGAGGAAGTCGGTCGCGACCCGATCCGTTTCATGATGATTTTTCGGAAAAACGACGCGCCGCTCGATTTCGACTTCCAGAAGGTGACCGAGCAATCAAAAGACAATCCGGTCTTCTATGTTCAATATGCTCACGCGCGCGCCGCCTCGATTTTCCGCCAGGCCGACGCCGAGCTGCCGGCGCTTGCCAAGGACGACGAGGCACTGGCCCTTGCCGGCGTGGAGCGGCTCGACGACCCCGGCGAAATGGCTCTGATCCGCCGTTTGGCGGAGTATCCGCGGGTGATTGAGGCTGCGGCCGAGGCGCGCGAGCCCCACCGGATCGCCTTCTACCTCCATGATCTCGCCTCGGAATTCCACGCCCAATGGAATCGTGGCAAGGAGTTGCCGCATTTGCGTTTTATCAATAGCGCGGAAGTAGAGACGACATTGGCCCGGCTCGCCCTCGTGAATGGCATAAAACTGGTGTTGTCATCCGGTTTGACTATGCTTGGCGTGAACGCTCCCGAAGAGATGCGGTGAGTCGGCCAGGAGACGGGAAACAGTCGAAAAAATGTCCGATCGGCACGACCCGAAGCTTTCCCCGCGTCCGATGAGCGACCGACAGGTCGACGAAGCGAGCGAGGGAAGTGCTGCTGCGGGCAACGATCCTCTGGCTGAACTGGCGAGAATCTTTTCCGGTCGCGCCACGCCCACCGTCGGCGGTTCGCCGTCCCGTGGCCGCACCGTTCCGTCCGCTGCCGGAACCGCCAAGCCGGTCGAACCGGATGTGCTCGGCGATCTCGAGGCGGAGTTACTGAGCGACCTGCAGGCGTCGTTTTCCTCGATCAAGGAGACGTTTGCTTCCGCGCCCCGCCCGGCGGTGGAGCCACCGGCGCCCCCACCGGTGGCAGAGGCTCCCCGGCCGACCGAGCCGCCCATGCGCCAGCCGGCGCAGCCGGCGAGTGCGATGAGGGCGACCCAGTTGCCGCCAGTGAAGTCTCAGCCGGCCGCTCCGCAGGAACCGCCCGAGCCGCGAGCGAAGGCGCCACCGAGCACCGCCGAGCCGGCGCGTCCTCCGCTGACGAAAGCGATCGTGCCACCGGTGATGGACACCGAGCACCCCGCTGCCGCGCTCCCGCCAGCGGAAGATGCGACAACCGAGCGCAAGAGCCAACGGCCTCAGCCTCAGCACAAACCGGCAGCGCCGCCCAAACCGGTGGTGCCCCAACCGCCGTTGGCCGAGCGCGCGCCGCGGCCGGCGGAATCCGAACGGGGCCTTTCGCCGCTGGGGGCGCCCGATGCCGCCCCTCGGATCGAAATCCCGGAGGTGCAACCGCGACCGGCGATCAACATTGCAACCCCGGCCGGACAGACCTCTGCGCGCACCTCGCATCCGCGATGGGAAAGGCCCGCCGAACCCGAGAAGGCATCGGTCGCCAGCCGCTTCGCCCCGCCGCGCGCCCCGGCCCCGCCGCCCGCCGACTACGGGGCCGTCGAGGACGAACTCTTCGGCGACGGAACACCGTTCGCCGAGGCGATAGAAGCAGAGCTGGCGGACGAAGAGCTGCCGTTCAGCGAGTTCGACATGGTCCCCGGCTACGGCGACGAGGAGCAGCCTCCGCCGTATGCCGACGACGACTATCAGGACGTGGTCAGGCGCCGGTCCGGCCGCGGCCCGCTTATCTTCGCCATCGCCGTCGGCCTCGTGCTGGTCGCCGGCCTGTCATACGTCGTGTTCCGCCCCGGCCAGGGGACGGTTTCGCCTCCGCCGATCATCACCGCCGACGGGTCGCCGACCAAGATCGCGCCGCCCGATACGCCACAGCCGGAGAGCGACCAGAACAAACTCATTTACGACCGGGTCGCCTCCGGGAACCCGACGTCCGACAACACGACGCTGGTCACCCCGAGCGAACAGCCGGTGGCCCAGGTGCCGACCGCCGACGGCGGAGCCGACGACAATCCCATCTCGCGGGTCATTATTCCCGGCGGCCCCGGCTTCGACACGTCGCCCGCCGGCGGGGCGACGTCGCCCGATAACGCATCGGTGGCCGACGCTGGCCAGCAGGGCGACGACTTCGGCCCACGCAAGGTGCGCACGGTCGTGGTACGGCCCGACGGCACGATCGTCAGCAGCGAGGCGGCAGCGCCGGGCGCCGCCCCCGACGTCGCTTCGTCGCCGGCGGATGTGAGCCCGATAACACCCGCACCGACCGCGGTGACCGAGCCGCCCCCGGCGACACCGTCGGCTCCGGCCGATCCCAACAACGACACGCTCGCCATCGCCGGCCCGAACGGCGGTGTCGATGCCAACGGCGAGTTGCAGATCACACCCCTGACCGGGCCGTCGGCCTCGCCCAGCGCCGGCCAGCAGGCCGCGGTCGAGCAGCCCGCGCAGGCCCCCGTGGTGAACCGCCAGCCGACGCCAACCCGCACCCCGACCGTCGCCAACAACGCCCCCATCAACATCACGCCGGCGGCTCCGACGCCAACGCCACGGCCCCCGGCGTCGGCGCCGTCCTCGGCGCAGACGCAGACCGCCGCGCTCGCCCCGAACGGCGGCATGCTGGTGCAGGTTTCCTCGCAGCGCTCCGAAGACGCCGCCCGCGCCACCTTCCGCGACCTGCAATCACGCTATCCGGGTATCCTCGGTCAATATGAGGTCAACATTCAACGCGCCGACCTCGGTGATCGCGGCGTCTACTACCGCGCCCGGGTCGGACCGTTTTCTCCCGACGACGCCCAGCGCCTGTGCGACGACCTGAAGGCTGCGGGCGGCGACTGCATCCTGTCGCGCCGCTGAGGCGGACCTGGCGATCAAGGCATTCATCTGCGGTTGCGCCGGCCTCGAGTTGAGCGGCTGGGAACGGGAGTTTTTCGCTGCCGAGCAGCCCTTCGGCCTGATCCTGTTTGCCCGCAATTGCCGCGCGCCCGACCAGGTGAGGGACCTTGTCAGCGCCTTCCGCGACGCCGTCGCCCGGCCCGACGCGCCGGTGCTGATCGACCAGGAAGGCGGCCGCGTCCGCCGTCTGCGACCGCCGGCGTGGCCCGCCTATCCGCCCGCCCGCGCATTGGGGATGCTGTTCGAGGCCGACCGTGAGGCCGGCCGGCGCGCCGCCTGGCTGCACGGCCGCCTGATCGCCGCCGACCTCATCGACGTCGGCATCGATGTCGATTGCGCTCCGGTGCTCGACGTTGTCGTCCCCGGCGCCAGCGACGCCATCGGCGATCGCGCCTTCGGTGACGCGGCGGCCACCGTCGCGACGTTGGGGCGCAGCCTTGCTGACGGGCTCCTCACCGGCGGCGTCCTGCCGGTGATGAAGCACATGCCGGGGCAGGGGCGGGCGTTGAGCGACAGCCATGCCGAACTTCCGGTGGTCGCCGCCTCGCTTGAAACGCTCGCGGCGTTCGACTTCGTCCCGTTCGCCGCACTTCGCGATCTGCCGATGGCCATGACAGCGCACGTGGCTTACACGGCCATCGATCGCGATCATCCCGCGACGACCTCGCCGACCGTGATCCGCGATATCATCCGGGGACGAATCAGTTTCGACGGCCTTTTGATGAGCGACGACGTGTCGATGCATGCACTTTCTGGGGATTACGCAGCGCGCGCGGCAGCAATCCATGACGCGGGCTGCGATCTCGTGCTTCACTGCAACGGCCGGACCGAGGAGATGCGCGCGGTGGCCGGCGCGGCGCCCGAGCTAGCTGGCCGTGCCGGCGAGCGGGCCGGGCGCGCGCTCGCCGCGCGCCAGGAGCCGACCCCCATCGATGGCGATGAAGCGCGCGCCGAGTTCGCGGCGCTTCTGGGCCGCGTCGGCTGGACAGCGACCGGGTAAGGCCGGACCCATGACCGTCGACGAACGCGATCAGGACAAGATGTGGGAGGTCATGGCGGCGCCCGAGCCGCAGACCGATGACACGCTGGTGGTCGACGTCGATGGGTTCGAGGGGCCGCTCGATCTTCTTCTGGCGCTGGCCCGCACTCAGAAAGTCGACCTCGCCCGCATCTCGATCCTCGCGCTGGCCGAGCAGTACCTCGCCTACGTCGAACAGGTCCGCCATCTCCGCCTCGAAATCGCCGCAGACTATCTCGTGATGGCGGCGTGGCTGGCGTATCTGAAATCGAAGCTGCTTTTGCCAGAAGTCGCCGGCGACGAGCCCACGGGCGAGGAGCTGGCGGCCGAGCTCGCCTTCAGACTCCGCCGGCTGGAGGCGATGCGTGACGCGGCGACCCGTCTCGTCAACCGCGACCGCCTCGGCCGCGACGTGTTCGCTCGCGGCAAGCCGGAGCCGGTCGAGCTCACCCGCCGCAGCCAGTACACCGCCACGCTCTACGATCTGTTGTCTGCCTACGCCGCCCAGCGTCAGGAGCGCGCCATCGCCGTCGTCCACGTCCGCCAGCGGCAGGTCTGGTCGCTTCAGGACGCGCGGGAGGCGATCACCCGTGTGATAGGCCACGTCGCCGAGTGGACGCCGCTCGCCAGCCTTCTGGCACCATACCTTGCCAACCAGGAGCTGCGGCGGAGCGTCACCGCCAGCAGCTTCGGTGCCAGCCTCGAGCTGGCGCGCGAGGGCAAGATCGAACTCCGCCAGATGGAGCCCTTCGCACCGCTTTATGTCCGCGATCGACCGCCGGCGGTCGCACTCGTCAACCCGGAGGCCAGCAATGGCTAACTCGAATGCCGCCGTCATGATCGCCGTCGACAACGATGCCGCCGCCGACGACCTCTCGCCCGCCGAGCGGCGCCACAGCCTGCGCATGGTCGAAGCGCTGGTGTTCGCCTCCGCCGAGCCGCTGTCGGCCACGGAGATCGCCGGCCGCCTGCCCGAAGGCACCGATGTCGCCGGGCTGCTCGGTGAATTGCAGGAGTTGTACGCCGAACGGGGGGTTCACCTCGTTCAGGTGGCCGGCAAGTGGTCGTTCCGTACGGCGGGCGACCTGTCGTTTCTTCTGTCCCGGGAGGCAGTCGAGCAGCGGCGTCTGTCGCGTGCTGCGTTGGAAACGCTGGCGATCATCGCTTACCACCAGCCCGTAACGCGCGCCGAGATCGAGGAAATCCGGGGCGTGGCCGTGAGCCGCGGCACCATCGACGTGCTCCTCGAAACCGGCTGGATCAGGATGCGTGGCCGGCGCCGCGCCCCCGGCCGCCCGGTGACCTACGGCACCACCGAAACCTTCCTCTCTCACTTCGGCCTGGATGCGATCTCCGATCTGCCGGGTGTCGACGAACTGAAGGCCGCTGGCTTGCTCGATTCCCGCGTTCCGGCGGATCTGGCCATCCCTGAGCCCGTCGCCAGCGAAGCGCTCGCGCCCGACGAAGACCCGCTGAAGGACGAGCCCACATCGGAGCCGGACGCGGAAGACGCCGGCGAATAGGGGCCGGCAGAAACCATTTTGGCGGCGCAATGGCCGAAAAGTTTGCCAAAATGCTTGATTGCCCCTACATCAGGGTGCAGGTGATCGCGGCCCAACCGCGATCGACTTGGATCGTGGAGATTGGCTGATGGGTTCTCTCAGCATCTGGCATTGGCTGGTGGTTATCGCGGTCGTCGCCGTTCTGTTTGGTGGCCGTGGCAAGATTTCCGACCTCATGGGCGACGTCGCCAAGGGCGTGAAAAGCTTCAAGAAAGGCCTCGCCGACGACGATGACGTGGCTGCCAAGCCCATCGAGAGCAAGGCCAGCGAAGAGAAGACCAAGGTTAGCTAACCCGCGCCCGCGCGGGAGTTTCCGCCCCGTACCTGACCGGTGGGGGGCAAGAGTGCTGATCGCATGCCCGATATAGGCTGGACCGAACTGCTGTTGATCGCGGTGGTCGCGATTGTCGTGATCGGTCCGAAGGACCTGCCGCGGGTGATGCGCACGGTCGGTCAGTGGACCGCCAAGATGAAGCGCATGGCGCGCGACTTCCAGGGACAGTTCAACGAGGCGCTGCGCGAGGCAGAGCTCGACGGCATTCAGCGTGACGTCGAGAAGGTCAAACGCGACATCGACAAGGTCACCAAGATCGACCCGATGGCGGGCGTCCGCAAGGAAGTGACGAAGACCACCGACGAAATCCGCAAGGGCCTCGACAAGCCGGCGGAGGCGGCGACGAAGTCCGAGCGGGCCGTGGAAGCCACGCCACCCCCGGTGGCCCCCGAGGTGGTGGCGTCGCCAGCCGCACCGTCCGCGACGACCGCCGGGGACGCCAAGCCGTGAGCAACACGGACGACGACGAGATCGAGGCGAGCCGTGCGCCGCTGCTCGATCATCTGATCGAGTTGCGCAGCCGGCTCATCAAGGCGATCGTCGCCATCCTGATCGCCTTCGTCGTGTGCTTCGCCTTCGCCAAGCACATCTACAACATCCTGATCATTCCCTATGAATGGGCATCCACGTGGACGTCGGGCCCCGGCCACGACATCCGCCTGATCTACACCGCGCCGCAGGAATTCTTCATCACCCAGATCAAGCTCGCCGTGTTCGGTGCGCTGTGCATCGCCTTCCCGGTGATCGCGGTACAGATCTACAAGTTCGTCGCGCCCGGCCTCTACAAGAACGAACGCAAGGCCTTCCTTCCCTATCTGATCGCAACACCGGTCCTCTTCATCGCCGGTGCCCTGGTGGTGTTCTTCATCCTGATGCCGCTCGCCATGAGGTTCTTCCTGTCCCTTCAGCAGGAAGGCGGTCCCGGCCAGGCCTCGATCGAGCTGCTGCCCAAGGTCAACGAGTACCTCAGTCTGATCATGGGGCTGATCCTCGCCTTCGGCGTGACGTTCCAGCTGCCGGTGGTGCTGACGCTGCTGGCGCGGATCGGGGTCATCACCAGCGACACGCTGAAAAGCGGTCGCCGCTACGCCATCGTGCTTGTCTTCATCGCCGCGGCCATCCTCACCCCGCCCGACGTCATCTCCCAGCTCGGCCTGGCGCTGCCGACGCTGCTGCTTTACGAGGGCTCGATCTTTTCCGTGCGCTACGTCGAGCGGAAGAAAGCCCGGGACGAGGCGGCCCGCGCCGCGGCCGAAGAGGCGGCGTAGCCACCCTTCCATCGGGTCCGATCAGCGTTTATTGAGGTCGCGCCGTTGGCTCTCCGTCGGGAGTCGCCTGTCGCCGAAAGCTTCCCATGCTCGACATCATATGGATCCGCGAGACCCCGGAGGCCCTGGCCGTCGCGCTGACCAGGCGCGGCTGGCTGCCGGACCAGACGTTCCTGTCGAAGCTCAGGGCCGACTGGCCGGAGCAGGTGGCGGCGATCGAGGCGGCGGCGACGGCCGACGAGAAGCGGGCGCAGGCGGTAGCGACGCTGCGGCAGGTCGATTTCGACCGCCGCGAGTTGATCAAGCAGACCGAGGCGGCGCAGCAGGCGCAGAACGAGGCCTCGCGCGCCATCGGCAAGGCCAAGGCCGTCCGCGATGAGGCCGCGGCTCAACAGCTCATGGCGGAGGTGGCGGCGCGCAAGGCCGCGCTGCAGAAGCACGAGGAAGACCGGCGCCGCTACGAGAAGGCGTTCAACGAGGTGCTGGCCGTCATCCCCAACCCGCCGGCCGACGACGTGCCGGTCGGGCCGGACGAGACGTTCAACGTCATCCACCGCGAATGGGGCAAGAAACCGCCGGTCCACCAGGCCATGGAGCATTTCCAGCTCGGCGAGGCGCTGGGACTGATGGACTTCGAGACGGCGGCGAAACTCTCCGGCGCCCGCTTCGTGGTGCTGAAGGGGCAGCTTGCGCGCATGGAGCGCGCCCTCGGCCAGTTCATGCTCGACCTGCACACGACGGAGCACGGCTACACCGAGGTCCAGCCGCCGCTGCTGGTCCGGGACGATGCGCTGTTCGGGACCGGGCAGTTGCCGAAGTTTTCGGAGGATCTGTTCAATACATCTCGTATTCGAGATCGTGATGTGTGGGACGCAAATCAGCCGTCAATGATCCATCTGGAGGATTTCGAACGAGCCTCCGATCTTCCCTTTGAGGAGCAGTTGCAGTTCCTTCGAACAAAGAACAAGGAAATGCGTCCAATCGTTGGAGACTATTGGCGAGGCGCTAGCCAGCCGCGAACACTACTGGCTCATCCCGACCGCCGAAGTGCCGCTGACCAACCTCGTCCGCGAATCCATCCTCAGCGAGGACGAATTGCCCAAGCGTGTCACCGCGCTGACGCCGTGCTTCCGCTCCGAGGCGGGCTCCGCCGGCAAGGACACGCGCGGCATGCTGCGCCAGCACCAGTTCGACAAGGTCGAACTGGTGTCGATCACCACGCCGGACCAGTCGGTCGAGGAGCACGAGCGCATGCTGGTGTGCGCCGAGGAAGTGATGAAGCGCCTCGACCTCCACTACCGCGTGATGACGCTTTCCACCGGCGACATGGGCTTCTCCGCCGAGAAGACCTGGGACATCGAGGTGTGGCTGCCGGGGCAGGGGACCTACCGCGAGATTTCGTCGTGCTCGCGCTGCTCCGACTTTCAGGCGCGCCGCATGCAGGCCCGATACCGCCCGAAGGAGGGCAAGGGCAACCGCTACGTCCATACCCTCAACGGCTCCGGCGTCGCCGTCGGCCGCGCCCTGATCGCGGTCATGGAGAACTACCAGAACCCCGACGGCTCGATCACCGTGCCCGAGGCGCTGCGTCCGTACATGGGCGGGCTGGAGAAGGTCCGGGCCGGGTGAGGGGGAGCATGCGCATCCTCGTCACCAACGACGACGGCATCCACGCCCCCGGACTGGCGGCGCTGCAGCGCATCGCGGCGGCCCTGTCGGACGACGTGTGGACGGTGGCGCCGGAATTCGACCAGAGCGGGTTCTCGCACTCGCTGTCGCTGAACGACCCGCTGCGCCTCCGCCGCGTATCGGAGCGCACGTTCGCGCTGCGCGGCACGCCCGGCGACTGCGTGATCATGGCCGTCCGCCACCTGATGGCGGACAAGCGGCCGGACCTCGTGCTCTCCGGCGTCAACTCCGGCCAGAATGCCGCCGACGATCTCACCTATTCCGGCACCGTCGCCGGCGCCATCGAGGGCACCATGCTCGGCGTCCCGTCGGTGGCGCTGAGCCAGGCCTTCAGCTACGCCAATGGCGAACGCGACGTTCCCTGGCAGACCGCTGAGACGCACGCCCCCGACATCATCCGCAAGCTGATCGCCTTCGGCTTTCCCGACGGTGTCCTCTATAACCTCAACTTCCCC
This sequence comes from uncultured Alphaproteobacteria bacterium, assembly GCA_963826055.1. Classification (GTDB taxonomy): domain Bacteria; phylum Pseudomonadota; class Alphaproteobacteria; order Rhizobiales; family Kaistiaceae; genus JBBDMC01. The sequence continues at coordinate 17,041 of CAWGVO010000022.1, read as the reverse complement.
AACCGCGCGCCCGACGCCGTCGCCGGCCTCGCCGTCACCGCCCAGGGAAAGCTCGCCCACCGCCTGCACATCGAGGAGCGTCGCGACGGCCGTGGCATGCCCTACTATTGGCTGACGTACCGCTCCGAACCGTCGCCCCGCCAGCCGGGCACCGACGTCGAGGCGCTGGACAGGGGCAAGATTTCCCTGACGCCGCTCCGTCTCGACATGACCGCCAACGATCTCGACGACCCGCTGAAGAACCATTTCGCAGCGCCGGCGTGACCTCGTATGGCAGACCTCCGCGCCCAAGAGGACAAGCGCCGGATCAGGATCGCCGATCTGATCCTGCGCATGCGCCGCGCCGGCATCACCGACCGGCGCCTGGTGGCGGCGATCGAATGGGTGCCGCGCGACCTGTTCGTCCCCGCTGAATGGCGCGTCGAGGCTTACGCCGAGCGGCCCGTGCCGATCGAGTGCGGCCAGACCCTGAGCGCGCCGCTGCTGGTCGCCATGATGACCGCGGCCCTCGATCTCGGCGAACGCGACCGGGTGCTCGAGGTCGGCACCGGCACCGGCTACCACACCGCCGTGCTCGCCAGGATCGCGCGGCGCGTCTACACCATCGACCGTTTCCGTACCCTCGCCGCGTCTGCCCAGTCGCGCTTCAAGACGCTGCGCCTCACCAACATCACCGCCCGCGTCGACGACGGCATGCAAGGCTGGCCCGAGGAGGCGCCCTTCGACGCCGTCGTCGTCTCGGCTGCCGGGGAGTCGGTACCCCCGGCACTGACCGGGCAGGTGCGCGTCGGCGGCATCATCGTCATGCCGATCGGCCCGGCGGACGGCATCCAGAAACTGACGCGGCTGGAGCGCACCGAAGCTGGATTCACCGAGACCTCGCTCGCTGACGTCCGCTTCGTTTCGCTCATTCCCGGCGTCGCCGAGCGGCTCTGACACGATCGTCATTCCGGCGAAAGCCGGAATCCATCGTCGACTGAGCAACGGCAGTCGCCAGTGCGACGCCGCCACGACCATGTTGGACCCCGGCTTTCGCCGGGGTGACGGGAGAGCCGTTTCAGGCGTGCCAAGGGCGCTCTCGGCTTAAGCGTTTGTCAACGTTACCGGTGTTTACTCGCCCCAGTTTCCGAGTATTGGTGCGAGTTGAGCAATGCGTAATCCCGTTCCCGCGTTCCGGTCACGCACCGTTTTGAATGTGGTGACCGTTGCCTGCCTTGCCGTCACGGCCGCGGCCTGCAATTCGGCCCGCTTCCACGACGGCCTCTTCACCGGATCGACCCCCAACCAGCGCGAAATCATCGGATCGGCCGCCGATCAGCCGATGCCGGCCCAGACCTACGGTGGCTCAGGCACCGTCACCCGCGCCGCGCTGCCGCCGCCACCGGCCGCATCCACGACGTTCGCCGCCAACGACCAGCCGATGCCGGCTCCGATTCCGGGCTACGGCAACGACGGCTACACCTGGACCGCCGTTGGTGGCTCGGTGATCACCGTGCTCCCCGGCGAGACCATCAGCGACCTCGCGGTCAAGTACGGCGCGCCGGCAACCCAGATCCTGGCCGCCAACCAGCTCACCAGCGCCTCGCAGATCGTTCCCGGCCGCATCCTGGTCATTCCGCACCGTGTCGCCCTGGCGCCGTCCGCGCCGGCCGAGACGCCGGTTGTGCTGGCCCAAGGCTCACCGCGACCTGTCAAGGCAGGTTCCACCTACGTCGTGCAGTCCGGCGACACACTCTATTCGATCAGCCGTCGCTCCGGCGCCAGCGTCAACGACCTGGTCGCCCTGAACGGCCTCGCCGCGGCGGACCAGATCCGCGTCGGCCAGACGTTGAGGCTGCCGGCTGGTGCCGGTGCGCCAGCAACGATGGCGTACGCGCCGACCGCGCCCAGCGCGCCGACCGTGAAGCCGCATCCGGTCGCGTCACCCGAGCCGATGATCAAGCTGAAATCGCCGGCTGAAACCGTCGCCAACGCTCCGGCGGTTCCGCCGGTGCCGACGATCCCGGTGCAGACCGGCCCGACGCCGACCGCCACCGCTGCCGCCGCCGTCATCGACGACACCGCCGATCCGCCCTCGACCAGCGGCACCGCTTTCCGCTGGCCGGTCCGTGGCCGCATCATCTCCGGCTTTGGCTCCAAGCCGAACGGTGAGCGCAACGACGGCATCAATCTCGCGGTTCCGGCCGGGACCTCGGTGAAGGCCGCCGAAGCCGGCACCGTCATCTACGCCGGCAACGAACTGGAAGGCTACGGCAACCTGATCCTCATCCGTCACGCCGACGGCTGGGTCTCGGCCTACGCGCACAACGAGAACATCATGGTCAAGCGCGGCGACACGGTTCGTCGTGGCGAGGTCATCGCTCACGCCGGCATGACCGGGTCCGTGACCGCACCGCAGGTCCACTTCGAACTGCGCAAGGGCGCCAAGCCCGTCAATCCGCTCGACTACCTCGCCGGCTGACGTTCGGCCGGCGAGTCACGTGACCGTCGGCGGCGCTTCCTGGCGCGTCGCCCCGGGTATTGATCAGGCTCCTGACCTCCGGAAAGGGTGACTGATCATCAGGTCTGGCGGGGCGGCTTATTCCGCCAGGACGACCCCAAGCCGTCCCGCCAGATCCTGCACAAACTGCCAGGCGACCCGGCCTGAACGGGCCCCGCGCGTCGTCGACCACTCCAGCGCCTCCGCCGTGAGCTGCCCGTCTTCGACAGGAAGGCGGTAGCGGGCGACGTAGCCTCTGACCATGTCGAGGTATTCGTCCTGGCTGCACTTGTGGAAGCCCAGCCACAGTCCGAAGCGATCCGACAGTGACACCTTCTCTTCCACCGCCTCGTGCGGATTGATCGCCGTGGAACGCTCGTTTTCCGCCATGTCGCGGGGAAGCAGGTGGCGTCGGTTGGAGGTAGCGTAAAAGATGACGTTTTCCGGCCGCCCCTCGATGCCGCCCTCGAGCGCCGCCTTCAGCGACTTGTATGATGTGTCGTCACCGTCGAACGACAGGTCGTCGCAGAAAATGATGAACCGGTGCGGCCGCGAGCGCACCAGCGTCATCAGGTCAGGCAGCGTCTCGATATCCTCGCGGTGGATCTCGATCAGCTTGAGCGGCGAATCTGACCTTCCGACGGCGGCGTGGACCGCCTTGATCAGCGAGCTCTTCCCCATGCCGCGCGCGCCCCAGAGAAGCGCGTTGTTGGCCGGCAGCCCGCGGGCGAAACGCTCGGTGTTCTCGACCAGGATGTCCCGGAGCCGGTCGATGCCCTTGAGCAGCGGCAGTTCGACCCGGTTGACCTTGTCGACCGGCTGCAGTGTCGCGGTTCCCGGATGCCAGACAAAGGCGTCGGCCGCCGCGAAATCAGCCGGGACCGGCACCCCCGGCACCGCCCGCTCGACCAGGCGCACCAGCCGGTCGAGACGCTCGGCGATCGATTTGAGGTCCTTCTCCGACACGGGCGGTTCTGCCGGGCAGATCGTGGGTCAAGCGGGCGGCAGGGGTAGCATGCGGGCGCCCGCGCCGCCAAGGCTGCGAGGCCGGCCGCGGCCGCCGTATATCGTTTTGCAATGGTGGCCGGCCCGGCTATAGTCCGCGCCGTTTCGAGGGGGCCGAATGGTCAAAACGAGGGCAGGGAGCGCGTCTGGATGTTGATAACCGAGGCTTTTGCGCAGACGGCCGGCGGCGGCAGCAGCGCGACGGGCCTGCTTGTCCAGTTCATGCCGATCATTCTGATCTTCGTGATCATGTACTTCCTGATCCTGCGCCCGCAGCAGCAGAAGGCGCGCCGGCATCGCGAAATGGTCAATAACCTGCGGCGCGGTGACACCGTGGTCACCAGCGGCGGGTTGATCGGCAAGGTAGCCAAGGTGGATGAGCACGAGCTTCAGGTGGAACTCGCCGAGGGTGTCCGCGTCAGGATCGTGCGCGGCATGGTGGCGGAGGTTCGCGCCAAGGGCGAACCGGTGAAGGAGACTGGCTGAGCGCGGGCGCCAACGCACCCGTCCGGCCAACAGACCATGCTTCGAGTCCCTCGCTCGCAGATGATCGCCATCGTGCTCGCCGTGCTGGCGGCGATCATCGTTGTTACGCCAAATTTCTTCTCGTCTGCGACGGTGGCAAAATGGCCGGGCTGGCTGCCGCACAAGCAGGTGGTCCTCGGCCTCGACCTGCAAGGCGGCGCCTATCTGCTCTATGAAGTCGACAAGACCGACTACGTCCAGAAACGATTGCGCACGCTGCTCGGCGACGTGCGTACAGCCCTGCTGGAGGCTCCGCGCATTGGCTACACCGGCCTTGGTGTCCAAGGGCAGGGCGTACAGTTGCGCATCCGCGACCTCAGCCAACTCGACGATGTTCGCAAGCGCCTCGAGCCGTTGCGCAATCCGTTGAGCACGGGAGTTCTGGCGAGCGGCGCCGTCTACGAGTTCGACCTCACTGTCAATCCCGACGGTCTCGTTCGGCTCACGTATTCCGATGCCGGGCTGACACAGCGCGTGCGCGGCATCGTCACCCAGTCGATCGAGGTCATCAACCGCCGCATCAACCAGCTCGGCACCACCGAGCCATCGATCCAGCGCCAGGGCGAGGACCGCATCCTGGTCGAAGCTCCGGGCCTTGGCGATCCGCAAAGACTGAAAGACCTTGTCGGTCAGACCGCTCAAATGACCTTTCACCTGGTCGACAGCCAGATCACCGCGCAGCAGGCCGGCCAGACTCCGCCGCAGCCAGGCGCCGTCCGCTTTCCCTCCGAAAGCGACCCCTCGATGGTTTACGAGGTTGAAGAGACGCCGCTGATGACGGGTGAAGACCTGTCGAACGCGGAAGCCGGATTCGACCAGCAAACCAATCAGCCCGTAGTCAATTTCCGTCTGACCACCAGCGGTGCTCGCAAGTTCGGCGACGTCACGTCAAAAAACGTCGGTCGACTTTTCGCGATCGTGCTCGATGACAAGGTCATTTCAGCGCCGGTGATCCGGGAGCCGATTCTGGGCGGTTCCGGGCAGATCAGCGGGAGCTTTACCGTCCAGAGCGCTAATGATCTCGCGATCCTGCTGAGAGCAGGCGCGCTGCCCGCCAAGCTCACCATCGTCGAGGAGCGTTCGGTCGGCCCCGGTCTCGGCGCCGATTCGATCGCGGCCGGCAAGCTCGCCGCGGTCATCGGGACGATTGCCGTCGGCGTGTTCATGCTTGTCGTCTATGGTTTCTTCGGGATGATCGCCAATCTGGCGGTAGTGGTGAACGTAGTCCTGATCGTTGCCGTCATAACCCTGATCGGCGCGACGCTGACGCTGCCGGGTATCGCCGGCATTGTCCTGACTGTCGGTATGGCCGTTGATTCGAACGTGCTCATCTACGAGCGCATCCGCGAGGAATCGCGACACGGCCGCTCGGCGATCATGGCGATAGACGCGGGCTTCAAACAGGCGTTCAGAACCATCGTCGACGCGAACATCACGACACTGATCGCCGCGGTGGTCCTGTTCTTCCTCGGCTCTGGTCCTATCCGTGGCTTTGCCGTGACCTACATGATTGGTCTCGCCACCACGATGGTCACCGCCATCACCTTCACCCGCATGATCATCGCGCTATGGGTCGCCACTCGCCGGCCCAAGACGATTCCGATCTGACAAACCCGGTTGGGAACGTAAGCCATGCGCAAAATCCGCCTGATCCCGGACAATACCAACATCCGGTTCATGCTGCTGCGCCGCATCAATTTTCCGGTGTCGGTCGTCCTTTCAGTGCTGTCGGTCGTCTTCTTTATCGCCATCGGACCGCAATACGGCATCGACTTTCGCGGCGGCTCGCTCATCGAGATCAAGCCGCATGCGGAACCCTACGACCTTGGTGCGATCCGCTCGACGCTCGCCGGCCTGAACCTCGGCGACGTTCAGGTGACCGAAATTTCGGACCCGGTGGCCGGCACGAGCGTGCTCATCCGCATCCAGCAGCAGGAGGGCGGTGACACCGCGCAGGAGGAAGCGATCGGCAAGGTTCGCGCGGCCTTTGGTGACACGGTGGAGTTCCGCCGCGTCGAAACGGTCGGCCCGCGAGTGTCGGGCGAACTCGCCTACGACGCCACAGTCGCGCTTATCGTCACGCTGATCGCGATTCTCATCTACATCTGGTTCCGCTTCGAATGGCAGTTTGCGGTCGGAGCGATCGTTGCGACCGGCCACGATGTGCTGATGACGCTCGGCTTCTTCGTCGTCGCCCGGGTCGACTTCGATCTGACGAGCATCGCCGCGATCCTGACCATCGTCGGATACTCTCTCAACGACACGGTGGTGGTTTACGACCGCATCCGGGAGAATCTGCGCAAATACAAGAAGATGCCGTTGATCGAATTGCTCGACCGGTCGGTCAACGAGACCCTGTCGCGCACGACGCAGACGTCATTGACGACGATGCTGGCGCTGTTGGCGCTGTTCTTCTTCGGCGGCGAGGTGATCCGCTCGTTCGTCGCCGCCATGATCTTCGGCGTCGCCATCGGCACCTATTCGTCGATCTACATTGCCGCCCCGGTGCTGATCTACTTCAAGCTGAGGCCGGCTGCACCGAGCGCCGCCAAGGAAGAAGGAAGCCGCCGGCGCCGCCACCGGGGCGTGACGCGATGCCCGCCGGGACGTTCGTGCGCGCCGCGCACTACCCGGGCCGGGCGCCGATCGACAGCTACGGCAACGGCGGCTTTCGCTTCGCCGGCATGTCGCATCGCGGCGCTCTCCTGTGCCTGCCGAGCGGCATTCACGGCTGGGCCGCGCCGGCGGCCGATGCAATCGACGCGGAAAGTCTGGCCAAGGTTTTCGCTGAAGCAGACGCGATCGACGTCCTGCTCGTCGGCACCGGCCGCGAAACCCTTCCGCTTGCCGACGACATCCGCGCGCGCTGTCGCGCCGCGGCGATCGTCGTCGAGGCGATGACCACCGGAGCGGCGGTGCGCACCCTCAACGTCCTCCTTGCGGAGGAACGCGCCGTCGCCGCGGCGCTGATTGCGGTCGACTGACGAATCCGCGATCATTGCGGCATGGACGCTTATGCCCATTGCAGCGACGCCGTACGCAAGCGCGATCGCGACGGCTACGTGGCCGCCCTGTTCGCGCCGGAAGCCGTTGCGCAAGCATCTCCTGGCCCTCGACGCGTTCAGCGGCGAGGTGGCGCGCGTGCGCGACGCGGTGAGCGAACCGGCGCTGGGCGAAATCCGCCTGCAATGGTGGCGCGATGCGCTGACCTCCGGCGATATCGGCGGCCATCCGATCGCGACCGCGCTGATCGAGACGGTGCGGACGTTCGCCCTGCCGCTGGCGGCCTTCGAGATGCTGCTCGATGCCCGCAGCTTCGACCTCTACGACGACCCGATGCCGAGCCTCAGCGACCTCGAAGGCTACGCCGGCGAGACGACGTCCTCGTTGCTGCATCTGGCGGCCATGATCCTGGCCGAGGGGACACGACCCCGAAAGCGCCGCGGCGGCCGGCCACGGCGGCGTCGCGCTTACCATCGTCGCCATCATGCGCGCCCTGCCGCTCCATGCGTCGCGTCGGCAGTGCTACCTGCCGGACGATCTCGTCACGGCTCATGCCCTCGATCGTGAAACGCTGTTCGCCGGGCAGCACGACGCCGGAGCTGGCGGCGGTGCTGGCGGAACTGCGCTCGATCGCCCGCACCCACCTCGCCGAGGCGGAGCGCGCCGTCGACGGCCTTGCCGCCGCGATCAAGCCCGCCTTCCTGCCGCTGGCGCTGGTCGGGCCTTATCTCGACCGGATGGAACGCGCCGACTACGATCCGCTCGCCGGCGCGTGCTCGCGCTGGCGCCGTGGCGGCGCCAGTGGCTGATCTGGCGGCGGGCGCGCAAGCAGTAGGCTATTCCGCCGCCTCGACGACCGCGCCGGCGAGCCAGGTTTCGAGGTCGGCGAGCGCGCGAGAGGTGATCGCGCGCTTGCGGGCGAGCCCCTTTTCCGCGTGAGACAGGCGCTTGCCGGCAATAGCCGGTGCGGCCGGCGGAAACAGGCCGAAATTGACATTCATCGGCTGGAAGGAACGCTTGCCCGACTCGTCCTGCGACAGGTGCCCGCCGGTGATATGGCCGAGGATGGCACCGAACGCGGTGGTCGGCGGGGGCGGCGCGGGCTCGCTCGCCAAGCCGCTCGGCGGCGGCGAAGCGGCCGGCGAGCAATCCCATCGCCGCCGATTCGACGTAGCCCTCGCAGCCGGTGATCTGGCCGGCGAAGCGCAGACGCGGCATCGCCTTCAGCCTCAGCGTGCCGTCGAGCAGCTTCGGCGAATTGAGGAACGTGTTGCGATGGAGGCCGCCGAGGCGGGCGAACTGCGCGTTCTCCAGACCCGGGATCATGCGGAAGATATCGGCCTGGATGGCGTAGCGAAGCCGCGTCTGGAAGCCGACCATGTTGTAGAGCGTGCCGAGCGCATTATCCTGCCTGAGCTGGACGACCGCGTAGGGCTTCTCGTGTGGCTTGTGCCGGTTGGTAAGGCCGACCGGCTTCATCGGCCCGTGTCGGAGGGTCTCGGGCCCGCGTTCGGCCATCACCTCGATCGGCAGGCAGCCCTCGAAATATGGGATCTTCTCCCAGTCGTGATGCTTGTGCGGCTCGCCGGCGAGGAGCGCTTCCACGAAGGCGCTCGTACCGGGCCTTGTCGAGGGGGCAGTTGATGTAATCGGCACCGGTTCCGCCCGGCCCAGGCTTGTCGTAGCGCGACTGAAACCACGCGACGTCCATGTCGATCGTATCGAAATGAACGATCGGAGCGATCGCGTCGAAGAAAGCGAGAGCGCCTTCGCCCGTCAGCGTCGCAATGGCGTCGGCGAGGGCGGCGAGGTGAGGGGGCCGGTGGCGACAACGACGTTGTCCCACTCCGGCGGCGGCAGTCCGGCAACCTCGCCGCGCTCAACCGTGATCGCGGGATGGGATTCGACCGCAGCACCGACCGCTGCGGAAAAGCCGTCGCGGTCGACCGCAAGCGCACCGCCGGCCGGCACCTGGTTGGCATCGGCCGCCCGCATGATCAACGAGCCGGCGCGCCGGAGTTCCTCGTGGAGAAGGCCCACCGCATTTGTTTCGCGGTCGTCCGAACGGAACGAGTTTGAGCAGACCAACTCGGCGAGCCGGTCGGTGACGTGCGCCTCCGTCCGGCGCTGCGGGCGCATCTCGTGGAGGACGACCGGGACGCCGCGCGAGGCGATCTGCCAGGCTGCCTCGGACCCGGCCAGGCCGCCGCCGATGACGTGGATCGGTTGCACCATGGCTGCGAACCTAATGGCGAGCCGGCGGACGTTCAACGCGAGGCGCCGGAAAAGAAAAACGCCCGCCAGGGAGGAATTGGCGGGCGTTTCTCTCGCGGAGCCGGCGACGGGAGGATGTCGAGCCGGTCCCGCTTCGCCTGGGGAGGGAGGAAATTCCCCCGGCGAAGCTCTATGACTGGCGGGCGATCGTCGGGATGTCGGCCCGGTTGATACCGAGGTCGTTGAGTTCGCGGCTGGAGAGCCGCATCAGCTCGTTGTACGTCTCCCGATACCGCCGCCAATTGCGGTAGGAAGTGATCAGTTTGTTCGCCATGGTCGAGGCCTTCTGCAATCTGGTGCTTGGAGTACGGCGGTGAGTCCGTTCCTGTGACGCGGAATCTATGGGTCCCCGGAGCGCCTGTGCAGAGGAAATTACGCATGGCCGCCGTGCACTTGATGCAATGCATCATGATTTTGCCACATATGTTGCGGCGCAGTAAACTCAGTGCTGGCCTGATTTTCGCGAGCCTGACGGCGGGGCGATCGATGCGCCAGGGCTTCCATCGACTGGTGGTCGACACCCGGGGCAGGGGGCTGGTGGAGGTCACCCGGCCGGTCGCGGACTGGCTGGACAGCCAGGATGTGGCTACCGGCCTGTTGACCATATTCTGCCGGCACACGTCGGCCTCCCTCCTGATCCAGGAGAACGCCGACCCGGACGTCCGCACCGACCTCGAAGCCTACTTCGAGCGGATCGCGCCGGAGGGGGCCGGCTATGTCCATGACGCCGAGGGACCGGACGATATGCCGGCCCACCTGCGCACGGCGCTGACCCAGACCCAGCTTTCCATTCCGGTCGAGCGCGGGGGCAATGGCGCTCGGGACCTGGCAGGGCATCTACGTGTTCGAACATCGCCGCCGGCCGCACCGGCGCGAACTGGTGCTGCACCTGATCGGAGACTGACGACGCCCTTAGCGCCGCCAGAACGTGCGGTGCAGGGTCAGCAACTCCTCTTCCATTTCCGGAAACGGCCCCTCGACCTCGATCGGTTTCTGGCCGGAACCGAAAACGGTGCGGCAGGGCAGGTCCATCGTCGGGTTCTGATGATGGGCGCCGGTGAGGGCCTTCAGTTTCGCCTCCTCGACGCCATAGACCACCCGGCCAATGTTGGCCCAGTAGATGGTGCCGGCGCACATGGCGCACGGCTCGAAGGTCGTGACCAGGGTGCACGCCCACAGGAAATCGGCCGGATAGGTGGCTGCGGCGCGGCGGGCGAGCTCGCTCTCGGCGTGACGGATGGTGTCGACGTTGACCTGGCGCATGAGGACGCGGTCATCGGGCGAGACGAGAACGGCACCGAAGGGATGGTGACCGTGCTCGGTGGCATGGTGGGCGACATCGTGGGCGGCGCGCAGATGCGCGATCATCTGGGCTCGGGTCATGTTGGTTGATCAACTCCACGTCCAGGACCGGCAAAACCACCACGCATCGACATGGCGCCGGTGAGATACGCCGCGGCAGCGACCGCGATGAGCACGGAGATGAACAGGCCGCTGAGGCTGCCAAGAAAGCCGCTCGCCGCGTCGAGATCGCTGCCGATGAAATAGCCGAGACCGAAGTAGGCGGCGGTCCACAGGACGCGCCCGACGGCGGCGAAGGCAAGGAAGGCGGCGAAGGTGTAGCGGCTGACGCCGGCGAGCAGGCTAGCGAGCGAGGACAGGTGGGAGGCGAGGGTGCGCGTCATCAGCACCGTCACCCCGCCCCAGCGGGCGAACAGCCATTCGACCCGCTCCTTGCGATGGCCGGAATAGCCGAGCCAGCGGCCGTGACGGGAGACGAAGTCGCCGGCGAAGCGGCCGATGCCGTAGCCGGCGATGTCGCCCGCGACCGAGGCGACGACCGCGACGGCGGTCGCCAGCGGCCATGTCATCAGACCGCCGGCGGCGAGCGAGCCGGCGAGCACGGTGGTGAAGCCGGTGGGGACGGGAGCGCCGATGGCGCCGAGGAGGAGGATGAGGCCGAGGGCCGGGTAGCTGTACGCGAGGAGGGCGGCGAGGAAGGACTCGGTGAGCCCGCCGGACGTTTCCTCCGGCACGGCAGTGGTTGTTTCGGGAACGGATGGCGCGAGATCGGCGATCGCCGCCTGCACGTCGCGCACCGCCTCGATGCGGGTGACCCCGCGCCGGTCGGCGATCTCGCTGACCAGGGTATCGCCGACGGTCGTATCGGGGAGGCCGAGGCGGGCGTTGAGCGCGTTGAGCGGAACGCCATAAGCGCGCGCCACGTAGTCGAGGCTCATCCAGGCGCGCACCGCGCTCGCCGCCGGCACGCCGATCGCGTAGGCCGACTGCAGCGTGAGGAACGTGCCGTAGCTGCGGTGGCCGAAGACGAACGCGGCGAAGAGACTGGCGAGGAGGACGAGCGACGCGAGGACGCGTGTCGTGCGGGAGCGGCCGGGAAGGGTCATCGCGACGTTCACGGCCGCCGCCCCCGGTTCCCTACGGATCTGAGGTGCTCGGGCATCGGCGCCACTTTAGCATGCGCCGGTCGCTCGCGCCCGCGGGCTGGCTCAGTCCTCGGACGGCGTCTCCGGCGCCGGCTCGGCGTCCGGGGCGGAAGCTTCGCCGCGTTCGGCCTTGCGCTTTTCGGAGTCGGCCTGGCGGCGCTGCAGCCGCTCGGCCCGCTTGCGCTCCTTGGCGCGGGTACGTTCGCTGCGCTCGAACCGGTAGTTGGGTGTCCTGGGGGCCATGGCCTTCACCTCTCTCCGGCGTGGGCGGAACGGGCCCGGCGTGTTGGCGCCGGACCCGAAAGTCGGATGGCGGTGCCTACATCTTCTGGAGGTTCGACGCGGCGAGCTTGCCGCGCTCGCTGACGACCTCGTAGCTGACCTTGTCGCCCTCGTTGAGGCTGCGGATTCCCGCACGCTCGAGCGCGGTGACGTGAACGAACACGTCATTGCCGCCGTCGGTCGGCGTGATGAAGCCAAACCCCTTGGTGGTATTGAAGAACTTGACGGTACCTGTCGCCATGATCGGCTCCTTTGGAACGCGGAACTCGCGTGGATGCGCGCGGGCGACCATCGCCACACGCGGGTTCGAATTCAGCGGTGCGCTCGGAGTTGCCCCGGGTGGGGGTAGCCAGCTAGACAGCGAAACTCGAAGCGACAGACATAGGACAGGCGACCGGCGGTTGCAAACGGGCGGGGAGGGGGGTCGGGACTGCGGCGCCGGGGAGGCCGCGGGGCGGCTATCGCGGCGAGCGGACGATGCGCTCGATGGTGCGAGGCGCCTTGCCCGAGAGATCGGCGATCTTGCGGTCCTGGTCCATGATGAACGTCTTCGCCGGCGCGTCGCCATCCAGGCCGCCGAGGACCGCACCCGGCACCTTGCGGTTGGAGGCACGGCTGCCGTCGTCATAGTAGACGTCGAAGAACACCAGACTGGTGTCGACGCGCTCTTTCTTGCGGGCCATCACTCGGCCTCCTTCGGCGCGGCGGGCGCATCCGCATCCGCATCGGGTGCGTCGGCGCCGGCGAGCAGACCCTCACGCGCGGCCTTGCGCTTCTGCGCGTCCTCCTCGCGACGGGCGAGGCGCTCGCGCTTCTTGGCCTGTTTGGCGCGATCGCGTTCGTTGCGCTGCTGGTTGTAGTTGACCCGGAAGGCCATGGCGGTCACCTCAGGTGTTGCTTGGACGAAAACGGTCCGGCGCCCCCTGGACGCCGGACCGTCTCATTTCTTCTGGAGGCTAGGCGGCCTGGAGGTTGGCGGCGGCAAGCTTGCCGCGCTCGCTGACGACGTCGTAGCTGACCTTCTGGCCCTCGTTCAGACCCGACATGCCGGCTTTTTCGACGGCCGAGATGTGAACAAAGACGTCATTGCCGCCGTCGGTCGGCGCAATGAAGCCGAAGCCCTTCTGCATGTTGAAGAATTTTACGGTACCCGTTGCCATTGCTGGCTCCTTTTTGAAAACGCGAGAATTCGCGTGACGTGAGGGCCGGCGAACGATTTCGCCACCACCCTTTCCGAATTCGGCGTTGACCTGGGAGAGTCCCCCGAGGGGGCAGCAACAAGGCAGCAGCAAATCTGGAACACGCTGGATATAGGGGCCCGGAGGGCAAAGGGCAATGAGGGGCGGTTCGCCGCACGCGCGGGCAGCCGCGCGGGCCGGGGGGATTTCAGCATTTCGTTTTCCCCGCGAATCGGGCGCGCCTCTCCGTTCCCGCGAGCGGTTCCGCTCCGGGGTTTGGTGTCCCTTCCCCTGTTCGGTCCCTTCGCCCGAGCGAAGGGGTGGCGGGCGCTCATGGAACGCCAGTCCGGGTAGTCCGAGTAGCGGCGCTTCACCAGCGCCCGCCGCGACGATTTCGGGCCCTCGCACCCGCTCTGGGCAAACGGCGGCGGGTCACGGAGTTCTGGCGGACCTCCGGCCCTGACCGCCACGGCCGCAGGTGAAGGGATTTCTCCCTCTGCCCGGCCGGGCTGACCGCCGCCGCCGGTAGCCGAGGCCGGTTGGCGGCCATACGGCAGCCCGGTCGTAGTGCCGGGCCGGCGGGTACGTGGCCTCCCGACGGCCCCGGAGCGACCCGGGACCGGCAGGCGCCGCTCCCCGCCCCACGCACAAGACGCCTCCATGAGCGCGCCCCTTCGCGGGCGAGGATGCGGACGATTATCGGGGCGGTTTCGGAGGCGGGGATAAGTTTTCGAGCTGTCCTACGCGTAGGACAGTTTTTGTAGCCCGGATGGAGCGGAGCGAAATCCGGGGACTGCCCGCCCGGATGACAACGTCGCACCCGCATTTCGCTGCGCTTCATGCGGGCTACGTGCTGCTGCGGTCCACAGGGCCGCTTGCTTCACAATTCCAGCCTTCCGAATATCATGCCGGCAAGGTTTGTGCAGATTGCCGCCTCCGGGTCGGCAGGGCGAAGGAGAGAGACACATGACTCCCAGTTGCACTCAACCATCGACGGGTTTCACGGCGGGCGCCGCGGCCGCTTTCGCAAGGATGGTCAAGCCCGGTTTTGTCGTCATGGCGCTCGCCGTCGTCGCGATGGCACAGCCTGCGGCGGCGACGGACCTGTCGCAAGCGCGCAAGGAATGCGCGAAGAACCCCTACTGCTTCGAGACCAACAAGGGCTCGGGCGGGTCGACGTTCTGCGTGACGGAGAAGAACGTGTGCGATCGCGTCGTCTATTGTCCCAACACGGGCGATTGCCGGGTTGTGACGATCCAGTCCGGCAACGTTACGCCCTCGCCGGGACAACTGCTCAACGGAAACCTCAACACCGCTCCGGCCCTCACGCGGTAGGGCCGGATGCGCGCGCCCCCTCCCGGGAGGGAGAGGTGGCGCAGTCTGCTATGCTGCGCTTTGGGGGGAGGGAAGAAGCGGAGGCGCGTTTGCCATGTCCGGTCCACTCGTCCACCGGCGGCTGCCGGGCCTCGGCCTCGCGCTTCTTGTGCTAACGCTGGGCCTGATCGGCGGCGCGGTGGGACCGGCCTCGGCCCAGGATAACCTGCGCCGGGCGTCGGACCTTTCCTTGCAACTCGACAACGCGGCACGAAACGCCGGCACCGGCGCCGCGCGCGTGCGTGGCCGGCTGAACGCGGCGCAGGCAGCGACGGCCCACGCCATCGGCGTCGCGCTGGCGCGCAATCCGGACGTTGGCGCCGTTCAGCGGCAGTGGCAGGGGCTGGTCGGCGCCCCCGGCCTCGGCACCGTCGATATCGACGCCCTGGTCTTACTGATCATGCAGGAGGCAACCCGACAGGCCAACGCGGACCTGAAGGCCGCGCTGGAACGGCTCAAGTCGCACACCCGGGGCGACGACGCTCAACTCGCCAACATCGACTTGCAGAACGTCTTGCAGAAGAGTTCAAGAAGCTCATGAACCTGCTGAGCAGCATCTCCAAGCAGATGAACGACACTGCCATGTCAATCATCCGCAAGATGGGCGGGTGAGGGGAGGAGCGGGAGAAGGGCGCCGAGATCGCCAAGCGCGTCAGGCCGGCTGAGGTGGCGTAGGACGGACGGTCGAAGTGCCGGCCGCTCGGAGGCAGCTCTAACGTCGGTACAGTCCGCTTGGGGTCAGCGTATCAAGTGCGATTGCAATCACCCGCGCGTCGAACAATCGCAACTTGCGTGCGGCCGCGGTTCCATCTCCCGGCCATCGACCAAGAGCTGATTGGACGACCTGCACGGTGGGCTGCAAACCCTCATGGTCAACTAGCCAATCGACTGTTGCAAGCAGCTCCATGCCAAACGGCAACTCAAGACCGTCGATCAGCGCCGAAGTTGCGTCGATCGCTGTTCGATATGGAGCAGCCTCAGGAGAAGTAAGATACGCCGTAACCAGATCCCTCTTCTTGTCGTCAAATTGAATCACGTCATATGGCCCAGCGTCGGCCAAGCGCTTGTCGCAATGTAGATAACTCCCGTCTAACGCATCTAGCAGGTGCGAGAGTTTGTCCGAATACGGACCGTACTTGTTGGCACGGAACCTGAAATCGAGCTGTTCAGCGGTCCCCAAAACCGCAGTAAATCTCTCCAGGAAGTAGGCGAGCTTTTGCACCTCCAGCAAAGTACATTCAATGCCTAATATGGCGTAGCGCCGAACAAGTTCGGCGACGGAGGCGCGTGCAGGAGTCAACTTTTCGACGCCAGTGCGCTTCGCAACGTTCTGGTATTTGGCCGTCGGCTCGTACACTACGACATCAACGTCGCTAAGGCCTTCGAGCGCCACCTCAATTGCGGAACGGACGTCAGACCACTGCAGCCCACCATTACCCGATCCAAGCGGCGGGATCGCGACGGACTTGACATGATTGCGCACGATGAATTCTCGGAGGCTACCCAATCCCGCCTGCACCCACTCCAGCCGGGATGGATAGCGCCAGTGTGCCTTCGTGGGGAAATTTACTATCCAGCGTGGCCCCAGTAGATCGGTACGCTCGGTGACAAAGACCTCACCTAAACGAACCTCCTTCCGCTTGCATGCCGCCTCGT
This sequence comes from uncultured Alphaproteobacteria bacterium, assembly GCA_963826055.1. Taxonomy (GTDB): domain Bacteria; phylum Pseudomonadota; class Alphaproteobacteria; order Rhizobiales; family Kaistiaceae; genus JBBDMC01. The sequence continues at coordinate 818 of CAWGVO010000022.1, read as the reverse complement.
ATGCACGGAAATTGTCAGGGAACGCCTCCTTGAACATTAACGCCACGCCCTTGCCCATAACGCCAACGGTGTTGACGGTGTTGACAAGGGCCTCCGCGTCAAACTCCAACAGGTTTCCTTCAACGAAGCGAAGCATCAGACGTACCAGCTCGGTTTGGATAAGATCTTGATAGCAGCACCACGCCGTCTCACCTCCAACTCAACACGCGTCCGAACCAAATCATTAAAACAAACGATATAGGCGATCGCGGACAAGGGCACGTGATTGTGGACGAGCGCCTCTGCTTGATACTTCTCGAATCGCTCCCAGGTCGTCCTTCCGAAAATTTCGTGCCTGAAGAACAGGCCAACCTATGCGATCGAGGTCGTTCAGGTCGGACGAAAACAGCGCGGTTTTCAAATAGGCGTGACGATCCGAAAAGACAAACGGCACATTCTGCTGCTGCAGAATACGCAGAGAACGATGCCAAGATGAGGATTTCAGACATTGGCTGTTTCTGAATTCCATTGTGCCCCGTCTTGATATTCAACATCATCGGTGAGTACGGGGTGAAGTAGAATGGAACGTAGTCGCCAAGGTGCCCGCCCGGGCCACAGGAAATCGTTCTCCCCAAGCGCTTGGCGATCAGTTCTTGATTTCCGATCTCTGCGTAGTTCGTACCTGCACTCAGCGACCTGGACCGGCAGCCATGCTGCAGCAAATCGTCAAGGTTGTTGATATGCGTTATCCGGAATATGAGCGCGTTCTTCTGTGTTAAGTGGTGTTGAAGCAGCATTCCCTACTCCGCCGCCTCCGCGCCGCCTTCGCGTCGCTGCCG
>CAWGVO010000021.1:0-110939 GCA_963826055.1 uncultured Alphaproteobacteria bacterium | reverse complement strand
CCGCCAGGCGGCGGGCACTCGAACAAACCTTCTCTTCACGATGTCAGGGATCGGCGACGACCCCTGGAAGGGACGCCGCAAACTTGTTTCTTGCGGACACTTGCCGAACTTGTCGCCACACCAACGTAGTGGAGCCAGCCCGTCCGCCCGCAGCGCCAATGGCGCGAGGACGGACAACCTGATCAATCCGTCTGGCGAAACCAAACGAAGTCTGGTGGAGCCAGCCCGTCCGCCCGCAGGGCCGAAGGCCCGAGGACGGACAGCCCGATCAATCTGGCTGGCTGCACCACGAACGAAGTGAGTGGTGGAGCCAGACGGGATCGAACCGACGACCTCCTGCTTGCAAAGCAGGCGCTCTCCCAACTGAGCTATGGCCCCGCCGGGGGATCCGGTTGATCGCTCCTGGCTGCGCCGCGCTGATGGTGGGCCCGGGAAGACTTGAACTTCCGACCTCACGCTTATCAGGCGTGCGCTCTAACCACCTGAGCTACGGGCCCCGCTTTCGCGAAGCGGGTTTGCCCGATCCCGGCGGCCCGATCAAGAGCGGAGTGTGTCCGCGAAGAAAGAGAAACGAAGACGGCGGCGTCCCGCCAGATGGCCCCTGATCTGGGGCCTGATGTTTCCAAGAGATCCGATAGAGGCGCACCCGAAGGCGCTCCCCTGAGGGATCATCCTTAGAAAGGAGGTGATCCAGCCGCAGGTTCCCCTACGGCTACCTTGTTACGACTTCACCCCAGTCGCTGACCCTACCGTGGTTGGCTGCCTCCCTTGCGGGTTAGCGCACCACCTTCGGGTAAAGCCAACTCCCATGGTGTGACGGGCGGTGTGTACAAGGCCCGGGAACGTATTCACCGTGGCATGCTGATCCACGATTACTAGCGATTCCAACTTCATGCACCCGAGTTGCAGAGTGCAATCCGAACTGAGACGGCTTTTTGAGATTAGCTCCGGCTCGCGCCATCGCTGCCCATTGTCACCGCCATTGTAGCACGTGTGTGGCCCAGGCCGTAAGGGCCATGAGGACTTGACGTCATCCCCACCTTCCTCGCGGCTTATCACCGGCAGTCCCCTTAGAGTGCCCAACTAAATGATGGCAACTAAGGGCGAGGGTTGCGCTCGTTGCGGGACTTAACCCAACATCTCACGACACGAGCTGACGACAGCCATGCAGCACCTGTCACCGGTCCAGCCGAACTGAAAGCCTCCCTTTCGGGAGGCCGCGACCGGGATGTCAAGGCCTGGTAAGGTTCTTCGCGTTGCGTCGAATTGAACCACATGCTCCACCGCTTGTGCGGGCCCCCGTCAATTCCTTTGAGTTTTAATCTTGCGATCGTACTCCCCAGGCGGAATGCTTATTGCGTTAGCTGCGCCACCGAAGGGCATGCCCACCGACGGCTAGCATTCATCGTTTACGGCGTGGACTACCAGGGTATCTAATCCTGTTTGCTCCCCACGCTTTCGCACCTCAGCGTCAGTACCGGGCCAGTGAGCCGCCTTCGCCACTGGTGTTCTTCCGAATATCTACGAATTTCACCTCTACACTCGGAGTTCCACTCACCTCTCCCGGACTCAAAGATTGCCAGTATCAAAGGCAGTTCCGAGGTTGAGCCTCGGGATTTCACCCCTGACTTAACAACCCGCCTGCGTGCGCTTTACGCCCAGTGATTCCGAACAACGCTAGCCCCCTTCGTATTACCGCGGCTGCTGGCACGAAGTTAGCCGGGGCTTCTTATCCAGGTACCGTCATTATCGTCCCTGGCGAAAGAGCTTTACAACCCTAGGGCCTTCATCACTCACGCGGCATGGCTGGATCAGGCTTGCGCCCATTGTCCAATATTCCCCACTGCTGCCTCCCGTAGGAGTCTGGGCCGTGTCTCAGTCCCAGTGTGGCTGATCATCCTCTCAGACCAGCTACTGATCGTCGCCTTGGTGGGCCATTACCCCGCCAACTAGCTAATCAGACGCGGGCCGATCCTTCGGCGATAAATCTTTCCCCCAAAGGGCGTATCCGGTATTAATTCCAGTTTCCCGGAGCTATTCCGAACCGAAGGGCACGTTCCCACGTGTTACTCACCCGTCTGCCGCTTTCCACAGCCCCGAAGGACTGCTTCTCGCTCGACTTGCATGTGTTAGGCCTGCCGCCAGCGTTCGTTCTGAGCCAGGATCAAACTCTCAAGTTGAATTGAGAACTTGTCTCGGCTGATCACTACGTCGACTTGGTCTATTGACGAGTCCCAAGCACACATCCGCTCCAGCCTTGCGACCGTAGCGAACGGGTAGCTTGTTAAACGTAGGTACCGCCGAAGTCTCTTTGGCAACCGGTCCGAGGATCGGTTGCCCGCAAGGACTCCGCCGCCTACGTTTCTCTTTCTTCCTATTCAGTTGTCAAAGAACACGATGGGGAACCCCATCGTCCGATACCGGAAGACCGATACCGCTGCTGCAAGTTCACAAGTCGCTTTCGGCCGACCTGTGTGGCCGCTCGCCCATGGGACCCGAAGGTCCGACGCCAACAGGGCATTCGCCGAAGCGAATCCCAGCTTGCAGTCCACGGCGAGAAAACCGAGGCAACTTCGAACACCGCCAGCGGCGGTGCCGCCCTCGTGTAGCGGCGTATATAGGCGGCCACCTTGCGCCATGTCAACACCCGCGGCGAAAAACTCGTCGCGTTTGTGGAAGACGTTCGGCGGCCTTATTGGCGCCCCAAAAACCGGCGATTGAAGGACGCTGATTCGCCTGCCGCGCGTTGACTTTAGACGTACCCGCGGTCAAGGTCGCGTCAATCCTGGGGGTTCGCGGGCGCACAACCGCCCGGCGTCGAGTGGGGAGATAAAGACGCCAGTGAGGGGGTCGACGCGGCTCGGCATTATCATGCACGGCGCCGATGCGGGGATGATTGATCTCGGCAACGAGCCACCGCTGTCCATCGGCGACGGCAGGCGCGGCCCCAACGCTCCCGCGCGCCGGGCGGTAAGCTGGCGCTGGCTCACCGGCACCGTCCTTACCGGCGTCACCTCCATCGGTCTGATGGGCGCGGCCCTGATGGCGGCCCTCAACAACCCCGGCCAGTTCGCCTCGCTCCCCGAAGCCGCCGGCGTCGCCACCGCCCAGAACGACGGGCTGGTGTTCGGTCGCAAGAGCGATCGCATGCGCCCCCTCCCGGAGCAGGTCGCCACCCGTCAGGTGATGCAGGTGTCGACGGTTACCCGCCAGGGCGAGCGCGACTTCATCAAGCTCAAGCCTTTCGCCAAGATCGAGGCGACGCTCGGCACCGCCAACGACGAGATCGCCAACGAGGTGCCACCCTTCGACGCCATGAGCATCTTCGCCGACACCTCCGCGCCCGAGCCGGCAACTCCGGCGCCCGTCGGCACCGTCGCCGGGCCGGGCGACGACCAGCTCTATGGCGCCAACGTCGACGGCGAGATCGCGGTCAAGGTCAGCGCTTTCCCGATTGACGCGCCCGATCTCGACCCATCCGCCGACATGGTCACTTCCGAGATCGAACGGGTCGTTCGCACCGCCGCCCACCTGCCGGTCGACGAGGGCATTCAGACCGCCGCCCTTTCGTTTGCCGATGTTGGTCCCGGCGACGCTGCCGCCGACGCCAACCCGCTCTCGGCGCTCGGCGTGCGCATCGTCCCGGAAAACGTCTCCAGCGTCGCCAAGAGCGACACCGACGCGATTGCCGGCGGCGACTCCTACGAGAAGGTCCTTACCGTCTCGGACAACGAAGACCTGCGCTCGCTGTTCACCACCAACCACATTATCACGGCCGACACCGACCAGATCTTCAGCGCCCTGTCGCCGCTCGTCGACGTTGCCCACCTCCACTCCGGCCAGACGGTCCGCCTGGCGTTTTCCGACCGCGGCGATGACATCAACCTCATGCGGGTCAGCATTTACGACCGCGGCGCTCATCAGGCGACCGTCGCACGCGCCGACAACAACGTCTTCGTGCGGGCCGACGAACCGGCCTCGGCGCCGGCCGATTTCGCCGAGGCGCCGCCGGAGACGCCGGCCGCCGGCGGCCTGCCGAAGCTCTACGATGCCGTTTACCAGACCGCGCTCGAGCAGCAGATCCCGAAGCCTCTCGTCGACCAGCTCATCCGCATCTTCGCCTACGACGTAGACTTCCAGTCGCGCATCACGCCGGGCAATTCTTTGGAGGTCTTCCACTCACTGCCCGACGCCAGCGACCGTGACAGCGGCGACCCCGAAATCCTGTTTGCCTCACTGACCCTCAATGGCGTCACCAAGCGCTTCTACCGCTTCCGCGCCCCCGACGACGGCACCGTCGATTTCTATGATCCCGACGGCCGCAGCGCGAAAAAATTCCTGATGCGCAAACCGGTTCCCGATGCGCGTATCACCTCGCGGTTCGGCTACCGCATGCATCCGATCCTGCACAAGCGCATCCTGCACGCCGGTGTCGACTACGCCGCCCCGCGCGGCACGCCGATCCTTGCCGCCGGCGACGGCATCGTCGAGAAGGCCGGCGTCTCTTCGGGCTATGGCAATCTGGTCGAGATCAAACACACCAACGGCTACGAGACCCTTTACGGCCACCAGAGCCGCTTTGCCAAAGGCATCAAGCCCGGCGTTCGCGTGCATCAGGGTCAGATCGTCGGTTATGTCGGCTCCACCGGCATGTCGACCGGACCCCACGTTCACTTCGAGATCCGCATCAACAACAAGCCGGTCGACCCGCTGCGCATCCGCCTGCCGCAGGGCCGCGTCCTTCAGGACAATCTCCTGACCGCCTTCGAGCACGAGCGCGAGCGCATCGACAACCTCCTCGGCAACGACACCCTGCCGACCAAGGTCGCCTCGGCGCAGTAGCAGCCGTCGCCGATCGCGGGCGTCGCGGGGGGAAGCGCAGCGCGCGGCCGGCCTTCCCCTGCCTTGGCTCTCGAGCCTACGCCGCCTTGCCCGCCTTGCCGCCGGCGACCCGCGGCAGGAAGAGCAGCTTGTCGGTGCCGCCGGTGATCTTGACGTGGGCGCCATCCGGAACCTCGCCGGCAAGCATCTTGTCGGCGAGCGGATCCTGCACCTCGCGCTGGATCACACGCTTCAGCGGCCGCGCGCCGTAGATCGGGTCGTAGCCTTTCTCCGCCAGCCAGTTGCGCGCCGACTCGTCGAGGTCGAGGGTGACCTTGCGCTCGTCGAGCAGCTTCTGCAGCCGGGCGAGCTGGATGTCGACGATCTGGCCCATATCCTGCCGCCTGAGGCGGTGGAACAGGATGATGTCGTCCAGCCGGTTGAGGAACTCCGGCCGGAAGTGGGCCCTGACCGCATTCATCACCAGCGTGCGCACTTCATCGTCGATATCCTCCTTGCCCACATCGGCGAGGAACTCGCTGCCGAGGTTCGAGGTCATCACGATCAGCGTGTTGCGGAAGTCGACGGTGCGCCCCTGCCCGTCGGTGAGGCGTCCGTCGTCCAGCACCTGCAAAAGCACGTTGAAGACGTCCTGGTGCGCCTTCTCGATCTCGTCGAACAGCACCACCTGGTAGGGCCGCCGCCTCACCGCCTCGGTCAGCGCCCCGCCTTCCTCGTAGCCGACGTAGCCGGGCGGCGCGCCGATCAGTCGGGCGACCGAGTGCTTCTCCATGTACTCCGACATGTCGATACGGATGAGCGCCGTCTCGTCGTCGAACAGGAACGCGGCAACCGCCTTGGTGAGCTCGGTCTTGCCGACGCCTGTGGGTCCGAGGAACATGAACGAGCCGATCGGCCGGTTGGGGTCCTGCAGGCCGGCGCGGGCGCGCCTCACAGCCGTTGAGACGGCATGCACCGCCTCCGCCTGGCCGACCACCCGTTTGGCGAGTTCGTCCTCCATGCGCAGCAGCTTGTCGCGCTCGCCCTCCAGCATCTTGTCGACCGGAATGCCCGTCCACCGCGACACCACCTGCGCCACGTGGTCCGGCGTCACCGCCTCTTCCACCATGTCGCCGGCCTGGCGCGTGTGCTCCTCGGCCGCCTTGAGCTGCTTTTCCAGTTCGGGGATGCGCCCGTAAGCAAGCTCGCCCGCCCTGGCGAGGTCGCCGGTGCGCTGCGCCCGGTCAAGGTCCATGCGCGCCTGATCGAGCTGCTCCTTGATCTTGGTTGCCGAAGCGAGCTTTTCCTTTTCGGCCGTCCACCGCCGCGTCAGCGACGTCGACTGCTCCTCCAGGTCGGCAAGCTCGCGCTCGAGCCGGGTCAGCCGATCCTTCGAGGCCTGGTCGCTTTCCTTCTTCAGCGCCTCGCGCTCGATCTTGAGCTGGATGACGCGCCGGTCGATCTCGTCCAGCGCTTCGGGCTTCGAATCGACCTGCATCCTAAGCCGCGACGCCGCCTCGTCGACAAGGTCGATCGCCTTGTCGGGCAGGAACCGGTCGGCGATGTAGCGGTTGGAGAGGGTAGCGGCCGCCACCAGCGCGGAGTCGGTGATACGCACGCCGTGGTGCAGCTCGTATTTCTCCTTGAGGCCGCGCAGGATCGAGATCGTGTCCTCGACCGTCGGCTCGTCGACGTAGACCGGCTGGAAGCGGCGGGCGAGAGCGGCGTCCTTCTCGACGTACTTGCGGTACTCGTCGAGCGTGGTTGCGCCGACGCAGTGGAGGTCGCCGCGCGCCAGTGCGGGCTTGAGCAGGTTGGAGGCGTCCATCGCCCCCTCCGCCTTGCCTGCCCCGACCAGCGTGTGCATCTCGTCGATGAACAGGATGACCCCGCCTTCCGACGACTCGATCTCGTTGAGGACGCCCTTCAGGCGCTCCTCGAACTCGCCGCGATATTTTGCCCCGGCGATCAGCGCGCCCATGTCGAGGGCGAGCAGCTTCTTGCTCTTCAGGCTCTCCGGCACGTCGCCGTTGACGATACGGAGCGCCAGCCCTTCCGCAATGGCGGTCTTGCCGACCCCTGGCTCGCCGATCAGCACGGGATTGTTCTTGGTGCGCCGCGCCAGCACCTGGATGGTGCGGCGGATTTCCTCGTCGCGGCCGATGACCGGGTCGAGCTTGCCGTCGCGCGCCTCTTCAGTGAGGTCCCGGGTGTACTTCTTCAGCGCGTCGTACTGATTCTCGGCCGACGCGCTGTCGGCCGTCCGCCCCTTGCGGATTTCCTCGATCGCCGCGTTGAGCGTCTGCGGCGTCACCCCCGCGTCGGCGAGGATCTTCGCCGTCTTGGCGTCCTTCTCGATCGCCAGCGCCAGCAACAGCCGCTCGACCGTGACGAAGGAGTCGCCCGCCTTCTTGGCGATCTGCTCGGCGGTGTCGAAGACCTTGGCCGTCGGCTGGGCAAGATAGAGCTGGCCGCCGCCACCGCTCACTTTCGGAATCGCCGTCAGCGCCTGTTCCGTCGCCGCCAGCGCGTCGCGGGCACGCCCGCCGGCCCGCTCGATCAGTCCAGCCGCCATCCCCTCCGGATCGTCAAGCAGGACTTTCAGCAGGTGCTCGGGCGTGAACTGCTGGTGGTTCTCACGCGCCGCCAGCGTTTGCGCCGCCTGAACGAAGCCTCGGGCCCGTTCGGTGTATTGTTCCAGGTTCATAGCCGTCTCGCCTCCTCGGGTTCCCGTCCTCAAAGGCCCGGGCCCGTCTCTGAGCCACGATTTGCCGGCCCCCGCGCATCCGCAGCAAGCCGTCCGGGATGGATATGGTGACGCGAAGGCCCCCGTGGAAGGGCCGATTTGACCCGCGCGCAGAGGACAAATCGGCCCGATTGCGCTACCAGTGAGATGCAGGCGAAGAGGACGTGCCGTGGCGAAATACCATCTGGAATGCACGCGCTGCGGCGCCATCCTCCCCGACTTTCGTCGCTGGTTCGAGGCCGGCCAGAAATGCCCGCAGTGCGGCTCGGTGCATCTTGAGGCCCGCTACACGACCGATTGGGACCGCTTCGACGACCTGCTGACGGCGGGAACCGAACGACCGGGCCTTTGGCGCTACCTGGATTTCCTCCCGGTCGCCTCCGCCGCCAACGTCGTGTCGTCGGGCGAGGGCAATGTCGCGCTGGAACGCTGGCCGTTCCTCGAGGCTTACGCGCGCTCTCACGGCGTCGCATGCCGGGTTTACGCGCATCGCCATGACAACAATCCCTCGACCGGAACCTTCAAGGACCTCGCCGGCTCGATGGTGGCGAGCGTTCTGAAGGAAGCGGGGATCACGACATACGTCGTCGCCAGCACCGGCAATGTCGGTGTTGCCTTCGCCCGCTACCTGGCGGCTGCCGGCATCACACTTTACGCCTTCATCCCCGAGGGCTCCTCGCGCTTTCACGACGCCGACATCGGCGTCTTCGGACAGAAGGTGTTTCGCGTCAGGGGCGACTACGCCGAGGCCAAGCGCCAGGCGGCGGAATTTGCCGCGGCGAACGGTTTCTACTGCGCATCGGGCGGCTTCGATCCGATCCGTCTCGAGGCGAAGAAGACGATCGCATACGAGATGCTGCGCGTCCTAACCCGGCGGCCCACGGTTTATGTCCAGGCCCTGAGCGGCGGCATGGGACCCCTCGGCGTCGCCAAGGGATTCCGCGATCTGCACAGGCTGGGGCTGATCGGCAAATCGCCACGCTTCTATCTGGTCCAGACCGATCGCTGCGCACCGATGGCGGACGCCTGGGCGAAGGCGCAGGCGAACAAGTTCCCGCCGGGCTGGGAGAACGACTACCCCACGTACGAGAACCCCGAGACAGAGATTCCGATCCTGGCCACGGGCAAACCGGGCCTCTACCCGCTGGTGAGCAAGACCGTCAGGGAAAGCGGCGGCGAGATCGTCGCCTTCCCGGAAGAGCACTGCACGGATGTGGCACGGCTGGTGGCGCTCGAGACGGCGGTGCGCATCGGCCCCGCTGCTGCTGTTGCGATCGGCGGCTTCCTTTGCGGCGTGGGCGCCGGCCACATCACGTCGGGCGACGTGGTGGTGCTGGCCGTCGGCGAGGGCGTCCGCCGCAGCCCCGAATTTGCCCTCAAGATGGCGTCGCCAACCGAGGTGGATGCCGCCAATCCGCCCCAACCGATCGATCGGGAGGCGTATCGGCGATCTGTTCGCGATGCCGTGAATGGTCTTGCCTTTCGCACCCGTGCGCCCGGCGGGAGCGGCCATGCCGGCACCGGCCCGGCGTCGGGGTCGGCGAAAACCCGGTCCTAGGCCCACGGCCCCGCGTGCCGCAGGGTGGAAATACCCCGAAAATCTGCGGTTCCCGTAACGGAATCTTATCGCCGGGCGGCTAGGGTCGGCCCCAGGGTTTCGACGACAAATGACCTTGAACGTGGAAGGATACCGGGCGCAGGCGATTGCCGTTCCGCGCCTTGGCGCGGGCGGGCTTGCAGCGTTCCGCCAGGCGGTGGCGGCCGAGCTTGCGGCCGACCTGCCGATCTATGCGCTCGGCTCGCTCTACATCGTCTCCGTCATCGGCCTTGCGCTGTGGCTCGGCAGCGAGGACAAGCTCGTCCTCTTCATGTACCTCGGCATCTGGCTCGCCGGCATCGCCGCCGTTACGCTGCTTTACCTTGTCCTCCGCAACCTGCCCGCCGCCGTTCGTCAATCCCCCGACCGTCCGCTGTCGACGCTGGTCACGCTGATCGCCGCCCAGGTGACGCCGCGAGGCGTTGCCGGTGCCTTGCTCATTGCCACCCAGGCGTTGTTGATGGGCGTCTTCACGTCGGCCAAGAACCTGCTGACCGACGTCAGCGCCTACGTCTGGGATCGCCCGCTGGCCTCCATCGATGCGTTCGTCCACGGCGGTGTCGACCCGTGGCACCTGTTCACGCCCATCATCGTCCGTCCGTGGTTGCTTCACATCGTCGAGCATCTGTATCTCACGGGCTGGATGACGATGCTGGTCGGCGTGCCGGCGGTCGTCGCGATGACGCGGTCGGAGGCGCCGATCCGCTTGCGCGTGTTCATCACCTACATCCTCGCCTGGATCGTCGTCGGCAACGTGCTCGCCGGCATCTTCATGTCAGCCGGCCCGGCCTACTTCGGCGACATCACCGGCGACCTCGACCGCTATCGGCCGCTGCTCGACCACATCGCCGTCAACGCCGGCCTCACCCATTCCGCCTGGGATATCCAGCGATCGCTTTGGAACGCCTACGCCAGCGGGCACGTCGACTTCGGTAGCGGCATCTCGGCCTTTCCCAGCATGCACGTGGCGATGGCGACCCTCTGGGTCATCGTCGGTTTCCAGTTCAGCCGCCGCCTCGGCTTCGCCGCGCTCGCCTTCCTGGTCTTCATCCAGTGCGGCTCGATTCTGCTCGGCTGGCACTACGGCATCGACGGCTACGCCTCGATCCTGATCGTGCTCGCCCTGTGGACGATCGTCGGATGGGCCATCGGCGCCTGGCCCGGCGCGATTCGCCAAACGTTAACGCCGTCTGCCTAGGATCGCGGCACGCGGGGCAAACGAGCGGTGCGGGCTGTCGATTCCGCAAAATGATGCCCCGGTTTCGGGCGCGAGGGAGCCGCGAGCATGGCCGTCAGGACCGCCGATGAGCGCGTGAGCCCGGCCTGGGCGCCGGCCCTCTTCCCATTCCTCGCCGCCGCCGTCATCTACCTGGTCGTCCTCGCCGTGGGCGCGAGCCTCCTCAACGACCCCGACACCTTCTGGCACATCGCCGTCGGCGACTGGATCCGCGCCAACGGCTTTCCGACCGGCGACCCCTTCTCGTTCACGTTCGCCGGCATGCCGTGGATCGCCAAGGAGTGGCTGTCCCAACTCGTTCTCGCCACCGCCTGGCACGCCGGCGGCTGGCCGTTGGTCGTCGTGGTGACGGCCGCCGCCGCGTCTCTCGCCTTCGCCCTTCTGGTGCGCTTCCTGATGGACGAACTGGCACCGGTGCCGGTCATCGCGCTCCTGGCCGTCGCCTTCGTTCTGGTCGCGCCCCATCTCGTCGCCCGCCCGCACGTGCTGGCCCTGCCGGTGATGGTGGCCTGGGTGGCCGGCCTCGTGCGCGCCGCGGACCGCCGGCGGCCACCGTCCTACGCGCATCTTCTGCTCATGGTCCTGTGGGCGAACCTTCACGGCGGCTTCACCCTCGGCATCGTGCTCGCCGTCGCCGCCGGCCTCGACGCGGTGGTCGCCGCGGGACCAGGCGACCGGCGCGCGCTCGCCGGCCGCTGGGTGGTCTTCGTCGCCCTCACCCTCGTCGCCGCGTCGATCACGCCCTACGGCCCACAGTCGATGCTGGTGACCTGGCGCATCCTCAGCCAGACCCAGGCACTGTCGATTATCAATGAGTGGCGCCCCGCCGACTTCGGTCACCTCGGCGCCTTCGAGCTGGCCCTCCTCGCCGGCCTGGGCTTCGCCCTCTATCGCGGCTTCGTGCTGCCGCCGGTGCGCGTGCTCATCCTTATCGGGCTCCTGCACCTCGCCCTTTCGGCGGAGCGCAACAGTGAGCTCATCGGCCTCCTCGCTCCCCTCTTCCTCGCCGCGCCGCTCGCTCGCCAGGTTCCCGCCGCGCGCCGCGAAAACGGCATGGCCGGCGGCAAGAGCGGACCCGGCACGCTCGCGGCGCTGTCTGTCGGCGTCGTCGCGCTGCTGGCTGCCGGCTTGGCGGTTGCCGGCGGTGACGCACCCAATCCGCGCGTCGCGCCCTCGGCTGCCGTCGCCGTCATCAAGCGCGGCGGCTTCCACCGCGTCTTCAACGACTACGACTTTGGCGGCTACCTGATCTTCTCGGGCGTGGCGCCGTTCATCGACGGGCGCACCGAGCTCTACGGCGACGCCTTCACCATGCGCCACTACCGCGCGGTGAACCTTGCCGCCCTCGATGATTTCGTGAAGCTGCTGGACGCCGACGAGATCGACGCGACGCTGCTAAGCCCGGCAACACCGGCCGTCGCGCTGCTCGACAGGCTGCCCGGCTGGAAGCGTTTCTATGCGGATGACGTTGCCGTCGTGCACGTCCGCGATGCCCGGTGAGACCAGGGCGCGAACGCTGGACTTATTCCTCTGCCTGCGGCGGGCCACCGTCTGAACGGCCGCCCTGCTCGCCGCCGCGCTCGCCATAGCGCTCGCGGTACGGACGCCGGCGGCGAAATCCTCCCCCGTGACCGCGTTCGCGGTCCCGCCCGCCGCCATCGGCCGCGGCCGCCGCACCGGCCGCGTCATCCGTCGGCTGATCCTGATCGCCGCCGTTGACGTAGGGCTGTGGCTCGGAGGTACCGAACACCGGCTGAGATGGCTGTTGTTGCATCGGCTGGCGGTCACCGCCGCCGTATCCGTTGTCGCGGAATTCCCGCTCGTCCTCATCGCCGCTGTCGTCGTCGGAGCGGATGATCGGCTGGGGCTGGGGCAACTGAGCCTGCGCCGCCGCGACGATGCGGTAGTAGTGCTCGGCGTGCTGGAAGTAGTTTTCCGCCGCGACGCGATCGCCGGAGGACTGCGCATCGCGGGCGAGCTGGACGTATTTCTCGGCGACATGGAGGGCGGTGCCCCGGATCTTCACGTCACCGCCGTTGCTTTCATACGAACGCGTCAGCGGACTTGGTCCTTTCCGGCCGCGGCCGCGCATACGCTTGTTCTGCTGTCCTTGCCTCATCGATGGCTCTCTTGATGTAACGAAACGATTCGCATGTGCCCCTCATCCGCTCCCGTGCGATCACGGGCGGGTTTCAGAAACGGAACCGCGTCCGGCCCGGCCGGCGCGTTCTCGTGGCCCCTGTCGACTTAGACTCACCCGGTCAAGGTTTCCCAAGCGGGAAGCTCCCGCCAAGTCCGGTCTGTCCGAACTGAGAAAACGGCCCGAACATTCGGACGCCGAGAACCCGCGCTCATCGGTTGCAGCCGCCTGCCGCTACCCGAAAGCCGCAGCGAACTCCCATCCATGCCGATTGTGGCTACAGATGCGCCCATGTCTGAACGGCGCTACGGAACCTAGTCCTTCCGGGGCCGCTTTCCAAGTGCTTTTTGGCCTGTTCCGTATTTGCGGTTACCGAGATTTCACCAACTGATGCCGGGGCGCCACGATCGCCACCCGCTCGATCCCGGCGAGGTCGCGCTCCAGCCGAAGAGAGAAGCCGGCCCGGCCGGCGATGCCGCGAACCGCCTCGCCCTGGCCAGCGCCGATCTCGATCAGCGCCCTCCCGTCCGCCGCCAGAATACGGCTGAGACCCGCGACACTTGCCCTGATCGCGTCGAGACCGTCGTCGCCGCCGTCGAGCGCCAGGAGCGGGTCATGTTCGCGTACCTCCGCGTCGAGCGTGGCGATGACGTCAGTCTCGATATAGGGCGGGTTGGCGACGACCACATCCGCGGTCCCGATTGCCTCCGCCCAGTCGCCGACGACGAACAGCGCGCGTTCGGCCAATCCAAGTCGACGTGCGTTGTCACGCGCCGTCGCCGCCGCTTCCTCGGAAAGGTCGACGCCGACACCGCGCGCGTTCGGCAGCTCCGACAACAGCGCCAGCAGGATCGCACCGCTTCCCGTTCCGAGGTCGACGATGCGGACCGGCGCATCGCGTCCCCGCGTACGGTCGATGACGGCGATGGCCTCATCGACCAGCGTCTCGGTGTCGGGACGCGGCACCAGCGTCGCCGGCGCGAGCTTGAAGTCGAGGCCGTAGAACTCCCTGTGACCGATGATGCGCGCCACCGGTTCGCCGGCGATGCGGCGCTGGGCAAACGCCATCGCCCGCCGCGCGATCTCCTGATCGACCGCGCGGTCCTCCTTGAGAACGACGTCGTTCGGGTCGCAGCCGGCCGCGTGCGCAACCAGCAGCCGGGCGTCGAGGTCGGGCGTTCCCTCTCGTCCGGCCGCAGCGAATGCCCGACGCAGGCGCGCGGCGATGTCGCCGGCGCAAAGCGCCGATCGCCACGGCGGGGCTGTCGATGACGGCGCTCACACGCCCTCCGCCGCCAGCAGGCTCGCCTGGTGCTCGGTGGTGAGCGCATCGATCAGTTCGTCGAGCGCCTCGCCGGCAAGCACCTGGTCGAGTTTGTAGAGCGTGAGGTTGATGCGGTGGTCGCTCACCCGCCCTTGCGGAAAATTGTAGGTGCGGATGCGCTCGGAGCGGTCGCCGGTGCCGACCTGGCCGCGCCGCGCCGCCGCCCGCTCGCCCGCCGCGCGCTCGCGCTCGGCTTCGTAGATGCGCGATCGCAGGACGCGCATCGCCTCGGCCCGGTTCTGGTGCTGCGAACGTGAGCTCGCCGTGACCGACGATGCCGGTCGGCACGTGCAGCACCCTGACCGCCGAGTCGGTGGTGTTGGCGTGCTGGCCGCCCTTGGATGAGGCCCGCAGCGTCTCGATGCTGAGGTCTTCCGGACGGATGTTCACGTCGACGTCTTCCGCCTCCGGCAGCACCGCCACCGTCGCTGCCGACGTGTGGATGCGCCCGCTCGCCTCCGTCAGCGGCACCCGCTGCACCCGGTGGACGCCCGATTCGAACTTCAGCCGCGCGAACACGCCCTTGCCGGTGACGTTGGCGATGATCTCCTTGTAGCCGCCGGCCTCGCCAGGACTTTCCGAGACCACCTCCACCTTCCAGCGATGCAGTTCCGCGTAGCGCTGGTACATGCGAAAGAGATCGCCCGCGAACAGCGCCGCCTCATTGCCGCCGGTGCCGGCGCGGATTTCGAGGATGGCGCTCTTCTCGTCGGCGGCGTCCTTGGGAATCAGCAGACGGCGGATGGTCTCGGTCAACTCCTCGATGCGGCCGTCGAGAACCTCGGCCTCCTCGCGCGCGATCGCCGCCATCTCGGGATCGCTCACCAGCGCGTCGAGGCCGCCGCGCTCGTGCTCCGCCGCCTTCAGTTCGCCGATCGCCAGATACACCGCCTCGAGTTCTGCGCGCTCGCGGCTGAGCCTTACCAGCGTCTCGCGGTCGATCGGCTGCGAGAGCTGGCGGTCGATCGACTCGACCCGCTGGACCAGGGCATCGATTTTTTCTCTTGGCAGCATGGTGCTCGATCGTAGCATGGGGCCGCAGTCGGCGACCGGCCGCTAATGTGGGATACCTTCGGCAGCAGCGAAAGCGGCAAGCGCCGGCTTCAGGCCCTCGCGGGTCGCCGGCCCGTCCAGGAAATCCTCGACCACCCCCGCCACCTTGCCTGTATCGAGAGCGAGGATCGTCTCCTTGACAGGACCGACCGCCGCCGGCGAGATCGACAACGACCGGTAGCCGAGTCCGATGAGCGCCATCGCCGCCAGCGGGTTGGCGGCAAGTTCACCGCAGAGAGTGACAGGCACCTTGCCGGCGCAGGCTTCGACGATCGACCTCAGCGCCCTCAGGAACGGCCGCGACAACGGGTCGAACCGCTCCGCCACCAGCATGTTGCCCCGGTCGCTGGCGGTCATGAACTGCAACAGGTCGTTGGTGCCGACCGAGACGAAATCGGCAACCTCGGCGATACCATCGAGCTGCCAGAGCATCGCCGGCACCTCGATCATGGCACCGAGCTTCAACCGCGCCGGCTGCGGGCGGCCATGGCGGCTCATGTGTTCCAGTTCGCGCTCGATCATCTCCCGCGCCCGCCGCACCTCGTCGAGCTCCGTCACCATCGGCAGCATGACGCTGAGGTCGCGGTCGGCGGCGGCGCGCAGCAGCGCGCGAAGCTGCGTGCGCAACAGGCCCGGCCGGTCGAGACCGAGCCGGATCGCCCGCCAGCCCATCGCCGGGTTCTCTTCGTGAGCCGTCCTCATGTACGGCAGCACCTTGTCGCCGCCGATATCGAGCGTGCGGAAGGTCACCGGCCGCTTGCCGGCCGCGTCCAGCACGGAGCTGTAGAGCGCCCATTGCTCGTTGAGCTTGGGCATCTTGGCCGCGATCATGAACTGCAGCTCTGTGCGGAAGAGGCCGATGCCGTCGGCGCCCGATTCGTCGAGGTGCGGCAGGTCGACCAGCAGGCCCGCGTTCATCAGCAGCGTCACCTGCACGCCATCGCGCGTGACCGCCGGCTTGTTCCGGATCAGGCGATACTGTTCCTGCCGTCGGGCGCGGAAGCGCACCTTCTCGGCGTAGGCGAACTCGACGTCGGTACTGGGCCTCAGGTGCACTTCCCCGGCCTCGCCGTCCACGATGATCGCGTCCCCGTTCTCCACCAGCGACACCACGTTGCCGACCCGGCCGGCGGTGGGAATGCCGAACGCCCGCGCCACGATCGTGACGTGGGTGACCGGCCCGCCCTCCTCCAGCACCAGGCCGCGAATGCGGTCGCGGCCGTAGTCGAGCAGCTCCGCCGCGCCCATGGTCCTGGCGACGATGATGGCGTCCTTGGGCAGATCGCCCGGACCGTGCGGCTTGTTCATCAGCACGCGCAGAAGACGATTGGTGAGGTCCTCGAAGTCGTGCAGCCGATCGCGCAGGAAAGGGTCGACGTTGCGCTGCAGACGCGCGCGCATGTCGCTCTGCACCTTCTCCACCGCCGCCTCCGCCGAAAGTCCGTTGCGGATCGCCTCGTGCATCCGCCGCACCCAGCCGCGGTCGTGCGCGAACATGCGATAGACCTCCAGCACGTCGCGATGTTCGCCGGTAGCCGCGATGTCGTCCCGTGACAGCATGTCGTCGACGAAAAGACGCAGGCTGGATATCGCCTCGTCGAGGCGGCGGGTCTCGAGGCCCACGTCCTCGCCGATCAGCGCCGTCACCACCACGCGCGGCTCGTGAAGAACCGCATGGCCGAGTCCCACGCCCTCGCACAGGCCGACGCCGGTGAGTGAAATCGACCGCTTGAGGTCGAGCGCCGCACCGGGGCGCCCCAGGCCCGACAATTCGCCGACGGCGATCATCTCGGCCAGCACCATCGCCGTCGTCTGCAGCGCCTCGACCTCTTCCTCGTGATAGGTCCGCTGCGCCCTGTTCTGGACGACCAGCACCCCGAGGGTGCGCCCCACCCTGAGGATCGGCACGCCGAGGAAGGAACTGTACGCCTCTTCACCCGTTTCCGGCAGGTAGCGGAAGGCGGGGTGGGTCTTGGCGTCGGGCAGGTTGAGCGTCCGCGCCGAGGCGGCGATGGTCCCGACAAGGCCCTGCCCGATCCTGAGCGCCGCGTGGTGGACCGCCGCCGCCTTCAGGCCCTCGGTGGCGTAAAGCTCCAGAACGCCGTCGGAATGCAGCACATAGACCGAGCACACCTCGGCCACCATGTTGGCCGCGATCTGGGTAACGGTCTTGTCGAGCCGGGCTTGAGCGCTGATCGGCTCCGCCATGATCTCCCGCAGGCGGCGGAGCAGGACGCGCGGCCCGGCAGGGGAACCCCGCATGATCCGCTTTCCTCGGGACGTTTTAACCGCGGCATCAGTGGCCGCCGGCCTTTGACCGGCGCGCCGAAGCCGCACCGTTCAGGTGTTGTCGAGCCCGTATAACGAATGCAAAGTCCGTACCGCAAGCTCGGTGTACGGCCCGTCGATCAACACAGATATCTTGATTTCAGAGGTTGTGATCGCCCGGATGTTGATGCCTTTGGCGGCAAGCGCCTTGAAGCAATCGGCGGCGACGCCGGCATGGCTGCGCATGCCGATGCCGATGACCGAGATTTTGGCGACATCGGTCGACCCCTGCATGATCTGGTAGCCGATCGCCGCTTTCGCCCCCTCGAGCACCTTGCGCGACCGTTCGTAGTCGGCGGTGGGCACCGTGAACGTGAGGTCGGTGAGCGTGCCGTCCTCCGATACGTTCTGCACGATCATGTCGACGTTGATGTTGGCCGCCGCCAGCGGCCCGAAGACCGCGGCGGCAACGCCCGGCTTGTCCGCGACCCGCCTTAGCGAAATCTGGGCCTCGTCCTTGGAATAGGCGATGCCGCTGACGATCTGCTTTTCCACGATCTCGTCCTCGTCGCAGATGAGTGTGCCCGGCGGGTCGCCGCCGCGTTGAAGCTCGGGCGCTTCCGGGTCGTCGAAGCTCGACCGCACGAACACCCTCACCCCGTGAACCATGGCCAGTTCGACCGAGCGCACTTGCAGCACCTTGGCGCCGAGCGAGGCCATTTCGAGCATCTCCTCGTAGGAGATGCGCTTGAGCCGCCTCGCCTTCTGCACGATCCGCGGGTCGCTGGTATAGACGCCGTCGACGTCCGTGTAGATGTCGCAGCGTTCCGCCTCGATCGCCGCGGCGATCGCCACCGCGCTGGTATCGGACCCGCCGCGGCCGAGCGTGGCGATGCGGTTGTCGGGCGCCACCCCCTGGAAGCCGGCGACGACGGCAACCTGCCCTCGCCCCAGCCGCTCGTTTAGCTTGTCGCCGGGGATGTCGGCGATGCGCGCCGCCCCGTGGGCGGTGTCGGTCTTGATCGGGATCTGCCAGCCCTGCCACGAGCGCGCGTCGACGCCGATCTGCTGGAGCGCGATCGCCAGAAGCCCGGAGGTGATCTGCTCGCCGGAGGCCACCACCGCGTCGTACTCGCGCGCGTCGTGCAGCGGCGCCACCTCGGCGCACCACGCCACCAGCTGGTTGGTGGTTCCCGCCATGGCCGAGACCACCACCGCGACCTCATGGCCGGCGTCGACCTCACGCTTGACGTGCCGGGCAACGTTCAGGATATGGCGGACGTCGGCAACCGACGTCCCGCCGAACTTCATGACCAGCCGCGACATTGTCCACCCGTCGCCGGTCCCAACCCGGCCGCTGAAAGGCGCGCCTTCATAGCGATTTGGCCCGACCGTCGCAACGGGCGACCGTGAAGGATACACTGGCCGCCATGCCACAGCGCTCTCCGCGACCGGCCACCCTCGACCCGGACGAAATCGCCCGCTTCTCCGCGCTTGCCGCGACCTGGTGGGACGCGGCCGGCCCCATGCGGCCGCTCCACCGCCTGAACCCGACCCGGCTCGCCTGGCTGAAGCGGCAGGTGTGCCGCCGCTTCGACCGCGCGGAGAAGGACGCCGCCGCCCTCGCCGGCCTCACCGTCCTCGACATCGGCTGCGGCGCCGGCATCCTCTCCGAGCCCCTCGCCCGCATGGGCGCCGCCGTGACCGGCATCGACCCCTCCGACGAGATCATCGCCGCGGCCAAGCTTCACGCCGCCGGCGCGCGGCCTCGCCATCGACTACCGCGCCACCACCGCCGAGGCCCTCGCCGGGGCGGGTCGCGCAATTCGACGTCGTCACCATCCTCGAGGTGGTCGAGCACGTGCCCGATGTGAGCCGCTTCGTCGCCACGGCTGCCTCGCTGGTGAAGCCCGGCGGACTCCTCGTCGCCTCGACCATCAACCGCACCATGAAGGCGTATCTTCTCGCCATCGTCGGCGCCGAGTACGTGCTGGGCTGGCTGCCGCGCGGCACCCACGCCTACGACAAGCTGGTCACGCCGTCGGAGCTCGCCACCGCGTTCCGGGCCGCCGGCCTCAAGCTCATCGCGGAAACCGGGGTCAGGTACGCGCCACTCTCCGACGACTGGCTTCTGACCGCCGACACCGACGTGAACTACATGATGGCGGCGGAGCGGCCCCTCAGCAAAGCCGGCTAACCGACTCTTGCGATTCGTGAATCCGGCCGGGCTTCAAGCGGCGTTGCAACGCGGGCGGCGTCAAACCTGAATCGGAACGTGAAGCAGCGAACCGTCAGTTGCGGTCTTCCGGCAGCGGCGGCAGCGGCTGGAAGGCGACGCCCTCCTCGGCGAGGCCCTTCGCCTCATCCGCCGTCGCCTCCCCATAGATGCCGCGCGGCTCCACTTCGTTGTAGTGGATCTTGCGCGCCTCTTCAGCAAACCGGTCGCCGACGTAGTCGGCGTTCTCGGTGAGCTTGCGGCGGAACTCCTTCAACGCCTCGCGCAGGGCCGCGTGTCGCGGGTCAGGTGCGGCGAGGGCCACTTTGCCGGCGCCATCCGGCTCCGCCCTGTCCCCGCTCTTCGACGCGCTGGGGCGTGCACGCCCGCCAACGGCCGGCGCCATCAGCGTCTTGTCGACACCTGTCGATCCACAGATCGGACAGGTATTCTGCCCCGCCGCGGCCGTGCGGTCGTAGTCGGCGCTCGAGCCGAACCACGCCTCGAACTCGTGGCCGCGATCGCAGTGGAGGGCGTAGCGGATCATCTTCAGGACGCCGATTTCAGCCGCGGCGGCTCGCCCGGCAGCGCGAACGGACGGTCATGGTTGAGCGCCGGGATGCGGGCGCGCACGGTGGCGCTCATTTCGGGATCGATGTCGGCGACGATGATCCCCGGCTCGGTCCCCGCCTCCGCGATGATGGTTCCCCACGGATCGACGATCATCGAATGCCCATAGGTGTCGCGGCCATCCTCATGACGGCCGCCTTGCGCCGCCGCGATCACGAAGGCTCCGGTCTCGATCGCCCGCGCGCGGACCAGCACATGCCAGTGCGCCTCGCCGGTGGTGCGGGTGAACGCAGCTGGAATTGCGATCACCGAAGCCCCCGAATGTGCCAGAGACCGGTAAAGATACGGGAAACGAACATCGTAACAGATGCTGAGCCCCAGCCGCGCCCACGGCAAGTCGGCCACCGCCGCGGTCGTCCCCGCCTGGTAAAGTTTCGATTCGCGGTAGCTCTCGCCGCCGGCGAGGTCGACGTCGAACATGTGGATCTTGTCGTAGGTGGCAATGACGTCACCGTCCGGCGCGATCACGAAAGCTCGGTTGGCGACCGCTTCCTCGCCGAGCCGGATCGCCATCGAGCCGATGTGAAGGTGGATGCCGAGCTCGGCCGCCAGCGCCCGCAGCCGCGCGAGCGAAGGATCGAACTCCTCCCGGTCGACCACCGACAGCAGGCGCCGCCGGTCGCGATCGAGAACCGTCGTCATCTCCGGCGTCAGCACGTACGCCGCCCCGGCCGCCGCCGCCTCTCGGATCAGCCGCTCCGCCTCGGCGACGTTCCGGGCAACGTCGATACCGCTGCGCATCTGGACGGCGGCCGCACGAAACGCGCTCATCGGGTCAGGCTCCACATGATCCCCAGAATATCGGTCACATGCGCTCGCGTACAACCCGCGCGAAGACGAGGATATCGACGCCTACAGCTCCTGCGCGCAGGAGCGCCCGTGTCACCGCCCTGGCGGTTGCACCGGTCGTGTAAACGTCATCAACCACCAGGACCCGCCGGCCGGCGACCGCGATCTTCTCGGCCGCCGGAACCACGAAGGCGCCGCGCACGTTCGCCTCGCGCTCCTTGGGTGTCAGTCCCACCTGGTGCGCGGTCGGGCGGACGCGCTTCACCGCGAACGGCACCAGCGGCTTGCCGGACCTCTCGCCGAGCGTCCGCGCCAGCAGCACCGACTGGTTGAAGCGTCTCGACCACAGGCGGCGGCGATGGAGCGGCACCGGCACCACCACGTCGGCCTCCGCGATCAGTTCGCCCCCGGCGCGGATCATCCAGCCCGCCATCCATTGCGCCAGCTCCTGCCGGTCCCGGTACTTCAGGCCATGCACCAGGTGCCGGGCCACGTCGTCGTAGGCAGCCACCGCCCGGCAGCGATCGAACGGCGGCGGATCGGCGATCGCCTCGGCCGACAGCGCCCCATCGCCGAGGTCGTAAGCGAAGGGAATGCCGAGCCGGGCGCAGTAGGGCTTCTCGATCAGCGTCAGCCGCGACCAGCACGACGGACAGAGCGAGCCGGCGCTCGCCGCCAGCGCGTGGCACGCCAGGCACTGCGGCGGCATCGCCACGTCCGCGAGCGTGCGTACGATTGCCCGCGCACCGGCCACCACCGCCGAAGTCGGTGACTGGTCGCCCGCGATATCGTGTCCCCCGTCCATCGACAAAGCTTATCGTCCCGCCCGGGCCGGCGCCATCGCCCACCGGTTTTGACGTTTTCCACGGCTGCCGCATAACGTAACCACCATGGCTGAACCGCCCCTCGTCTTCGACCAGGCGCTCCTCGACACCCGGCGCCGCCGCGCCCTTCGCCGCGCGGCTGCCGGCGCCGATTTCCTGCTGAGTGCGGCCACCGACGACCTCGCCGACCGGCTGGCGGCGGTCAACCGGCGGTTTTCGCTCGCCATCGAGATCGGCAGCACGTTGCCGCACCTCGCAACCCGGCTTCGCGACTCCGCTCAGGTCGAACGGCTGCTCCGCGTCGACCGCCTCGCCGAAAGCCGCCCCGACATTGTCGCGGATACCGAGCGCCTGCCGCTGGCGCCGGCGAGCCTCGACCTCGTCGTCTCGCTCCTGTCCCTGCAATGGGCCAACGACCTGCCGGGAGCGCTCGTCCAGATTCGCCGCGCGTTGAAGCCGGACGGCCTCTTCCTCGCCGCGCTCATCGGCGGCGACACCCTGACCGAGTTGCGTCAGGCCTTCGCCGCGGCCGAGGCCGAGGTGACTGGCGGCGCCTCGCCGCGGGTCGCCCCCTTCGCCGACGTCCGCGCCATCGGCGCCCTCCTCCAGCGCGCCGGGTTCGCCCTGCCGGTGGTCGACCAGGACCGCCACACGGTCCGCTACGCCTCGATGCTGCCGCTCATGGCCGATCTCCGCGCCATGGGCGCCGCCAACCCGCTGGTGGAGCGCGACCGCCGGCCGCTGCGCCGCGCCGTGCTCGTGCGCGCCGGCGAGATCTACGCCGAGCGCTTCGCCGATGCCGACGGCAGGCTGAGAGCGACGTTCGACGTGATCTGGCTGTCGGGCTGGGCGCCCGACCCGAGCCAGCAGCAGCCGCTCAAGCCGGGCAGCGCAAAGGCACGCCTCGCCGATGCCCTCGGCACCGTCGAGCACACGGCCGGCGAGAAGACCGGCCGAACCTGATGGATGTCCGGTATCGCTACCGGTCGAGCATGATCAGGTCGTAGACCGGATCGTGCTTGGGCTGCTCGGGTTGAGGCGCGATGGAGCCGGTGACGACCGGATCGACGCCGGCCGGAGCAACGGCCGCCGTGGCGGTGTCGCCCGCCGGCAGCCTGACGAGCGCGAGAACACCAAGACCGATCAGCGCCACGGCGATCGGCGCGAAGGCGGTCATCAGGGTGCGGCGCGAGCGCCGCTCGGTCGCTTCGATGATCAGCGGCAAGGTCGGATCTCCCCGATTGTGGCGGTGATGACGCACACACGCCTCCGCTCGCGGAGCGAACGGACGGGGAAGACTTTCAATCGTTAAGATAAAAGATCGATTAACGCCGGGATCAGCGGCGCGTCCGCCGGCGGCATCGGGTAGTCGCGCAGCGCCCGCGGCCGCACCCACTTCAGTGCCTGCCCTTCGCGGCCGGCGGGCGTTCCCTGCCAGCGGCGGCAGACGTAGAGCAGCATGACCAGGTGGAAATCGTCGTAGGTGTGGCTGGCGAAGGTGAGCGGCGCCAGGCACGCCGCATTTATCTCGACGCCGAGCTCTTCCTTCAGCTCGCGGATGATCGTCGCTTCCGGCGCCTCGCCGTCCTCCGCCTTGCCGCCGGGGAACTCCCACAGGCCCGCCATCGCCTTGCCTTCCGGCCGCTGGGCGATCAGCACCCGCCCGTCAGGGTCGATGAGCGCGCAGGCGGCGACGTGAAGGAGTTTTGCGCCGCTCATCGCCGACCGCGTGCGGCGAAGCCGCATCGCGAGATCGGGGACCCAGCGGAAGATGCCGCGGCGAAGCCGCGCTTCCATGCCATGATCCGGCCCAACGTCACGACCGGTAGTCGCCGTTGATGGCGACGTACTCCTTGGTGAGGTCGCAGGTCCACACCGTGTCGCGTCCCTTGCCGATGCCGATGTCGACCGTGACCACGATGTCCTGCCGCTTCATGTAGTCGGACGCGACCGCTTCCGAATATTTCGGGTCACGCTCGCCCCTGACCGCCACCCGCGTGTCACCGAACCAGACGGCGAGCTTGTCGCGGTCCGCCGGCTCGCCCGCCTTGCCGACCGCCATGACGATGCGCCCCCAGTTGGCGTCCTCGCCGGCGATCGCCGTCTTGACCAGCGGCGAGTTGGCGATCGCCATGCCGATCCGCCGCGCCGAGCGCTTCGAGGCGGCGCCGGTGACCCGCACCTCCACGAACTTCCGCGCCCCCTCCCCGTCCCGCACCACCTGGCGGGAGAGGTCGCCGAGAACCTCCCCGAACGCTGCCCGGAACGGCTTCAGCCGGCGGTCGCGCGGATTAGTTATGGGCTCCACCCCTGCCGCCTTGCCGGTGGCGAACGCCAGCAGCGTGTCCGACGTCGAGGTGTCGCCGTCGATGGTGATGGCGTTGAAGGTGTCGCCGACACCCCGGTCGAGCAGCGCCTGCAGCACCGGCGCCGCGATCGGCGCATCCGTCACCACGAACGCCAGCATGGTCGCCATGTCCGGCGCGATCATCCCCGGCCCCCTTGGCGATGCCGTTGATCGTGACGGTCGCCCCGCCCAGCGCAACGCTGCGGCTGGCGCCCTTTGGATAGGTATCGGTGGTCATGATGGCGCCGGCCGCCTCTCGCCACGGACCGGGCTCGGCGCGGCCGGCCGCCTCTTCCAGCACCCCGGCGAACTTCGACGGGTCGAGCGGCTCGCCGATCACCCCGGTCGAGGCGAGGAACACCTCGCGCGGCCGGCAGCCGGCGGCCTTGGCGGCGAACGCCGCCGATATCCGCGTCGCCTCGCGGCCCCGCTTGCCGGTGAACGCATTGGCGTTGCCGGAGTTGACCAGCAGCGCGCGCGCCCGGCCCCCGGCCAGCGCCGCCTTGCACCAGTCGACCGGCGCCGAGGGACACTTCGAGCGGGTGAACACGCCCGCCACCGATGTCCCCTTGTCGAAGACGGCGAAGAGCACGTCACGCCGGTTGGCGTATTTGATGCCGGCCGCCGCCGTCGCCAGTCGCGCCCCGGCGATCGGCGGCATGTCGGGAAACGATTTCGGCGCGAGCGGCGAGACCGTCGTCGTCATGGGGTCGTCGCCGCCCGCGTCGCTTGTGTCAGGGCTTCGCCGGTTCGGCTGGTGCCGCGTCGGCCGGCGGCCGGAGGCGGCGGCACCACCTCGATCTTCGCCGTCTCCCGCAAGTCGGCGATCATCTTGTCGAAGGCTTCGCCGAACAGGTCCTGCTGGATGCGCCGCGCCTCCTGATCGAACGTCGGCGGCGTCTCCGGGCGCTTCTCCTCCACCTTGATCACGTGCCATCCGTACTGAGACTGCACCGGCGTCTTGGTGTATTGCCCGATGTCGAGGGTGAAAGCCGCGTCCTCGAATTGCTTGACCGTCTCGCCGCGCTTGATGAAGCCAAGGTCGCCGCCGTTCGGCGCTGATCCCGGGTCCTTGGACTTCTCCTTGGCGATCGCCGAAAAGTCGCCGCCGGCATCGAGCTGCGCGATGATCGCGTTGGCCTCGTCCTCGCTGTCCACCAGAATGTGCTGGACGTGGATTTCGTCGCCGGGAACGAACTTGGCCATCTCCTCGTCGAAGCGCTTGTGGGCCGCCTCTTCGGTCATCACGTCCCCCACCTTGCTGCGGATATAGGCAAGGTAGAGCGCGCGGTTCTTGACCAGGCTCAGCTGGGCCATGACGTCGGGGTCCTTGTCGAGGCCTCCCGCCGTTGCCGCCGCGGCCGCAAGCCGCATGTTGACGAGCAGGTCGATCAGGTTCTCGCGGGGGTCGCCCGGCATCTGCTGAAGCTGATCGCTGAACTCGTGTGCCGCGGCGTTCAGGTCACGTTCGGTGATGGTCTCGCCGTTGACCGTGGCGACCACCGCATCGCCGGATGCATCCTGGGCCGTGGAGGGGCCTGTTACGGCCATGAGGGCTAGGCCGGCGGTGAACGCGACTGCGACGCAGCGCCGGCGGAATTGATGGGTGATTGTCATAGAAATGTCCGGTTGGAATGTGGTCTGGCTGCGGCCCGAAAACGAAGCCGGCCGCGGCGTTGCCGCACCGGTCGCGCCGTTGACATCGACCTGCCCCCCTCTTATCTGTCTCAAGGCTTGGCGTCCAGAACGCTTTTGAATCCTGCGCGGTGACGGGCGGTTCGATCGCTTGCCGGCGTTCGTCGCGAAGACATTTTGCGGCAACGCACCATTGCCATGCCCCGACGGGTAATCTGAAGCTCAAGGATCGCTTAGATGGCCGGTATCGGCGCCCTCGCCCGCAAGCTTTTCGGTTCCTCCAACGACCGCCGCCTGAAGACCTACGGGCCGCAGGTTGCCGAGATCAACGCGCTGGAGCCGGAAGTGACGGCCCTGTCGGACGCCGACCTTGCCGCCCGCACAGTGGAATTCCGCAGGCAGCTCGCCGCCGGCGCGACCCTGGACGACATCCTCGTTCCCGCCTTCGCCACCGTTCGCGAGGCCGCCAGGCGCACGCTCGGCCAGCGCCATTTCGACGTCCAGTTGATCGGCGGCATCGTCCTCCACGAGGGCTCCATCGCCGAGATGAAGACCGGCGAGGGCAAGACGCTGGTGGCGACGCTTCCCGTCTACCTGAACGCGCTCGCCGAAAAGGGCGTCCACGTCGTCACCGTCAACGACTACCTCGCCCAACGCGACGCCGAATGGATGGGCGCCGTCTACAAGTTCCTCGGCATGTCGGTCGGCGTCATCGTTCACGGCCTTGACGACAACGAGCGCAAGGCAGCCTACGCCTGCGACATCACCTACGGCACCAACAACGAGTTCGGCTTCGACTACCTCCGCGACAACATGAAGTACGACCTCGCCACGATGGTGCAGCGCGGCCACAACTACGCCATCGTCGACGAGGTGGATTCGATCCTGGTCGACGAGGCGCGCACGCCGCTGATCATCTCCGGCCCGCTCGATGACCGCTCCGAGCTTTACAACGCCATCGACAAGTTCATTCCCCAGTTGAGCGAGGAAGACTACGAGGTCGACGAGAAGCAGCGCACGGCGAACTTCACCGAGGCCGGCAACGAGAAGCTGGAGGGCCTGCTGCGCGAAGCCGGCATGCTCAAGGGCGATTCGCTGTACGACGTCGAGAACGTCACCGTCGTTCACCACGTCAACCAGGGCCTGCGCGCCCACCGCCTGTTCCAGCGCGACAAGGACTACATCGTCAAGAACGGCGAAGTGGTGATCATCGACGAGTTCACCGGCCGTATGATGCCCGGCCGCCGCTATTCGGAAGGCCTGCATCAGGCGCTGGAGGCCAAGGAGCACCAGCCGATCCAGCCCGAGAACCAGACGCTGGCCTCGATCACCTTCCAGAACTACTTCCGCATGTACGACAAGCTCGCCGGCATGACCGGCACGGCCGTCACCGAGGCCGACGAGTTCGCCGACATCTACGGCCTCGAGGTCGTTGAGGTGCCGACCAACATGCCGATGGTCCGCATCGACGATGACGACGAGGTCTATCGGACGGCGGAAGAGAAATACAAGGCGATCATCGCGCTCATCAAGGATTGCCGCTCCCGCGGCCAGCCGATCCTGGTCGGCACCACCTCGATCGCCAAGTCGGAAATCCTCGCCGAGATGCTCGCCCGGGACAAGGTCCCCCACCAGGTCCTCAACGCCCGCTATCACGAGCAGGAAGCGTTCATCATCGCCCAGGCCGGTGTCCCGGGCGCCGTCACCATCGCCACCAACATGGCCGGCCGCGGCACCGACATCCAGCTCGGCGGCAACATCGACATGCGCATCCGCCAGGAGCTCGCCGACATCCCCGAGGGACCGGAGCGCGATGCCCGCATCCAGAAGATCCACGATGAGGTTGCCGAGAAGAAGGCCGCGGCGCTCGCCGCCGGCGGTCTTTTCGTGCTTGGCACCGAGCGCCACGAAAGCCGGCGCATCGACAACCAGTTGCGCGGCCGCTCCGGCCGCCAGGGCGACCCCGGCCACTCCAAGTTCTTCCTGTCCCTGCAGGACGACCTCATGCGCATCTTCGGCTCGGAGCGCATGGACGGCATGCTGCAGAAGCTCGGCCTCCAGGAGGACGAGGCGATCGTCCATCCGTGGATCAACCGCGCGCTCGAGAAGGCCCAGCAGAAGGTCGAGGCGCGCAACTTCGATATCCGCAAGAACCTCTTGAAGTTCGACGACGTCATGAACGATCAGCGCCGGGCGATCTTCGACCAGCGCATCGAGCTGATGGCCCAGGCGGTCGTTACCGACACGGTCGCCGACATGCGCCACGAGGTGATCGATGCGCTGGTCTCCAAGCATATCCCGGAGAAATCGTACCCCGAGCAGTGGGACGCCGCCGGACTGCATGAGGCTGTCCAAAACATCCTGAATCTCGATGTTCCGGTCATCGCCTGGGCGAAAGAGGAAGGCATTGCCGACGAGGAAGTGCGCGAACGGCTGATCCGCGCCGGTGACGAGGCGGCCGCCGCCCGCGCCGCCCGCTTCACCCCTGACGTCATGCGCCAGGTCGAGAAGGCGGTTCTTCTCCAGACCCTCGACCATCTCTGGCGCGAGCATCTGGTCGTCCTCGACCATCTGCGCCAGGTGATCGGCTTCCGCGGCTACGGCCAGCGCGACCCGCTGAACGAGTACAAGACCGAATCGTTCGAGCTGTTCCAGGGGATGCTGTCCCGCCTGCGCGAGGCGGTCACCACCCAGTTGATGCGGGTCGAGATCGTCCAGCGGCCGCCGCCCCTGGCGCCGGAAGGCGATTTCGAGACGCTGGAGGCGACCCACCTCAATCCGGACACCGGCGAGAACGAAATGGCCGACGTGCGGCCGTCGGCGTCGCTCCCCAACGGGCGCAACGGCGCCCGCCTCGCCGCCGCAACCGCGGCTCAGATCGACCCCAACAACCCGGCGACATGGGGCAAGGTCCAGCGGAACGCCCCCTGCCCCTGCGGCTCCGGCAAGAAATACAAGCACTGCCACGGCAAGCTCGCCTGAGCCCGCCGGCCAGCCGCTTCCTCGTCACCCCGGCGTAAGCCGGGGTCCATCGATGACCTCTCGGCCCGTTCTTCGTCGCCTGAATTGAACTGCCGGTGATGGATTCCGGCATTCGCCGGAATGACGGCGTGCCGGGTGCGCCTCGGGTGACGGCGCTGCTATAACGCCGCCATGGCCTTCGACCAGATCTTCCTGTTCGCCCTGTTCGCCGTGGTCATCGCCCTCCTGATCTGGGGGCGGTACCGCTACGACCTCGTCGCGTTCGGCGCCCTCATCATCGCGGTCATCGTCGGCGTCGTCCCGACCGAGGATGCCTTCGCCGGCTTCGGCCACCCGGCGACCGTCATCGTCGCCATCGTCCTCGTCGTGTCGCGCGGCCTGGTGAACTCCGGCGCCGTCGCCTGGATCGTGCGCACGCTGGTTCGCGGTGGCCGCAGCCTGTCGAGCCACATCGCCATCATGGCGACCATCGGCGCCGCGCTCTCCGCCTTCATGAACAACGTCGCCACCCTAGCCCTTCTGATGCCGGTGGATCTGTCGGCGTCGGCAAAGGCCGGGCGCAACCCCGGCCTGTCGCTGATGCCGCTGAGCTTCGCCACCATCCTCGGCGGCATGGTGACCCTGATCGGCACCCCGCCGAACATCATCATCGCCGCCTTCCGCCAGGAAACCCTTGGCGGGAGCTTCGCCATGTTCGACTTTGCACCTGTCGGTCTCGCCGTCGCCATCGTCGGCGTCGCCTTCGTCGCCCTCGTCGGCTGGCGTCTGATCCCGGCGAAGCCCGACGCAGCGCCGGCTGCCGACCTTCGCGACGTACACGGCTACGTCGCCGAGCTCAGCGTGCCGGAAGGCTCGCCCGCCATCGGCAGGAAGGTGAGCGAGCTCGACGCGGAGGCCGAGGAAGCGGCCGTCGTCGTCATTGGCCTCGTCCGCAACGGCCGCCGCCTGCCCGGTGCCGCGCGCCGCGCCGAAATCCGCCAGGACGACGTCCTCGTGGTCGACGCGACCGCCGACGCCATCGACGCCTTCGTCGGCGCCCTGAAGCTCGACTATCCCGGCCGCGAGTCCCTGAAGGAAGACACCGGCGACATGGGCGTCATCGAGGTGGTGGTGCCGCGCGACTCCCGCCTCGACGGCCGTTCCGGCGCCGCCGTCGGGCTCGGCCGCCGCTTCAACGTCACCCTCCTCGGCGTCTCGCGCCAGGGCAAGAGTTTCCGTGACAGCGTGCGCCGGCTGCCCATCGTCGCCGGCGACGTGCTTCTGCTGATCGGGCCGTCCGA
This sequence comes from uncultured Alphaproteobacteria bacterium, assembly GCA_963826055.1. Classification (GTDB taxonomy): domain Bacteria; phylum Pseudomonadota; class Alphaproteobacteria; order Rhizobiales; family Kaistiaceae; genus JBBDMC01. The sequence goes on along the minus strand of CAWGVO010000021.1, from coordinate 81,051 downwards.
CCAGCTCAATGATGCCGCCCAGTGGCTGGGAACCCTGCCGCTGGCGGAGCGCGGCCTGACGGTCACCCGCCACGGTCGCGCCGCGTTCGCCGCCGCCATCTTCGCGATCGCCGTGGCGCTCGCCGCCCTCAACCTCGTCTACCTGCCGATCGCACTCGCCGCCGTGGTCGCCGCCTACGTCCTCTTCGACATCGTTCCGGTCCGTCAGGTCTACGACGAGATCGAATGGCCGGTGGTGATCCTGCTCGGCTCGATGATCCCGCTCGGCACCGCGTTGCAGACCTCCGGCGGCACGGCGCTGATCGCCGACGGCATCGTCGACCTGGCTTTCGGATTGCCCGCGTGGGTGGTGCTCACCATTTTGATGGTGGTCATCATGACGCTGTCGGACGTTCTCAATAACACCGCCACCGCGGTCATCGGCGCGCCCATCGCGGTGGAGATCGCCGACCGCCTTGGCGCCAGCCCGGATCCGTTCCTGATGGCGGTGGCGGTCGCCGCCTCATGCGCGTTCCTGACCCCGATCGGCCACAAGAACAACATCCTGATCCTGGGACCGGGCGGCTACGCCTTCGGCGACTACTGGCGGATGGGATTGCCGCTGGAGGTGATCGTCGTCCTCGTCGCGATACCGACGATCCTGCTGGTCTGGCCGTTCTAGGCAATTCCAGGAAAAGTGGATTCCACTTTTCCGTCCGGAATTGCGTCAGAGAACGATATTGAGCGGGCCGCCTGTTCCGGCCCGCTCTACCCCGGGCCGTCGGGCGTCGAGGCCGCCCCCGAGTCGTCGCCCCACCACCAGAACTTGCGCTTGACGAACTGGCCGACCGGCGGGCTTTCCGGTGTCGCCTGCGGCATCACCTTGGCGCTGGCGGTGGCGGGCGTAGCCGTCGTGGTGGTTGACAACGGCTGGACGGCCGCGACGCTGGGTGCCGTCCGCGGCACCGGCACCGCGACCGGCGCCGCCGAGGCCGTCGTGGACGCGGTCGTGGACGCGGCCGGCGCCGGCGCTGGCGCCGAGGCGCTGGCCGAGCCGCCACCCACCCAGCCGAACCAGCGCGTCAGCACCGACTTCGATTGCGCTGGCACTGGCTGCTGCTTCGCCGCCACGCGCTGCTCCTTCGCCGCCGCCTTGGCCGCAGCCGCCTGTTGCGCCGCGGCTTCCTTCTGCGCCTGCTGGTCCAGCGCCGCCACGGCGACCGAATATTTCTGGTCGTCTTCCGCCTGCTTGTTGGCGAGCGCCACCTTCAGCGCCTCCGGCACCTGGTAGGCCGGGCACGCCCCCGACGGGTCGAAGTTCGCCGTCGGGCTTTCCGCGTTGAACACGTACTTGCGCTCGCACACGTCCACCTCGGGCGGCACGTGGGTCAGCTCGAAACTGTCGTAGCCGACCTTCAGCATCCGCCAGAAATCCATGTTCGGATTGTCGTGGTGGCGGGCGAGGTTCTCCGGCGTCATCCGGAACGGGAAGGCCTGGATCTGGAACGCCCTCTGCCCGCCGCGGAAAGCGTCGCGGGCAAGCGCGAAGAGTTCGCCGGCGCTCTCGTCGGTCATCGAATAGCAGCCCGCCGACGAGCAGGCGCCGTGCACCATCAGGTTGGAGCCGGTGCGCCCGAGCGAGCGGTCGTAGGCATTGGGGTAGCCGATGTTGAACGACAGGTAGTAGTTCGAGTTCGGGTTCATCTGCGCCGGCGACACCGTGTAGAAGCCTTCCGGCGCCTGGCGGTCGCCCTCCACCTTCTTCGGCCCGAGTTCACCCGACCATTTGCAGATGTCATAGGTCTTGAGCAGCGCATAGGTGCCGCCGCGCGTCTGCTTCCACACCTCGAGCTGCGATTCTTCCTTGAAGATGCGGATGAAGATCGGCGCCGTCGCCTTCATGTTCAGCCTGTCCATGTCCGCGACAAGGGCATGCGGGACGGGCTGGGCCGCTTTAGGAAAATCTGATGCCTGGCAGCCGGCGAGCAACACCGCCGCCAGTCCGGCTGCCGCCAGACGCATGAGCGCCGCCGACAATGGATGGACTGCCATCCAGAACCCCTCGAGGAACGCCGCCATCCGGTCGCGTTAGACCGGGAATCTGGTAGATCGTCAACCTTTACGGTGCGTTAACGATCCGGCGAGCTTGACCGGAAAGGAGACTACCGGCCGGTCGTGGCAACCCCGTGGCAGACCGGGACCCCCTGCGGTCCTAGAGAGATCGCCCGACCGCCAGGTATTTCTCGCGCCGCTGGCGGCGGATTTCCTCCGGCGGCAGGTTGTCGAGCGCCGACAGTGCCTCCGCGATCGCGTCCCCGGTTGCCGCGATCGTCGTCTCCGGATCGCGGTGAGCGCCGCCGACCGGCTCGGGCAGCACCCGGTCGATCACTCCGAACTTCATGAGGTCCTCGGCGGTGATCTTCATGCCGGTCGCCGCGTCCTGCGCCCGGCTGGAATCGTGCCACAGGATCGACGCCGCCCCCTCGGGCGAGATCACCGTGTAGATCGAGTGCTCCAGCATCACCACCTTGTTGGCGGTCGCGATGGCAATGGCGCCACCGGAGCCGCCCTCGCCGATCACCACCGCCACGTTGGGCACCCCGAGTTCCAGGCACGCCGCCGTCGAGCGGGCGATCGCTTCCGCCTGGCCGCGTTCCTCCGCCCCGACGCCGGGATAGGCGCCGGCCGTATCGACCAGCGCCACCACCGGCATGTCGAAGCGGTCGGCGAGGTCCATCACCCGCACCGCCTTGCGATAGCCCTCCGGTCGCGCCATGCCGAAGTTGTGGGCGAGCCGGCTTTCGGTGTCGTTGCCCTTCTCGTGACCGATCAGCGCCACCCGCCTCCCGCGGAACGTTCCAAGCCCGGCAATGATGGCGGCATCCTCGCCGTACTTGCGGTCGCCGGCGAGCGGCGTGAAGTCCTCGATGAGCTTCTTGGCGTAGTCGCTGGTGTGCGGGCGGTCCGGATGGCGCGCGACCTGCGTTTTCTGCCAGGGCGTCAGCTTCGCGTATATCTCGGCAAGCGCCTGGGAGGCCTTCGCCTCGAGCTTGGCGATTTCCTCGCCGATGGCGACGGCGTCACCGCCTTCGCCGAGCGACCGGAGTTCCTGCACCTTCCCCTGAAGGTCGGCAATCGGCTTTTCGAAATCGAGGTAGCTGCGCATCCGCTCTTTTGTGCCGCCCGGCAGGATAATGCTTCGCCGCGCCTCATCGGCAAAGTGGCGGCAAACTGGCCTCCCGGCCCCTGCGTTGTCAAGCAACGCCGCGCCGGATCTAGTCCGCCTCCTTCGCCAGCGGGTGGTGCTCGGTCACCAGCGCCCGCAGCCGTTCCTCCAGCACGTGCGTATAAATCTGCGTTGTCGAGATGTCGGCGTGGCCGAGGAGTTGCTGCACGACGCGAAGATCGGCGCCGTTCTGCAACAGATGGCTGGCGAACGCGTGACGCAGAACGTGCGGCGATACCTGCGACGGCGACAGCCCGGCCAGCGCCGCCAGCGCCTTCAGCTCGCGCGCGAACGCCTGCCGCGTCAGGTGCCCGCTGTCGCCGGTGGACGGGAAGAGCCATCTGTTGTCGCCGTCGCCGCGTGCGGCGAGGTAAGCCCTCGCCGCCTCCCGCGCCTTGTCCGTCAGCGGCACGATCCGCTCGTGGCCGCCCTTGCCGGTGACCGTGATGAAGCGCGCGTCGCCCCGGATCGCCGCCGCCGGCAGCGCCACCAGCTCGGACACCCGCAAACCCGTCGCGTAGAGCAGTTCGATCAGCGCGTGAGCGCGGAGCGCCCGCACCTTCGCGTCCCCGCCAAGGTCGGCCCGCCCGGCCTCCGCCGTCGCCGTCTCCAGCAGACTGCCGACGTCTTCGACGCTCATCACCCGCGGCAGGCGAACCGGCTTGCGCGGCCCGTCGATGATCCCGGTCGGGTCGTCGGTGCGCACGCCTTCGCTCACCAGGAACCGGTGCATCTGGCGGATCGCCGAAAGCCGCCGCGCCACCGATGTCGCCGCGAAACCGCGGTCGTCGAGGTCGCCGAGGTAGGCCCTGACCGATTCGGTGTCGTCTTCCGTCAGGTCCTCCCCCCGCCCGGCGAGGAAGCCCGCGTAGTCGGCAAGGTCGCGGCGATAGGAGTCGAGCGTGTTGAGCGCCGCACCTCGCTCGGCGCTCATCATTTCCAGGAAAGCCTCGATATGGTGAACGCCCCGTGGGGCGGCCTTCGCCGGTTCCGCCATGGCCTATTGCTGAAGCTTTGCCGCCGGAATGCTCACCGTCATTTCGCGGGTGTTCGGCTGGACGAAGGTGGCGAGATACACCATCGCCGCCATGCCGAGCGCTCCCAGCACGATCAGCACGACGAAGAAGCGGAAAAGGCTGGGCATGACGCAAGGCGGCCGTGAGGCAGAGGGCGAAATGCGGCCGACGAAATCGACCGCTTCGTCATTGTTGGACGATCGCGCCGGCAACGCAAGCAATCGTCCCCGGTTCCCCCGGCCGCCTTGACACGCCCCCCCGAAAGCGGCTCTTTCCAGCGCTCAAATCGCCTGGGGGTCCGAGGGGAACCGTGCCGAACGCATCCAGTCCTGCCCGCCGGAACGGCGAATCGATCGAGGCCCGGGTCAACCGGCTTCTCGCGGGTCGCACGCTCGTGCTCGTCGGCATGATGGGCGCCGGTAAGTCCTCGATCGGGCGGCGCCTGGCGACCCGCCTTTCACTACCCTTCGTCGATGCCGACACCGAGATCGAGGCTGCCGCCAATGCCTCCATTCCCGAGATTTTCGACCGCCACGGCGAGGCCTACTTCCGCGACGGCGAGCGCCGGGTGATCCAGCGCCTGCTCGACGGCAAGCCCAAGGTGCTGGCCGCCGGCGGCGGCGCCTTCATCCAGCCGGAGACCCGCGCCGCGATCCAGAAAGGGGCCATTTCGATCTGGCTGAAGGCGGACCGCGACCTGCTTCTGTCGCGCGTCAAGCGCCGCTCCGGCCGCCCGCTCCTGAAGAACGGCGACCCCGCCGAGACCATCGAGCGGCTGATCGGCGAGCGCTATCCGATCTATGCCGAGGCCAATATCCATGTGCAGTCGCGCGACGTCGCCCACGACGCCGTCATCGACGACCTCCTCGTCGCGCTCGCCGATTTTCTCGACGGGGAAGGGTTGGCGGAGGCCTGATCCGACCATGGAAGCCCGCACAGTCACGGAAGGGCGCACGACCGTCACCGTTGACCTCGGTTCGCGGTCGTACGACATCCTCATCGGCCGCGGCGTCGTCGAAAATGCCGGCTCGGAGATCGTCCGCCGTCTGCCCGATGCCCGCGCCGCCGTCGTCACCGACGAGACCGTCGCCGGCCTGCACCTCTCCACGCTGACCGCGAGCCTCGCCGCCGCCGGTGTCGAGCACGTCACCGTCACCGTGCCGCCGGGCGAGGAGACCAAGAGCCTTGCCGGGCTCGGACGCGTGGTCGACGCGCTGCTCGCCGCGCGCATCGAGCGTTCCGATGTGGTCGTCGCCTTCGGCGGCGGCGTCGTCGGCGACCTTGCCGGCTTTGCCGCTGCGGTGGTCCTCCGCGGTATCCGGGTCGTCCAGGTTCCGACCACCCTGCTCGCCCAGGTCGATTCCTCGATCGGCGGCAAGACCGGCATCAACACGCCGCGCGGCAAGAACCTCGTCGGCGCCTTCTATCAGCCCTCGCTGGTGCTCGCCGACTCCGGCATCCTCAATTCGCTGCCGCCGCGCATCTTCAACGCCGGCTATGCCGAAGTCGCCAAGTACGGGCTGATCGACGATGCGGCTTTCTTCACCTGGCTCGAGGCGAACTGGCGCGCCATCGCCGCCGGCTGGCCGGAGCGCGAGCACGCCATCGGCGTCTCCTGCCGCGCCAAGGCCCGCATGGTCGCCGCCGACGAGCGCGACGAGGGCGTGCGCGCCCTCCTCAATCTCGGCCACACCTTCGGCCACGCGCTGGAGGCCGCCACCGGCTACTCCGGCCGCCTGTTCCACGGCGAGGCCGTCTCCATCGGCATGGTGCTGGCGCACGAATTTTCGGCGAGCCGCGGCCTCGCCCCGCGCGAGGACACCGAGCGCGTCGTCGCCCACCTCACCGAGGTCGGCCTGCCCACCGCCATCGGCGACATCCCCGGCGACACGCCGAGCGCCGAGGTGCTGATGGAGCACATGGCCCAGGACAAGAAGGTCACCCGCGGCCGGTTCAACCTGATCCTGACCCACGGCATCGGTCAGGCCTTCGTTGCCCATGACGTTCCCGGCGCCGACGTGGAGGCGTTCCTGGCGGAGAAGCTGTCGCAATGACGACGCTCCTGTGGCTGATGGCCGCGGCGATCCCCCTTCTCATCATCGTCTCGGCATTCTTCTCGGGCTCGGAGACGGCGCTGACCGCCGCCTCCAGGGCGCGCATGCTGCAGATGGAGAAATCGGGCGACCGCCGCGCCGGTCTGGTCGGCCGCCTGATCCAGGATCGCGAGCGCCTGATCGGCGCCCTCCTCCTCGGCAACAACCTGGTCAACATCCTCGCCTCGGCGCTCGCCACCGCCTTCTTCCTTGCCCTGTTCGGCCAGGCCGGCGTCGCCTACGCCACGCTGGTGATGACGTTTATCGTGCTGGTTTTCGGCGAGGTGCTGCCGAAGACGCTGGCGATCAACAACCCCGACCGGGTTTCCCGCGCCATCGCCCCGGTGGTGCGCGTCGTCGTCGCCGTCTTCTCGCCGGTCGTGACCGCCGTCCAGTTCATCGTCCAGGGCGTGCTGCGCCTCGCCGGGCTGGACGCGTCGAAGGTGAAGTCGGTCCTCTCCGCCGCCGACGAGATTCGCGGCCAGGTCGACCTCCTCCATGCCGAGGGCGTGGTGGTGAAGGCCGAGCGCGATCGCCTCGGCGGCCTCCTTGACCTCAGCGAGCTCGACGTCTCCGACGTGATGGTCCACCGCACCAATCTGCGTTCGATCAACGCCGGCGAACCGTCCGACAAGATCGTCGACGATATCCTGGCGAGCCCCTATACCCGCATGCCCTTGTGGGAGAGCCAGCCGGAAAACATCGTCGGCATCGTCCACACCAAGGACGTCCTCAGGCTCATGCGCGCCGTCGGCGGCGACGCCTCGAAGATCGACGTGCGCTCGGTCGCCACCAAGCCGTGGTTCGTCCCCGACACCACCAGCGTCAACGACCAGCTCAACGCCTTCCTCAAGCGCAAGTCCCATTTCGCCCTCGTTGTGGACGAGTACGGCGAGGTGCAGGGCCTGGTCACCCTGGAGGACATCCTCGAGGAGATCGTCGGCGACATCGCCGACGAGCACGACGTCGCCGTGCAGGGCGTCCGCCCGCAGCCGGACGGCTCGGTCAACGTCGACGGGTCGGTGCCGATCCGCGACCTCAACCGCGCCATGGACTGGCATCTTCCCGACGACGAAGCGACCACCATCGCCGGCCTCGTCATCCACGAGGCGCGCATCATCCCCGACACCGGCCAGGCGTTCACCTTCCACGGCTTCCGTTTTCAGGTGCTGCGCAAGAACCGCAACCGCATCACTTCGCTTAGGATCACGCCGCTGGCGCGCCTCAAGCCCGAACAGCCGCCGCCCCGCACCCCCTGACGACGCGGCTGCAACGTAAGCGCGGCGGACGACAGGCACACCAACCCTCCCCTTGCGGGAGGGTCAGAAATCGCGGAACGCGATTTCGGGGAGGGGTCGGGACACAACTGGCGCAGAGTGAGGGCTTTGCCCCAGTCCCTGCCACCCGGATTTCGGCGGAGCCGACGATACGCACGTCCGGGTGCGGCACCTTGGTGTAGGTGCCGGCATCGTCGATCTCGGTGGAGCCGAGGATGAAGCTCACCTCGGCCGGATCGCTCAGCGAACGCGAAGCAGCGCCAACCCTCCCCTTGCGGGAGGGTCGAAATCGCGGAACGCGATTTCGGGGAGGGGTCGGGACGCCCCTACGCAGAGTGAAGGCTGCCCTGTCCTGACCGCGGCAGATTTCGGCCGCATTCGGGGCTATTCTCGCCGCCATCCGCTGAATCGGAGGGGCTGACCATGCATTTCGACCTCGTCATCGTCGGCGCGAGCTTCGCCGGCCTCGCCGCCGCGAAAACCGCCGCCTCGCGCGGGCTTTCCGTCGCCGTCCTCGAGGCCAAGCGCGACCCCGGCGCCCGCGTCCACACCAGCGGCATCCTGGTGCGCGAGGCGATCGAGGAAATCGACATCCCCCATCACCTGACCCGGCGGGTGCCGGGCGTGCGCCTCTACACGCCCGCCCTCAGGAGCATCGACCTTTTCTCGCCGGGCTACGCCTTCTTCACCACCGAGACCGCGGGCCTTCTGCGCTGGATGGCGAAGGAGGCGCGCGAGGCCGGCGCCGTCATCCTTTGCGGCACCCGCTTCGAGGGCGCCACGCGCGAGCGCGGCCGCATCCGCCTTGCCGGCATCGACATGACCGCGCGCATGCTGGTCGGCGCCGACGGCGCCCGCTCGCGCGTCGCCGAGGCGTTCGGCCTCGACCGCAACCGGCGCTTCCTCACCGGCCTCGAGGTCGAGCTCGAGGCCGACGACGCCATCGACCCGCGCTTCCTCCACTGCTTCGTCGATTCGCGCCGCGCGCCGGGCTACATCGGCTGGGCCGCGCCGGGCCCGAGCGTCATCCAGCTCGGCCTCGCCGTCGGCAACGGCCGCAAGCCCGACCTCGCCGCCTTCCTGTCCCACACCGAGGCGAAGTTCGGCTGGAGCCGCATGCGCGTCGTCGGCCGCCGCAGCGGCCTCATTCCCTGCGGCGGGCCGCTGCAACTGATCGGCGCGCCCGGCGTCCTTCTCGTCGGCGACGCCGCCGGCTGGGTCTCGCCCATGACCGGCGGCGGCATCCGCCTCGCCTTCAAGTTCGGCCGCCGCGCCGCCTCCCTGATCGCCGACCATCTGATGTGCGGCGGGCCGGCGCCGGAGACGGTGCTGGCGCGCGAGGTGCCGAAGTTCCGCGCCAAGCGCGCGCTCCGCACCGCCCTCGACCTGACGCCGCCGAATTTCGTGCTCGACATGTCGCTGGGTCTGGCGCCCGTGCGCCGTCTCGCCGAGCGGCTCTATTTCCACGCCCGCAACGACACCGGCATCGACCGCGAGGCTTACCTGAAATGGCTCGACCAGCAGCGGCCGGCAAAATCCGCCGCTAGTTCGGGCGTTGTGGTGCCTTTGCCTCGATAGCGGACTGCGACAGATGCGCCGGGGAACTGCGTAAATGCGCCGGTCGGGTTGACGCTCCCTTGCCTGGCTGCCTACCCTTGAACCGGGCGCGCATGAGGGTGGGGGGACCCCCGGATGAAATGGACAGGAATGGCCGCGGTCGTCGTCATGGCGCTCGCGGCAATCACCGGATTTTGCGGGGACGCCAGCGCGACAACGGTGGTCGTCGGCACCGGTGCTGACACCAATTGCTATCCGTTCGTCTGCTACTTCGGCAGCGAATATCAGCAGGTGTACAGTGCCGCGGCGTTCTCCTCGACCATCCCGATCAACGGGCTGGTCTTCTACGAAACGAGACCGTCCATCCCTGAAGCCGGTACGTTCACGATTTCCCTTTCTTATACGTCCACGGCCGTCAATGCCCTGAGCACAAATCTGGCGGACAACATCGGCGATGGCAGCACCACGGTCTTTAGCGGATCGCTCCCGGCCACCGCGAACGGCAAGCTTGTGCTGCCGTTCAGTACGACGTTCACGTACGACCCGACGCTCGGCAATCTTCTGTTGACCGCTATCGTGACCGGAAACCCCACCGACGGCTGGACGGGCTCGTTTGACGCGGACAGCAGCGGGGTGACCAGCCGGGCGTTCAATCTCAGCAACGGAGACGTGTCGACCGACTACAGGGGCCTTATTACCGGGTTTATCACGACACCCACAGACGTTCCCCTTCCCGCGGGACTTCCGCTGTTCGCCACCGGCCTCGGCGCTCTGGGCCTGTACGGCTGGCGCCGGAAAGCCGCCGCGGCTCCCGCCTGATCGACGCGTCCGGACACGGGCCGGGTCATGCAGGTGCCGCTGGTGCCCTTGCCTCGATAGCGAGCGCGTGGACGCCCCCGGCGATCTCCTCGCCCAGCGCGTCGTAGATCATGCGGTGGGCGGCGACCCGGCCGACGCCGGCGAACGCCGCCGCCGTGATCCTCACCCGGAAGTGACTTTCCCCGCCGGGCCGGGCGCCGGCGTGCCCCTTGTGCAGGTGGGATTCGTCCACCACCTCAAGGGCCTCCGGGTGAAAAGCCCCGGTTAACTTCTGCCTGATCCTATCGGCTACCGTCATCGCGTCGAATCCGCTGTTTTTCCGGCGGTCGCACGCCTTGTCGGCGGCGAGCGTGGCGACCATAATCCGCCTATGAATCTGAACTCAAAATATTTCGACCGCATCCGCATCAAGCCGGACGGCGAGAAGGTCGAGGACCACCGGGCGCCCCCGTGCGAATGGCACGGCTGCGCCGCCGCCGGCGGCTACCGCGCCCCCAAGGGGCGGCTGCGCGAGGGCGAATACCACAATTTCTGCCTCGACCACGTGCGCGAATACAACAAGACCTACAACTATTTCGCGGGCATGCCCGACGACGACGTCGCCGCCTACCAGCGCTCCGCCGCCACCGGCCATCGCCCCACCTGGACGATCGGCGTCGACCACGCCAAGGACGAGGCCCGCTTCGGCCCCCGCCAGGCCTGGTCGGCCGCCTTCACCGACCCCTTCGGCATCTTCGGCGGCGGCTTCCACCGCGCCGAATCCGCGCCGGAGCCGGAGAAGCGCCCGCTGCGGCAGCTCGAGGAGCGCTCGTTCCGCGTCCTCGACCTCGACGGCCACGAGACCGCCGCCGAAATCAAGGCGCGCTACAAGTCGCTGGTGAAGCTGTTGCATCCCGACGCCAACGGCGGCGACCGCTCTTCGGAGGATCGCCTGCGACAGATCATCCAGGCTTACCACTACCTGAGGTCTGTCGGTTTCTGCTAAGACCGCCTCACGCGTCTCTTACGGGACGCGGAAATCCACGAAATATGCGTCGCACTAGAGCAATTCCAGGAAAAGTGGGTACCGGTTTTCCGTCCGGAATTGCGGAGAAAAAAGAGCTAGGGCGATTTCGCCAGTCAGAGTAAAGCGAAATCGCACGAGCGCGACGGAGGACCAATGACCACAGCCGCCCTGGAAACGGCTCCCCTGCCCGACATGAAGATCTCCGTGCGTCAGGTGTTCGGCATCGACACCGACCTGGAGGTCCCGGCCTATTCCGAGGCCGACGAGCACGTCCCCGATTTCGACCCCGATTATCGTTTCGACCGCCAGACGACGCTCGCCATCCTCGCCGGCTTCGCCCGCAACCGCCGCGTCCTCGTCGCCGGCTACCACGGCACCGGCAAGTCGACCCACATCGAGCAGGTCGCCGCCCGCCTCAACTGGCCGATGGTGCGCGTCAATCTCGACAGCCACATCAGCCGTATCGACCTCGTCGGCAAGGACGCCATCGTCATCCGCGACGGCGCCCAGGTGACCGAGTTCCGCGACGGCATCCTGCCGTGGGCGCTGAAGCACAACATCGCGCTCTGCTTCGACGAATACGACGCCGGCCGCCCCGACGTGATGTTCGTCATCCAGCGCGTGCTGGAGGTGCAGGGCCGCCTGACGCTGCTCGACCAGAACGAGGTCATCCGCCCCCATCCGGCCTTCCGGCTGTTCGCCACCGCCAACACCGTCGGCCTCGGCGATACCTCCGGCCTCTATCACGGCACCCAGCAGATCAACCAGGGCCAGATGGACCGCTGGTCGATCGTCACCACGCTCAACTACCTGCCGCACGACGAGGAGGTCGAGATCGTCGCCGCCAAGGCGCCGAAGTATCGCGACGAGAAGGGGCGCGCCATCATCGCCAGGATGGTCCGCGTCGCCGACATGACGCGGAACGCCTTCATCAATGGCGACCTGTCGACCGTGATGAGTCCGCGCACGGTGATCACCTGGGCGGAGAACGCCGAGATCTTCGGCGATATCGGCTTCGCCTTCCGCGTCACCTTCGTCAACAAGTGCGACGAGCTGGAGCGTGCCCTGGTCGCCGAGTTCTACCAGCGCGCCTTCAACGCCGAGCTCCCGGAGTCGACGGCAAACGTGGTGATGAGCTGAGGCGCACCGTGCGCGTCTCCGTCAGCGCTGCCCTTGCCGCCCTGTCGATCTGCCTCGGCGGGCTGACGTCGGCCGCGGCGATCGAGGCCCGCACCGACGTTCTCGACGTCCACCATCTGCCCCTCGGCGACGGCAAGGTCGCGAGCGGTGCCCGACAAGGTTACGTGATGTCCTGCATGACCGCGTTCCGTGGCGGCGGCGCCCAGCATGCCGGGCCATGGATTCACGGCGACACCTGGGACCTCACCGGGAAGACGACGGTCGAGGGCCGCGTCACCTGGCCGGATGCGGAGTTCTCCATTACCCGGCGTGACGACGCCCGCGTGGTGGAACGCATCGTCCAGGGCAACGGCCTGCCCGTCGGCACGCCCACCGGCACCTTCCCGGTGGCGCGCGACGATCCTGCCTTCCTCATCGACCGCAATCCCAACAGCATTCGCGCGCAAAACGTCATGCTGACGCTCCCCGCCAACCCGCAGATGGCATCCGCGCCCTCTTGCGTGCCCATGGGAATGATCGGGGTCGCCCTTAACGGCGTCGCCATCTACAACGCCCTCGATGACGCCGGCCGCGACGCCGTCGCTCACGAGGTTCAGGACCTGTGCAGCGGCCATCCCCAGATGCGCGGCGAGTACCACTATCACGGGCCGAGCCCTTGCCTGCCCGGCGAGACCGAACCGGAGACCCTGATCGGTTACGCTCTCGACGGCTTCGGCATCTACAGCATGTACGATGCGGGCGGCCGTGAGCTGACCGACGCCGACCTCGACGCCTGCCACGGTCGCGTCAGCTCCGTCGCGTGGGACGGCGAGATCGTCAGCCTCTATCACTACGTGCTGACGCGCGAATACCCATATACGGTGGGCTGCTTCCGCGGCACACCGGCCGCGACCCCGCCGCACCCGCGCCCGGCGGGTTTGCGTCCACCCCCGCGCTAGGTCGATCGAGAACGACGCGACATGGCTTCCAACGAAACCCCGCGCACGAGGCCCGCCGAGAGCCCCGCCGAACCGTTCAAGCGGGCGGTCACCGGCTGCCTCAAGGCGATCGCCGGCAAGCCGGACCTTGAGGTCTCCTTCGCCGCCGACCGGCCCGTGCTGTCGGCCAACAAGGCGCGCCTGCCCGAACCGCCGCGCAAGCTCACCCGCAAGGACGTCGCCGTCACCCGCGGCGTCGCCGACTTCGCTCGCCCTGCGCCTCGCCTGCCACGACCCCGCCGTCCACCGCGCCAACGCCCCGCGCGGCAAGAACGCCCGCGCCGTCTTCGACGCCGTCGAGCAGGCCCGGGTCGAGGCCCTTGGCGCCCGCCGCATGGCCGGTGTTGCCGAAAACCTCTCCGCCATGCTGGAGGAGCGCTACCACCGCAGCGACTATCAGGCCGTCACCGAGCGCGCCGAGGCGCCGCTCGAGGACGCCATCGCGCTCATGGTGCGCGAGCGCCTCACCGGCAACGCGCCGCCGGCGGCCTCGCAGAAGATCGTCGACCTGTGGCGCGACTTCATCGAGGACCGCGCCGGCGGCGACCTCTCGCGCCTGACCGGCGCCATCGACGAGCAGGGCCGCTTCGCCGGCGCTGTCCTCGACATCCTCTCCGCCCTCGACATGGCCGACGAGCCGGGGAGCGAGAGCGGCGACGACGACGAGGAGGGCGACGATTCCGGTGACCAGGACGACGGCGAGGGCGCCTCCGACGAGGCAGCCGGCGACACCGCCGCCGGCGACGAGGAGATCGAGGCCTCCGCTTCCGAAGGCGAGGCCGGCGAGGGCGAGGCGACCGAGGGCGAAAGCGAGCAGCTGCTCGACGACTCCGAGATGGCCGACTCGGTCGATGCCGGCGACGCCCGCCGGCTCGATGCGCCGTTCTCCAACCTGCCGCCGGGCATCGACTACCGCGCGTTCACCACCCGCTTCGACGAGACGGTCAAGGCGGAGGAACTCTGCGACACCGCCGAGCTCGACCGCTTGCGCGCCTACCTCGACAAGCAGCTCGCCCACCTCCAGGGCGCCGTCGGCCGCCTCGCCAACCGCCTCCAGCGCCGCCTGATGGCGCAACAGAACCGGGCCTGGGACTTCGACCTCGAAGAGGGCATCCTCGACGCCGCCCGCCTGTCGCGCGTCGTCATCGATCCGTTGCACGCCCTGTCGTTCAAGGCCGAGCGCGACACCGAGTTCCGCGACACCATCGTCACGCTGCTGCTCGACAATTCCGGCTCGATGCGCGGCCGGCCGATCACGGTTGCGGCGACTTGCGCCGACATCCTCGCCCGCACGCTGGAGCGCTGCGGCGTCAAGGTCGAGATTCTCGGCTTCACCACCCGCGCCTGGAAGGGCGGCCAGTCCCGCGAGGCTTGGTTGCAGGCCGGCAAGCCGTCCAATCCGGGCCGCCTCAATGATCTCCGCCACATCATCTACAAGGCCGCCGATGCGCCGTGGCGCCGCTCGCGCCGCAACCTCGGCCTGATGATGCGCGAGGGGCTGCTGAAGGAGAACATCGATGGCGAGGCGCTGCTGTGGGCGCACGGCCGGCTGGTCGGCCGGCCCGAGCAGCGCAAGATCCTGATGATGATTTCCGACGGCGCCCCGGTCGACGATTCCACCCTGTCGGTCAACGCCGGCAACTATCTCGAGCGCCACCTGCGCCACGTCATCGAGGAGATCGAGACGCGCTCGCCGGTGGAGTTGATCGCCATCGGCATCGGCCACGACGTGACACGCTACTATCGCCGCGCCGTCACCATCGTCGACGCGGAGGAACTCGCCGGCGCCATGACCGAGAAGCTCGCCGAGCTCTTCGAGGAGACACCCGTCGCGCCCGAGCGCCGCCCGCCGCGCCGTGTGCCCGCCCGGCTGATGCAATGACGGCACGGCGCGCCGGCCCGTTCCTCGCCGGCGTGGTTGTCGTCGCCGCGGCCGCGCTTTCAGCCTCTCCCGGCGCCGCCGGCTTCGTCCCGCTCGAGGTCCGCGCCCGACCCATCGAGACGTTCAAGATCGGCGATACCGCCACCCGCTTCGGCGCCCTGGAGTTTCTGGGCGGCCTCGCCCTCACCTCGCCCGTTCCCGACTTCGGTTCCTGGTCCGGCCTCGACTTCGCCCCCGACGGCAGGACGCTCTACGCCGTCGCCGACACCGGCAAGTGGTTCACCGCGCGCCTGGTCGAGGACGATCACCGGCTCACC
Source organism: uncultured Alphaproteobacteria bacterium (assembly GCA_963826055.1). Lineage (GTDB taxonomy): Bacteria > Pseudomonadota > Alphaproteobacteria > Rhizobiales > Kaistiaceae > JBBDMC01. The sequence goes on along the minus strand of CAWGVO010000021.1, from coordinate 65,762 downwards.
GGCATCGAGGCGCCCATGATCGCGCCGATGCTCGGCGACGATGGCAGGCCGGTGGCCACCAAGAGCAAGGGCGACGCCGAGGGCCTGCGTCTTGTCGAGCGCAAGGGCGCCCTGACGGCGCTGGTTTCCTTCGAGCAGACCGCGGCTGTCCGCCTGTTCGCCATGACACCCGATATGTCCGATTCCACGCCGCGGCCCTTCGGTCTGCCGCCGTTCGTCAACCGCATCCGCCACGATCAGGGGCTGGAGGCGATTGCGGTCGCGCCCCCGGACGGCCGGTTCGCCGGCGCCACCCTGGTGCTTGCCGAGCGCTCGCTCGACAATAACCGCAATCATCGCGGCTTCGTTCTCGAAGGACCGCTCGAAGGGCGCCTTCTCCATCGTCCGCACCGACGACTTCGATATCACCGACGCCGCCTTCCTGCCCGACGGCGACCTGCTGATCCTCGAACGCAAGTTCGACCTCGGGTTCGCCATGCGCATCCGTCGCATCGATGGTGCCGCCATCAAGCCGGGCGTGACCGTCGACGGCACGGTGCTGATCGAGGCTTCCGGCGGCTACCAGATCGACAACATGGAGGGGCTGGCCGTGCGCCAGACCGCCGACGGCGAGATCGTCCTCGACCTCATCTCGGACGACAACCAGAACCTGTTGCAGCGGACGGTGCTGTTGCAGTTCGCGCTCAGGCCGGCACCGCCGCCGACACCGCACCTCAGTCCGCAGCCGCCGTCCTCGCCCTGACGGCTGGCCGGGGCCCGTAAGCGCGCGCCGATGTCACAAAGGCATTGAAAGTCGGCTCCGCTGAACCCTTCTGCATCGCTCGCCGTTACACGAGCGATGCACGCGAAGACGTGCAGTGGTATCCCGGCAAGGTCCGTAGTACAGGTTTTTGCCTGTTCGAAAGGCTGGCAACTTGCGACGAGGCCGCCCGCGCGACAGACCCGATGCGTGCGCCTGAACGAAGGCGCGAATGGAGCGACCATGGCGCTTTCCTCTGCCGATGAAGCGGCTCTCGAGCGGTCCGACGAGGGAAGCGCGATGCGCCTTCGTCCGCTTGGCTTCTGGCGCATCGGCAATGCGGCCTTGCTGGAATCAGAGATCGACGCCGTGGTCGCCGGATCGCCGAAGCAGGCTGTCATCGACCTGTCCCGCCTTGATCACCTCGATACGTCCGGGGCCTGGTTGCTGTTCCGCCTTGCCAGGGGGCTGATCGGCGCGGGCGCGTCAGTCAAATGGGCGGGAGTCTCGGCCAACGCCAAACGGCTGCTCGAAACGATCGGCGCAGATGCCGGACAGGCGGAACCTGAAGCTGAGACGAGGCGCTCGATCCTCGATGTTCTGTTCGGCCCGCTCGGCCGCCGTGTCGTCGATATCGGCGCCGACCTCGGCCGTGGGCTCGGCGTTTTCGGGAGCATCATCTATAGCCTTTGCATCGCCGCCACCCATCCGTCACGGCTCCGCTTCTCGTCGATCGTCTTCCACCTCGATCGCAGCGGCCTGCGGGCGGTGCCGATCGTGTTTCTGATGTCGTTCCTGATCGGGGGTATCATCGCGCAGCAAGCTGCCTTTCAGCTGCGCGCCTTTGGCGCGACGCTCTACGTGGTTGACCTGGTCGGCGTCCTGGCGCTCCGCGAAATCGGCGTTCTTCTCACCGCCATCATGATCGCCGGCCGGTCCGGCAGTGCCTACACCGCCGAGATCGGGTCCATGAAGATGCGCGAGGAAATCGACGCCATAAAAGTGATCGGCCTCGACCCGGTCGAAATTCTGATCGTGCCACGGCTCGTCGCCCTGATCGTGGCCCTGCCTTTGCTGACGGTTGTGTCCGACATCGCGGCGCTGATGGGCGGCGCCATGACATCATTCCTCTACGTCGACATGCCGGTCATGACCTTCATCAGCAGGCTGCGGGACGCCGTCGCGCTCAATACGTTCATGGTCGGGATCATCAAGGCGCCCTTCATGGCACTGATCATCGGCATCGTCGCCGCGATCGAGGGGATCAAGGTCGAAGGCAGCGCCGAGTCGCTCGGCCGCCACACCACGGCTTCGGTGGTGAAGGCGATATTCATGGTGATCGTCGCCGACGGCATCTTCGCCGTGATCTTCGCTTCGCTCGGATATTGAGCATGAAGCCGAACCTGCCGAAGCACTCGACACAACAGAGCGAAACAGCCATCCAGTTGCGGGGGCTTATCGCCGCCTTCGCGGATCGCGTGATCCTCAAGGACCTCGACCTGGACGTCAAGCGGGGCGAGATCATCGGGATCGTCGGCGCATCCGGAACCGGCAAGTCGGTCCTCTTGCGCACGATCCTTGGGCTTCTGCCCAAGCAGGCGGGAACCATCGAGATCCTTGGCGACGACTATGGCGACGCGTCGGAGCGGGCCCGTGACGTCATCGACGAGCGGCTCGGCGTCCTGTTTCAGCAGGGCGCGCTCTTTTCGTCGCTGACTGTGCTGAAGAACGTGCAACTGCCGATGCGCGAGCATCTGAATCTGTCGCCGCGGCTGATGGATGAGCTGGCCCGGCTGAAGCTCAAGCTTGTCGGGCTCCCGCCGGATGCGGCGAACAAGTTTCCCGCCGAGCTTTCCGGCGGCATGATCAAGCGCGCAAGCCTCGCCCGCGCCCTCTCCCTTGACCCCGAAATCGTTTTCCTCGACGAGCCGACTTCGGGTCTCGATCCGATCAGTGCCGGTGAGTTCGACAAGCTGATCGCGACCCTGCGGGACACTTTGGACCTCACGGTCTTCATGGTAACCCATGACCTCGACAGCCTGACTTCAGTCTGCGACCGGATAGCGGTGCTGGCTGACAAGCATGTTCTTGTTGTCGGGAGCCTCCAGGACATGCTTGCATGCGATCATCCATGGGTTCGGTCCTACTTCCACGGCGACCGCGCGCGCCAGCTAAGGGTTCACGGGTAAAAGCATGGAAACCCACGCCAACCACGCCGCAATCGGCGCGTTTACCCTCGTCGTCCTGTCGCTCGCTTTTGGCTTCATCTTCTGGATCAAGCACTATGACGAGGGCAGCCAGCGCGTACCGTTCGAGATGCAGTTCTCCGGCACCGTGAGCGGGCTTGCGCCCGGGGCCGAGATCTATTTCAACGGCATCAAAGTCGGCAGCGTCTCGGACATCAGTTTCTCAGCCAGCGATCCCAATATCATCAGGGTCCGGAGTTCGATCAGCAAGAGTACGCCGATCAAGGCGGACTCGCAGGCCCGCATCAGCACCAATCTTCTGACCGGTGTCGCTTATGTCGAGATCCTCGGCGGCAGCGCCAATCTCGACGATCTGCTCGCCGCCAATCCGCCCGCAACGCTGATCGGCGAGCCGCCATCCGATCTGCTGCCGGCGCTCGGCCGGGTCGCGGGCAAGCTCGATGTTACCGTCGATCGACTGAACAGCTTCCTCACCGACGTGCAACCGTCGGCAAAGCGCACGGTCGCCAATGTCGAGACGTTCACCAGCGCCCTCGCGGACGAATTCCGACGGGCTCAAGGACCTTCTTGCCAACGTGTCGGATCTGTCGAGCAACATCAAAGACGTGTCGACGCGCCTCAATTCGATTGTCGACGCGGTTGATCCTGCCAAAGTCAAGTCGATCGTTGACAACACCAATCGAGTCACGAGTGATGCTGCCAAGTTTTCCTCCCGGAGCCTCGATGACCTTTCCGGCGCGATCGTGGACTTTCGTCGTGCGGTCAACGCAGTTCCAGCGAGTCGCCCAGGAACTGGAGAAGCGTCCGAACGCCTTGATCTTCGGCGGCGACAGCGTCCAACAATACAATCGCAAATAGCCGACGAAGCTGGCTTCGTTCTGCCGAAGCGGAGGAGAATGAAGTGTCGGTGGTCAGTGTGCAGCCTCGGGCGGTCAGGCTCTTCTTTGTCGTTGCGGTGGCTGTTGTTCCCGCCGCCTGCAGTGCCTTGAGCGGGCCGCCGGCGGTGACCTATGAACTGTCGGCACCGCCCGCGATAGCCAAGGCCAAGTCTACTTCCGGCGTGCAGATTCTCGTTCCGGAGCCCACGGCCGTGCAGATGGTCGACAGCGACCGCATCGTCGTAAACACGGGGTCGCGGGTTTCCTACTATCCGGGGGCGCAATGGCCCGACCGGCTACCGAAAGTCCTCCAGAACAAGCTTATCGCGGCATTCGAACAATCGGGCCGTGCGAGGGCCGTCGGCCGCCCGGGTGAAGGCCTCAGCATCGACTACCAGGTGCTTACCGATATCCGCGCCTTCGCCTACGATGCGAGCACGGACTCGGCCGATGTCGAAATCTTTGCCAAGATCTTGAACGACCGTACAGGGAAGGTCGTCGGTTCGCAGCTCTTCACGGCGACCGTCCCGCTCCCACACGACAGCGCCGAGGCCGTGGTCGCGAGGGCTCGATCAGGCGCTGCAGAGCGTTCTGGGCGACATGGTTGGGTGGTCGCAAACGCGATTCCCCTGATCGAATAGATTTTTCGCCTGTCGCTGCGGCGTGATCGGCCCCGCAGGGCGGTCCAGGCGGATGCAGGTACTCCACGGCAGCCGCCCCGCAGGCGCGCCCGATCCCGTCAGTCCGCTTTGTGCGCTTCGGCGACCTTTTTAAGCCGCACCGCTATGTCAGCGAAGCAAACCCTGCGCGGTCGGCCTCAACGTCATTCGCGCGGCAGAGTCGTTCCGCGGAATTGGCCGATCAAGTTTCTGCCGAACGCGGAGCGCCTTGAAAGCCCTCCGTCGGATGCCGGCTACGTACGCGCGGCTGGGCACCGAAGTTTATTTGCGGGCCGGATTGCTTTAGAGGCTCGCAATCGGACTGACCTCGGGCGGCAAGCCAGGATACGGCATGGCGCGCCCTTGTCGATCTCCTCGCGCCAGAAGGAGAGAACGAATGAAGGCCCTTATTGCCGGAGCCGGCATCGCCGGGCTGGCGACGGCGCTGTCGCTCAGTCGCCGTGGCTGGCAGGTCGAGATCGTCGAGAAGGCCAGGAATTTCCGCAGCGGCGGCTACATGATCGACTTCTTCGGTCCCGGGTTCGACGCCGCCGAACGGCTGGGGCTGCTGCCTGCGCTAAAGAGCCGTTCTTCGGATGTCGACAAGATTGACTGGGTTGGACCCTTCGGCCGGCTCGACGCCAGGCTGGACTACCGGCTTGTGCAGAAGGCGGCACACGGCAGGTTGTTTCCGTTGCTGCGCGGCAGCGTCGAAGAGGTTCTGCGCGACGCGCTTCCGGCTGAGGTAGCAGTGCGCTTCGCCACGAGCGTCGCTGCTGTGGCGCAGAGCGACACGGGTGCGCAGGTGACGCTGGACGACGGACAAGTCGTGATGGCCGACCTGCTTGTGGGCGCCGACGGCATACATTCGACGGTGCGGCAGGCGGTTTTCGGAGCAGAACGGCAGTTCCTGAGGCCGCTGGGCTATCGCACTGCCGCCTACTTCTTCGAAGATGCCGAGGTGACACGCCGGCTGGGCGGCACGTTCTCGATGCTGACGCTACCGGGACGTGTAGCCGGGTTCTACGAGGCAACGCCGGGACGGCTGGCGAGCTTCTTCGTGTGGACTGACGACAGCCTGGAGCCAGACCGCGATCCGGCGGCCACACTGCGGGAGCGGTTCGGCGATCTGGACTGGGTGGTGCCGGCTGCGCTCGATGCCGCTCCGCACACCACAGAGATTTACGAGGATGTGGTGGCGCAGGTGGAGATGCCGCGCTGGTCGAACGGGCGGGTCGTGCTGATCGGCGACGCGGCCTATGCGGTGTCGCTGGTGGCGGGGCAAGGCGCTTCGATGGCGCTGGCCGGCGGCACGCTGCTGGGTGAGCTGCTGACGCCGGGTACGGCAATCGAGCCGGCGCTGCGGACGATGGAGGCGCAACTTCGCCCCGCGGTGCTGAAAAAGCAGCGCAGCGGGCGGCGGACCGCCCGCTGGTTCGTGCCGGCCTCGCCGCTGTATATCGGGCTGCGCAACTTTGCTTTCAGGGCGATGAATACGCGACTGCTCTCGGGTTTGCTGTCCCTGGTGTTTTCACTCGACAGCAAGGGGTTCAGCATCGGCACCGGACGCGGCTAGGCCGACTGGTCACGGTTGTCGCCGTCTGCCCGCCGAGACCTGAGATGCCGAGGTGCACGGTTTCGATTCCGTGCAGGAGGACCGAAGTCTGCCTGGCCCCTGGGCCGAGTGTGCACCTGCGACCCTGTAGGCCGCTCCCCCAATGTTCGCGAAGCAGGAAAAGCGCACGCCAACCCTGCCGGATCGGCCTCACGGCCAGCGCCTACCAGACCTGGCTTCCGAAGGACCTCAGTTTGCGTGAATCCGTCAGGACGCCTGAGCGGACACAGCGGCCGCCGCGCGTCGCTTGGCGACCGCCCGCTTCAGCCGCTGCGCCTTGGTCGAAAGCTTGGTGTCGTCGGCCTTGACCAGGTAGTTGTCGAGGCCGCCCTGCTGCTCGACGGTGCGCAGCGCGTGCGGTGTGATTCGCAGCCGCACGCTTTCGCCGAGCGCGTCGCTGATCAGCGTCACCTGGTTGAGGTTGGGCAGGAACCGCCGCTTCGTCCGGTTGTTCGCGTGGCTGACGCTGTTGCCGACCAGCACCGCCTTGCCGGTGAGTTCACATCGCCGTGCCATCACAGAATATCCTTCTTTCCCGCCGGTTTGTCGGGTCCGGTGCCGGTTTTGCATAAGCGTGTTCGAGAAGCCGCCTTCGTATAGTGAGCGGCCATTTCTGCGTCAAGTCGTCCCTCATCGGACGCACGCGACCCGTGCGTGACGCCGGCCCCGATTTGGCCTAAATAGTGGTGTGTTTTGGGCGTCGCCATCCGCGCGATGGCGGCGACAGGGTTACCGGGCGCAACCTATTGTCATTCGATCCGGCTGGAATGAGCGCGATCCGCACAGACGGTGCCGCCAGGGCAAGTGTCCGCCGCCTCCTTGTCGGGGCGGCGATGGCCGCGGTGACGGCCGCCTTCGCCGCCCTGCCCGCCGCCGCCGCAGATACGACCGTCAGCGGCGACTACTACATCAGCATCTCCGGTCTCACCGTCGGCAGGGTCAGCGTCGACGTCGACTTTTCCGACACCGGCTACACCGCGTCGATCAAGGGCTCGACCCGCGGACTGGTCCGCCTCGTTTCCGATGCGCAGGCGACCCTCACCGGCAGCGGCCGCATCAGCGACGGCACCGTGTTGCCCGCCAACTTCACCATGGAGACCAAGGACGGCGACTTCCAGACCCACGTGGATATGGAGATGCACGGCGGCGCCATCGTCGCCCTCGACGCCGAGCCCGCGCTCACCTATGCGCCGGATCGCGTTCCCGTCACCTCGCGCCACAAGCACAGCGTGGTCGATCCCGTCGCCGCCTTCATCGTCGCCCTCGGAAATTCGAGTCAGGTCGACGGCGACCACGTCTGTCATCGCACCGTCCCCGTGTTCGACGGCTGGCAGCGGTACGACGTCGCCCTCTACTACAAGCAGACGAAAACCATCGACGGCCACGGCGACTCGTATTCGGGCGACGTCATCGTCTGCGGCGCCCGCTACGTGCCCATCGCCGGGCATCGTGCCAGCGGCGAATCCGTCCAGTACATGGCCGACAACAAGCGGCTGGAAATGTGGCTCGCTCCGGTGGCCGACACCGGCGTCCTCTTGCCCTACAAGGTCATCGTCGGCACCCAGGCGGGCGACCTTGTCATCGGCGCCAGGAAGTTCGTTGTCAGCACGACCGAGCAGCACGCCAGCGCCAACTGACCCGGCGGACCGCCCCCATGTGCAACACGGGCGGTGTCCCCATCACCGGGCACCCTCTCACACCCCCCTTCGCAGCGCCCGACAGCCGATGTCACCAGTATTAACAAACACGACCGATACGGCGTGCCGGATCGCGCGGCGGGATCAAGATGTCGTGGCTGCTCTCGCGCGCGGCCACACATATCGTGGCGAACGGAGTGTGAAACGCCGCGAGTCAGTGATTCGGACGGGTTTTGTTCCGGACTCGTTCTTTGTGTTTAAGTTATTCGCGGATAAGCGGAATTTCACCGCCTTCCTGCCCCGCTATGATACAGGTGAAGCGCGGCTTCCTTCGACGCAGACCAGCGAACGCGCCCACGCTGCATGAACGTTTTTCCCAAGTCTGAAACGCCTGTCGTCGCCACCGGGCGCAACGTCGTCGCCGTCCTCGGCCCGACCAACACCGGCAAGACCCATCTCGCCATCGAGCGGATGCTCGGCCACCAGACCGGCGTCATCGGCCTGCCGCTGCGGCTGCTCGCCCGCGAGGTCTACACCAAGGTCGCCGCCCGCGTCGGCACCGACCAGGTGGCGCTGATTACCGGCGAGGAAAAGATCGTTCCACCGGCGCCGCGCTACCGCGTCTGCACCGTGGAAGCGATGCCGCTGGCGACCGACGCGTCGTTTCTGGCGATCGACGAGATCCAGCTCGCCGCCGACCTCGAGCGCGGCCATGTCTTCACCGACCGGCTGCTGAACCTGCGCGGCCGCGACGAGACGCTGCTCCTCGGCGCCGCCACCATGCGTGGAATCGTCGAGAAGCTGCTCCCCGGCGTGAACATCGTCACGCGCCCGCGCATGTCGCTGCTCACCTACAGCGGCTCGAAGAAGATCACGCGCCTGCCCCGCCGCACTGCGGTGGTCGCCTTCTCCTCCGATGAGGTCTACGCCATCGCCGAGCTGATCCGCCGTCAGCGCGGTGGCGCCGCCGTCGTCCTCGGCTCGCTCAGCCCCCGCACCCGCAACGCCCAGGTCGAGATTTTCCAGTCCGGCGACGTCGATTTCCTCGTCGCCACCGACGCCATCGGCATGGGCCTTAACCTCGACGTCGACCACGTCGCCTTCGCTTCGGACCGCAAGTTCGACGGCTACCAGTTCCGCCGCCTGACAGCGGCCGAGTTCGGCCAGGTCGCGGGCCGGGCCGGTCGGCATCTCCGCGACGGCACCTTCGGCGTCACCAGCCGCGTCGACCCCCTCGACGACGCCCTTGTCGAGGCCCTCGAGACCCATCGTTTCGACGCGGTCAAGACCGTGCAATGGCGCAACCGCGATCTCGATTTCTCATCGCTCGCCGATCTTAAGGCAAGCCTCGATCGGGCACCCGCCCGCGAGGGGCTGGTCAAGGCGCCGCCGTCCGAGGACATCACCGCCTTGGAGACCGTCGGTCGCGACGAGGCCGTTGCCGCCCTCACCGACCGCCGCGAGCGCGTCTCGCTGCTGTGGGACGTCTGCCAGGTCCCCGACTACCGCAAGATCGCCCCTGCCAATCACGCCGAGCTGGTCACCACCCTTTTCACTTACCTCGCTCGCGACGGCGTCGTCCCCGACGACTGGCTCGACCGCCAGGTCACTTACGCCGACCACACCGACGGCGACATTGACACCCTCGCCAACCGCATTGCCCACATCCGCACCTGGACATTCGCCGCCAACCAGCCGCAGTGGCTGCGCGACCCGATCGAGTGGCAGGAGCGCACCCGCGCCGTGGAAGATCGTCTGTCGGATGCTCTCCACGAGCGTCTGACCGCCCGCTTCGTCGACCGGCGCACCAGCGTGCTCATGCGGCGGCTGAAGGAGAACACCGCATTGGAAGCCGAGGTCACCCCCACGGGCGATGTCCTCGTCGAGGGCCAGCACGTCGGAAACCTGGATGGTTTCCGTTTCGCCCCGGACCCCAACGCCGACGGCCCCGAGGCCAAGGCGCTCCGCGTCGCCGCCCAGAAGGCACTCGCCGGCGAGATCGTCGAGCGCGCTGAAAAGGTGGCGACCTCTACCGATGCCGATTTCGTTCTGGCCAACGATGGCACGTTGCGCTGGCGCGGAGCCGCAGTCGCCCGTATCGCCGAAGGCGACGACGTGCTGAGACCGCGCCTGATCCTGCTCGCGGACGAGGCGCTGCCGACACCACAGCGCGACCGCGTCCAGGTGCGCCTCGACCGCTGGCTCGCCAACCGCATCGAGACCCTCATGAAGCCGCTGTTCGACCTGCGCGCCGGTGAATCCCTGGCGCCGGCGGCACGCGGCATCGCCTTCCGCATCGCCGAGAACCTCGGCACCATCGATCGCGCCGAAATCGCTGAAGAGGTGCGGAACCTCGACCAGGACACCCGCGCCGGCATGCGCGCGCTCGGCGTCCGCTTCGGCGCTCATCATCTGTTTGTCCCGGCCCTGCTGAAGCCCGCGCCCGCCAGCCTGCTCGCCACCCTGTGGGCCCTGAAGAACGGCGGACTCGACGCTGCCGGCCACGCCGAGCTCGCCGGGTTGGCGGCCTCCGGACGCACCAGCGTCGTTGTCGACCCGAAGATTCCCGCCCCCCTTTATCGCGTCGCCGGCTACCGCATTGCCGGTCACCGCGCCGTACGCCTCGACATCCTCGAGCGGCTCGCCGACCTCATCCGTCCGCTGCTTGCATGGCGCCCGACCCCGGACGCCCAAACGCCGCCAGAGGGCGCGCTGGCCGGTCGTGGCTTCACCGTCACCGTCGCAATGACGTCGCTACTCGGCTGCGCCGGCGAAGACTTCGCCTCGGTGCTGCACGCGCTGGGCTATCGCATGAGCCGCCGACCAACGCCCCCGGCGGTCACGACAGAACAGCCACAGGCGGCAAGCGACCTTCCGGCAGCGGAGCAACCCGATGCGGTCGCTATAACGGGAGAGAGCATTCCGGCGGAGGCTCCGGCGGCACCGTCTGAGGCGCCGGCTGAACTTCAGCCCCCGCCCGAGGCCGCAGCCGAGGTCACGCCGCCGCCGATGGAAGCCGAACCGCAGTTCATCGAGGTGTGGCAGCCGGCACGGCACGGCTCGCCACCGGGTGGCCGGCGACCCTCGCCGCGGAAGTCCGCGGCGCGCCCCGACACGGCGTCCGCTTCAGCGGGTGAAGAGCCTCAAACCGAGCCCCCCGCGCGAGCTCGCCGAGGGCGCGGGCGTCCCGACAAGGCCCACAAGGATAAACGGCCGGCCCAGCACCGCGGCCGCTCCACCGACCACCGGCCCCACGTTTCCGGCAGACCGGCCAACACCCGCCGCGACAAGCCCGCCGACCCGAACTCGCCGTTTGCTTCGCTTGCCGCTCTCAAAGCCGAACTTGAGGCACGAGAGCGCGGCGAGCCCCGCCAAGATGACCAGTGACGGCCGTCAGCGCATCGACAAGTGGCTTTGGTTCGCGCGCGTGACCAAATCGCGCACCCTCGCCCAGAAGCTCGCGGTATCCGGCCGTGTCCGGGTCAACCGCGAGCGCAACCAGAGCGCCAGCCGCCCGGTTCAGCCCGGCGACATCCTGACGATCGCGCTGGAGTCGGGCGTGCGCGTGTTGAAGGTTGTCGCTCCCGGATCCCGCCGCGGACCGCCGGCCGAGGCGCACCTGCTCTACGAGGACCTGTCGCCGCCGCCGGAGCCCGCCACGCCTTCCGCCGTGGACCGGCCAGCAGGTGGAAGCCGCCCCACAAAGCGCGACCGACGCGCCATCGATGCGCTGCAGGGACGCTTTAACAACAAGATTTCCTGAGCCGGGGCTCGCCTGCAAAACACGACCCCGCGTTGCCGGCGCGGAGGCACGGCCGCTGCTTGCGCTTGCCTGGCAAACGGGATACCGAACCGCCGCACACGGCCTCAGTTGGCCGCGCTCTTCCGGGAACAGGAAGTTCTCCAAGTGACGTACATCGTCAACGACAATTGCATTCGCTGCAAATACATGGACTGCGTCGAAGTCTGCCCCGTCGACTGCTTCTACGAGGGCGAGAACATGCTCGTCATCCATCCCGACGAGTGCATTGACTGCGGCGTCTGCGAACCCGAATGCCCGGTCGATGCGATCAAGCCCGACACCGAGCCCGGCGCTGAGCAATGGTTGCAACTCAACGCTGAGTTCGCGTCGAAGTGGCCGAACATCACGGCGAAGCGGGAGCCACCACCCGACGCCAAGGAGTTCGAGGGCGCGCCCGACAAGTTTGAGAAATATTTCTCCCCCGAGCCGGGTGAAGGCGATTAACCAAAACTCCGCCAAACCGCGCCGAATCGCGCCTGCGCGCTCGTGACGCACGGGCCCTTTCGGCCAGCTCGTTTACCGTCGCGGCGGTAAGCCATTGAAATTCCCCCGTTTTGTGCTATATTGCGTGAACTGTCGGATTGGAATGGCCGCTCCGCCTGCCGTTGCGCAGGTGCCTCTTTCGTAATCGAAACAGGCGTTTTCCGGGGCCGATTGAGCCGCATCGCACGGCTTGTCGGAGAGCGGATTTCGATTGGCCCGAGGGCTGATCGAGCGGTCCTGGTCGATCCTGACAGGAAAAGGCGGCAATGCCCCCGCTGGTTGGCCGGGGCAGGACGAGCATCACACGGAGTTTACCACCACATGGCAACCAAGAAGACCACCCAGCGTGCCGGCTTCAAGACCGGGGAATACATCGTCTATCCGGCCCACGGCGTGGGGCGGATCGTCGGTATCGACGCGCAGGAGGTGGCCGGGATCAAGCTCGACCTTTTCGTGATTTCCTTCGTCAAGGACAAGATGACGCTCCGCGTTCCTGTGACCAAGGCGACCTCTGTCGGCATGCGTAAGCTCGCCGACGCGCCGACCGTCAAGCGGGCGCTGGAGACCGTGCGCGGTCGCGCGCGCATCAAGCGCACCATGTGGAGCCGCCGCGCCCAGGAATACGAGGCCAAAATCAACTCGGGCGACCTCATCTCGATCGCCGAGGTGGTGCGAGACCTTTACCGCTCCGATACCCAGCCGGAGCAGTCCTACAGCGAGCGCCAGCTTTACGAGGCCGCCCTCGACCGCATGTCGCGCGAGATTTCCTCGGTCAACAAGATTTCCGAAACCGAGGCGATCCGCCAGATCGAACAGAACCTCGCCAAGAGCCCGCGCCGTGGCGCCAAACCGGGCCAGGCCGACGCCAAGGCCGCCTGACCGGCGCACCGCTTACCTTACCAATTGTTAACGAGGCGTCCGGTGAACAACCGGGCGCCTTTGGCTGTTTACCGTACGCGACAGGACGGAGTTCACGGCGATGTCACGGCATCGTGTGACGACGCCGGTCGTGCCGCCGGTAAGATGGTCTAGGGGCGATTCCTCAGGCGGCCCTTGAAGCCGCAAGGAGGTATCAATGGGCAAGTCAGCTGCCTCCCGTCGTGATTTCGTCAGGGCCGCGATGCGTGCGCCCTACCTCGAACGCGACGAGGAGTTGGATCTCGCCGTCCGTTGGCGCGACGCACACGACCAGGCCGCACTGCATCGCCTGACGTCGGCGCACATGCGGCTGGTGATCGCCATCGCTGCCCGCTTCCGCAACTTCGGTCTGCCGATGGGCGACCTGATCCAGGAAGGCCACGTCGGCCTGCTGGAGGCGGCCGCCCGTTTTGAGCCCGACCGCGAGGTCCGCTTCTCCACCTATGCCACCTGGTGGATACGCGCCGCTATCCAGGATTACATCCTGCGCAACTGGTCGATCGTGCGCGGCGGCACCTCGTCGTCGCAGAAGGCGCTGTTCTTCAACCTGCGCCGGCTGCGTGCCCGCCTCGCCCAGAACCCCGACCAGCGGCCGCGCGAGGCGGTGTTCGCCGAGATCGCCGGAGCGCTCGGCGTTTCCACCGGCGACGTCGAGCTCATGGACTCGCGCCTCTCCGGCCCCGACGCCTCCCTCAACGCGCCCCTGCACGAATCGGACAACGACACCTCCAATCGCCAGGATTTTCTGGTTGACGGTGTGCCGCTGCCCGACGAGACCGTCGGCGAGGCGATCGACCATGAGCGCCGGCTGACGTGGCTGCGCTCCGCCCTCACCGTCCTCAACGAGCGCGAACTGCGCATCGTGCGCGAGCGTCGCCTCCAGGACGACGGCGCCACCCTGGAGTTGCTCGGCGAGAGCCTCGGCATTTCCAAGGAGCGCGTCCGCCAGATCGAGAACCGCGCGCTCGACAAGCTGCGCGACGCACTTCTGCGCGAGCACCCCGACACCGCCGCCTTCGTCTCATAGGGCGCTACAGGACCCGGACATCGCGTTCCGACCGCTCGTTGCCTCGCAGCAGGTCGGTATTGCGCCGCACACATACTCTTGGCCCGGTACTTACGGACCCCTCCATTCACCCTCGGCACGCTGGCAAGGAACGCAGGGAATCTCCGTTCAATTCGGTCGCGCCGACAGCTCGCCGGCCGCCGGGGTCCTGGTTCGCCTGACTGATTCTCCGCAATCCGCCCGGCCGGCAGACTGGTTGCATCACCGACAAGCGGTGGGGCACCAGACTAGGGAGGAAACCATGCTCAGGTTTGCAGTCGCCGGGGGAACCGCTCTCGCGCTGACGGCGTCCGTCGCGTTTGCCGAGAATCCGGAGACTCTGATACCCGTCAGGGCCGACATGCCGGTGCAACTGGTCAAAGTTCCGGGGACCGACTACGAGATCATCATCGGCAGCAATGGCGCGCCGATCTCGCAGGGCCTGAACCCCGCACTACTGCGGGCCATCGCTACCTGGTTGCACGTCGATTTCGACTTGCCGCTGGTCACGGATCTTCCGAACATCGCATTCGCCCCGTCGAAGACGATGGTGGCGTTTCGTTATAAGGACGTTCCGTCTGATCGCATGGTCGTCAGCGAAGCGACCGGCGACGCGCCGTCATCGGACATCGTCGCTCTCTATAGTGATCAGGGACGCACGATCTACCTGCCGAACGACTGGTCGGGGCGCTCGCCAGCCGACGTGTCGGTCGTGGTTCACGAGATGGTTCACCATCTCCAGAATCTGGCGGGGCTGAAATACGCCTGTCCCGAGGCACGCGAGGCACCCGCCTACGAAGCCCAGAAACGATGGCTTGCCCTGTTTGGCACCGATCTCGAGCACGCGTTGGATCTCGACCCAATGACCGTGTTTGTGCACACCCATTGTTTCTATTGACGGCCGAAGGGACCTCGGAGAAGCATGCCAATTGTTCCGAACCGCCGCCGGAAGGGAGAGGTCAAATGGACGCCGCGGATGCTCCGACCACCTCACACACTCCCGCCGTTGGCCTGCAGGCGCGACTGACAGACCTCTTCGACGAACTCAACGAGGCGCTGGAGCAACAGGCTGCGACGGCTGAGATCCTGAAGGCCATCAGCAGCGCCTCGTTTGACTTGCAGACCGTGCTGCGCACCATCGTCACGTCCGCCGCGCGCCTGTGCTCGGCTGACATGGCGTCGATCACCCGACCCTACGGTCCTGACGCCGAGCACTATCACACCGCCACCTACGGCTTCTCGCAGGAATTTTTCGAGCACATGCAGAACGAGCCCATCGCTCCTGGACGCGGAACCCTGGTTGGGCGCGCATTGACTGAGCGCGGGACCGTGCACATCCCTGACGTGCTCGCGGACCCCGAGTACGAATTCCCCGATGTTCAGGCGCTTGGCGGTTATCGCGCCATGCTCGGGGTTCCGCTGCTGCGCGATGATGTACCCATCGGGGTGATCATGCTGACCCGTCGCGAACCCATGCCGTTCACCAACAAGCAGGTGAAGTTGCTGGAGACTTTCGCCGATCAGGCGATCATCGCCATCGAAAATGTCCGGCTGTTCGACGAGTTGCAGGAAAAGAGCCGCTCTCTCGAACTCGCCAACCAATACAAGTCGCAGTTCCTGGCGACCGCCAGCCATGACCTGCGCCAACCTTTGCACGCACTCAATCTTTTCGTAGCGCAGCTCGACAACGAAACCGACCCCGCCGAGCGCGACCGTGTCATTGCCCAGATCGGTTCGGCCGTCAGCGAAATGACGGTACTGTTCAACGCACTCCTCGACGTCTCCAAGCTCGACGCCGGCCTGCTGACGCCTCAGCCGTCGGACTTTTCGCTCGCTGCCTTGTTGGCGCGCCTGCAGTCGATGTTCGCTCAGTCGGCCGAGGAGAAGAATTTACGTCTCAAGGTAGTCTCTTGCCGGCATTCGGTCCGCAGCGACGCCATTCTTCTCGAACGGATCCTGATCAACCTCCTGTCGAACGCAATTCGCTACACCAGCGTCGGTGGCGTGATTATCGGCTGCCGCAGGCGCGGCGCGAGTTTGCGCATTGACGTGCGCGACACCGGTCCCGGCATCCCCCCAGACCACCAGCGCCGGATTTTCGACCCTTATTACCAGATCGACCCTGCGCCAGCCGGGTCAGATGGCGGGCTCGGACTCGGGCTTGCCATCGTCGAGCGGCTGAGTCGTCTTCTGGATCATCCTCTCGAACTGACCTCCCGCCCGGGCGGCGGCTCGTGCTTCTCAATCACGGTGCCGCTCGCCGCAGTCAGTCCGAAAGCAGCCCCCTCCCAACCAGCCGTTGCCGGCGATCCGCTAAAAGGCAGGCTGATCGTCGTTATCGACGACGACGTGCTGGCGTTAAGTGCGGTGCGCGGCGTGCTCAGAAGTTGGGGATCGGACGTAGTCGCCGCTTCCACCGCGGCTGCCGCGCTCACCGCCGCTCGGAAGCTTGATCGCCCGCCCGACCTCGTCATCTCGGACTATCGCCTGAGCGACGGCAGCACCGGCGTCGACGCAATCGCCTTTCTGCGCACAGAATTCGGAGCCGACGTGCCTGCCTTCCTCATCAGCGGCGACACGTCGGGAAGTCTGCGTGAAGCCGAGGCGAGCCGCTACCACATGCTGCAAAAGCCCGTCCTGCCGATGGCGTTGAGGGCGCTGGCGACCCACCTCGTCCAACGCACCAGAGCCTAGTCCTCAGCGTCGTGGTTGCGGCAGCTTCCACCCAAGCGCACCGACCCGGGCCACCGCTTCGGTGCGGTTCCCGGCGTTCAGCGCCTTAAGGATGCTGCTGACATGATTCTTCACCGTCGGCTCGGCCAGATCGAGCGTCCGGCAAATTGCCTTGTTGCTCATGCCGCCCATCATCAGCGCGAGGACCTCCATCTGACGGGCCGTCAGGCCGCAGTCGGCGGGCGTCACCAGCCCGCCGGAACCGTTGGCATCCGGTTGAGCCCCCGACGCGGGCACCTCGCGCAGCGCCAGGATTTCGGGCGGGATGTAGATGCCGCCCGAGAGAATGAGGCTAAACGCACTGAGCATGACCTCTTGGCCAGTCGCCTTGGGGATGAACCCGACAGCACCAAGATCGAGGGATTTGGCAACAATCTCCGGATCGTGGGTCCCGGAAAGCACCGCGACCGCGACCGCCGGAAAGCGCCCGCGCAGGCGCGCCAGCGCGTCGAACCCCTGTTGGCCGGGCAGGCCAAGGTCGAGAACGATCAGCTGGATGTCGGGGTTGGCGTTGACCGACGCCTCAGCCGCGGCGAGGTCGGGCGCTTCTAGCACTTCAATCTGTTGGCGTAACTGCCGAAGAACGCCACGCATCGCATTGCGGATCAGCGCGTGGTCGTCGACAACAAGCACCTTCACGGCAGTCGCCCTTTGAGCCGCGCAGCATGCCGCGCGGTCTGAACTATCCGTCCGTCACGATCTTGTATTTCGCGCCGGGGGTGATCCGCTGGCCGGGGTCGATGCCGTTCAGCACCCGGAAGAGGTCGCGAGGCCGGTCGACCCCGTGCACGCGCCGGGCGAGCGAGGCCTCCGTGTCGCGGGCACCCGCCGTCACCACCTCGATGTGCAGCGGCCGCAAGGCCGCGATCTCGTCGGGCGCGAGCGTGCGGAAGCTCGCGACCGTCTCCTGCGCCGCCTGATTGAAGGCGTCGGTCACCGCTTCGTTGGCGAAGATGAACCGGTAGGTCGCGGGGCCGCCGGCCTGGATGACCGCGATCTTGAAGAACCAGTCCTTGGCGTGCGCCTGCGCCGAGGCGGCCTTGAGCCCGTTGACCGAGAAGCTCTGCACGGTTCCCTCGTCGAGGCCGTTGACCCAGCCCGATTTGAGGTAGGCGGCGAGGTCGGTGCCCTCGGCGAGCCCCACCGCGTCGAAGCGCAGCGCCGTCCCGTCGGCGCCGGTCGCCAGCACCGCATCGCTGGTGTTGTCGATGACGAAGCCCTCCGGCACCGTGAAACCGATGCCGAGGCGCGGATGGATGAAGTTGCGCTCGCGCACGAACCCCTGCGACGGGTCGTCGCCGAACACCATGCCGTCGATGCCCGCCAGATACCGGTCGCGGTCGACGTCGCCCACCCCCGGCGCTCCGAACTGGCGCGCGGCGCGCTCGGCGAAATCGACCCGTTCCGGCGTCGAGGGATGGGTCGACAGGAAGTCCGGCCGCTGGTCCGGCACCGCCGCCGACGCGTTGTAGTCGGCGTACTGCGCCATCACCGCCAGGAAGCGCGCCGCCGCGAACGGATCGTAGCCGGCCTTGCCGATCGTCTTGACGCCAATCGCGTCGGCTTCGAGTTCCTGCTGCTGGGAGAACGCCGCCAGCGACCGCCGGCTGGCGGCGAGCGCCAGTTGCCGGCTCTCGTCGTCCTTCAGCACGTCGTTGACCACCTGGCTCGCCACCATCGCGTTCCGCGCCTTGTTCTGGCGCTCGATCGCGTGGTTGGCGGTCACGTGTCCCATCTCATGGGCAAGCACCGCCGCGACCTCGGAGGAATCGTCTGCGAGCGCCAGCAGCCCGCGCGTCACGTAGAGCGATCCGTCGGGAAGCGCGAACGCGTTGATCGCCGGCGCGTTGAGGATGGTGATGCGATAGGACTGGTCGGGTCTGTCCGACGCCGCCACGATGCGGCTGACGATCGGCGCCAGCGTCTGCTCGAGTTTGGCGTTGTGGTAAACGCCACCGTAGGCGCCGACGATGCGCGCGTTCTCGGCGCTGTCGACCGTCTGGTTCGAGCCTGGGCCGCCGGGCCGGCTGGCGAGTACGGCGGCCGTCGGCTGGATGCCGCCGTCTGTCGCGCTGCATCCGGCAACCAGCAAAGCCGCGAGACTGGCGATCGCCGCCCGCCACCGCCGCCGGTGCGCCCCCTCGGCACGTCCCGTTTCAGTCGCCCTTGTCATCCAGCACTTCGATCTCGGCCGGGTCATACACCCGGATCGCCGGACCGCCGCTCTCCTCGATCACGCCGCGCACCCGCACCGGCCGCCCCTTCAACCCATCGAGAGGGACACCGGCCGCTTCGAATCGCTCGGCAACCTTCGCTGGCACCATGATCGTGAAATCGCGTCGATAGTCGTACCCAAAATCAAGGAAGATCATGGTGCGGCCATGGCCGACCGACCGAACGCGCCCTTCGACCAGTTCATATAGGCCGTTTCGCCGTTCAAGCGAAGCGCCCAGCGCGTCCAGCACCTTGTACGGACCGGTGGCCCAGAGGCCGAGGTTCGCCTGCCGCGCCGTCTGCTCCGATTCGAGTAGCGAAAAAACACATGGGGGATCAGTGGGATAGGGATGCACCCTCGCCCATCCCGCCGCCACCAGCCTTTCCTGCACCCAGGCCCCGTCAACAAACACCTGCGCCCGCCACCGCCCGTATCGATCCGGCTCGCCCGCCGCCAGGGACACGGAAACCGCGCGGCCGCCAACCACTTGCTCCAGCACATCTTTTGCCGCCGCCGCCGGCGGCCACGGGACGTCCGTGGCCTGATCGAGCGGCGGCTGGGGCGCCTCGACGCCGGCGAGCGTGATGACCCGGCCGTCCGCGAGCTGCAGAGTGTCCCCATCCGGAACCGCAGCGACGCTCGCATCGCTTGCGCCGGCCGCCGCACAGGATAGGGTCTTCGCCATCGCGCTGCCCGGCACCGCCGGACCAGCGACAACGCCCGCCGCCGTCAGAACAACGATGCCCTGCAGGATTCGTGCGCGCCGCCCCGCCCATGCCATACCGAAGGCTACCATGCGGCTGGCCAGCGTAGCATCCCCGCGAGAACCGCGACCGGCAAAGGCCTGACCTTGACTCTGGTCAAGTGCAGATCATTTGGCATGCACCAGAAGAAGACGGTGGCGGTGGAACCTTGAGGAACGCATGAGACAAATCGGAATCTCAATCGCGGTGGCTTTCTTCGCGTTGGCGATGTGGGCGACACCCTCCGCCGCCGCGTCCGTCTCCAGCGGCTACACGTCCGCCGCCGTGCATCAGCGTGTCGGCCCCGGTACCATCTACCCCGTCGTACAGACCATCCCCGCCGGCGCACCGGTGCAGATTTTCGGCTGCCTCACCGGTCTCACGTGGTGCGACACCCTCTACGCAGGCAAACGCGGCTGGGTAAGTGGCCGCTATCTGACGCTCACCGCGCAGGGCCAGCGGCGGCCGGTCGTCACGTTCGGCTTCGCTTTCGGCGTGCCGCTGGTGGGCCCTTGGTGGGACTTTCCCGGCCACTGGCCACCGCCACCGCCCAAGCACGGCGGACCGCCTCCGCATCCACCAGGACCGCCCCCGCACCACGAGCCCGGACCTGGCGACGGCGGACCAAAATGCGGTGTGCCCGGCAAGCCGCCCTGTGGCGACGACCACGCCGACCGGGGACGCGACCAGTGGCCATCGGGACGTGACGGCCCCCAATGCGGCGTGCCCGGAAAGCCGCCTTGCCACGACAACGCCGCCGGCGAATACGACGGCCGCGACCGCCCGTTCCGCCGCAACGACAGATGAGGGTGCAGGTGACGCCAACCGGCGTGCCCGACGGGCAGACGAACTTCATCGCGGCGCTGCGATCGGCGCGATGGCCGGCGATCACTCCGGTTGCCCGCTGGTATCGGAGCGGTCTACAAGAAATCCGTGACCCCGTAGCTCAGCAGGATAGAGCATCAGATTCCTAATCTGAGGGTCGCGCGTTCGAATCGCGCCGGGGTCACCAATGAAATCAGAGACGTCACCTTGTTTTGAGACCTTCGAAACAAGGGATTCCTCGCCCGCAGGGTCTCCGGCAGGTGACCGCGCGGTTCATGGGAGCTCCCGGACCTCGCGTGCGCACCCTGTTCCGACCTTCCCGCCATCCTTCATCGACGTTGCGAGAACGACCTGCCCGCCCGCCATTCGTTGGCGCCGGTTGGAATGGGTGACCGCGCTGTCGCGCGCTTGGCACGCTGATGACGATCGTCTACGTTGGCCGCCCTTCAGGATTTGGCGAACGTTGGAGTGAGAATGACCGACCGCGTTGAGACAAACCAGAGAATGAGCGCGGCAGTCGTTCACGGCGACACGGTCTACCTTGCAGGTCAGGTGCCAAGCGATCCCTCGGCGGGGATCACGGAACAGGTCAGGCAGGTGCTGGGGAAGATAGAGCGTCTGCTGGCGCTCACCGGGTCCGACAAGTCCAAGCTTCTCTCAGCCACGATCTGGCTGAGCGATATGCAATATTATTCGGAAATGAACGCCGTTTGGGACGCCTGGATTCCCTCGGGGCACGCGCCTGCCCGTGCATGCGTCCAGGCCGCGCTCGCGCAACCGGCGTTCAAGGTTGAGATAGGCATCGTCGCCTCAAAGTAGGCCCGCGATTCTCGGTAGATATCCGCCTGCGAGCCTCGGAATCGTTCTCGTCTGAGGCTCGCAGGAGCGGCACGCGGTTCAGGCGATCATGCTCTCCACCGAACGGCCCACGCGCAGCACGGTGGCCTCGTCGAAATGCCGTCCCGCGATCTCGATCGCCAAAGGCAATCCGTTCTTTGCCGGCCCGATCGGTACGCTCATCGCCGGATGGCCCGTCACGTTGTAGCGCATCGTCTTGATGGGGACTCCGTCGGTGACCGGGCCAGATTGCTCGTCGAAACGCGGTGCGGTGCCGAGGATCCCCGCCGTAATCACCGCATCGAACTTCTTGAAGGCCACGTTGACGGCTTCGGTCAGCTCTCGGCGTACCTTGTATGCCTGCAACAAATCGGCGGCGGTGATGCCGGCGCCAACGACGAACCTCTCCAGCGCGATAGCGCCGAAATCGAGCGGTCGTCGACGCAGGTTTTCGGCGTGCACCGAAAACGACTCGGCCGCGATGATAACACGGCCGCACGCCATGAAGAGAGCGTCGTCGGGCAAGACGACATCTTCGACGATCGCGCCGGCGTTCCTCAGCCGCTCGACAACGGTCTCGATCCGATCGATGGTTTCCTGGCCGTTGGCAGTCGCCCCGGCGTGACGATCGCGCGGAACGCCGATGCGCAGCCCGGCCACGCCCGCTTCAAGCCGGAGCCGATAGTCCGGCACTGGCCAGTCGGCGCTGCCGGGATCCGCCGGATCGTAGCCGGCGATGACCTGCAGCATGATCGCGGCGTCCTCCACGTTGCGCGCCAATGGCCCGCAATGGTCGAGTGCATACGAGAGCGGGTAAACACCTCGTTTGCTCACCCGACCGTAGGTCGGCTTCAAGCCAACGACCCCGCAATAGGCCGCGGGTATGCGGATCGACCCGCCTGTGTCGCTGCCGGCCGCTATCCGCAGCATGGCCGACGCCACCGCCACCGCCGCACCGGACGATGAGCCGCCCGGAACGTGTTCGGGTGCCAACGGATTGCGGGCCGGCGGAAACGGCAGGTCGAAGCTCGGACCCATGGTCGCGAATTCGTGCGTCGTAAGTTTACCGATCAGCACGCCTCCGCCCGCCGCCAGGCGCGCTGCCGCGTTGCTGTCCGTGGACGGGACGCGATTCAGACTCAGCCGGGAACAGCATGTCGTTCGAATATCGGCGGTGTCGTAGATGTCCTTCAGTCCGTACGGGATACCGTGGAGCGGACCGCGATCACGCCCGGACCGGAGCTCTTCATCGGCTCGTCGCGCATCGGACAGCGCCCGACCTTCGGTAATCGTTATGAATGCATGCAGCTCCGGGTCGAGCGCATGCACCCGGGCCAACGCGGCCTCCGTGAGGGCAACGGATGTCAGCGTACCCGCTCGTAGGCGGCGTCCGGCCTCGGCAACGGACAGGTCGGCGCACGTCACGGTTCGGGCACCTGATCGGACATGACATGAAAGACATTCGAGGGTTCGGCGCTCGTCTGCGCTTCGTGCAGTTTCGCGACGTGGCGGCGCAATTCAGCATAGCTGCGCAGGACCGCTTGGCGGCGGTCGTCCGGAAGCGCAATTCCTGCACGCGCGAGCGCATGTTCCAACTCGTCCGCCAGGCTGATCTCGTTCGCTTCCGTCATCCTCCCGCCCTCTCCTTCGTGCCCGCATCGGGCAATCATACCGTCGTCCCCGCCGCCCGAATCAGGCGTCAATTGGTTGCCTTGACAGTCGGAGTTTGCGGGCGTTTAGTCCCGCGCACCATAAGGGGGACAAGCGATGCCCGCACAGCGTACAACATTCAGCAGAACCGTGTTTGGATCTCCGACGCGGCGTCAGTTCGTGGTCGGATCTGCTCTGACCGCGGCGGCGTTGTCGGCAGGCGTACGACCGACTTTGGCGGCCGACAAGACGCTGGTCGTCGGAGCGTCGGTCTTTCCCCCTTCGCTTAAGAGCGGGCTGAGCTCGTATCAGTCGCTCGCCCTCCTGACGCAGACACACGAAGCGCTCGTCCTTCGCGATGACGACGGGAAGATAAATCCGGGTCTCGCGGTCAGTTGGGAACAGTTGGATGACACGACGATGCGGTTTCACCTCCGCCAGGGGGTGAAGTTCCATGACGGGATGGATTTCACCGCCGACGACGTGGTGTTCACCATCAACCGCATCATCGACCCGCAAAGCGCCTACGCCATGCTGATCCGCATCGGCAAGGTGACGGGCGCGACCCTTGTCGACAAATACACGGTCGACCTTCACACCAATAGCGTTTTTCCCACTTTGCTGACGGGCCTGTCGGACATCATTATCGAGCCGAAGCATTACTACGAGAAAGTCGGCGCCGACGCCGTTCCCAACCATCCGATCGGAACCGGACCCTTTGTCTATCAGAAGTGGACGGCCGGCGATCGCTACGAACTCACCGCCAACAAGGAGTACTGGGGTGGCGCGCCCAAAGTCGACAACCTGGTCATCCGCGAGATACCGGAATCGTCGGTGCGCATCGCGTCTTTGCTGGCAGGCGAAACCCACATCATCCAGTCGGTGCCGTTTGACCTCATCTCCCAGGTGAACGCTTCCAGCAATGCCAAGGTCGATGAAGTCACGACCACGATCAGCCTGGTCTTGACGTTTGATACCCGCAAGCCGCCGTTCGACAATCCGAAGGTGCGCGAGGCGTTCGACTACGCGATTGACAAGGAAACCCTGCAGAAGGAGCTGCTCAAGGGGACCGGCGAGATATTGCAGGGCCAATTGCTGACCTCGAAGACCTTCGGCTTCAATCCGGACCTCAAGGCACGCCCGTTCGATCCCGACAAGGCGCGCCAGCTCCTCAAGGAAGCTGGCTATGACGGCAGCAAGCCGTTTGCGATCACCACTCAATCGGGGAAATACCCCTCTGACATCGACATCTGCAACGCCGTTGTCGGCATGCTCGGTAACGTCGGCGTCAGCGCGACGCTCAACGTCGTCGAAGGTGGTGTCTGGCTGAAGATGGCCGGAGCCAATGAGCCCGGACCCATGTACATGGTTGGGTGGTACAGCCTCGGCGACGCCGACTTTGCCACAACCTGGTTCACCACGCCGAGCAAGCGCGCGCAGTGGACCAATCCGGAGTACGAGAAGCTTTTCATCGACGCCCGCTCCACCAACGACAAGGCCGCACGGCTCAAGGCATACAATCGGATGATGGAGATCATGCACGAGGAAAACCCCTCGGTATTCCTGTTCGGATTGCCGAGCCTCTGGGGCGCGAGCAAGAGCATCAGTGGATTCGGTGCGCCGCCCGACGAGGTCTTCCGGCTGTCGAAAGTCGAACTCGCGTAGCCAGACACGGCCAAGCGGAATCGGCCCTTTCTGCCACCGATTGAAGGAATCCGCGTGTCGGCACCTTCCGACGAGTTGCTTCTGTCCGTTCACGATCTGCGGATAGACTTCCACACTCGGCAAGGTGTCTTCACGGCGGTCCACGGCATCAGCTTTGAGATGCACCGTGGCCAGCTTCTGGGCGTCGTCGGCGAGTTGGGTAGCGGTAAGAGCGTCACAGCCCTGTCCCTGCTGCGCTTGCTGCCTGACCACTCCGCGCAAGTGTCAAGCGGCGCCATGCTCTTCGATGGCGTCGACCTTGGCGGCTTCACCGAGCGGCAGATGCAGGCGGTGCGGGGGCAGAAGATCGGCATGATCTTCCAGGACCCGATGACGTCGCTGAACCCGATCTTCACGATAGGGCGTCAGCTGCGGCAGCCGCTGCAGCTGCACCTGGGCCTGTCGCGGAATATGGCCGACAAACGTGCCGAGGAGTTGCTGTCGCTGGTCAGAATCCCGTCGCCGCGAGAATGTCTTGGCCGTTACCCGCACGAACTCTCCGGTGGCATGCGGCAGCGGGTCATGATCGCCATCGCCCTCGCCTGCAATCCAATGCTGCTGATAGCCGATGAGCCCACCACTGCGCTTGACGTGACCACGCAGGCGCAGATCCTCGATCTGCTACGCGATCTGCAGCGCGACCTCGGGATGGCAATCATGTTCATCACGCACGATCTCGGCATCGTGGCGGAGTTCGCGGCCGATGTGCAGGTGATGTACGCCGGTCGCATCGTGGAGCGGGCGCCAGTGGCCGAGTTGTTCGAACGGCCGCGCCATCCCTACACGGAGGGTTTGCTTGGCAGCATGCCCCCGTTTGAAGGCGAGGATCCTGAGCGTCTGTCGGCGATCGACGGCGCCGTGCCGAGCCCCTTCGCCCCGCCGTCGGGGTGCGCCTTCCATCCTCGCTGTCCCCACGCGTTCGCCGACTGCACGACCGTGGTACCGACACTCGCCCGGCTGAGCGAACGGCATGAGGCGGCCTGCCTGCGCAACGTTGCATCCTATGCCTGAAGTTTCCTCGGCCTCGCCGTTGATTCGGGTCCAGGGATTGACCAAGCACTACAGCGTCACCGGCGGCACGTTCCGCCGCCGCGAAACCGGGCGCGTGAAGGCCGTCGATGGCGTCAGCTTCGACATCGGGCGCGGCGAGACGCTGGCGCTCGTAGGCGAAAGCGGATGCGGAAAATCGACGACGGGTCGACTTCTGATGCGGCTCATCGAGCCCACCTCTGGCATGGTGCAGTTCGACGGCATCGACCTTTTCAAGCTTGACCGCCCCCGTCTGCGCGCGGTTCGCCGGCGCATCCAGCTCATCTTTCAGGACCCGAGCAGCTCCTTCAACCCGCGCATGACGGTTGCCGCGTTGGTGGCCGAGCCGATGCGCCTTGCCGGTTCCTCGCGCAGCGAGCGGCGTCAGCGCGTCGAGGAGCTGCTGCCTTTGGTCGGGCTCGCCAGCGAGCATGCCGACCGCTACCCGCACGAGTTTTCGGGAGGGCAGAGGCAGCGGATCGGCATCGCGCGGGCGCTGGCGCTCCGTCCGGACTTCATCGTCTGCGACGAGCCGGTCTCGGCCCTCGATGTGTCGATTCAGGCGCAGGTCATCAACCTGCTGACCGACCTCCGCCGGCAGTTCGGCTTGACGTATCTGTTCATCTCGCACGATCTTCGCGTGGTCAGGCACGTGGCGAACCGCGTGGCTGTCATGTATCTGGGCCGGATCGTCGAAGTCGCGCCCAAGGATCAACTGTACGGTGCTCCGCAGCATCCGTACACGAAGACACTCCTGGCGGCTGTGCCCTCCCCCAGGCCCGGTGCCACACGGCCGCCGTCCGCGCCCATCGGCGAGATCGCTAGCGCCAACGCGATTCCATCGGGCTGCCGGTTCCACCCGCGCTGCCCGTACGCGATGCCGGTTTGCCGCGAACGCGAACCGACGTTGAGAACGGTTGAGGCCGGCCATCAGGCGGCTTGTCATCTTCTCGACAGCAACGTCGCGGAGGCCAACTGATGCTGGGCTACATCGCCAGACGGCTGGCTTTCCTGCCGTTGACGCTGCTGCTGGTCGCACTGGTGACATTCGTCATCCTGCGCGTCACCGGCAACCCAGTCGACATATTCCTGGACATCAATCGCACCCCCGAACAGGTCGCGGCACTGACCACGCGGCTGCACCTCGATCAGCCGTTGCCCGTGCAGTTTCTGATTTTCCTGCGCGACCTTTTGCACGGCGATTTCGGTGAATCTCTCCAGTTCAACGGTCCGGCCGTGGACGCCGTCTGGGAGCGTCTCGGAGCGACGCTGGAACTCGTCGGAACTGGTCTGAGCCTTGCTCTGGTATTGGGCATCGCCGGTGGCGTGACGTGCGCAGTGTGGCGCGACCGGCTACCTGATTTTGTGCTTTCCTCCCTGTCGGTCGCCGGTCAGTCAATGCCGAGTTTCTGGCTCGGTATTCTGCTGATCCAGATATTCGCGCTCCAGCTTCATCTGCTTCCGACCTCCGGCATCGGTGGTATAAGCCATCTCATATTACCGGCGGTGACGCTGGCCTCCTTCCTGCTGCCGAACTTCATCCTGATCACCCGCGCCAGCATTCTGGATCTTGATCGAGGAGCAGTTCGTCGTGACGGCACGGTCCAAGGGCCTGTCGAGAACGCGCGTCCTGGTCACCGACGTTCTTCCCAACGCGATTAATCCGGTACTCAGTTTTCTCGGCGTCCAGCTGGGCACTTTGATGGGCGGGTCGATCATCACCGAAACCATCTATGCCTGGCCGGGTGTCGGACGCCTGATGATCAGCAGCATCTACCACCGCGACGTGCCGGTGGTGGAGGCCGCCGTTTTCTTCGTGGCGCTTGCCATTACCCTTTCAAATCTGTTGGTCGATCTGCTGCAGATGCTGATCGATCCGCGCATCCGCCGCCAATGAAGATACGCGTCCGCCGCTTCGGCAAGACAACGAGGCTCGGCCTCGGGGGCGCGATCATCGTGGCCGCGATCCTCATCGCCGTGCTGGCGCCGCTCATCGCACCCTACGATCCCTATCAGCAAAGCCTCGCCGCGAGGCTGAAGCCGCCCGCCTGGATGGCCGGCGGATCGTTCGCCCATTTGCTGGGCACGGACGCCTACGGACGGGATTTGCTGTCTCGTCTGATGTACGGCTCCCGCTTGTCCATCCTCATCGGCCTCACCGCAATGGGGCTGTCGTGCGCTATCGGGTGCGCCGCCGGTGTAATTGCCGGGTTCAAGGGCGGACGGATAGAGCAGGCGATCATGCGCTTTGCCGACGCGCAAATGGCGTTGCCGGACATTCTTCTCGCCATCATCCTGGTGGCAGCCCTCGGCGGCAGCGTGCTCAACCTCATCATCGCGCTGGGCACCTCGCGCTGGTCGGTCTACGCGCGCGTCGTATTCGGCCTGACCCGTTCGTTGCGCGAACGCCCGTTCGTCGAGGCCGCCATCCTCTATGGCGGCGGCGACGGCTACATCATCCGGCACCACATCCTGCCGCAGCTTTGGCCGGTCGTAACGGTTGTGGCAACGCTTCAGGTGGCCCAGATGATCCTGCAGGAAACTGCCCTTTCGTTCCTCGGTCTTGGCCTGCCGCCGCCGACGGCAACCTGGGGCAACATCCTGGCGGAGGGCAGCGACAAGCTTTTCATCGCGCCCTGGATCGCCGACCTCGCCGGACTGTCGATCATCATCCTTGTGTGGGGGATCAACATGTTCGGCAACGGCCTGAGAGAATACCTGGATCCCAAGTCGCGGCTCGTGCCCGGCTAAGCCGCCGCCGGCATGCGACCACAGGTCTCGCCCATCACCCATCCGAATAGCTAACGGGAATGACGACGTGAAGACAATGCAGGATGCACTCGGGGACCTTCAGGGCCTCAAAGCGGCTGTCGAACAGAGTTCGTTCGACGCCGTGATCTCCGTCTCCCCTGAGAACGTACGCTACGTGGCAGACGCTGCGATTTCGACCCAGCGAACGATACGCGACCGCCTTGCCCTGGTGATCTGGGCCAGGGGACGCGACCCGATCTTCGTCTTGTGCCAGGTCGAGGAGGGATACGTAAGGCAGCAGAGCTGGATCACGGACATCAGGTCCTACAAGGAGTTTGTCACGCGGCCGATGGACGTCGTCGCCGACGTCCTCGGCGAACTGGGATTGCGGACGGGCCGCATCGGCTGCGAACTGGACTACCTGGCACACCGCTACTCCTCGCAGCTTATGGGGGCCCTGCCCTCACTCCGTCTCGAGCCGTGCGAGGAGCTGTTTCAGCGGGCCCGCATGCGCAAGACCCGGCGGGAACGCGATTTGCTGGCCGAGGGTTTCCGGGGGACGGAAAAGGCCATGCTCGCGACCTACGCCACCGTGACGGTCGGCGAGGATGAGTGGAGCCTCAGCCGGCGCCTCGCCGACCACATCCTCCTGTCGGGTGCCGAAAGCGTCGCCTTCAACCACATCAACGCCGGCCCCAACACCGGCTTTCCCCATGCCGCGCCATCATCGTACCGCGTGGCCAGGGGAGACATCGTCAAGGCCGACTCCGGCGGCTACTACAAGGACTATCTGTCCAATGTCGGGCGGACGGCAAAGGTCGGCAAGCCCACGCAGACGGAGGCCGACACCTGGAAACACCTCCGCGATATCCATCACCAGATCATCGACATGCTGCGGCCGGGCAACACCGGCGGGCAGTTGTTCAAGGCGGCCGCCAAACTTCACGAGAAGGTGGGACTGCCATTTCCCTATGCGCACAACGGACACAGCATCGGTCTCGAAGGACACGAACGGCCGATGATAAGTCCGTTTGAAGACATCACCTACGAACCGGGAATGGTTTCCACCGTGGAGACACGGGTTCGCTGGGTCGGCGAAAAGGGCCTCCATATGGAGGATCTGATCGAGATAACCGACGGCGCTCCAGTGGTGCTTTCCGATGCCTTCGACAACGAAGAGATCTTCGTCATATGAGGCGCGCGGTTCCATGACCAAAGTCAGAAATGATCCGCGACTGCTACAGGAGATGTCGCAGGAGGCGATCGACGTCCTGCTCGCCTTCAGCATGGAGAACGTGTTCTACCTGTCGGGGGCGCTGTTCACGCTCCAGGACAACATTCGTGAGCGCCTGGCCGTCGCGGGGGTCGCCGCGGATGGTGAGGATTTCCTTCTCTGCGCCAGCAATGAACTCAGCGGTGTCGAGGCT
This sequence comes from uncultured Alphaproteobacteria bacterium, assembly GCA_963826055.1. Lineage (GTDB taxonomy): Bacteria > Pseudomonadota > Alphaproteobacteria > Rhizobiales > Kaistiaceae > JBBDMC01. Next base: position 35,865 of record CAWGVO010000021.1, on the reverse strand, counting down.
TCCTGCCACGCCGCTCACATCGCGACCTATGCCGAATTCGGGCGTTCGCCGATAGAGGCGCTGGGCAGTCTGCTTGAAGATCGCGGTTTCGCCACCGCGCGGATCGGCGTCGAAAAGCGCTATCTGATGGCCGAGTTCTTCGAAGAGATGCAGGCTCGATTGCCCCATGCCCGCCTCGTCGCCGGTGACCGGGCGATCGAGCGCGCCCGCGCCATCAAGACCGAGGAGCATATAGGCTTGATAGCGACCGCCGGCCGTGCGACCGAGAACGCCATCTCGGACGGCTTCCGGCGCCTGCGTCCGGGCATGACGGAGCGCGACCTGGCCTCCGCGATCATCCAGGCGATGTTCGACGCCGGCGCCGATGTCATCCGACATGCTGTGGTAACCGTCGGCGACAATGCCCGTCATGCCCATGCCTATCCGTCGGCGAAGAAGCGGCTCGATCCCGGCGATATCATCCGCGTGGATGTCGGCGGCCTGTTCGGGGGCTACGGCAGCGACCTCGCGCGAATGGCCGTTGTCGGCGAGCCGAGTCCGGCTCAACGGGAGATCTATGGGCTGGTGCGCAGCTGCGTGCACACTATCGGCCCGGCACTCCACTCAGGCATGCCGGCGAAGGAAGCCTACCGCCAGGCCGTCGACTTCTACGCCGCAGCCGGCATCGCGGACTATCGACGCGATCACATCGGGCACAGCCTGTCGATACTGGGTGGTCACGACAACCCCATGCTGCATGAACGGAACGATCAGCTCATTGAAGCCGGGATGGTGATTGCCCTGGAGCCCATTCTTCGCGACGGAGACGGTCGTCGCTACACCGTGGAAGATACGTTCGCCGTCGGGGCATCCCGGTCGACGTTGCTGACGACTGCGAGCGACACAAGCGGTTTGACGGTCATCGGCTGAACGCGGGGCGGGGACAGTCACCTCTAGCCGCGAGCGGCGGATCAGCGGTCCTGCGGCACGCCCCAACGGCGCACCACACCGACGTCGACACCGAACAGGTCGAGCGCACGGCCGACGCTGTGATCGACGATGTCTTCGACCGTCGCCGGCGCCGAATAAAAGGCCGGCACCGGCGGCATGATGATCGCACCGATCTCGGTCGCCAGGGCCATAGTACGAAGATGGCCCAGGTGAAGCGGCGTTTCCCGCGTCATCAGGACCAGGCGGCGCCTTTCCTTCAGTGTCACATCGCCCGCCCGCGTCAGCAACGAGGACGTAACGCCGCTCGTGATCTCCGACAGCGTGCGCACCGAACACGGCGCGATCAGCATACCCATCGTCGGGAACGAGCCGCTCGAGATGGGCGCCGCTATGTCCTCCGCCTTGTAGGCGACGCTCGCCAGGGCGACCACGTCCGACACCTTCAACGTTGTCTCGTGGGCGAGCGTCACTTGCGCCGCCCGCGTCATGACAAGGTGGGTTTCGATCCCCGCCTGCCGAAGAAGCTCGAGCGCCCTGACACCGTAGGGGATGCCCGAAGCGCCACTGATGCCGACAACCAGGGGTAACTTGGCGGACACGATCAACTCCCTGCAATGACGGCGGCGCCGGCGGTCATCTAAGCTGGCCTGCAGCCGAGACAATCGTGGCGATCGCCGTGTCGAGTAAAGTCAGGCGGGACGAACCCTCCCCGCCATGGTAGGCAACGAGCGCTTCGACGGAGGAGCGGAGATCTGACCGCCTTCCGCTCCGCACCGATGTGTGCCGGTCTATCCAGCGCGCAAGCATGGCCGCCTCGATCTGTTCGGCATCCAGCTCCGCGGCCTTCACCCGCGCCCGCAGGCCGTCGATGGCGCCGACGGGACCGGTTGACGGCAACACCTTCATCTTTCGACGGATCGCGCGCAAGGGCCCGATCACCGCGTCGCGCCACGCGGCGATGGCAGCATCGGCCTCTGGAATGCGGCCATCGATGTTCCGACCTTCATGGATCGCGAACAGGACGGCGAGCAGCAGCACGACATCGACGCCCCCCTCGTCCTGCAACTTCAGACACGCTTCCTGAACGCCGCGACGCCCGTACAAGGTGACCGCGTAGCGCCAATGCGGACCATCAAGATCCACTCCGTCGTCAGGATTATTCAAGGACGCTCCGAACCTCGATATCGCCGCCCGCGCCTATGCCGCGGGCCGTACCAGACCGCCAGGCGCGAAGCGCGCCAGCAGTTCGTGCCGACCGCCCGGGTAACACAGCCGAACGTAAGTGATCCACGTCCCTGCCTGCCATGTCTTGCGCTCAACCACCAGACAGGGGTCACCCTCCTCGATCTGGAGACACGCAGCAACGTCGCCTTGGCGATCTCGGCCTTGATGGTGTGCTCGGCCTGCGTCCACGGGATGTGTTCAAGCAGCCACGTGCCGGGCGGAAACGATGAAAAATCCTGCCGTGCGGCACCGGGCACCGCCGCCAGCGATATCAACCGGTCCTCCAGCGCGAACGGAACCGCGGCGGCAAAGTGAAGGACGCCGATTGCCAGGACCTTGGCGCCGGTCCTCACGCCGAGCCGTCCGGCGTCCTTTCGGGTCGCGCGGCGGATCGTCCGCCACAGCACGTCGTGGCGATAGGGCTTGCCGGTGGCCTTGATCTCCGCCTGGATATCGTGGATCTCGAGAACGGTCTCCTGCGATTTCGGATTGGCCACAAACGAACCGGAACGCCGCCTGCGCACGATCAGACCGGCCGATGCCAGCGCCGAAAGTACCTTGTTGACCGCCATGCGCGAGCATCCGTACCGCTCCACCAGTTCGATCTCCGGAGGCACCCGATCGCCTGGCCGCCACTTGCCGGAAATGATGTTCTTCTCCAGCGACCGTCGGATTTCCACGTAGCGCGCAATCGTTTGGAGGTTTCCACGGTCTTGTCCATCTCTCGCTCCTGCCCGGGCGGTGTCCCGGGCCGGTCATGCGTTTTTCAGTCGCCTCACAACTGTAGAATACCGCGCGGCGATTGTGCTGCTGTTCACATGCCGTCCCTTCGCAACGACTTGTCGACCACCGACCATTACTGACGCAATGGCCCGCCTTCCCGTACGAAGATATATGCGTCGAGCCAGCCATCCCCATCCGCCCCGGGGTCAGTGGACAAGGATCGACCACCGCACCACTTTCAGCCAGCGCATCCGTTTCCCTTTTGCACTCCGGTCGAATGCTATTCGGCCCAGCAACGGGTTCGGTGATCAACCTGTTGGAACGCGAGTGCCCAATGGTCGGCAGACGGGCGTTGGCGGAAAGAACCCACGCACGTCCAGGAACGGAAAAGCCGGCTCGAACCGGAAGCATTCGGCGTAGCCACCGATACCGGCATTGCACTGCATGGCCCTGAACCGCGTCCACGCCTCCGACATGTCTACGAACCGTTCCGGCTTCTGCGAGGCATGACAGCAAATAGCGCTTCGCTTGGCTTCGACGTGCCGGGAAATGTCGACGTAGATGGTCGGCTCGAAGGCGACGCCCATGAGCGTGTCGGCGTACACCACCGGCGTGTTGAACCGGGCCGCATCGCGAACCAGGCGACTGAGGGCGCGGTGATCGGGATGGTAGTCGTTGGGCGCATGCGTGATGACGAGGTCGGGCTTGAGCCGGGCGAGTTCGGCCGCGATGATACCCGCGGCCTCGCCATCACCGGCGAGCTCCCCGTCAACCCGATCGAGGAACACCGGCGCGACCCCGAGGATCGCCGCCGCCGTCTCGGCTTCCTGCCGGCGCCTGCGCTTCAGCTCATCCGGAGCGAGTTCACCGCCCTTGGAACCATCGGTCGCCACCACCCAGCCGATCTCGGCCCCGCTTGCCTGCAGGGCCGCGAGGGTGCCGAAGAAGAATATCTCTATGTCGTCCGGATGGGCGCCGAATCCGATGACGCGCACCGCTGGTCTCCTTGTCGGCGCCAAAATGTCCGGTGAATATCCGGCGTCGCGATGAACTAACTCGGACAGCACCGTGGCCGGTCGGCTAACCTGATCGCCCGTTCGCCAGGTTCACCGATGATCAAAGGCGTCGCCTCGGGCTTTCTCGCCTACAGCTTGTTCTCATGGGGCGACGCGTCGGTCAAGGCGCTGACCGGCGGCCCCTCCGTATTCGAAATCGGCTTCTTCGTCACGCTCTTCGGCCTCGTGATCATCATCCCCTTCGGCCGGCCACCTGGCGAGCGCTGGCGCGACCTCTTCCGCATGAATCACCCGCGCCTCGTGATCACGCGAACCATCGCGGGCATCATTGCCGGCCTCTGCGGCATTCTTGCCTTCACCACCATCCCCTTCGCCGAAGCCTATGCGCTGATCTTCCTTTCTCCCGCCATGGTCACGATCCTGTCGACGAGCCTCCTCGGCGAGCAGATCGGTTGGCGCCGGTGGCTCGCCGTCGTCGTCGGGTTCGCCGGCGTCCTCGTCATCGTCCGCCCCGGGTTTCGCGAACTGCTGCCCGGCCACTTCGCGGCACTGACGGTCTCGCTCTGCGCCGCCACCACCGTACTGGTGCTGCGCCGGATCGGCCGCACCGAGAAACGGACCAGCCTCGTCGGCGTCGTTCTGCTGAGCGCGCTTATCGTCAACGGAGTCCTCATGCTGCCGGGTTTTCAGTGGCCGTCGTCTCATGAGTTGCTTTTGATGGCGGCTTCGGGATTCCTTGGCGCTGGCGGCCACCTCAGTCTGCTGGCGGCAACCCGGCTGGCGCCGGCCAACCAGATTGCGCCAACGCAGTACGTTCAGATGGTCTGGGCGGTGTTTGTCGGCTGGATCATCTACACGGAAATACCCGACGGCTTCACCATCACCGGCCTTGTGCTGATAGCCTTCTCGGGCCTCTTCACCATCCTGCGGGAGGAGCAGGTCGCCGGCTGGTGGCAGCGCATCATCCTCTTGCGCAACCGCCCGTAAGTTCAGCGGCTTGCGTTGGCGAGAAGCTCGACCACCATCGCCGCGGTCCAGGTGAAATGGCGTCCGCCGAGGCCACCACCGTCGCGCGGGTCGTAGTACTCGGCGAAGCCGCTGGTGCGGATGAGCGCGACGCTGTCGGCCTCAATGGCCGCCGCCGCTGCCGTCGCCCCGGAGCGCTTCAGCCCGTCGGCGAGCATGGAATTGACGATCAGCCAGCAGGGGCCGCGCCAATAGCGCCGCGGGTCGAAGCGCCGATCGGCCGGGTCGTGCGATGGCACGCCGAAGGAGACCTTGTCCCGCCAGCGCTGGAGTGTGGCGACGAGCCGCCCCGTTTCGCCGAGGCCCGCGAACGCCGGCAGCAAGCCGCCGACAGACCGGCTTTCGACCAGCCGGCCGGCGGCGCGGTCGAAACAAAGGAACTGGCCGGCGGCCTCGCTCCACAACGTGGCGAAGGCAGCCCTCGCCTTGACGACGCGGGCGCGCGCCGCGGCGGCAATTTCGGAGAGGCCGAGCCTGCCGGCGAGTTCCGCCAGTGCTTCATCGGAGCGCACCAGAATCGCGTTGAAGCCGGGATCGACGACGCGGAAGGGCGAGGCGTCGTGCAGACGCCGGTTGTCCCAGCCGAGATCGCGGAAGTGCTGCACCAGCCACAGATAGCGGTCATACTCCTCCTGCGTCGGGCGCTCTGCAGCGTTGACGTGCTGCGTGTCGCGCCGCCGGTAGGGAGCCACACCTTCGGTCGGCACTCGTGCCAGCGCCTCGTCCCAGTCGATCGAATTGTCGCGACCCGATTCCCACGGGTGCAGGATCGCAACGAGCCCCGTCGCCGCCGGATCGCGGTTGGCATAGAGCCAGCGGTGCCAGGCATCGGCCTTGGGGACCAGCATCAGCGCGCGCTCGCGCGCGAGCGCGGTGTCGTTTGCTTCCGCGAACAGACGGTTGAGCACATAGCCGAGCACCGGCGGCTGCGTGATGCCCGATGTCGGTGTCGGCCGACCCGTCCCCCAAACGTCGGGCCCCGGGAAATAGCTTTCGTCCGGAACGTGGAAGACGATGTGCGGCACCATGCCGTCCGGCCACTGGTGGGCGAGCAGGGTGGCGATTTCGGTCCACGCCCGCTCTTCGCTGAAGTGGCGCAGCGCCAGCGCGGTGAGGCACGAGTTCCAGTTCCACTGGAACGGGTACAGGCCCTTGGTCGGCACGGTGTAGGCGCCACGGTCGTTGTCGCGGAGGATCGCCCCGGCCGCGTCGAAGAGGTCTTTGTCCTGTAGCCGGATCGTCATCTGGTTGCTGGCTCGGTTGTGGTTGAGGGGAGCGCAGCCCCGCTCTCCGCGTCGAACCATCGTATACGCTCCGGACGCGGCTTCAGCGTCAGCCTGTCGCCGGATCGGACCGCGAGGTCGCTGTCGAGGACGGCTCGAAATACGGTGTCGGCAACCGTCATCGTCACGAGCTGGTGAGCGCCGAGCGGTTCGACCACGCGCACGGTACCGGTAAGCCCGGTCTCGGCGGTCGTCAGGTCTTCCGGGCGGATGCCGAAGAGGATCTCGTTCCGCGGGATTGTGGGGCCAACAAGATCAATATCGGCGACCCGCCATGCGCCGTTCTGGCGCCGCGCGGGAAGAAAATTCATCGGCGGACTGCCGATGAAGCCGCCGACGAACTGGCTGGCCGGATGGCGATAGACGTCGATCGGCGCGGCCGCCTGAACAATGCGCCCCGTGTGCATCACGGCGATCCGGTCACCAAGGCTCATCGCCTCGACCTGGTCGTGGGTGACGTAGATCGTTGTGGTGCGGGTCTCCTGCACGACGCCTTTCAGTTCCGCCCGCATCTCCATCCTGAGCAGCGCATCGAGGTTGGACAGCGGCTCGTCCATCAGCAAGACCTCCGGTCCCATGGCCAGTGCGCGCGCCACTGCAACGCGCTGACGCTGGCCGCCGGAAAGCTGGCCGGAGTAGCGCGCCAGCAGCTGCTCGATATGCAGGAGCTCGGCCGAGCGCTTCACCTTGGTGTCGATCTCTGACTCCGGAAGACGCTTCATGCGCAGCCCGAACGCGATGTTCTCGAACACCGTCAGGTGCGGGAAGACCGCATAGTTCTGGAACACCATGGCGATGCCGCGCGAACGCGGCGGCAGCTCGTTCACCCGCTTGCCGCCGATGCGGATCTCGCCATCGCTCGGCGTATCGAGCCCGGCGATCAGCCGGAGCAGCGTGGTCTTGCCGCAGCCCGACGCACCGAGGAGCACGAGAAACTCGCGGTCAGCGACGTCGAGGTCGATGTCGACCAGCGCGTTGAAGCTGCCGAACCGCTTGGCGACCTCTCTGATCTCGATTGCGGCCATGCGTGCCCCTTTTCAGCGGTTGGCGATGCCCCAGAGGGAGAAGAGGTACTTCCTCACCGCGAACAGGAAGATCAGCGCCGGCAGCACCAGCACCGCGCCGCCGGCAAAACGCAGCGGCAGCGGCGAGTAGTCGAGGCTTTGCAGCAGGAAGGCCGTGAGCGTCCGGTTCTGGATGGTCAGCACCGCCGCCGCGAACACCTCGTTCCACGACGTGACGAAGGCGAAAACGCCCGAGGCGGCGATACCCGGCAGCGCCAATGGCAGCACGACCTTGCGGAACGCCTGGAAGCGCGTGCAGCCGAGCGTGAACGCGGCCTCTTCGAGCTCGAAGGGGATCGACAGGAACAGCGAGTAGGTGATGAGGATTGCGAATGGCAATGCCAGCGTCGTGTGAACGATGGCGAGACCAACCTGGGTGTCGTCGAGCCCGGTGCGGATGAAGAATACCGCCAGCGGCAATGCCAGCAGCGGCAACGGGAAGGCGCGCGTCATCAGCACCAGGATGCGGAAAGTGTTGGCGCCGCGAAAGCGGAAGCGGGAGAGCGCGTATCCGGCCGGGGCGCCGAGACCGACGGCGAACACCATGGTCAGCACCGCCACCGCCACCGAATTGAACAGCGCCCACGGAACCCCCCGGAAGTTGACGAAGAAGCGGATGCTGCCGAAATCGAACTCCGGCAGGAACACCTTGGGGAACCCGTTGACCGCGTCGGGGCTCGACAGCGTGTTGACCAGGATCAGGTAGATCGGCAGCAGCACCCACACCATCAGGACCAGCACGATGGCACCGATCAGCCACCGCCCGGCGGAGGATGGGCGCGTCGCGCGTCGCCGCGCTCATGCCCGCGTCTCCTCGCGCTGGCGCAACGCCCACAGATAGAAGACCGTGATCGAGGCCGAGATCGCCAGGATCAGCAGCGCGTAGGCTGAGGCGACTTTGTGGTCCTGCAGGGCGAATTGCCACTGATAGGTTTCGCCGACCAATACCGGGAACTGGGTGCCGGCGAGCGCCGCCACCACCGCAAAGACCTCGAAGGCGAGGATGGTCCTGAGGATCAGGGCCGTCTGCAGGCTTGGCTTGAGGAGCGGCAGCGTCACCTTCACGAACCGGCGCCACGGCCCCGCCCCGAACACGGCCGCCGCCTCGTAATATTCCTTCGGGATCAAGCCCATGCCGGCGATCAATATCACCAGCACGATCGCCGTCGATCGCCATAGCTCGGCAAGCACCACCGCGAACAGGATGAAACCGTAGTTCTGGTAGCTCAGCCAGTTGACCGGCTGGTCGATCACGCCGAAGGCCTGCAGCGCACTGTTGAGGAAGCCGTTCTGCTGGAGGATGGCGAGCCACACCAGACCGGCGGCGAGGTCGGAGATGCCGAGCGGGATGGTGAGCACGTAGAGCACGAGGTCACGGCCGCGACCGATCTGCATCACCAGCGTCGCCATGACGAGAGCCAGCACCAGCTGCAGCGGCACGATAAGCGCGGCGAGGAGGAGCGTGTTCTCCAGCGCCTGCGGAAACTTCCAGTGGGTCACCATCGTCCGGAAGTTGCCGAGCGAGGGGACGCCGCCGACTGTGAACGCCTCCACCGTCACCTGAACCAGCGGCCAGACGAAAAAGGCCAGCAGGAACAGGGTCGAAGGCAGCAGCAACAGATAGGGCAGCGCCCGGCTCTCGCGCATCGCCGCTCTCCTGGGGGTTGTCCCTCCCCAGCCGCTTGTCCGGCCGGGGAGAGGACGTCGAGGGGCCTAGTCGACCGGGCAGGCGCCGGTCGAGGGCTTGTCAGGCGCCCAGCATGGTGCCTTCGCCTGGTCCATGATCGCCTTGAGCTGAACGGCCTCGTCGTCGAGCACCTTGGCGATGTCCTGGTTGTTGAGGACAATCCGCTGGAAGGTGTCGATGTAGACCTGGTTGAACTTGCCACCGAGATCGCCGAGACCGACCGGCAGCAGACCCGGGTTGGCGTCGGACGACCCCGATTGGGCCGCCACGGCTGCACCCTCGGCCTTCACCGCCGGCGGCATGTCGGCCGGCAGCGGCGCGTTTACGACCGGGAAGAAGCCGTTCGCCTTCAGCATGGCGATCTGGGTCGGCGGCTGCATCATGTAGGCGAGCAGCTTCTTGGCGCCGTCCATGTCGGGCGCGGTCTTGGGGATGCCGAGACCCGCGACCACCGGCATGAAGCCGCGACCGGTGGGGCCGGCGGGTGCCGGGAAGGCGACGAAATCGTCCGGCTTCTGGTTGATGGCGTCGGCGAGCCGCGCGGTGTGGTCCCACGCCACCCAAATTTCACCGCTCAGCAGTTGTTCCTGCATGAAGTTGTAGTTGGTCGAGGCCGGATTGGTGACCGCCCACAGTTCCTTGACCTTGCCCCACATCGCCGCGGCCTCCGGCGAACGGAACTTGGTCACCATCGAATTGGTGAAGGACGGATAGAGGTAGCCCTGCACGAAACGGTGGATCAGGCCCTTGGGTCCAACCGGGAGGCCGAATTTCGGGCCGCCGGTCTTGTCGGCAAGGTTCTTCGCCCACGCGATCAACTGGTCGTAGGTAAGGGCATTGATGTTGGCGCCTGCCGGCAGATAGTCGAGCGCCTTCTTGCTGGCGGCCATGATGTAGGTCGCCTGCATCCACGGCACGTATTTCTGCTCGTTTGTGCCGAGCTTGCCGAGGCCGAGGTAGGTCTGGTTGACGCCGACGCCCGACAGCGAGCCGGCGAGGTCGCTGAGGTCGATCAGATCGTTCGGAAAGCTGGCGAAGTCGCCGTGCAGACCGCCGATCAAATCGATGGTGCCTTTGCCCGCCTTCGCCTCGGCATTGATGCGGGTGATGAACGGCCCGGCATCCTGCGGCTGGAAATCGACGTCGCCGCCGAAGCCCTTGAGTACCGTGTCGCGGATCGCCTGCTGCTCGTTGACCGGCGTGCCCTGGGTCGACCAAAACAACAGCGGATCGGCGAGCGCTGGCGATGTAGCCCCGACCCCGGTGACAAGCACGGCGGCCACCGTCGCTTGCATCAGTCTTCCAATTTTTTTCATCGTTTCCTCCATTGTTGCTCTTCTCTTGAATGCCTCTAAGATCGTCTCACGGTGCCGGGCCGTGGCTGCTGCGCGGTACGAAGTCCGGTGTGATCAAGCGCGGCGAGATGTTCGGCGCCGGATTGTCCAGCAGTTCCATGACCATGTCTGCGACGATCGCAGCGCTCTCGCGCGCGTGCTGGTCGAAGGTGGTCAGCGGGGGACTCGCATAGGCGGCGACCGGCACGTCATCGAAGCCGATGACCGAAAGCTGTTCGGGCACGGCGATTGAGCGCTCCCGGCACACGTCGAGCACAGCAAGCGCCTGCGCGTCGGTTATGCCGAGGATGGCGGTTGGCCTGTCCTCGAGCGCCAGAAGCTGTTCGGCCGCCGCCAAGGCGGCGGTTCGTTCGAACATCGGCACTCTCACAACCGCGTCAGGCGACAGAGAGAGCCCGGCCTCGCCGAGCGCCCGTTCCAGGCCGCGTTGGCGCAGATGCGCGAACGTGAACGGCTCGGCGATGGTAACCAGGCCAAAGCGGCGGTGCCCGAGGGAAACGAGCAGCCGCGCGGCGGCGGCAAACGCGGCCTCGCCGTCGGTGTCGAACCATGCGAACGGTCGGCTGCCGGTCAGCAGACGTCCGTGCGCCACGAACGGGAAGCCCCGCTCGATCAGGAAATGGGCGCGGGCATCATCGACCTCGAGACGGTTGAGAACGATCGCGTCGGCGCGGTCGCCGTCGACGATGTGCCGCAGCACGTCGAGCTCGCTGCCGCTGCCCTTCGTCGGCGCCAGGAACAGATCGCGGCCGCGCATCGCGAAGCCCTCGCTCAGTCCGACGAGGAATTCGCCCAGAAAGGCATCGATGAGCTGACCGCTGCGCATGGGCAGCACCATGCCGATGAAGTCGGTACGGCCGCGAACCAGCATGCGCCCGACCCGACTCGGCACGTAACCGCGCTCGCGGGCAGCGGAGGTAACCCGTGCCCTGGTCTCCGTACTCACGTCGCTGTAGCCGGCGAGCGCCCGCGATACGGTCGTGATCGACACGCCCAGCTCCGAGGCGAGCTGCTTCAACCCGGTCTGTCGGCGCGACGGCGAAACCTGCTTCATGGCGCGCTCCAAAACGTTTTGGAAGCTTGGAATCGGTATCGTTTCGAGTTAAGGGGCGCGTGACCTGGGGCCGCCGCCGCTTTGTGCCATCGGGGAATCCGGTCGGACGCTCGACGTCCTGAGCCGCGCAAACAGGCATCGGGCCGGACGAGCGGCTCGATGCGGACCGGCCGTGGATGGAGTTGCGGCGGTAAATGAACGTCAGTGTCGACGTGCCGCCACGTCAGCCGTCGTAAGCAACTCTGAACCCGACGTTGCTCGCAGCGCTGTCCGGCGTGAGGCTCATGCGCGCCGCGATGCGGTAGCGATAGCAATAGCTGATGTGGCAGAGGAACGAACCGCCCTTGAGGACCTTTTCCGATTCGGCCTGGGCCCGGTCGTTGCGGGTCTTGGCCGCGCGCGACAGCGAGCGGACCCTGAAAGCGTCGGCGTTCCACTCCCAAACGTTGCCGCACAGATTGTAGAAGCCGGCCTCGGTCGGCTCGAAGCTGGCAGCGGGCGCCGTCCCCATGTAGCCGTCGCGGCAGGTGTTGTGGGTAGGAAATCGTCCCTGCCACACGTTGCAGAAGATCATGTCGTCGTCGTTCGGCTCTTCATTGCCCCACGGAAACCGGCGCCCGTCCGCGTTGCCGGCGGCGTGCTCCCATTCCGCCTCCGTCGGCAGGCGACCGCCTGCCCACTTGGCAAACGCACACGCATCCGCCCACGAAACCTGCGTCACCGGATGGTCCATCCGCTCGGCGATGTCGCTGGCCGGCCCCTCCGGTGTCCGCCAATGCGCCCCGTCGATGCGCACCCACCATGGCGTCCCGGGAGCATCGTTGACCGGCCGCGCACGGTCAGGCAGCAGGCCGACGAACACCGCCGACCAGCCGAACCGCTCCGCCTCGGTGACGTATCCGGTCGCCTCGACAAATTCGGCGAAGCGGGCGTTGGTCACCGCCTGCGCTTCGAGGGCGAAATCATTGATGGTGACAGAACGCCGTGGCCCCTCCCCGTCGACGCGAATGACCGGACGATCGGTCCCGACGAAAACGCGCCCGCCGGTGACCGGGATCGCATTGGAACGCGCGCCGCGCGTCGCGGCCGCCACCACGGGCCCGTTCGCGGCAGGCAGAAGCCTCTCCGCCCGCGCCGGCGTGCAACAGGCGGATTTCTGCTGGCCTTCCACAGCGGTCGCCTGATCCGCGTCCGATCCCATGCCGCGCACGTCCGTCAAATCCGGGTCATCACCTGAGTGGCTACAACTAGGACTTCCCGGACGGAAATTGAAGGAAAAACACCGGCGCTTTACCGCCTCGCCCGGCGTTCCTAATCTGCGCGCTGCGAAAAGGAGACGGATCTTGCCGCTCGATTCCGGTCAGCCCGTGATTGCCGTCGAAGAGCACTATGTCGACGCTGAACTGGCGTCGACCTTCCCGCCGGTCCGCCGCGGCGCCGAGACCCTGGCGGCGCGGCTTGCCGATATCGGCGCCGCACGCATCCGGGGAATGGACGAAGCCGGCATCGACGTGCAGGTGCTCTCCCACGGATCCCCCTCGACCCAGTTGCTCGCCGCCGACGTCGCAATACCCCTGTCGCGGCGCGTCAACGACCGGCTCCATCGCGCCATCGCCGACTTCCCCGACAGGCTCGCCGCCTTCGCCGCCCTGCCCACCGCCGACCCCGTAGCGGCCGCCGACGAACTCGAGCGCGCCGTCAGTGAACTCGGTTTCAAGGGCGCCATGATCCATGGCCTTGCCAACGGTTCCTTCCTCGATGACCGGAGGTTCTGGCCGATCTTCGAGCGCGCACAGCGCCTGGACGTCCCGATCTATCTGCACCCGTCGGTGCCGCACCCGGCCGTCGTCGATGCCTACTTCAAGGAGTACGCCGCCGATTTCCCGACCGTCACCCGCGCCGCCTGGGGCTTTACGGTGGAAACGGCGACCCACGCGCTCCGCCTGGTTCTGGCCGGCGTCTTCGATACCTGTCCCGACCTCAAGATCGTTCTCGGCCATCTCGGCGAGACCCTGCCGTTCCTGATCTGGCGGATCGACGAGGCGCTTTCCCGGCCGGGCCAGAAGACCATCCGCTTCCGCGAGGTCTTCACCAACGGCTTCTACATTACGACCAGCGGCTTTTTCTCGACGCCGGCGCTCGCCTGCTGCATCGATGAGCTTGGCGCCGACCGTATCCTGTTCGCTGTCGACTACCCCTATATGGAAAACGCCGCCGGCGCCGCATGGCTCCACGAGACCCCGGTTTCCGAGGCCGATCGGGCCGCGATAGCCGGCGCCAACGCCACACGTCTGCTTCGGCTCTGACGCGGCCGGGTGACCCGGTGAGCTTTTTGCGTGGCGCGTGACGGCGGAGCAAGTTATGCAAGCGCGTCGGCGGCACCGACTTGCACGGCCGACTGGGGCGCGACGCACAAGACGGCACGGGTAATGCGCAACACCAACGACGAGAAGGCGGGTTCGGCGCTGACGACCGCCGGGCTGAATTTCCCGGTGGTCAAGAAGCGCGCGGCACCGTTGCGCGCCGACGTCGTCGACGCCCTGCGCACGGCGATCGTCCAGGGGCGCCTTCCGCCCGGCTCCCGCCTGATCGAACGCGAGTTGATCGACATGACCGGCGTGTCGCGGACGGTTATCCGCGAGGCGCTGCGCCAGCTCGAATCCGAATCGATCATCGAAACGATCCCCAACAAGGGGCCGATCGTCAGGCAACTGACCCGGGCGGAGGCGGAAGACCTCTATCAGATACGCGCCGTGCTGGAGGGGCTCGCCGCGCGCATGTTCGTGGCCCACGCTTCGGCCAGGGACGTCGCCGAGCTCAAGGGCGCCCTTGACCGGACCGCCGCCGCCTACCGCGACGGCACCCCGGACGTCATCCTTGCCGTGAAGAACGAGTTCTACAACATCCTGTTCGCAGGCGCCGGCAGCGAGTCGCTGTCCTCCATGATCGCCACGCTCTACGCGCGCATCTGGCGCTGGCGCGCCCTCGGGCTCGGCCATCCGCAGCGCTCCACCGGCCGGTCGAAGCAGAGTGTCGCCGCACTTCGCGACCTCTTCGAGGCGCTGAAGAAACGCGACGGCGAACTTGCCGAGAAGATCGCCCGCCAGGAGGCGATGAACGCCGCCGCGGAGATCATGCGCATCTTCGGCGAGGCCGAAACCGAAACGCTCTAGCCGATTGTCCGTAGGGCGCGCTTCGTTCGCCGGCCGGATCATCAGGGAGGGAAGAGTGACCGTCGCTGTCGAGCCCCAACCGTCGGACGTTTACGGTTTCAAAGCAGCTGGCCCACCACGACCTGAACGGGTTCGGCGGTCTCGGCGAGGGAATGGCGATTCAGATCGCCCCGGATGGTCGGCGAATCCTGTGGCTTGCCCACGAGGCCGCGCCGAAGAACTTCACCGCCGTCGATGTCAGCGATCCGCGGGCGCCGAAGCTGGTGATCCAGACCGACCTTCCCCAGCCGTACATGCGCTCCAATTCGCTCGAGATCGTCGGCAACACGATGGCGGTTGCCTACCAGACCAAGCAGCACGGTCAGCAGCCGGCCGGCATGGAGCTGTTCGACATCTCGACCCCGGAGGCGCCGAAAACGATCGCCTTCTTCGATGCCTCCGGACCCCATTCGCGCGGCGTCCATCAGCTTTGGTTCTGCGACGGCGAATACGTTCACATGTCGGCGGGTGCCGCCGATTTCCAGTCGCACCGTCCCGGCGATGACCAGTTCTACCGGATCATCGACGTGCGCAACCCTTCGAAGCCCGAGGAAGTGGGGCGCTGGTGGGTTCCTGGCGTTCGCGTCGGCGATACGCACGCGCTGCCAGTGCAGCACAATCCGCGCGGCGCCGGCTTCCGCGTGCACAACACCAACGTCTATCCCCAACGCGGCGATCGCGCCTACCTCGGCTGCGTCGACGGCGGCGTGGTTATCCTCGACATCGCCGACAAGAGCAATCCGAAGGTCGTCTCGCAGTGGAACAACGCGCCACCCTACCTCGGCTTCACACACACCATACTGCCGCTGTTCGAGCGCGAGCTTCTCGTCGTCACCAACGAGTCCATCAAGGATGCGGCGGCTGACTGGCCGAAGCTCATGTGGATCGTCGATGCGCGCTACGAGGAAAACCTGGTACCGATCTCGACGCTGCCGCTGCCGCCACTTGACGCCTTCAAGCACCGTGGTGGCCGCTTCGGCGCCCACAATGTCCACGAGAACATCCCCACGCCGACGTCCTTTCAGTCCGAACAGCTGATTTTCGGGACCTTCTTCAACGGTGGCACGCGGGCCTTCGACATCTCAAATCAGTTTCAGCCGCGTGAAGTCGCCTGCTTCGTTCCCCCGCCGCCCGCCGGCGCGCCGACCGGCTCCATCCAGCTCAACGATGTCTTCGTTGACGAGCGCGGCATCGTCTACACCGTCGATCGCCACGTCGGCGGGCTCTACGTCCTCGAAATGGATTTCTGAGGTGCCGGGCACCAACGGCTGACCCGGCACCTGTCACGGGAGCCAGATCACAGGCACGCGTTGACGTTCGATCACACTGTCGTATAGTAATACGGGATCAACGGCGAAGGCGCGGGAATGACCGGCGGCAAGACCAAGCTTGGAATAGTAGGACTGGGACGATGGGCGCGGGTCCTCACCCGCGCAGCAACGCTCTCCGATCAGATGGAGATCGTCGCCGCCTTCAGCCGCTCCGAGGAAAAACGGAAGGCCTTCACGGCCGACACTGGCGTAGCTTCCGTCCCTGAACTTACCTCGCTGCTGTGCCGCGAGGACATCGCCGGCGTCATCCTGACCGTCCCCAACGAGCAGCATTTGCCGGTTGCGCGCGAGGTCGCCAAGGCGGGCAAGCACGTCTACACCGAGAAGCCGATCGCCAGCACGCTGGAGGATGGCCTCGCCATCCAGGCGCTGCAGGAGACCTATGGCGTCACGGTGACCGTCGGCCACAGCGCCCGCCTCATGGGTGGTATTCGCGAGATCCGCCGGCGCATCGATGCCGGCGAGCTCGGCCGCGTCGGCTTCATCGAAGCCAATTTTTCCAACGAGCGGGCGCTGGAGCTGACGCCGCAGACCTGGCGCTGGTACAAGGACCGCGCCCCCGGCGGCCCCCTGTCGCAGCTCTCCATCCACATGTTCGATGTGGTCCACTACCTCGGCGGCGACGTTACCAGCGCGAGTTCGATCGCGTCGAAACTGTCCCCCGTCGGGGCCGAGGTCGACGACCAGTCGATGACGCTGCTCAAGTTCGCTGACGGCAAGGTTGGCTACGTCGGCAGTTGTTGGACCTCGCCGGGTGTCTTCGCGGTGCGGGTGTTTGGCTCCAGGGGCCTGATGCACTACGAGATCGATTTCGGCACCTGGGATACGCCGGAGAAACTTGTTGCCAGCTCGACGCTCTATATCCAGCGCGGCAAGGACGGCTACGGCAGCCGCGAGGTTCTGACCGAGCCGGAGTCCAACATGTTCCGCACCGAGCTTGAGCTGTTTGCCGAAAGTTGCCGGTCGGGAAAAGAAAACGAACTCAGTGCTGCGAACGCTAATGCGGCGCTCGCCAGCGTTTATGCTGCGCTCAGCTCTATTGAGCGCAACGGTGCGCTGGTCCCTCTCGACGAGGTCCGCGACGCGGCCCGGGAACGGCTGGTAAAGAGGTGACCAAGATGCCGGCGACCCGCATCTTTTCCGAACTGACCCAGCCGGAGATCGCCGAGCAGTTCAAGCGCAATCCCCTGGTTCTCATGCCGACCGGCAGCGTTGAGCAGCACGGCGCCCATCTGCCGACCGGCACGGACTCCTTCGCAGCCGAGCTGGTTGCCGCGGCGGTGGCGGAAAAAATGGACGGCGTCGTCCTCCCCGGCCCCCAGGTCGGCGTCACCCCGATGCACATGCCCTACGCCGGCACCGTGACCTTCACGCCGGCCACCTACATCCGCGTCGTCACCGAGATATGCGAGTCGGCCGCGGGGCACGGCGCCAAGCAGCTGATGATCGTCAACTGGCATGAGGGCAACATCCCCTCGCTCGCCATCGCCGCCGAGGACCTGCATCGCCGGGTGGGGATGACCGTACTGACCGTCCAGGCCTGCTACGTCGCCGACGAGCTCTACGGCGAAGAGTGCAACGGCCTTACCCACGGCGGCGAGATCGAAGCGCTGGCGGTACTCGCCACCCGCCCCGAGTTGGTCCACCTCGATCGCGTCGGCCGCTCCTCCGACCACGTCCGCGGCCGTCACATGGACAAGCTTCGCCGCACGCGGAGTTACCAGCCTGTACTGACCGACATCCGCAACATCGCGCCGACCGGCTGGTACGGCGACCCCGTCGGCGCCACCGCCGAGCGCGGCATTGTGATGGTGAACACCATCGCCGATGCGATCGCGACCGAGGCGACCGAGTTGTTTCTCCAGCTTGAACGCGCCCTCGGCGGGACGGCGGAGGTCAAATACCTGCGCGAGGTCACCTGATGGCCAGAGTCATTGTCCTCAGGGATGCGAGGGCGATGAACCTGCCGGGACGGCGCGCGCGTGAGCTTGTGGGCGCCGATGTCGGCGCCGCAAGCTCCACCGTCCGCCTGGTGGAGATCGAACCGGGCGGAGCCGCCCGTGGCCCCCACATTCACCGCGATGTCGAGGAATCCATCCACGTCCTCGCCGGCCAGGGCGTCACCCGCACCGACAGTGGCGAATACCCGCATCTCGGTCGGCGACACCATTCTCGTTCCCGCCGGCGAACGGCATGCCACCTACAACACCGGAACCGATGTACTGCGCCTCATGTGCTTCTTTCCGGTCAGTGACATCCGGCCGGTGACGGTCGAGTTCCCGTCGTGGGACGAACCCGAAGGAGCGCGGTGATGGCCGACGTGCTCTGCCTTCGCCCCGAGGCCGATTTCACGCGCGTCGGAGTCGCTCCACCGCCGGCCCTGAACATCACCTACATGGCACCGGCCGATGCCGCCATGCCCGCCGCGTTGAAGGCCGCCGCCGCCCTTGTTATTCCCGCCGTCGGGCCAAAGCTTCCGCTCGACCTCTTCACCGGCAGTGCCATCCGCCTCGTCCAGGTGACCGGTGCCGGGGTCGATCGCGTCGACACCAGCGGCCTCAAGGCACTCGGCATTCCGGTCGCGAACGTTCCCGGTGGCAGCAACGATGCCATCGCGGAGTACGCGGTGGCCTGCGCCTCCGCCCTGCTCCGCCGCTTCGTCCAGGCGAGCGCCGCAATCCGCGGCGGCGACTACGCCGCGTTTCGCGCCCGGTTGCTGGCTGACAACGTAGACGGCCTTGATGACCTGCTGGTCGGGATCGTCGGCATGGGCGAAATCGGCACCGCCGTCGCCCGCCGGTTCAGGCAGGCCGGCGCCCGTATCGCATACCATGACCCCGCCCCGCGCGACCGCGTCGCCGCCGATGCGCTGGGGGCGCAGTCCCTCACCCTCGATGAACTGCTCGCGCGCGCCGACGTCGTTTCGCTGCACGTTCCCCTCCTCGCCACCACCCAAAACCTGATCGACGCCGCACGGTTGTCGTCGATGAAGCCGGGCGCCGTGCTGATCCAGGCGTCGCGCGGTGGCATCGTTGACGAAGCTGCGCTGGCCGCCGCCCTGGAAGCCGGGCGCCTCGGCGGTGCCGCCATCGACGTCTATTCGAGCGAGCCGCCGACGCCCGACAATCCTCTCCTGAGGTTGTCTGATGCCGCAGCACACCGAACGATCCTGACGCCGCACATCGCCGGCATCACCCGTCAGTCATGGGCACATCTGTTTCGTTCGGCCTGGGAGAACGTCACGCGGCTTCTGATCGACAATCAACCGCCGCGGTACGTGGTCCAATGAGAACACCGCGCTTCACAGACGACGTTACCGGCCCCGGCCCGCATCCGCGGTATTCGGGCGTCGGCGAAGATGATAGGAAATAGGCACGGTGCAGACGACTACGGCACTCCGGCAAGACAAGCCTCTCAAAGAGGTGAATGAAAACACCGGGAGGAGCACAGCGACCGTGCGTTTTGGCGGATCCAAGCAGGCCAGCTCGGCACCCGGTCACGCCGTGGCGCCCGGCAAGCCGATCATCGTCTCGCGTGGCCTCACCATCGGTTACAAGCTGCATCGCGAGCGCAAGAAGCTGACGGCGCTCCGCGACATCAGCCTGACCATAAACCGGGGTGAGTTCGTCGTGCTGGTCGGCCCGTCGGGCTGCGGCAAGACCACCTTCATCAATGCCATCTCGGGACTTGTCGAGCCCTGGGAAGGTACGATCGAGGTCAACGGGCGGCCGGTCACCGGCCCCGGCCCCGACCGCGCCATGGTGTTTCAGGATTACGCATTGATGCCGTGGCGCACGGTCGAGTCGAACGTGCGCATGCCGTTCGAGTTTCAGAAGCTCGGCCTCTCGAAAGAGGAAATGAACGAGCGGGTGCGCCGCTGTCTCGAGCTTGTCGACCTGACCGGCTTCGAGAAGTCGTTCCCCTACGAGCTCTCGGGCGGCATGAAGCAGCGTGTCGGCATCGCCCGCGCGCTCGTCACCTCGCCCGATATCCTTCTCGCCGACGAGCCGTTTGCCGCCATCGACGCCATGACCCGTTCGGCGATGCAGAGCGAGATGGAGCGCATCGTTGCGAGCACCGGTCAGACCGTCGTCTTCATCACCCATTCGATCGACGAGGCCATCACGCTCGCCGACCGGGTGGTCGTGATCTCCTTCCGCCCCGGTCGCATCAAGGAGATCGTCGACATCAACCTGCCGCGCCCGCGCTTCGACTACGACGTGAAAGCCCTGCCCGAGTTCGGCCAGCTTTACGACCACATCTGGCAGCTCGTGAAAGACGAAGCAATGCAAGCCTCTCGTGGAGCGAGATGATGAGCACGATCGAGGAAAGGGAACGCACCGGCGCCGGAGCCAACGCCGAACCCGGCCGCATCGAGGACGCCGAATGGACGGCAGGCGAAGCCTGGTCGCGCTACGGCTCGTGGGTCATCACCGTCGTCAACCTGACGGCGTTCTTCTGCCTGTGGGAGCTGTTCGCGCGGTCTGGGGCCATCAGCCCGCTCTTCCTGCCGAGCGCCAGCAGCATGTTCGCCGCCCTCTGGCACGGGCTCACCACCAGCGCGCCCCCGGGCGCCGTGATTTCCGGCAGCATCCGCGATCACCTGCTCTACAGCCTGACCAACCTCGGGCTCGGCCTCTTTATCGCCTGCGCCATCGGCATCCCGGCCGGCCTCCTCATGGGCGGCAACAAGTACGTGGAGAGGATTCTCAGTCCCTATGTCTGGGCGCTCGCCTCCCTGCCGCGCATCGCGTTGGTGCCGCTCTTCATCCTCTTCCTCGGCTTCACGGAGAAGATGCAGATCACGATCATCGTCCTGTCGGCGGTGTTCCCGATCATCATCAACGCCTGGGCCGGCGTTAAGACGACCGAGCGCTCGCTGCTGGCCGCCGCCAGGGTGTTCGGCGCCAACCGCCGCGAGCTCTATGTCAAGGTGGTTCTCCCCTACACGCTCCCGTTCATCATTGCGGGAATCCAGCAGGGCATCGGTCGCGGTCTTGTGGGCGTCGTCATCGCCGAGATTTTCGGCGGCTCGCACGGCCTCGGCTATCTCATCAACCGCTCCGCCGACACGTTCAACTCCGCGCTCATGTACGCGGTGCTGTTCCTGCTCGTGGTCGTGTCATTGTCACTGATCCAGTTCACGCGTTGGTTGGAGGCCTACGTCGCCCCGTGGCGACACGTCGACAGTGTGTGAGCGGCCCGGCCGCTCGCAGCCTGGCAAATGAACCAAAAAATGGGAGGAAAGGCATGAAAAGACAGCAAATCGTTCTGCCACGCCGCGAGTTTCTGCTGAAAGGCAGCGCCGGCGTGCTGGGCATGTTCATTGCCGCCGCGACGGTCAATCGCGCCGGGGCGCAGACACCCGACATGAAGCACATCATGGCCAACCTGAAGACGCTGAAGATGGGCGACTTCAATCCGAATTACGCCACCCAGTGGTCGTATCGGCTGGCCGCAGCGCTGGGCTATTTCAAGGAAGTCGGCATCGACAATCTCGAGGTGACGCTGTCGGAGGAGTACATGCCGGGCCTTATCGGCGGCAGCCTCAACCTCACCCACGGTGACACCAGCGTCTTCTTCGGTTCCGCCGACAAGAGCGGCCTGCCGATCAAGATGGTTTCGCTCTACCGCGACAAGGAATGGTGGATCATGGGTGTCCGCAAGGGCATCAACACGTTCGACGACCTCAAGGGCAAGAAGATCACCGGTGGTTCGCTGGACGGCCGCAATACGTGGATCATGAAGCAGATCGTGATTGAAAACGGTCTCGATCCGGAAAAGGACGTCGACTTCGTCCCGACGTCGGGCGGCTCCGACGGTCGTCTGCAGGCGCTGCTCGCCGGCACCGTCGACGCGGCCAGTCTCTTCCCGCGCCACCAGGCGGGGCTGGAGGCCGCCGGCGGCAAGTTCCTCTCCAAGAACCTGCACTCGGTGCCGCAGGAGGGCTTTGCCTCCATGGGCACCTGGCTGTCGGCCAACGAAGACACGGCCTATGCGTGGGCGCTCGCCGACCTCAAGGCGCGCAAGTGGATGTTCGATCCCGCCAACAAGGACGAGTCTTACAAGACTATGCGCGGCTTGGGCTTCGACATCCCGCCGGAGTTCGAGGCGCAGTATCAGCTCGAGCTCGACCAGATCAGCCCCGACGGTGGTTTCGAAAGCGCCGACGTGATGGACAAGTTCGTCGAGTCGCTTGCCGTCACCGGCGACCTGCCCAAGGGGCTCCAGTGGCGCAAGTTCATGGACCTGAAATACGTTTGGGCGGCGCAGGAAGCGCTGGGAATGCCCAAGCGCCCGGCTTCGCTCTGAGCCGTCGATGAGGCGGACCTGACCGCACCCGCTCCCGGCGGCACCCGCCGCCGGGAGCTTCCCTCCCCACCTTCGGCGGTCTCATGAGTGGTCCGGAAGGGCTCGTCGCCGAATTCGGCGTCTGGACCCTTGTTGCGGTGGCCCTCGCCGCCCTCGTCACCTCGTCGATCCACGGCGCCGTCGGCGTCGCCGGCGGATTTCTGATGACCGCCGTGCTGTCCCTGCTGATCGGCGTGAGACCCGTCGTCCCGGTGATGAGCGTTGCGCTGACCATCAGCCACCTGTCGCGGAGCCTGCTCAACCTTCGCTCCGTCGATGGCTCGGTCCTGCTTGCCATCCTGGCGTTCGCCCTGCCCATGATCGTCGTCGGCGCCCTTCTCTACGGCGTCCTGCCCGTGCGCGTGATCGCGTTGGTGCTTGGCATCGTCATCCTTTCCTCGATCCCGGTGCGCCGTCTGGCGAAGTCGCTGGAGGTCAAGTCAAGCAAGCAAACGCTGAGCGTTGTCGGTGCCGTGTACGGATTCCTGGCAGGCGGATCGATCGGGTCGCAGATGCTGCTCGCGCCCTTCATGCTGGGCTGCGGCCTGACCAAGGAGGCCTTCGTGGCGACCATGGCCGTCGTCGCCTTCGCCACCAACATCACCCGGATCGCGGTCTTCGGCGGCACCCAGCTTCTCGATTCCCACTACGTGCTGATGGGCGTCCTGATCGGCCTGACGATGATCCCTGGCAACTGGATCGGCCGGACGATCCTGCGCCGGATGGCGCCCTCGACCCACAGTGGGCTGATCGACCTCTTCGCCGCGATCGGAGGGCTTAACTTCCTCTACCTGGCCGCGACCGGGTCGTGAGTGGCGCGCCCTGCCGCGCGTTCGAGCAGGTGCCGGTGGGAGCCACGCCCGAGGCCGAGGTCCGGATAGACCTCCGAGAGCCGGCTGCCGGGATAGAACGCCTCGGCGTATGCGGATCGTGCCTGGATTCGCCGGAGCCACGCGCCGACCCGCGGATAGTCTTCCTCCCACAGCAATTCCAGCCCCAGGTCCTCGATCCGGTCGAGCAGTGGCGCCACGGCGATGTCGGCAAGCGTGTACCGTTCCCCCATGAGCCACGGTCCGCCGTATTCGTCGAACAGCCGGTCCATGCGGGCAGCGGTCTTGCGCACGTCCTCGTAAGCCACGGCGAGCTCGGCCTCGCTGAATCCGGTGTCCTTGTTCATCTTCTTGTAGAAGGCGGATTTGACCGGCCGCGCCCCTGTCGTGGCGTCGAATTCCTCGTCGCTCATCGCCTGAAATTTCTTGAGCAGCCCGCCGAACTGGAACGACGGGAAGCGCACCGCCGGCGTGATGACCATGTCGACGTAGGTGAGCCACGCCCGCATCTGCGCCTGGTCGTAGGCATTGTCCGGCACCAGCGAAGGCTCCGCGTGTATCTGGTCGAGGTACTGGAGAATGACCGACGATTCGAAGACCGGCCGCCCGTCATGCAAGAGCGTCGGCACGACGCCGTTGGGGTTGAGCTTGAGATACCAGTCGGACAGATGGTCGTGGTTCTTGGAGACGAGGCGGTGGTCGACCCACGCGAGATTTTTCTCCGCCAGGCAAATGCGAACCTTCTGGCTGCAGGTCGATTGCGAAAAGTTATAGAGTTCCAGCATGTTGTGGTGACCCTCTCACGCACCCGCAGGTTGGCGTCTACACTACATCCGCGACCCGGCGCGGCAAGGGCTCGCGCCTCGAACTGACGAAGGAGGAATCGTGACCATCGCACCGCTCGGCTTCGCCCCCGACGAGGACCCCTTTGTCGTTCAGCACGGTGGCTTCTATCGCCGCTGGCTGTCCATGTTCGACGACCTCGACGAACTGCGGACGCTGGTGGCGGGCCTGGAAGGAACGACCGAGGACAAATGGGTTCCGGTCTGGCGCGGCGCCGGCAAACGCCATGAGGACGATGGCGACCGGCTGGCCGCGGCAGGCAGTTTCGAGCCGGCGCGCCGCGAATACATGCTCGCCAAGACCTGCTATTCCATCGGCCGCTTCCCCGGCGAGATCACGCCGCTCAAGGCCGCCGTCAGCGCCGACTGCGCCCGCGCCTATCGCAAGGCATGCGAGCATCTCGACCCGCCGCTCGAAGTGGTCGAAATCCCCTGCGATGGCCGCGCGATCCGGGCGCATTTCCGCGCTCCGCGCTCTGACGATCCGGTACCGGCCGTCCTCATCATGTGCGGTGCCGACATCTTCAAGGAGGACCGCGGCTGGGCAAGCGAGATGGCGTTGGCGAACGGCCTCGCCTCGCTGGTGATGGATGGTCCGGGCACCGGCGAGAACCCGTTCCCGTGGGACCCCGCATCGGTGAAGGCGTGGGTCGCCGCCATCGACTGCCTCGCCGCGCGTCCCGAAGTCGACGCGGCCCGGATCGGCGCCTTCGGCATCAGCCGCGGCGGCTATTCGGTAATGCAGCTCGCCGGCACCTTGCCCGAAATGGTCCGCGCCGTCGTGGCCGTCGCCGGCCACCCGTTCGGCTACCGCATGAGCGAAGACGAAATTGCCGCCGTCGTCGAAGCGCGCAACCGCCGCACCGCCTACGTCTTCGGCGCCCCCGGCGGACCTCCGTCCTTCGAGTCCTGGTCGGTCGAGCACGAGAACGAAATCTTCTCGCGCTGGGCCCTGTCCGAACTCGGCATCCTCGACCGCATCACCCAGCCCCTGTTGATGATCAACGGCAAGCGCGACCACCTCGCACCGATCGGCAATATCTACTTCATGCTGGAGAACGGCCCGGTCACCGGCCGCGAGGCGCGCGTCTACCCCGACGACGGCCATTGCGCTTTCAAGCACTACAAGGAGTGGGCGCCCGCCTCGTTTGCCTGGCTCCGACAGAAGCTGACCGCGGCGACGCCCACCACCGACGGCGCATTGGGAGCCCGATCATGAAAGCCCTCGTCCTGACTTTCATCGCCGACGACACACCGGGCCTGGTCGAGAAGCTGTCCGAGGCGGTGAGCCGCGAGGGCGGCAATTGGCTCGAGAGCCGGATGGCGCACCTCGCCGAGAAATTCGCCGGCATCGCCCGGGTCGAAATCCCCGACGACCGCCTTCAGGCCCTGAGGAGTGCGCTGGCGACGCTCCAGACCCGGGGCTTTCGCATCACCGTCGAGGAAGCCACCGGCGGCGAGGCACCCGGCGGCGCCCTTCTCATTCTGGACCTCGTCGGCCCCGATCACCCCGGCATCGTGCATGACATCTCGCGCTGCCTGGCCGAGCGCGCGGTCAGCATCGAGCAAATGGAGACTGACCTCCGCCAGGCGCCCATGGGCGGCGGTCTCCTCTTCTACGCCCGCGCGCGCGTCCGAGCGCCGGCCGGGCTGGACGAGCAGGAGCTTCGCGGCGCCCTCGAGGGGCTGTCGGCCGCTCTGATGGTTGACGTCGCCCTGCGCGAGGAAACCTGAGGCCACGCAATACGCACAACGGCCTCGGGGAATACCGCCGCTGCAGGGCGGTTGGACTTTCCTGCCGATCGCGAATATCTACTGTTCGCTGAACGGTTTCGGAAGCAGACGATGGCAACGAGCATAGACCTTCCCGCAGGCACCGCCGGTCGCCCGAAATCTCGGGTTGCGGCCGACGACCTGCTGGAAAACGCGCGCGAGGCCAGCGAGTTTCTGAAGGCGCTCGCCCACGAGACCCGCCTGGTGATCCTGTGTCTCCTCGTCGACGGCGAAAAAAGCGTCGGCGAGATCGAGCAGCGGTTGAAACTGCGCCAGGCGTTCATTTCCCAGCAGTTGGCGCGGCTGCGCGCCGATGACCTGGTCGAGGCGCGGCGCGAGGGAAAGAACGTGTATTATTCGATCGCCCGGCCAGAAGTGATTGAAATTATCGACTCGCTCTATCGGGCCTTCTGCGCGCGCTGAAGCGCGACCCCGGCGCACGAGGGAGGAGGGACCGCCCATGCGCCTGAGGGTCATCGATTTCGGCTACGTGCCGGCGCTCACCAGCCAGGCCGTCTACCACGGCCTCGCGACCGCCCTCGGCCCCGACGACGATCCCGTCCTGTCGCTGGTCAATCCGACCAATCCTTACGTCTGCGTCGGCATCCATCAGGAGGTCGCCGAGGAGGTCGACGAGGCGTTCTGCGCCGAGGCGAAGCTGCCCGATCATTCGCCGCCACGTCGGCGGCGGCGCCGTCTATCTCGACCGGAACCAGATGTTCTTCCATTTCATGTACCCGCGCGCCAGGGCGCCCGAGTACGCCGTCAATCTCTATCCGATGTTTATCGAGCCCGCTGTCCGCACCTACCGCCAGCTCGGCGTGAACGCCGAATACCGGCCGATCAACGACATTCAGGTCGCCGGCCGCAAGATCGGCGGCACCGGCGCCGCCTCGATCGGTGAGGCCACCGTCATGGTCGGCTCGTTCATGTTCGACTTCGATACCGCTACCATGGCCCGCTGCCTCAAGGTGCCGTCGGAGAAATTCCGCGACAAGCTGAAGACCACCCTCGACGACTACATGACGACCATGACAAAGGAGCTCGCCACCGTGCCGAGCCGGGACCACGTCAAGGAGCTGTTCCTCGGCCATTGTGAGAGGTCGCTTGGGGTGACGGCGGTGACGGCCGAGCCGACCGACAGGGAGCAGCGCGCCATCGAGGAGCAGGAAGCCGCGCTTTCCGATCCGGCCTGGACAAACCGCCAGGGGCGCAAGTTCACCACGCTCGGCGTGAAGATCGCCGCCGGCACCCACCTCACTGAAAGCGCGTACAAGTCGAGGGGCGGCCTCATCCGCACCCATCTCGTCGCGCGCGACGGCGCCGTCGCCGATCTGATGCTGTCGGGGGATTTCACCTGCCTGCCGGAGGACGGCGTCGATCGTCTCGCCGCGGCTCTGGTGGGGACGAAGCTCGAACCGGACGCCCTGGCCGCGGCGGCCGCGGCGGGGCAGAAGCAGCTCAAGCTCGACATACCCGGCGTCGAGCCGTCCGACATCGCCGCCGCGGTCATGGCGGCGGTCGAGCCTGCCGGCTGACGGGCGTCCTGCCTAAAGACCGACAAGCTCGGCGTGCACACCCTGGTCAAGCACGACCTTCAGCAGCGCCTGGGCGGTGACTGCGGCCGGATCGTACTCGACGATCATCAGATGCGGCTTCTCGTCGTGGTGGGCGACGCCGGCGACGCCACTGTGCGCCCGCACCGTATCGGCGATGCGGGCGCGGCGATCGTGGTCGATCGTTTCGTCAACGTGAATGACGACGTCCACAATATCCATGGCTCCCTCCCCTCACCTTTCGTTGGCGCCTTTCATATCGCAAAAAAGTGATATGTCCATGAGTGCGCTTGTCCCCCGGCCGGCGGAGCACGCCCGTTGAAAACCGTTTGCGTCCTTCAGCACATCGAGGCGGACTATCTCGGCCTCATCGAGGATCACCTTGAGGCCCGCTCCATCCGCTTCCGCTATTGCCGCCCGTTTGTCGCCGGCGGGCGGGTACCAGAGAGCGCGGATGACTACGACGGTCTGATCATCCTCGGCGCCGGCGGGCTCGGCGTCGTGAGCGGCCCCCTGATCCCCAGCCTCGCGGCCGAGCTGCGCCTCGCCGCCGATTTCCTTGCCCGCGATCTGCCGGTGGTGGGCATCGGCGTCGGCGCGGCGATCCTTGCGATTGCCGCCGGCGGCGGTGCCGAGGAGGCGCCGCTGCGCTTCACGGTTGGAACCGCCCGCGCCATTCCCGGCGCCATTGGCGGCCACCTGCCTGCCCGCTTTCCGGTCGCCGTCTACATGCGTGACCGGCCGGTACTGCCGGAGGCGGCCGCGGCCCTTGCGACCGACCAATCGGGCGAACCGGTCGTCTTCCAGGTCGGCAAACGGGCGCTCGGCTTTCTCGGCCACCCCGGGATCAAGTCGGCCATGATCGAGGACCTGATCATGGCCTCCGACGAAGCGCCCGACGGCACCGCCGAGGCCCTTGCCGATCTGCGGGCGAACCAGGCGGACGTGGCGGAAGCCCTGACCCGCATCATGGTCGGACTGGTTGGCATGGCCCGGTGGATGCCCGAGCCGCCGTAACGGCCTTCGCCGGCCCACGATCGTTCGGGACAAGCCGCGGTCGGGGGGTGGAAACTATTCAAAAAATGCAATATGTAAATGTTGCGATTGTTGGAACCAACGTCCCGACGCCGGCTCTGGCTGGCCGGTTCGTCGACGGGCGTGTCGTAGTCCGCGGAGCCGCCGGTGGCGCAGAAGCTTATCATCATCATGGTCAACACCGACCCGCGCAACGGTGAGGAACTGGGCGCGCCGTTCTTTCAGGCGACGGTTGCCGCCGCGATGGACTACGACGTCGATGTCGTCTGCACCGCCACCGCCGGACAACTGATGAAGAAGGGCGTCGCCGAGAAGCTGGTGGTCAAGGAAGGCTCGCCCAAGACGGTCTACGATTTCATCAAGGATGCGCATGAGGCGGGCGTCAAATTCTACTGCTGCTCGCCCAATCTCGACCTCTTTGACATGACCGCGGAGGACCTGATCCCCGAGTGCGAGGGGATCGTCGGCGGCGCCAAGGTGATCGAGGACGTTATGGAAAACGACGACGCCCGCGTACTGACCTACTAGGCGTCGTTGGGAGGAACGGATGCTGGAACAAGGTGCGGTGATCGGCGATCCGGTCTCTGGGGCGGCGCCGGTTGCCTACGACAAGCTCGAAGAGATCTTCGACGACATCAGCTCTCACATGCTCTACGAGCATGAGCTGCACGGCTGCCTCAATTGTGGCATCTGCACCGCCACCTGCCCGTCAGCCCACTACTACGATTATTCGCCGCGCGAGATCGTCCAGCTTCTGTGGACGGAAAACCTCGAGGGCATCTACGACGCCATGCAGGAAAAAATCTGGGCCTGCGCCCAGTGCTACACCTGCGCCGCGCGCTGCCCGTTCGAGAATTCTCCCGGTGGCCTTGTCATGATCATGCGCGAGGTGGCGATCAAGCACGGCATGCAGTCGGCCAAGGACGTGCTGCGACCGTTCTCGCGCGTGCTGCTGAAGGTCGTCTCCACCGGCAACCAGCTCGCCCCCAACATGATCACCCGCGAGGCGTTCCCCGACTGGGGGCCGAACGTGTCGAAGGTCGACGCGCCCCTCAACATCCTGAGGAAGGCCATTCCGGTGCCGACCATGCACACCATGGACACCGCCTGGGAAGTCAATCTCAAGACCTCGGTCGAGCTCTACACCATCTGGGAAGCGACCGGCGTGCTCGATCAGCTCGAGACCGTAGACGAGAACCTGTTCGACCTCGTCACCGACGTGATGGACGAGAAGCGCGAAGAGTACGAGGAGTGGCTTGAGGAACAGTCGGACGACGACTGAGCCGATGGCCAACGGAGGACACGCGATGGACAAGCCAGAGACCGGCCACGGGGCCTACAGCGGCTTCGGCGACGAGTGGAAGCCGTCGAACCTGACGCCCGCCGAGGCGCGCGCGGCGACCTCTTGGGTCGAACAGCGCATCGATAAGCGCTCGATGCTGACCAGGAAGGACCGCGTCGAGGATATCCGCGACGCCATGTGGCAGCTCGAGAAGGATGGCGAGATCGTCGTCCACCGCGTCGACGAGCGCCACCGGCCCGCCGTCGCCAAGACGCTCTATGGCTGGGACAAGAAGATCCCGACCACCAACCTCTGGCACCACAAGTCCTGCGGCCAGTGCGGCAACATCCCCGGCTATCCGTCGAGCGTCATGTGGCTGATGAACAAGCTCGACGTCGCCTACCTCGACGAGACCGACCAGACGTCGTGCACCGCGTGGAACTACCACGGCTCCGGCATCGGCAACGTTGTCTCGCTCGCCGCCGTCTTCCTGCGCAACTTCCACCAGGCCTACGTTTCCGCGAAGTCACAGGGGCTCGACGTCGGCACCTACTACCCGCTCGTCCATTGCGGCACCTCCTTCGGCAACTACAAGGAGATGCGCATCTTCCTGATGCACTCGGCCGAGCTGCGCGAAGAGGTAAAGAAGATCCTCGGCAAGCTCGGCCGCCTTGTCGACGGCAAGCTGCTCATCCCCGAGGAGATCGTCCACTACTCCGAGTGGCTGCACGTGATGCGCGAACCCATCCGCGAGCGTCAGGTCATCGACGTCAGCGGCATCCGCGCCACCGTCCACCCCGCCTGCCACGTCTACAAGATGGTGCCGGAGGACGTGATCTACGATGACACCGTGATGAATGGCGACCGCGTCGCCGTCTCCAC
This sequence comes from uncultured Alphaproteobacteria bacterium, assembly GCA_963826055.1. Classification (GTDB taxonomy): domain Bacteria; phylum Pseudomonadota; class Alphaproteobacteria; order Rhizobiales; family Kaistiaceae; genus JBBDMC01. The sequence continues at coordinate 5,409 of CAWGVO010000021.1, read as the reverse complement.
CGGACTGCTGCAGACCCTCGGCGCCGAGGTGGTCGACTACTCCACCTGGTACGACTGCTGCGGCTTCGGCTTCCGCCATATCATCGGCGAGCGCGAGTTCACCCGCTCCTTCGCCATCGATCGCAAGATCAAGGTAGCGGTCGAGGAGGCGAAGGCCGACGTGATGATCGGCCACGATACCGGCTGCATAACCACCCTCGACAAGAACCAGTGGATCGGCAAGGCGGTCGGCAAGGTCTATGCGCTGCCGATCATGGCCGACTGCCAGTTCGCCGCATTGGCCCTCGGCGCCCACCCCTACAAGCTCGCCCAGCTCCACTGGCACGCCTCGCCGTTCGAGCAGTTGCTGGAGAAGCTCGGCATCGACTGGGAGAAGGCTAAGGCGGAGTTCGAGGCCTATCTCGAAGAGGTGAAGGCCGGCAGGATCGAGACCCTCTACGATCCCAAGCGCAAGATCACCTCCGGCCCCGGCTACGTGAAACCGCCCGCCGCCCTTGCCGCACCCGCCGGAGCCGCCGGAGCCGCCGAATGATGCGGCCGACCCTCATCGTCGGTGGCGGGCCGGCCGGTCTCTCGGCCGCCCATGCGCTTGCCGCCACCGGGCGGCCGGTGGTGCTGGTCGACAAGGCCGACCGGCTCGGCGGCGCGCCGATTCTCTCCGGCTACGCCCGCCTGGTGCCGTCCGGCGAATGGGCGAGAGACGCCATCGGCGGCATGGTCACGCGCGTCGAGACTGACGACAACATCGCGATACACCGCGGCAAGACGGTCAGCACCTTCACCGGCGATCCCGGCGAATTCTACGCCACCCTTTCCGACGGCACCTCCGTCGAGGCGAGCGCCGTCATTCTCGCCACCGGCTTCACCCACTTCGATTCGGTCAACAAGCCGGAGTGGGGCTTCGGCACCTACCCGGACGTGGTCACCACCACCCAGGTCGAGCAGATGATCTCGTCCGGCAAGGGCGTGCGCTGCCTGTCCGACGGACGCGAGCCCGAGCGCGTCGCCATCCTCCTCTGCGTCGGCTCGCGCGACCGCCAGATCGGCCGCGAATGGTGCTCCAAGATCTGCTGCACCGTCTCCTCCAATCTCGCCATGGAGATTCGCGAGGAACTGCCCAAGTGCAGCGTCTACATCTACTACATGGATATCCGCACTTTCGGCCTCTATGAGGACAAGTACTATTGGGAAAGCCAGGAGAAGTATAAGGTCAAGTACATCAAGGCCCGTATCGCCGAGGTGACCTCCGACGGCAAGCGCCTGATCGTCAAGGGCGAGGACACGCTGGTCAAACGCCCGATCACCATCCCCTTCGACATGGTGGTGCACGCCATCGGCATGGATCCCAACGTCGACAACATGACCTTGTCGGCGGTGTTCGACGTGAAGCTCGAGCGTCACGGCTACATCGAGAAAGGCCCGAGCTACTCCGGCATGTCGACCACGTCGCGGCCGGGCATCTTCGTCGCCGGTTCCGCTACCGGGCCTGAGACCATCGACGACTCGATCGCCCAGGGCCAGTCGGCGGCGATGGCCGCGTTGGCGCTCGCCGAGGGCGCCGTCGTTGAGGCGGCCGAATGATGGGCGTGCTCGGTCTCCGCCGCCCGGCAGCGCCGGATGGACCCGTCCTGGACCTCTCGGGGCCACGGCTCCGCCGTGCCTTCGAGAACCTCGTCGAATCCGCCGAGGCATCCGGCGGCGTCGAGCGTTACGTCGGCGCGCTGGCGCTGAAGGCATCCCTGTTCGATGAAGTGCTCGGCAAGGGCCGCGTCGCCGAACTGAGCGAGACCGAGTTCTGCGACCTCGCCGCTTTCGTCACCCCGGTTCGCCGCCGCATCGGCGCCTGGCTTGCCGCCAACGATTTCGCCGTCATGCGCCGCCGCCTCGTGGCGCTGCTCGACGGCTGGTCGGACATCACCACCGCCGACGCGCGCGTCACGGCGTTCGTCGACGCCTTCCCCGCCGACCGCGCCCACCGCTGGGTGCGCGACCTTGCCGCCGAGGCACTGCACTTCACCGCGCCCGAGCGCTACCCGCTGATGACCCGCTGGATGTGGGACGCCCGCGTCGGCACCGGGGTGCTCCGCGAGATTTGGCACGCCGACGACATCGACGCCGCCATCATCACCGCAGACGACGGGTTCGCCACCCACCGCATGCTGCGCCAGGAACTGGAGGGTTTCCTCGCGGACAACGGCGTCTTTCGCGATCTTGCCTTCTACGTCGACCTTCTCGCCGCCCACGTCTATTCCGGCTACATCAACGACCGTGGCGGCCACTATCTCAAGGCCGACTTCTGCGCCAACGGCGCCGACGCCATGGCCCACACCCGTCGCCTTCTCGGCCTCGACGCCGTCGACAGCGAGACCGGCCGTACCCGGCTGAAGCTCATTGACGGCGAGGCCTACGTGCTCGGCGACGAACGCCGCCTGTCGAGCTGAGGCCGCCGATGCCGATCCACGAAAAATCGCTGATCCGGCCGGAGAATCTGGTCACCCACGACCACCTCGAACTCGATGGCGTCGACGTATCCGGTCACTGGTCGACCTTCATCGAGAGCCGCGCCGTCACCGACTACAACGAGGCGATGCAGGAGGAGATCGCGGCTCTGCCCGGCGGCGAATACATCCACCGCTGCTGGCAGTGCGGCTCCTGCACCAACGCCTGCACCGTCAACGCCATCAACCCGGACTTCATCCCCGCCACTGGATCTACCTGATCCGCCTCGGGATGGAGGACGAGCTGCTGCGCGACAAGGACATCATCTGGCAGTGTGTCTCCTGCTTCAAATGCGTCTACGCCTGCCCCCGCGACGTCAATCCGGAAGGCGTCATGAAGGCGACCGCCCACTGGCTCGAGCTTAAGGGGCACACCGAGCCGAAGCCGTCGATGGTGTTCGATGAGATCTTCTCCGAGCAGGTCTTCGCCACCGGCAAGATCGAGGACGGCAGCGTCGTCTTGCATTTTCTCCGGCGCACGAAGCAGTCGCTGTTCCAGAACTGGCTGGTGGCGCTGGTCGTCGGGCTGGCCAGCCGCCTGCCGGTCAGCCTGCTGATGAAGATGGGGCTTGCCACCCTCTTCCACCCGCGCACCCGCGGCTGGGGCAAGGCGCGCACTGCCATCAACGAATACGTCGCCGAGCGCGAGGCGCCGACCGCGCCGCGCTCGGCCTTGAAACCCATGGAGCCGAGCGATGAGCGGCAAGTATCAACGCGTCGCCTATTACCCGGGCTGCGCCCTGGAAGGCACCGGCCACGCCTACAACCGCTCCACCAAGGCGGTGGGCAAGGCGCTCGGTCTCGACATCGTCGAGCTCAAGAACTGGAACTGCTGCGGCGCCATGGAGGTCAAGAATGTCGACCCCAAGCTGCAGACCTATCTGTCGGCGCGCAACCTGTCGATCGCCGAGGACATGGGCTTCGACACCGTGATGGCGCCCTGCAACGGCTGCTACCACAACCTCAAGAAGGCCGAGTACGACCTCGCCAACGACGGACCTTCCCGCGACGTCAACCAGCGCCTATCCACCAAGGCCGGCCACAAGACCTACGAGCCGGGCAAGGTCGAGACCATCCATGCGCTCGACTGGATCAAGCACGCCATCGGCGAGGAAGGGCTGAAGGCGCGGGTCAAGAATTCGCTCGCCGGCCTCAAGGTCGCCAACTACTACGGCTGCATGTACGTCCGCCCCGCCACATCTTCCCGGAGAAGGACCAGGGACCCGGTTCGGAGTCGACCTCCAAGCCGCATTTCATGGACGACCTGCTCGCAGCCGCCGGCGCCGAGATCGTTGAGTACCCCCTCAAGACTGCCTGCTGGGCGGCGCCCACACCTTGTCGGATTCCGACACCTCGACCAGGCTCGTGCTCAACCTCCTCACCACCGCGGAGGCCTGCGGCGCCGACGTCATCGCCACCGAGTGCCCGACCTGCCACACCGGCCTCGAGATGCACCAGATGCGCGCCGAGAAGGTCCTCGGCAAGAAGACCAGCGTGAAGATCCTCTACTTCACCCAGTTGCTCGGCGTGGCGCTCGGCCTGTCGGCGCGCAAGGTCGGCGTCCACGAAAACCTGTCGGAGTCGCGCGACCTGCTGTTCGAACGGGGGCTCCTGTGACGGCGATCGCCACCCCGGCGGAAACTGATGGAACGGCTCGACCGCATCGTCGCCATGCCCGAGGCTGCCCTCGCCGCCACCGCCCCGGCCCTCGCCGCGGAGTTGCTTGCGATCGGCGAGACGGCGCTGGAAGGCTGGGTCACCGCCGGCGGGAAGACGCCGACCGATGCTCAGGTGGAAGGCTTCCGCCTCCTCGCCCTCCACCGCCAGGGCGCCCGCGGCGACCCGAGTTTCAATGCCTGCCGCGAGACGTGCCGCGAGCTCGCCTATCACTACAACTGCGTGCGTCAGGCGGCCGACCCGGGCGAGGCCGCTCGCCGCGTCCGCCTCGGCGCCATGGTCGCACGCCATCTGGTTCTCTTCATCGACGGCAAGCTCGAAGTCGCTGGCCTCGGCGAATTCTGTTGCTCGTCGCGTCCCCTGCGCGCCGACGATGCGGCGCCCGTCGCCGGCGGTTACTGAACAACGGAGTCCCGACCATGCCTCTTGTCCGCGGCTGCAGCCTCCCCGACGATCTCCTCTACGACGTCGACAACAACATCTGGTACCGCGAAAACGCAGACGGCACCGTCACCCTCGGCATGACCACCGTCGCCGCGGCGATGGCCGGGCCGCTCGTCGCCTTCACGCCCAAGAAGGTCGGCCGCTCGGTCGAGAGCGGCAAGTCCTGCGCTACGGTGGAATCCGGCAAGTGGGTCGGACCTGCCAAGATCGCCTTTCCCGCCGAAGTCATCGAGATCAACGCGGGACTCTCCGACAACCCCAAGCTCGCCAATTCCGATCCTTACGGCGACGGCTGGATGGTCAAGGTCAAGCCCGCCGACTGGGCATCGGCAAAAGTGACGCTCACCCCCGGTGGTCAGGTCGCCGGCCCCGACGAGGCCAAGATGACCGCCGATGAATTCGCCGGCTGCGCGCCGGCCGCATAGCGGATCAAGCTCGGGCCCCGCGGCCCGAAATGGAGGAAAGTCCAATGGCTGATGGTGCTGCAAGCAATGCCAAGAAGCTGTCGATGATCGTCACCAAGGGCTCGCTCGATTGGGCCTATCCGCCCTTTATCCTGGCGACGACCGCGGCGGCGATGGGCCTTGAGGTGTCGATGTTCTTCACCTTCTACGGCCTGACGCTGCTCAAGAAGCTCGACCTCAACGTCACCACGCTCGGCAATCCGGCCATGGCCATGCCGATGTTCGGCATGCATATGGCCATGCCCAACATTGTCTCCGCCATCCCCGGTGTAGATGCCGCCGCGAGTGCCATGATGAAGAGCCTGATCAAGAAGAAGGGCATCGCC
>CAWGVO010000020.1:0-73152 GCA_963826055.1 uncultured Alphaproteobacteria bacterium | reverse complement strand
TGGCGTCTTATTCTGCGGCGTCGGGAGCGGCGTCGGCGGAGTGGTGCCCCCACCTTCTCTCCACATACGCCCCCACCATCGCGCGGAAGTCGTCGGCGAGGTGGGGGCCGCGGAGCGTCGCGGCCTTCCTGCCGTCGATGAAGACGGGGGCGGCGGGCTCCTCGCCGGTGCCGGGAAGCGAGATGCCGATGTCGGCGTGCTTCGATTCGCCGGGGCCGTTGACGATGCAGCCCATGACCGCGACGCGGAGGCGCTCCGCCCCCGGATAGCGCTCGCGCCAGACGGGCATGGCTTCGTTGAGGTCCTGCTCGATGCGCTTGGCGAGCTCGAGGAAGACGGTGGAGGTGGTGCGCCCGCAGCCGGGGCAGGCGGAGACCACCGGCACGAAGTCGCGGAGGCCCATCGTCTGCAACAGCTCCTGCGCGACCTTCACCTCGCGGGTGCGGTCGCCGCCGGGCTCCGGCGTCAGCGACACGCGGATGGTGTCGCCGATCCCCTGCTGGAGCAGCAGCGCCATCGCGGCCGACGAGGCGACGATGCCCTTGGAGCCCATGCCCGCCTCGGTGAGGCCAAGATGGAGGGCGTGGGACGTGGCGTTCGCCAGCGCCGTATAGACCGCGACGAGGTCCTGCACCTGGCGAGACCTTGGCCGAGAGGATGATCTTCGAGGCCGGCAGGCCGATCTTCTCCGCCGCCTCCGCCGACAGCACCGCCGAGGCGACGATGGCGCGGCGGGTGACCTCCGCCGCCGACAGCGGCGCCGCCTGCTTGTGGTTCTCGTCCATCATGGCGGTCAGCAGCCGCTGGTCGAGCGAGCCCCAGTTGACGCCGATGCGCACCGGCTTGTCGTAGCGGAGCGCGAGCTCGATGAGGGTCGCGAACTGGCGGTCGCGCTTGTCGCCGAAGCCGACGTTGCCGGGGTTGATGCGGTACTTCGCCAGCGCCTCCGCGCAGGCCGGGTGGTCGGTGAGGAGCTTGTGGCCGATGTAGTGGAAGTCGCCGACGATCGGCACATGGACGCCGCGGGCTGGCAAGCCTGTCGCGGATGTGGGGCACGGCGGCCGCCGCCTCGTCGCGGTCGACGGTGACGCGCACCAGTTCCGAGCCGGCGCGCACCAGCGCCGCCACCTGCTCCACGGTCGCCGCGACATCGGCGGTGTCGGTGTTGGTCATCGACTGGACGACCACCGGCGCGCCGCCGCCGACCTGCACGTCGCCGACCATGACGGGGACGGTCTGGCGGCGGGGCTGGGGGGCGGTCATGGATGCCGCTCCCTTCCACCCTCCCCTGGAGGGGGAGGGTCGCGCCAAAGGCGCGGGGTGGGGTGGCGAAGGTGAGGAAGATTCCACCCCCTCCCGATCCGCTGCGCGGATCGACCTCCCCCCTCCAGGGGGAGGTGCGTCCCATCCTGCATCGTCGGTTCCATCATCACGCCTTCCGGCAGCGGGCGCAGAGGCCGCGCACTTCCAGCACGTTGAGGCGCGGCAGGAAATCGCGCGCCCGGGTCTCGGCGCTGACCAGGCGGCCGAGCGCCTCGGAGGTGGCTTCGCCGGCTGCCCCGCAGTTGTCGCAGATGAGGAAGAGCGTGGCGCCCGGCTCGCAATCGTCGCCGCGGTCGCAGGCGACGTAGGCGTTCTTCGATTCGATGCGGTGGGCGAGGTTGTGCTCCACCAGGAAATCGAGCGCGCGGTAGACCGAGATCGGCGCCGGGCGGTGACCGTCGCCCTCCGCCAGCCGGTCGATGACGTCGTAGGCGGAGGCCGGCACGTGGGAGAGCAGCAGCGCCTCCAGCACCTGCCGGCGCTGCGGCGTGAAGCGCAGCCCCTCGCGGGCGCAAATCTCCTCCGCATGGCCGAGCGCCAGCGCGGCGCAGCGCCCATGGTCGTGCTCGCGATGCTCCAGGACGGGGCTGATGCTTGCCATCGGGCGCTCTTCTAACACCGGGTCGGGCGGTACGAAATGCCACAACCGCGTGGCAACCTTGTTGCAGTGCAGTATATAGGCACCCGGCTGGTAAATATGAGGTCATCATCATGCTCAAAGGGAAAACCGCCCTCGTTACCGGATCGACCTCCGGCATCGGTCTCGGGCTCGCCACCGCCATGGCCAGGGAAGGCGCCAACGTCGTCCTCAACGGCTTCGGCGACGCCAAGGAGATCGAGACAATCCGCGCCGGCCTCGCCAAAGACCACGGCGTCACCGTCACCTATTCGCCGGCCGACATGACCAGACCGGACGAGATCGCCCAGATGGTCGCCGACGCCGAGAAGGAATTCGGCGCCATCGACGTGCTCTGCAACAACGCCGGCATCCAGTACGTGGCGCCGATCGAGGAGTTCCCGATCGAGAAGTGGAACGCCATCCTTGCCATCATCCTGTCGTCGGCCTTCCACACCATCCGCGCCGCGCTGCCGAAGATGAAGGCGAAGGGCTGGGGCCGCATCGTCAACACCGCCAGCGCCCATGCACTGGTCGCCTCGCCCTACAAGGTCGCCTACGTCGCCGCCAAGCATGGCCTCGCCGGCCTCACCAAGGTGGTGGCGCTGGAGACGGCGGAGGCCGGCATCACCATCAACTCGATCTGCCCCGGCTACGTGTGGACGCCGCTGGTGGAGAAGCAGATCCCCGACACCATGAAGGCGCGCCACATGACCGAGGAGCAGGTCAAGCGCGACGTCATCCTCTACGCCCAGCCGACCAAGCAGTTCATCACCATCGACCAGGTGGCCGCGCTCGCCGTGTTCCTCTGCTCCGACGCGGCGAGCCAGATCACCGGCGCCATGCTGCCCATGGACGGCGGCTGGACGGCGGCGTGAGCGTCACGGCGCGCCGCACCGTGCGCGCCATCACCGACCGGGTGCGCGGAGGCGCCGGCCCGCGCACCGGCGTCAAGACGGTCAACCTGGCGCTCCAGGGCGGCGGCGCCCACGGGGCCTTCACCTGGGGCGTGCTCGACGCGCTTCTCGCCGACCCGCGCCTCGACATCGAGGCGATCTCCGGCACCTCGGCCGGCGCCATGAACGCGGTGGTGCTCGCCGACGGGCTGACGCGCGGCGGCGCCGAGGGCGCCCGCCACCGCCTCGGCGCCTTCTGGCGACGGGTCAGCCGCGAGGGCGGCGGCGTCGGCGCCGCCAGCGAGATCGTCCAGACCCTGATGGGCTTCTGGCATCTGCCGAACCTGTCGCCGTTCTCCTATTTCGAACAGTTCGCCAGCCTCACCTCGCCCTACCGGACCAACCCGCTCAACATCAACCCGCTGCGCGATCTCGTCGACCGGCTGATCGACTTCGAGCGCGTGCGCGCCAACGACGGCCTGAAGCTGTTCATCTCCGCCACCAACGTCCACACCGGCAAGATCAAGGTGTTCACCGGCAGCGAGATCACCGCCGACGCAGTGATGGCCTCCGCATGCCTGCCCTATCTGTTCCAGGCGGTGGAGATCGACGGCGAGGCCTACTGGGACGGCGGCTACTCGGGCAACCCGGCCCTCTTTCCCTTCTTCGCCGAGACCCGCTCGGAAGACATCGTCATCGTCCAGGTCAATCCGCTGCGCCGCGAGGAGGTGCCCCGCACGGCCACAGAGATCACCGAACGGGTGAGCGAGATCACCTTCAACGCCTCGCTGCTGCGCGAGTTCCGCGCCATCGACTTCGTCAACCGCCTGATCGACGAGCACCGCCTCGACCCCGGCCGCTACCGCCGCAACCGCCTCCACCGCATCGACGCCGGCAAGGCGCTGGCCGCCTACACCGCGGCTTCGAAGCTCGACACCTCGTGGCACTTCTTCCGCGAACTGCACGCCGCCGGCCACCAGGCGGCAAAGGCGTGGCTGAAGGAGAACTTCGACGCCATCGGCGAGCGCGCCACGCTCGATTTGCGGGGCGAGTTCATGTGAGGCATACGGTCCCCACGCCCGCTCCACACCGGCCACCATGATGACCCCGCCCGTTCTCGAAGCGATCCGCGCCGACATCACGACGCTCGACGTCGACGCCATCGTCAACGCCGCCAACCGCTCGCTCCTCGGTGGCGGCGGGGTCGACGGCGCCATCCATCGCGCCGCCGGCCCGGACCTCCTCGAGGAGTGCCGCACGCTCGGCGGCTGCGAGACCGGTGACGCCAAAATCACAAGGGGTTACCGCCTGAAGGCGCGCCACGTGATCCACGCCGTCGGGCCGGTGTGGCGCGGCGGCGAGGCGCAGGAGGACGGGGCGCTCGCCTCCTGCTATCGCCGGTCGCTGGAACTCGCCCGCGAGCACCACTTGAAGACGATCGCTTTCCCCTCGATTTCCACCGGCGCCTATGGCTTCCCGCCCGATCGGGCGGCGAGGATCGCGGTGACCACGGTCGCGGAGGAGACGCGAACAAAGCCCGGCACGCTTGAAAGAGTTGTCTTCTGCTGCTTCGACGAGCGGGCGCTCAGGCTGCTTGAGATGGCGATCGCGGAGCTGCCATCCGCCGATTGAGGTGGCGCGGGCGCCGGCACGGTGCAAAACCGGCGCGCCGCGCTTGAAAAGGTCACAATCTGCTGCTTCGATTCCCGCTTGGATCGCCGCGCGGCGATCGCAAACCCAGGCGGGGGCGGATGCGACGGGTTGCGGCGGTAGCGATTGCCTTCACCGTCGTCGCGGGCGGCGCGGCGGCGCAGGACTTGCCGGCCGATCTCATGCGCCGCCTGTTCCGTCCTTCGGTCGATGCCTTCGCCTCGGTCTTCCGGCCGATGACGAAACCGGCGCCGAAAACGCCGGCCGAGACCGATCTGCTCGACGTGCCGATGCCACACCTGCGGCCGGGGGACGATCAACCGACCCCGGTCCTCGGCTACGCTCCGGTGAGCGAACCGGCGGTCGACGCGACGCCACATCCCGTGCCGGATCTCGGCGCCCTGCCCGCGGACACGCCGGCGCCCTCGACGCAGTCGCCCGCGATTATGCCACCCACGCCCCGCCCGGCACCCAAGGTGGCCGCGTTGCCGGCAGACCCCCTGCCGCTCGCATCGGCCGCTCAATCCGCCTGCCGGGTGAGCCTCGCCCACCTCGGCGTCGGGGCGACCACGCTTGCGCCGATCTCGGAGGACGAGTGCGGCATCGCCACGCCCGTGGCCGTCGCCTCTCTCGGCAACGGCGCCATCGACTTCTCGACCAAGGCGATCATCGGCTGCGACCTCGCCGAGACGCTCGCCACCTGGTTCGACGGCACGGTTCAGGCCAAGGCGCGCGCGATTCTCGGCGGCAAGGTGGACGGCATCCGGGTGGCAGCCTCCTACGCCTGCCGCACCCGCGACAGCATCCCCGGCGCCAAAATAAGCGAGCACGCCTTTGGCCGGGCGATCGACATTTCGGCTTTCCGCGTTGATGGGCGCTGGATCGACGTGAAATCGGGCTGGGGCAGCGACGACGCCGACGGCGACTTTCTGGCGGCAGTGAGGACCTCCGCCTGCGGCCCGTTCAAGACCGTGCTGGGACCCGGCTCCGACGAATTCCACACCGACCATTTCCACCTGGACCTTGAACCGCGGCGAAACGGCAGCACTTATTGCGAATAGTTTCGCAAGGAGCCGTTGCCTTGACCCTCACCGAAGCCGCCCCCGCCCCTGCCGTCGTTGCTGCCGAGACCCGCCTCGGGCCGGTGCACATCGCCGTCACCGACGCCGAACGGGCGCTCGCCGTCTGGCGCGACCTCGTCGGCCTGAGCGAGATCGGCCGCGACGGCGACACGATCCGGCTTGGCGCCGGCGGCAAGACGCTGATCGCGCTTCATCCGGGCGCTGAACGGCCGGTGGTCAAGAACACCAGCGGCCTCTACCACGTCGCAATCCACGTACCGACGCGCAAGGACCTCGCCCGCGTCACCGCCCGACTGATCGGCGCGCGATACTACAACTCACCCACCGATCATCTCGTCTCCGAGGCGGTGTACCTCTGGGACCCCGACGGCAACGGGATCGAGATGACCTTCGAGACACCGTGGCGCGGCAAGCTCACCAGCGACGGCAACGACTACTTCGGCATCACCACCGACGGGCGGCGTACCTCCGGCCGCGACCCGATCGACGTGCGCGGGCTGCTCGGCGAGCTTCCCGCCGGCGACGATCTCTCCGCGCCGCTGCCGGCTGGCACCCGCATCGGCCACGTCCACGTGCACGTCGCCGACCTCGACGCGGCGATGGAGTTTTATTCGCGCGTGATCGGCTTCCGCCGGCTGATGCTGGCGGGGCGCATCGGCATGGGCGACGTGACCATGGACTACCCGCCGCACATCATCGCGTTCAACACCTGGGCGGGCGTCGGCGCGCCGCAGGCTCCGGCGGGATCGGCGGGACTGAGGTGGTTCACCATCGTGGTGCCGTCGGCCGGCGACCTCGCCGCGATGCGCAAGCGACTGGAGGCGGCCGGTGCGCCGGTCAGCAATGCCGACGGCGGCATCGAGACACGCGACCCGGCAGGGAACCGCGTGCGAGTGGTGACTGACTGAAGCTCACGCCGCCGCGGCCCCGCGTCCGCGCAGCAGCCACGCCAGCGCGGCGGCGAGCACCGCAAGGCCGGCGATCTCGATGACGCCGCTCTCTCCACCGAGGTACTCGATCATCTCCGGCGACGGTCCGGTGGTGCGCCGTGCCAACGACTCCCAGACGTCGTTGTGGACCGCGTGGGCGATGGCGACCGGCCACACGCTCCCCGTGACGATGCGCAGATAGCCGAAGAACATACCGCCAAGGCTGAGCGTGACGAGGAACAGCGGCACGACGATCATGAGATTGCCCTCAGCGTGGTAGTAGGGCGTCAGGAAAATGAGCGGCATATGCCAGACGCCGTGCAGGAAGCCGACGATGAGCATCGCCGGCACGGCGCCGAATGACACCAGTCGCGGCAGCATGTAGCCGCGCCAGCCGATCTCTTCGCCGAAGGCCAGCACGACGCCGATCAGAAGGCCGATCAGGGATCTGACGACCAACGCCGGCAACGGACGGGGGTCGGCAAGCGCCTGATAGTCAGCGTAGGGCGTCGCCCACAGGATCGCATACGACGCCCCGAGCAGAACAATCGGCGCGAGGATGGCGAGCGGCCAGCCGCGCCAGCCGGCGTTGCCGAGCCCCAGCGATATCCACCCGCGGCGCGAGCGCCCCTCGCGGGTGAAGACGAGCATCATCAGGATGACCGCCGCGGCCGGGGTGAACATGGTGAGCATCGGCGCGCCTTCGCGGAGCACCGGCGCCGCCAGGCTGACGAGGACAGATAGGCCGAGAGCGAGCGCGTAAAACGCCACCGCGCGGCCGGCATTGGAAAGATTTTCGAGCATTGGAACGCCCTCCCCCGTTCGATCTTAGCAGACTCCGCGGCCGTCGTGGCGTCGGGAATCTGCTAGGATCGAGCCGAAAAAGGAGCCTCCCATGCAGAAAGCGGCGACCGAGCCGGAGCTGGTCTCGCGCATTCGTGCGGTGCTCGCCGGCCCGAATGTCACCGAGCAGAAGATGTTCGGCGGCACCTGCTTCATGCTGAACGGCAACATGGTTGCCGGCACGCTGCGCGGCGAGTTGCTGGTGCGCGTGGGCAAGGACGGCAACGACGCCGCACTCGCCCGACCGCATACCCACATGATGGAGATGAGCCGGCCGGCGCCGGGCTACATCATGGTCACCGCCGAGGGTACCAAACGCGACCGCGATCTCCGGGCATGGCTGGACACCGCGTTGGCGCACGTCGCGACATGCCGCCGAAGAAAAAGAATGCGAAGAAGCGGTAGCGCAAACGGTCCGCGGCAAGGCTTCGTTAAACCATGTGATATCTGATCCTAGCCCAACGATTTGTGGGTTTATCCCCTTCGCTGCAAATATAGAGGCAGGCCACATTCGTATGATCTGGCAGAGGCTTCTTCTCTGGGCGGCCACACTGGATCGCAAGGACGTCGCCGGAATCACTTTCGCGACGGCCCTGATTGTCGTCGTCGGTGTGATCGTCCTTGGGCTCGAGGCCTCGCCGAGGTGGATCGATGCTCAAAAAAGCACGAACGCCGGGTTTGGACCGGACTGGGATTGCCAAGGCGCGGCGACCCCCGGCGGCATCACACCGATTTGCGTCAAGAAGACGACGAAACGCTCCGACTGAGGACCATCTCCGGCCAAGTGTGAGCGGAAATCCCCGCTGTCATCCTCTGCGAAAGCAGAGGATCAATCGCCGCTTCCATTCCGAAGGCGTTGGGACCATTGACAACGATCCTCCGGTCAAGCCGGAGGATGACAGGTGGTTAGGTTGAGAGCGCCACTCAAACAAGCGTCTGATACAAGTCTTCCCAGTTCGGGTTGCTCTCTTCGATCAGCGCGATCTTCCAGGCGCGGTTCCAGTGCTTTAATCGCTTCTCACGATGGATGGCTTCGCCGACGTCCTGATACTCTTCGACATGCACCAGCAGGTTGAGGCCGTACCGCTTGGTGAAGCCGTCGACCAATCCTTCGCGATGCTCCCATGCGCGTCGGGCAATGTCGTTGGTCACGCCGATGTAAAGCGTCCCACGAGGACGATTCGTCACGATGTAGACGTAGTAGGTCACCCGTCATCGAGACTGAGAACGATCCTCCGGTCAAGCCGGAGGATGACAGCGTGGGGTGTCCAATGCGAGTCTGCACTTCTACCCCCCGAAGACCACCAGCAGGTCCTTGGCGTCGATCTGATCGCCGGCGCGGACGAGGACCTCGGCAACGGTGCCGTCGCGCTCGGCGTGGAGAGCGGTTTCCATCTTCATCGCCTCGATGGAGAGGATGACGTCGCCGGCCTTGACCGCCTGGCCGGACGCGACGGCGAGCGTCGCGACCACGCCCGGCATGGGCGCGGCGACGTGGGCGGGGTTGCCCTCCTCAGCCTTGCGGCGCGCCGCCTTGCCGGCAGCGCCATGGCGCCGGTCGGGCACCTTGGCCATGCGCGGCTGGCCGTTCAGCTCGAAGAAGACGCGGGCGAAGCCCTCCTCGTCGGTCTCGCCCATCGCCTGGTTGCGCAAGACCAGCGTCTTGCCCTGCTCCAGCTCTACGAAAATCTCCTGGCCGACCGGCAGCCCGTAGAAGAACACCGGCGTCGGCAGCACCTCGACCGGACCGTAGGTGTCGGCGGCCCTGGCGAAGTCGACGTAGACCTTGGGGTACATGAGGTAGGAGGCGAGCGCGCGATCGTCGACGGCACCGCCGGTCTTTTCCGCAGCGGCGGCGCGCTCCGCTTCGAGATCAGCGGGCGGAATGAGCGAGCCCGGCCGCACGGTGACGGGCGTGGCGCCCTTCAGCACCTTCTTCTGCAGCGCCTCCGGCCACCCGCCCGGCGGCTGGCCGAGGTCGCCGCGCATCATCTGCACGACCGACTCGGGGAAGGCGATGTCCTTGTCGGGATCGATGATGTCCGCGGGCGTCAGGTCGGAGGCGACCATCATCAGCGCGAGATCGCCGACGACCTTCGATGACGGCGTCACCTTGACGATGTCGCCGAACAGCATGTTGACGTCGGCGTAGGCGCGCGCGACCTCGTGCCAGCGCGCCTCGAGGCCCAGTGAACGCGCCTGCTCCTTGAGGTTGGTGAACTGGCCACCCGGCATCTCGTGGAGATAGACCTCCGAAGCACCGAAGCGGAGATCGGACTCGAAGGCGCGGTACCGGGCACGCACCGCCTCGAAGTAGAACGAGATCTGGCGGATTGCTTGCCGGTCGAGCCCGGTGTCGCGGTCAGTGCGCCCGAGCGCCTCCACCAGCGAGCCGAGGCACGGCTGCGAGGTCAGGCCCGACATGGAATCGATCGCGGCATCAAAGGCGTCGGCGCCGGCTTCCACGGCGGCAAGCACTGAAGCGGCCGAGATGCCGGAGGTGTCGTGGGTGTGGAAATGGATGGGAAGGCCGGTCTCCACGCGCAGCGTGGCGATGAGCTTCGTCGCCGCCGCCGGCTTCAGGAGGCCCGCCATGTCCTTGATGCCGATGATGTGGGCGCCCGCCTTCTCCAGCTCGCGGGCGAGGCCGACGTAATACTTGAGGTCGTATTTGGCCCGGTCGGGATCGAGGATATCGCCGGTGTAGCAGATCGCCCCCTCGCAGAGCTTGCCCGCCTCCACCACCGCGTCCATCGACACGCGCATGTTCTCCACCCAGTTCAGGCAGTCGAACACGCGGAAGAGGTCGATGCCGGCCGCGGCCGCCTGCCTCACGAAGAAGCGGACGACGTTGTCCGGATAGTTGGTGTAGCCGACGGCGTTGGAGCCGCGGAGCAGCATCTGCAACAGGATGTTGGGCGCGCGCTCACGGATTTCGGCGAGCCGCGCCCACGGGTCTTCGGCGAGGAAGCGCATGGCGACGTCGAACGTCGCCCCGCCCCAGCATTCCAGCGACAGGAGCTGAGGCAGCCCCGTTGCGTAGGCGCCGGCGACCGCCACCAGGTCGTGGGTGCGCATGCGGGTGGCGAGCAGCGACTGGTGGGCATCGCGCATGGTGGTATCGGTGACGAGGGCGCGCTTCTCGGCGCGCATCCAGCGGGCAAAAGCTTCGGGCCCCTCCGCGTCGAGACGCTGCTTCGCACCGGGCGGTGGCACGCCATTGAAACGCGGGGCTACGATCTCGGGCGCGGGGTCCGGCGGCAGAGCGCGGCCGCGGGTATCGGGATGACCGTTAACGGTGACATCGGCAACATAGGTGAGGAGCTTGGTGGCACGGTCGCGGCGACTGATCGCCTCGAACAGAACCGGCGTCTCGTCGATGAAGCGGGTGGTGTAGCTGGCGTCGCGGAACTTCGGATGGCCGATGACGTTCTCGAGAAACGCCAGGTTGGTCGCCACCCCGCGGATGCGGAATTCGCGCAGCGCCCGGTCCATGCGCGCGATCGCCTCCTGCGGCCGTGGCGCCCAGGCGGTGACTTTTTCCAGCAGCGGATCGTAGAAGCGCGTGATCACCGCGCCGGAATAGGCGGTGCCGCCGTCGAGCCGGATGCCGAAGCCGGTGGCGCCGCGGTAGGCGGTGATGCGGCCGTAGTCGGGGATGAAGTTCTGCTCGGGGTCTTCCGTTGTGATCCGGCACTGGAGCGCGTGGCCGTTCAGCCGGATCTCGCCCTGACGCGGCACACCGCAATCGGGGTCGCCGATGGCCGCGCCCTCCGCGATGCGGATCTGCGCCTTGACGATGTCGATGCCGGTCACCTCCTCGGTGACGGTGTGCTCGACCTGGATGCGCGGATTGACCTCGATGAAATAGAAGCGGCCGGTGTCGGCGTCCTGCAGGAACTCGACGGTACCGGCACCGGCATAGCCGGCGGCATTGGCGATGGCGACCGCGTGGCGGCAGATCTCCGCCCGCCGCTCCTCGTCGAGATACGGCGCCGGCGCCCGCTCGACCACCTTCTGGTGGCGGCGCTGGACGGTGCAGTCGCGCTCGAACAGATGGACGATGGAACCGTGGCGGTCGGCGAGCACCTGCACCTCCACATGGCGGGCACGCTCCACCAGCTTTTCCAGATAGACCTCGTCGCGGCCGAAGGCGGCCTTCGCCTCACGCCGCGCCGGGGTGAGCCCGCGCCGCAGGTCCTCCTCGCCGGAGAGCACCCGCATGCCGCGCCCTCCCCCGCCCCACGACGCCTTCAGCATCAGCGGATAGCCTATCTCCGCCGCGACGGCGGCGGCGGCGTCGACGTCGTCGGGAAGCGGTTCGCTCGCCGGCATCACCGGCACGCCGACCGACTCGGCGAGTTCGCGCGCGGTGACCTTGTTGCCGAGCTTGCGCATCGTCTCCGGCGACGGCCCGATGAAGACGATGCCCGCCTCCGCGCACGCCGCGGCGAAATCCGGGTTCTCCGACAGAAGGCCGTAGCCCGGGTGGATCGCGTCCGCCCGCGCCTCTCGGGCAACGCGGATCACCTCGCCGATGTCGAGATAGGCGGCGATGGGGCCGAGGCCCTTGCCGATCTGGTAGGCCTCGTCCGCCTTGAAGCGGTGGAGGGCGAGCTTGTCCTCCTCGGCGAACACCGCCACGGTGGCGATGCCGAGCTCGTTGGCGGCGCGGAAGACGCGGATGGCGATTTCCGACCGGTTGGCGACGAGGATCTTGCGGATGGGCAAAGGCTCACTCCGGCGGAAACGGCGGACAAGCCTTATACTTAGCCGGATTGTGCGGTTGCGAGAAGGCCTTGTGCAAGTGCGAACGGGGTGGCACGAGAGCGGCGCGTGGAGACGCCCGCCAACGGAGGGAACCGATGCCGGAAGTAATCGTCTACTGCGCCGAGGGGCGCACGCCGGAGCAGAAGAAGGCCCTGATGAAGGGGCTGACCGAGGCGATGGTCGAGCACTTCGGCGTCAAGCCGGAGGTGGTGACGGTGCAGATCGTCGAGGCGCCCAAGATCAACAAGGCCAAGGGCGGCGTACCGTTCTCGGAGCGCTAGGACCTAGGCGGCGTCCACCTTGCGGAACCCGTTCCACAGCGCCGTGGCGGCGCCGGACAGAAGCACCTCGAGGTAGCGCAGGCGCTGGAACTCGCCGTTGATCGAGATGCGCGGCAGCGCCGTCAGGTGCCCGGCGTGCTCGGCGAAGAGAACGCCCGGCCGCGTGGTGACCGCGGTCTTGAAGCCGACCTCGGCGGCGATGGCGAACTCGCGCGGGCCGGCGTCGGCGTGGCCGCCCACCGGATAGGCGAAATGCTCGGGCCTGACGCCGAGCTTCTTCTCGATGGCGCTGACGCTGTTGACCATCTGACCGCGAACGTTGGCCGCCGACACCTTGGCCAGCATGACGTGGTCGACGGTGTGGGCGCCGATGGTGACGAGGGGGTGTTCGACGAGCGAGGCCAGCTCGCTCCAGTTCATGCACTGGCGCCGGCACTCCGCCGCCATGTCGATGCCGTAGTCGGCGGCGAGCCGGCGCACCACCGCGCGCAGCTCCGCTTCGTCGGGCAGCGCCCGCAGCCGCCAGTAGATGGCGTCGAAGGCTTCGTTCTTGGCTTCCACGCTCGGCGCAGTCATAGGCGTGCTCGACGCCGTCGAACACCACCGTGACGCGGTCGTTGTCAGCGATCGCCTGCTCCAGGGTCAGCCACCAGAGTTCGCCGGCGCCATCGGCGAACGCCGACGCGATGTACCAGACGAACGGCACCTGGTGGCGCGCCAGCACCGGCCAGGCGAAGTTGAGATTGTCGCGGTAGCCGTCGTCGAAGGTGAGCACGACGAAGCGGCGCGAACGATCGCCGCGCGACGAGGCGGCGATGGGCCTCGTCCATCGACACGATGTCGACGTTTGCCTCGGCCAGCGCGCCCAGCACCTCGTCGAGGAAGGCGGGCGTGATCTCGAGGATGCGGTTCGGCTGGAAGGCTCCTTCGCCGCGGCGGCCGCACGTGATGAAACATCAGAATCGCCCCGACGCCGCCGAGAAACGTCTGGGCGATGCGGTGCGTGCCGCTGAAATAGAGCGTTTCCAGGCCGGCCGAGATCGCCGCCTTCTTCAGACCCACCACGGCCGCGTTCCCTGCCCTTTGCGGCGGCGCCATTTCGCCAGCCGCCCGGTCGCCTCCAGCCGCCCCGGCACCACCGGCGCCAGCCCGCCGACCGACCTCGCCTTTCGCGGTCGCGCGCAACGCGGCGCTCCAGCACCAGCGTGGCGCCGGCCTTGATCACGGCCATCACGACGCACGAGGCTGGGCGCGGTGGCGATCGACGGGGTCCGCAGCAACACCGCGTCGTCGCCGCCCTCGCGCGGCGGCACCGCGTCGCCGATCGCATCGGCGATCTCGCGATGGCTGACGAGCGAAGGCTCGACAAGGCCAGGCGGCGCCGACGCGTAGGCGACGAGCGCGGGCTGGTCGACACCGCCGGCCGGCGGCAACGAGGGAATCGGGCCGGCGCGGCCGACCACGTCCTCGAAGCTGAGACAGGTGTCGCCGCCACCGGCGCGATCGCCGCCGGCGAGCACCACCATCCGAACGGATGGGGCATCGCGCATCGCGTCGGCCGCCATCGAGGCCAGGCGCGCCTGGGTCACGACGGCGCGCGCACCGCTGTCGTCGATGACGTAGGCAAGCATCTCGGCGCCGCCGGCCGGGTCGACCGGCGTGACCACGCCGCCCGCGGCGAGCACGGCGAAGATCGCGACCACCGCCTCGAAGCTGTTGTCCATGAACAGGACGACGCGGTCGCCGGACCTGACGCCGTGGTCGACCAAGGCAGCCGCCAGCCGGCGCGACTTGTGGTCGAGCTCGGCGTAGGAGTGACGCGAGTCGCCGACGGCAATCGCGGCATTCTGCCCGAGCCGACCGGCGCTTTGGCCCAAGAACTGTTCCAGCCGCATTCCACTTGTCCGTCGCAGGAGCGATCGGTTCTCCCGGCTGGCCGACCCCGCGGGCCGCTGCCAGGAGCAGCGAAACCGTACAAAGCGCGGCAGTTGATTACAAAGTTAAATGAATCGCATCGTAAATATTCATCAGGGGATGACAAACGTTAACCATGGAAGATTAGGCCGATCGACGAGCAGAGACGACATCCAAATCGCGTCACGCCTAATCATTGCTGAGAGCTTTAAAGTTAATATTAGCCATTCGTTTGCCATAAGCCGCGATCGGAGCCGGGCCACCGCGACGCCCCAGTTCGTGGCACCCGCTCGCCGGACAGCGGCCGAACCGCTATAAGCGGTCGCCATGATCATCTCGTGCGGCGAAGCGCTGATCGATTTGCTGCCGCGCCGCGGAGCCGACGGCGCCGCCGTCTACCAGCCCTTCCCCGGCGGCTCGCCGTTCAACGTCGCCATTGCGCTCGGCCGGCTGTCGGTTTCGGCCGGCTTCTTCGGCGGCCTCTCCACCGACTTCTTCGGCGCCATGCTCACCGACGCGCTCGCGGCGAGCGGCGTCGACACCGAATTCGCCGAGGTGAGTGAGCGGCCGTCGACGCTCGCCTTCGCCGACCTTACCGGCGGTGAGGCACGCTATGCCTTCTTCGACGAGGGCTCGGCCGGGCGGATGCTCACCGACAACGACCTGCCGGCATTCCCCAAGACCGTAACCGCCCTCCACTTCGGCTCCTTCAGCCTCGCCGAGGAACCGTGCGGCTCAGCCCTCGAGACGCTGATGCAGCGCGAGCAACGCGATTGCGCAATCTCGCTCGACCCCAACATCCGCCCCAGCCTGATCAAGAACCGCGACGGCTATGTGGCGCGACTGAACCGCATGGCGGCGATGAGCGATATCGTGCGCCTCAGCGAAGACGATCTCGCGTGGCTCGCGCCGGACACCCCCTTCGCCGATGTCGCCAACCGCTGGCTCCGCCACGGCACCCGTCTGGTGGTGCTGACCAAGGGGGCGCGCGGGCGCCGAGGCGCTGACCAAGGGCGGCGTGTCGGTGAGCGTGCCCGCCGTCGCCGGCAAGGTCGTCGACACGGTCGGCGCGGGCGACACCTTCACCGCCGCCCTTCTCGCCCGCCTTGAACAGAAGAAACTGCTCACCAAGCGGGGCATCGCCGGCCTCGATCGGGCGACGCTCGCCGACGCGCTCGGCTTCGCCACCAGGGCCGCGGCGATCACCGTTTCGCGCGCCGGGGCCAATCCGCCGTGGCTGCGCGAGATGTCCGTACCTGCCTGAGGGAGCGGTAGAGGGCGCGGAAGCGCTCGAGCCGCTCGCCGTATTGGGTCGACCTGCCGACCGGATCAGGATCGACGATCTCCACGATCCGCGGCTGGCCGGCAACGGCGGCCACCGTTTCACCGCTCGCCGCGATGCGCGCAAGCCGGGCCGCACCGAACGCCGGGCCGCTGTCGGCGCCGGCGAGCTTCAGGAGCGGGCGGCCGAGGGCGTTCGCCACCACCCGCATCCACAACGCGCTCCTGGCGCCACCGCCGATCATGGCGATGGGGGCGCCATCGAAAGCCTCGCCGAACTCGGATGCCGCATCGCGGAGCGCCAGCGCGACGCCGTCGAGCACCGCCCGGATGAGGTCGTCGGCGCCGCTGGCGGCATCGAGCCCGGCGAAGACGCCGCGCGCATCCGGGTCGTTGAGCGGCGAGCGCTCACCGGCGAGATAGGGCAGGAAGGTCACCGGCGACGGCCCCGCGCCACCCTGCTCGACGCGGGCGATGAGCGCCCCGACATCGCTTTCGCCGAGGACGCGCCCCAGCCACTCGAGACACGCCGCGCCGTTGAGCAGCGCCGCCATCTCGAACCAGCGTTGGGGCACCCCGTGGGCGAAGGTATGGAGCAGCGTTCCCGGCTTCGGCTGATAGCGGTCGCGCGCGACGAAGATCTGCGCCGAGGTACCGAGCGAGATGAACTGGTCGCCGTCGTTGATGGCGCCGATGCCGATGGCCCCGGCGGCGACATCGCCGGCACCGGCGGCGACCACCACCTGATGGCCGATGCCCCACTCGGCAAGGACCTCGGGCCTCAGCATGCCCGACCACGTCGGCCCCTCCAGCGGCTTCGGCAGCACGTCCTCGTCGATGCCGCTCGCCGCCACGATCTTCGCCGACCAGGCGCGCGCCGCCTCGTCCAGCATCAGCATGCCGGCGGCATCGGCCATGTCGGTGGCGAACTCGCCGGTGAGACGCAGGCGGATGTAGTCCTTGGCCGCGAACACGGTGCAGATGCGTGCGAACGTCTCCGGTTCGTGGCGCTTCAGCCAGAGCAGCTTGGGTGCGGTGAACCCCGGCATCGCCACGACGCCGGCGATGGTGGCAAGGTCGGGCACCGCTTGGGCGAGCTCGGCGCATTCGGCTACGGAGCGGCCGTCGTTCCACAGGATCGCGGGGCGAAGCGGCCGGTCGGACTTGTCGAGAACCAGGGCGGCGTGCATCTGTCCGGAGAGCCCGACGGCGCGGACCTCGGCGAAGCCGGCCTTCGCCAGCGAACGCACCATGCCGACGGCACGCTCGCTCGCCCGCCACCATTCGTCCGGGTCCTGCTCCGAGCGGCCGGGCTCCGGTCGCGACGTTGCGATCGGCACCGCCGCCTCGGCGAGGACGCCTTCGCCCTCGTCGACCAGGACGGCCTTCACCGCCGAGGTGCCGATATCGATGCCCAGGAAGTTCATTGTCGCCTGCCCCAGGGCTTGAACCTACCATCGCTTTGTCGGATTGGGGTAGCCATGGCAGCAACCGATCAACCCGGCGCCCCGGCGCCTCTCGCCGGAGGCGAGCTTGCATTCCTTGGCCGTCTGTTCGACGCCGCGGTCGCCGCCGCGCTGCCGGCCCGCGTCATCCCCGCGCACCTGCCGCCGTCACCGACAGGCCGCACCATCGTCATCGGCGCCGGCAAAGCGGCCGCGGCAATGGCGCGCGCCGTGGAGGACCATTGGGACGGCCCGCTTTCCGGCCTCGTCGTCACCCGCTACGGCCACGCGGTGCCGTGCCGGCGGGTAGACAGTGGTGGAGGCCGCCCACCCGGTGCCGGATGAGAACGGGATCGACGCCGCCCGCCGCATCATGGCGCTGGCGCGCGAGGCCGGGCCCGACGACCTGATCCTCTGTCTGATCTCGGGCGGCGGCTCGGCGCTGCTTACCCTGCCACCCGATGGAGTCTCGCTTGCCGACCAGCAGGCGGTGAACCGCGCGCTGCTCGCCTCCGGCGCCGACATCGCCGCCATGAACACGGTCCGCAAGCACGTCTCCGCCATCAAGGGCGGCCGCCTCGCCGCCGCCGCCCACCCGGCGCGGATGGTGAGCCTCGTCATCTCCGACGTTCCCGGCGACGACCCCGCCACCATCGCTTCGGGGCCGACGGTCGCCGACCCCACCACCTACGCCGATGCGCGCGCGATCCTCGCCCGATACCGCATCACACCACCGGCCGCAGTCGCCGCCCACCTCGCCGCTGCGGCGGACGAAACGCCGAAGCCCGGCGACCCGCGGCTGGCCAACGCCCGCACCATCGTCATCGCCTCGGCCGCCGCGAGCCTTGCCGCCGCCGCCGAACAGGCGCGGGGGGCGGGCGCCCGGCCGACGGTCCTCGGCGATGCCATCGAGGGGGAGGCGCGCGACGTCGGCGCGGCGATGGCGGAGGAGGCACTCGCCGTGCAGGCGAAGCTCAGGCCGAACGAGCCGCCGCGCGTCCTCCTCTCAGGCGGCGAGACGACGGTGACTGTGGTGGGCCACGGCAAGGGCGGCCGCAACCTCGAATTCCTCGCCGGGCTGGCGCTCCGCCTCGACGGCGCCGCCGGCATCTTCGCGCTGGCCGCCGACACCGACGGTATCGACGGAACCGAGGACAACGCCGGCGCGGTCGTGACCCCCGATACGCTCGCCCGCCTCCGCGCGGCCGGCCTCGATCTGGCGGGGCGGCTGCGAGCCAACGACGTCTACCCGGCGTTCGCCGCCCTCGGCGACCTCGTCGTCACCAGACCGACGCTCACCAACGTCAACGACTTCCGCGCGCTCCTGGTCCTGCCGCGTTCGTAAAGGCACCCAGGTAGACGCCGGCGAGTACCAGCACCCCGCCGACCGCGAACCACGGCGTGACCGGCTCGCCGAGGAGCTCCACACCGAGGACCACCGTGACCAGCGGCGCAATCAGCCACGAATAGGACGCGCCGGTCGCCGTCCAGCGGCCGAGCACGACGAGGTAAAGGACGAAGAGGCCGATCGAGCCGATCAGGATCAGATAGACGAGCGAGAGCAGCGTCGCCGGTTCGCGCGGAACCACCCAGGGCTCGCCGACGATCAGCGAAAGCGCGAGTTGCATCAGCCCGCCGACCGCCATGCCGATGCCGGCCTGCACCATCGGATGAACCGGCGGAAACTTCTTGACGACGATATTGACCTCGGCGAGCCCGATCGCCCCGCCGACAAGAGCGAGCAGGGCCGCCACGGAGGCAGCACCAACGCTCTCGCGGAACAGGAGATAGACGCCGGCGGCCGCCACCAGCGCACCGGCGAGACCCTGCCAGCGGAACCGCTCGATGCCCTGGACCGCCGCCAGAATAAGGGTGAGGAGCGGCACCAGCGCCAGGACCACCTGCGTGGTGGCCGCGGTAACCTCGGTCAACGCGTAGTAGGTAAGCGCCGAACGCCACGCCGAAGTTCAGCCCGCCGTACACGACCGCGCCGACGAGCGCGCGACCGCGCGGCAGCGCAAGGCGACGAACCGCAACCACCCCGCAAAGGATGAGCGCGGCGATCAGAAATCGCACCGCCGCCCACCAGAACGGAGCGAGTTCGGCGTATCCGAGCCGGATGGCCACCGGGTTGGTACCGGCGAGCACGGCCGCGGCCAAAAAGGCCGCGAAGGTGACCGCATCCGGCCGCCCGTCCGATGGCGCATGCCGCGCCTGATCCCTCGCCGCCGGATGACTCATTCCGACCCTCCGACTGCAATGTTAGGCCGACAAGGGCCGATGGCCGCAAGCCGGACAAGGCAGAAATCAGGAAAAGAGCGGCCGGCGCCTCAGGCGCGGCGCCGGCGCGCTCGCAAGGAGCCAGCGCCGAGGCTCGCCACCGCCGTGACGAAGAGCGCGAAGGCAGGCGGAACGGGAACCGCCGCAACCGCGGCCACGCCGACCGGCTGCTCGGTTGCCGCTTTCACCAGCTCGAACGTTACGTTGACGGTAGCGCCCTTGGTGCCGAGGCCGAAAAACCCGGGGTTGAACGTCTCATTGCTCAAGGCGACGCGGAGAAGACCGTCGCCAAGCGTGCCGTACGTCAGGTCGAGCGGATTGTTCCAGGACACCTCACCGTACTGCACGACGCCCCAGGCCAGCGAAACGCCGTCCGTGGTGCCGTCGAGCGGCGCGCCGAACGGCGGTGGCGGCGCGTCGAAATGGAAGGCGACCGAGATCGGGTCGGCAACCGTATCCTCGCCGACGTTGACCGTACCCTCGTTCGTCCAGATGTCGAAAAGCGCGAATGACTTCGATTGACCTTCGACAAGATCGAAATCGAGCGGCCCGCTCACCGGATTGACCTGGACGACGAGCCCCGGGTCCTGGGCCTGGGCGGTGATGGAGAAATCGCCGGAAAAGGTCACGGCGCCGGCAGACGTAGCCGACCCCACCAACAGCAGCGCTGCGACAAAAGACAGATAACGCACGAAAAAACCCCAACCCGCGCAGCCACCAACGTAGCTTCAGCGTGGTGGCCGGGCAAGCAGCCACCGGTAGGAAGCGGGGCATTCTGCACCGCACTGTGTCACGACCGGCTTGCTCTGGCCCTCAAAGCGGCACGCGGCCGACCACCGCGAACTGGACGAAGCCGAAGAAGAATGCCCTGGTCGCGAACGCCTGGTCGAGGGCGTCTGTCCAGGCGGACGCCTCGGCCGCATCGATCACTCCAGCTTCGCGCGCAAGATCGGCCCGCTCACGCAGGAATTGCAGCCAGGCGTGGTCGCCGCCGCCCCGGTCGATCGTCACCAGCGGCTCGATGGTGAGGTCATCGAGGCCGCTCTGTTCCATCAAGGCCGCCAGCCGGCGCCCGACGCCGCCATCGACGTGCCGGCCGGCATTGTGCTGGAGGATGCGGCGGCCGAGCGCCGGGTCGCCCGGGTGGACCATGACTGTGTCCCAATCGATCTCGACGCACATGACGCGGCCGCCGCGACGGGTCACCCGCGCCATTTCGGCGACGACACGCGAGGCAGGATCGACGTGGGTGAGCACCCAGTGACAGGCGGCGGCATCGAAGGCGGCCGGACCGAACGGCAACGCACGACCGTCGGCGGTCCGGCAATCGACGACGGAGCCAACGCCGGCCGCACTGGCGAGCGACCGCGCGCGGGCGAGCATCGGCGCCGACGGATCGACCGCGAACACGCGCCCGCCCGGCGACACCCGTCGCGCCATCTCCACCGTCAGCAGACCGGAACCGGCGCCGACATCGACGACGATCTCGCCGGGCCTGAGGTCGATCAGTTCGAAAGCCCGCCGCCGCGCCTCCACTTCCGACGGCGCCCGCGCCAGACGTTCCAGCTTGGCGGCGGCCGCGACGGCGCGCTGCTCCTCGGCGATCAAGGACCAGCCGTCGGTCCGTTCTGTCTCGCCCGCCGCCATGGCGCCGCCTGCCCCCATCCGCTGGCCGTCAGCCTACTCCTCCGGCAGCGTACGCCCGCGGCGGCGGGTGCCGGCTCGCCACCGTAGCGCTCGGTGCGGATGGCCTCGAAAGGGACCCCCATGTCGAGCAGCAGCTGGGTCGAGGCATCGACGAACGCGTTGCTGCCGCACGCGTATATGTGGCGCGGGATCCCGCCGAGCCCGGCCAGCACCTCGCCGATGAGCCCGGCATCGATGCGCCCGGCGCGGAAGCGCGGGTCGGTCGGCGTCTCGCGCGTCACTGTGGCGTAGAACGCGAACCCGGGCTCCGCCTTCGGCGCGAGCGACGAGCTCGTCGCGAAAGATGACGTCGTCGACCGTGCGCGCCGAATAGATGAGCGCCATCGGTACCTCGGGCGCCAGCGCCGCCCGCGCCCGCGCCATCGACGCCAGCGGCACCACGCCGGAGCCGCCCCCGACCAGGAGCACCGGACCGCCGTTCTCAGGTCGCCAGACGAAATGTCCGCCGATCGGCCCGCGCAGTTCGATGGCGTCGCCGGGCATCACCACCTCGTGGAAGTATGGCGACACCTCGCCTTCATCGAGCCGCTCGATGACGAGCTCGACTTCCGGGGCGCCGGGGGGCGAGCCGACCGAATAGCTACGCTCGGCCTGATAGCCGTCGGGCGCGGTCAGCCGCACGTCGACGTGCTGGCCGGCGACGAATCGCCGTCCAATTTCCCGGCATCAGGAAGAAGCTCTTGACCGTCGGCGTCTGGTCGACAATGCGGGTGACGGCCGCTTCCTGCCACGCGATGCGGCCGCCGGGAACGGATGCGTCCACGGTCAGTCTCCGGTGAAGCGCTGTTCGCGCCACGGATCACCGTAGATGTGATAGCCGCGCAGTTCCCAGAAGCCCGGCTCATCGCGCTCGGTGAACTGCAGCGCGTTCAGCCACTTGGCCGACTTCCAGAAATAGAGGTGGGGGACGAAGAGCCGTGCCGGTCCGCCGTGATCGGGCGCGATCGGCGCTCCCTCGTAGCGAATGGCGACCATCGCCTGCTCGCCGGTGAGGTCCTTCAACGGCACGTTGGTCGAGTAGCCGTCGTAGGAGTGGGCGAGCACGTAGCCGGTCGGCGGCGTCAAGTCCGCGTCCGCGAGCAAATCGTCGACGGTGACACCTTCCCAGTTGGTGTCGAACTTGCTCCACTTGGTGACGCAGTGGATGTCACGTTTGAGCGCGGTGCGCGGCAACGCGTTGAACTCCTCCCACGTCCACGACTTGATCGGCTTCGGGCCGACCTTGAGGGTGAAGCGCCAGTTGTCGGTGAGGACGCGTGGCGTCGCCCCGGCCGAAAGCACCGGAAAGCCGTGTTCCAGATACTGGCCGGGCGGCAAGCGCTTCGCCTCCTCATCGCTCGGCCGCCGGCCGAAGAATCCGCGTGTGATCGCCATGATGCCTTTCCCGGGAACCCGCCGCGAATGAAGTGAGGCCAGCGGGCCTCGTCGTCAAGACACGAGGCCGCGACCGCCGCCGCCATTTGCGACTACGGCAGCCGCGCCAGCCTTTCCGTGAGGAGCGCGAAGAAGCCGTCCGCGTCCGCCTCCCGCAGGAAGTGGACGTTGCGCGGCCGCTCGGTGATCCGCCACCAGTCGGCGACCGTCATGCCGAGGGTAAGCGGGCTCGCTGTCTCGACGGTGACGTTGACCGTTCGGCCGGTGAAGAGGTCGGGCGTCATGCAGCCAGGCGATGACACAGGGATCGTGCAGCGGCGCGCCGATGCCGCCGTACTTTTCAAGATCGAAGCGCTCCGAAAACGACAGAAGCCCCGCCACCGCCTCGCCGGCCCGGTTGCCGATGGCGGCAATGGCGTCGCGCCGGGCCGCCGTCGTCAGCACCCGGTGGGTGACGTCGAGCGGCGCCATGGTGATCGGGATGCCGCTCCGCACGACCACGTCGGCGGCGTGCGGATCGACGTAGATGTTGAACTCCGCCGCCGGCGTGATGTTGCCGACCTCGAAGTAGGCGCCTCCCATCATCACGATCTCGCGGACGCGCGGGGCGATGTCCGGCGCCTTGATGAGCGCCAGCGCGATGTTGGTGAGCGGCCCCAGCGTACACAGGGTGATCGTGCCCGGCGGCTCGGCGAGAAGCGCGTCGACGAGAAAGTCGACGCCGTGACCGTCGGCGAGCGGTGTCGTCGGCTCAGGCAGCGCGTAACCGTCGAGACCGGTCTTGCCATGCACGTGCTCGGCCGTGGTGAGTTCACGCATGATCGGGCGCGCCGAGCCGGCGTAGACCGGCACGTCGGCCCGCCCTGCGAGTTCGACGATGCGCCGCGCATTGGCCGCGGTCTTTTCGAGTGGCACGTTGCCGGCGACGGCGACGATCGCCGCCACCTCGATTTCGTCCGGCGAGGCGAGGGCCAGAAGAATGGCGACCGCGTCGTCCTGCCCGGGGTCGGTATCGATGATGACCCGGCGCCTGGCGCCCATGTCAGCTATGACCGATGACCGGATGCGGCCGGTAGGGCTCGGCCAACACCCTGAGCTCCTCATCGTCGAGCGTTACGTCGAGCGCCTTCACCGCGTCCTCGATGTGGCTCATCTTGGTGGCGCCGACGATCGGGGCGGTGATGCCGGGCTGGGCGAGCACCCAGGCGAGCGCCACCTGAGCGTTGGGAATGCCGCGCTTGCGCGCGATCTCACCCACCCGACCAACGATCGCTTCATCGCTTTCGTCATGGTAGCGACTGGCGCGCAACGGATCGTTCTTGGCGCGGGAGGTCGTATCCCGCTCCTTGTGCGGCCGGGCGAGCACACCGCGCGCCAGCGGGCTCCACGGGATGACGCCGATGCCCTCTGCCCTGCACAGCGGCAGCATCTCCCGTTCCTCCTCGCGATAAATGAGATTGTAGTGGTCCTGCATGGTGACGAAGCGGGCGTAGCCCCTGGCGTCCGACGTCGCCAGCATCTGCGCGAACTGCCAGGCGAACATCGACGAGGCGCCGATGTAGAGCGCCTTGCCGGCCCTCACCACGTCGTTCAGCGCCTCCAGCGTTTCCTCGATCGGCGTCGCCGGGTCGAAGCGGTGGATCTGGTAGAGATCGACGTAGTCGGTGCCGAGACGGCGCAGCGAGTCGTCGATGGCGTGCATGATGTGCTTGCGCGACAGGCCCCGCTGGTTGGGATCCTCGCCCATCGCATTGAACACCTTGGTGGCGATGACGACCTGATCGCGCGACGGGCCGAAGTCCTTGAGCGCGCGGCCGGTGATCTCCTCGCTGACGCCGAGCGAATAGACATCGGCCGTGTCGAAGAAGGTGATTCCGAGATCGATCGCCTTCTTGATCAGCGGCCGCCCGTCGTCCTCCTCCAGCACCCAGGCCATTCGCTGCCTGGAGCCGAAACTCATCATACCGAGGCAAATGCGCGAGACCGTGACGCCGGTCGATCCCAATCGGGTGTACTGCATGCCTGTCTGCCCGCTCCTGCTGGTGGTCGCCACCGCTGATACGCGATCGCGCCACCGCCGGCAATTCAGACAACCGCAATACGGTCCGCCGGTCCCGGAGCCGGCCGGATCAGCCGGCCAGCGCCGAGACCTTGCGCTCCACGCCTACGGCACGCAGCGCCTGACGCCGGTCATCCTCATCGGGCGCCCGCGCCTCCTGCGCGACGGGATAGCCGAACAGCATGCGCCGCTCGAAATAGGTCGAGCGGAAGAACGGGAAGCGCTGGGGAACGGCGTCCCTCTGCTGCGCGTAGTCGCATACCATCAGGCTGAGCGGCTTCAGCAGCGAGTGATACGGCCGCGGATCGCACACCACCTCGTGGCCGAAGACCCGCCGGTAGAAGGCCTGGTGCTCGCTTCTGACCGACGCGAGCAGCAGGTCGCCGTTGAAGAACGCCATCGCCATCCACGCGATACGGGTGGTCGCGTAGCGCAGGTCCGGGTAGAGCCGCGAGAACCGGTGATCGACCACGAAACGGGTCGGATCGACGATAATCTTGCCGGCGGCAAGCTCCGCCCCCAGCACGTCGTTGAACGTTGCCAGGGCCGGCGAACGCGGATAGGCCGCGGAGGATACGCTCAGACGGATGGAACTTGCGAGGTGCCCATCGACAAAGACTCCGAACACCCAAGAGTTGTCCAGGTCGTCGTATTCATCACTCAACCGTCTGGCGAAATTGGGTGATATTGCACCCTCGCGCAGGTAGGCATTGTAACGAAGATGGTAAATCCGCTGCTTTTCTTCGTCGGTGAGCGCGAGTTTATAGTCAACCCGCTCCATTAGGTTCATTACGCGCGCAGAAAAAGTAGATTCCTCGCGCGCCAACGCGACGGTACTCATCACTTGCTGCCTCCTCGCGGCCACCCAAGTCTGCGGGCGACGCGGTTGTAGGCTAACAGTTTGTTTACCAGTTTTGAAGATGCATCTTTAACCACGCTGTGAAGGAGATCACACCAAACCCTCGGCCGGAACTGGCGAATTTCCGCCATTTCTCGTGACTTGCAGGAGGGCTTCGACACCGCAACCGGAGCACTATCAGCGGTAGAAATACAATTATTTACAAAGAGTTAACCATGGCGCCCAAGCGCGACGCCGCGCGCCCCGGCCAAAAAAACAACTTATGGTTAATACCGGCCCCTTCCCGCGACCCAATGGCACAGTCGAAGAGGCACGCAGGGGTTGGCGGGCCGGGCGACAGTCCTCGCGCGGCGGTTGCCGCGGGACAGAGGCTCAGGCGACCATTTCCATCCGCGACGTCGTGTCGTGGAGCAACATTTCGATCTGGCGACTGGGAATCGCCGGGCTGAACAGGAAGCCCTGGACCTCGGTGACGCTGCCTTCGGCGGACACGAGGGCGAGCTGCTCGACGGTCTCGATCCCCTCCACCGCCACCGACAGGCCGAGGTCGGCGCTGAGCTTGGCGATGCCACGCAGGAGCACCAGCGACCGCTCGCCCAGTTCGAGGCCCTCGAGGAACGACCGGTCGATCTTGACCTTGTTGAGCGGCAGGCTGTGCAGGTAGCTGAGGCTCGAATACCCGGTGCCGAAATCGTCGAGCGAAACGCGCACCCCGAAGTCCCTGATCTGGCGGAGCGTCTGCCGGGTGGCGCGGGTATCCTGAAACAGGATCGACTCGGTGATTTCGATTTCCAGCCGACCGGGGTCGAGACCGGCACCCTCGAAAGCCTTCTTGATGTTGCTCGCCACGTCGCCGCGACGGAACTGATTGGCCGACAGGTTGACCGCGACCCTGACGTTGTTGGGCCACGTCGCGCACACCCGGCACGCCTCGTTCAACACCCAGTTGCCCAGTTCGACGATCAGGCCCATCTCCTCCGCCACCGGAATGAACTCCGCCGGCGAGATCATGCCGCGCGAAGGATGCGGCCAGCGCAACAGTGCCTCGCACGTCGACACCTTCTTGGTCCTCAGATCGAACAGCGGCTGGTAGTAGACCTGGAAGGAGTTGTTGGTGAGCGCGTGGCGGAGGTCCAGCTCGAGGCTGCGACGGGCGTGGGCGCGAACGTCCATCTCCGGCTCGAAGAAACGCCAGGTTCCCCGCTGATCGGCCTTGGCCCAGTAGAGCGCCATGTCGGCGATCTTGAGCAGATGGTCGACGCCGGCGGCATCGCGCGGCGACATGGCGATGCCGATGCTGGCGCCGATCACCACCTGATGCCCGTCGACCTCGTAGGTCTGGCTGAGCGCGGCGATGACCCGCTGCGCCATCCGGGCCGCGTCTTCCTCGCCGCCGATCGGCGTCTGCAAGATGACGAACTCGTCGCCGCCGAAGCGGGCGACGATGTCTGTGTTCCTGATCAGCCGCCGCAGACGATCGGCGACCGCGCGCAGCAGGATATCGCCGCGCGGATGGCCGAGCGTATCGTTGACCTGCTTGAACTGGTCGAGATCGACGAACAGGATCGCGCACGAGCGCTTGCCGGCCGCGATCAGCGCGCGCTCCATCTGCTCGCGCATGAACATCCGGTTGGGCAGGCCGGTCAGCGAATCGTACCGCGCCAGATGATTGATCCGCGCTTCGGCGGCCCGCCGCTCCGTGACGTCCTCGATCAGCACCACCGATCCGCCGTTCGCCATCGGCTGAAAGGTGAGGTTGAGGGTCCGCCCGTCCTGCTTCTGGATGTTGAATGAGTCGCTGCGGCCGGCCGCGAGGCGATTCTCGAAGTCCTCGATGAGCTGGTCGCCGGCCGAACGCAGCACCGAGCCGACGGCGACGCACTCGCGCACCAGTTCGCGCGACGACAGACCCTTGCGGGCCTGCTGGTTGAGCCCGAGGAGCTCGACCAGACGCCGGTTGGTGACCACCAGCCGCCGACCGGAATCGAACATCGCCAGACCGTGTGGCATGTTGTTGAGGGCGGTGTCGAAGCGCTGGTTGAGCTCGCTGATCTCCCGGTTGGCCAACACCGCGTCGAGCAGCACCTTGCGCAAACGGTCGGAGATGAACTTCAAGGCGACGAAGAACGGGATCAGGATCAGCCCGAAGATTGCGTAGTAGTAGCCGCCGGCGACGAACATGGCGGCGCTGAGCGGCACACCGGCCCCGACGATCTGCGCGTAGACGAGGAGGTCGCTGGCGAAGTTGCGGCCCGAGGTGCCGATCATGTAGGCGAGGGTAATGCCGAAGCTGAGCAGGCGAACAAACGGATCGTCAGTGGTCGCGAACGAGACGAATGTCCACACGCCCAGCAGCCCGTCCGAGATCGTCGCGCCGATGACGTAGCGGATTTCCCACTTGCGGAGGTCGCGGACTGTTTTCAGCCCGTCGCGCGCCCGGCCGTAGGCGCCGATCTCGATCGAGCGCACCGCGGCCACCACGGCGATGGCGACGGCGAAGACAAGCAGGATCACACTGCCGGTCTTGTACGCCGAGAGAAGTGTGCAACCGGCCGCGGCAATCGAGCCGATGAACAACGAACGGCGATCGTCGAAGAGCGAGTCAACCAACGACGCTTGCACGTCGAACGGCACCTGCTTCTGGGCGCGGGGCTGCAACGCCGTGTTGAAAACGCTCATGCTACGCGGACGCACCGTTTGGCGACTGGACGGCCGCAATTATCGCGATATTGGATGAACAGAACGTTCAATTTTACGGGCACCGTCAAGATTGCGTGACATCGCCGCAACCGGGACGCCGAACGGCCTTTCAGCCCGCAGGCCGGGCGGAAACCAAAAAGGACGGTCGGTTAGCGTCAACGATGGGGGCTGGTCAGGCGGCAGCGCCCGAGCGCCGCTGGCTGCTTCCCTTGCCGCTCTTCGCCCGCTCGGCCATTTCTTCGACGAAACGGGCCAGAATTTGGTCGAACGTAGCCGCCGCGGAAAGGAAAGGCGTGTGGCCTGCGCCACGCAGGACGTAGCAGTGCTGGTCCCACAGGTTCGCGTACGACAGCGAGGACACATACTCGACGTTGACGAAAGGATCCTCGGCCCCGTTGACCAGCGCCACCGGAACCCGGGCCTTCTCCGCCAGCGCGCGCTGGTCGGAAACCTTGCCGGAAAACAGGCCCTGGAACATCAACGTCCGTGCGCGCCCGTCGGTACGCCGCATGGCATCGATGAAGGCGTCGTTGACGGCATCGCCGTAACAAGCTTGCGCCAGGGTCGCGACCTCGTCCTCGTCAAGGGTTTCCTTGCCGAGCAAGCCGGCCAGGGGGTTGGGCAGGAACCCGGCCTGCAGCGACTCCGCCGTCGGCTGGACCGGCGGCGCTCCGCAGAGCATCACACCGACGGTGCCGGCGAAGCGCGGCATCATCTCCAGCGCCACGTGACCGCCAAGCGACCAGCCCACCAGCGCCGCGCGATCTATGCCCATCATGGCAAGGACCTCGACCATCGCCTCGGCGTAGCCGGGCATGGTGTACGTACGCGACGGGTCGAAAGCGTCACTTGAGGCGCCGTGACCGGGCAGGTCGACCGCGATCATGTGGTAGTGCTCGCCGAGCTCGCCCTCGAGCTGACGGCCGAAGACTTCCTTGCAGGCCGAGTTGCCGTGAATGAAGAGGACAGGCAGTCCCCCGCCCGAAGTTTCCGCGACAGCAATGTCAGCGTGACTGGTTTTGACGGTGTTGTTGGTCACGGACATGTTTACTCTCCTATGTCCCCGCCGGGATTGGGGCACGAGACCACGACGCCCGGTTGTCCACTGCCGAGCGCGCAAGCCCCCTTGCCGCTACTGCAACGGTCTGCGACGCGGAACACAGCGCGCTACAGGCCTGCCAGGCGACACTACGCAGCAGACCCTTATCAATCTTTAAGATTACGACCGATTTGAAATGAACGTGTCGCGCGGCAAACTATTCGTTTACCATGAGGATGAAATCGTTGGCGGCGGCCACGCAAAGGCGCGTGATTCCTGTGGGTGCGCCGGCCCGCCGCATGGACGAGGCACGGCAACCGGTGAGATGAACTCCCGCCCCACCCGGCAATCGAGAGCGACCGATGCGCGCCGAGGCAGATCCCAAGCACTACGTTCTTGGCCACTCCGAGCAGGAACTGGCGCGGCTTGAGCGTCAGGGCGAACTGTTCAGCGTCGAGACTCGCGACGCGCTGCGCCGCGCTGGCGTCAAGACCGGCATGAGCGTTCTCGACGTCGGCTGCGGCGCCGGCGACGTGTCGATGATCGCAGCGGAAAAGGTGGGCCCCGCCGGGTCCGTTCTCGGCATCGACAACGCCGGCCCTGCCCTCGCTACCGCCAAGGCCCGCGCCAAGCGTGCCGGTTACGACTGGCTGCGCTTCCAGGAGGCCGATCTCTACGCGTTCGAGCCCGACGAGCGCTTCGATGCAATCACCGGGCGCCTGGTACTGATGCATCTGCCCGACCCGGTCTCGGCTCTCAGGCGCCTCGGCCGCCTTCTCAACGACAATGGCGTCATCGCTTTCATCGAGATGGACATCACCCTGGCCGGTGCCGTGCCCCCGATGCCGCTGCTCACCCAGTGCGTCCGCTGGATCGTGGAGACTTACCGCAAGGTCGGCGTCGAGCCCGACATGGGTGCGCGGCAGTACGCCGCCTTCCGCGCCGCTGGCTTCCAGCCGCGCCTGACCGGCACCACCCGTATCGAGAGCGGCCCGGATTCGATCGTCTACCAGTTCACAGCCCAGACCCTCGCCAGTCTGCTGCCGGCGATGGAGCAACACGGCATCGCCACGCCTGACGAGATCGGAATAGACACCCTTGCCGACCGCCTGCGCGTCGAAGCCATCGCAGGCGATCATTGCATCATGCTGCCGCGCCTGATCGCGGCGTGGGCTTCCAAGCCGCCGCTACGCTGACCGCTCCCGCAGCCGGCGGCAGCGGTCAACTCACGCGGTTGCGCTCGACCAAAAGGTGCGGGAACTGTGCCGCGCCGCCGGCGGCGAGGTCCCCGGAGGCCGGTTTCTCCCACCGCATGCCGAGGATCGCGCCCTTGTCAGCACCGGCAATGACATTGTCGCTGATGACGGCCGATCCGGCACCGTCGACCACGCTGACGCCGATCCCGACCGGCGCGCCGCGGATGACATTGCCGGTCACCGTCACGTCGCGCAGATACTGTCCCCAGCCGATCTGAATGCCGAGTTTCGGCGCGCCGTCGACGACGTTTGCGTTGACCGTCGTATCGGCCTCGACCGCGATGCCGATGTTGGCGAGGTTGCGCACGATGTTGCTGGAAACGACCGCCAGATGGCCGCCGTCGTTGAAGTTGGTGACCGAGATGCCGGTCTGGGCGGTATCGACGATGTTGTTTGCGATCACCGCCCCGGCGAAGCTGAACTCCGCGTAGATCGCGACCTCACCGCAGCGTTGGCAATTGTTGCCGGTGATCTGCACGTTGTTGGCCGAATTGGCGCGGATGGCGGTGAAGGCGCAGTCGCTGATCCGATTGGTGGCGACGATGACGCCGTGGGCGCGGAATATGTTGATGCCGTTGCCGTTCTGCCCGGTGCCGCCGTCGCGGGCGGCGATCCGCGTGACGCGGTTGCCGGTCACGATGGTTCCGTCTTCACCCTCCGTCCATCGCCACACCTGGATACCGGCGTTGCCGCAATCGTCGACCGTGTTGTCGGCGATCGTGAGCCCGGTCGATTCGATCGCGCGGATGCCGGCGCCGTGGGCCGTGGTGATAGTGTTCCCGCTGACACGGCCGCTCGAGCGGTCGAGCGCGATGCCGGAGCCGCCGCTTCCCACGATCGTGCAGTTCTCGATCGCAACCCCGCGCGAGTCGGCGAGGTGGACGATGCCGGGCACGTAGTCGGCTAGCGGCTGGTTGGCGCCGTCGATCATCAGGCTCTTCAACGAGATAAGTTCGGCGTGTTCGCCGGAGAGCATGAACCGCCCTCCGGCGAACACCAGTCGCGTCGCCCCCGCGACCCCAGTCAGACGAGTGCGCGCCGGCAGTTTCAGCTCGGACACCACGTAGGTGCCAGCCGGCAGGAAGATCTCGCGGTCATCATCCGACGCGAGATCGAGCAGCCGTTGCATCGTACGGCTCTGATTTTCACTGTCCCCCGGCTTAACCCCGAGTTCGGCGGCATTCAGTGTATCGCGCAGAACCGGAGCTTCCGGGTCGACCGCCGCCCGCGCCGCGGAGACGCCGACCCCGGCGGCGGCGACGCCGCTCAGGGCACTGGTCAGGAACGTGCGTCGATCCACGTGCGGCACTCCAGCTTCGAATCCGCCGTCAGACAGTCAATATTCGTGCCGGCCAAACCGTGCCGGAATGGCACAGATTGCACTGTCCTCAGCCCGCCGCGTCGGCCGCGGTCGGCTTTCCGCTCCATTCGATCGGCTCCAGCGCCTGGAGCGGAATCTGGCGGCGATAGTTGGAGGTGGCGATCGCCAGCCCCCAGATCAGCCCGATCAACAGGTAGAAGTGCCGCCAGTGGTCGGTGTCGATGATAAAGCCCTCCGCCACCACGCCGACGAACGCGGCGTAGGCCGCCACCAGATATGTGCGCCAGGGACTCGCCGTCAGCAGCGCCTTGATGCCCCGCCAGAGCGTAATCAGGACGACGCCGATATAGGCCAGCCCTCCCAGCCAGCCGTAGCTGATGAGAGCGGTGAGATAGACGTTGTGGATGTCTTCCACGTAGATGCGCGCAAACTGCTTCGGACCGAGCCCGTTCGGATTTTCCAGGGCGACGCCGACCGCCTCGTGTTGGCGCCCAAACCGGCTGTCGGCGCCGCCGGCGTCGTAGGACTGCACCAGCTCGGCGCGGACCGTGAACATCTTGTGCACCGACGGGATGGCGAGCGAGGCGGCGAACAGCAGCACCAAGGCCGCCACGCCCGCGCCGGCCATCATCAGCATCCTGCGCCGGAAGCGCCCGGGACGGCTGACGAACAGCATCAGCCCTAACATCACGATCACCGAAAGCACGAAGTTGCCCCAGGCACCGCGCGAAAAGGCGATGAACAACGCGAACAGCAGGACCGGCAGCGCCAGCACGTAAGAGACACGGACGCCGCGCGCGAAGACCCGCTGAATGAGCACCAGGATCGGAAAGATCAGGTACGGCGCGAAGACGTTGGCATCCTTGAATGTGCCCTTGGCGCGCCCTCCCTGCATGAGGGCGTCGGCGCCGGGGATCTTGCCGAAGTAGGCGGCGATAGCGATCAGCGACGCGGCGATCGCGGCAACGATGTACGCGTTGGCGAGGGTCGCCACGCGCCCGATCGTGTCCTCTGCAAACAGACACGTGAACAGCACCGTGGACATCATCATGTAGATCGAGATGCCGTAGTACTTGACGGCGATTGGATCGTTGAAGACAGGGAGCATCGCGAACAGGCCGCCGGTCGCCCACACCATCAGCAGGACCAGCAGCGTCTTGATGCCCCGCTGGATCGGCAGGCCGAATCCGAAGGCGACCATCCCCAAAGCCAGCACCATGCCCTCGTAAGGCGATGGCTCGAACAGCACCACTGGGCTGGCGAGCATGGTCAGCGCGATGACCGCGTTGACGACCTGCGCACCGGGCTTCGTGTCGATGAAACGATAGTCAGCGTATGTCGCGGTCATGAGCCCTCACGCTCCGCGCACAATCGCTTCCGCATCCTCGAGTTCGCCCGTCGGCGGCTCGACGAGCGGCGCCCAGGGATTCCCGTCGTCCGGCGGCACCGGCGATGTTTTCCTGTCCCCGGTGCGCGACAGTGACCATTCGTGACGCCAGCAGCGCCGAGCCCGTCACCAGCGACGCGGTCACGGCGCCGACAATCGCCAGCGACGACACCAGCAGCGCGTTGAGGACCGCCGACGTCGCGGCTC
The DNA here is from genome assembly GCA_963826055.1 of uncultured Alphaproteobacteria bacterium. GTDB lineage: Bacteria > Pseudomonadota > Alphaproteobacteria > Rhizobiales > Kaistiaceae > JBBDMC01. The sequence continues at coordinate 39,933 of CAWGVO010000020.1, read as the reverse complement.
CGGCGAGGTTGACCACAACGATCCTCCGGTCGCGATGCAGCGCGTAGAGGACGAAGTGATAAGTGTCGGCGAGAATGCGGAGCAGCATCGCCAGGATGATCCAGACGAACAGTCCGGAATGTGCGCTGAGCTGCGGCTTGTTGGCGTACTTGGTGAAGAGATCGACGGCGACCCACAACATCGTCGACAGGAGGATGGCCCACGCCAGCGTTTCGGCCTGAGAGCGCATGAGGCGCCTGCGGAAGGTCTTGAAGTCGCCGTCCTGCGCCGCCGCCACCAGCGTCGGCACACGTGGATGGAACGTGCCGTAAACCGAGATGGAATGGACGACGTTGGCGGCCGACCAGAAGAAGACGTAGACGCCGGTCAGCTCCAACCCGGCGAAGAAGGAGATGATGAAGCGGTCCGTGTAGAGCGATCCGACCGCGCCTAGCGCCGACAGATAGAGCGCCCAGCTGCGGGTCAGCGCGTCGCGCAACCAATCCCACCGGAAGCCCAGCCACCGCCAGCGCCCATGGCGCAGTGTCGCAAAGGCGAGCACCACCATCATTGTGAGGAGACCCGCGACCCACGCCCCGAGCACCCACATCAGCGTACGGGCCGGGGGATAGACGAGACCGAGCGCGATGATCGCCATCGGCCACAAGCCGGCGCGGATGAAAAGGTTGAGGCTGGTCAGCATGACCCGGCCCCGCGCCACCAGCGGACCGTGGGAGTCGGTGGCGACGTGCTCCAGGAGAACGATGATCGCGATCAGCAACGCATAGTGCGCAGGAATGGGATAGCCGGCGAGCGCGTTGCCGACCCAGAACAGCGGCTGCGCCACCGCGTGCACGGCGAGCGTGAACGCCATCCGGGTACTCACCAGCGCCATCGCGCGCCGGCCCGGCAGGCCCATGACGGCGCGGGTCGTCCAGTCGCCGAGGCCGAAGCCGAATATCGCCGGCGCCGCCGTCGTGGCGGCAACCAGAAGGCCGAAGACGCCGAGCTCGCTCAGCCCGAGAAAGGTGAGCATGTAGAGCGACAGGGCGAACTTGCCGGCGGCGCTGGCGCCTCTGAGCACGATCGCCGCCGCGTGCTCGACGAAGCGCCGGCTACGGAAGAAGGAACCGAGCGCCACACCGCACGTGAGCGAGCCGGGCCGCCGCGCCAGTTGACCGGGTCCACCTTGGCGACGCTCATGCCGCCCCCGATGCGCGCGCCTGCGGCGCCCGCGCGAACCGCCGCGAGCGCTTGCCACATGGCGGGCGCCACGCCCGACAACAGCGCGTCGAAATAGCGTTTGCGCTGATACCTGCCGTCGACGTTGATGCGCGGCAGCTCCGTCAGGCGAGCGCCGTCGTCGGCCGTCAGCACCCCGAGACGGGTGGTGACCGCCGTCGCGTAGCCGGTCTCGGCGGCGATCGCGAACTCGCGTTTTCCGACGGCTGTCAGGCTGCCGAACGGATAGGCGAGATGACGGACTTCCCGCTGCAGCTGCTGCTCGAGAATCCGGCGGGAGTCGACAAACTCCTTGCGAACCTGTTTCTCGGAAAGTCTGACGAGCGCCACGTGCGAGACGGTGTGCGCACCGATGGTCGCCAGCGGATCGGCGGCGACCTGCCGCAGCTCGTCCCAGTTCATGCAGGCGGCGCGGCATGCGGCGCCGCCGTCGAACCGGTAGCGCTCGGTCAGACGCCGCATGAAGGCCGCCTCGGCGGCCGCGCTGGGCTGGGCAATCTTCGCCGCCACCAGCCAGGCAAACGCGCGCCCCTTCGCCGCGAGCGAACCGCAATCGATGATGTTGCCGTCGACCTCGATGCGGTCGTTACCGGCCACGATCGATTCGAACGCAAGCCACCAGAGATCGCCGGTGCCGTCCGCGAACGAAGTGGGGACGTAGATGGTGTACGGCACGCCGTGCCGGTCGAAGATGGGTTTCGCCCACACCAGATTGTCGCGATAGCCGTCGTCGAGCGTCACCGCCACGAAGCGCTCGCGGGCACCGCCTTCGAGCAGCCGCGATCGCGCCTCATCGAGCGACACGAAATCGTATGCGTTGCGTTTCAGCCAGCCGATCGTCGATTCGAGGAACTGCGGCGTCACCTCGAGTGCCCGGTTCGGCTGAAACGGATCAGGACGGCTCGGCCGCACGCGGTGAAGGACGAGGATCGCGCCGGCGCCGGCCGCGACCGGCCACAGCAACCGGTTGATGCCGCTGAAGCTGAGCGCGCTCAGGACCGCCTTGCGGATTGGCTCTTCCACGAGATTACGATGCCTGCTTCTGCGGATGCTCGCGCCTGATCACCGGGCATCGACGCGTCGTCCGACGATCCTTTTGCCCCGCGCAGGAACGTCTTCACCCTCGACAGGAGCGATACCGGCGCGAGGAACAGCACGGCGGTCTTGGCCACACCGAGCCAGGCGCCCGGTTCGCGCGCCTCGAAATACTTGAGCTGGATGCTGAGGCGGTCGGCGAGTTGCCGGCGCCGGCGCTTGCGCGAAATCCCCTCGGACGAAATGCTGATCGTCGTCAGGATGCTCGGGATGTTGGCGATGTCATACCGCTCGCCGATCCGCCGGAAGAGCTCGTAGTCCTCTGCGGCCGGGTAGTGCTCGGAATAGAGGCCAACGTCGCGGAGCGCACTGACACGCAGCATCGCGCTCGTGTTGATCACCGCGCTGTTGTAGCGCATGGCGCGCCGCACCTCGTCCGGCGCGGCCGGCATGCGACCGATGCGCAGGGGAGCACCGGTCTGCTCATCGAACGACCGCCCCCACGTGCCGACCACCGCGACGTTTGGGTGACGATCGAGAAACTCGACCTGCGCGGCGATACGGTCCGGGTGGCACATGTCGTCGGCGTCGAGGCAGGCGACGTATTCGTAGCCGCGCTCTATGATCGCGCGCAGCCCGGCATTGCGCGCCCGCGCGATGCCGCCGTTCTGTTCCAGCCTGATAATGGCGACGCTCGGATGCGGCTTCAGGCTCGCTGCGACCGGCACCGCGCTGCCGTCGTCGACGATATAGATGTGGCAGAGACAGGTGCTGCGCGTGAGGCTGTCCACCGCCCGATTGACGAACCGCCCCGCATTGTAGGCGGGCATCAGGACGGCAACGCGCGAAGTTGCTGTGGTGTTCACTTCATGGGCCTCGAACATGTCAGCGCTGAAGGGAATATCGCGCGATCAGCCGAGCCCACAATCGATGTCTAGGATTTGAGTTAATTTGCGGGAACCGCGACCGCATACTGCGCGGAGGCGACGAGGAACTGGAGCGGGCGGAAGGAGTTCGAACCTTCGCCTCCGACCCTGGAAGGTGGCGCTCTTCCGTTGAGCTACACCCGCGCGCAAGCGACAGATAACCGCCAAACGTGAACGAAATCGCCCACGACGGCGAACGTCGACGAAACCCGGCCAGCGTCACGGCCGTCCGCGCCCGGTATGGTTAAGTCAAACCGAGGAAACCATTAAGCATTTTCATCGAATCCGGGCGCCTTCGCTTCCCAAGCGCCGATCAACGGCTTACCACCGGGACGGGGTCGCCGAAGCGAAGACGAAGGCTCATGCGAATGACTTTGGCCGCGACGAGCGGGCCGGCACTGACCGCATCGAAGCTGGACTCCGCCCGCAAATATTCCTGCCGCGTTCTGGCGGGCGCGGACGCGCTGGACGAGTGCCGCGATGCGGTGCGCCGTCTGGCGGCTCAGGCGTCCGGCGCGATCGTTTTCCAGACGGAAGATTTTCTGCGGCTTTGGGCGCGCGCCTACGCTGGGGTCGGCGATGGTGACGGACTCACCGTCGTCCTTGTCTATCGCGGCGAGATGCTCGTCGGCGTCGCTGCCGGTGGAAATCACCTCACGCGGTCTGTTCGCCACCGCGCGCCTGGCCGGCGCACCCGTCGGGCAGTACGACGACATGTTGATCGATCCTTCCGCCGATCCCGCCGAGATCGTCGACGCAGCCTCGACGACGCTTCGCCGTGAACGCGGCGTCGATCTCCTGCTGTTGTCGCGCGTGCGCGGCGACGGCGCCCTCGCCGGCGGCTGCCGCGACGGTGTCCAGCTGGGCACCGCCCGAGGAAGCGCCGTACGCCGAGTTGGGAGACGGCGGCGCCGATGCCTACATGACGAGCCTCAAGGGTCGCGTGCGACGCCAGCAGTCCAAGCGCAAGCGGCAGCTCGCCGAAATTGGCGCGTGCGAGTACGCCCAGGCCGCGAGCCCCGAGGAAGCAGCGGCGTGGATGCACGAAGCGCTCGCGCTGAAGCGCGAGTGGCTGCGCCAGAGCGGGCGTCTGAGCCAGGCCTTCATGGATGACAAGACCGCCGACCTGCTGGTCGCCGCGGCGCGGCAGGGCGCCGGCGGACCGATCGCGCCGGTCGAACCCGGACACTCGCGTGTCGTCATGTCGCGCCTCACCGTCGGCGGCAAGACCGCGGCATTCGAGGTGGGCTTCCTTTGTGGCGGCGCCTACCATTTCTATCTCGGCACTTTCGTGCCCGAGTTCGCTCAGTACGGCGCCGGCAACGTTCTCACCGAAAGCGTCATCCGTGCCTGCGCCGAGGGCGGCATGCGGCGATACGACATGCTGGCGCCCGACAGCCGCAACAAGCGGGAATGGGCGACCGGCAGCGTCACAGTCAAGGATATGGTCCTGCCGCTCTCAACCGCGGGACGGCTCTACGCGTTCCTCGTCCATCGGACGCTGCGCCCGGCCATGCGGCGCGCCTTCTACGCGCTTCCGGAAAACCTGCGCACGCGGATCGCCGGCCGGCTGCTCGCTATCTGGTGAGAGTCAGGACGATTTAACGCTAATTGTAACTTCCCGTTGCCACCGCACGCGGTTGCGCATTGAACTGACGATGGCCAATCGACAGGTCAGTGAGCGGCAACAAAGTGACCAGACATCATAAGAAATCCGACCACGCCGATGTTCCGGCAGTGGTCCTCAGCGGCAACCTCGGCGCACCCGCCGGCAAGGTTTCGATCAACGAAGCCGCGCTCGCGCTGACACGCAGTCTTGGCCGTCACGGCGTTCGCGTCTTTCGCTTTCATCCGGACCGGTCGCTGGCCGATCTCCGCTCGCGCTATGCCACCCACGTTCCCTGCCCGAACCTCTATGACGAGCCGCTGGCGCTGGTCGACGCACTGGTCGCCTTTTCCGACAAGAGCGGGACGCGACCGGTTCTCTTTCCGGCGTCGGACGGCGCCGCCCAGTTCATCGCCGACCATCGGGCGGCCCTTGCCGATCACTTCCTCTTCACCTCGCCCGATGCCGCCTGCATCGCCCGCACGCAGCACAAGCGCGAGTTGATCGAGCAGGCGGGCGCGATCGGCATTCCGGTCCCGCAGACCTGGTTCCCGACCGACATCGGCGCGCTACCCATGATCGCCGCGCAGATCTCGTACCCGGCGATCGTCAAGCCGCTCTATTCGCCCGACTGGAAGCGAGCGGAGGTGACGTCGGTGTTCGGCCGCGTCAAGGCGCTGGAGATGACCGGCCCCCGTCAACTGGTCGAGCAATGCGCGAAGCTCCTGTCGCTCGGCAGCCAGTTCATGATTCAGGAAATCGTGCCGGGACCGGACGAGAACCTGATCACGTTCCTCGGCTACCTCAGTGACGACGGCGAGGTGCTCGCGGGGTGCGTGCGCAAGAAACTCAGGCAGTATCCCGCCGGCTTCGGCTACTGCAGCCTGACCGAGTCGGTTGACGACGAGGAAGTCCTCGGCCTCGCGGTCGAACTGCTCGGCGCCCTCGACTACCGCGGCATCGGCTGCGTCGAGTTCAAGCGCGATCCGCGCGACGGCACGCCGAAGCTCATCGAGATCAACACGCGCGCCGTGCGCACCAGCATGCTGGCGATCGGCGCCGGCGTCGATTTCCCCTGGATCGCCTATCGCGATTGTGTCGAACCGGGATCGGTCGGGCCCGTCATCGGCGGCCGGGTTCCGGTGCGCTGGGTCCACCTGCGCGACGAGATATGGGCCGCGAGCGGCCTGATGATCCGCGGCAAGCTGTCGCCGCTCGGCTGGCTCAAGGGCTTCTTCGGCAAGCCGGTCGTGACGGCCGAATTCAGTTGGGACGACCTCCGGCCGGGCCTCATCTTCTGGGCCCAGATGCCGCGCGCGATCGTACGGCGCCTGTTCAGCCGCGACCGCGGGGCCGCGCCCCCTGCCAACCCCGTGGCCATTCAACGAGCCGTCAAATGACCATCCAGTACCGCCCCGATTCCAAGGTGCCGTGCGTGGTTATGCGCGGCGGCACCACTCGCGGCTTCTTCTTCCGGCCCGAGCACATCCCGAGCGATCCGGCGATCCGCGACCGCCTGCTGCTCGACATTGTCGCTGGCGAGGACCTGCGCGCGGCCGACGGGCTCGGCGGCAATGACATGCTGCTCAACAAGGTCGTGGAGGTATGGCCCTCCACCCGACCCGACGCCGATGTCGAATGCACCTTCGGTGTGATCACGCCCGGCAGCGGGCGGGTGAAGTACGGGTCGAACTGCGGCAACCTGGTTTCCGCCGTCGCCCTCTACGCCATCGAGGAAGGGCTCTGCACGAGCACCAGCGCCACCGTGCGCCTGTTCAACCCGCAGGCCAACGCGCGCGTCGATGCCCGCTTCATGGACACGGCGGAGTTCCGCGAACGGGCGGCACGGGCGAAGTCCATGGGCATGGTCCTGAGCGGCGTTCCCGTCGAACTCGCCTTCATCGATCCGGCCAGCACCATCGGCCGCGGCCTCCTGCCGTCCGGTCGCGCGGTCGATCGGCTCCGCCTGCCCTCCGGCACGGACATCGACGCGAGCATCGTCGACTCCGGCACCGTCTACGTGTTCATCGCGGCGAACGACCTCGGTCTCGACCACGCGATCGCACCACTGGCGAGTGAACAGCGGCGCGAGTTGCTCGAAATCGCCGAGCATCTTCGCGGTCAGGCGGCGGTCCTGTGCGGTCTGGTCGATCGCCCGGAGGATGCGCTCCGCCTGTCACCCGCCGTGCCGAAAATTTCCATCGTCTCGCCGCCGCGCGATTACGTCTTCGACAACGGCCGCGATGGCTTCGCCGGGCACGAGGTCGACATGCTCGGCCGTGTCATTTCCAGCCAGAACTTCCACACCTCCTATGCCGTGACCGGCGCCATGGCGACGATTGGCGCGGCCGTCGTCCCGGATTCGGTGGTCAACCGCGCCATCGGCGGGGCGGTCAGTTCGCCGATAGCGCTGAAGATCGGCCATCCGAGCGGCATGATCGAACCGCGGCAGGATTGGCGCGCAACCGACGACGGCGTTGTCGTCGAACGCGCCTACGCGATCCGTACCACGCGCCGGCTGATGACCGGCACAGTCCACCTCACCCACCTGGCCCAGCCGCATGAGCCATCCCGGACGAACGTTGTGACGGCGGTCCCGACAAGGACCCGCACGGCCGCAGTGACATCGCTCGTCCCTGGCGTCATGCCACGATGAGCCGACAACAGAAGGGCAACTGACCGTAGGCCCAGGCACTCCGCCCGGGCCCTTTCAAAAGCAAGGCGACGAAGATGTGCGGGATAGTGGGCTACTGGTCCTCGCAACCGCGCGAGATCGAGGACCTCGTTACATTCACGGACATGCTGGCCCATCGAGGGCCCGACGGCCATGGACACATGACCGCCGACCACGAACGCCTGGGCCTCGGCCACCGCCGCCTCGCCATCGTCGACCCCGACCCGCGTGCACTGCAGCCGATGGCGACGCCCGACACGCGCTATGCCATCGTCTTCAACGGCGAGATCTACAACTTCATCGAGATCCGCGGCCAGCTGCAAGCCAGGGGCTACAAGTTCCACACCGACTCCGACACCGAAGTCATCCTCAACGCCTACGCCGAATGGGGACCTGCCTGTCAGGAGAAGTTCAACGGCATGTGGGCGTTCGTCATCTGGGACAACCAGACCCGCAGTCTGTTCTTCTCCCGCGACCGCTTCGGCGTGAAGCCGTTGTGGTATGTGGAGACGGGGAACGGTTTCGCCTTCGCCTCGGAACCGAAAGCCTTCTTCGCCCTCCCCTGGCTGGACACCGGCTCACTTGATGTCGCCGGCGACGGACATGAAGGTCGCGGCCCCCGGATGCTTCCCGCCGGGAGCAACGCCATCCTGCCCGGGCCGCGCGAGCCGCTCGCCATCAGCCGCTGGTGGCACCCGATCGACTTCGTGAACAGGGTCGAAACGCCCTATCGCGAGCAGGTGGACCAGTTTCGCGAACTCTTCTTCGACGCTTGCCGGCTGCGACTGCGTTCCGACGTGCCGGTCGCGACCGCGATCAGCGGCGGCGTCGACTCCTCGTCGGTACTCGCCGCCGTTCATGCGCTCGGCAAGAACTCGGTCGCCAGACGTCCCGCCGACTGGTCGCGCGCCTTCACGGCGGTGGCACCCGGCACCGATCACGACGAGCTCGCTTACGCCGAGGCCGCGTGCGGCGCCGTCGGCGTCGAGCCCATCGTTCTCGACGTGTTCGAACGTGCCGACGCCGACGAGATCGACGAATACCTCTATCTGACCGAGGGGCTGCCGCTGACCAACCTGCCGGCGTGGTACCTCTACCGCGCCATGCGGCGGAACGGCATCCGGGTTTCCCTCGACGGTCAGGGCGCCGACGAGATTCTCGCCGGCTATTACTACGACGCTTTCCGCTTCATCCAGCTCGAGGCCTCGTGGCTGAAGCGGCCCGCGCGGACGCTGGACCTTGTCCGCACCGCGCACGGCCTGACGCAGGGAAGTCCGTATTTCAGGCACAACTCGAAGGCCGAGGTTCTCGCCATCCTGGTGCTCCTTTCCTCCCCGCCCCTGCTCGGAGCGTTCCGGGGATCTGCTGGGCAACCGCATCGCGCTTCCCGCCGTCGACGCGGCGGTTCGTGACCGCGGCCTCTGGGAGACCGCCAACACGCTGCCGCCCGTCAACGCCAAGATGTTCTGGCGGATCAACGAGGGCATCCAGCCGCTGCTTACGCGTTACGACATGCTGAGCATGTCGAGCGGTATCGAGATGCGCATGCCTTTCCTCGATTGGCGGCTGGTGAGCTACACCCTGTCGCTGCCGCCGGAGAGCATTATCGGCCACGGCTTCACCAAGCGCGTGCTGCGGGACGCGATGCGCCCGTATCTTCCCGCCAGGGTGCTCGACCGGAAGAAGAAGCTGCAATTCCAGGGACCGATCCAGCACCTGTTGCAGAAACCGCTGCGGCGCTGGGTGGAATCGGTCGCCGAAGACGGCGCCGGCAACGCCGACTTGCTGGCGAACGGCAGCTACCGGCAGATCAGCGACTACGGCATCGCGCTGGTGGACCGGTGGAAGAGCCGCACCTATGTGCGGATGGCAAAGGACGCGGCATCGACGATCCGCAGCCGGCACCGGGCGACCGCGCAACCGGAACCGCAGTACGTGCAGGCCATCTAGCGTCTACGGCGACGGGTCGCGACGGCTCCGGGTCTCCTCGCGCAGCGGCGTCAGCCGGTCGCCCGCCTCGATCAGGATGTTGAGGAGCCGCCGCTGCAATTCATCGAGTTCGGCCCGCGCGGCCGCGAGGAAGTCGCGGTCGTCCGCCAGCGCCGCGAGGTCGGCGGCCTTGATCGCGCCGGAGCGGACCAGCAGCGTCTCCAGCGCCAGCCGCCGCTGGCGCTCGATGTGGAGCTGGGCGGCGAGGTCGAAGACCAGTTGCGCCAGCCGGTCGACCTCACGGTCCCCGAAGAAGATCAGTTCCGCGTTGTCGTCGGTCATGACGGCCGCTCTGCCTCCAGCACCGCCCACGGGAAGTGCCACTCGGCCCGCTTCGGCCAGGCCAGTTCGTCCAGCCTGCCGCCGCCGCGCTCGTCGAACGCCACCCAGCGCACGTTGGTGAGACCGGCGCGCGCGCACATGCCCTCCGTATCGGCGCCCATCATTCCCGGCATGAACGGCTCGTTGTTGCGCGCCCCGTGCTCGAACATGGCGAAGTCGCGGAAACCGTCGCCGGTGTAGTGGAAGTCGAGGAAGCGCAGGATACCGCCGGGCTTCAGGAGGCGCGCCGTCTCTGCGATCGTCGCTTCCAGCGCCGGCAGCGGCATCTCGTGGATCAGCATGGTCGAGGTGACGAGATCCGCGCGTCCCGCTTCCAGACCCGTCGCCTCGGCGTTGGCCTGGATGAAGCGGATCGCCAGCCCCTGCTGCTCGGCCTTGACGTGCGCCATGCGCAGGCACGGCGCCGCAAGGTCGAGGCCGATGACCTCTGCATCGGGAAACGCCCGCTTCAGCGGCCACGTCGATTTGCCGAAGCCGCAGCCGAGGTCGACGAGGCGGGTGACCGTGCGGCCGGCGAGCGGCGCGAGGCTGGTTTCGACGAAGCGGCGGTGGAAGGCGTAGTCGTCGTTGTCGCCCAGCATCACCAGCTTGGCGCCGAGTTCGTAGGTGCGCGCCGACATGTCGGTCTGCCACACGCCGCCCGGCTGCACGTGAATGTCCCAGTCGGTGTACCAGGCCGGCATTTCCATCTCGGGATGGAGTTCCAGCGAACCCTTGGGCGATGCCGGCAGTTCGAAGGGCGACGTGTCGGCGACGCTCCGCTCCACCGCCCGCCACAGCATCTTCTGCGAGCCGCGCTCCATCCACGCGAACCACGGATAGAGCGGCAGCGTCTCGGTGACCTTGCCGGCCTCTTCGCGGTCGGTCGCGGCGGCCGGGTCGGCGACCGTATCGAATTCGCGGCGAAGTTCCGGATACAGCCGGTCGGACCAGCGCCGGCGGAGGGCGAGCACGAAATCGATGTCGGCCCGGCTGTCGAGCGGGTGTGGCGCGGTCATGGTGCCTCCATGTCTGGTTTATCGGCGGGCCGGCGGGGCCGGGCCCACGGGCGGCGTGTCTCGTCGGCGGCGGACCAGAGGCCGATCGCCTCTGTGTAGCGCAGCGTCATGTCGATGTCGTCCCAGCCGTTGAGGAGCTGCTCTTTCGCGTCGGGCGCGATCTCGAAATGCGCCACCTGGTCCCGCCACGCGATATCCTGCTCGGCGAGGCGGACGGTGACCGGCATCTCGGGGTCCGCCGACAGCGCCGCCATCAGGCGCTCCCGGTCGGCCTCGGTGACCCGCGCCGGCAGGAGGCCGTTCTTGACCGCGTTCGCGGCGAAGATATCGCCGAAGCTCGGTGCGATGACGCAGCGGAAGCCCGCGTCCCACAGGGCATAGACCGCGGCCTCGCGTGACGAGCCGGTGCCGAAGTTGCGCCCCGCGACGAGGATCGCCGCATCACGGTGCGCGATATCGTTCAGCGGGAACCCAGCCCGCTCACGTCCCGCCTCGTCGTAGCGGAGATCGTGCAGCAGGAACGGACCGTAACCCTTCTGCCCGCGGCCTGGTCATGAAACGCGCCGGGATGATCTGGTCGGTGTCGACGTTGGCGATGTCGAGCGGCACGGCGCGGGAAGTGACGGCGACGAACGGCTGCATCACGCCTGGTGCTCCAGGACCGGCCGCCCTTCCAGCATCGGGCGAACGTCGGTGAGGCAGCCGGCAACCGCGGCGGCGGCGACCATCGCCGGCGACATCAGGTGGGTGCGCGATCCCGGCCCCTGGCGGCCGCGGAAGTTGCGGTTGGTGGTGCTGGCGCAGCGCTCGCCCGGCGGCACGACGTCGCCGTTCATCGCCACGCACATCGAGCACCCGGCGCCCGCCCATTCGAGGCCGGCCTCGCGGAAGATTTGGTCGAGCCCCTCCTCCTCCGCCTGGTGCTTGACCTGCGTCGAGCCGGGAGAGATGAGGCCCGGCACCTTGGCGCGCCGCCCGGCGAGGACCGCGGCGGCAGCGCGCAGGTCCTCGATGCGCGCGTTGGTGCACGATCCGATGAAGACCCGGTCGATGGCGATGCCGCTCGAGCGGCCGGCCGGGCACGAGTCCCATGTAGTCGAGCGCATCGGCGACCGAGCGCGCCTTGTCGGCGTCGCCGATCCTCGCCGGGTCGGGCACGAATGCGGTGATCGGCAGCGCGTCCTCCGGGCTGTTGCCCCAGGTGACAACCGGCGCGATCTCGTCCGCCGCGATCGCCACTTCGCGGTCGACGGCCGCGTCGGGATCGCTGCCGAGACCGCTCCACGCCTCCACCGCCTTGTCGAAATCGTCGCCCGCCGGCGCATACGGGCGTCCCGCGATCCAGTCGAAGGTGACATCGTCCGGCGCCACCATGCCGAGCCGCGCGCCGCACTCGATCGACATGTTGCAGATCGTCATCCGCCCTTCCATCGAGAGGCCGCGGATGGTGCTGCCGGCATACTCGATCGCGTGGCCGACCGCACCACCGGCACCGATCCGGGCGATGATCGACAGGATCACGTCCTTGGCGGCGACACCCGCCGGCAGGCGTCCATCAACGGTGACACGCATCTGCTTCGGCTTGCGCTGCCACAGCGTCTGCGTCGCCAGCACGTGGGCGACCTCCGAGGCACCGATGCCGAAGGCGAAGGCGCCGAAGGCGCCGTGGGTGGAGGTGTGGCTGTCGCCGCACACAACCGTGAGGCCGGGCAGGGTCAGCCCCTCTTCCGGGCCGACGACATGGACGATGCCCTGGCGCGGATCACCGGCGCCGAAGAGCGCGATCGCGTTTTCCGCCGAATTGCGCTCGAGCTGGCGAATCATCCGCTCGATCTCGGGCGAAGCGGTCTTCGCCCGTGCCCCGCGCACCGGCACGTAGTGGTCGGCAACCGCGAACGTCAGGTCGGGCCGCGCCACCCGGCTTCCGCGCCCGGCCAGCCTGGCGAAGGCGTGGTGAGAGCCTTCGTGCACGAAATGCCGGTCAATCCACAGGAGCGACCGCCGCTCTTTCCCGGCGTCGCCTTGGCCGGGAAGCGCGATCGCATGCGAGTCCCACAGCTTGTCGAACAGGGTCCTAGGTCGGCTCATGACCCCTTTCCGGCGAACGGTCGCGGCGGGAGTAGTCCGAAACCCGATTGGCGGCTACACAGTCAATCGGGAAAGGCTTGGGGGCCCATCGATGCCGCATCCGCTTCATTTCATACCTGCTCTACCGCAGCCCGGGTTTGACTTGGTCAGACGAGTTGTATCAAAATTAAGACAGGTGACACCTGCCCGGCAAGGGGTGTCCAGGTCGGCCGGAGAGCGGCGTTGAGCATCCCTTCCCAGCCTGAATCGCTGGATCCGTCAAAATCGCGGACCGTATTTCTGCTCCTCAGGGACGCTATCCTGTCGGGCAGTCTCGCAGCCGGGGAACGGCTGCCGAGCGAACTGAAGCTGACGCAGGAGTTCGGCGTCAGCCGCGTGACCGTCCGCCGGGCGCTCGCCGAGTTGCAGCGGCTGGGGCTGATCCGCCGGCGCGCCGGCTCCGGCACGGTGGTGGCGGAGCGCAAGCCCGCCCAGCCGATCAATGTCGACTTCGCCAACCTGCTCTCCCACCTCGAGGAGATGGGGCGCACGACCTCCGTCCGCGTGCTCGAGTTCGGCTACCAGATGCCGACGCCCGACGTCCTTCTGGCGCTCCGGCTGGCGGAAGGCGTCGAGGTACAGCGCTCGGTCCGCGTGCGCCGCATCGACGACGAGCCATTCTCGTACCTGGTGACATGGGTGCCCGGGCCGATCGGCCGGCACTACACCGCAGAGGAACTGGGCGAATTGCCGCTGCTTTCCCTGTTCGGGCGCGCTGGCATTAAGGTCGACAGCGCCGTGCAGACGATTTCGGCAACGCTGGCGACACCCGCCGTGGCCGAGGCGCTCGGCGTAGCCGTCGGCGACGCGCTGACCAGCCTGACCCGCACGATCTTCGCGCCGGATGGCGGCGGCGTCGAGCACCTCTCCGCGCTTTATCGGCCTGACCGCTATCGCTTCGCCATGGAGCTGACACGGATCGGCAGCGTCGCCGAGATGGTGTGGGCTCCGGCGCGGGGCGCGGCGCGGCATGGCTGACAAGCGCATGGACCTGCGGGAGCGCCTGTCGCGTCCTGAGATACTGGTTGCGCCCGGCGTCTTCGACGCGCTCACCGCGCAGGCTGGCGGCCGACGCCGGGTTCGAGGCGCTCTACCTTTCCGGCGCCGCCGTCACCTACACCCGCCTCGGCTGGCCCGACATCGGCCTGGCAACCTCGACCGAGATGGCCGAGACCATGGCGCTGATCCGCGACCGCGTCGACCTGCCGGTGGTGGTGGACGCCGACGACGGCTTCGGCAACGCCCTCAACGTTCAGCGCACCACCCGCATGTACGAACGCGCCGGCGCCAGTGCGCTGCAGTTCGAGGACCAGGCCTCGCCCAAACGGTGCGGACACCTCGACGGCAAGGTCCTGATCGGCGTCGGACGAGATGGTCGGCAAGATCGCCGCCGCCTGCGACGCGCGCGCCGACTCCGGCACGCTGATCATCGCCCGCACCGACGCCATCGCCGTCGAGGGCTTCGACGCCGCCATCGAGCGGGCGGGACGCTACGCCGAGGCGGGGGCGGACGTGCTTTTCGTCGAGGCGCCGCAGACGAGCGAACAGTTGCGCAAGATTCCGGCCCTTCTCGGCAGGCGGGTACCGCTGATGGCCAACATGGTGGAGGGCGGTCAGACGCCCATCACCGACGTCAAGGAACTGCAGGCGATCGGCTATTCGCTGGTGATCTTTCCCGGCGGCATCGTGCGGGCGCTGGCCCGCTCCGCGCGCGACTACTACGAGTCGCTGGCCCGGCACGGCTCGAACGAACCGTTCCGTGATCGCATGTTCGATTTCACGGAACTGAACGCGGTGATCGGCACGCCGGAGGTGCTGGCGCGCGGCGTTCGCTACGCGGGGACGCGGCCGGGCGCGACGAGGACGACGGATGATCGCTCGATCCGGTCCGGCTGGCGGTGCTCAAGGGACGGCTCGAGCAGATCGCCGACGAGATGGACGCGACGCTCTTCCGCAGCGCCTTCAACCCGACCATCGCCGAGGCGCACGACGCCTGCCACGGCCTCTACGACGCCGAGACCGGCGCGACGCTGGTTCAGGGATCGACCGGCCTGCCGATCTTCGTCGGCACCATGGCGTTCGCCGTCAAGGCGGTCATCGACAAGGTCCGCGCCGACGGCGGGCTGGAGGAAGGCGACACCTACGTCTTCAACGAGCCGTACGACAGCGGCACCCACCTCAACGATTTCCGCCTGGTGCGACCGGTGTTTCGTTCCGGCCGCGTGTTCTGCTGGCTCGCCTCGGTCGGCCACTGGCTCGACGTCGGCGGCAACGTGCCGGGCGGCTACAACCCGATCGCCACCGAAAGCTTCCAGGAAGGGTTCCGCATTCCTCCCGTCAAGCTGATCGAGAAGAAGGCCTTGCGGCAGGACATCGTCGACATCCTCGCCGCCAACAGCCGGGTGCCGCGCTCGAACTACGGCGACCTCAACGGTCAGCTCAACGCGCTCGACCTCGGCGAGCGACGATTGCATCAGTTGCTCGACGACTACGGCGACGCCACGGTCAAGGCGGCGCTCGACGCGCTGTTCGACCGCGCCGAGACGCTGATGCGCGAACGGATCGCCTCGCTGCCGGACGGCACCTACCGCTGCGACGACTTCCTCGACAACGACGGCATCACCGACGCGCCGCTGCCGATCGCCCTCGACCTCACCGTCAAGGGCGACCGCATGATCCTCGACTTCTCGCGCTCGGCGCCGCCCTGCCAGGGGCCGATCAACATCTCGCGCTCGACGGCGATCGCCTGCTGCTACGTCGCCATCAAGCACCTCTTCACCGACGTGCCCGCCAACGCCGGATGCCTGAGGCCGATCGAGTTCATCATCCCCGACGGGACGATCCTCGCCGCCGGCCCGCCGAAGCCCGTGGCCGGCTACACCGAGACGATCCTGCGCGTGATCGACACCGTCTTCGGCGCCATGGCGAAGGCGGCACCGGAGCGCGCCATCGGCAATCCCTTCGCCACCATCAACGCGCTCTCCATGTCGGGACATCGCCCGGACAACAGCCAGTGGGTGCTGTTCTGCTTCTTCGGCGGCGGGCTTGGCGGCTCGTCCGTGAGCGACGGGCTGAACCACGGCAACAACCCGATCTCGACCGCAACGATCCCACCGGTGGAGATCCTGGAGGCTGCCAACCCGGTGATCTTCACCCGGTGGGCGCTCCGACCTGACAGCGCCGGTCCCGGCACCCACCGCGGCGGCCTCGGCGCCATCTACGAGGTCGAGGCGCTGAGCCCGGCGGGCGCCAACGTCAACCTGCTCGGCGAACGGGGCAAGTACCCGCCGCGCGGGGTCAACGGCGGCGGCCCGGCGGCGCTCAACCGCTTCTATTACCAGACCAGGACAGGCGAAGCCTCGCCGCCGATGGTCTCCAAGATCACCGGCGTCCATATCGACAAGGGCTGGCGCATCCGCATCGAATCCCCCGGCGGCGGCGGCTGGGGCGACCCGATGGCGCGCGACCCCGCGCGTGTCGCCCGCGACGTGCGGCTGGGGTACGTCAGCGCCGAGGCCGCGCGCACCCGCTACGGCGTCGTGATGACGGCCGACGCGAAAGTTGATGCCGCCGCCACCTCCCTCGCACGGGGGCCTGCGACGAACGCATGAACCGGCGCGGCGGCACCATCGTCGGCGTCGACGTCGGCGGCACCTTCACCGACCTCTTCTTTTTTGACGATTCCACCGGCGACTTCCGCGTCGCCAAGGTGCCATCGAGCCGCGGCGACGAGGCGATCGGCTTCCTCGAAGGTCTGACCGGCGACGGCGGCACGCTCGACGACCTCGGCACCATCGTCCACGGCACCACCGTCGGCACCAACGCGCTCCTGGAACGCAAGGGCGCCCGCGTCGGCGTCATCACCACCCGCGGCTTCCGCGACGTGCTGGAGATGCGGCGGCGCGACCGCCGCAGCACGTGGGGCCTCACCGGCGATTTTGTGCCGATCGTCGAACGCGACCTTCGCCTCGAGGTGAACGAGCGCACGCTCGCCGATGGGTCGATCCACGTACCGCTCGACCTCGTCGAGGTGCGCGAGGCGGCCGCGACGCTGCTCGCCCGCGGCGCCCAGGCGGTCGCGGTGATCTTCATCAACGCTTACGCCAATCCCGACCACGAGAGCCAGGCCGCCGCCGTCGTCCGCTCGCTATGGCCGAACGACCACGTAGTGACCTCCTCCGAAGTGCTGCCGGAGATCCGCGAGTTCGAGCGCGCCTCGACCACCGCCCTCAACGCCTACCTGCAAACGGTGGTCGGCGCCTACCTCACCAAGATCGAGGAGCGGCTGGTGTCGGCCGGCTTCGGCGGACACCTTCACATCGTCCAGTCGAACGGCGGCGTCATGTCGGTGGAGACGGCGCGCCGCCTGCCGGTGCGCACGGCGCTCTCGGGCCCGGCGGCGGGGGTCATCGCCGGCGCCCGCATCGCCGAGGCGGCCGGTCACGCCAACGTCATCACCTGCGACCTCGGAGGCACTTCGTTCGACGTGTCGCTGATCGCCGGCGGCAAGCCGGCACTGGCGGCGCAGTCGACCATCGACTTCGGCCTCGTCATCCGCACGCCGATGATCGAGATCACCACCATCGGCGCCGGCGGCGGCTCCATCGCTGCGGTGGATCGCGGCGGCCTGCTGGAGGTCGGCCCCGAAAGCGCCGGCTCGGTGCCCGGACCCGCCTGCTACGGCCAGGGCGGCGACCGGCCGACGCTCACCGACGCCAATCTGGTGCTCGGCCGCATCAACGCGGAGCGCCCGATCGGCGGCAAACTCGCCCGGCTGGATACCGACGCCTCGCGCGCCGCGATCGAACGCGCGGTCGCCGGTCCGCTCGGCCTCGACGTGATGGCGGCGGCCGAGGCGATCGTCACCGTGGCCAACGCCAGGATGGCCGGCGCCATCCGCCTGGTCAGCATCGAGCGCGGCCACGACCCGACGCGCTTCATCGTCATGCCGTTCGGCGGCGGCGGCGCCCTGCATGTCGGCGCCCTCATCAAGGAAGTGGGGCTGGCGCGCGGGCTGGTTCCCCGTTTCCCCGGCGTCACCAGCGCCATGGGCTGCGTGCTCGCCGACATGCGGCACGACAGCGTGCAGACCCTCAACCTGATGCTCGAAGGGCTCGACGTGGCGGCCCTCGATCAGCGCATGGTGGCCGCCGCGCACGAGGCGACGGCGGTGATCGAGGCGGCCGGCGTCGTCTTCACCGACGTCGCCGTCCTTTTCGAACTCGACATGCACTACGTCGGCCAGACCCACACCGTGGCGGTGCCGCTCCCGTGCACGCTCAGTCCCGGCGCCAGGACAACCGGTGTCGACGTGGCCATGATCCGCAAGGCGTTCGAAAGCGCCTATCGCGCGAGCTTCAGCCAGTTGCTGCCGGGCATCCCGATGCGTGTCGTCTCGCTCCGCACCGCCGCCATCGGCCGGCGCCCCCGCTTCGACATGGCGGCGCTGAGACCGGCGACCGACGAAGGCACGGGCGCGCGGGAGGACGAACGGCCCGTCTGGTTCGACGGAGGCTGGCAGCCGACCGCGATCTACAGACGGCTGGCGCTGCCGGTGGGGGCCGTCGTCGCAGGTCCGGCGATCCTGGAACAGCCCGACGCCACCATTGTCATCGATCCGGACCTCGTCGGACGCGTCGACGATCTCGGCAACGTGGTGATCGAGCGGAAGGAGGCGCCGTGACCGCATCGCCGATCGTTGCGGCCGAGACCGCGCTGCTGCTCGTCGATCTCCAGAACGATTTCATCCATCCCGATGGCGCCTACGGCCGCGGCGGCGCGTCCTCTCCCGCGATCGCGGCGTTGCCGGCTCGGCTGAAGCCACTCAAGGCGAAGCTCGCCGCTCTCGGTGTCGTGTCGGTGCTGACCCAGTTCACCCTCGTGCCCGGCCGCGGCGGCGAGCCGATCATCGCGCCGCACCTGAAACAACTCAGGCCGTTCCTCACTACCGGCGATTTCGCGCCCGGCTCATGGGGGCACGACGTCGTGGCCGAACTCGCGCCGGTCGACGTCAAGGTAGAGAAGGTCGCCTATTCGGCGTTCTACATGAGCCGGCTGGAATGGGTGCTGAGGAAGCTTGGCGTCACCCGCCTGATCGTCGCCGGCATCGTCACCAACGGCGGCGTCGCCTCGACCGTTCGCGATGCCCACGTGCGCGAGTTCGACACCACCGTTCTCATCGACGGCTGCGCCGCCTTCTCCGACGATGTCCACGAGGCCGCCATCCGCGGCCTGGCGACGGTCTGTCGGACCGCGACCATCGCCGAAATCCTCGCCGACATCGGTTGACCGGCCGCCGGCAACCCGCTTCGCCATTGTCAACCGGTCCTATTTATGTGACATTTTCCCACCAGAAAAACCCGTGCTGAGTGGAGGCGAGATCATGAAGAAGTTGAGCGTGGCGGGCCTTGCCCTTCTCGCGGCAGTGGCGTTGTCGCCGGCGGGCGTGCCGGCCCCGGCGAGCGCCGCCGATCTGACCGTGGGCTCCTGGGGTCTGCCTCCCGGCAAGGGCAATCCCTATACCGGCATCGGCACGCCATCGATCTTCGTCTGGGATGCGATCTTCGATCCGCTGGTGCGCATCGATGCCGCCGGCAAGGCGACGCCGATCCTCGCCGAGAGCTGGAAGAACGTCGATCCGACCCACTGGGAATTCACGCTGCGCAAGGACGTCAAGTTCTCCAACGGCGAGGCCTTCAACGCCGATGCCGTCGTCAACGCCTTCGACTACCTGAAGTCCGATGCCGGCAAGGCGACCGCCGTCGGCGGCGAGCTGAGCGGCGTGACCGCCACCAAGAAGGACGACTACACCGTCGTCATCCAGACCGGCGGGCCAGATCCGGTGCTGCCCAACAAGATGGCGCTGGTCTACATGGTCGCACCGGGCGCGTGGCAGAGCCTTGGACCGGACGGGTTCGCAGCGGCACCGGTCGGCACCGGCTCCTTCAACCTCGACAGCTGGTCGGCCAACGCGGCGGAGTTGTCGGCCAACACCACCTCATGGCGCGCACCGAAGATCGGCAGCCTTGAGGTGCTCGCTCTGCCGGAGCGCGCCGCGCGCCTTCAGGCGCTGCTCTCCGGGCAGATCAACGTCGGTTTCGGCTTCTCGCCCGACAACGTCGGCCAGCTCGAGTCGGCCGGCATGACGGTGAGCGTCACCCCGGCGCCGCAGGTGATGTCGCTCGCCTTCGCCAACGTCCAGCACCCCGACAGCCCGTTCAACGACGTCCGCGTGCGCGAGGCGGCCAATCTCGCAGTCGACCGCAAGGCGATCGCCGACGTGCTGCTGGCGGGCAAGGGCGCACCGGCCGGCCAGGGCGGCACCCCCGCCGCCTTCGGCTACGACAAGAGCATTCCGCCCTACCCGACCGACCCGGCCAAGGCCAAGCAGCTTCTCGCCGACGCCGGCTACCCCAACGGGTTCAAGGTCGCGGCGGACGTGGTGGTCGGCAGCTTCCCCGCCGACAGCGAGATCTACCAGCAAGCCGCCCAGGATCTGAAGGCGGTCGGCATCGACGTGGAGCTGCGCCAGATCACCTTCCCCGAGTGGCTGCAGTATTTCCTCAAGGGCACCTGGCCCGGCGAAATGTTCGGATCGTCGTGGAACACCTCGCCCTACATGGATTCGATCCGGCCCTACACGTACATGAGCTGCATGAAGTCGAATCCGTTCTTCTGCGACGAGTCGATGACGCCGTTCGTCGACGCGACGTTCAAGGAATTCGATCCCGCCAAGCGCGAAGAACTCCTCCACAAGCTGCACGAGAAGACCAACGAGGTGCTGCCGGCCATCTGGCTGGTCGAGCAGATCGACCTGCAGGCCTTCAGCCCGAAGGTGAGCGGCCTGGGCTACACCAACCGGGTCGTCTACTACGAGAACGTGACCGTCTCGAAGTAGGCGGCTTGCGGATGAAACGCAAAAAGGGGCGCTCCGGCGCCCCTTTTTTCGGGGTTTGCCCGATCCGAAAACGTGTAGAACCAAGGGGCCCCGCGGGGTGCGAGGTGTCGGAGGGGCCGAAGCCCTTCCGACACGCTGACTTTGAGGCGACCTTACTCGTTGCGACCGACGTTTCGGTCGATGGCGTGCCCCTGACACTTGGCGGCCGTTGCCGGTTCGCCCGGTCAATTGGCGCTCGCGTCGGGGGTCAGAGGTTCGACGGTCGTCTTACCCATCGGCCGGTCGAGCGAAGCGATGTGCTCGATGCTCTTGGCGGCCGGAGCCTTCACCGCCAGTACGCAGAACGGCATGGTGTCCGAGTCCGTCGCCTCGGCCGGGTGGCAACATAGGTCTCGCACCCGCCAACCACCGCCCTCAGGTCGGTCGGCGACAGGGACGACAAGTACTTCTGCACCGCGCCAGAAGTGTCGATGCCGCTGACGGAGACGCCGAGATCGCGCGTTCCGTTGTCGTCGTTGTTGTAGGCGAAAACCGTCGCCGGCAAGGCAAACGAAAGGGCCACGGCCGCAATCGCGGCAGGAACAAAGATGTGACGCATGGAAGTTGTCCTTGGCATGGCGTCGATCGAGTGGAGACTCGGATCGGCGCCGATCTTCATGAGCAGGTCTGGCTCGTCGCGTCGCGGCTGAAGTGATCAACCGCCGGCGAGGCCACGCTCACAGCGAAAAACCTACGGGTCGGAGCGGGAGTTGTCGTTCAGATTGACGTATTGTAGCTCAGACCCACGTGGTGGCCTTGTATACGAACGTTTATCTGTGCTTGCGGACACTGCGTTCCCGCCCGGGATGGGCAAGCTGAGCCGCATCTGAGGCCCCCGTTGGGGCCATGCGGGACGGACGCAAATGATTCAAGAACAGCCGGTTCCGGCACAGACGCGCGCGCGGCTACAGCCCGTTTTGGTCGGGGTGCTGGCGGCGGCAATCTTCTACGTCGACACCTTTTTCGATCTGCCGGACGCGGTCGCGGTGCTCTACGTCGTCGTTGTGCTGCTGTCCGTCAACTTCCTCGAGCGACGCGGAACGTTGCTTTTGTCGGCGGGATGCTGCGTTGCCGCCGTCGCGACCTATTTCGTGGACTACGGCGCGTCCGTCGTCGACGCAGCTTTCGTCAGATTGCTGGTCAGCATTGTGGCAATCGGCATCACCGGGCTCCTCGCCGCAAGGAATGCGACGGCCGTTGCGAGCCTGCGGCGGCAGGCCAGTCTTCTCGACCTGACCCATGATGCGATCCTTGTCAGGAGCCTCGATGACGTCATCACTTACTGGAGCCGCGGCGCGGAAATGCATTACGGATGGCCGTCCGACTACGCATTGGACAAATTCGCCCCTCAACTCCTGCGGACAGCATTCCCGATCCCGCTCGAAGACATCAAGGCGGAGGTGCTTCGCACAGGCCGCTGGGAAGGAGAAACCACCCAGACCCGGCGAGATGGGAGGCAGCAGGTCGTGGCCAGCCGATGGTCCCTGCAGCGTGACAACCGCGGCCGCCCGGTGGCGATCATGGAGACCGATACCGATATTACTGATCGCCGGCAGGCAGAGGACTCACTCTCCCGGATGCAGGCCCAACTGGCACACGCGGCGCGGGTTGCGACGTTGGGCGAGTTGACAGCGTCTATCGCCCACGAGGTGAACCAACCTTTGGCGGCCGTCGTTACAAACGGGCAGGTCTGCATTCGCCTGCTCGATCAGAAAGTGCCGGATTTGACCGAAGTGCGCGCCGCGATCGTGGACATGGTCGCCGCCGGCCAGCGAGCGAGCGAGATAATCCAGCGTCTTCGCGCGCTCTTCAAAAAGGCTGAGACGCGGAAAGTGCTGCTGGACGTAAATGATCTCGTGCGCGAAGTGGTTCCACTGGTTGAGCGGGAGCTGCGTAGCAAAGGGGTGTCGCTACGTCTGGAGCTGGCCCCTGGCCTGCCTGCCGTGTGGGGTGATCACATCCAGCTACAGCAGGTCATCATCAATTTGATCCTCAACGGATCCGACGCCATGGCGGACGTCACCGATCGACAGCGGGAATTAGTGATTTGTACCCAGCTTGCCGCCGGCCGCGTTTCCGTGGCGATCCGCAACTCCGGCGTCGGTCTCGGCCAGGAGGCCGCCAAACAGCTGTTTGACCCGTTCTTCACGACGAAGCCGGAGGGACTTGGCATGGGGCTGACGATATCCGGCTCGATCATCGAGACCCACGGCGAACCTTGCAAGGCTCCAACAACGCCGGCACGGCGCCACGTTTCAGTTTCTGCTGCCCCTCGGCCCGGAGGCGGGCGCATGATGGTTGACCAGTCAAGAACAGCAACACCCGCCGGTGGCGACCAGCCGATCGTCTTCATCGTTGAAGACGACGCTCCTCTCCGCGAGGCGCTGATCAGGCTCTTCCGCACAATCGGCCTTCGCACCGTAGTCTTCGGCTCGGCCGCTGAGTTGCTGTCGAACACGCTGCCCGACGTACCCGCCTGCCTGCTGCTCGACGTTCGTCTGCCGGGCTTCAGCGGCCTGGACATCCAGGCAAGACTTGCGGAGACCGGTAACCACATTCCGATCGTCTTCATGACCGGTCACGGCGACATTCCGATGTCGGTGGAGGCGATGAAGGCAGGCGCGGTCGATTTTCTCACAAAGCCATTTCGCGATCAGGACATGCTGGATGCAGTCGTGGCTGCGATCGAGCGGGATCGCGGGAGGCGGGAGCACGAAAGGGCCACATCGGACCTGAAGCTCAAATTCAAGTCGTTGAGCCAACGCGAACAAGAGGTCATGGCGCTGGTCACTACCGGGCTGATGAACAAGCAGGTGGCCGGCGAATTGGGGCTCAGCGAGATCACAGTCAAAATCCATCGCGGGAACGCCATGAAGAAAATGGGCGCCAAGACCCTCGCTGAACTAGTGAGAATGGCCGACGCCCTCGGTATTTCTCGGGCCAAACAATAGTCTCAGACGTACGTATGATTTATTTCGATGTCCTTGCGGGCGCAGAATGACATGGACACGGCATCGTGCCCAGCGTCGCACCGGAGGCATCTTTGACCGCGCTGGTTGTATCTATTGTCGACGATGACGCGTCGGTGCGGGCAGCGACCGCTCGGCTCCTCCGGTCGCATGGCTTTGCCGTCTTCGGGTTTGCCTCGCCAATGGAATTGCTCGAGTCCCCGCATTTGAACGAGACGGCCTGCATCGTAACCGATGTCAGGATGCCAAGAATGAGTGGCGTTGACCTTCAGAACCAGCTCCTGAACCAAGGCCGTCAAATCCCCATGATTTTCATTACCGCTTTTCGCGACGAAGGCATCGAAGCGCGGGTGCTGGCGGCCGGCGCGGCCGGGTTCCTGACGAAACCATTTGACGCCGGGAAATTGATCGACTGCGTTTCCCACGCCTTGCTTGGGCGTGGGTCCGCTCAATCGGACCAGTGCGGCCAAGCCAAGAGTTATCAGCCGACCATCCGTTTGACCAACGCCGCCGCGGTCGCCGTCGGGTCGGCTTGCACGACCGGTTCGCCGGCGATCCTGGCTTCCAGCGCCTCGACCCGCATGGTCAGGCTGGTGACCTCGACGATCAGGTTGTGCACCAAGCGCGAAACCTCGTCGATGTCGCGTCCGTCCAGCAGTTGGCGCACGGCCAGTTCGGCCGAGCGAGGCGGCAGATAGCTCATCGGGCGGCTCCCATCCTGGCGATCGTCATCCGCCACGGCGTGCACCAGCGACGGGGATCGGCTTCCGCCTCCGGCCCACCGGCGTTGGCGAGGTACCACTTGCGGGCCTCGACCTCGGCGAAGCCTTCCGCCTTGCAGACACCCGGAAGGTCGAGCATGCGGAAGGGGATCGAGTAGGGCTCGTCGATGATCTCGCTGTACCACTTCAGCAGCACGTTGCGGAACGGATCGTCGTCGAGCAGGCGGTTCTCGAGGATGACGAGCTGGCCACCGGGGCGCAGCACGCGCGCCGCCTCGCGCATGGAGGCGGCGATCGCCGCCTTGGGCAGCTCGTGCAGCACCATGGTGATGGTGGCGAGGTCGAAGCTGGCGTCGGCGTAGGGCAGCTTCTCCATGTCGCCCTGCCGCCAGCCGATTTCTAGCCCGCGCTCGGTCGCCATGCGGCGGCCGAGCCGCAGGCACGGATCGGCGAGGTCGACGCCGTGCACGGTCGCCTCCGGCCATGCCTTCTTCAGCGAGAACGTGGTCTTTCCGAACCCGCAGGCGATGTCGAGGATGTCGGCGGGCTGTTTGCCCGAAGGAAGCGGCGGCATGTCGCCGACGAATTGATCGTGGAGCTGGAAATCGTCGTTGTTGCCCTTGTGGACGACGCGGGCGCCGAGGAGATAGATGACCGCGCCCGAAAGACCGCGCCAGATGCCCGTCCTGCTGGCGGTGGAAATCGAATTCGTAATAGCCCGGATAGTCGAGGTCCGGCTCGAGTTCGAGGGTTCCGAGGTCGCCCGCGTGCGGCTCGATCGCCGCCGCGATTTCGGCCAGCCGCCCGTCCGCCACCTCGCGGCACAGGCGCCAGTTGGCGTCCTGGATGTAACGGTGCAGCCATTGCATCCGCCGCGCGCTCGGTAATTCCTGCACCAGCGGCTCGGCCGAGATGAAGTCGACCGGCGGGTTGCCGCCGGCGATCCGTTCGTCATACTCGGCGCGCAGCTTGCTGAACAATTCGCCCATCCAGTAGCGGCGGAGCGCCAGCAGCGCCGCCACCCGCGGCCGGTGCTCGGGCCGCCATGAGAGCAGCGTATCGAGCCGGGGCGGTGGCTCGGTCGCGGCGAGACGGGACTGCGCGGTGCTCATCGAGACGGGCTCCTGCTGCTGCATCTGTGAAGCCCACCGGGCGCGGCAAGCGGCGCGTGGACAGGCTGTCTCAAGATTAGTACATTTCGAAACGTTGATCCAATTGGCATGATGCGCGATCCCACAGCCCCTCGACCGTTGCGTTGTCCCGCTCCGAAATGAGTCTCGGGCCGATTCTGGCGGCGACGATCGCCACCGCCGACATCGACAAAGCAGAACGCATCTATCGGGCCGGCCTCGGCCTGATGGTTATCGCCTCGGGCCGCCTGCCGGCCAGCGTGGCCGGCGCCTGGGGCGCCCCGGAGCTCACCGGCGCCCGCTGGATCGGCCTCGGATCGTCGGACGAGGGTCTCGGCGGGTTGCGGCTGGTCGAGGTTCCCGGCCTGCCCGCCGACGCGCTGCCGCTCGCGAGCCTCGGCTGGGCGGCAACCGAAATTTCGGTCATCGACGTCGACGGGCGCGCGGCGACCATGAGCAAGGCCGGGTTCAGCGTCATCAGCCCGCCGCGTCCGCTCGGCAGCAATGCGCAAATCCGCGCCGCCCAGTTTGCCGGCCCCGACGGCGAGGCCATCTACGTCACCGACGTCAGGGCTTACGAGGGGCCGTTCGAGGTGAGGCGCGCCGTGCACCCGGTCGAGGGCTGCTTCATTGCCGTGCTGGCGACGGCCGACCTCGAGGCGGCGCGTCATTTCTACGAGGCGGGGTACGGGACGCGCCGCGTCACCGATCGTCCGGTCATGGTCCCGGCCCTGACGAAGCAGCTCGGTCTGGCGGACGGCGAGATGGTGCGGATTTCCTCCCAGCAGCTGGACGGCGGCTGCCTGCTGGAGATCGACGCCTACCCGCCGCAGACACCGCCCCGGCCGCGCGCGGGCGGACTGCCCGCCGGCGTCGCCGTGATGACCTTCGCCGGCCCCGCCAGCGGCCCCCCCGGCCCGGCCGGTTGGCCCTATCGCGGCAGGCCGGTGGAAACTGTGCGCGGCGCGGCAGGCGAGCTGATCGAACTCGTCGGGACGCGATCATGATTCGGACGGCCGGTATCGGCCCGGCGCTGCGCAAGCGGGTGATCGAACTCCTCATCCTGTTGTTGGCGATCACGACGCTGCTCTTTTTCCTCTTGCGGCTTTCCGGTGATCCAGCGGCAGTGCTCGCTGGCGAGGAGGCGACGCCGCAACAGGTCGCCGCCATCCGCGAATTCTACCGGCTCGACGATCCCCTCGTTGTCCAGTACGTCCGCTACGTGCGCGACGTGGCGACGCTGAATTTCGGCATCTCGCTGCAATCCCAGCAGAGCGCGATCAGGGCGGTTCTGGAGCGTCTCGGCAGCACGCTCGCCCTGGCGCTGCTGGCGCTGGTCGTAACCGCCGCGCTGGCAATCCCGATCGGTGCCTGGCTCGGCGCGCGACCGGACGCGCCGTCGCGCAAGGCGGGCAACACCGTCGTCTTCGTTCTCCAGGGCATGCCCGGCTACATCGTCGGGCTTCTGCTGATCCAGCTCTTCGCCGTCGAGTTCCACCTGCTGCCCTCGATCGGCAACCGCGGCGTGCTGAGCTGGGTTCTGCCGACGCTGACGCTCGCGGCGTTTCTGGTGCCCAAGCTCGTGCGCGTCGTCGCCACCAACGTCACCGAGGCCATGCGCGAGGACTATATCCGCACCGCCCGCGCCAACGGAGCAACCACGCGCGAGGTGGTGATCCGCCATGCCCTCCCCAACGCTCTCCTCGGCGCCACCGCGCTCATCGGCACCCAGTTCGCGTTCCTGATGTCGGGCGCGTTGGTGACCGAATGGATCTTCGCCTGGCCCGGCTTCGGCCAACTGCTGATCCAGTCGGTCGAACGCCTCGACTTCCCGGTCGTCCAGGCGGCCGTGTTCGTAATCGCCGGGCTGGTGTTCGCGGTGAACGCCGGCACCGACGTCCTCTTCCGCCTGATCGATCCGCGCCTCAGGGACCAGCGCGCATGACGGCGCGGGAGACGGGCGCACCGGCGCCGGGTCTCTTGCCGCGCTCGCGCGCGTTCCCGTGGGCGACCGGCGCCAACTGGATGCTCGGCGTCGGGCTCGTCATCGTCGCGCTTCTGGTGATCGCCACCGCGGTAGTCAGCCTGACGCCCCTGTCACAGGCGACCAACGGCAGCCTGCTCGCGCGCTTCAAGCCACCGTTCGCGAACGGCTTCCTCCTCGGCAGCGATGAGCTCGGCCGCTCCGTCTTCGCCCGGCTGATGGCCGGCATGCCATGGTCGCTCGGCATCTCGTTCGCCGCGACGGTCATATCGGTGGCGGTCGGCACATTCGCCGGCCTCACCGCGGCGGCACGTCCGGGCTGGACACGCCGCGTGATGCAGCACCTTGTCGACACCGTGATCGCCTTCCCGACGCTGGTGATCGCGGTAACCGTCATCGCACTCGTCGGGCGCGGCTTCTGGCCGCTGGCGATAACGCTCGGCCTCGCCAGTTGGCCGATCGCGGCGCGCGTGATCTATGCCGAGGCGCTGAGCGTCATGAAGCGCGAATACGTGCTCGCCGCCGAGCTGGTCGGCGTCGGCCTTGCCCGCACCGTGATCGTGCACGTTCTGCCGGCGGTGCGCCCGACGCTGCTGGTGATGTTCGCCTTCACCTTCGCCGACATGCTGATCGCCGAGAGCGCGCTGAGCTTCCTCGGCCTCGGCGTGCCGCTGACCGCGTCGAGCTGGGGCAACATGCTGTCGGAGAGCCGGCAGTTCCTCGTCGAAGCGCCGTGGATGATGCTGGCACCGGCCGGTATGATCGTACTGGCCGCGGTGGCGTTCAACCTGATCGGCGACGGCATCGCGCTCCGCTCGCGTCGCCTCGCCCGCTCGGTCGTCTAGGGGATGGCCGTGACCGCCCCCGAGGTCGTGCTCGACATCGAAAAGCTGACGGTCGACCTGCCGCTCGCCGACGGCCGCCGGTTCCTCGCCCTCGACCGCGTCGACCTCACCGTGCGGCGCGGGGAAATCGTCGGCCTCGTCGGCGAATCCGGGTCGGGAAAATCGATGCTGTCGCTGTCCGTGCTGGGGCTGACCGGCATTTCCGGCGAGCGGATCAGCGGGCGCATCTCCCTCCTCGGCAAGGACGTTCTCGGCCTTTCGCCGGGCGCGTGGCGGCGGCTGCGCGGCTCCGCTGTCGGCATGATCTTTCAGGACCCGATGACCGGACTGAACCCGGTCCGCAGCGTCGGCTCGCTGCTGACCGAGAGCGTGCGGCGCCACCAGAAGCTCGATCCCGCCGCCGCGTTCGCAGCGGGCGTCGCCGCCCTCCGCTCCGTCGGCATCCCGTCGCCGGAAGCGCGGATGAGGGCCTATCCGCACCAGCTTTCAGGCGGCCTGAGGCAGCGGGTGATGATCGCGCTCGCGCTGATCAACCACCCCGCGGTCATCATCGCCGACGAGCCGACGACCGCCCTCGACACCACCATCCAGGCGCAGATCCTCGACCTCCTGCGCGCGCGCCTGTCCGACCACGCCGGCGGCATCCTCATCACCCACGACCTCGGCGTCGCCGCCGAGGTCTGCAAGCGGCTCGCCGTCATTTACCAGGGCACGATCGTCGAACAGGGGCCGATGGCCGAAATCCTCGGCCGCCCCTTTCATCCCTACACTCAGGGCCTGCTCGACGCCGCACCCCGTTTCGACCGGCCGCGCGGTCGCCTCGTGCCGATCCGCGGTCAGCCGCCACGGCCGGGCGAGGCGCGCACCGGCTGCCCCTTCGCCCCGCGCTGCGCCCGCGCCGACACGGCTTGCGAAGTCCTTCCCGCCCTTGCCGCCGTCGCTCCCGACCACATGGCGCGCTGCTGGCATCCGCTCCGCGAGCCGGTGACGGCGGGAGCGATGGCATGAGCGACGCGCCGCTGCTGGATGCCCGCGACGTGCGCGTCACATTCGGCTCGCCCGAAGGCCGCGTGTACGCCCTCGACGGCGTTTCGCTTTCCGTCTCCGCCGGTGAGACCGTGGGCCTCGTCGGCGAATCCGGGTCCGGCAAGTCGACGCTGGCGCTGACGCTGATGCGCGCCATCCGCCCCGACAGCGGCTCCATCCGCTTCGCCGGCGAGGAGATCGGAAACCTTTCGGCAGCCCGGCTGAAGCCGGTACGGCGACGCTTGCAGATGGTCTTTCAGGACCCGTACGCCAGTCTCGACCCGCGCATGCGCGTCGGCGCGATTCTTGCCGAGCCGCTGCGCGCCCACGACTTCGGTGACCGCGACCGATGCCGCGCGCGCGTGACGGAGCTGCTTCAGCAGGTGGGCCTGCCACCGGAGGCTGCCGACCGCTACCCCTCGCAGTTCTCCGGCGGCCAGCGCCAGCGGATCGCCATCGCGCGCGCCCTCGCACTCCACCCCGAGATGATCGTCGCCGACGAGCCGGTGTCCTCGCTCGACGTGTCGATCCAGGCCCAGATCGTCAACCTGATGCGCGACATTCAGCAGGCGACGGGCATCGCCTACCTGCTGATCGCCCACGACCTCGCGCTGGTTCGCGAGATATCCGACCGCATTCTGGTCATGTACCTCGGCCGCATCGTCGAGGAAGGCACGACGCAAACCGTCATTCGCTCACCCGCGACACCCCTACACGGTAGCGCTGCTGTCGGCGACACCGACCACCGACTCCGGCGGACGACGCCAGCGCATCGTGCTGCGCGGCGATCCGCCATCTCCGATCAACCGGCCCGCGGGCTGCGCCTTTCACCCGCGCTGCCCGATCGCACGCGAGCGTTGCGCCCGCGAGGAACCGGCCCTGGAACCCGCCGAGGGCAGCGGGCGGGTCGCCTGCTTCTATCCCGGCGAGCTCAAGAGCCCTGTCCAGGTCGCCGCCTCCGATTCATCCGTCACCTGAAGTTGAGGATCACCGCCCATGACCCGGCCGCGCATCGAATTCGTCCAGTCGCAATCGCTTCCCTGGAGCGCCGAACCGGTGGTCGCGATCCGTCCGGGGGTCGAGGCGCGCATCCTCAGCCGCGACGACCGTACCGGCGCTTCCTCGCTGCTCCTGCGCTATCCCGCCGGCTGGAGCACGACAGGAGCGGAGCACCTGACGGTCGACGAGGAATTTCTGGTGATCGACGGTGCCCTCACGGTGCGCGGACACACCTATGGCGAAAAGGGTTACGCGCACCTGCCGGCGACCGCGCCGCGCGACGGCATGGCCGCCGGCCCCGATGGGGCGATCGTGCTGACGTTCTTCTCGGCGGAACCGGCAATGGCGCGTGGCGCGCCGTCGTTCGACCCGGCCCGGCTTGTCGAGGGCATCGACGCCTATCAGGTGCCCTACACCGGCAACTTCCACCCGGAGTTTCCGCCGGGCGCCGGGCGCAAGAAGCTTTACGACGATCCCGTCACCGGCGACCAGAGCTGGATCCTCGGCACCCTCGGCATGCGCTGGGCCGAGCGCGCCGAGCGCCATCCGGTGATCGAGGAGATGTACCTGCTCGCCGGCGAGGTGCACGGCAACCTCGGCGTCATGCGGCCGGGGGCATATTTCTGGCGGCCGCCGCACATCGCCCACGGGCCTTACGGCAGCAAGACCGGCAACATCTATTTCTTCCGCACCAAGGGCGGCCCGCTGTCGACCGAGTACGAGGACGCCGAGCGGCCCTTCCACTGGAACCCCGCGCACCGCCCGGTTCTCCCCGCCGAGCTTCAAGCCTATGCGGGCGAGGCGCCCGCCGCGGTGCAGCCGTGGTAGGGGCGATCAAGCGTGGCTTCGTCGATGCCGGCGCCGGCCAGGTCCACTACCGTCGTCTCGGCGGGGGCAACGCGACACCGCTGGTGATGCTGCACCAGGCCTCCGGCTCGTCGCGCATGATGACGCCGCTGATGCCGCCGCTGGCGAAGGCGCGACCCGTCTACGCCATCGACCTTCCCGGCAACGGCGACAGCGACGCGCTCGCCGGCGAGCCGGACATCGCGGCCTTCGCGGCCGCCGTCAGCGAAGCGATCGGCGCGTTGGGACTGGACCGGTTCGCGCTCTACGGCTTCCACGCCGGCGCATCGGTCGCGCTCGAAATCGCGGTAGCGGCGCCCGAGCGCACCGCCGCGCTGGTCCTCGATTCCCTCGGTCTCTATCCGCCCGAGGAGGGCGAGGCGATGGCCCGACGCTATCCGCCGGCCATCGTCAAGGATCCGCACGGCACGCACCTGCTCAAGATCTTTCACTACGTGCGCGACACCTACCTCTTCTGGCCGTGGTACGACACCTCGGCCGCCGGCGCGCGCGGCATCGGCCTGCCGCCGCTCGACGAGATGCACGACAAGGCGGTCGAGGTCATCAAGGCGATGGACAGCTACGAGCAGCTCTATCGCGCCGCCTTCCGCCACGTGAAGGAACCGCTGCTGGCGCGGGTCAAGGTGCCGACGCTGGTGACAGCCGGCCGCAGCAACAGCCAGGCGGCCCACGTGCCGACCATCGCCGCCTTGGTGGCGGGCAGCGAGCAGTTGATCACCGAAGGGGTCTATTCGCCGGAGGCGGCCGCGGCGACGGCGCGCGCCCTCGCCGGCTGGCTGGACGGCAAGGCGTAGCGCGGCGCTTCACTGGATCGCGGCGGCCTGCCTCAGTCCTTCGATCATCGACGACTTCAGCAGATGCGCCCGCGCCCGCACCGGATCGGCGGCGATCGCCTGCAATTCGGCGAGCGCCTGCCGCCGCCGGTCGGGGTCGCGCTCCTGCATGCGCGCGCGGTTACGGTCGGCCTGCTTGAGGATTTCCTCCAGCGCCACCGGCCGACGCTGGCGCCCGTAGAGGTCGATGAGATCGTCGCCGGCCTCGCCCGCGCAGCACCGCGATCAGCTTGTCGGTCAAATTGAACGCGTCGTGAATGCCGCCGTTCATGCCCATGCCGCCTGACGGCGAGTTGAGGTGCGCGGCATCGCCGGCAAGCACCACGCGGCCCTGCCGGTAGTTGCTGACGATCCGCCGGTGAATGCGGTACGGCCGGACTTCGAGCACATCGTAAGGCTCTTTTTTCGGCACGATGCGCTGGAGCTTTGCTTCGATCGCCTCCGCCGTCAGCGCCTGTTCGATCGTCTCGCCGTCCATCGGATAGAGGCTCGCCCGCCACACGCCCGGCAGCCGCAAGAGGCTGTAGGTGCCCCAGTCCGCCCACACGTAGTTGACGTTCGACAGTCCGGCGAGATGCTCGTGGAAGGGGAAGCGGGTCGTCGCCAGGATCGTCGTCTCCGGATAGGTCTCTCCCTCGAGCGCGACGCCGAGGCGCTCACGCACCGTCGAGCGCGCGCCGTCGGCGCCGATCAGCCACGCCGCATCGATCGCGCGAACGCCGGCACTGTCTTCGACGGTGGCGCGCACGCCGTCGCCATGCTGCTCAACGTCGGTGAGCCGCGTAGAGAACCGGAAATCAACATGCGGGTCGGACTTCAGCCGCTCCACGATGATGCCGCCGAGCCGATGCTGCTCGCATTGCAGACGGTAGGGATGGCGCGTGTCGTCCTTGAGGATGCCGAGATCGAACTCGGCGCGCTCGCCGGTATTGTGCAGGCGGACCTGCCAGGTCGGCGTGATCAGGCCCTCTGCGATCAGCGGCTCGGCGAGACCGTGCCGGTCGAGCATGTCGAGGGTCGGCGGGTGCCAGGTGGAGGCGCGGAGGTCCTGCCGCACCGCCGCCTCCGCCTCGATGACGGTGACCGGGATCTTCGCCTCCGCCAGCCGCAGCGCGGCGACAAGGCCCACCGGGCCCGCCCCGACGATGAGGACGGATTCCGTCATCCCGCCGGGCCGCCGATCGTCAACGCCCGAGGCTCGCGCGTTTCATCGCCTCGCGCGCGAGCCGGGTGATCGTCGGCCAGTCGCCGGACCGGATCGCGCCCGCGCCCGCCATCCACGACCCGCCGACCGAGACCACCATGTCGAGCGCCAGGTACGCATCGAGGTTGTCGCCGGTGATGCCGCCCGTTGGGATGTACCGCACCCCGTGGCTACGGTACGGCCCGGCCAGCGCCTTGAGGAACGGCACGCCGCCAGCGGCCTCGGCGGGAAAGAACTTCATCACCGTGCAGCCAAGGGAGAGCGCCCTCTCCGTCTCCGTCGGCGTCATGACGCCGGGCGCGAAGGGCACGCCGGCCGCCTGAAAATGCTCCACGATGGCCGGGTTCAGTCCCGGCGCCACGCCGAACGACGCGCCGGCGCCGATCGCCTGACGCGCCTGCTCGACCGTCACGACCGTGCCGGCGCCGACCGCGACGTTGCCGAACCGGCCGGCGATCCGGCCAATGGCGTCGATGGCGGCGGGACTGCGGAGCGTCACTTCGATGATGTCGATGCCGCCGGCAACCAGCGCCTCGACAAGCGGCACCGCATCGTCCGCCGCGTCGATGACGATGACCGGAACGATCGGCCGGTTCTCCAGCAGACCGAGTATCGCGGCGCTCCCAGCGCTCGTCTTACCGTTCGATGCGGGCATCGCCCCCTCGCGCAAGCGATTCGACTTCTTCGAGGCTGGCGGACGAGTTGTCCCCTGGCGTCGTCATTACGAGAGCGCCGTGCGCGGCGCCGAGTTCGACCGCCCACTGCGCGTCATCGGACGTGGTCAGTCCATGGATGACACCGGCCGCGAACGCGTCGCCGCCGCCGACCGTATCCAGAATCTGCAGGCCCACACGTTGCCTCGCCGCGTATGTCCGGCCCGAGACCCAACAGACGCCACCCCAGTCGTTGGAACTCGCCGAATGGACATGCCGGAGCGAGCCCGCGACGATCTTGAGATTGGGAAAGTCGGCCGCCGCCGCAGCGGCGAGCCGCGAGAAATCATCCGCGTCGCCTTTCCCCCCGGCAAGATCGTAGCCGAGGCAGGTGGCGAGGTGCCACGCACCGCCGAAGAGCACGTCGACGTGGCCGGCGATTTCGCGATTGACCGCGCGGCACTTGTCGAGCCCGCCAAAGCCCTGCCACAGCGAGGGACGGTAGTTGAGGTCGTAGGAGATGATCGTGCCGTGTTTGCGCGCTGCCTTCGCCGCCTCGATCGCCACCTGTCCGGTACTCTCGGACAATCCGGCGAAGATCCCGCCGGTGTGAAACCATCGCACCCCCGTCGCGCCGAAGATCGCGTCCCAGTCGAAATCGCCTGGTCTGATCTGGCTCGCCGCCGAATGGCCGCGATCGGAGCACCCGAGCGCACCGCGCGGACCCAGCCCCCGTTCGGTGAAGTTCAGCCCGTTCCGCACCGCGCGGCCGATCCCGTCATAGGCCACCCAGCGGACCAACGACATGTCGACGCCGCCTTGCAGGATGAGGTCCTCCAGGAGCAGGCCCACCTCGTTTCTTGCCAACGCTGTGGCGATGCCGGCGCGCATCCCGAAACATCGGCGGAGCCCGCGCGCCACGTTGTATTCGCCGCCGCCTTCCCACACCCGGAAGTGACGAGTGGAACGGACCCGCTCCTCCCCGGGATCGAGTCGCAGCATGACTTCGCCGAGGGAAAGCACGTCGTACCGGCATTCGGCCGCCGGGCGCACGGTCACAATGCTCATTTGGCCATACCCACGCGCTGCAGCGGCCTCGTCGGCCTTTCTCGGACAGGGGGGTCGTCCGACCCCTTATCCTGTTTGCTTCAGGTCCGCGGTGATTACAACGCTGCTGGCGGAGGGAGAGAAACCCGGGTCCAACATTCTCCGAATAATGGCTGATTCCTGACGAGCTCCATCTGCCGACCAACGACATGGCGCCGTCGCCGCCCTATTCAGAACCGAGTTTTGCGGGCGCCCCGCTTCGCGATGCTGCCTTGCCGATCAATTTGATCCAATCCTGCTAGGCTTGAAGGTCGGGTTCTGGCATCCGCACGCGGGCAAGACGACCGCGGCGGCTAAGAATTGTTGCACCCGAACAAACAACAGGCTAACATGTCAGTCATTATCCAACGAGAATGAACCTTGGGTCATGACGGCTAGCGGGCACTTCGGACTGTCGGCTGCACTACCGTTGCCCGTCACGGCAAGCGGTGCGATCGACCTCCCTCTTCTGTCCAGACACGCACGCTGGTGCCTCGATTCCGGTTGCGAGAGCGTGACCGTGTTCGGGACCACCGGCGAAGGGCCGTCGCTCGGCATGAGCGCGCGGGAACAAATCCTCGGGGCGCTCATCGGCGCTGGCCTCAATCCGAGGGCGCAGATCGTCGGCGGTGTGGCGGCGACATCCGTTCACGATGCCGTCCTCCAAAGCCGCCTCGTGCTCGATGCTGATTGCCGGGCGGTCCTGCTCACGCCGAGCTTTTACTACAAGGGCGTTTCCGACGACGGCCTGTTTGCCTGGTACTCTCGGGTGATCGAGGAGCTTGGTCCGCACGCGCGGGACATCATCCTCTACAACATTCCCTCGGTGACCGCGGTTCCCGTCTCTGTCGATCTCGTGACGAGACTACGTTCGACATTGCCCGGCATCATCGTCGGCGTCAAAAACTCCTCCGGCGATTTCGCCTATACGCGCGAGCTGCTCGCCCATCATCGCGACCTTGCGATCCTTATCGGCGACGAGCGCGAGTTGGCGGAAGGGATCAGGCTCGGCGCGAAAGGAACGATTTCCGGTCTTGGCAACATCTGCCCAAGGGCTTGCCGGGAGATCGTCGAGACCGGAAATACCGACGACAGGGTCATCAGGCTGGTCGACGAAGTATTGCGCTATCCGGTGGTACCGGCCGTCAAGGCGCTGGTCGCCCATCGCACATCGGACAAATCCTGGCTGAGCGTACGGCCGCCGCTGACAGCACTCTCGGCCGCCCGGGCGGGCGCGCTCGCCGCCTCGTTTGATGCCCTCTTCCCCCAACAGGAGGTCTGAGGCTGGTGGCCAATGCATTGAACGAAGGGCCGGCAGGCAAATCCGATGCGACACTGCGAGAGCAGGCCTACGGGAGCTTCACGCACCATCTGCTCGCCCGGGATTTGCGCGCCGGCCAGTTTGTTTCGCAACGTGAGCTCACTCAGCTCACCGGGTTGCCGCTGGGCGCGATCCGTGAACTGATCCCGCGTCTCGAGACCGAAGGGTTGATACGTACCGTTCCCAAACGGGGCATGCAGATCGCCCACGTCGACCTGAAGCTCATCCGTGACGCATTTCAGTTCCGCCTTTTCATCGAGCGCGAGGCGGTGGCGATCTTCGCCGTCGATGCCGCCGACGAGGTCATTGAAGGGCTGCGGCGGGACCACGCCGAGATTCTGGCTGAGTTTCACAAGGCCCAGGCCGTGGGGCCGCTTCCCGCTGAAATGATGGCACGGGCCCAGGCACTGGACTGGCAGTTGCACACCACGATCGTCGATTTCCTCGCCAACACCATCCTGACCGCGGCCTATCGCGTCAACACGATCAAAATTCGCCTGATCCGTCAGGAGAAGACCCGCCTCAACGACACGGTCGCCGTGCCGACCATGAAAGAACACCTGTCGGTGATCGACGCGATCGCGACGCGCGATCCCGAAGTCGCGTCGCGCGCGCTCAGTGCGCACATCGAAAATGCCCGGCGCCGCGCCCTTGACCAGCGGTAGGCGCAGGCGAGCGCCCCGATGCCCCGACTGACGATCCAGGGCCGGGATGTGCCGGCCGACCTCGTCGGCGAGATGACCGACGCCGATCGTGGCGGCGACCTTGCCGCTCAGCTCGCCGACCGCGGTTATTTGCTGCTTCGCGGCATTCACAAGCGTGACGACGTACTGGCGGCCCGACTCGAGGTGATGACCCGGCTCGCCGAGGTCGACGAGATCGCCCCGCCGCCCGAAGACGGCATTGCCACCGGCCGGTCAAGGCGCGCCGAGCTGTATCCGGACCTTGCCGCGTTCTGGAAGTCGGTGAGCGAGGGCCCGGCGCTTCGCCGCGTCATCAACGGCCCTCTCGTCAGCCGCGCCATGGATGAATTGTTCGGCGAGCCATCGTCCCACTTCTCGTTTGCGTGGCTGCGCGCGATGACCGCCGGGCGGGCGAGCCCGATGCATGTCGACCATCCATACATGAACCGTGGCAGTGCCCGTCCGGTGACGTCGTGGACACCGCTCGGCACGGTCGGCCGCGACGAAGGCCCGATCTATGTAGTCGAAGGATCGCACCGCTGGCGTGAGCTCAGGGAGCGGTTCGAGGGACACGACATCGACCGCGATCCGTCGCGTCCTGGACACTTGAGCGAGCACCCCATCGACTTTGCCCGCCAGCATGGGGCCCGGTTTCTGACTGCGGAATTCAAGCCGGGCGACTGCCTTGTCTTCGGAATGTTCCTCGCCCACGCCTCGTTCGACAACGGATCAAGCTCTGGCCGCGTGCGCGTCTCTTGCGACACCCGGTTTCAGCCCGCGGCCGATCCGATGGACGAACGCTTCTCCGGTCCCAACCCGCCCGCGCACGGTGGCCAGGGCTACGGTTGTCTGGCCGCGGCCCGTCCGATGACCGCCGCGATGACCATGCGCTGAACCGCCTGACTGACGCGACGGCAGAGAGTTGACCATGACGCCCGCCACCCGGCCCAACATTCTGTTCCTCTTTTGCGACCAGCTTCGTTTCGATGCGCTTGGCTGTGTCGGACACCCTCAGGTCAGGACGCCGAATCTCGATCGCCTCGCGCGTTCGGGGGCTATATTCACCGAAGCCCTGACATCGACGCCGGTGTGCGTCCCGGCGCGCGTCAGTCTCGCGACCGGTCTGCGCAATGGCGATCACCGGATGCCGGACCTCACGCCGGCCCCCGGTCCGTTGCCG
The DNA here is from genome assembly GCA_963826055.1 of uncultured Alphaproteobacteria bacterium. Taxonomy (GTDB): domain Bacteria; phylum Pseudomonadota; class Alphaproteobacteria; order Rhizobiales; family Kaistiaceae; genus JBBDMC01. The sequence goes on along the minus strand of CAWGVO010000020.1, from coordinate 1,577 downwards.
GAGAACCCGACGATCATGACGTCGCTCGCGACGGCCGGGTATCGCACCCACGCCGTCGGCAAGACCCATTTCAAGGGACGGCACTACGGCTTCGCCAGGATCGAGCGCATGGAAGAGACGTCGGATTGCATCATCGACGACGACTACCTGATGTACCTCCGCGCCAACGGCGTGACTACGCGCTTTCAGCACGGCTCGCGCGACCTGCTCTATTTCCAGCCCCAGACGTTGCCGACTCCGCTCGAGCACTCGCCCAACGAATGGGTTGCCAACCGCACCATCGCGTTTCTGCGCGACCACCAGCGCTACCGCAGCCACCGCCCGTTCTTCCTGTGGTCAAGCTACGTCTCGCCGCATCCGCCGTTTGCCGCCTGCGAGCCGTATGCGTCGATGTACGACCCCGCGGACATCGATCTCCCGGTCGACACCGAACGGCCGTTGCAGGAACTGCCTTACAGCGCCCTCGCGCACCGCGGACGGCTTGACTTCGCCCACCACGATCCCGATCGCATGCGCCGCATCAAGGCGCTTTATTCGGCCTCATCACCCATGTCGACCATTGCATCGGCCGCACGCTCGACGAGCTCGACCATCTCGGCATGGCCGACGACACCATCGTCCTCTTCTCCACCGATCACGGCGAGATGATGGGAGATCACGGCCTGTCGCAGAAGAACGTTCCCTTCGAGGCGTCGATCCGCGTGCCGATGCTGGTGCGATGGCCCGGCCTGACCCGGCCGGGAACGACCGTCGACGGCATCGTCTCCCTTCTCGACTTCTATCCGACCCTGCTCGACGGCCTGTCCCTCGAACAACCCGTCTCGGCCGCGCGCCTTGCGGGCCACAGTCTCATACCGGCCTTGCGTGACGGTCATTCGCCGCAGGACGAATTCGTCATCGACTACGGCTACGGGAAAGAGCGGTGGCTGTGCCTGCGCGGACCGAGGTACAAGTACACCTATTGGCTCGCCGAGGGCTTCGAGGAGCTCTACGACTTGGCGCCGATCCCGGCGAGATCGACAACCTCGCCCGCGGCGCCCACCGCACGCCTCAGAACGATGTGATCGCGCGGCTGATGCGTGAACGGCTCGAGGTGTGGGAGCGCCATAACGGATTTCGCGTTGTCCCTCGGCAAGGACGGAAAATTCGTCGTGCACGAAATGGCGCCACGCCCGGCCGACGAGCAGGCAGCCGCAAGATTGTCCTCAACCAGAGCCGCTGGGCGGCGCGCCTGCCGACCTCCGAAGCCAACATGGTCGACACGTTCTCCGAGGCCATCACCAAGGCCATCCCGCACGAGACAACCGTGACGCGCGAACGCCTCAGCGTCGATCTCTACGAGCAAATGGGCGGCAATCTCGATGGAACGCCGTTGCAGCGTTCCCGAAAAAGCCGGAACTGAGCCGGCCGCTCCGGCCGCGGGTCAGGTGTTGCTGCCGCCCGGCAGCGAATTGTCCAGCAGCGATCCCGCGGTCGGGAAGAAGGAGCCGCCGCGCCAGCCTCCCAGCCCCGCCTCGCGCGTCAGCCATCCGCCAAGCGCCTCGAACAGCGGCAGGATATCGCCACTGCAGGCGGGA
>CAWGVO010000019.1:0-13659 GCA_963826055.1 uncultured Alphaproteobacteria bacterium | reverse complement strand
ACTGTTCATCGCCACCCTCCTGCCGATCGTCTCCAACACGCTCGCCGGCGTCCGCGCCGTGCCGCCCCAGCTGATCGAGGCCGCCACCGGCATGGGCATGAGCCCGGCCCAGATCCTGTGGAAGGTCGAATTGCCGAACGCCATGTTCGTCATCTACGCCGGCATCCGCACCGCCCTCGCTATCAACGTCGGCACCGTCCCGCTCGCCTTCCTCATCGGCGGCGGCGGTCTCGGCGAGCTCATTTTTTCCGGCATCGCCCTCAACGAGTTCGCCACCATGCTGGCCGGCGCCATCCCGACGGCGCTGCTCGCCATCTTCGTCGATTTCATCATGGGCCAGCTTCAGCTCTGGACCATTCCACGCGGCGTCAATCCGTTGCGGTGAGCCGCGCCCTATCCCGTTTCACCACAGCAACCGAAGGAGGAAGACAAACATGAAACGCATCACCAGAGCCCTGGTGGGAGCCGTGGCCGTCCTCGGCATGGCCGCTTCCGCACACGCCGCCACCATCGTCGTCGGTGGCAAGAACTTCACCGAACAGCTTCTGCTCGCCGAGATGACCGCGCAGCTTCTGAAGGCCAACGGCTTCACCGTCGACAAGCGCGACGGCATGGGCTCGCAGGTTGTCCGCGACGCCCAGGTCAACGGTCAGGTCGACGTTTACTGGGAATACACCGGCACCTCGCTCGTCACCTACAACAAGATGGACAGCGCCGGCCTCAACGCCCAGCAGACCTATGACAAGGTCAAGGAGCTCGACGCCAAGGTCGGTCTCACCTGGTTGAACCCGTCTGCCGCCAACGACACCTACGGGCTCGCCGTGCAGGCATCCAACCCGAAGACCGACGGTCTGAAGACGCTGTCCGATCTCGCCACGGCCTACAATGACAAGAAGGGTCTGGTGATGGCGGTCAACGCCGAGTTCCCCAAGCGTCCGGACGGCTTGCCCGGCCTTGAGAAGGCCTACGGCTTCTCGACCACCCGCGCCGACCTCAAGGCTATGGATTCGGGGCTCACCTACCAGGCCCTGAAGAACGGCCAGGTCGATATCGCGCTGGTGTTCACCACCGACGGGCGCATCAAGGCATTCGACTTCCGCGTCCTCAGGGACGACAAGGAGTTCTTCCCGAACTACGCCATCGTGCCCGTCGTGCGCACCGCGACCCTCGACGCCAACCCTGGCCTCGCCAAGCCGCTGAACGAGCTGTCGGCCAAGCTGACCGACCAGGTCATGCAGCGCCTCAACGCCGAGGTCGACGTCGACAAGAAGTCGATCGAGGAGGTCGCCTCCGGCTTCCTCAACGATGAAGGCATGATGTAACGGACAAACGATCCCGCGCCCGGTTCCCCCGGGCGCGGGACTGTTGCTTCCGGAAGCGGTTCAGCGCCGGGCCGCGGTCACTACGACTGAGTAGCGGACGTTTGCTTTTGCCCGCGTGTCGGCAGCGCGCTCACGCCATGAATGGAGCGCGTCGTCGTATGAGGCAAACGGCCCGTAGAGTTCGCCGCTTCCCTCGTGCAGCGCGGCAAAGCTCGCATCACGATAGCTGCCGCCGACGACCCAGTATTCCTCAACCGTTGGCATCTCGCTTCCTTTCCGGAATTGCCGCCGCTACGCCGCGACGGTCTCCCTTTCCTTCGGCGTTCCCCTGTCCGTGAACTGTTCTTCTTCCGTCGAGCCCGCCATCGCCACGGTCGAAGACTGCCCGCCCGAGACCGCCAGCGCCACGGCGTCGAAGTAGCCGGTGCCGACCTCGTGCTGATGGCGAACGGCGGTAAAGCCCCTCTCCTGCGCGGCGAACTCGCGCTGCTGGAATTCCGAGTAAGCTCCCATCCCGCGCCGGGCGTAGTCCTGCGCCAGCTCGTACATGCCGAGGTTGAGCGAATGGAACCCGGCGAGCGTGACGAACTGGAACTTGTATCCCATCGCCGCCAGTTCCTCGCGGAAGCCGAGGATCGTCTTCTCGTCCAGTTTGGCTCGCCAGTTGAACGACGGCGAGCAGTTGTAGGCGAGCATCTTGCCCGGGAACTTGCCACGAATCTCGGTGGCGAACTCGCGCGCCTCACCGAGGTCCGGCGTCGAGGTCTCCCACCACAAGAGGTCCGCGTACGGCGCGTAGCTGAGTGAGCGGGCGATCGCGTGCGGCACCGAATGGGTGTTGCCCTGCTTCAGCCGGAAGAAGCCCTCGCTTGTCCGCTCGCCCGAAATCCACGGGTGGTCGCGCTCGTCGATGTCGCTGGTGATCAGCGTCGCCGAATGGGCATCGGTACGCGCCATGACCAGCGTCTCCACGCCGCTGACGTCGGCGGCCAGACGCGCCGCATTGAGCGTGCGGATGAATGTCTGCGTCGGCACCAGAACCTTGCCGCCGAGGTGTCCGCACTTCTTCTCCGAGGCAAGCTGGTCCTCGAAGTGGACCGCCGCCGCGCCGGCCTCGATCATCCCCTTCATCAGCTCGAAGGCGTTGAGCGGTCCGCCGAAACCTGCCTCGGCATCGGCCACGATCGGCGCGAACCAGTAGGTCGAGGTGTTGCCCTCGAGCTTGGCGATCTGGTCGGCGCGCTGCAGCGTCTTGTTGATGCGGCGCACGACCTCCGGCACCGACGAAGCCGGGTAGAGCGACTGGTCGGGATACATCTCGCCGGCATTGTTGGCGTCGGCGGCGATCTGCCAGCCCGACAGGTAGATGGCGTCGAGGCCGGCCTTGACCTGCTGCAGCGCCTGGTTGCCGGTGAGCGCGCCAAGCGAGGCCACCACCGGGCGCTCGTGCAGAAGCTGCCACAAGCGGCGGGCGCCGAGCTTGGCGAGCGTGTGTTCGACGGTCACGGTGCCCTTCAGCCGTTCGACGGCCTCCGGCGAATAGTCGCGGCGGATGCCTGCGAACCGGTTTGTAGTGCTTGTCATGATGTGGCTCCGTTTCAGGTGGCCGCAACATGGCTTGACAGGCGGATCGTTTCAATAACTATTTGAAATCACGTCGAAATCATGAATGTTGTCAACAATCATACAATTCGTGTATGTAACGTTGTATAGATTGTAAGGGGATGTCTCCATGAAAAAGGCCATGCGCGTCGGCGGCCGCCTGCGCCGTTTGAGGCAGGAACGTCGGCTCACCCAGGCACAAATGGCGCGCGAACTCGGCATCAGCGCCAGCTACCTGACGCTTCTGGAGAGCAACCAGCGACCGGTCACGGTCCGCATCCTCCTGAAGCTGGTCGAGCGGTTCCAGGTCGACCTCAAGGAATTCGCCGCCGACACCGATCAGCGTCTGTCGCTGGAGCTGATGGAAGCCTTCTCCGATCCGATTTTCGAAAGTGCCGAGGTAAAGGCCACCGACGTTCAGGACCTCGTCGCCACCTTGCCCGCCGTCGGCCGCGCCATCCTCGATCTCTATGGCGGCTACCGCCGCCACCTGCCCGCCGGCGTCGACGGTGCCGGCGACGACGCCGCCGAGGCGCCGCCGGTGACGATTCCCTCCGAGGAGGTGACGGAGTTCATCCAGCACCGGTTGAACTATTTTCCCGAGCTGGAGGCGGTCGCCGAACGGTTGTGGGCCGAACATGGCCTCGCCATCCACACCCTGCACCAGGGCCTGACGGCGATCCTGCGGGATCGTTACTCGGTGGAAGTCGAGGTCCGCACCGCCGAGCAGATGAAGGGCCGTTCGCGCCACTACGACCGGCTTTCACGACGTCTGGAGATTTCAGAAATGCTGCCGGCGCCGAGCCGGCTTTTCCAGATCGCGCACCAGGTCGCCTATCTCGGCAACCACGATCTCATCGACCGGCTGGAGGCGGAGGGCAACTTCACCAGCGCGGAGGCGAAGGCGCTGATGCGCACCGCTCTCGCCAACTACTTCGCCGCCGCCGTGCTCATGCCCTACCAGCTCTTCCGCGATGCCGCCCGCAGCGTGCGCTACGACGTCGACGTCCTCAAGAACCGGTTCGGCGTTTCCTTCGAGCAGATATGCCACCGCCTGACCACGCTCCGGCGCCCCGGCGCCGAAGGCGTGCCGTTCCATTTCATCCGCGTCGACATCGCCGGCAATATTTCCAAGCGCTTCTCCGCCTCGGGTATCCACATCGCCCGTTTCGGTGCCGCCTGCCCGCGCTGGAACGTTTACGACGCCTTCGCCACGCCCGGCATGCTGCGAACGCAGCTTTCGCGCATGCCTGACGGCTCGACCTATTTCTGCATCGCCCGCACCACCGGCCGCACCACCGCTTTCAGTGGCGGTGGCCTGCCCCATCGCGTCGGCCAGCGCTCGCTCGGCCTCGGCTGCGACGTCCGCCACGCCTCCGAAATCGTCTACGCCGACGGCCTCAACCTCGCCGATCCCCAGCTCATAACGCCGATCGGGGTGTCCTGCCGCACCTGCCCGCGCACCGATTGCGCCGAGCGCGCCATGCCCTCGCTCCACCAGAAGCTTCACATCGACGAGAACGTCCGCGGCCCCTCGACCTATGTGCAGGCCTGACAGGCGCCGGCATCCGAACGATGCGCCCGAACGCCGCCGGTCCCACCGCAATCCCTCCCCGTAACCGGGGAGGGTGGCCGCGAGCGAAGCGAGCGGACGGGTGGGGTTTTCGCTATCCGACCCGCGTCGCCAGTTCGCCCGCCAGCGCTTCCAGCGTGTCGCGTGGAGCCTTGCCGATCAGCAGGTAGCCGCGTCCCCCCGCCGTCCAGAACACGATGTTGAAGCCGTTGCGTTCCTCGAACTGCGGCGGCTGGTCGGGTCGCCCGTTGGCGATGATGCAGAACGAGATCGGACCGTCCGCGGACGAGAGGTAGGCGAGCTGAACGAGCGGGTGCTCCCGGTAGTCGAGGAGCTGGACGCGCTTCAGATAGACGTGCGGCAGCGCCAGCTTCTCCGGCGACAGATCGAGCGACAGCTTGGCGCCGACCGCCGCGAGTTCCTGGCCGACCGAAGCCGGGTCCTCGGCGATGACCGACATCGATTCGACGGTGAGGAAGGCCTGGTAGTCGGCAACCGCGTCGCGCCAGTTCGGCTGCGCCGCCGCCTGCTGTTGCTCGGGCGCGGTGATGAGGCGTGGGCCGAAGTAGCCGCCGACCGCACCGACCGCGAACAGGGCAACGCCGGCCGCCATCATCGCCAGCCGTCTCCACGGTGTCGACCGCTGGCGCCCGCGTTGACCGAAGGCGCCCGCCAGCGCGGCGTCCAGTCGCTCCCGCGGCGCCGCCGCGAGCAGCACATCGAACGCCTCGGCGAAACGCCGGCCGCCGGCGCCGAGCGCCTCGAGCCGCGCCTTCAGCGTGGCGTCGCCGGCAAGGCGCGCCTCGAGTGCGGCGCGCCGCGCCTCGCCGAGCTCGCCGTCGAGGTAGCCCACCAGCACGTCGTCGCCGGTTTGGTCGCTATCGACCGGATCTGCCATGCTTCCCACTGCCCTCCACCGAGGCGGTCGCCGTCTCGGCATTCAGCCCTGCAAGCCTCGCCCGCGCCGCCGCCAGCCGCGACATCACGGTTCCTACCGGAACCCCGAGCAGGCTCGCGGCCTCGCGGTAGGTCATGCCTTCGACATAGACGAGAAACACCGTTTCGCGCTGCGCTTCCGGCAGGGCCTGCACCTCCCGTAACACTTGACCGGCCCAGATATTCGTTTCCGTGTACCGGAGTCCGTCGAAGACCAGCACCGCGTCGGCGTCCACCAGCCCCTGGCCGAGCCGCACCTTTCGCGCCCGCACTTCGTTCAGCCAGATCGAATGCAGGATCGCGAGCAACCACCGGTCGAGCCGCGTGCCGGCCTGGAACTGGTGCGCCCGCTCCAGCGCCCGGACGCACGTCGCCTGGACCAGTTCTTCCGCGGTGTCGCGATTGCCTGACAGCACCAGGCCGTATCGCCACAGCCGCGATAGCGTCTGGGGCAAGCCTTGCGTCACCGGGTCGCGGCGCTCGCCTGTCATGAGAACGGTTGTACGGGTTGTCCCGACAGCCGTCGAGGCGGGCGGCCCACTGCGAGGTGCCCTCGGCGCGGCAGTGACAGCATGATGGGAGAGGAGCGACCGGACGGGGAAGGACGTTGCCGGGGGTCGACGGCTTCCGCCCTTCCCCGCCCAGTTCTCGCTGACTACGCACAACCGAAAGGTCAGCGTGCCAACCTATTGGCAAGTGCCTTGCCAACCCGCCGGACACCAGATTTCGGGGTGTGTCCGGAATCGATCACAATCTATTGATCTTTTTAGAGATTCGTTTACCGAAGCCGCGTGGCCGATTGCAACGATCGTTGCAGAATGCGAGCCTGGCTACCGGGCCGCACGCGGTGCGCCGAAGCGTCTGTCGCTTGCCAGCCACACGTCCAGGAACGCATCGACAAAGGCTGCCGTCTTCCAGTCGTGCAGCGCCCGCCCCTCGAAGTGCAGCGGCGCCGCCTGCCCTCCGGGAGCCTTGGCCCGCTCGCCGATGCGACGGGTCCAGCGATTGACCATCGCCGTGGTCAGCTCGATGTGAAACTGGATGGCGAAAGCCGCCCGCCCGTACGAGAACGCCTGGTTGGGAAAGGTATCCGCCGCGCCCTCCGCCAGCAGCGTCGCACCGCGCGGCAGGTCGAACCCCTCGCGGTGGAACTGGTGGACCCTGTCGGGCCATCGGGTCAGGCGGCGCCCCGCTTCAGTTGCGGTCACGTCGAACCACCCGACCTCGATGTGACCGTCGGCGTGGGGCTTCACCGTCGAACCGAGATGGAGCGCGAACAGCTGCGCGCCGAGGCAAAGACCGAGGAACGGCGCCTCCTCCCTGAGCGACACGCCGATCCAGTCCGCCTCGCGCTTCAGAAAGTCATCCGCGTCGTTGGCGCTCATCGGCCCCCCGAAAATGATGGCGCCGGCGTGGTCGGCCAGCGTCTCGGGCAGCGGATCGCCGAATTGCGGCCGCCGCACGTCGAGGTCGTGCCCGCGCGCCTTCAGGCGCAGGCCGACCCGTCCGGGCGTCGAGTGTTCCTGGTGGAGAACCACCAGCACCGGTGGCTTATTGCTGGCCGGCACGGTCGCGGACTGTCTGCTTGAGACGGACGCGCGTCTGCGTCGACACGCCGAGCAACTCGGCGACGCGCCACACAACGTTGTTCTCGAACTCGTCCGCCTTGCCGTCGGCGTAGACCATTTGCCACATCATCTCCACGATGCGCTCCCGGTCGGCGGGCTCCAGCCGCGCTTTCAGCACGCTGGTGAACCCGTAGAGGTCGACCGCCTCCGCCTCCGCGTTTTCGGCCGCCTCGACAAGCGAACTCGTCGCCTCCGGGTCGAGGCCGAAGTGGCGTTTCAGCACGTCGCGCAGTGCCTCCCGCTCCTCGTCGGAAACGGTCCCGTCGATGGCGATGACGCGGAACAGGAGGGCCGCCACGGCCAGGCGCACCTGCTCCTCGCCAAGGGCAACCTTGTCACCGCCGTCGCTGGTGATTTCGGCGAAGAAGCGCCGGATTGCATCGATCATTTCGGTCCTCGGCCGTGGTGCCGAGTTTAGTCGCATGCTCCGCCGGTGGAAACTAGAGCCTGCCCCCACAAAGAAAAACCGCCGGCGACACCGGCGGTTTCCCGATCAAGGGCCAAAGCGTCGAAAAACTTTCTGAAACTTCGCGCTGCCCGGAGCGAAAAAGCCGGGCGAACAAGATAAATGAAAAATGCGCCTGCGAAATAAGTTGGTAATCACTGAACGGACAATGGCGATACTATCGATTGTACCCGAAGGCACCGGCAGTTCGTTTCAGCGGCGATCACGGTCCGTCAAAACCGACGTCTGACCGGCGAATCACCGCGCACCAAGTGTTAATGAGTTATACCACCTTTGCAAGCGCCCTTCGGCGCCTGTGCCCGACCGGTGCACAACAGGGCAGCCGCGCCGTCTCTCACCGTGTGGCGACCAGGATCGCCGTTATGGCGACGTAGGTCAGGTGGTGAAGCAACTGGTCGCTGCCGAGGGTCCACCAGAACGCGCTGTCCGTCGGTTTGAATCCGGTTCGCCGCATCACCTGATCCTTGGCCCAGTCGATGTGGTAGTGGACGACGAATTCGCCGACCAGGATGGCGGCACCGACCGCGAGCGTCGGCGTGATCGCCAGAAACGCCACCGCCGTGCCGATGATGTGGAACCCGGCATGAACGATGCCGCCGGGATGTCCGTAGGTGCCCTTGTTGGTGACCTGGTATTTCGTCTGCAGCGGGTAGTCGCAGATGAAATGCTTGACCTCGAGTATGACGAGTACGGCGAATATTGCCGCGGTAGGTCCGGTCACCATCACCCCCAGTTCGCCCCGCCCTCGTGGAGGCGTGTTTACACCCGTAGCACCATCGCCCGGTGTGACGTGCTTCACACCGCCATCCCTTCCAATTGGTTTCCGTCGCTATTTTGAGGTCGCGGTATAGGTGCCGTCCCAGTCGGGCGGCGGCGGATTCTGGCGCCACTCGGCGATCCGCTCACGGTAGACCGCGTAGAACCCGCCGAGTCCCTCTATGCCGGCGCCCTCGCACGCGCCGATCGCCGCCTCGGCGCCGTCCCAGTCTTGCCGGCGATAGGCGGCGAGCATGGCCTGATGGCGCGCCAGCAGCTCCTCGCCGGAGGCGCCGCTGGCACCGAACACCTCCAGCGGCGAGTAGATGCGGGTCGGCTGCGCGCGCCCCTTGACCCGCATCATGTCAAGCTCGATCGCCGCCACGCCGTTCAGCCGCTCCAGCGTCTGCTCGCCGATGACGATCGGCACCCCGTATGCTTTGGACAGCCCTTCGAAGCGCGAGGCGATGTTGACGTTGTCACCGATCGCCGAATAGTCGAACCGCTGCGAGGAGCCGAGATTGCCCACGCAAACCTCGCCGGAGTTGACGCCGATGCCGATGCGCACCTGGTCGTACGGGCGGCCGGCGGCTTCCGCCTGCTTGCGCCATGTCTTGTTGAGGTCCTCCATCTTGGCGATCATCGCCAGCGCCGAGCGGCAGGCATGGGCGGCATGGTCGGGGTCGTCGAGCGGCGCGTTCCAGAACGCCATGATCGCGTCGCCGATGTACTTGTCGATGGTGCCGCGGTTGGTGAGGATGATCTCGGAGAGCGGCGTCAGCAGGCTGTTGATGAAGCTGGTCAGCTCGTGTGCGTTCAGTTTCTCCGACAGCGTGGTGAAATTGCGCACGTCGCAGAACAGGAGCGTCACCTCCCGCACCACGCCGCCGAGTTCCAGCTTTTCCGGATGGGAGATGATCTCGTCCACCACCGTCGGCGACACGTAGTAGCTGAACGCCCGGCGCACCTCGCCGCGCTGCTGTTCCACCCGCCGGTAGACTTCCGTCGTTCCCGCCGCCACCAGGATGAACAGCGCCAGCGCCGGGTAGGACGGATCGAGCAGCAGCCCGGCCTGGCTGTAGGCGCCCCAGCCGCCGATCGCCAGCGTCGCCATCACCGACAGGCCGAGCACCGCGGCGTGGACGGCGCTGATCGTCGGCAGGATCGCGATGAGCGCGATGCCGAGCACGATCATGATCGCCAGCTCGAGCGCGCGCGCGTAATCCGGGCGGGTGAGCGACAGGCCGCCCTGCTGTTCGGCGATGATCTGCTCGATCGCCTGGGCATGGACCTCGACGCCGGGGATCGAGGCGTCGAGCGGCGTCGCCCTCAGGTCGATGAGGCCCGGCGCGCTGGTCCCCACCAGGATGATCCGCCCGGACACCTCTTCGGGATCGTCCTCGCCGGCGAGCACTTTCCACGCCGGGATGAACGAGGCCCGGTTCGACGGTCGGAACCTCAGCCAGATGCCGCCGTCGGCGTCGGTCGGCACCTCCATGGCGCCGACCTTGATGTGGTTGAGTCCGGTCTGCTGGCCGTACGCGGTCTCGCCGCTGGCGTTCGACGACTTCAGCACATAAGTGCCGGCCCCCTGCGCCACCCTCAGCGCCTCGGTGGTGAGCGTCGGGATGTACTGGTCGCCGATCCGGTAGATCAGCGGAATACGCCGGATGACCTGGTCACGGTCGGGTATCCAGTTGATCGAACCGATGCCGGCCGCGGCCGCATCCAGTTCCGGCAGGTTCACGTTGGCGCCGGGAAACGCCGGAATGAACGGCTTCGGGTCGTCGCCGGCGACCGCGAACCCGGCCTTGGGTGGCGGCGGCGGCGTCGGCCGCTGTGACAGCGCCGTCGCCAGCACCGTCGGTGACGCGGCGATCGCCTTGGCCAGGATCGCGTCGTGGCTCGCCTGGCCGGCGATCAGCGGCCCGACGACGGCCTGCTCCGCCGGCGTCATCAGCTTGAGGGCCTGCTCCGGCGACGTGCGGTCGGGCTCGGCGAACAGGATGTCGAAGGAGACCACCGCGGCGCCCTGTTCCGTCAGCCGGCCCAGCAGGTCGGCGATCGTGGTACGCGACCACGGCCACTGCCCGACACGCGACAGCGACTCCTCGTCGATGTCCACGATCCTCACCGGCAGGCTGGGGTCGTACTTTTGCGGCGACAGCTTCTGGTACGAATCGAACGCGATCAGGCGCAGGGCCTGGACGAAGAACGGATCGACGATCCTGAGCGCGGTCGCCCCGGCCAGGATGGCAACCATGAGAATCACGTAGAATGGGCTGGCGCGGAGCATCAACGGTCCTGCGGCGCGAACGGGCCGCCAGTATCGCGGCGGCGGCGGGCGGCCTCAACACCCCGCGATCAGGTCCGAAGCGGGCCCGGAGGCTTGTGGCGCGCGCAATTGCTATCATGGCAGGCGACCGACAGGAACGGGGAACGGGATGGCCGCCGAGGCACTAACCGGGGCACGCATTTTCGACGGCACCAGCCTGATCGACGGGGCGGCGGTTCTCATCGACGCCGGCCGCATCGTCGCGGTGGTGCCGGCCGACGGCGTACCGGCGGGCTTTGGCCGCCGCGCCTGCGCCGGACTGATCGCCCCGGGATTCATCGATTGCCAGGTGAACGGCGGCGGCGGGGTTCTGTTCAACGACGAGAGGACCGTCGGCGGCATCGCCGCCATCGGCGCCGCCCACCGCCGCTTCGGCACCACCGGATTCCTGCCGACGTTCATCACCGACGACCGTGCCCGCATGGCGGAGGCCGTCACCGCCGCCGCCGACGCCATGACCGCCCGCGTTCCCGGCCTCATCGGCGTTCACCTCGAGGGACCGTTCATCAACCCCGACCGCCGGGGCGTTCACGACGCGCGGTTCGTCCGGCCGATCGAGGAGGCGGACATCGCCCTCATCAGCGGGTTCACCGCCGGTCGCATGCTGGTGACTCTGGCGCCGGAAGCGGTTCCACCGGCAGCCGTCGCCCGCCTGTCGCAGGCTGGCGCGATCGTCTCGGCCGGACACACCACGGCCGACCCCGAAACCATCGCCGCCGCCCGTGCCGCGGGCCTCACCGGCTTCACCCATCTCTTCAACGCCATGCCGCCGCTCGCCGGCCGGGCCCCCGGACCGGTCGGCGCCGCTCTCGACGACCCCGATTGCTGGGCGAGCCTGATCATCGATCTCCACCACGTTTCGGCCGTGAGCTTGCGTGTGGCGATCGCCGCCAGGGGATGGCAGCGCACGATGCTGGTCACCGATGCCATGCCGCTGGTCGGCACCGACGCCGCGGAATTCGCCCTCCTCGGCCGCCGGATCGTCCGCCGCGACGGGCGCCTTACCACCGAGGACGGCACCCTCGCCGGATCCGATCTCGACATGGCGACGGCCGTCCGCAACGCCGTCACCCGCCTCGGTCTGCCGCTCGAGGCAGCCCTGCACATGGCCTCCGGTGGTCCGGCCGCGTTCCTCGGCCTCGGCCATGAACTCGGCCGCATCGCGCCCGGATACCGCGCCAACCTTGTGCTCCTCGACGACAACCTGATGGTCACCGGGACATGGATCGACGGCATCGCCGCAGATCGCGCGACGAAATAGTCGCAATGTCGCATTCACAATTCATTCTCGCTTAAGCGAAGGTGAACAACCTCACAGGCGCCGTAGCGGCCGGAAATCGGTTCGCTATATTGCGACCAGATTTACGCATCGCTAACGGAGGTGCACTCGTGAAAATTCGTATTGTTGCCATGGTCGCGATGGTTGCGACCGTTGCCGGCCTCGCCCCGGCGCTCGCGGCCGATCCGGCTGGCGAGGCGGTTGCCGTCACACCTGCCGCCAGCGCCAGCGGCGTCGTCGGCTCCCGCACCCTTGCCACGCACGGTTCGGTGTACATGGGCGACCTTGTCACCACCGATGCCGGCGGCCAGGCCCAGCTCGAAGTTCCGCGACGACACCCGCATGATCGTCGGTCCCAACTCGCAGATGACCATCGACAAGTTCATCTATGCGGGCGACGGCACCGCGAAGCAGGTTACGTTGGAGGCCACCCGCGGGGTGTTCCGCTTCATCACCGGCAACAGCCCCAAGCCCGCGTACCTGATTGACACGCCGGTGGCGACCATTGGCGCCCGCGGCTCCCACGGCGACATTATCCTGCCCGGCGATGGCACCATCAGCGTCGTCTTCTACAGCGAGAACGGCGTCCAGCCGGACGAGCACGGGCTCTATGTCTGCGACAAGCCGACAACCGGCCGCCGCAAATGCGTCGAGCTGACCAAGGAATGCTCTTTCGTCACCTTCGCTCCCGGCCAGGACCCGGTTTTCACGACGAACGCCTACGACCGGGCCCGGAAGATGGGCGCCATCGGCTTCGCGTTCAATCGCGGCATCGCCGGCGACGAATTCCGCGTGAATTCCGGGCCGTGCAACAGCCGCGACTATTTCCAGCCAAGCCACCTCAATGAGGAAGCAGCACCCCCGCCGCAGGAGTCCAGCGAACCGCCGGTGGAGTGTGACGGCGAATGTGGCGGCGACAACGGCGGTGATATCTTCTATTGATTGACGAATACCCCGTTTCCACCGGGAAGTAAGCGCGCGGGGTCCGCCCTGCGCGCTTCGTTCGTTCGGCCGCTACGTCCGGTCCTTCCGCGCCATGCGGATACCCCAGCCGAGGGCGAGGACCAGAACCGCTCCGGCGCCGGCGACCACCGGCAGGCTTACCAGCGAGCTGAGCACCGGATGGACCGCGGTATCGACGCCGAAGGTTTCGCCGCCGATCCAGCCGAGAAAGCCCGACCCCGCCCACACCACGATCGGGAAGCGCCGGATCGCTTCAACGATCAGCGTGCTGCCGCCGATGACGATCGGTACCGATAGCGCCAGGCCGATGATGATGAGAACGAACGAGCCGTGCGCCACCGCGGCGATGGCGACCACGTTGTCGAGACTCATGACGATATCGGCCAGCATGATCGTACCGACCGCCCTGACGAGCGACTCGTGGCCGTGGATCGAATCCTCGCTGGCTTCGTCGTCGATGAGAAGCTTCACCGCGATGACCAGGAGCAGCAGGCCGCCGATCGCCCGCGCGTACGGCAGGTAGAGGATTTCCGACAGCCCCAGCGTGAAGGCGATGCGCAGAGCACCGCGGCCCCGGCACCGAGCACGATCCCCATGCTGCGCTCGCGGCCCTTGAGCGACCCGCAGGCGAGCGTGATCACCATCGCGTTGTCGCCGGAAAGAACGATGTTGATCCAGATGATCTGGAGGAGTGCAGCGCCCGTTGCAAGTTCCATCAGCTTGATTCTGACTTCCTCGCCGGGCGCGCGCGCCGCTCTCGCGCCTCGTCTTGGCAGCCTCCGGCGCCTGGCGACAAATC
>CAWGVO010000018.1:0-446274 GCA_963826055.1 uncultured Alphaproteobacteria bacterium | reverse complement strand
CCCCGCACAGAACACCAGACCCCGGATTTCAACCGGCCGCGGCGATGGGACAGCATTTGTCGCGCCGGTGTCGTTTCTGCCACAGTTCATTAACCATGTCGGGTTTAGGATACACGTATAAATTGAGTCGTGCCGCGAGGAACAATCATGACAAAGCGATCCATCAGCGGAGCGGCGGCCGGTCTTGCGGCGCTCGCTTTCGCAAGCATCCAGCCAGGAATCGCGCACGCCGTTGACATGGGCGGCTACAACGCAGCCGGCCAGCCGGCGCCATTCGCTTGGAACGGCGCCTATGTTGGGGCCACTGTCGGTTATTCGAGCGCGATGTTTGATGTCAGCAACATCGAGTTCGAAGGAACACCGGCCCTTCCGGACTTTTCCTTCCCCGGCAACGGCATCATTGGCGGCGTCGAGGGCGGGTTCAACATGCAGATGGGCCAGGCGGTCGTGGGTGTAGAGGGCGACTTCTCGTTCACCGGCGTCGAGGGGACCTACACCGACACGATCGACGATTTCGCGTCCACCGGCCGGCTTAAGAGCCTTGCCACCGTCCGCGGTCGGCTTGGGTTTGCCGCCGGCCGGGCCCTGCTCTTCGCCACGGGCGGCGTCGCATTCGGCAACGTCGAAGCGCAGCTCGACGACGGCTATGGCGGGCCGGTTATCACGACGACCGACTCGCAGAACCACGTTGGCTGGACGGCCGGCGGTGGTCTCGAGGTCGCGGTGACCGATCACGTCTCGATCAAGGGCGAGGCGCTGTACTACGACCTCGGATCGAGGACTTACACCTTCAACGAGGGCGTCGGTGGCTGGAATCCGATCACCGTCGATGCGGCCGTCACGGGCTGGCTTGCGCGCGTGGGTGCCAACCTGCATTTCTGATAGATCGCGTCCCCGCGACAGGCGGCATTGTGGTCGTCACGACCACAATGCCCGTTTGTACGATTGTGTGGACGGGATAGATCGCGTCCAGGGCATCAGGATGTGCGTTTCGGTCGCGCAAAGGCCGGCTCACACCGACGACGCGCCTGACGCCGCCGACGGTGCCGGAGCGGCCGGGAGCCTCAAATTTGGTTGACGCGCGCGCCAATCGTGCGCCGGCTTGACGAGGATCAACCGCTGCCTGTGCCGTTCGTGATGAGACTGTGGGGCCGGCGCCCGGAACGGGCCGACTGAAGAATCGTCCGCAGTCGCTTCCGGCGTTCAGAGATGAGAGGGTTGGCATGTACAAGAAGATCGTGATCGCGACCGACGGAACTGAATTGGCCGGCAAGGCAGTGAAGCACGGCCTGGCGCTCGCCAAAGACGTGAAAGCGACGGTGACGCTGGTGACGGTCTCGGAGATGTGGCCCGCCATACAGATGGCGCAGGAGTCGATCTCCGCCCCGCAGGCGATCGAGCAATACGAAAAAGTGGCCGCCGAGCGCGCCAAGTACGTTCTCGACGCCGCCGGAGCAAAGGCCAAGGCGGCGGGCGTGACGTTCGAAACGCGGCACGTCCGCGACCGGCACCCGGCGGAGGGCATCGTCAGCGTCGCCGACGAGAGCGGTGCGGATCTCATCGTCATGGCATCGCACGGGCGGCGCGGGCTCGGCCGGTTGTTCCTCGGCAGTCAGGCGGTCGAAGTCCTCACCACCAGCAAGGTTCCCGTGCTGATCGTCCGCTAGAAGTGCCGGAAACAGCCTTGCAGGCCTCTGCGAATTGGGCGTAAGCTTTGGCAATGTTGCCCCGAGTGCCGACAGGGGCGGGGAGCTATTCCGGCCAGAAGAGCCGGGCCCATGGGGGTGTCATGCTGACCAGAACCGCTATCGCCGTCGCGGCCGTCGCGACCTGTGCGGGTCATGCGTTCGCCGCGGACGTGGACTACTACCCGGCCCAGCCCACGACCTACGCTCCGCCGATGACCAGCCCGGTCTACAGCCAGAGCTCCATGGTGACCGGCGACGTCTCGCTGGCCTTCGGGGGCTGGTGGTACAACGACGGGGGCAGCGACTCCGGCACGTTTCTTGACGCCGATGCGCGCGTCAATCTGCCGGTGGGCAACAGCTGGAACCTGATGCCCGAGGCCTATCTCTCTGCCGACCTCAAATACTCCGGCGACACAACCATCAGCGGCATCCTCCATTTCTACAAGAACCTGCCCAACGCGGCGATCGGACCGTTCGTTGCGGTGACCGGAAATACGGCCGGCGGCTCGACCCTGTTCACCATCGGCGGCGAGGCGCGGACGACGGCCTTGGGGCCAAACATCGCCCTGACCGGACAGGCGAGCTACAACACCGTGAACAGCTACAGCTTCGGCCAGTTCGGCGCCTTCCTCGACTACTACATCACGCCGGATTGCAAGATCACCGGCGCGTTCCAGATCGCGGCCGGTTCCGGCGAAACCTACGTGGAGGGGTCGGCCAAGGTCACCAAGCACCTGGCCAATTCGCGCTTCAACCTGTTCGCCGCTGCGTACGTCAACTCATACGGCCACGGAGACAGCGAGTTCTCGGCCGAGATCGGGGCCACGGCCAACTTCGCCTCGATCATCGAGACGCTTGTGGACCAGGACAACCACCGTCCGTTCCATTTCGCGTCGATCGGCGGCGCCGTCGAAAGATAGCAGCGTTCAGGCTGACCAAGGATGTCGGCCGGCGGGTTCGCCGGGCGCGGTTCCGTTTCCCGATCGTGATTTTGGGCCCGGAGTTCGTGCTGGCCGGGACGGATTTTTTCCCAGGCCACGGATCCATCGGGCTTGACGGGCTGGACCGATCCCTGTATTCAACCAATCAGTTGAACAACTGATCGGTAGAACAATGACGGCCACCGACCACCTGAGCGCCACCCTGACCGCGCTCGCCGATCCCACCCGCAGGGCGATCCTCGCCCGGCTGGCGACGGGGGAGGCGACGGTCAAGGAACTGGCCGAGCCGTTCGACATGAGCCTTCAGGCGATCTCCAAGCACCTGAAGGTGCTGGAGCGCGGCGGGCTGATCGTCAGGAGCCGCGAAGCGCAGACACGCCCCTGCCGCATCGAGGCGGCGGCGCTGAAAGACGTCGCCGACTGGCTGGAGCGCTACCGCATGTTGTGGGAGGCGCGCCTCGATCGATTGGGCGAATACCTCAAGGAAATACAGAAGAAGGAGGCGGACGGTGGACGCAAGGATTGACCCTTCGATTCCGAAGGAACTGCGCGAAGTTGTTCTCACCCGCGTCTACGACGCGCCGCGCGATCTCGTCTGGCGCGCCTGGACCGAACCGGAGCACCTGGCCGGCTGGTGGGGACCGCACGGCTTCGATGCGCCGCACCCGAGCGTCGACGCGCGCGCCGGCGGCGCCATGAACCTCGACATGCGCGCACCGGACGGCACCTTGCTGCCGGGTCCCGCGACCATCCGCGAACTGAAGCGGCCGGAGAAACTGGTGGTCGTGAGCCAAGCCTTTATGGATGAGAAGGGCACGGCCGGCCTCGAGGTTCTGACCACGGTTACCTTTGCCGAGGAGAATGGCAGGACCAAACTCACCGTTCATGCGCGGGTGCTGACGGCCACGGCGGCGGTGCTGCCGGCGCTCCAGGGCATGCACCAGGGCTGGAGCGAAACCCTCGACAAGCTCGGCGAACACATCGCGCTGGAGCAATGGACGCGCGGGGCGAATGCCGATGCCGACGGCACCGTGTTCGTCAAGCCGCCGGGTGCGCAGGTGGCGGCGATCACCCGCACCTTCGACGCGCCGCGCGAGCGCGTGTGGGCGGCGATCACCGAGCCCGAGCAGCGGGCGCAATGGTGGGGGCCAGCGCGGTACGTCAACGATGTGATCGAGATGGACGTGCGTCCGGGCGGCAAGTGGCAGATCGACCAGCGCGCCCAAGACGGCAGGGTCTACTCGTTCTCCGGCGAGTTCCTGGAGGTGCGGGCGCCGACGCGGCTGGTGAACACGTTCATCTTCGCCGGCGAGCCGCCGATGACGGAGACGACGACACTGTTCGAACGCGACGGCAGGACGACGCTGGTCATGGTCGCCCGCAGCGAAACGGTGGCCGCCCGCGACGCCATGGCCGAGGAAGGGATGGAGGCGGGCGCTCGCGAATCCATCAACCGGCTGGCGGCCGCTGCTGGCCCGCGGATAAGGAGAGGCACGATGTCGAAACTGCGCGTGGATTCGTTTGCAATTTCGCTCGACGGCTACGGCGCCGGCCCCGGCCAGGACCTCGACAACCCCCTCGGCAGGGGCGGAACCGCTATGCACGAATGGTTCTACCCGACGCGGACGTTTCGGGCGATGTTCGGCCAGGAAGGCGGCACGACTGGCACCGACGACGATTTCGCCGCGCGCGGCACACAGAACATCGGCGCCTGGATCCTCGGCCGCAACATGTTCGCGCCGGGGCGCGGCCCCTGGCTGGACAACTCGTGGAAGGGCTGGTGGGGTGACAACCCGCCGTACCACGTTCCGGTGTTTGTTCTGACCCATCACGCGCGGGAGCCACTGGAAATGGAGGGGGGCACGGTGTTCCATTTCGTGACCGAAGGCACCGAGACGGCGCTCACCAGAGCAAGGGCGGCGGCCGGCGACCGCGATGTGCGGGTGGGAGGCGGCGTCGCAACCATCCGGGCGTACCTCAAGGCCGGGCTGATCGACCGGATGCACCTGGTTGTGGCGCCGGTCCTGCTCGGCGGTGGCGAGGCATTGCTTGCCGGCATCGACTTGCCGGCGCTCGGGTATCACGTGGTGGAGCACGTGCCATCGCAGAAGGCGACACACATGATTGTCGCAAAGAGGGGATAGGCGGGGGCCCGTACCCGACCGCAGCTGAGAAAAAGCACGAAATTTCGACGACCGTTTGCCGCGGTCGCACAAGGAGTTGATACGCATGCGCCTCGGTTTCCTGCGCGACGCCGTCGTTCTCGGCCTGATTTCGGCCGTCGGCCCGTTCGCCATCGACATGTACCTGCCGGCACTGCCGACGATCGCGGCGAATCTCGACGCCACGACCGCCGCCACGCAGATGACGCTGACGGCGTTCTTCGTCACCTTCGGGATCTGCCAGATCGCCTACGGCCCGCTCTCCGACATGACCGGCCGCAAGCCGCCGCTCTATGTCGGTCTCGGCCTGTTCGCCCTTGCCTCGGCCGGATGCGCGCTGGCTCCGTCGATCGGCTGGCTGATCGCGCTGAGGGCGCTTCAGGGCGTCGGGGCGGCCGCCGTCATGGTCGTGCCGCGCGCCGTCATCCGCGACATGCATACCGGTGTCGAGGGCACGCGGCTGATGGCCCTGGTGATGCTGGTGCTGAGCGTGTCGCCGATCCTGGCGCCGGTGACCGGCAGCGCGCTGATCGTGCCGTTCGGCTGGCGGGCGGTGTTTGTCGCGGTGACGATCGTTGCCGTCATTGGCCTCGCGCTGCTGGCGACGGTGTTCCCGGAGACGCTGTCGCGCGAGAACCGCGTGCCGCTCCGCTTGCCGAGCCTGGCGGCCGGTTTCGGCAAGCTGCTGCGCGATCCGCGCTTCCTCGGCCTGACCTTCATCGGGGGGCTCGGAATGGCGAGCTTCTTCACGTTCCTGGCGAGCGCGTCGTTCGTCTACATCGACCATTATGGGCTGACGCCGACGCTGTTCAGCATCGCCTTCTCCGTCAATGCCATCGGCTTCATCGGCGCTTCGCAATTCGCGGCCAATCTCGGCGCCCGCTTCGGCATGGACAAGATGGTCGCCGTTTCCGTCGGCGCCTATGCGGCGGTCCTGATGGTGCTGCTCGTCCTGACGCTCGCCGGCGTCGACAGCCTGCCGGTGCTGATGGCGCTGCTGCTGGTCGGCTTCGCCTTCATGGGTCTCGTCATTCCGTCGACCATGGTGCTGGCGCTGGACGATCACGGCCCGATCGCCGGCATGGCTTCGGCGTTGGGCGGTACGCTCCAGATGATCGCCGGCGGCGTGATGATCGCGGTGACGAGCCTCTTCTTCGACGGCACGGTGCGACCGATGGTCATCATCATGACGCTTTGTGCCCTCGGCGCGCTGGCGCTCACCTCGCTGACGCTGTCGCGCCGGCGACCGGCGCCGCAACCGGCGGAGTAAGACAATGACCGTGCGGAAGGTGATCCACGCCCGCTTCACCATCGAGCGCGACTACGACGCGCCGCCGGCGCTGGTGTTTCACGCCTTCGCCGACGGCAAGGCCAAGGGCACATGGTTCGGCGCGCCCGGCGGGACGCACGAACTCGATTTCCGTGTCGGCGGCCACGAGCGGTCGAGCGGCACCTTCCACGACAAGGTCGTCCACACCTATCACGCGATCTACCAGGACATCGTGCCGAACGAGCGCATCATCCTCACCTACGACATGCACCTCGACGACGAGCGCATCTCGGTGTCGCTGATGACGGTGGAACTGAAGCCGGCGGGCAGGGGGACGCACCTGGTCTTCACCGAGCAGGGCGCTTTCCTCGACGGCTTCGACAAACCCGAGGAGCGCGAGCGCGGCACCCGCCAACTGCTCGACGCCCTCGGCGCGGCGCTGGACCGGGGCCTCATCCCCAAGGGATAATCCGTCGCGGTAGATCGACCGGGAAGGACAGCTTGGGGCGGACGCAAAGACTGCTGACGCTGATGGACGTTCTCCGGCGCCACCGGCGCGCGGTGACGGCGGCGAAGCTCGCCGAGGAACTGTCGGTCTCGGTGCGCACCGTCTACCGGGACGTTCAGGCGCTCGTGGATCTGGGCGCGCCGATCGACGGCGAGGCCGGGCTCGGCTACCTGCTGCGCGGGGGTTTCTTCCTGCCGCCGCTGATGTTCGACGAGGACGAGCTTGAAGCGCTGGTGCTCGGCGCCCGGCTGGTGGAGCGCCAGGGCGACGCGGCGCTCTCCGCCTCGGCGCGCAACGTGCTGGCCAAGATCGCCGCCGCCGCGCCGAAGGACCTGCGCGACATGATGAACGAGACGGGCCTTTGGGTGCCGCGCGGCAACGCCGACCGGCCGACGCTGAAGCCGGTGCGCGAGGCGATCCGCCGCGAGCACAAGCTCGCCATCACCTACGGCGACGAGAAGGGCGCGGTGACCGAGCGCACCATCTGGCCGATCGGGGTCGGCTTCTTCGAGGGAAAGCCGACGATCGCCGCCTGGTGCGAGCTGAGGCAGGCGTTCCGTCACTTCCGCGTCGACCGCATCAGGGACTACGTGGAAGGCGAGCGCTACCCGAAGCGTCGGGCAGCGCTCGTCAAGGCCTGGCGGGCGGAGCACGCGGTTCCCGAACGGGAGTGAAGCCTACGCCGTCGCCGCTTCCACCTGCTTCCGCGACGTCGTCGCGGTCTCGCTGGGCGCGAAGACCCGCAGGCGGTGCCCGTCGGGATCGACGGCGGTGAAGGTGAGGCCGAAATCCATCCGCGTCGGTTCCTGGGCGACGGTCAGACCAAGCTTCCGCCATGCGTCGGCAGTCGATCTGAGCGCGTCGTCGTCCGGAACCGGGAAGCCGATCTCGACGCCGCCCGGAACGGTCGCCGCCGGCCGGACCTCGCTGTTCTTCCACAAACCGAGATTGACGCCGTTAGGCATCGCGAACATCGCCCAGCCGGGCGAGGACTCTACCGGTGTCAGGCCGAGCAGCTCGCCGTAGAGGGCGGCGGACTTCGCCGGGTCGGCGACGTAGGCGAGGATGAAGTTGGGGGTCATGGCCGATCTCCTGTTGTGATGGCGAGGAGAAGTTAGCCGAGCCCACTGACAGAATTTGACAGCAGTTTGACAGCCGCCCCGGTTAGGTCCTGAGTGCCGCCGGACGGGCGACTCGGGAAACACGGAACCGCGCAATGGCCGCGACCGAAAGCCTCAGCTATGCGGTGCGCGGCCGAGTCGTGGCGGCCCATGTCGGGCAGCTCCTGATTCTGGCCGGTGCCTTGTGGGCGGTGCCGGTCGTGGTGGCCCTGATCGACGAGGAGTGGGCGGCCGCGACGGCGCAGGCCGCCGCAGCGATCGCATTTGCCGGCATCGGCTGGCTGATGGCGCGAGATCGGCCCGGCGTCGAGATCCAGCAGAACGAAGCGCTGGTGGTCGTCGCGGCCGTGTTCATCGTCGTTCCGGTTGCGCTGGCGTTGCCGATGATGCTGGCGGGCATCGGTTTTCTCGATGCGCTGTTCGAGACGGTGTCCGGCATTACGACGACGGGGCTCTCCACGTTCGCCACCGTGGCGGACAAGCCGGCAAGTCTGATTTTCGCGGCCGCCTGGCTGCAATGGATCGGCGGCATCGCCATCGTCATTCTGTCGTTCGCCCTGCTGTTCGGACAAAGCGCCAGCGCCCGGCGCCTGACCTCGGTGGTCGCCGGAGAGCAGGACGTGGTCGCGGGCACGCGCGCTTACGCCAATGTCGTTATCCGCGTCTACGTAGGCATGACGCTGATCGGCATCGCCGCGCTGCTCGTCGTCGGCACACCATGGTTCGCTGCCGTGACGCTGACGTTGTCGGCCGTCTCCACCGGCGGGTTCTCGCCGTTCGACGGCAGCCTCGCGCCCACCGGCGCGTGGGTGCGCGGGGTGGTCACCGCGCTGTGCCTTGCCGGAGCGATCGCGCCGGCGCTGTACTATCAGGCCCTGACGGGGAGGGCGCGGGCTACCGCCGCCGACCCGGAGCTGCGCGCGCTGTTCATCGCCGGCGCGCTCGTGACCGCGGTGCTGGTGATCCATGGTGCGCTGTCACAGCCGTCGCCATCGGCACCCGATCTGCTGGTCACGGCGCTCTCGGCGCAGACCACGGCTGGATTCTCGGTCACGCCGATTTCCGACCTCGATCCGTTTTCCAAGGTGGTCATGATCCTGTCGATGATCACGGGCGGCAGCGTCGGTTCCAGCGCCGGCGGCATAAAGCTTCTGCGCCTCATCGTATTCCTGCGGCTGGTACAGCTGATGGTGCTGCGGACCCGGCTGACGCCGCACGCGGCGGTCAGCAACGTCATCGGCGGGCGCGAATGGGGCGACGGGGAAATCACCCGTATCTTCGTTGTCGCCGGACTCTTCTTTGCGGCGCTCCTGCTCTCATGGCTGCCGTTTCTGTGGGCCGGATACGCCCCGCTCAACTCGCTTTTCGAGGTCACGTCGGCCATCAGCACCACCGGACTTTCAACCGGCATAACCAGCCGCGGCCTCGAGCCAGGGCTGAAGGTGCTCCTCGGTGTGGATATGCTGCTCGGGCGCCTCGAGGTGCTGGCCCTGCTGGTGCTGGTGGCGCCGCGCACCTGGATCGGACGGCGGCGGCGCCCACCGCCGGCAAGGCAACAGGCAGGACGGAGACCATGAGACTTGTTTTTGTCGGAGCGACGGCGGTGGCGGTGAACACCGCCCAGCAACTCATCAAGGACGGCCACCAGGTGATCATCATCGAGCGCGACGCCGAACGCATCAAGGAGCTCGGCGAGAAGCTCGACTGCGCCTTCCTCAACGGCGATGGCTCCAAGCCGGACATGATCAAGGAAGCCGATCCGGCGGCCACCGACATCTTCTATTGCGTCACCGACCACGACCAGACGAACATCATCGCCGGTCTCATCGCCAAGAACCTCGGCGTACCGCGCGTGGTGATCATCATCGAGAACGAGGACTTCCTGCCGATCTGCGAGGAGCTCGGGCTGACCGACACCATCATTCCCATCCGCGCCATCAGCCGCGATCTCGCCGGCCTGACCAGGGCGTGAGGCACGGGCGCCGCGAACAGAACCGGAACGGAAATCACTTTCCCGTCAGGTATTTGAGCATTAACCGGCGGAAGCGTATCGTGATCGTTTGTGGCGGAACCGGAGCGCGTGAGGCCGCGTTGCCGGGAGGAAATCCCGCGAAGTCGCGTATCGAAGGAGAAGCGTATGGCCGCGCGCGCGTATTGGCAGGGCCAGATCAGGTTGGCGCTGGTGTCGATCCCGGTGCAGGTATTTTCCGCCACCAAGAGCGCGGCGCGGGTCTCGTTCAACCAGATCCACAAGCCCTCCGGCAAGCGCATCCGCTACGAGAAGGTGGTGCCCGGCGTCGGCGCCGTCGACCCCGACGACATCGTCAAGGGCTACGAGGTCGAGAAGGGCAAGTACGTTCTCCTGACCGACGACGAGATCGCCGACGTCAAACTGGAGGCGAAGCACACGATCGACCTCGTCCAGTTCGTCGGCGAGGACGAGATCGACCTCTCCTACTTCGAGAAGCCGTACTACGTCGCGCCGGACGAGGACGAGGTCGCCGGCGAAGCCTACGTGGTGCTGCGCGACGCGCTGAAGGCGGCGAAGAAGATCGGCCTCGGCCAGCTCGTCGCCCGCGGCCAGGCGAGCATCGTCGCGCTGAGGCCCGCCGGCAAGGGCCTCGCCATCGAGACGCTGCGCTACGCCGACGAATTGCAGAAGCCCGACGCTTTCTTCGCCGAGGTGCCGGACGTGAAGCCGGAGAAGGAGCTGCTCAACCTTGCCACCGAGCTGATCGAGCGCAAGGCCAAGCCCTTCGATCCGAAGGCGTTCAAGAACCAGTACGACACGGCGCTGCGCGAACTGATCGCCGCCAAGCTGGAGAACCGCAAGCCGCAGGAGATCGCAGAGCCGGAACTCGGCGCCAAGGTGATCAACCTGATGGACGCGCTGAAGAAGAGCGTCGGGTCGTCGGCCACCGCCAAGGGCAAGGCGGGCAAGCGCGGCAAGGTCGCGGCGGCGGAGAACCCGCAGCCGAAGAAGACTTCAAAGTCGGCCAAGACGGGCAAGGGGCAAAGGGCGGCCTGATTTTCGTGCCGTCCGGTGCGCGGCGTCGGGCGAAGACGTGCGTGCACCGCAGACACGGGACCCCGCCGCGCGGGGGACGACAATGATGGGCAGCAGCCTTCCCCTGCGCTAGCTTCCCGCTCATGGCCGATCGCCTCTCCACGTACCGCGCCAAGCGCGACTTCCGCAAAACGGCGGAGCCGTCCGGCGGCGCGCCGAGCCGCGGCGGCAACCGCTACCTGATCCAGAAGCACGCCGCGCGGCAGACGCACTTCGACTTCCGCCTCGAGCATGATGGCGTGCTGCTGTCGTGGGCGGTGCCGAACGGCCCGAGCTTCGACCCCGCCGAGAAGCGGCTCGCCGTCCACGTCGAAGACCATCCGCTCGACTACGGCGACTTCGAGGGGACGATCCCCAAGGGCGAGTACGGCGGCGGCACGGTGATGCTGTGGGACGAGGGGACGTGGGCGCCGGAAGGCGACGCGGACGAGGGCCTTGCCAAGGGCGATCTGAAATTCGTGCTCTCCGGCAAGCGGCTGAAGGGCAAGTGGGTGCTGGTGCGCATGCGGCGCAAGAAAGGCGAGCGCGGCAAGCACGAGAACTGGCTGCTGATCAAGGAACGCGACAACTACGCGGGTCCGGAGAAGAAGCCGGTGATCGAGCGCGCCATGACCAGCGTCCGCTCCGGCCGCACCATGGAGGAGATCGCCGCCGGCAACGTCGAGTGGACCAGCGCGCGGCGGCGCATCAAGGAGAAGGACCCGGCCGACGAGCGGGACAAAGAACGAAAGCCGCCTGCCGCCGCCGAAGTTCGTGGCGCCGGAACTGGCCACCCTCGCCGAGGCGCCGCCTGCCGGTGACGGGTGGCTGCACGAGATCAAGCTCGACGGCTACCGCGTCATCGCCTCGGTCGGCTCCGGCAAGGCCACGGTCTACACCCGCACCGGCCTCGACTGGAGCGATCGCTTTCCCGGCCTCATCCAGCCGCTCGCCGACCTGCCGTGCCGCGCGGCGCTGATCGACGGCGAGGCGGTGGTGCTCGACGACGAGGGGCGGAGCGACTTCGGCGCGCTTCAGGACGCCCTTTCCGGGGGCGGCGAGGGGATCGTCTGTTTCGCCTTCGACCTTCTGTTCCTCGACGGCGAGGACCTGCGCAAGAAGCCGCTGACCGAGCGGAAGGAGCGCCTTGCGGCGTTGCTGCAGGACGAGCCCGAAGCGGGGCCGCTCCACTATTCCGACCATGTCGTCGGCCACGGCGAGGAAACCTTCCGCCACGCCTGCGAATTGAAGCTGGAAGGGATCGTGTCGAAGCGCGCCAACTCGCCCTATCGTTCCGGGCGAAACAAGGGCTGGCTGAAGGTCAAGTGCGGCATGGGCCAGGAGTTCATCATCATCGGCTGGCAGCCCTCGACGGTGAAGGGACGGCCCTTTTCCTCGCTGCTCGTCGCCACCCGCGACGAAGATCATCTGACCTACCGCGGCCGCGTCGGCTCCGGCTTCGGCGAACGCGAGCTGGCCGCGCTGGAGCCCGAACTGAAAGAGCGGGCGGTCAAGACGGCGCCCGCCGATGACGTGCCCGCCGACATCCGTCGCCGCGCGAAGTTCGTCAAACCCGACCTGGTGGCCGAGATCGAGTTCCGTGGCTGGACCGGCGACGGCTACGTGCGCCAGGGTGCGTTCAAAGGGCTGCGACGCGACAAGCCGGCGAAGACCGTCGTGCGCGAGACGCCGGCCGACGACCCGCCCGACCCGCCGGCGGTCGTCACCATCGACGCCGACCGCGACGCCGGCACCGTCGAGATCGCCGGCGTGCGGGTGACCCATCCCGACCGGGTGCTCTATCCCGGTCCCGGCATCACCAAGCGCGCGCTGATCGAGTATTACCTCGCGGTCGCCGACAGGATCCTGCCGCATGTCGCCGGACCGGCCGCTGAG
This sequence comes from uncultured Alphaproteobacteria bacterium, assembly GCA_963826055.1. GTDB lineage: Bacteria > Pseudomonadota > Alphaproteobacteria > Rhizobiales > Kaistiaceae > JBBDMC01. The sequence continues at coordinate 433,642 of CAWGVO010000018.1, read as the reverse complement.
CCTGGTGCGCTTCCCCGACGGTTTCGGCGGTGGCGACGGCTTCTTCCAGAAGCATGCCTCGGCCGGCTTCCCCAACGCCTTCAAGCCGATCACGATCAAGGAGAAGGAAGGCAAGGGCCGCTACCTCTACATCGAGGACGAGCGCGGGCTGGTGGCGGCGGTGCAGATGGGGGCACTGGAGCTCCACATCTGGGGCGCCCATGTGGACGATGTCGAGAAACCGGACCGGCTGGTATTCGACTTCGACCCGGACGAGGCGGTGGACTTCACCACCGTCAAGGCGTCGGCAAAGGAGATGCGCGACCGGCTCAGCGCGCTTGGCCTCACGTCGTTCGCGCTCGCCACCGGCGGCAAGGGCATCCACGTGGTGGTGCCACTGACACCCGGTCATGGCTGGGACGACGTGAAGATGTTCGCCGAGGCGATGGCGCGCATGCTCGCGGCAGAAGAGCCGGACCGCTACCTCGCCGAGGCGTCGAAGGAGCGGCGCAAGGGCCGCATCTTCATCGACTGGTTGCGCAACGGCCGCGGCGCCACGGCGATCGCGCCATACTCGACGCGGGCGCGCAGCACCGCGCCGGTCGCCTGGCCACTTGCATGGAACGCGCTTTCATCCCTGAAGAATGCGCACGCGACGACGGTCGAAAACGCCGGCGCACTCGCCAGGCGCCAGAAACGCGATCCGTGGGAGAAATACTTTGCCGTCGAACAATTGTTACCGATTGAACGCCTCATCGGAAAATAACCGGCAAACTTATCCACTGTTGTCGAAAGTATTCGAATTGCACCGCTGAATGTTGTAGCCTTCCGGCGTTTTGGGCGGTGTACGGGGAGTTACCCAGATGAAAGAGGACGACGGCGCGATCTATGTTCCGCCGAAGGAAGGCCTTCCATACCTGGTGGTCACGGTTACCGGAGAAGAGGTGTCGGCCAAGCCGGTGAGCACGCGGGCGGAGGCGCGCGCCCTGTTGTCGCGCGTACGTTTGCAGCGCGTGCGGGCACGCGAACGCGCACACGAAACGCTCGAACGCGCAACCAAGCGCCTGTGACCGTTTCCGCGCTCGCCTCGTTGCATGTGTTCGGCGGCGTCACAAGATCAGCGCGAAGGCCACCGAGACGACGAGTAAGCCGGCAAACACGACGTTGATCACGCGGTTGGTTCGCGGGTCGCGGAAGAAGCGGGTGAGCGCCGCGCCGGCGGTGAGCCAGACAAGATTGACGATGACGATGACGGCGATGAGGATCCCGATCTTCGCCGCCGCGTCGAGCCCCAGCCGTCCTTCGACAAGAACGAAGCCGGAGAACAGTGCCGCCACCGCGGCATAAGCTTTCGGATTGACGAGATTGAGAACGACGCCGGCGTGGAACGTTGGCGGTCGCCGGCCGGCCGCGGTATCGGCGAGCGGCGGCGCCGTCGCGATGCGGAAGGAAAGGTAGAGGAAATAGGCGGCGGCGATCGTCAGCACCGCCGGCCTGACACCCGGCAGCGCCAGGAGCAGTCCGGCGATGCCGGTCGCCGTCACCACCATGATGAGGACCATGCCCACGGTGAGGCCGGTGACGTATCCGAGGGCGCCGCGCCGGCCGAAGGCCGCGCCGGTCGCCGCCAGACTGAGGGTAGCCGGGCCGGGACTGCCGGCAAGGGCGAACCCGGCGACGATGAAGCCGACGATGCCGTCCACGATTGCGCCCGCCCACCCCGCGATTGCCGACCAGCATCAGTGGCGCCGGCCGAAATCATGTGGCGAAGGCCGCGGCCAGTTCAAGCGGCCCCGCGCGGCGGGCTGGCGAATTTGGGCGAATTGGGGGTGGACGACGCCGGCCGAGTGTGAGAACATAAAGGGAACAGCGTCCCGGCTGTGGAAAAGCGCCGCGCGGGGCGACGCGAGGGCCCGACAGGCGTAGGCTCGCGCGCGAGATCGGACAGGAAAGGGGTCATGCCATGGCGGGCAGCGTCAACAAGGTCATACTCGTGGGCAATCTCGGCCGCGATCCCGAGGTGCGGCGGCTGAACTCCGGCTCCATGGTGGTGAACCTCAGGGTGGCCACGTCGGAATCGTGGCGCGACAAGGCGACCGGCGAGCGCCAGGAGCGCACCGAATGGCACAGCGTCGTGATTTACAATGAGAACCTCGCCAAGATCGCCGAGCAGTACCTGAAGAAGGGGTCCAAGGTTTACATCGAGGGCCAGCTTCAGACGCGCAAATGGCAGGACCAGAGCGGTCAGGAGCGTTACACCACCGAGGTCGTGCTTCAGCGGTTCCGCGGTGAGCTGACCTTGCTCGACCGGGCCGGCGATTCCGTCAGCGCCGGCGGCGGTTCCGATTTCGGCCGCGCGAGCCCGATGGACAACGGCCGCGGCAACGCGCGGCCGGGCGGCGTGTCGCTGGCGGAAGAACTGGACGACGAAATCCCGTTCTAGGGCATTCGCGACAAAAGCGGTCTCAGCTTTTCCGTCCCTGAGGCCCGAAAAAAGGCGTGGCCGCGGGCAAGACCGCCCGTGCCCCTTGACCGCGCTGGGGCGCCCTTGACACAAGCGTGGGTGGCGGACAAGGCTGCCCGCCCTGGCTGCGCCGGAGAAACAACGGGCGGCGGCCGATGTCGGCAGATGGTTGGACCGGCCTTGCGCGCGTGGATCGAACCCTATCTCGGCCGCCTCTACGGGTTCGCCTACACGCTGACCCAGAACCGGGACGAGTCTTACGACCTTGTGCAGGAGTGCGCGGTGCGCGCGCTCGCCGCGTCGCGCCGGCCGAGTGATGAGCCCGCCCGTCGCGCCTGGCTTTTTCGCATCCTGCGCAACGCCTTTATCGACAAGTACCGCCGCAACGGCGTCGAAGTCGGTCTCGGGCCGGCGGCGGACGATCACCCCGACGATGTCGATGCCGGCTGGTGCGGTGACCGCCGCCTGATCGACGTGGTGACGGTGCGCATCGCCGTTGCCCGGCTGCCGACCCGGCAGCGGGAGATCATCGCGCTCGTCGATTTCGTCGGTCTGTCGTACCGCGAGGCGGCCGAGGTGCTCGGCGTCGCCGAGGGCACGGTGATGAGCCGGCTCGCCCGCGCCCGCAAGGCGCTTCTCAACGTGATGGAAGCCGAGAACGTCACCCCCCTGGCCCGCGCCGGCGGGCAAAGGCGGTAGGCCATGGGCACGCCAACCTGGTCGACACTGAGCGCCTACGTCGACGGCGAACTCGAAGCAGATGCCGCCGCCGCGGTTGCCGACGTCGCCGGGCGCGACGGTGGCGCCACCGCCGAGACAATCGCGCTGCTCTATCAGCTCAAGGGTGTCACCCGCGCCGCCGCGCCGGCGCTGGAGACGGTACGCGAACTCGTCGACCTCCTGCCCGGAAGCCGGCGGCGCTGGCCTGCGGCGCTCGTGGCCGCCGCCGCGGCCGTGCTGCTGGTTGCGTCGGCGACGTGGGTGTCCCTGTCGCTGACGGCGACGCGGGCGCCGACCTTGCCGTCCGATGTGCTCGCCACCGCCCGCTCGCTCCATGGCCAATGGCTGAGCTTTGATGACGCCAAGCCTTCGTCGGCCGAGCCGGTGGTTCTCCTGGCCGCCCTGTCGGAATTCGGACACGCGCCGATCGTCCCCGACCTCGAGAGCACCAAGCTCGCCATCGGCCTTGTCACGGTCGCCCATGGTCCGCGGGGACCCGTTCTCCAGATCGGCTACCGCGGCAACCACGGCTGCCACCTTAGCCTCTTCGTGTTCGCCAACCACGAGCTGCCCAACGCGACGGTCGAGGTGGCGGACGGGCCCGACCACGCCTACGGCTGGCGCGTCGACGGTCTCGGATATCTCTTGTTCGCCAAGGGGATGGACCCGACGCGCCTCGCCCTGATCGCCGAGAAGGTGGAGGCTGCGACCCGCGCCCACGCCCCGCTCGACGGCAAGGCGCGCGAGCAACTCGCAGAGAACAAGCGCGTGAGCGCCAGCTGCCACGCCTGAAAAAGCACCTGCGCCGGGAATAATTCGGCAGCCTCATCCGTTTTATCTCAGGTAACCGTCAGGCGCCCTTCCGGCGCCTAGGAAGCTGTTCCCATCGGGCGGCCAACGGGAGGAAGGAAATGACGAATCCCATGACTAAGTCGCGATTGTCACGCCGTGAGTTCGGCAAGCTCGCCGGCGTTGCCGGCATGGCATTTGGTGTCTCGCCGGGTCTCATGCGTTCGGCTTTCGCGCAGGCCACGCCCGATTCGGCCCAGATTATCGCCGGCAAAGCCTCCGGCCTTATCATTCACAACGCCCAACTCGGCGTGATGGAAACGCCTCTGGCGATGCTGCGCAAATACGAGCACACGCCAAAGGACATCATGTTCAACCGTTTCCACTTCCCCCATGAGGGCGACGCTGCCTGGTATGCGACGACGGCGGCACCGTCGGCCGACATGGTCAAGAACTGGACCATCCGCGTCGACGGCCTTGTGCAGCGCCCACGCACACTGACCATCGCCGACCTGCAGGCGCGGCCCCAAGAGACGCGCGTATCCGTCCTGCAGTGCGCCGGCAACGGTCGCAGCTTCTACGCCGCCAAGGAGAAGGTCGGCGGCGGCCAGTGGAAGAACGGCGGCATGGCCAACGTCGTATGGGAAGGCGTGCCGCTGAAGCCCCTGCTCGAAGATCTCAAGATGGTTCCGAGCGCTGACGCCCACTGGCTGACGGCGGAAGGCTGGGACCAGCCGGCGACGCCGGAAGGCTCCGACTTCGCCAAGAGCTATCACATGGCCGACGCCGCCCTCGACAACGCCATCCTGGCGCTGAAGATGAACGGCGAGCCCATCCCGGCCACCAATGGCGGCCCGGTGCGCCTCATCATCCCAGGCTTCTACGGCAACATGAACGTGAAGATGCTGACCGTGCTCCTCTATGCCGCGGAGCAGTCGAACAGCGACTTCCAGTCGGTCGGTTACCGCATGCCCAACATGCCGGTTGAGCCGGGCCAGTTCGAGGCCAACGACTACACCATCTACAACAGCGTTCCGACCTACGGCCACAAGATCAAGAGCGTGATCTTCTCGCCGCTGCCCGACGACAAGCCGGGCGCCGGCGCCGCCACGATCACCGGCGTTGCCTTCAACGACGGCGAAGCCAAGATCACCTCGGTCGATGTTTCGGCCGACGGCGGCAAGACCTGGCAGGCGGCCGACATCACCCCGGCGGAAAGCCCGTGGTCCTGGTACAAGTGGTCGGCGAAGGGGACGCTCTCCAGCGGCACCAACGTGCTGATGTGCCGGGCGACCGATGCGCTCGGCCGCACCCAGCCGATGGACGGGCTCACGCGGTGGAATCCGCGTGGTTACGAGTGGAACGGCGTCGATCGGGTCGAGATCACGATCTGAACGAGGCTTCAAAAAGGGCGGGGCGCCGGCCTCCCATAGGCGCTCCGCCCTTTCTTTGTGTGAGGGCTTCCTGCGTGCGATTGGCTTCCGCTAGCCTGATCTTTGCCGGCGTCGTCGCGTGGGCCACGGCCGCCTCGGCCGCCCAGCAGTTCAACCTGCCTGAAGGGCCGGGTCGCGACCTCGTCTACGGCAACTGCCGAACCTGCCACGACCTCCAGTCGGTGGTCGATTCGGCCGGCCTCCGGCGCGGCGCCTGGAACGCATTGCTCGACAACATGGCGGGCTACGGCCTCAGGATCACCGCTGACCAGCGCGCGCAGATCCTGGACTATCTGGCCACCTACCTCGGCCCCAACCCGCCCCCGGCGGCGCCGGCATCTGCAACCGCCGCGGCCGGCAGCGTCGATGGCGCCAGCGTCTTCGCCGACAACTGCAGCGCCTGCCACCAGGCAAACGGGGAGGGCGTCGAAGGCCAGTTCCCACCGCTCGCCGGCAACTCCGACCTCTTCCTGGCGACCGATTTCCCGGCGGCCGTCGTCCTCAACGGGTTGCAGGGGCCGATCGACGTTGCCGGCCAGTCGCTCGACCAGACCATGCCGTCGTTCGACTTCCTGTCGGACGACGAGATCGCCGCGGTGATCGGGTACGTGCGCGGGAGCTTCGGCAACGACAAGCTCCGACCCGCCGGCTTTGCCGACCTGACGGCGGACGACGTGGCGGCGCTGCGCAAGAAGCCGATGACGCCGGACGAGGTCCACGCCTACCGCGCCTCGCTGGAGAAGAAGTAGCGGCCTCAGCCGTTGCCGGCGGCGATGGCCATGGCGCCGTCGGCGACGAACTGGATCGACAGCGCCGCCAGGATCACCCCGAGCAGCCGCGAGGCGACCAGCCGGCCGGTAACGCCGAGCAGCCGGTCGATGGGCGTGGCGAGCAGGAACACGGCGAAGTTCGCCGCCATCAGCAGCACGATCACGACGATCAGGCCGACCACCTCCACGTAGCTCGGCGCGTGCGAGGCAATGAGGATGGTTGCCGAGATCGAGCCCGGACCGGAGATCAGCGGGATCGCCAGCGGCACGATCGCCACGTGGGACGCCTCATCGGTCTGGGCGGTGTTGACGGCGTTGGATTTGCGCTGCTGGCGCAGCTCGAACACCATCTCGAAGGCGATCCAGAACAGGAGCAGGCCGCCGGCGATGCGGAAGGCGGCGAGCGAGATACCGAGGAAGGTGAGCAGCTCGGCGCCGAAGAGCGCGAAGGCGACGAGGATCGCCGCCGCCGTGGTCGTCGCGCGCATGCCGATGGCACGGCGCTGGGCGGCGCTCATCCCGGCGGTGAGCGCGATGAACATCGGCACCAGGCCGATCGGGTCGACGGTGACGAACAGCGTCACGATCGCGTTGAGCAGGAAGTTGACCATGACCCGAAGAATCGCCCCGCGAGAACGGGGCCATGGTGCCAGTGGCTAGGGCAAAGGGCCAGCCCGGCAAGGCGCTCGCCTCAGCGCGCACCAAAGCGCGCCGCGAGGCGGGCGGCGGGATATCACACGGGCAAGCGGCGGCCTCAGATGGGCTCCGCCTCGCGCGTGTCCGACAGCTCCTGGAAGCGGCTGGTTGCTTCCCGCTGCGCACTTGCGATCAGGAAGGCGACAAAGGTTTCCTCGGCGGTTTTAGCCGCCCCCTGCAGCCTGCCAAGATCGAGGACGATCTGCTCCAGCGCCTTACGCTTGTCGTCGTCTGCGACGTTCCTACTCATGTGAACTCAACCCCGAGGTTACGCGGCCTCCCCGGATCGAACCCACTATATCCATGATCGGGCGGAAGAAAAGCGGTTTTGGCCGCCCGGCCGCCGGGGAGAGGGCCCCGGCCCGCCTTTTGCCACCTTTCCGTTGCGACTAAGCTGGCGGCGTAGCGGGCGACTCGTTCCATGTTCGATGCGACGTACCGGCGGCGGCTTGCGGCCGACCTGCCCAAGTGGCGCGAAGCCGGCTGGGTCAGCCCCGACGGCGCCGAGGCGATTTTGGCGACGCTCGGCGGCCGGGGATCGGCGTTCACCATGGCGGCGATTGTCGGCTCCCTCGGGGCGCTGCTCCTCGGCATCGGCGTCATCGCCTTCGTTGCCGCCAACTGGGAGGCGCTTTCGCGCCCGGCCCGCCTCGGCGTGATCCTGGCAGGGCTGGCGCTCGCCTACGCGACGGCGGCGGTCCTCGACCGGCGGCAACTGCGCGCGTTCGCCGAAGCGGCCCTGCTTGCCGCCGCTCTCGTCTTCGCCGCCGCGATCGCCCTGGTCGGACAGTCCTATTCGCTGTCGATCGATTTCGCCGACGCCATCCTGAGGTTCGAGGTCGGCGTGTTCGCGGCGGCACTGCTCGCCCGCTCGCCGACCATGACCCTCGTCGGCCTGATCGGCGCCGCCTATTGGGCCGAGTTCGGTACCGTCAACAACGCCACCGTCCCGCACTGGGCGAGCTTTGCCGCGATCATCGTCGGCGCGGCGCTGGCCGCGTTCCAGGGCGCGCGCGTGCCCCGTATCTTCGCCACGCTGGCGTTGATCGCGTGGGCGGCGGTGACCATCATCGGCTTTGCCGTCCGCGACCACTGGTCGTTCGCCGCCGCGGCCGCCCTTGCCTCGGTCTCGGCGCTTGCTCTATGGGCGCTGGCGGCGGCAGTGGCGGCGCGGGCGCCGTGGCCCCGGTTCGCCGCGCTGGGGGAGGCGGGGCTCGTCCCGGCACTGATCGCGGTCCAGGTGGCGTTCGGCATCGAGCAACTGCTCGCCGTCGGCATCGACCTTGCGGCAAGCAGGCTGCGCTCGGTCGGCGAGACCGCACCGGTCACGGCCGCCGTGTTCATCGCCGGCACCGGTGTCGTGCTCGCCCTCGTCTCCGCCAGACGGTGGAGGGCGGGCGCCGTGAACCTCATCGCGGTGGCCGCCCTTGGCGCCGCCGCCATCCTGTTCGCTCTTTACATTCCCGGCGACGATCTCCTGCCGCGCCTCGCCGGCGGGGTCATGGTGATGGCGGCCGCCCTGTGGTCGGTCTATCTCGGCCAGGTGGCGGGCCACCCGTTCGCCAAGACGCTGGGGCTGATCGCCTTCGGGCTGGAGGTCATCTACCTCTACGCCGTCACCTTCGGCACGCTGATCGAGACCGCCTTCGCCTTCATCGGCGGGGGCGTCCTGTTCGTGCTGCTGGCGTGGGCGCTCTACCGGGTCGACCGGCGCCTGTCCCGCGCACGGGAGAGGGGGAGCGAAACGGGATCGTCGGCCGGAGGCGCAGCATGAGGCGCACCGCAATCGCATTGGCGCTCGCCTTTGTCGTCCAGGTCGCCCTCGTCGGTTGGACGGTCGCCGAGCGGGCGCGGATCCTGGCCAACGGGACGGAGATTTGGCTGACCGTCGTGCCGGTCGACCCGCGCGACCTCATCCGCGGCCACTATGTGACGTTGTCCTACGCCATCTCGCGGCTCGACAGCGACGCCCTCGCCGGCGACGACGATTTCGACTGGGGCGACACGATCTATGTCACGATCGCAGAGGACGCTGACGGCCGGTGGCAGGCGACCGCCATCAATCACGTCAGGCCGGACGGCGGCACGGTGCTCATGGGCGTCGTTGCCACGGCCAGCCAGGCCACCGGCGCGTCATGCGAGGGTGGCGCGCCATGCTGGACCTACCGCGTCGCCTACAACCTGGAACGCTTCTATGTGCCCGAGGCGACGGCGCACGAGCTCGAACGGCTGCCCCGGGACCGGGTGATGACCGTCGATGTCGCCGTTCTCCCCGACGGCCGCGCCGCGCTGAAACGGCTCCGGGTCGACGGTGAGGTCCGCTTCGAGGAGGGACTTTTCTAGGGCCGGGGCGAGGGCGCGAGGGCGCTTACAGACGCCGCGGCAAGGCCGGATCGGCAGGGGCGTGTAAGCCATTGAATTAACGAGGTGTTTAGCGTCGCCAAATCCGCCGGCGCGCCTTGTTTCCGACCTCCCGAAAGCCTAGATATCTCCAGGCGTTTCCACTGATTCTCAGGTGTCGCTTGGCAGACCCGACTGAGCCCTCCGGTCCGGACGAACCGGACGAGGGCAAACCCTCCGAATTCAATCTCGTCTCGATCTCCGACGAGATGCGGCAGAGCTACCTCGACTACGCCATGAGCGTGATCGTGTCGCGTGCGTTGCCCGATGTGCGCGACGGCCTGAAGCCGGTTCACCGCCGCATCCTCTATTCGATGCACGAGAACGGCCGCGACTGGAACAAGCCCTACCGCAAGTCGGCGCTGATCGTCGGCGACGTGATGGGCAAGTATCACCCCCACGGCGACCAGTCGATTTACGACGCCCTCGTGCGCATGGCGCAGGAATTCTCCATGCGCGTGCCGTTGATCGATGGGCAGGGGAACTTCGGCTCCGTCGACGGCGATCCGCCCGCCGCCATGCGTTACACCGAGGCGCGGCGCGCCAAGGTCGCCCATTCGCTGACCGAGGACATCGACAAGGACACCGTCGATTTTCGCGACAACTACGATGGCTCCGAGAGGGAGCCGGTGGTCCTGCCGGCCCGCTTCCCCAATCTGCTGGTCAATGGTGGCGGCGGCATCGCCGTCGGCATGGCGACCAACATCCCGCCGCACAACCTTGGTGAGGTGATCGCGGCGACGATTGCCCTGATCGACGATCCGGCACTGACGATCGCCCGGCTGATCGAGATCGTGCCCGGGCCCGATTTCCCGACCGGCGGTATCATCCTCGGCCGCGCCGGCATCCGCGCCGCCTACGAGACCGGGCGCGGCTCGATCATGATGCGCAGCCGCGTCGCCGTCGAAACGATCCGCAAGGAGCGCGAAGCGCTGGTCGTCACCGAGATCCCCTATCAGGTCAACAAGGCGACCATGATCGAGCGCATCGCCGAAATGGTCCGCGACAAGCGCATCGAGGGCATCGCCGGCATCCGCGACGAGTCCGACCGCCACGGCATGCGGGTCGTCATCGAGCTGAAGCGCGAGGCGATGGCCGACGTGGTGCTGAACCAGCTCTGGCGCTTTTCCCAGTTGCAGACCTCGTTCGGCGCCAACATGGTGGCGCTGAACGGCGGCCGGCCGGAGACCATGAACCTCAAGGACATGCTGTCCGCCTTCGTCGCCTTCCGCGAGGAGGTGGTCGGCCGGCGCACCAAGTACCTGCTCGGCAAGGCGCGCGACCGCGCCCACGTGCTGGTCGGTCTCGCCATCGCCGTCGCCCACATCGACGAGGTGATCCGCATCATCCGCCAGTCGAAGGACCCGAACGCGGCGCGCGAGGAATTGATCGGGCGCCTGTGGCCGGCGAAGGACGTGGCGCCGCTGATCGCGCTGATCGACGATCCCCGCCACCGGCTGGAGGAGGGCGGCACCTACCGGCTCTCCGACGCCCAGGCGCGCGCCATCCTCGAATTGCGGCTCGCCCGGCTGACCGCCCTCGGCCGCGACGAGATCGCCGAGGAGCTGGAGAAGCTCGCCGCCGAGATCACCGACTACCTCGACATCCTGAGGTCGCGCCAGCGGGTGCGCACCATCATCAAGGACGAGTTGCAGGCCATCTCCGACGAGTTCGCCACCCCGCGCAAGACGGAGATCGTCGAGGCCGACGGCGACATCGAGGACGAGGACCTGATCCAGCGCGAGGACATGGTGGTGACCGTCACCCACGCCGGCTGGATCAAGCGGGTGCCGCTCGACACGTACCGGGCGCAGCGCCGCGGCGGCAAAGGCCGCGCCGGCATGGCGACCAAGGAGGAGGATTTCGTCACCCGCCTGTTCGTCGCCAACACGCACACGCCGATCCTGTTCTTCTCCTCGCGCGGCATTGCCTACAAGGAGAAGGTCTGGCGGCTGCCGGTGGCCGCACCACAGGCGCGCGGCAAGGCGCTGGTCAACCTGCTGCCGCTCGGGGCCAACGAGCGCATTACCTCCATCCTGCCGCTGCCCGAGGACGAGGCGACCTGGTCCGACCTCGACGTGATGTTCGCCACCACCCGCGGCACCGTGCGCCGCAACAAGCTGTCCGACTTCGTTCAGGTGAACCGCAACGGCAAGATCGCCATGAAGTTCGACGACGAGGATATCTCCATCGTCGCGGTCGAACCGTGCACCGGCGCCGACGACGTGCTCATCACCACGGCGCGCGGCCAGTGCATCCGGTTCAGCGTCGACGACGTGCGCGTCTTCAAGGGGCGCGACTCCCTCGGCGTGCGCGGCATCGCGCTCGCCGACGGCGACAGCGTCATCTCCATGGCGATCCTGCGCCATTCCGACGCCGCCGCCGAGGAGCGCGGCGCCTACCTGAAGATGAGCCGGGCGGTGCGCGGCGAGGGCGAGCCGGAGGAGGCGGCGGTGGAGGCCGACGAGGAGGGCGCCGAGGGCACCGGCGGCGAGCTTTCCCAGGAGCGTTACGCCGAGATGAGCGCCGCCGAGCAATACATTCTGACGGTTTCGGAGAACGGCTACGGCAAGCGCACGTCCTCGCACGAGTACCGGGTGACCGGTCGCGGCGGCAAGGGCATCGTCGCCATGGCGGTCAACGAGCGCAACGGGCCGCTGGTCGCCTCCTTCCCGGTGGAGGCCTCCGATCAGGTGATGCTGGTCTCCGACGGCGGCCAGATCATCCGCATCGGCGTCGACGATATCCGCATCATCGGCCGCGGCACGCAGGGCGTCATCGTCTTCGACACCGCCGCGGACGAGAAGGTCGTCGCGGTCGAGCGCCTCAGCGAGGAAGACGGCAACGGCAACGGGGACAACGGCAACGACGAGGCCGAGGCGCCGGCGGCGGAATAGTCCCGCCCTGAACGAGGTCGTGCATTCGCCGCGCCGGCCCCTTGAACCCGGCGCTGGATTGGAGTGAGACTTCGCTCATGGCGCGACCGAAGTCTGCGCGGCAACGGCGATCGACGAAACTCCTGGCGCTGGCCACCGCCGCGGCGCTGGCCTTTGCCCCGCTGGTACTCGCGGGCTCCGAAGCGATCGCGGAGGATACGCCGGTCGATCTCGAGCTGGTGCTGGCGGTCGACGTCTCCGGGTCGATGGACCCCGAGGAGCAGGCCGTGCAGCGGCGCGGCTACGCCGCGGCCCTGCGGCACCCGGACGTCATCCACGCGATCGTCGATGGTGGTTACGGGCGGATCGCGCTCACCTACGTGGAGTGGGCCGGCGCCACATCGCAGAGGACGATCGTTCCGTGGAGCCTCGTCGACGGTGCGGAGGCCGCCGAAGCGTTCGCCGAGGCGCTGGACACCCGGCCGATCTCCGACATGCACGGCACCTCGATCTCGGGCGCCATCGACTACGCCGTCGGACTGTTCGCGGAGGACGGCTACGCCGGCCTTCGCAAGACAATCGACGTGTCCGGCGACGGTCCCAACAACAACGGCCGGCCTGTGGCGCCGGCGCGCGATGCCGCCGTCGCCGCCGGCGTGGTCATCAACGGATTGCCGATCATGATCCGCCCGTCGAGCGTGTTCATCTCGCTCGACCGCTACTACGCCGACTGCGTGATCGGCGGCCCGGGCTCGTTCGTCCTGCCGGTCAAGGATCGCGACCAGCTCGCCGAGGCAATCCGGCGGAAGCTGGTGCTGGAAGTGGCGGGCGAACTGGTGATCCGGCCGATCCCCGTCCAGGCGGCGATTCCGACGAGTTGCTTTCTGGATTAGCCGGCCGACGCGTCGGCGCCCGCGCCGAAAAGAAAGCGGCCGCCGGTGGGGTGAGCCGGCGGCCGTGCGAGGCTTGGAGGTAGGGTTTTTTTGGTCAGTTGGCGGGAACGCGCTTGAGGACGGACACACCGTCATGGCGCGTTTCGATGGTGAGGTAGCCGCTTGCATCGGCAATGACCGGCAGCCGGTCGGCCTTGACCGCTGGCGCGTCCTGGCTACCGGTGTAAATCGACGCGCTTGCGAGACCGACGGCGACGGTGGCCGCCAGAGTGGTCGCGAGAATGGTTGAGTGGAAGCGCATGAGATTGTCTCCTTGACGCGAACGCCCGCTTGCTCAGGTTGCCGATCAGACCACAGTCAGGCTGAACCGGCGCATTCAGGGACGTTCATCTCCCGTTCAGAGTGATGGCGAAAACCGTTCAGTTTCCCGTTCATTCGAACGCCACCGCGAAGCGGGCTTGCATGTCGCGTTGGTAGTCGCTCTCCGCCGAAACAACGCGTACCGACGGCTTTAGGTTCCCGGTCAGGCACTGCACCGGGATGGACGGCCACGTTTCGTGGGCGCACGCCTCGTCGAGCCGCACCTCTTTGGTCTCGCCCCTGAAGGAGATACCGCTGACCGCCGCGGCCATGGTGACCGCGAACGCTGTGGCAAGTACTGCCGATCGAACGCTGAACATTGCTCCTGACCCCTGATCCCTTGACGGCGGCGTCGCCGCCGAATTCATCCTGACCAACACATAGGAGCCGCCCTTACCCATCGCAGTGATCGGGGTCACAGAGTTAAGTCATTGAAAGAACGAGATGTTCTAAGAACGATCCACTGGCGCGCGGTCTCTTCGACAACGATGCTTCGGGCAAGGCCGAAAGGGATCGGCGATCGGGCCGCCAGAGGTTGCACAAAAATCAGGCAAACGAGGAGACGGCCGGCTTGCCGCCTCCGGCCGGTCGGGCTAAGAAGCCCGCGTCCGACGCGGCGGGCGAGATGCCATCCATGAACCGAACCGCCCTTTACGCCGGTACGTTCGATCCGGTGACCAACGGCCACGTCGACATTCTCGCCGGCGCGCTGGCGATTGCCGATAACGTGGTGGTCGCCATCGGCATCCACCCGGGCAAGGCGCCGATGTTTGCACTCGAGGAGCGCAAGACAATGGTCGCGGCCATGGCCGATGCGATCGGCGGCGACGCCCCCGGCCGGGTGCGCGCGATCCATTTCGAGGGGCTGGTGGTGGAGGCTGCCCGGGCCGCCGGCGCCACCATCCTCATCCGCGGACTGCGCGACGCCAACGACTTCGAATACGAGATGCAGATGGTCGGCATGAACGAAGTGATGGCGCCCGAGCTGAATACGGTGTTTCTGCCGGCCTCGCCCTCGGTGCGCCACATCACCGCCACTCTGGTCCGTCAGATAGCCGAAATGGGCGGCGACATCCGGCCGTTCGTACCTGCCGTCGTCGCCGAAATGATCGCCCGCCGCTTCGGGCGCTGACGCCCGTCACGACAATCCCGAAAGACCTGATCGAGAGGACGAGAGCTCATGGCCGATACCGCCGATCCCGAGAACACGCTGGTGATGGAGACGACGAAAGGACGGGTGACAATCGCGCTGCGGCCAGACCTCGCGCCGAAACACGTCGCCCGCATCAAGGAACTTGCCCGCCAGGGCTTCTACGACGGCATCGTCTTCCACCGTGTGATCGACGGCTTCATGGCCCAGACCGGCGACCCGACCGGCACCGGCACCGGCGGCTCCGGCAAGAACCTCAAGGCGGAGTTCAACCGCGAGCCGCACGTGCGCGGCGTCTGCTCGATGGCGCGCGCCACCAGTCCCGATTCGGCCGACAGCCAGTTCTTCATCTGCTTCGATGATGCCCGCTTTCTCGACGGCAAGTATACCGTGTGGGGTAAGGTCACCTCGGGCATGGAGGCCGTCGACAAGATCAAGCGCGGCGAGCCGGTCAGGGACCCGGACCGCATCGTCAGCCTCAAGGTTGCCGCCGACGCTTGACTTGGCGCAATGGCGCGGGCATCGCGGTCAGGCAAGAATGATCCCGCCCAGGGGGCCGGAGGACTTGTCGATGTCGGACGAGTTTCACAACGAACGCCGGCCGCATCGCCATCGCGAGCGCGGCTTTATCGGAGCGCTGATCCTGATCGGGATCGGCGTGGTCCTGCTCCTGCAGAATCTCGGCTTCGCCATACCGCACAACTGGTGGGCGGTGTTCTTGCTGGTTCCGGCGGCGGTGGCCTTCGCCAGCGCGTTCGCCACCTACAACCGCGAGGGGCGGCTGACGGCGGCGGCCACCGGTTCGTTCATCGGCGGCGTCATTCTTGTGGCGCTCACCATCATTTTCCTGCTGCAACTGAAGATCAACTGGGACCTGATCGGACCGGTCGCCCTCATCCTGATCGGACTCGGCCTCCTCGCCCGGCACTACCAGCGCTCCTAGCGCGGGCGCCGGGATGTTGCCGCACCGGCGAAGGCGTGAGACCATCCCCGTTGGACCGTCTGACCGGGGGGATTCGGCGCGGCATGCCCCGTGACTTCGCCTGGGCGTCGCTGCCGGATGAGGAGCTGCTCCAGCTTCGCTTCCGGGACCTCGGTGTTACCCTGGGCGGCACCTGGCTGGAGGGCTGTCTTGACCGCCTGCACGAAGAGCTCGGCCAGCGGGGTCTGAGGGTCCGGCCGCACGCCTGGATCGGCGAGGAATGGTTCACGCCGGACAACACGCCCGGGATTTCCATCCCTTTCTATCTCGCCCATCCCCGCCTGACCCGACTGGAGCGCAAGCAGATCCTCGACGTGGAAGGCGGCAGTTTCGCGGAATGCCAGCGTATCCTCCGCCACGAGGCCGGCCACGTGGTTCAGCACGCCTACCGCCTCCAACGGCGGCGCCGCTGGCAGAAACTCTTCGGGCGCTCCTCCATCCGCTACCCGAGCTACTACCGGCCCGACCCCACCAGCCGGAACTACGTCCAGCACCTCAGCCTGTGGTATGCCCAGGCCCATCCCGACGAGGATTTCGCCGAGACCTTCGCAGTGTGGCTCCGGCCCCGGTCCGACTGGCGCCGACGTTATGCCGGGTGGCCGGCCCTCGCCAAGCTCCAGTATGTCGACGAACTGATGGCCGAGATCGCCGGCGACAAGCCGATGCTTCACAGCCGCCGCATGGTCGAGCCGATCAGCCGCATCACCCGCACACTTGCCGAACACTACGAGCACAAACAGGCGGCCTACGCTGTCAAGGCGACGACATTTTATGACCGCGACCTGCGCCGGATCTTTTCGGACGATCCACGGCACCGCTCGGCGCCGCCGGCCTCGGCGTTCCTGCGCCGCAATCGCGCCAAGGTCCGCCAGACGGTTGCCAGGTGGACCCAGCAACATCAGCTGACCCTCAGATTCGATCCTCGACGAGATGATCGTACGCTGCCGCGAGCTGAAACTCAGGGCCCCCGGGCCCGAGCGCAAGCTGCGCGTTGACTTCACCATCCTGTTCACCGCCACCGCCGTCTACACCCTCTACGGCTCGCGTCGGCGCCGCTGGTTCGCCCTTTGAGAAAACTGCGCATACTGGTGCTCCTGCACCCTGAGCGGCTGCCCCCGACTCGCTGAAAGGGCTGGACGAGCAGGAAGTCCACAACATCCGCACCGAATTCGAGATCGTGAAGACGTTGCGCGAGTCCGGCCACGATGTGCGGCCGCTCGGGGTCCAGCACGAATTGAAGCCGATCGCCGACGAGATCCAGGCGTGGCAGCCGCACATCGCCTTCAACCTGCTGGAGGAGTTCCACGGCGAGACCGCCTACGACCAGAACGTTGCAAGCTTCCTCGAACTGCTGCGCATCCCTTACACCGGCTGCAACCCGCGCGGCCTGATGCTCGCCCGCGGCAAGGACCTGTCGAAGAAGCTGCTGACCTATCATCGTATTCCGGTGCCGCAGTTCGCCGTCTTCCCCATGGGCCGCAAGGTGCGCCGGCCGCCGCGCCTCGGCTTCCCGCTGATCGTGAAGAGCCTGAGCGAGGATGCCTCGCGCGGTATCGCCCAGGCCTCTGTCGTGGAGAACGACGAGAAGCTGGCCGAGCGCGTCGCCTTCATCCACGAACGCATCGGCACCGCTGTCATCGCGGAGCAGTATATCGACGGTCGCGAGCTTTACGTCGGCGCCCTCGGCAACGACCGCTTGCGCGTCTTTCCCGTCTGGGAGCTGGCGTTCGAGGCAATGCCGGGGCGGCCGATCGCCACCGCCCGGGTGAAGCACGACGCCCGTTACCAGGAACGGCGCGGCATCGTGCAGGGTCCGGCCCAGGACCTGTCTCCGGAACTCCAGGCGCGCATCCTGCGCATGGCAAAGCGCATCTGCCGCACCCTGCAGCTCGACGGCTACAATCGCATCGACCTGCGGCTCTCGGCGGACAACGTGCCGTATTTTCTCGAAGCCAACCCCAACCCCGACCTCGGCCCCCACGAGGAACTGGCGGAAGCGGCGCTCTACGACGGGCTCCCGTACGCCAGGCTGCTCGATCGCGTCATGGCGCTCGGCATCCGCCGCGCCCGCGCCATGGGCTGACCCGGCGGCCAGAGATTGACCAGCGCGGTTGGGGCGGCTATCGCCGCGGCACCCATGCGTGTCGACCTGTTTGATTTTGACCTGCCCGAGGACCGGATCGCGCTCCGGCCGGCGGCACCGCGCGATGCCGCGCGGCTGCTGGTCGTCGAGCCGGGGAGGGGCCTTGCCGACGCTGTCGTGCGCGACCTGCCGGACCTGCTGAGGCCGGGCGACCATCTCGTCTTCAACGACACCCGGGTCATCGCGGCGGAGCTGCGCGGCGAGCGGCGGCGGGAGGCGACCTCCGCGAAGATTGCCGTCAACCTGATCGAGCGATTGAGCCCGTCGCGCTGGCGGGTGCTGGCGCGGCCGGCCAAACGGCTCGCCGCCGGCGATCGCGTCCGTTTCGGCGCAACCAGCGACAACGCCTGCCTCGTCGCCGGCCTCGATGCCACCGTGGAGAGCCGCGGGGAGGGGGGCGAGGCGGTGCTCGCCTTCGACCTCGCCGGCGCCTTCCTTGACGAAGCGGTCGCTGCCATCGGCGAGATGCCCTTGCCGCCCTACATCGGCAGCCGCCGCGCCGCCGATGCCCGCGACCGCACCGACTACCAGACCGTCTACGCCGACAAGGAAGGGGCGGTGGCGGCGCCGACCGCCGGACTTCACTTCACCAACGAGCTGCTCCACCGCCTGGATGCGGCTGGCATCTCCCGCCATATGGTGACGCTGCATGTCGGACCCGGCACCTTCCTGCCGGTCAAGGCCGCCGACACCGGCGCCCACCGCATGCACGCCGAGCGGGGGACAGTCTCGCCGGAGACAGCGGCGGCGCTTCGCGCTGCCCGTGCCGCCGGTGGCCGCATCGTCGCCGTCGGCACCACGGCGCTCCGCCTGCTCGAAAGCGCCGTCGACGAAGCCGGCGAAATAAGACAGTTTGCCGGCGAAACATCGTTGTTCATCACGCCCGGCTATCGCTTCCGCGCCGTCGACGTGCTGATGACCAACTTCCACCTGCCGCGCTCGACCCTGTTCATGCTGGTGTCGGCCTTCTCGGGCCGCGAGACCATGCTCGGCGCCTATCGCCACGCCATCGACGCCGGCTACCGCTTCTACTCCTACGGGGATGCGTGCCTGCTTTACCGGGAGCCGACCGCGTGACGGCTTTCGCTTTTCGCCTGCTCGCCACCAACGGCGCCGCCCGCACCGGCGAGATCACCACGCCGCGCGGGGTCGTGCGCACCCCGGCGTTCATGCCTGTCGGTACCGCTGGCACCGTAAAGGCGATGCACATGGACCGGGTGCGCGCGACCGGCGCCGACATCATTCTCGGCAACACCTACCACCTGATGCTGCGGCCGGGTGCCGAACGCCTAGCCGCTCTCGGCGGCCTGCACGTTTTCGCAAACTGGCCGGGGCCGATCCTCACCGACTCCGGCGGCTTCCAGGTGATGTCGCTGGCGAAGCTCAGGCAGATCGACGAGGACGGGGTCACTTTCCAGTCTCACATTGACGGCTCGCGCCACCGCCTGACACCGGAGCGCTCGCTCGAGATTCAGGCCCTGATCGGCTCCGACATTCGCATGCAGCTCGACGAATGCATCGCGCTGCCGGCGACCGAGGCCGACGTGGAGCGGGCGATGCGGCTGTCGCTCCGCTGGGCAGAACGGTCGCGCCGCACTTTCGGCGGCGGAGAGGCTGCCCTCTTCGGCATCGTCCAGGGCGGCGACGTTGCGGCGCTTCGCGTCGCCTCCGCCGAATCGCTCGCAGCAATCGGCTTCGACGGGTATGCCATCGGCGGCCTCGCCGTCGGCGAACCGCAGGCGACGATGCTCGCGATGATCGAGGTGACGGCACCGGCGCTGCCGGACGACCGGCCACGCTACCTGATGGGGGTGGGAACCCCCGACGATATCGTCGCGGCAGTCGCTCGCGGCGTCGACATGTTCGACTGCGTGCTGCCCACCCGCGGCGGCCGCCACGGCGTCGCCTACACCCGCTTCGGCAAGATCAACCTGAAGAACGCCCGCCACGCCGACGACCCGCGTCCGCTCGACGAGACCTCCGATTGCCCGGCGGCGCGCGACTATCAGCGCGCCTACCTGCACCACCTGGTGAAGTCGGGCGAGATGCTGGGGGCGATGCTGCTGACCGAAGTCAATCTCGCCTACTACCAGAGCCTGATGGCGGGGCTGCGCGCCGCCATCGCCGAAAGGCGCCTCGCCGATTTCATCGCCGAGACGCGGGAGGGCTGGGCGCTGGGCGACATGCCGCCGGCCTAGATGCTCGGAGCGCTGTCGCGAGTGAGCGAGCAGCCGTTGATCTTCCAGCTGCCATCGTCCTGCCGCTGAAGCAGGTACGCGGCGATATACCTGTCGCCGTCCGGCCCGGTCACGAAAACCCGCTGCACTGGCCCGAGCGGGCTGTCTTCCAACGGCCCGAAGGTGAACGAGCGCGGCCGATAGACCGGCATGTAGCCGTTCGCCACCATGTCCATGAACGCCTCGACCGAGGGGAAGACCTGCTGGATGCCGCGCGAGGCCATGGCATAGGCGGCGGCCCCGTCATCCGCCTGGAAGGCGGCGATCTGTCCGCTGATCAGGGCCTGGATGGCGGCGCGGTCGCTATCATCGACGGCGTGCGCCGGCCGGGAAAGAGACAGGCCGGCGATCACCAGCAACGCAAACAGGATATGCAGGAATCGTGTCATGACCGGCGCCTCCCGGCGGCTATGATACCGGAGTTTTCCCGCGCGGTCAGTGCGGGCACAAGCGACGCCGGGGAGGGCGACTCGCCGGAAGCGCGGTTGGTGTTGACCGTCCGGGAGGCCACTTATAGGGTCCGGCGCGCTTCGAGGAATGAAGCGAACGAGCGCGTAGCTCAGTTGGTAGAGCAGCTGACTTTTAATCAGCAGGTCTCGGGTTCGAGCCCCGACGCGCTCACCATAAAGTTCAAGGCGTTAGACGCCGCAGGGGGCGGAACAGGAATTCTCTGGCTGCCACTGAAACCGCGCCGGTTACGTCGGGACACGGTTCGGCGGCACTTCCACCACCGTCATTCGACGAAGAACGGTGTGGCCAACCGGCCGCGCAGGACGATGTCGAAGCGGAAGCCCCGCGTGCCGGCGGGCGTGTCGGGGCCGGCCTCTTCGCGGGAAATCAGTGCCTGTCGCGCTCGCAAGTCCTCGACGCCGTTGAGAATTGGGTCGATGTCGTTCATTTCCTCACCCGGAAAATAGAGCTGGGTGATGATCCGCTGCATCAATCCGGCGGCGAAGATCGAAAAGTGGATGTGGGGGGGCCGCATCCAGTTGTCGTAGCCGGGATTGGGGTAGCCTCCCGGCTTGATGGTCAGGAACGCGTAGCCGCCGTTTTCGTCCGACAGCGTCCTACCGTAGCCCCGGAAATTCGGGTCGACCGGCCCGTCGGTCTGGTCGGCGGGGTGATCGTATTTGCCCCATTTGTTGGCCTGCCAGATCTCGATAAGCGCGCCGGGGACGGCGCAACCTTCCTCGTCGCTGATCCGGCCGTGGACGTGAATAACCTCGCCGGCGGCACGCGGCCCCGTCCTGTCGGTGCGCGTGAGGTCGCGGTCCTCGTCGCGGAGCAGCGCACGCGGGAAGAAGGGGCCGATCGTCTGCGACGGCGTGACGACGAGCACTTCGTCGGAGGGCGTGCGCTTCTCATTGACGACGTAGCCCCGGATCGTTTCGAGGCGCCGCTTGCCAAGGTGGGTAGACGGGTGAGGGTAGGGGGCCTTGGCGGACGTCACGGTTAACTCCTGCTGAAACGCGGACGGGGTTGCCGCGCCTCATATAGAGTACACCGGGCGTCCTGTCTCAGCGACCAGCCACTCCGCCGCCCACTTGGACACGTCGGTATCCCTCGGCAGGACCGCCGAGGCGGCGCGCACCCGCTGGTGAGCCGATTTCGTTCCCGGAACAGCCCCCGCGTCGCCGCCGTGCACGCGGTTCGCCATTTCGATGAGGAACTTTCGCGCCTCCACGATGGCCATGTCGGTCGGAATAAGGTGCTCGTTCTCACGGTCGACAATCGGCCCCATGCTTTCCTGAAGCGAGGCGTCCTGAATCGAAAATCCCTCGATGCCGCTGTAGCTTTCGTTCGTCTTCTGGGCATGACGATCGATCAGCCAATCGTTGTCCTTGTTGGCCTTTGGCCGGAAGGTGCCGGGAATGTATTCGACGTGAATGCCCTTGCCGGCCTCCATCTCGGCGCGTTCCTCGTGGCTCAACGGCTTGTCGGGATAGAAGTTGATGCTCCAGGCCCAGCAGCTTTCGTCATCGATCGGAACCCACATATGGGCGCCGATCGGGTGCGGGCCGAACGGCGGGATCAGCGTGTGCCACGGCATCATCCATTGCGTGATGCGCCAGTAGTATTCGTCGTCCCCGGCGTTGCGGCGGGCGAAGATGTTGAGCCCGCCCTCCGACCGCTTGACATCGAACACCGGATTCGGATCGGCGCGGATGTAGTCGTTTGCCTTGGCGAGCCTGTGCATCGGGTCCTTCTGGAGCTCGAAGCGGTGCACCCATGAAGCATGGGTCGTGTCGATGCCGCCTTCCATCGCCTGAAGGTAGTTGCACTCCTGTATGCGTTTCGACACGAAGCGATTGGGCGAAGGCACCGTCGCCCACTCGAGTGCCGGCGGCTCGGGCTGCAACTCCGGCGGGCCCATATATGCCCACACGATGTCGCCCACCTCGACGCACGGGTAGGACTTGATGGTGATCTTTTTCGCGTACTCGGGACGTTGCGGCAGATCCACGCAGCGGCCGCCGACGTCGAATTTCCAGCCATGAAAAGAGCAGCGGATGCCGTGCTCCTCGTTCCTGCCCAGAAAGAGCGAAGCCCCGCGGTGCGGGCAGAACTCCGCCACAACGCCCGGCCGGCCGTCAGTGTCGCGAAACCCGAGCAGCTTCTCGCCGAGCAGCGACACGCGCACCGGCGGGCAATCCGGCTCCGGCAACTCGCTGGAGAGCAGCGCCGGAACCCAATGCCGGCGCATCAGCATGCCCATTGGCTTGCCGGCGTTCGATTGAACCAGAACGTCAGAGAGTTTCTTTCGCATCTGCCGTACCCCGCAAGAGTTCATTCGGATTGACCGTCAGAATACGGTCGCGAACCAGTTCATCCGGCACCATCAGCGCCAGCGTATCCACCAGCAGTCCGTCGTCAGGCATGCGTTCGGAATCGAAGTAGCCCGTGTGGGGCCAGTCGGTGCCCCAGATCAGCCGATCGGGCGCCACTTCGGTCAGGCGGCGCGCAAGCGGTACAACGTCGGCGTAGGGATAGCCCTCTGCCGAAATCCGATCGACACCGCTGAGCTTGACCCACATGTTGTCACGCTCCGCGAGATCGCAAAGGACGCGAAACGGCTCGCTGTCAGGGCCAGCCGACGCGTCGACGCGGCCGAAATGATCGATGACGACGTTGGCCGGGATGGTCTCCAGCCAGGGGCGCAGACGGGGCAGCATCTCCCCCGTGAAATGCAGATCGATGAACCAGCCGAGATCCGCGGTCACCGATACCACGTGATTGAACTCCGACTGGTCGAGCGTCCCGCCATGCTCGGGATTGAAAGCAAAGCGCGTGCCGCGAACGCCGGCGTGGTGCAAATCCCGGCATTGGGCACGCGTGGCTTCACCGGTGAGGCGCACGACGCCGACGTAGCGCCCTTCGGACGCCGCGACAGCGTCGAGAAAGGGCCGATTGTCGGTGCCGTGAGTGTTGGCGTGCACCACCCAGCCACGGCCGATGCCGAGAGTGTCATGGAGAGCAAGGCAGGCGGCGAGGGGCGCGTCGGGAGGGGTGTATCGCCGGCCGGTTGCGTATGGATATCTGTCCGTCGGCCCAAGGACGTGGAAATGGGTGTCCCATGCCCCGCGCGGAAGCGACAGGTGCGGTTTCGATGGGCATTTGGGGCCCAGACAGGCCAATACTCCCTGTTCCAAGGCAAAGGCCTCACTCATCGCGGCGGACCGCACATTAGAATGGCAGCGGGCGAACCATAAATCGGCAGCGGCGCCGTTGTCGACACTTGGTGCAGGAATGCCCTCCGGAATGCCGGATTCGTCTGCCGCGCGTGCATCAGGGGGTCGCGTTGACACCCATATAGCGCTGTGACAGCCTATTTGGCATTTCGAGCGGCCTTTGCCGAAATTTCAAGCCTTGTGGCATGCGGTCCGGGTGGCATGTGGGTTGCACGTCCATGACGGAACGATCTTCGGTGCGTATCGCCGCAGCCAAATCCAGCCGAAGCAATTCAGAGGGGAAGTCCGATGCACGTGACACGTAGAGGTGTGGTGCTTGGCGGGGCGTCTGCGCTTGCGCTCCTCAAGCGTCCGGCGTGGGCCCAGGCCGGCAAGATACTCGTTCTGGGGTCGACGGCGCCAATGACGACGTTCGATCCGCATACGGCCAACGATATGCAGACGACGTTCCTGATGAAGAACGTGTACGACGCGTTGGTTTCTGTTTCGGGTCGCCCCCCTCAGCCCGTGCCGCGCCTCGCTCAGTCCTGGACGGTGTCGCCCGACGGCACCGAGTACACGTTCAAGCTGGATCCGGGCGCGAAGTTTCACAATAACGCGCCGCTGACGTCGGCCGATGTGAAATATTCGTTTGACCGCATCCGTCGGCTCGGCCGCGGCAATGCCTGGATGATCAAGGGCATCGTCGGCGACGACAGCATCGAACTCGTCGATGACCACACGGTGCGCTTCCATCTGCTCAAGCCGTTCGCGGCATTTCTCCAGGTGCTTCCGTGGATTCAGGTCGTCAATTCCGAACTGGTCAAGGCAAACCTCGGCAGCGACGACGGCCAGACGTACTTCACGACCAACATGCCGGGGTCCGGACCTTTCCGCCTGAAGCGGTTCACACCCTCCGACATCTACGAATTCGAGCGCGTCGCTGACGGTTGGCGCAAGGGCGGTGGCAACCTCGCCGGCGCAATCTGGAAAGTCACCCGGGAAACCGCAACCCAACGCCTGATGATCGAACGCGGCGACGCGCAAATCGTCATCGACCTGAACAGCGACGACATCGACGCGGTGACCGGCACGCCGGGTGTGATGACGATCATTGAGCCCGAATATCAGACGTTCCTTATCCGGATGAACACCAAATCGGGCCCATTGACCGACGAAAACCTCCGCAAGGCGATCTCCTACGCCTTCGACTACGACGCGATGCTGGCGATCGGAGGACACTCGAAGCTGATGACCGGGCCGCTGCCGGTTGGCATGTGGAGCGCCGACCCGAACCTCAGCGTCTACCGCAAGGACCTCGACAAGGCGAAGGAATACCTGGGCAAGTCGAGCGCGGCCTCGGGCGGGGTGTCGCTGACGATCACCTACCTGCAGTCGCTGGATCAGATGCGGCGCTGGTCGCTTGTCATGCTGGACAGCCTGCGGCCGCTCGGCATCAACGTCGAAGTCAAACCGATCCGCTTCGGTGAATTGATCGAGATGGCGAAGAAGCCGGACACCACGCCAGACATGTTCTGCATCTATCAGTCCGCCGCCTACGCCGATCCGGACAACACCGCGTTCCCGGTCTATCACTCGTCGCAAAACGGCAATTGGCAGAACCCGACGTTTGGCGATCCTGCGATCGACGCTCTCGTCGAGCATGGGCGCTCGGAGGTGGACCCTGACAAACGGCTGGCGATCTATGAAGACTTCCAGAAGAAGATAGTCGACATCGCGCCCGACATTTTTGGCGTCACCGAAAGCCGCAAGCTGGCGATGCGCGACAGCGTCAAGGGTTACAGCTACACGCCGGTGCAATCGCAGTCGATCGACCTGTTCCCGCTCTCGCTGGCCTAGTTGTCGTAGAGACCGGAATACAGACGGACGGCGGGGCCGATCATGCTCCGTTACGCGATCAGACGGGTGTCGCTGCTGGCGCCGCTTCTGATTGGCCTGACATTGTTGACCTTCATTATCTCGCGGGCGATCCCCGGCGATCCCGTCGGCATGGTTGCCGGGCCGCACGCGACCCCTGCGGAAATCGCCCAAATTTCGCACGAATTCGGGTTCGATCGACCGCTCCCCGTCCAATACCTGACGTACCTCGCCAAACTGTTTCAGGGCGACTGGGGCACGTCGATCTTCACCCGACGACCGGTCTTCGAGGAGATATCGACCTTCCTGCCGGCGACGCTCGAGCTCGTGATCGCGACCATCATCGTGACGGTCCTGGTCGGGATTCCGCTCGGCGTCATGTCGGCCGTCAAGGTCAATCGCTGGCCCGACTTCGTCAACACCGTACTGGGGCTGGCGGCCATTTCGATGCCGCGCTTCTTCGTCGGCTTGCTGCTCCAACTCGCCTTTGCCATGGCGCTGGCGTGGCTGCCGCTCGGCGGTCGCATCCCGCTGATCATGTCACCGCCGCCGACGGTAACGGGGTTCTACACGCTCGAATTCACTCATCGCTGGCAACCTGCACGCCTTCGTGGTCTCGCTTCAGCACCTCATCCTGCCGACGATTGCCATGTCCCTGTCGCCGATCGCCAGCGTGGCGCGGGTCACCCGGGCCTCCACGCTGGAGGCTTTGCAGCAGGACTATGTGCTGACCGAACGGGCGCTGGGACTCCCAGAGCGCATCATCATATTCAAATATGTGCTGAAGAACGCACTCTCGGCGACCCTGACGACGCTCGGCCTGCTGGCGGGCTGGTTGCTGAGTGGCACGGTTCTGGTCGAAACCGTTTTCGACTGGCCGGGAATAGGGCTCTACGCGACCCGGGCGATCGTCAGCCAGGATTTCAACCCCATCATGGGAGTGACGCTGGTCATCGGTGTTCTTTTTGTCGTCTTCAACCTCGTCGTTGACCTTCTCTACGGCGTCATAAATCCCAAGGTCACATACTCTTGAGCGGCGACGAGGAATGACGTGACGGACGTTGCCGCGACGAGGGGGCCGCTGGTCCGCCGCTTCCGGCGGATGGGCGGCAATCCTTTCGGCGTCGCCGGAGCGGTCATCGTTGTCGTTCTGCTCCTGGTCGCCCTGCTTTCCCCCTGGATCGTGCCGTATCCGGAGGCGGTTGCCGGCCAGGTGTTGCCGGCGTTGCGGTTCGCGCCCCCCAGTCTCGCCCATCCTTTCGGGGCCAACGAACTCGGCCAGGACATTTTCAGCCTGGTTATCGCCGGGTCGCGCGTGACGCTGTTCGCCGCGTTGGCCGTGGTCATCATAGGCACAGTCGCCGGAACCTTGATCGGAGGCATCGCCGGGTACGCCGGCGGTTGGATCGATGAAGTGCTGATGCGCACGACCGACCTCGTCTTGAGCCTGCCCAGCCTGATCATGGCGATCGCGGTCGCGGCCGCGCTTGGCCCGGGGATCCCGAATATGGTCGTTGCGATCGCCGTCTCCTGGTGGCCGAGCTACGCGCGTCTCATTCGCGGCGAAGTGCTGTCGAAACGCGAAGAGCTTTTCGTCGTCGCCGCGCGGGCGGCCGGCGCACACTGGACCCGCATCCTTGGCCGCCACATCCTGCCGAACATCAGCGCCATTATCATCGTGCGCATGTCCCTCGATGTCGGCTACGCGATCCTCACCATCGCGTCGCTGGGGTTCATTGGCATCGGCGTGCGCCCGCCGACGCCGGAATGGGGCGTCCTTCTCTCCATCGCCAGGCTTAACATGCCGAACTTCTGGTGGACGGCGGTGTTCCCGGGGCTCGCCATCTTTGTGGCGGTCCTCGGCTTCAACCTTTTTGGAGACGGAGTGAGGCTTGCCTTCGATCCGCGAAGCCGTGCGTAGCGGACAAGGGTGCATTGGCAGGCCGCTTACCTGTCGAGGAGGGAACGATGCCCTTTCTGCAGGTCTCTGATCTCCACCTCGTCATGGAGAGCTACGACCGACGGGTCGAGGCGCTGCGCGGCGTCAACCTCACGGTCGAGCGCGGCCAGACGTGGGGCATCGTGGGTGAAACCGGGTCGGGCAAATCGCTGACGGCCCTCAGCATATCCCGCCTCGTTCCGACCCCGCCCGGCCGCTACACGGGCGGGAGCGTCCACTTCGACGGGCAAGACCTGTTCGCTCTCCGTGAAGAGCAGATGCGCGCCCTGCGCGGCCGACGTATCGGCATGATTTTTCAGGACCCGACGACGAACCTCAACCCGGCTTTTCGCATCGAAGACCAGCTCATCGACGTTGCGCTGAACGCGGCCGCCCACGACCCGGCGCTTCTCGATCTTCCGCCGACCGCCGGTCTTCGCCGCAGGCGGCGCGCGGCGCGAGAGCTGGCCGTTGAAATGCTCGACCGTGTCCGCATCCCCAACCCGGCAGGCCGCCTGGACGATTATCCGCATCAGTTTTCCGGCGGCATGCGCCAGCGCGTGCTGATCGCCATGGCGCTGATCGGGCGGCCAACGCTGCTGGTTGCCGACGAGCCGACGACTGCGCTGGATGTGTCGGTCCAGGCGCAGGTTCTTGCCCTCCTCTACGACATCATTCGGGAGGATGGCCTCACGGTCCTGTTCATCACGCACAATCTCGGGATCGTCGCGCAGATCTGCAGCCACGTTGCCGTCATGAACACGGGGAGAATTGTGGAGGCGGGCGAAGTGGACGCGATTTTCAAGCGGCCGCAGGACCCCTACACCAAAGCGCTTCTCGCCGCCGTGCCGAGTGTCCGCGCCGCGCGGCCGGTCGACGCCGCGGCCGCCCCCCCGCGGACGCCGCGCACAGAAGCCATCCTCGACGTGAAGGACGTGGTCAAGGACTATCCCCTCGGGAGACGCCGCTGGTTTGGGCACCAGCCCTCCCTGCGCGCACTCAACGGCGCGAGCTTCTCGGTGGCGCGCGGTCAGTCGTTTGGCATCGTCGGGGAGTCGGGCTCGGGGAAATCGACCTTGACCCGCTGCATCCTGCAGCTCGACAGGATTACCGCGGGCGATGTCGTTTTCGACGGTGTCAGCCTGAGCTCCCTGGATCGCGAGGAACTGCGCCAACTGCGGGCGCGCATCCAGATCGTATTTCAGGATCCGTACGCGTCGCTCGATCCGCGAATGACCGTACGCCAGATCGTTGCGGAGCCGCTGGAGATCCACCGGGAGGTGGTTGATCTCAACCACAAGGAACGGGCGGCGTGGGTTCGGGAACTGATCGAGCGTGTGCATCTGCGCCCGGAGCATCTGGATCGATATCCGCACGAACTGTCGGGCGGACAAAGGCAGCGCGTGTGCATCGCGCGCGCACTCTCGTGCAGGCCGAACCTCTTGCTGCTGGACGAACCCACCTCGGCGCTGGACGTATCGGTGCAGGCCCAGATACTGCGCCTGCTGACCGAACTGAAGAACGCCTTCGACCTGACGTTCCTCTTTATCTCGCACGATCTCGCGGTGGTTCGCCTGATCTGCGATCGGGTCCTGCTTTTGCACCGGGGCAACGTGGTCGAGCAGGGCGAAACCGAGGACGTGTTCCGCAATCCGACGAGTGACTATGCTCAAATGCTGTTGGCCGCCATGCCTGAACCGGACCCGGATCAGTCGCCGTTCAGACGGGCAACGGCCGATCGTTCAGGTGCCAAGGGCATGGAGAATGCGTAACCAGGACCTCGCCCCCTTGTGGAAGCTCGCCATCTCATACTTCTCGTTCGGTGCATGAATCCGATCATCCCGCATAGCGAATCCGATCAGCAGCGAGTCCATACCGAGAACGCGCTTGATCTCGCCGACCGCCGGAATGGAGCCTCCGTTGCCGGGCAGCACGGGTGGCCGTCCCCATTCGTCTTCCAGCGCCGACCGCGCTTTCGCCACGTACGGAGTGTCCCACGCCACCTTGATAGCGCGACTGCCGCCGTGGGCGGAGAATTCGACGCGGCAATCTTCAGGTACTCGCTGGCTGACGAATTCGCGGAAGCGGGCGCGGACGGTTTCCGGATCCTGATCCCCAACAAGGCGAAAGGATATCTTGGCCGTCGCCTTGGCCGGAAGAACCGTCTTGAAGCCCATGCCGGTGTAGCCGCCGCCGAGGCCGTTGATTTCACAGGTCGGCCTCGACCAGACCATCTCGCGGACGCTTCGGCCCTTTTCGCCGGCGGGCAGACTGAGGCCGACCCCGGCGAGGTAGTCTTTCGACGAGAAGGGTACCTGGTCCCAGAGTTCCCGCAGATCGGGGGACGGCTCGCCGACGCCGTCATAGAACCCGGGAATTGTTACGCTTCCGTCGGCCCCGCGAAGAGCGGAGACGATGTCGGCGATGACCTGATTGGGGTTGCGGGCCGCGGACCCGTAGCCGCCGGAGTGGAGATCGCGGTTGGCGCCGAACACCGTGACTTCCTCCGCCACGAGCCCTCTCAAGGTCACCGGAATCGACGGCGTCGCGCGATCCCACAGGCCCGTGTCGCACACCAGGGCGACGTCCTTGGTGAGTTCCTGTCGGTTGGCTTCGAGGAATGCCGCCAACGAGGGACTGCCGCATTCTTCCTCGCCCTCCAGGAAGACGCTGACCTGCACCGGCAGGCCGCCCTGCGCCACAAACGCCCGACAGGCCTCGAAGAATGTCATGAACTGCCCCTTGTCGTCGGCGGCTCCACGGCCAACGATCGCCTTCGACCCATCCGGGTTGGAGACGAGACGTGGCTCGAACGGCGGCGACGTCCAGGCCTCGAGCGGGTCGACCGGCTGAACGTCGTAGTGGCCATAGAACAGGACACGAGGGCCGCCCGGGTCGGTCCTGGTCCAGTGCGCCACGACAACCGGCTGGCCGGCGGTGTTCCGCACGCTGGCTTCAAAGCCCATGGACGCAAGGTCGGCGGCGGCTACCTCGGCGGCACGCCTGCAATCGTCGGCATAGGCGGGATCGGTCGAAATCGACGGAATGCGCATGACGGTGAACAGGCGCTCCACACTCGCATCGAGGTCGGAGTCGATCCGGGCCAGTGCGCGCTGAAGGTCAGGCATGGGAAACTCCGATTGCATTTGCAGGGGACGGTCGACGTGATTTCATCGCTGTCCGCCCATCGGACCGCGATGACGCAAAAGTCAGCTTGGGGACAAAGGTAGATTTGACATGACGATGCATCGTATTGGCGTCGATATTGGGGGAACGTTCACCGACTTCCTGTTTCTCGACGGTCGAAGCGGCGAGAGTCGGCTTCACAAGAAGCTGACGACGCCGGACCCGTCCGACGCAGCGCTCGAAGGTCTCGCCGAGGTTCTGGACCAGGCAGGTGTGGCATGGGCGGACGTCGGGGAGATCATCCATGGAACGACACTCGTTACCAATGCCATCATTGAGCGCAAGGGAGCAAGGCTCGGACTGATCACCACGGCCGGCTTCCGCGACATTCTGGAGATGGGCACCGAGCAGCGCTACGCGATCTATGACCTCTTCCTGAAATACCCCGATCCGCTGGTTCCGCGTAACCTGCGCCTCGAGGTGGCGGAGCGGATGGATCGCGACGGCCGCATCGTCACGCCGATCGATCGCGACGCGGTTCGCCGCACCCTGCGCACCCTGGTTGAAGCCGGCGTCGAGGCCGTCGCCGTCTGCTTCCTCCATTCCTACCGAAACCCCGAGCACGAACACATGGTCCGGGCCATCGCCAACGAGGAATTTCCCGACCTGGCGGTGTCGTTGTCCGTCGACGTCGTGCCCGAGATCGGCGAATACCAGCGCTGCGTCACGACCGCCGTCAATGCGTACGTGCAGCCTCTGGTCGATCGATACCTGAAGCGCTTCGAGCAACGTCTTCGCAGTAACGGCTACCGGGGCGTGCTCCGCCTCATGCACTCCGCCGGCGGGCTGGTCCCGATCGAACTCGCCCGCGCATTTCCGGTGCGCCTCCTGGAATCCGGCCCGGCGGGCGGAGTGCTGGCGGCGGCGAAGTTTGCCGCCTGGGCCGGGAAGCGCGATGCCATCTCTTTTGACATGGGCGGAACGACTGCCAAGACGGCCATCATCATCGACGGGGAAGTCACGACGGCGGCGCTTCTGGAAGCTGGCAGGATCGATCGCTTTCGGGCCGGTTCCGGCCTGCCGATCAAGGTGCCGGTCATCGACCTGATCGAGACCGGAGCCGGCGGCGGCTCCATCGCCGCGGTCGACTCGCTTGGACTGCTCAAGGTCGGACCGCAGTCGGCGGGATCGAGCCCCGGTCCCGCCTGCTATGGAGCCGGCGGAACCTTTCCCACCGTCACCGACGCCAACGTCGCGCTCGGATACTACGATCCCGAGTTCTTCCTCGGCGGTGAGATGAAGCTCGACCGTCCGGCGGCCGAGGCTGCACTCGGCCCGCTTGGCGATGCGCTCGGTCTTTCGACGGCCGAAGCCGCCTGGGGCGTCCACCGAATGGTCGTGGAAGGAATGGCCGCCGCGACCCGCATCCATGTCGTCGAGCAAGGGCAGGACCCGCGTCGCTTCGCCATGATTGCCTTCGGTGGCGCCGGGCCGGCCCACGCCGCCGACATTGCAAGGACCCTTGGCATCCGCGAGGTGATCGTGCCGCCGGCGTGCGGCGCGGCTTCGGCCCTCGGCTTCCTTGCCGGGCCGTTGTCGTTCGAGCAGGTTCGCGCCTGTCCGTCCGGGCTGTCGGCCGGGTTCGATCCCGGCGCGGTCAACGGGGCGCTCGCCGCCCTTGAGAAGGAGGGCAGGGATCGGATCCTGGCGGCGGGCGTCGCGGCTGACGACACACAGGTGACGCGCTTCGCGGACATGCGGCTGGTGGGCCAGCTGCACAATGTGACGGTGCCCCTCCCGAACGAAGAACTCGACGACGAGTCCGTCGGCGCTATCATGCGCGGGTTCCAGGCGGCGTACACCGCACGCTTCAGCAAGCTCTATTCCGGCGCCAAGGCTGAAATCGTCAACATCCGGGTCCGCTGCTCCGGGCCGCTGCCGGCACTTTCGTCGATCAACATAGTCGGGGGTTCGGTCGACGGGCCGAAGGTAAAGGGAACGCGCCCCGCCTGGTTTGAAAACCAGTTCGTCGAGACCACGGTTTACGACCGGTACCGCCTGGTGCGCGGAGATTCCGTGGCCGGGCCGGCGATCGTGGAAGAACCGGAGGCGACGACCGTTATCCCGCCGGGGGACGTGCTGACCGTCGATGAAGTCGGAAACCTCCGGATCGAGATAAACGCTGCGGCGGCTGCCGCGGTCAGGATCACCACCGATATGGAGGTTGCCGAGGCCGCGGCAATCATCGACAGCGATCCGGTGGCACTCGAGATCATGTGGAGCCGCCTTGAGACGATCACCAAGGAAATGTCCAACGTGATCTGCCGGACCGCGTTCTCCAACCTCATTTCGGAGATTCAGGATTTCGCCTGCGACCTGCTCGACGCCAACGGCGAGGTTCTGGTCCATGCACCGAAGGCGATGCCGGCCTTCAATTTGACGCTGCCGAATGTCGTCAAGGCGCTGCTGGAGGAGTTTCCTGCCAACACGCTCGAACCCGGCGACGTTCTGGTCACCAACGATCCCTGGCTTTGCGCCGGTCATCTTTATGACATCGCAGTTGTCACGCCCGTGTTCGCCGGGGGGCGACTGGTCGGGCTGGCGGCCTCGGTGGGCGACGTGTCGGAAATTGGTGGCACCAAGGATTGGCGCCAGGCACGCGAAATCTACGAGGAAGGGTTTCAGATCCCGCCGATGAAACTGTTCGAGGCCGGTGCCCCGAACGCAGCGCTCTTCCGTCTGTTGTCGAAGAATATCCGGATGTCGGAGCAGGTTCTGGGCGATATCCACGCGCTGGTCGGTGCCAACCAGCTGGGCGCCGATCGCCTGGTCGCATTCATGGCCGAATACGGGCTGCAGGACCTGCGAGCGCTTGCGAACGTCATTCAGGGGCGCTCGGAAAGCGCCTTGCTGGCAGCGATCCGGGAAATCCCGGAAGGGACATACCGTGCCGAGGCCACCAACCGTCCGTTCGGCCAGATACTGCGCTATCCGATCGCCATCACGGTTGCGGATGAGAGGATATCTGTCGATTTCACCGGAGCGCCGCCCCAGCTTCCACAGGGCGCCTACAACGCCACCATCTCCTATACGGCCGCCGAGGCGTGCTTCCTGCTGAAGTGCCTGCTCACGCCGGACTTGAGAGGCAATGCCGGCGATTTGCGTCGGTTCTCGGTGACCGCACCGAGAGGTTCGATTCTCAACGCGACCTATCCCGCCGCTTGCAACATGCGGGCGCGCACGGGGTGGTACATGCCGGCGAATTTCTTCAGCGCACTGGCGGAGGTCATGCCGGAAAAGGTCCAGTCGGCGAGCGGCATTGCCTACACATCCAACGTTTACGGCCGGGACAAAAACGACAGAATGTACTACGAGGTCTTTTTCATGGGCGGCGGCCAGGGCGCCTCGGTGAATGGCGACGGCAAGGCTGCCTTGATGTGGCCGAGTTCCGCCACATGCACATCGGTCGAATTGTTCGAGGCGCGTTCGCCGATGCTGGTGCTTGAAAAGACCCTCGTGCCCGATACCGGCGGGGCAGGTCGCTACCGCGGCGGCCCCGGACAGCGCGTCAGGTATCGCAAGCTCGATGACGACGGTCTGGTGACCTTCGCCACGGCTTTTCCCGAAAATCGCGATCCCGTTCCGGGGCTGTTTGGCGGCAAGTCGGGCGGAACCGCGCACGCGCGCCTGCTGAGGCCTGACGGAGCACTGATCCGGGACCTCGGTGTCGGCGAGCGGCTCCAGCTCAGAAGCGCCGACGAAGTCATCGAAGTCCTGGTGGCCGGCGGTGCCGGATATGGAGAGCCGAGCGAGCGCGATCCGGGCGCGATCGAGCACGACATGGCGCTTGGAATTGTCACGAAGGAGGGCGCCGAACGGGACTACGGCTACCGCAAGCCGATGCGCCGGGCGTCGTAAAACGGCGACGCCTCGAGGGGCGTCGCCGGCAATTCATGCAAGCCGCCGCCGGAGCGGCGGCCGCGCAATCAAAGTCATCAGGCGATATTGAACGCCAACGGCAGGCCGTCGGTCGGCGGGTTGAACTTCACTGTGTCCTTGAACGCGAAGTAGGTGACGTCCGTCTGCAGGGGCAGCACGTATGCGTTGTCCATGATCTTCTTGATGGCAAGGTCGTAGAGACGCTTGCGCTCTGTCTGATCGCCGGTGGATTCGGCTTCCTTCAGCCACTTGGCAAGATCGGGATCCTGATCGTAGTCGCGCGTGCCGGGAGTGTAGAAGAGCGGCACCGACGACGAGGCGTCGTAGAGCCCGCCAGACGGCCAATCGAGCATGAAACACTGAAGCTTGCCGGCATGCATGTCGGCCAGGATCGCCGACGTCGCCCGTGCATCCACCGTTGCGTTGATGCCGATGTCTCTGAGATCGCCGATGAATCCCTCGACCATCGGCGACAAATACATGAACGTTGATACCGGCAGATCGAACCCGTTGGGATAGGCGGAGGCCTTGAGCAGCGCCTTCGCCTTCTCGGGATTGTAGTCGATGTCGGCGACGTCCTGCGAACATCCGAACTGGGCCGGATGGCACGGAGCCTTCAGGACCTGGCTCGCTTCGCCAACAAGCGTCTTAGCAAGGGCCTCCCGATTGATCGCATGGGAGATGGCAAGGCGGACGTTCTTGTCCTGCATCGGACCGGGCCCGGCGCGCCCGGCCACATCGAAGCGAAGGAAGGTGATAGTGAGCGAACCACCTCCCAATGTCTTGATGTTCGGGGACCCTTGCAGGGCTTCGACCTGATCCTTCGAGATCGCCCAGGTGAAATCCACGCTCCCGGCCTGCATCTCGGCGTTCATTGTCTGCGGGTCGACGATGGTGACGACGTCGAGCTCCTGATAGTGGGGAACGCCCGGCAGGTAGTACCCGTCGTAACGAGTGAGGACGAGGCGACGACCGGCCTCGAACGACGAGACCTGATACGGACCTGTTCCGATTGGCTTGCGCGCAAACTCCGCCGGATCCATCGAGGCGTGCGCTTTCGGCAGGACGTAGAGCGCCTGGGCAAGCCGCTGTATCGCCGATGGCGTCGGCGAGCCAAGCTTCAGCTGAACCGTGGACGCATCGACCTTGATCGCCTTGTCGATGAACCCATAGTCGTTGGATGCGAAGGCGATCTGGTTGTTGGGCGACTTGATGAAGTCGATCGTGTAGACGACGTCATCCGCGTCGAACGAGTCCCCATTGTGGAATTTGACTCCGTCCCTGAGCTTGAATTCCAGCGTGACATCGTCAACCCATTTCCACTCCGTCGCGAGATGTGCGACCGGGTCGCCTTTCTCATCCGGGTAGATGAGATGCTCGAGAACGTTCTTGATGACCTGTTGTGCCGATCGCTTGGTCGTCGCGTAGGGATCAAGCGTATCGATTTCGTGTTGAAACCCCCAGACGAGCTTTGCGTCCTGGCTTTGAGCCAGACCCGGGCGCGCGACGCCCAGCGAAATGGCGCCGGCACCGACGCCCAGGGCCTTCATCAAATCACGGCGATTCAACATGTTCCGTTACACCCCTCTGGCTTTGTATTTTGAGTTTCATGAAAGTAGTCTGAGGTCGTGGACCCACAGGTTGGCCCACGCTAAACACCCGGCCTGACAGTGTAAAGGTGACTTGTTGGGCGCGCATGCCGGCGAAGTGGGCATGCGCCCCCGTGATTTTGACGGATTTTTCGGTGGCGAGGCGCTCGCGACATCGTCGCCCGTCTTCAGGCCAGCGATGGACGCTCAACGGCCCGCCCTGTAGGGTCTTCCGGGACGGCGGGTTCTGATCGGAAAGACTGGCAGATCGGGCAATGAAAGCATTCTTCGTTCAGATCAAGTGTGAACTCGGAAGGGCGTACAAGGTCGCGTCCGACATAGCGGACGCGGACATCGCCTCGGAAATATTCTCGACCGCCGGGAACTATGACCTGCTTGTGAAGTTCTACGTCGAGCCGGATGTCGACATCGGACGGTTTGTCAGTGAAAAGGTGCAAACGCTGGATGGCATCCGCGATACCTACACGATCATTGCACACAAGGCTTTCTGAACATGTCCCTCGGTTTCATGCCGCGGCGACAGCTTCCACCTCGATAAGCCAGCCGGGAACTGCCAGGCCCGACACCTTGACCAGGGTTGCCGCCGGCCGCGCATCACCAAGAAAGCGCGCGCGGGCCTCCCGGTAGCCCGTCAGGTCTTGATCGCCGACGATAAACGTTACGATCTTGACCAGGTGGGCAGCCTCCATCCCGGCATCCGCCAGCACCGCGCCGATGTTGGCGAATGTCTGCTCCGCCTGCGCCGCAAGGTCGCCTGCCAGCGATCCGTCGGCGCGGACGCCCGACTGGCCGGAGATGAAAAGATAGCGCGCATTTGGCCGCACCTCGACGGAATGGCTGAACATGCCGAACGGAGGGGGTTCAGCGATCGTGGGTGGATTGCGGGTTTTGTGCATCTGCAGCCTCTCTCGGTTCAGTTGAAACGCTTTGGCGAGAATGGCGCCATGTCCCATTCCGGGGGCTCACCGAATATGTCCGCGACCAGGAGGCGGGCGCAGATCGGACCGAGGGTGAAGCCGTTCGGGATGGCAAGCGCCTGATAGAAACCGGGCACGCTGTCCAGCGCGCCGAGCACCGGATTGTAGTCCGGCACGCGCGACACGATCGAGGCCCAGGTGCGGATGAGGTTCAATCCTGCGAGTTGCGGGATGACGCCGCAGGCCACGGTCAGATTGCCCGCGATGCTTTTCCGCAAGACCTCCGGTCGGCCCCTGTCGTCCAGCCGGCCGGGCCATCCGCCGCCAACGAGCACGTTGCCGTTGGTCGCCTGCTTCATGGTGAGGCGCCTGGAGGCATGCTGGATCAGATGTGGCAGGAACGGCGGTGCCACCTCGCTGACGTTCATCTGCAGCACGCCGCGGTCCATCGGGATCGACACGTTCATCATTGCTGCCACCTCGTCGGCCCACGGGCCCGCGGCATTGACGACGACGTCGCTGGTCACCTCGCCCGCAGGGGTTTGTGCGACGAGGCGCGAACCCGCGCGTTTCAATCCACGGAGCGGCGTATGCCGGAGAAAGGTGGCGCCTCGTTTTTCCGCCGCGCGCGCGATGACCGTGGTCGCCAGGGCAGGATTGAGCCGGCCTTCATTCGGGCAATAGGCGGCCCCCGCGATGCCGGGTGAAAGGTAGGGGGCGATTGTCCGCGCCTCCCCCGCATCCAGCAGGTGGACGGTAATCCCGGCTCTTGTCTCCCGCGCCACCTTTTCGGAGAGGAAGCGGTAGTCAGCCTCGTCGCTGGCCACCGTTATCCCACCGTTCACCTGAATCTCGATGGGCTCGGCAAGTTCGCCCGCCAGGCTCCGCCATTCCTCCACGCCGGCAGCGTGAAGCGCGAGCGTTCGTTCCACCGCGGCCATGATTGCCGGATCGTCGAAGCGGGCGAACTGGGCCAGCATCTGAACGTGCAGGCTTCCGGCATTGGAGCCGGACGACTGCTCGTTCAGCTCGCCACGCTCCAGGACCACCGGCTTGAGCCCGCGCTTGGCGAGGTAGTAGGCGACCGAACAACCCATGACGCCGCCGCCGATCACGATCGCGTCGGCCGATGCGGGCATCATTCGGCGGTGTCCACGGCTGCCAGTCCGAAGGGCACCGGCCTCGCCGGCGGTCGTGGGGCGAAAAGTCCATCCTCGTCGCTCGGGCCTTCACTCGCGCCGATCAAGTCGCGGAGAAGCGGCGAACAATAGCGGCCCTGACACGGCCCCATCCCGGCGCGCGTCTCGCGTTTGAGCGAGCCGATCGCGCCGGCTCCTTGCTCGATCGCAGACCGGATGCGACCGAGGGTCACCCCCTCGCAACGGCAGATCTCGGTTTCATCCGTCGCCAGCCGGAGCCATCCCTGCGGCCGGGCGAAGGCGCGCCAGAGATGGCGCTGGAAGCGACTTTGCCGGTGCAGCCTGGACCGGGCGTCGGTCAACTTGCTTTCGGCGAGGGGAGGCAACGTCCCGAGGAGCGACCTTGCCGCCTCGTATCCGGCAACGGCGCCCTCCTGCATGGCGGCCTTTGCACCGCCAAGCCCGGCTGAATCGCCAGCGATGTACACGCCGTTGACGCTGCTCTGGCAGTTTTCGTCCCGATGCGGCCGTGGCATGCCCGCCGGGTCAAACTCATGTCGGCAGCCAAGCGCGCGGGCAATCTCGTTGCTGGGCCAGAAGCCATAGCCGAGGCAGACCGCGTCCGCGTCGATGGTTCGGTCGGTTCCCGGAACCGGCTTGCCGTCGTGGTCTATGCGGGCGAGGGTCACGGCGCTGACCGCGTCGGTTCCGTGCACTGCGATCGCGGCGGCGGAATAGAGAATGCGATTGCGAAGGCGGGCGGCAAGATTGACACCGTCGGCGGCGAGCCGGGGGTCGGCGACTGCCATTCCCAGCAGCGATGAGAAGCGCCGTGGCGCAAACGGGTTGGACGCCTCGGCCACCGTCACATCGACTCCGCCGGCAACCAGCTCGGCTGCGACCTGAAGATTGAGGGGTCCGTTTCCGGACACGACCACCTTGCGTCCGGGTGACACGCGGTTGGATCGAACGAGCATTTGAGCGGCGCCCGATGTCATGCATCCCGGAAGCGTCCATCCGGGGATGGGCATTGCCCGCTCGAATGCGCCGGTTGCCAGAATCAGACGCTTGGGGGCCATCAGCAGGCTGCGATTGCCGCTGAAGGCGGCGAGCTCAAGGGGATGCCATGCTCCCCAAACGGTCGTGCCGGTGCGGCAGGTGATTGCGGACGCGGTCACCGCGTCGGTGAGTTGACGACCGGTCCGGAACTGTTCGTCGGCACTCGCCGGCGGAACGAAGCGGTGGCTCGGCGCCAACGGCTTGAAGTATTGGCCGCCAAGGCTCGTCCGCTCGTCGACCAGCAGGACGTCGAGGCCGCAACTTTGCGCTGCGAGCGCAGCCGTCAACCCGGCCGGCCCGGAGCCGACGATGAGCACATCCGGCGCCAGCCGCTCGACTTCGGTCGTGTCACCGGCCGGTCGTATCGCCGCCCCTTTGCCGGTTTCCACGTTCATTCCAGCGGCCAACGGGATTCCGCACGAACGCGTGCCGGGTATGCCGTCGACCGAGACGGAGCAGTCCCAGCAAACGCCCATGCCGCAGAAGAGCCCGCGGCGGCGCACCCTTGGCGGTCGCGGCCAGTGGACGCTTTCCGATCGCGGTCAGGCTCGCCGCGAGGCTTTCGCCGGCATATCCTTCGACCTCCGTGTGGTCGCAGGTCCAGCGCACCGGAGCTCCGGAAGGAGGGAAGCCCGGCGCCTCCACCCTTCGCGGCCTGTTTTGCGAGCTCGGGCCCGTCGATCCCGCCGCCGCGCACGGTCAGGCGCCCGGTACCAGAAGCAGGCGAACCTGGCCGGCCCCCGACCTTAGCTGGCGGGCGGTTTCATATTCGCTCGAGGTGTAGAAGGCCCTCGCCTGCTCTTCGGAGTCGAATTCGATGACCAGCACGCGCGAGGGGACGTCATCGCCTTCCAGCGACACGCCGGGACCGCGTGCAATCACGCGTCCTCCATGCAGAGGCGTGATGCGCCGGGCGATCGCCGCATACTGCTCGAACGCGGCCGCGTTTTCGATGTCATTCAGGCTCACAACGTAGGCAACCATGATAGGTCACGCCATGACGAGCGCCAAAACGCGGATTGGGCTTCCCGATCCGTTGAGGAGCTTCAGCGGTGGTGTGATCAGCAAGGCTCCGGTCGGTGGCAGCAGATCGAGGTTGCAGAGGCTTGCCAGACCGAACTTGTTGTTCGCGTGCATGATCGTGTGGGCCGGCGAGGGCGGGTCGAGACGGAAACCCTGGCCGGCGTCGGTGCCGACCGTCTCTACCCCCCATCCGTTCACGTCGCGGTCTTCGGCCAGCAGCCGGACGGCGTCGGCGGAAGGCCCGGGGGCGTGTCCACCATCGTCTTTCATGTTCAGGAATGCTTCCGTCGAGCCGTTCTTCCTTGACCAGTCGGTTCGGAAGAGGACCCAGCTCCTGGCCGGAATGCGGCCATGGATGGCTTCCCACGCCTCGATGTGGGACGGCTGAAGAAGAAAGTCAGGATCGGCAGCCGCCTCCGCCGAGAAATCGAGAACGCATGCAGGGGCGACAAGGCGCTGGACCGAAAGGCGGTCGGTCGATCCGTCCTGATGATGACGGCCGCTCTTCCAGTGGATCGGCGCGTCGAAATGGGTGCCGGTGTGCTCTCCGAAATGGAGATTGTTCCAATACCAGTTGGCGCCGCGTTCATCGTACTCGGAGATGCACTCGATGCTTACCGGCGCCGACTGGGCGAAGGGAGCCCGCAGCTTGATCACCGGCGTCTGCGGCGTGAGCGTCGCCGAGAGGTCGATGACCTTGACGCTGCCGGAGAGAATGGCTTGCGCCAGTTGCTGCAGGATTGACGGTTGCATCGATTGGCACTCCGTTTCAGGCGTGGAAGGCAGGCACGTGCGGCGGGCGCCCCTGGAGACCTAGCTCGGTCCACCTCGCGGCAATGTCGCGGTAGACCGACTCGCGGATCAGTGTCCGTTGAGGAAACTCTTTCAGGTACCGGTGGGGCTTGCAGGCATTTATGTACGCTTTCGACCCATAGGGTCGGTTCTCGAACACATATTGGCTGGGGTCGAGCCCCGTCGACCACGTGTTGCGCTGGATATCCAGGTCGTCGGCCGGATTGCAGCGTGTGCTGAGCGCCCACAGGACCTGATTGAGGTCCGTCGGGTCGACGTCGTCGTCAACGGCGACGATCCATTTTGTGAAGTAGGCGGCCGAAGGCGATTGGCCGGCGAGGGCAAGCACCTGTGCGACGTGGCCGGCATAGAGCTGCTGCACCGAGACGACCAGCATCCCCCACCCGGATGCGGCGGCGGGGTGGGCATAGACTCCCTTGATGCCGGGGATGCCAAGTTTCGTCAGGTCGTCCCAGACGCGCGCCGAACGCATGATGGCGTAGTAAGCGCCGATCTCGCACGACGGATAGTTTGCCATGAGGGCGGCCGTCAGGATCGGGTCCCGGCGCATGTGGAGCGCCTTCACGTCGATGACCGGCTGCATCGCCTGGACGCCACCGTAGTAGCCGGTGAACTCGCCCAGCGGTCCTTCCAGTTTGTCGTTGCCGGGCCTGAGGACCCCCTCGATCACGATCTCCGCGTGGGCCGGAATCGGCAGGCTGGTTGCGACGCCGGGGGCCAACTCAACGGGCGCCGCCATCATGCCGCCGGCGATGTCGAGCTCGCTGTCGTCCATTGCCATGGACTGGGCCCCGACCATGAAGAGGATCGGGTCGACGCCGTAGGCGGCGACCACCTCGCACGGTTCGCCGCGTGCCCACCAGGCTTCGCGGTCGAGCCTGCCGTGCTTGCCGGGCGAGCAGTACATGCCGACGCTGCGCGGTCCGTGCAGCATCTGCCGGTAGACCCCGACGTTGATCCGCGGCAGGTCGGGATGACGCGTAAAGGTGACGTCGCCGGTGCCGATGTAGCGGCCGCCGTCACCGGGCCAGAATTGGGGCACCGGCAACCGGGTCAGGTCGATGTCGTCGCCGACGAGCACGATCTCGTTCACGGTAGCGTCTTCCGCGGAGATCATCTTCGGGGGAACGCGCCGGGTCATGATGTCCCGGGTCTTCTGGATGAGCTCCGGCAGTGACGCTTTCGGGTCGAGGCCCAATGCGACCGCGTAGCGCGTGACGCTCGATGACAGCATGTTGGTCAGGATCTTGCCGACGCCGCGGTGATCGCTGAACGCCTCGAACAGCAGGGCCGGCGCAGACTCCTCCCGTGCCACCAGATAGGTGATGGCCGAAAGCTCTTCCTTGAGGGCGACCGGCTTGACGATGCGCTTCAATTCTCCCAGACGCTCGATCGTTTTCATCCACT
Source organism: uncultured Alphaproteobacteria bacterium (assembly GCA_963826055.1). Taxonomy (GTDB): domain Bacteria; phylum Pseudomonadota; class Alphaproteobacteria; order Rhizobiales; family Kaistiaceae; genus JBBDMC01. The sequence continues at coordinate 391,232 of CAWGVO010000018.1, read as the reverse complement.
CACGCAGGCTTTTTGGGCACACGCGTTCGTCATCAGCCGTCGGCGCGCGTTTGCTCGCCGACGCCAACCCTAGCTCTTCCATCCCCAGAAACTCCCGCTTTTGTTTTTTGACTTCAGTTCACGAGGACGTTGACGACGGCCTGCCGGCCATCGCGAACCGCGTCGACCGCGCGGGCAAGCGTCGGGCGCAACTGATCGCGGCTGTCGACCCGAAATCCGGCGCCGCCCACGACTTCCACCAGCTTCTCGAAATCCGGCGATGGTTCAAGCATCGTGAGTGGCGGGTGGTTGCTGCTCATGGCGTACCCGTCGGGATGAAGCCGGCGAACGGCGTTTTCGACGGCGCCCCACCGCCGGTTGTTGTAGATGACGGTGAGGGTCGGAAGGTTCTCCGCCCGCGAAAGGTGGTGGGCAGCGAGCGGCTCGCTGAAGAAATATGACCCGTCGCCCACCCCCGCCACCACGAGGCTCTCCGGCGAGGCGAGCTTGACGCCGAGCGCCACCCCCATGCCCCAGCCAAGAGCGCCGGAGGGGCTCATGCCGATATACTGTCCGGGCTTGAGGTTGCCGAGGTATGGCTGCAGCAGCGAATAGTCGGAGACGTAGATGCAATCGTCACCACTCACCTCGCTCAGCGTCCGCGTCACCAGCGCTGATGGCAGCCCCGGCTCGTTCAGCGCCGCTTCGGCGGCAGCAAGCATCTGCGCCCGCAGAACCGCGATGCGTTCCCGGCGTGCGGAGATGTCTTGCGCAAAGGGCCCGTTCGGCTTGCCCAGCTCCCGGCTCAGGGCCTCCAGCGCAAGAGCGCCGCTCGAGCGCAAGGCAAGGTCAGACCTGAATACGCGCAGAGGATAGGATTCAAAGCTCGGATCGGGCCCGACGTGAACGACCTTGCAGTCCTCCCTCAGGGTTTCGAGAGAGGGTATCCAGGGGACGTCGCACTCCAGAACCAGGATAAGGTCGGCTTCGATCGTTGCCCGCGAAGGGCCGAGGCCGATGTTGCAAGGGTGGTCGCCGTCGAGGGCGTTGTGTTGCGGCACGTGGTGCAGCACCGGAATGCCGTAGGTTTCGGCAAACTTGCCCAACCCCGTATCACCCCGCTTCATTCCGGAGGTTATGACGAGCGGCGACCTGGCGGCCCGAACCCACTCGGCGATCCTGGTGATGTAGGCAGGGTCGGGGGCGGCGTTAGACGGCACGACGGGGAACTGTCCCGGCGCTTCGACCGCGGGAAAGGCAAGAACCTCTCGCGGCAGCGAAATGTACACCGGACCGCGCGGCTCGCTCATCGCCACCTGGATGGCCCGGTTGAGCACGTCCTCCAATTGCACCGCGTTCCGCAACTCATAATCCCACTTCATGTACTCGCGGAGCATGCCGGCCTGGTCGAAAGCCTCCTGGGCCCATTGGATATTGCGGTCCCGCGCGCCCGCCAGCCCCTGCTCGACAAGCGGAGTCCGCCCGGCAAACATCAGCACCGGGATGTTCGCACGCGCAAGGTTGATGAGACCGCCCAGCGCATTGGCGGTGCCCACATTGACGTGGACCATCACGCTCTGCGGCCGCTCGGTCATCAGGTAGTAGCCTTGCGCCATGTACACGGCGATGGCTTCGTGCGGCACGGTCACCGGGCGCGGAGTGGGCGTTCCCAGTGTCTCGGCCTTCGCGAGGGCCTCGATGATCGGCGAAAAGTCCGTACCCGCATTTGCGAACAGGAACTCGACACCGCGTTCCGCGAGAATGCGGAACAACTCGTCCGCGACGGTCTTCCCTGAATTCCCAGGCACGAAAATCCTTTCTGTCCGCAGGAGGCCCAGGCCTGGGGAGTTGCCGCTCTACGGTTGAATTGGGGCGCCGTGATCCTGAAAGACGTGTTTCGTCTCAAGGAACTCGTTGAGACCCTCGACGCCGTGGAGGCGCCCGATGCCGCTATCGCCACGCCCGCCCGTCTCGACCTCGGGGATAAGGCGATTGTGGTCGTTGATCCACACGGTGCCCGACTTGATGGTCCGCGCCAGGCGATGGGCGCGCGCCAGGTCCCGCGTCCACACGCTGGCCGACAGCCCGTAGCGCGTGGCGTTTGCCTTGCGAACAGCGTCCGCGTCGTCGGAGACCATCTCGATATTGACCACCGGCCCGAAGAACTCTTCCTGTACGAAATGCGAGTTCGGATCCTCGACCGAGATCAGGCTCGGTTGCTGGTAGGCGCCGGCAGCGAAGCCGTCGCCAAGGGGCCTGCCGCGAAGAATGGCCCTGCCCATGCCCTCCGCTTCGCCGACCAGCCGGTCGATCCGATCGCGGCTGGCACGGTTGATCATCGGACCGAGCTCGGTCTCGTCGCGATCGATGTGACCGACCTTCATGGAAGCCAACGCGTGCGACAGGGCCTCCACGACCTTTTTGTAGATCGGCTCCACGACCAGCACACGGTTGACCGCGGTGCATTGCTGACCGCACAGGATCATGCCCGCGGCCGCCAGCTTCGGGATGGCGACGTCAAGGTCCGCGTCCTCGAGGATGATCGCCGGCGCCTTGCCGCCAAGCTCGAGGACCAGCCGTTTCAGGGTGGCTGCCGCGTCGGCCATGATCTGTTTGCCGACCTTGGAACTGCCGGTGTAGCTGATCACGTCGACATCGGCCGAGCGGACGATTTCCTGCGAGGCCTCGATCCCGACTTCCGAAACGGAATTGACGACGCCCGGAGGTAACCGGTCGACCTCGCGGAAGCACTCCATGACCGCGGTGTGGAAGAGCGTCGATTGGGACGCCGGCTTCAGAACGGTCGTGCAGCCGACGGCCATCGCCGGTCCGAGGGAGCGGGCGAGCAGGATTCCGGGCGCGTTCCAGGGCACGATGATGCCGGCGACGCCCGCCGGCTCGCGCAGCAGCAACGAGTATTGGCCAGGCCCGACCTCGATCACGCGACCGGATAGCGCTCGCACCAGACCGGCGTAGTAACGCATTTCCGACGTCAGCGCCGCGAGCTCGATCCGCGCGACCTTCAGGAGCTTCCCGGTCTCGAAGCTGAGGATGCGGGCGATCTTGTCGGCGCGACTGTCGATGATGTCGCAAACCTGAAACATCACCTCGGCGCGCAACCGCGGAGACTGGGACCAGGCGCTGTGGTCGAAAGCGTCGCGCGCCGCCGCGATCGCGGCCTGGGCTTCCGCCCGCCCGCCGAACGGAACCTTGCCCACGACCTCACCGGTTGCGGGACTGACGCTTTCCGCCGAGGCCTGGCTGGGTGCAACCAGCCATTCCTTGCCGATCCACTGTGCTCCGGTCTGCATTTCGGGGGTGTCGCTCTCTCTGGTCAGGCTGTGGGCGAAATTAGCCTTCGGCTATTTGGAACGTCAATGCGGGCGGATTTCACGCGACCTCCGGCATGCGGCCGAGGCCCAGCTTTTCCAGGCCCTTGCGCAGAAGGCGCTCGTCGTCCGGCCCGCACGGCAGCAACGGACGCCGCGGGAAGCCGCCGGAATTGCCGACGATCTGCATGCAGGACTTGATCGAAGCGTACATGTTGCGGCCATTGGCCGTCAGCAGGTCGAACAGCGCCTCGGACGTTCGTTGAAGGCGGAGGGCCGTGTCGAAATCGCCGTTGAAGAAGGCGTCATTCAGTTCGGTGGGCCCGCGGCCCCAGAAATGATGCATTACGCCGACCGATCCGCAGGCGCCGAGCTGAATGGCCGAATGGCCGAAGAGCCCGATCGGGCCGAAGATGCGAAGCCGATCGGCGACACGCATCGCTGTCTTGGCAAAGTTGCGATAGTCGAAAGAGCTCTCCTTGATCGCGACCACCGTTTCCAGGTCCGCGAGGCGGTCGACCGTGTCGGGCAAGAGCGCGTTGGTGTTGGAAGAGGGGATGTTATAGGCCATCAGCGGAAAGGCTGACTGCGTCCGAGATCGCCTTGTAGTGCGCGATGATGTCGGCGGCCGGCAATTTGACGAACCAGGGCGGCATCACCATCGCGCCGTCGCAGCCTGCTTCCTGTGCGTCCGCGGTGAGGTCGATCGCATCCCTGGTCTGCACCGCCGATGTTCCGGCGATGACCGGCACGCGGTGATCGACGATCGCCACACACAAGCGATGCAGGTGCTTTCGCTCGGCGTGGCTCATGGCCCAGAACTCGCCCGTGCAGCCGCCGACGACGATCCCGGTCACGCCGTCGCGGATCTGCTGCTCGACGACGCGATGGAACAGGTGCTCGTCGATGCTGCCGCCTTCGGAGAAGGGAGTGACGATGGCCGTCATCGGGCCTCGCCAGTTGACCGTATCCTTGTCCATCGCCGTTTTCCTTGTATGAGGCGCTCGTCCTAGAGGTCGTCGATGATCGCGTTCAACGCATCGAGGCTGGCACGCCCGAGGGCCATGCAGCGCTGCGGCGTGAAGCCGGTGACCTCGTCGACCATGTCCTCGGCATCCTTGTAGACCAGCTCGAGCAATATGGTGAAGCACCGGAACTGCTCTGCCACCCAGTACCAGCTCATGAAGAGCCGGGCGTCGCTCTTTTCGCTGCCGGGCCGCGGCTTTCCGGTCCGGTAGTCCGGATTGGCCCGCATGAACGCGTTGCGGAAGCGCTCCTGAAGGTCGTCCCAATGCGGCTGTGTGGCCGGGATTCCGCTCGGCCCGACAACCCAATTGTACGGCAGCTCGGCATCCGAGTGGGCGTCGAGCATGAAGTCGCAGCCGATCTCCAGCATCTTGTTGCGCAGGTGAAATATCTCGGGGGCCTTGTCGCGGCTGGGGTCGGACCACTCGCGATTAAGATTGACGCCGACGGCGTTGGTCCTGGTGTTGCCGCGGAAAGCGCCGTCCGGGTTGATGCACGGCGCGACATAGAAGACGGCCTTGCTGAGAAGATGCCGAACCAGCGGATCGCCGGTATCGAGGAGCCGCCTCACCATGCCCTCGATGAAGAAGGGGCCCTGCGTCTCGACCGGGTGTTGGCGCGTCAGGAACCAGATCTTCTTCTTGTCGGGGCCGGCTTCGCCGATCTGCATGAGGTCGATCTCGCGTCCCTCCACGCTCTCGCCGATGACCGTGACGTCGGTGTTGGGCGCGGCGGCCACCTCGGCGACGAGGTCGGCCGTGCGTTCAAGCGAATAGGGCGGGAAATGCGCGAGATAGATGGCGTTCGCCTTTGGCTTCACGCGAATGGTGAGCACCGTGTCATCGAACTCGGTATCGACCCTGAACCAGTTCTTGCGGTCGTAGGTGGCGCATGCCCGGTAGCCGGTGAACGGATCCGGGATTGACGCCAGGCGCTCCGGCAGACGCCGTTCGATGGTGGCGTTCACGATCCGAATGACGCAGTCCTTGTCCCTGGCGCCTGTCAGCCGGAAGTAGAAGGAGAGCTTGAAGTCCGCAGCGTTGTCTCTGAGGAGCTCGAGCCTGATGTTGGCGGGATCGCTGCAATCGACCACCTTTATGTGCCCGGCCTCGAAGTTGGCGCTCACCCTGATCGGTTGCATGCGCTCGTCCGCCTCCTAGTGCCGGCTCGCCGCCGGCGCGGGATGCCCCTGAAGATGCGGATCAGGCAAGGCTGCCGCGGTCGCAAGGTGGAAATGACAAGCAACCGAAACGCCGTTCTCTGACCAGACCGGTGGCGCCTGCTCCCGGCAGATCGCCTGCGCGTGCGGACATCGCGGGTGGTAGCTGCAACCGCTTGGTGGGGAGAGCGGATTGGGAAACTCGCTCGCTTTCGTCGGGCTGCGCTCGCCATCATCGTCGAAGGTCAGCGAGGTTGAGGTCTTGAGCAGCCGCTCGGAATAGGGGTGGCGCGGGTGCCCGAATACCTCCTCCGCCGGTCCCTCCTCGACCACCTTGCCGAGGTACATCACGATGACCCTCTTCGCCATGTGGCGAACGACGGCAAGGTCATGGCTGATCAGCACGTAGGTCAGGCCAAACTCGCCCTGAAGGCTCTGCAGCAGGTTGAGCACCTGCGCCTGCACGGAGACGTCAAGCGCGCTCGTCGGTTCGTCGCAGACGACGATATCGGGACGCAGGATCAGCGCGCTTGCGATCGCGACCCGCTGCCGTTGTCCGCCCGAAAGCTGCGCCGGATACGCGTGCCTCAGGCGACGCGCCAGACCGCATTTGTCCATGACCTCGGTGATCTTTTGCTCGCGTTCGGGGCCCGTTCCGACATCGTGGATGCTGAGCGCCTTGCCGATGAGCGTTTCGATCGTCTGGCGCGGATTGAGGGACGAATAGGGATCCTGGAACACCGGTTGAATCATGCGTGAGCGTTCTATTCGTCCCATCTCGCCGAGGTCTCGCCCATAGACCCGCGCGCTCCCCTCGCTCGGCAATTCAAGGCCGAGCATCAGCCGGGCGAGGGTCGACTTTCCGCAGCCGCTTTCGCCGACCACACCGAGGATGCCGCCGCGCTCCACCTCCAGGCTGACACCACGCAAGGCATCGAGGCGGCGCGTCGGGGAAAATATCCCGGCCTTTACCGCATAGTGCTTGGCAACATCCCTGAGGGCGATCGCCGGTACGTCGGCGTGCTCCGTCTCACGGACCGGCCGCGCCTCCGCGTGCGGCTGCATGGGCTGCGCCGATGGCGGCTCGGGATGGATGCAACGGAAATAACCGCGCTCTCCGATTGGCCGCACCGGGATCGCTTCGCTGCAATGGGGCTCGGCGACGGAACATCGCCCGCGGAACTGACAGCCGCTTAGCTCTCCCACCAGCGACGGCACTGTGCCGGGCAAGTAACCCAGCCTGTCGCCCGGCTCCTCGTATCCGGGAATGCAGGAGATCAGGGCGCGCGTGTACGGGTGTCGCGGCCACCTGAACAACTCGTCGACGGCGGATGCCTCGACGACCTCGCCGGCGTACATCACGAGCACCCGGTCGGCGAAGCGGCGAACGATGCCGAGGTCGTGGGTAATCAGGATGATCGACGACTGGAATTCGCGCTGGATGCGGCGCAGGAGGTCGAGAATTTCGAACTGGATCGTCGCATCGAGTGCCGTGGTCGGCTCGTCGGCGACCAGCAGTTCGGGATTGTTCATCAGCGCCATCGCGATCATGGCACGCTGGCGCAGGCCTCCGGAAAGTTGGTGGGGGTATTGGCGAAGGCGGGCCTCGGGGTCGGAAATGCCGCAGAACTGAAGGAGCGATACGGCGCGCCGCATCGCCTCGCCGCCGCGCGAGCCCGGATGGTGCCGCTGAAAGATTTCAAGAAGCTGGTTGCCGATCGTGTAGACGGGATTGAGCGCCGTCATCGGGTCCTGGAAGATCATGCTGACCCGGCTGCCACGGATGTCCTCGATCTGGCTCAGCCCCATCGCCGACAGATCGGTTCCCGATAAGCGTATCTCACCCGATTTCCGCGCACCCGCCGGCAGCAGGTCGAGCAGGGAGAGGGCGGTGAGCGATTTGCCACAGCCACTTTCCCCGACGATGCACAGAGTTTCGCCGCGCGCGACGCTGAAGCTCACGTTCCGCACGGCCTTCAATGTTCCCGGTACGCCGGGGAAGCTCACCGACAGGTCCTTTACTTCGACCACCGGTGCGTCGCCCGTCATGCTTTTCCTTCCGGCGCAAGCAGATCGCGGAGCGCATCGCCGACCAGGTTGATGCCGAGGATCAGCAGCATCAGGGTGGAGCCGGCGATGGTTATCAGCCACGGATGGGTGAGCATCCACGAGCGGCCCTCTGACATCATCAGGCCCCACGAGGGCGTGGGCGGCTGCAGACCGAGTCCGAGGAAGCTGAGCATGGCCGCCGCGAGCAGCGTCTGCGCGATCTCGAAGGTGAAGACGACGATGAAACTTCCAAGGACGTTGGGGAAGATTTCACGCAGCAGGATGCGGGGCGTCGAGGCGCCCATCGCCCGGGCCCGGACGACATAGTCCAGAGAGCGCACCTGCAGGGTCGCGGTCCGCATCACCACCGCGAACCGGTCCCAGTGGGTGAGGGCGAGCACCAGAATGACGATGCCGAGGCCGGGCCCCGTGAGCTGCAGCACCGCAAGCGCGAAAAGCAGCCCCGGAATTGCGAGCCGCGAAGCGATCAGGAAGGAGATCACCGAGTCGGTCCAGCCGCGAAAGTATCCGGCGAGAACGCCCATCGTGGTCCCGATGATGCCCCCGACCGTCGCCGCCCCGACGCCGACCATGATTGAAATCCGGGCCCCGTATATCAGCCGCGACAGGTAGTCGCGGCCGTACGCGTCCGTGCCGAGGACGTGATCGAGATTCGCGCCAGCATACCAGAACGGCGGCTTGAAGCGGTTGAGCAGGCTCTGGGAGTAGGGGCTGTAGGGCGCCAGTTGGTCGGCGAACACGGCCACGAACAGGAAGGCCAGGCAAATGACGGCGCCGATGACAAAACTGGGATTGCGTGCGGCCCGGGAAAAACCGGAGCGCACGGAAACCGTCACCTCATCGGTCGAAGCGTAGGCCAACGTTCATTCCCGGCGGATTCGCGGATCCAGAAAAGCGTTGATGAAGTCGGCAGCAAGATTGAGGCCAACGAATACCACCGCGACGATCATGACGATGGCCTGCACGACGCGAAAGTCGGACCGGACGATGCTGTTCCAGGCAAGCTGGCCGATACCGTTCAGTGAAAATACGGTCTCGATGATCACGGTGCCACCGAACAGGAAACCGAGCTCAACCGCCGACACCGACACCACCGGCAGAATGCCGTTCCTCAGCGCGTGCTTGAACAGGATCTTGCCACGACGGAGCCCCTTTGCCCTGGCGGTACGCACATAGTCGGCCGAGAGCGCCTCGACCATGCCGGCCCGCGTCAGCCGCATCAACACGGGCATGACGAACAGCCCGAGCGCGAGGCTGGGCATGATGAAATGCTTCCACGTCTCGTTGCCGGATACCGGCAGGACACGCAACTTCACGGCGAACAGCATGATCATCAGCAAGCCCGTCCAGAATGAGGGCATCGCCTGACAGAATATCGCAATGGCCTGACATCCGCGGTCGAGCCACGAACCGGGTCTGGTCGCCGCAACGGTGCCCAAGGGAATGGCAATCGCCAGAGCGATCGCCAGCGAAATTACGCCGAGTATGGCCGTGACAGGCAACCGGGCCAGGATCAGGGTCGTAACTTTCTCCCTGGAGAAGAACGAGGTGCCAAAATCCCCCTGAAGGGCTCGTCCCGCCCAATCGGAGTAGCGCGCGACGATGCTGCGATCGAGCCCGTAATATTCGCGTATCTGCTGGATTTCCTCGCCACTGGCGTCCCCCGCGATCGCAACCGCCAGGTCGCCGGAGGTAGCAACGAGCGAAAAAGTCACAATCGAAACGAACACTACAACAAGGACGGCCTCGACCAGTTTCCGGCCGACAAATCTAAGCATTGCGATCCATAGACTCCCATCCCCGTATCCGCCATGCAACATCCGTTCCTGGCAATCGCGACAGGAAATGGCGGGTGCCCGGATTGTCAAACATGGAACGAGAAACCCGCGCGGGCACGAGCGATCGCTTTGACAGATGCACGCCGGCACGGCTCCATTGGTTGCAAGGAACGATAACGCTCCCTGCTGCCATAAGCGAGCCCCCGAGGCCGCCGGCGTGCGGAGCTACATGGAAGGAAGGTGGCTCCAGGCCAGATAGCCGGCCGCGACGATCAGGAGGCCGGCGACGCCGCGCGTCATGACGACGAGCGGAAGCCTTGCGGCCATCCAGCGGCCAGCAACGACCCCCGGCGCCAGCAACACGCCGATGATGGCAGCCAAAGCGAAATTGACCTCGCCGGCCGCGTAGTTGCCCAGCGTCGCCACGGCTGCAATCGGCAACTGGATGAGCTGACCGAGCGCGATGGCGGCCGGCACGGGGAAGCCTCGCCACGACAGCAACGGCACGAGCACCATCGGCCCACCGGTGCCGGTGAGCGCCGAGAAGAATCCGGCAACCGCCCCCAGTCCCGCAACGTCGGACGCATGAGACGAGGGGCCGGGAGAGTGGCGAGCGCGGAGCGCGGTGAACAGGAGCCGCAGTCCCGTGACCGCCATGAACAGCGACAGGAGCAGCACGGCAATCCATTCCGGCACCCACCAAAGCGCGACCGCACCCGCCAGCGCGCCCGGCATCGCGGCCACCAACAGGAGCGTCTGGCGTTCGATCGTTGCGTTCGATCGTCGAAACATGGCGAAAGCAACGAGACCGGTCGCTATGAAGCTCGCCATCGCGGTTGCGATCGCCTCCCGGATTCCGAGGCCGCCAAAGGCGACGAGCGTCGGCGTGAGAAGCAGTCCGCCGATGCCGACGCTGCCGATGAGCGCGCCGATGGCAAGGACGAGGCCGAGCAGCAGTACCAGGCCGGGTTCGTGGACCAGAGCCATCAGGGGAGGGCGGGGTCCCGGATCAATAGCCGGCCGCCTTGTCGACCACGTTGATCATCGGCCGGCCGCCGAGATAGCGGCGCAGGTTCTCGGCAATGATCTCCACCGCGCGATTCTCCCGGTTCTCGGTCAGTCCGGCGGAATGCGGCGTTACCAGGACGTGCTCCATCCCCCACAGCGGATCGTCGGCCGGCAGGGGTTCATCGATGTGGACGTCGAGGACGGCGCCGCGCAGACGCCGCTCGGCCAGAGCCGCGCGGAGCGCCTGGTCATCCACCGTGGCGGCGCGGCCGATGTTGATGAACACGCAGCGGGGCGGCATGGCGTCGATGAATTTCCGATCGACCGACCCTTTTGTCGCCTCCGTCAGGGGAAGACTGTTCACCACGTAGTCCGCCTCGCGAGCGAATTCGATCGCGTCATCGAATGCGACGACTGTGTCGAATGACTTCGGCTTGGCGTTCTGGAGATGCCGACGCACGCCGACGACCGTCATGCCGAAAGGACGCGCGCGCGCCGCGATCGCCTGACCGATCTCGCCCGTTCCCAAGAGCAGAAGCGTGCGGCCGTGAAGTTCACCGACCCTGAATTTCTCCCAGCGTGCTTCTCTGTCTTGTTGGAACAGGCGTCGCATCTCCCGCGCGGACGCCAGCATCGAGGCCAGCACAAACTCGCTCACGCCGATGGCGTGGATGCCCTTGCTCGTCGTGAGGATGTAGCGATCGTTGGCAAGGAAGGGATGCCACGCGCCGTCGACACCGGTGCCGGTGAGATGGACCCATTTGAGACGGGGTGCCAGCGCCGGCAAATTGGCCGACAGCCGCGAGCCGATGACGACCTCCGCACCAGCCAGCAGTTCCCGCGAGCGCCGGTCGGGAACCCCGGCCGGAATATCGAAGGGGCGCGGTTGCAGTGTCGACGGATCGACGATCGGCACACCGCCCGGCGAACCGTGGATCACGATCGCCGGGTCTATGGATTCCAGGCGCGTGAAGACCGCTCGCCCCAGGTTGGCCGCCACCACCACATGAACCTGCTGCAAGATCGTCGCGTCCCGCCGGCGGCGCGTCCGCCCGACTATCGTGCGGGAACCGCTGCCGGAAAAGGCTAGCAACCGGCCACCCGGTCGCCTAGCCGCCACGGTGAACTGCCTTCATGCCGGTTCCGCATGGGGCGGCACGAAGCGAATTGAAGGCATGTACGGATCGGGCATATAATCGGCCTACTCTATTCCGAAACGGCATGAGGTCCCCCCGTGAATCTCAAGCAACTCCATGCGTTGAAGGCGGTGATCGACGGCGGAACCGTTACCAGTGCGGCGTCGGCGATGATGCTGACCCAGCCGGCGGTCAGCCGCCTCCTGCTGCAGCTGGAAGGGGAGATCGGCTTTCCGCTCTTCCACCGGAGCCAAGGACGCCTCTGGGCCACCGCGGAGGGTGAAGCGTTCTGCCAGGAAGCATCTCGGGTGCTCGCCTACATGGAGCACCTCACACAGCTGGCGCGCGACATCAAGCATCTCCAGGTCGGACACCTGCGGATCATCACGATGCCGTCGATTGCGTATTTCATCCTGCCGGCGGCCATCGCCGAATTCTCGCGCGACCGGGTCGAGGTCGAAATCGAGATCAAGGTCCATCAACGCGGGGAGCTTCAGCGGGCAGTCGAAACCGAACCCTTCGACATCGGCTTCGCATCGATGCCCTTCAGCAGCACGCAGGCCAAGGTGACGCCCTTCGTCAGCGCCGATGCGGTGTGCGTGGTGCCCGAGCGACACGAGCTTGCGGCAAAGAAAGAGATATCGGCGGCGGACCTGGACGGCCAGCCGTTCATCGCCAATGCTCCGGGAACGCTGCTTCGCACGCGCCTCGACGAAATCTTTGCCCAGGAGCACGTCAGGCCGCGCCAGGTGCTGACTTCGGAAAACATGATCCTGGCCTGCGAGCTGGCCGCCGAAGGCCTGGGGATCGCCATCGCTCATGGAATCTTGCGGCAGAAGCCATTGAGAGGCGTCGTCGTGCGACCGTTCGCGAACCACCTCACGATGCGATACGGTCTGCTCCTGCCGCTCGGGCGGCCGCACTCCAGTCTTGCGTCGTTGCTGGTCCGCTGCGTGCAGGCCCAGGTCGAGCGAACTTCCGCCGGCGGCGCGTGACCGAGCGGCGGTCGAACACTTTCGTCATGCACCATTCAAAAACGAAATAGACGCAGTCACAATTTTGATTAGTTAGCATCCCGTGGCCCTGATAGCGTGTTCGTCAGATCGCGGACCCGTAAATTTCAAGTTTAGCCCGGCATTCGGCACAGGGATTCTACTTGGATTTTGTTGGACCGATGCATCGCCAGCCTGCCGCGGGCAGGAGCGAGCCTGACCAGGTCGTGGGATGGCATACGCCGAAGGCTCCGCACCGCTCCGTCCATTCGGCCGGCTGGCTTGGATGACGGAACTCTGATGCACCAGGGGAGTATCGGACCATGAATCGTCTTAAGAGCGCCTCGTCGAATTCCTCGATCGAGCCGACCAATTCCTCCAAATTCGAGAGCAGCGACCTTTCGCGCCGGCTCATGCTGAAGGCAAGCGGAGCAACGCTCCTTGCGCTCGCCCTCGAGGGCGGTCGGATGGGGGCTGCCCTCGCGGCTAACCCGGAAACCCTGTCCTATGCTCAATCGGGAGATTTCAGCGACTTCAATCCGTGGTTCCAGACTCCGCAGGAGCAGGTCGGCTACAACCTCGCCTTCTCGCGGCTGCTGTGGTTCGACCTGGACGGCGAAATCCACCTCGATGCGGCCGAAAGCTACGAGTTCCAGCCCCGATGCAACGAAATGGACCTTCAAGCTGCGCCCGAACATCACGTGGCACGACGGCACGCCGCTGACTGCCGAGCACTTCAGCACGATGTTCGGCTATACCAAGGACGAGAGCCTGAAGGGCTCGATCGCCGTCGACAAGATCCGGTTGCTGATGAATGCGGTTGCCTCGGTCGACGTCCCTGATCCCGCCACGGTGGTATTCAACCTGTCGCAGCCGACCTCATTCTTCCTGGAATCCATCGACTACCTCTACATCATGAAGATCGCCGATCCGGGCGACGTTGAGTTCCTCAAGGCGCCGCCGATCGGAACCGGTCCCTATCAGCTCAAGGAATGGAAGCCGGGTCAGGGCGCGACCTATCAGGCGCATCCGACGTACTATCTGCCGGAAAACCAGCGCTGGAAGACGGTGAACGTCCGCCGGTTTGGACGCCCGGAGGCGCTTCTGCCGAACCTGGAGTCGGCGGCGGTCCAAGGCATCAGGGTCGAGAACCTCTCCCTGGTCAAGCGGCTTCGCGACGCGAACTACCAGGTCGCGACGCAGCCGACGGGCGTCCTGTATTGCCTGATCCCCAATATCCGGATCGCGCCGCTTGACGACAAGCGCGTGCGCCAGGCGCTGTCCTACAGCCTCAACCGCGATCTGATGACGCAGGTGGCCTTCTTCGGCGTCGGCAGGTCGACCTCCAGCGGCTTCGCCTATCCGGGGTCGCTGGCCTATGACCCCTCGCTGGTCAACGCCTACCCGTTCGACCTCGACCGGGCGAAGGCCCTGCTCACCGAGGCGGGCGTCGGGGGCGGATTCGACCTTGGGACGATCCACGTCTGGACCAGCCGCTCCTTCGAGGCGACCGCCTACCAGATCTGGCAGCAGGACCTCGCCAAGCTTGGCATCACGGTGACGCTGAGGGAGGTCGGCAACGCCGAGCGGCAGGACATCGGCGCCGATTCCAACCTGAAGGGCAACAAGATCATGCCCTGGGCCATCGGCCGGATGCTTCGCGATCCGGCCATTCCGTGGAGCTCGCAGCGGCCGATCATCCCCGGCCAGAACCGGCTTGGCTTCCAGGACGATCAAATGAAGGACCTGATCGCCCAGGGCGTGGCCGAGACCGACAAGGCGAAGCGCGCGGCCATCTACAAACAGCTGAACAAGCTGTGGGTCGACAACATGCACATCATTCCAGTGCACACGGAGGAGCAGTGCTACGCCTGGGCCGCCGACGTCGACCCGGTCGGAATCGATCTGACCGGTGCGCTCGCCTGGCAGGCGCCGACGGCCTAGGATAGGAGCGCTTTTCGGTCGCCGCAGCACGGCGGGAGTAGTCGGACTCGATGCGGTTAATCCTGTTCCGGGTTTTGCAGGTCATCCCGCAGCTGCTGGTGGCCTCCTTCATCATCTTCCTGGTGATGGCGGCGACACCGGGCGATCCGGCGATGGTGCGACTCGGCCAGGACGCAACCCCGGAGCAGCTCGAGCTCGAGCGTGTCCGCATGGGGCTGGATAAGCCGCTCATCGAGCGGTATGGCATCTGGCTGACCGACGCCCTCCACGGTGACCTCGGACGCTCCTTTGCGACCGGCCAGCTGGTGGTCACGATGGTCGGCAACGCCTTCCCGCGCACGTTGGCGCTTGCGGGCCTCGCACTCCTGGGCGCGCTCACGCTGGGGCTGATCACCGGGCTATGGGCGGGCCTTCGCCAGGGCGGCGCGGTCGATGTCGCCCTGGTCTGGACTAACTCACTGATCATGGCCGTGCCGCCGTTTTTCGTCGGCATCATGCTGGTCGTGGTGTTTGCCGTGTGGCTCCGCGTGCTGCCGCCTTCTGGTGCCGGCGCCCACTTTCTCGACTTGCGGTTCCTGGCGCTTCCGGCCATCGCCGTCGGGCTCGGCCAGGCGAGCATCTTCTCGCGCTTCGTCCGCGCCTCGGTGGTCGCCGTGACCTCTGAGGAATTTGTACGCACCGCTCGCGCCAAGGGGCTGCGCTCCGGCACCATCGTCTTCAACTACATTCTCCGCAACGCCCTGCTGCCGCTCGTGACGATCGTCGGCATTCAGGCCTCGCGCCTGCTCGGTGGCGCCGTCGTGGTGGAGTCGGTCTTCGTGTATCCGGGCATGGGCCGCCTTGCCGTCGAGGCCATCAACAATCGCGACTATGCGGTCGTGCAGGGCGTGCTTCTGGTCGTTCTGGCCGTCTTCTTCATCCTGAACCTGGTAGTCGACCTCTCATACGCTCTGCTTGACCCTCGGCTTCGTCACAACTGGAGCGGCTGAGGTCGGCATGTCAGTCGGTGCCTCGATCACCGAAGGCGCGGGTTCGGTTGATAGGGCACGGCCCTCGGCTCGCGGCGCCTTCCTTCGCCGCGTCGTCTCCAACCGCAGCATCGCCTCCGGCCTCGGCCTGATCGCGGTTATGGTCGTTCTGGCGATCATCTATCCGCTGCTGCCGCTGCCTGATCCTTTTGCGATCGGTGGCGACATCCTCGCGCCACCGAGCGCCGAGCACCTCTTCGGCACCGACGAACTCGGTCGCGACCTCCTCAGCCGGATCCTCGCCGCGATCCCGAGCGCACTGTGGACGGTCGTCGCCTCGGTCGGCATGGCGAGCGTGATCGGCCTGGCACTCGGGCTCTTCTCCGGTTATCTCGGCGGCTGGCTCGACGCGCTGCTCGGTCGCCTGACCGACATGCTGCTCGCCTTCCCGGCGGTCTTCATCGCGCTCGCCGTGGTGGTGGTGGTCGGACCGGGGGAATCGACGCTCCTGATCGCCATCACGATCGCGGAGTGTCCGGTTTTCGCCCGGCTTGCCCGGGCTTCCACTCTCGCCACCCGCGAGCGCGACCACGTCGCCTCCGCGGTGGCGATCGGCGCGAGCCCGCTCCGCGTCGTGCTCCGCCACGTGATGCCGTTCGCGCTCGGACCGCTCGCGGTTCAGGTGGCGATCGCGGCACGCACCACGATCGTGCTCGCCGCATCGTTGAACTTCCTGGGTATCGGCCTGCAGCCCCCGGCGCCCTCCTGGGGCAACATGATCGCCCGGTCGCAGAACTTCCTCTACGACAGCATCACCTATGCAGTGTTCCCGGCGATCGCGATCGTCGCCCTCGTGCTCGCCTTCAACTTCATTTCCGACGGCCTCCACCGGATCATCGACCCGCGACCGGCGGTACGTCCGTTCAGCTGGCGTCGCCCGGCCCGCACTCCGGGCGAGGGGGCGACGCCTGGTGCCTCGGCGTCTCCAGCGCTGCTTTCTGTACGAGACCTGTCGGTCGGCTTCCCCGTCGCGGGTGGCGTGGTCCATGCGGTCGATCGCGTTTCGTTCGACCTCGCCCCCGGCGAGATCCTCGGCATTGTCGGCGAGTCGGGTTCCGGCAAGAGCGTCACGTCGCAGGCGGTGATGGGGCTGCTCAATGCCACCGACGCCGGCCTGTCGGGATCGGTCCGCTTCCAGTCGAGCGATATTCTCTCCTTGTCGGAGCGCGAGCTTCAGGACGTCCGCGGCAGGTCGATCGCCATGATCTTCCAGGACCCGATGACCGCGCTGAACCCGGTGGTGACCGTCGGCCGCCAGATCGTCGAACAGCTCCAACGCCACCTCGGGCTCGGCTCGGCGGAGGCGCGACGGCGCACCATCGATCTGCTCCGCAAGGTAGGCATTCCCGATCCCGACCGCCGCATCGACGAGTACGCGCACCAGTTCTCCGGCGGCATGCGGCAGCGCGTGATGATAGCCATGGCGCTGAGCTGCGACCCGAAAGTCCTGATCGCCGACGAGCCGACCACCGCGCTCGACGTCACCACTCAGGCCCAGATCCTCGACATTCTGCGCGACCTCCGCAATGAGCTCGGCCTGGCGATCATCTTCATCACCCACGATCTCGGCGTGCTCGCGGGTCTCGCCGACCGGGTGATGGTGATGTACGGGGGCAGGGTCCTTGAGACCGGTCCGGCCGACATCGTCTATGCCTCGCCGCACCACCCTTACACCCGCGCCCTGTTCAGCGCGGTGCCACGCATCGACGAGCCGCGGCGGGGCCAGCAACTCGTCATCCCCGGCTCGCCACCCGATCTCTCCCGGCCGCCGGCAGGTTGCGTGTTCTGGGACCGCTGCCCGCTTCGTTCCGATCCGCGCTGCGAGTCGGTACGGCCGGAGCTGAGATCCGTCGGGCCGGACCATATGGTGGCGACCTTCTGCGAGTTGCCGAACGCGATGCCGGCCAATGGCTAGTCCCGAGAACATCCTCGAGACCACCGGCCTGACGGTCCGCTTTCGGGTCCGTCAGCGCGGCATGTCGTTCGGCCGCAGGGCGACGCTGACCGCGGTAAACGACGTCTCGCTCTCGGTGGCGAAGAGCGAGACGCTCGGCGTCGTCGGCGAGTCGGGGTCGGGCAAGTCCACCCTCGTGCGAGCGGCGCTGGCGCTGGTTCCTTTTCAGGAAGGCGAGGTGCGTCTCGCCGGCAAGGTGATCCATCCCGGCCGACAGAAGACGCCGCTGTCGCTCCGGCGAAGCGCCCAGATCGTGTTTCAGGATCCGTATTCCAGCCTCAATCCGTACATGTCGGTTGCCGAGCTTCTGAGCGAGCCGCTGATCGTGCATGGACTGGGCAGCAAGGCTGAGCAGGCCGTCCGTATCGCCGAGCTTCTGCAAACCGTCGGGCTCGATCCCACGTGGGCGGCGCGGCGCTATCCGTTCGAGCTGTCCGGCGGTCAGCGTCAGCGCGTCGGCATCGCAAGAGCGCTCGCCGTGGCGCCGGAGCTGGTCGTCTGCGACGAGGCGGTCTCGGCGCTCGACGTCAGCGTCCGCGCCCAGATCATGAACCTGCTGGTCGAGCTCCGCGAGCGGCTGAACCTATCGTATGTCTTCGTCTCGCATGACCTCAGTGTGATCCGCGAGATCGCCCATCGCGTCGCCGTCATGTATCTCGGCCGGATCGTCGAACTCGGCACCGTCGACGAAATCTTCAACGCGCCGAAGCATCCCTACACGTTGAGCCTTCTGTCCGCCGTGCCGGTGCCCGATCCGAAGGTGGAACGAAACCGCCGGCGCATCCTCCTCCAGGGCGATCCGCCGAGCCCGCTCAATCCGCCGAGCGGCTGCGCCTTCCGCCTGCGTTGCCCGTTTGCGCGGCCGCGCTGCGCTGAGGAGACGCCGGCGCTTGCGCCTGTGGGCGGCGGTCAGTCGGTCGCCTGTCACTTCTGGCGCGAAGTCGACGCCAACGCCTGGGAGACACGGGGCACCGACGATGTCCGAAACCCGGAACCGGTGGGGGCGTGACGAAAGTGTCGGGCGGCCTCGGCGAGGAGATCGAGCATCTGTCGCGTGCCGTGCGCAGGGCGCGTGACTCGGGCGCGGTCGGAACCTTCCGGGCGGTGCGCTGGCATGTCCATAGCGGCGGAGATCCTGCCGCGCTGCTCGACGCCGTATGCGCGCAGGTTCTCGGGTGGATGGATGGCGAGGCAACCGACCAGGTCGCGCCGATCGCCGGCCCGACCTTCGCACTCTGCTACCTCTCCTGGACGGACGGCGCGACCGCGATGCTGAGCGCGAGTTGCGGCCCGACCGGGACCGCCGGCGGCCTGCTCGTCCTCGGCGTCCGTGGGATTCTATCCTTCGACCACGGACGCGGCCCGGACACCGGGACGGCGGGGAGGGCGCACCAATGAGCGCCGCAAAGCCGATGGGCGTGATCCTCTTCGGAGGCGATCGCACGCATCAGGAGCGCTATGGGGCGGTCTTCGCCGCCGATCCGCGCTGCACGGTTCTGGCCGTCGCCGACGAAGCCGACGTCCCGCCCTCGCGGCAGGAATGGAACCGGGCGCTCGCGGCCCGGCTTGGCGTTCCCTGTCTCGGGGTCGACGAGGCGCTGACAAACCTTCCCGCCACGATAGCGAGCATCTCGGTCGAACCGGAGCGGCGGGCCCGCCTCGCCGAACGCTGCGCGGACGCAGGGCTGCACATTTATATCGACAAGCCGATGGCCTGCACCGCCGAGGAAGGGCGCCGGATCGTCGCGGCGGCCGAGCGGAACGGCATCACCGTCCAGGTCTTCTCCCACATGAGCCGGTCGTGGATCGAACGCGCCCGCCGCGCGGCTGAGGCGCCCGGGTTCGGGCCGATCGCCGCGATCCAGGCCGAGATGCTGATGGCCAAGGGACCGGTGGGTGACCTCGACGGCTTGCACGACCGCCACGAGAAGGAAGTGCCGACCAGCTTCGGGCTCCCTCTGGTGCGCCGTGAGTTGTTCGATATGGGCTACTACCCGATCGCCACGATCCACGCGATTACCGGCAGCCGTGCGCTGTCGGTCAAGGCGAGCACCGACAACTATTTCTTCGACGAGCACTACCGTGCCGGCACCGAGGACTTCGCGTCGGTGCTGATGCGGATGGAGAACGGCGCGACCGCCACTTTCATGGCCGGGCGGGTCGGCTGGGGCGCCTATCCCAGCGGGGCTTATTCGCGCGTGCGGATCGTCGGCGAGAACGGCTACGTCGAGGCGAGCGACGCCGACAGCGCGCTGGAGGTCTACGGGCCCGGCACCTCCCGCCACCCGACCGGCGCAAACCCCGAGGATCCGATGCAGATGTGGGGCTCGACGACACAGGCCCGCAAGCCCTCCCCGAAGGGAGAGCGCGTCAACATCTTCGGTGAAGATACCGACACCACCGATTTCATCGACGCCCTCGTGGCCGCGGAGCGGCCGCTCGTCGATGCGCGGGCGGGTCACCACCACCTTGAGATCATGGAAGCCTGCTACCGCTCGGCCGTCTCCGGCCGGGAAGAGCCGGTGGAGCGCAGCAGCGAAAGGAAAGTGAAATGAAGTTTGGGCGTACATCGGCCGGGGAGACCGTCGCCTTCGATCAGGCCGGCGGGATGTATGACGTCAGCGACCTCTTCAGGTCCGGCTGGGAATCCGGCGCCATCATCGCGTCGATCGCGGCCAATGAGGACGATCTCAAGTCTCGGGTGGCGAAGGCGATCGCCTCGCGGAAGCCGCTTTCCGGTGTAGTGCTCGACGCGCCGATCCCCGACCGCGCGACGGTGATGTGCATGGCCGGCAACTATTGGGACCGACCCGAGCTCCGCGACAAGGAATACGAGCCTGACGGCTTCCTCAAGGCGCGTTCGTCGCTGATCGGCCACAACGGCACCGTCGTCCTCCCCTCCGTCGGCGCGCGCGAGTTCCAGCACGAGGCCGAGCTTGGCGTCGTCATCGGTCGCGAAACGCCGGTCGAGGTGTCGGTGCAGGACGCCCTCGGATACGTCGCCGGGTACGTCAATTTCAACGACATCTCCGCCCGCGGCCTGAACCCGCGCGGGCGCCAGAGCTTCTGGTGGATGAAGTCGTGGCGCACCTTCGGCCCGGTCGGACCTTATCTTCTCACCGCCGACGAGATGCCCGATCCGCAGAAGCTGAGCGTCCGGCTCTGGGTCAACGACAAGATCCGTCAGGATTTCTCGACGTCGGACATGGTCCAGAGCGTTGCCGAGACCGTTTCGCTGGTCTCCAAGATGATCACGCTCCAGCCCGGAGACGTGATCGCCACGGGCACCCATCATCACGGCCTCGGCCCGCTGCAGGACGGCGACACGGTGGAGATGGAAATCGAGCACCTCGGCCGGCTGAGCGCCCACATCAAGGACCCGAGCGGCCGCAGCTGGAAGACTTCGGACTGATCGGCGGCCGGCTGTCGGGCCGGCCCCGCGGCTCGCGTTTCATGCGGCTTCAGTATGATCGCGGACCGTTTTCTGATTTTGAAGCATGTAGCAGGCTCGCTACGCTGTCCAAAGCAGAAGCTCTGCGGTGATCTTCGGTCGACGCAATAATCGTGGGCGCAGTCGCCCACAATTATTGCGGCCGCCAAGCTTAACGAGAGCATTTCGGCCGGTTGTGCTCCTGCATCCGGCCGGCGTCGTTCCACGCGGAACAACGCAGCCAGCAGCTCGCGGCCGTGGAGATGGTTGATGCCCCTTTCTACTTACGAAGCTGCCCGGATGGGCTCCCTGGCGGCTTCGCCTCCTGGCCCCTTCATCGCCGGCTCCTACGCGACGCTCGATCTCGTTTACACGGTCGGGTCGTTTGGCATCGACGACACCGGCGGCATCAAAATCTCGTGGCAGGCGTCGAGCGACATGGGTCAGGCGCAGTTCGCCGATCCGGCCCGGCCGAATTTCGCGACCGTTTCGACCAGCAACGGCGCCGACCTCGTCGCCGAGGTCAGCCGCGCCAACATTCGCCCGTGGCGAAACACGATCTACATCCGCGTCGCCAACGGCTACCTGAAGGAAGGCGATCGAATCCACCTCACCCTCGGCGAGCGCAGCGGCGGCTCGCCGGGCCTCCTCCTGCCGACCAATTGCGATGACAATTTCGAGCTTCGCTGTTTCGTCGACGCCTTCGGCGTTTACGATTTCGTCGAGCTGGAGCGGGGCGTCGCGTTCCAGACGATTCCGGGCGACCCGGTGCGCTGGAACGTCCACATGCCGACGATCAACCGCCGCGGCGCGC
Organism: uncultured Alphaproteobacteria bacterium; assembly: GCA_963826055.1. Taxonomy (GTDB): domain Bacteria; phylum Pseudomonadota; class Alphaproteobacteria; order Rhizobiales; family Kaistiaceae; genus JBBDMC01. The sequence goes on along the minus strand of CAWGVO010000018.1, from coordinate 369,585 downwards.
CGTTTCGCATTGCGGTGACGGCGGAGGATCGCTGGGGCAATCCCGACACGGCTCGGAAAGGCGGTCGGCCTTCGCGCCAACGGCTCAATCCGGGGGCTGCCTGCGCTGGCCGAACGCGACGCGAAAAGCGAAAGCTGGATCGTCGAAAATCTCGAGGCCGCCGAGTGTGGCGATGTCTGGTGCGAGCTCGTCGACGAGATGGGAAAACCTGTCGCGCGGTCGAATCCGATGCGGGTTGCCGAAACCGCTCCGCTCCTCGCTTACTGGGGCGATCTTCACGGCCAAAGCCGCGAGACGGCCGGTTCCGGTACGGCCGAGCAATATTTCGCGTTCGCCCGGGACAAGGCCTTCGTCGACATCGCCGGTCACAGCGCCAATGACTTCGCGATGACCGACGAGTTCTGGGAGCACCTCAACGACATTACCAAGAGCTTCAACGCACCCGGAAAGTTCGTCACCCTTCCCGGCTACGAGTGGTCGGGAAACACCGCCGTCGGTGGCGACCGCAACGTCTTTTACATGCATGAGAACGAGCCCATCCACCGCTCGTCGCGCATCCTCTCGCAGGGTGGCAGCCGGTCGAATACCGACTGCCTGCACGTGCGTGACCTCTTCAATACCCTGCGCGACCGCGACGCGGTGGTCATCGCCCACGTCGGCGGCCGGTACGCGGAGCTCTCCGAGGGGCACGACACGATCGAGACCGCGGTTGAGATTCATTCGATCTGGGGCACCTTCGAATGGATCTTGCACGACGCGTTCGACCTCGGCTACCGCGTGGGCGTGGTCTGCCACAGCGACGATCACAAGGGTCGTCCGGGCGCCGCTCGCTCCGGTGCCGGTGTGTTCGTCGCCAACGGCGGTCTGACCTGCTACCGCATGGCCGAACTGACGCGCGAGAACCTGGTGGATGCGCTGCGCCGGCGTCACCACTACGGCACGACCGGGGTTCGCGTCTTTCTGGATGTGCAGGGTAAGTTCGGCGAGCCGGTGATGCTCTCCGTCGGCCAAAGTCGCTCGCGCGTTACCGAGGTAATGATGGGCGACATCGTGGAGGCGGATGGCATCCCGATGCACCTCGAGATCGACGTCGTCGGCCACGCGCCGATCGAGAAGGTCACGATATTCAATGGCCGGGACCCGATCGAGACCATTCGTCCCTACGCGAGTGCCGAAGCCGGCAAACGCATCCGTCTGTTGTGGGAAGGCGCCTCCGCGCGCGGCCGCGGCCGTCACGCTCCCTGGAAAGGTGGGGCGAGGGTGATCGGCAATCATCTGGACCGCATGGAACCGGTGAACTTCCTTCGTCCGGATCGGCCGATCGTCGTCGCAGATGGCGGCAACGAGGTATGCTGGGACTCTGTCACGGCGGGTCAGAAAATGGGTGTGGACCTGTTTCTCGCCGAGCCGGACCAGGGAGAGATCGTTATCGACACCAATCGGGTCAGTGCGACGCTGCCGGTCGCGGACATCACGACCGAGGGGACGGTGCTCGACGCCGGCGGGCTCGGCCTTCAGATGGCGGTGACCCGGTTGCCGGACGCGAACCCTCATTTCGCCATGAAGGTGACACGCGCGGTGAACGGCATCGCCGGGCGCGACAATCCCATTTACGTCAGGGTGACCTTCGAGGACGGCAATCAGGCCTGGTCGAGCCCGATTTATCTCGTACCGGCCGGAGACGGCTGAGCGAGACAAGTCATTGGCCCTCTGCTGCACCCAACGAGGCGGAGCGGCTCATGGCCGATGAACTGCATTTCCAGACCATCGCCCAGCTTGGGAGGCTGATAGAGACCCGGCGCCTTTCCCCGGTCGAGCTGACCCGCCACTATCTTCATCGCATCGCCGCGCTTGACCCCATTCTGCACGCGTTCGTGCTGGTTATGGACGAGGCGGCCCTTGCCGCGGCCAGGACCGCGGAGGCGGAGATCGCTGCCGGCCGCTACCGCGGTCCGCTCCACGGCATACCCGTCAGTCTGAAGGACTTCTTCGACGTCGCCGGCGTGCCGACGACCGGATGCTCGCGAACCCACCGCGACAACGTACCGGAGGAGAATGCGGCCGCCGTGAACCGGCTGCTCGACGCCGGCGCAATCATCATCGGCAAGAGCACCACCCATGAGCTCGGCTATGGCGGTCCATCCTTCGATCTTCCGTGGCCTCCCGCATTGAACCCGTGGAACCTCGATCAATTCACCGGTGGATCGAGTTCCGGTTCCGGCGCGGCGCTGGCTGCCGGAACTCGTTCCGGGAAGTCTTGCAACGGACTCGCGCGGGTCGATCCGGATTCCGTCCGCGATGTGCGGCACCACCGGTCTCAAACCAACCTTCGGCACGGTGGCGCGGACCGGCGTCATCGGCAATTCGCCGCTGATCGACCACTGCGGACCGATCGGCTGGGCGTCGGAGGATTGCGCCATCCTGCTCGGCGCGGCGGCCGGCCATGACGGCGCCGACGCGGGGAGTGCCGATCGACCGGTCCCCGATTATCAGGCGCTGATGTCGAAGCGCGCGGTTCGGGGTCTGAAGATCGGCGTCGTGCGCCAGATTCACGAGCGCGAGCTGTCGATGGGCGAGGAACAGGTGAAGCTGTTCGACGAGGCCCTGCGGGTTCTGGTCGGCCTTGGCTGCGAGATCGGAACGGCCGAACTGCCGCCGCTGGCCACCTTCGCCAAGGTCCACAACGAGATCTATATGTTCGACACCTACCAGCGATACGGTGCTCTCCTGCGGGACTCCCGCGACGAGCTCGGCGCCGACTTCAGGGCGCGGGTGGAGCCGAGCAAGGCGGCGACACGCGAACGGTACGAACAGGCGAAGCACGAGAGGGTCCGGCTGGAATCGGCGGTCGAAGGCCAGCTCCAGTCCTTCGATGTGCTCGTCACCATCGGTCCCTTCGGCCCGGCGCCGCGATTGATCGATGCCGGGGCAGGGCTGGCGGCGAGCCGTCCGTCGATCACCGGTCCGTTCAACCTCACCGGCCACCCCGCCTTGATGCTTCCTTGCGGCTTCGGCGCGGCGGGCCTGCCCTACGGCTTTCAGATCGTTGGCCACAAATTCGACGAGTCGACCGTTCTTGCCCTGGGGCACGCCTACGAGATCGCAACCGACTCCCGGGCCGCGCGCCCCGCTTTCGCTTCTGTCGATATCGGTTCGAGCGACCCCTAGATCGTTTGCCGTTCGCCTCATGTGGGGGCCGCATGAACGCAGGCCCTTTTCTCATTTGGGGGCGCCGCTGCCGGCTCCTAGACTTCAAATCCGCTATGCCGGAACAGACATCCAATCCAGCCGAAGCCGCGCTCTCCCATCTGAGAGAAGACCTCGCGGAGATCATCGCCCGGAACCTCGATCCCGCCCCGCTGAACTGGCCGGCGAAGGACGGAAGGCGAGACCTCTTCGGCATTCCGCCCGACCTCGCCTATCTGGATTGGGCCTATATGGGCGCGCTTCCCGCCGCCGCCCGTAAGGCGCTGGCCTGGGCGGTGATCCGACGCAACCAGCCCTGGCGGATCGAACGCCGCGACTTCTTCGACGAACTGGAGGCGTGCCGATCGCTGTTCGGGCTGCTCATCGGCTGCGACATGGACAGCGTCGCGGTCGTGGCGGCGGCGAGCTACGGCATCGCCATTGCCGCCTCGATCGTCGCAAAGCGCGCGCCAGGCCGGATCATCGTGCCCGACCAGGAGCACTATTCGAACTTCTACGCCTGGCGCCGCCTGGAGCGATCGGGCGGATGGGAGGTCGTCGTCGTCCGCCGGGCTCCGGAGCAGACCTGGACCGACGCCATGCTGGCGGAGATCGAAGAGGGATGCGCGGTCCTCGCGGCGCCCGCGTGCCATTGGTCGGATGGTTCGCTCTTCGACGTACCGCGTCTGGTCAACCGGGCCAGGCAGGCTGGAGCGGTGACCGTAATCGACGCCACGCAGACGCTCGGGGCCATTCCCTTCGCGGTCGACAGCTGCCGGCCGGACTTCCTCGTGGCGTCCGCATACAAATGGCTGCTCGGCCCGTATGGGATGGCCTATCTCTATGTCGACCCCAGCCATCACCAGGCCGAGCCCATCGAGGGACATGCCTACCACCGGGCCGGCGCCGAAGGCCGGGCAACGGCGATCGAATACACGGACAACTATCGCGCCGGCGCCCGTCGGTTCGATTCCGGCCAGCGAGCCGACTTCGTCAACCTGCCGCACGCCGTCGCGGGCCTGGCGCAGCTCCTGACGTGGACGATACCCGCGGTGGCGGACGTCTGCTCGACCCTGATCGGGCGGGTGGCCGAGCAGGCGAGGGGAGCCGGCCTCACCACCGCCGTTCCACTCCCCGGCATGAACATTATCGGTGTCAGGCGCAGTGCCGGTTGGCCGGCGGACATCCTTCCGAGGCTCCGCCGGGCGGGCGTCAAGGTGAGCCTTCGCGGGGACAGCGTCCGCGTGAGCCCGTTTGTCGCCAACGGCACCAATGACGTCGACGGGTTCTTCGAGGCGCTCGGGCGCCTCGGGCTCGTCACGTGATCACGCAGATCGGTCGCACTCTGCCGAGACAGCAAAAACAGGAAAGCATCATGGCCTCTGCATCCGTCACGCCCGCTACGCTTCAGGCCTCGGTCATCGCCGTCCCGCCTCTGGCGTGGACGGCCGACGGCACGATCGCGGTGGAGGAAAATCGCAAGATCCTCGATCACCTGCGCCGCGGCGGCGTCCGCACGTTCATGTATGGCGGCAATGCCAATTTCTACAACATCGGCTTCCGCGAGTTCGAAGCCGCGCTCGACATGATGGTCGGCTTCTCGCAGCCGTCGGACTGGTTTCTGCCGTCTGTCGGCAGCGACTTTGGCAAGGCGGAGCATCAACTGGAACTGCTGAGGTCCTATCCGTTCCCCACGGCAATGACCCTCCCGCATCACTTTCCGACGACTCCGGCCGGCGTCGCATCGGGGCTCGGAAGATTGGCCGAGCGTTACCAGAAGCCGCTGATTGCCTACATCAAGAGCGACGGTTACCTGTCCGCGTCCGATCTCGGTGCACTGGTCCGCGATGGCGCCATTTGCGCCGTGAAGTACGCCGTCGTCCGCAAGAACCCGCGCGAGGACGCCTACTTGCGCGAGATCATCGACGCGATCGGAACCGATATCGTGATGAGCGGCGTCGCCGAGCGGCCGGTGGTGGAACACTTCCGCGATTTCGGGCTGCGCAGCTTCACCTCGGGGGGCGTCTCCGTGGCGCCGGGTCTGGCGACCGCCCTGCTGAGAGCGCTGACCGCGGGCCGGTATGACGAGGCGGAACTTCTGCGGACGCTCTTCCTGCCTCTCGAGGATGTTCGCGACGCGATCTCTCCGATGCGTGTCTTGCATGCCGCCGTCGAACTTGCCAGCGTCGCGCGCACGGGTCCGCTCCAGCCGTTTGTCTCCAGCCTGACGTCCAAGTCGGAACTCGATATGGTCAAGCGGGCGGCGTTGGAGCTGCGGGCGAATGACCGGGAGGCGGTTGAACTCGCCGGGAGCTGACCCGCGGCGCCACCGTCTTCCCCGACACCAACCAGCGGGCCCCCGACGCGGGGGTTCGCCCAGACCGCCGACCGCCATGAACGTCCTGATCCTGCTTACCGATCAGCAGCAGCGCCGCACGCTGGCGACGTACGGCAACCAGACCGTCCGCACACCGAACCTTGACCGCCTCGCGCGGCGCTCTGTGGTGTTCGATCACGCGATCTGCCCGCAGCCCCTGTGCGTACCCTCGCGCTGCTCGCTGTTGTCGGGCGTCCATCCGCACACCCATGGCGTCTCGGCCAACTACGCTCCGCTGCCGCGCCGCTTTGCCACCCTTGGCGACATGGTCGTCGATCATGGCGTGCGCACCGGATACCTGGGCAAGTGGCACCTGGGCAACGAGGTGCTGCCCCAGCGCGGCTTCGAGCAGTTCTACCAGGCGGTGGATGACGACTACACCGCTGCCGGCGACCGGGATCTCTATGGTCTGTCGGGCTACGGCCGCTGGCTCGTCGCGCATGGGATCGCCCCCGACCGCACCGATCCGCTGGGCGCGCCCCCGACCTTCAGCCGCCATTTCACCGCCAGGCTCGGCGAGGAGCTGTCCAAGCCGGCCTTCATCGCCGAGCAGGCCTGCCGCTTCCTTGAAGCGCGGCAGAACGAGCGGTTCCTGCTGGTCTGCAGCTTCCTCGAACCGCACAACCCGTACACCGGGCCCTTCGACGATCTGCACGACCCGGACGAGATCGAGCTGCCCGACAATTTCCACATGGACCCGCTGCCCGGCTGGCCGGCGCGGCACGTCGCGTTTCAGCGCTGGGCCTGCACCCGCGACCACCGCGGCGACTCCGGCTTCTCGACCGAAGACCAGTGGCGCCGCGTCATCGCCCGCTACTACGGCCTCTGCCACCTGATGGACAAGTACGCCGGCCGCGTCCTCGACAAGCTCGACGAGCTCCACCTGACCGACGACACGGTGGTGATCTTCACCTCGGACCACGGCGACATGATGGGCAGCCACGGCATGATCATGAAGGGCATGATGTTCGAGGAGAGCCAGGGCGTGCCGCTGATGATGCGCCTGCCGGGAATAGAAGAGGGGAGGCGGGTTGCCGAACCGGTGAGCCTGCTCAACCTGGTGCCGACGGTGCTGGACGTGCTGGGGATCGAGCGGCCGGCGCAGGTGGCCGAGGAGAGCCTGCTGCCCCTGCTGCGCGGCGAGCGTGACGAAGATGCCGACGCTGCGGCTGTCTGCGAATGGAATGGCGTACTGCAGGCCATGCACCACAGGCAGCACCCGGACCTGTTCGATCCGGTCAAGGGCCAGTTCATCCGTTCGCTACGCACCACCCGCTGGAAGCTCAACGTCAACAGCGGCGACCGCAGCGAACTCTACGACCTGGACAACGATCCCGGCGAGATGCGCAACCTCATCGATGACGCTGCCCAACGGGGAACGGTGGACGACCTGTACGCCCGTTTGCGCGACTGGCAGAAACGCACCGACGATCCGCTGCAGCTGACGCACCCGCACCACGCCGGCGGCTGACGCCGGCCGCGTCGCTCAGGTCCGCTCGACGATGGAAAGTCCGCGATTGCGGTCGATCAGATAGATCAGCCCTTGCGGGTCGACGTAGAGGTCGTTCGTCGCAACGCTGTCCGCCCCCTGCGGCACGTCGGGCACGTACGAGGCAACCTCCCGAAGGCAGTGCGGATTGCTGAAGTCGATGATGCGGAGTCCCTGGGCGAACCACGCCGCGGGAATTTCGCTCCCGTCCGCCGATTCAAAAATCTGGTGGCAACCGGTTCCGAGCGGTTGCCGACGTCCATCGATGCCGGCCACCTGGAATGATCCGACCGGCACCGGCCGCTCCTCCATGGTGATGTCGAACATCCAGAGGAAGGCCGGCATTTCCGGCGACAGTTCGCGATCGAGCGGCACCTTGTCCTCGTCCGCCACCAGCATCCACTTGTGCCCGTGAATCGGTTTGTTGACCGGCAGCACGGTGTGGGTCGGCCAACTGAACGGCGGGCTGGTGTCGAATACCGAGACCAACCGCGGGCGTGCCATGTCGGATATGTCGAGGATGACCGCACCTCCGTGCCAGTAACTGACGTAGAGGCGATCGCCCTGCCGGATGGGATGGTGACAGCGGTGGTTGCGGCCCGTCCAGTCCGGGGTCTCGCCGCCGGCCGTCCACTGGCCCGGCATCCACCAGCGTCCGACTTCGACCGGCTTCGCCGGCTCGGCCATGTCGAGGATCATCACGATGTTGCCGAGATAGCCCTCGATCTCCGGCGAGATGTATGCGTAGCGCCCGTCGAACGTGAAGCGATGCACGCCCTTGCCGCCACAGGCCCAGTGGGTGATCTCTTTCGGATTGGCCTTGTCCGCGACGTCGAAAATCTTGAGCCCGACCGGCCCCGGAGGCTCGCCCCTGTAGGCCTCCTGATTGATGATCATGATGTCGCCGTGGACCCGGACCTTGTGCGAGTGCAGCCCGCGGGCAATTCCGATCTCGGCGACGATTTTGGGATTTTTCGGGTCCCGCACGTCGACGATCGAGGTCCCGTGGGGCGCCTCCATGTGGCCGATGTAGGCAAAGCCGTCCTCGACCACGACCTGGCCGCCGCCGGCGCAATCGAGCCACGCCACCTCGCGAATTCCGACGCCTGTGCCCATGGGGATGCAATCGCCTCCTGGCGGTCTTTGCGCTAGTGCGGAGTGGCTATCAAGGCGTCGCTGCCCACTGCCGGTGACGCGAGCGGCGCTCGCTGACGGGTTGCGGCGCCGATGGTGCCCAAACGCACCGCGGGGGCACTTCCGTGCCCCCGCGCCAGCGTTCCCTGCCGGAGGAATCCTTGCCCGGTTTACTTCTGTTTCCAGCCGAGCTTCTTGATGAGCGGCGCCAGGCGATTGAGATCGTCCTCCAGGAAAGCCTGTGCCGTGTCCGGAGTGGAATCGGTCACCGGCTCAAGACCCTGCGACAGAAGTGCCTTCTGCACCTCGGGATCGGCCATCATCTTCTTCGTCGCGGCATAGAGCTTGTCGACGACGTCTTTCGGTGTCGCCGCGGGCGCCACCACGCTGATGCTGCTCTGCACGATCAAGTTCGGATATCCCTACTCGACACCCGTCGGCACATCGGGTGCAGCCGACAGGCGCTTGGGCGACGCAACCGTCAGGATCCGCAATTTGTCTCCCTTGTCGAGTTCCAGAAGGCTCCCGGTGAAGACGACCGAAGCGATCGGAACATCGCCCGCCACGACCGCGCCAATGCATTCGCCGGCGCCGTTATAGGGAACGTGAACGAGGCCGGGCGCGTCGATTTCCTGCTTCAGGAGTTCCATCGCCAGATTGGTGGAGGTGCCGGCGCCGGCCGAGCAATAGGACAGCTTGTCCTGGTTCGCCTTGATGTAGGCAACCAGCTCTTTCAGGTCTTTGGCGGGAACCGAGGGGTTCACGGCGAACGCATTCGTCGTGGCGGCAAGGATCGAGATGAGCTGGAAATCCTTCGCCGGATCGTACTGGACGTTGGCCATCATGGAGGGATTGAGCACCAGTGTTCCCGTCATGCCCATACCCAGCGTGTAGCCGTCGGGGTCCGAATGGGCCACGACCGCGGTTCCGATGGTGCCGCCGGCTCCGCCCTTGTTCTCGACGACCATCGACTGGCCGAGATCCTGGCCGGCATGTTCGGCCCACAGCCGGCCCACTATGTCGAGCGTGCCGCCCGCTGAGAATGGCACGATGACCTTGACGGTCTTGTCAGGATAGTTTTGCTGGGCGTTTGACTGGGCCGGGTTAAGCATCACCGCAAATAACGCGGCCGCCCCCAGCGTCAGCCACTCACGTCGACCGAAATTCATGGAGTCCTCCCTGAAGGGGTTTTACATTGCGCTCTGGCACGCGCCGCACCTAATGACAGCGGGCAACCAAGGTCAACCCCGGCATTCGCAGAACACGTGACATCGTCAACTTTTTTGTACACGTACGGGGTGTCACTTGGCCACGAGGAAGGATGTCGCGCCTACCTGCGGTAGCGCACGGTTTCATCGTTGCACCTTGCGTCGTTTCTTCGTTCGCGTCCATGGAGCAACGATTGTCCGCGTTCGACCTGACGGCCGCACAGAATCTGGCGCAATTCGCGCCGAAATGGGATGTAGTTCCCTTGGCCAGGCCGCTGGACGCTATAAGAACCACGGAGCCCGGCAGCAGACGACGAGTCGGGCTCCATGCCTTTTTCCGCCACAGCCAAGAGCGACGCACGTGTCAGACCATATAGTTCACAAATTGAATGGGCCAATCCTGGAGATCACCCTCAACAGGCCCGAAATCGGCAACGCCGCGACCGACGAGATGGCGACAACCATCACCCGACTGGTCGGCGACGCCCATGGAAGCGCCCGGCTGATCGTCATCCGGGGTGCCGGCGACGATTTTTGCGTCGGACGCGAGACCATGACGCGGTCCGCGACGCTCTGTCGACGATACGCTCGAGCGGCGGCACGATCACGACACGGTCTTCAATTGCTACAGCGCGCTGCGCAACTCCGTCGTGCCGGTGATCGGTGTCGTGCAAGGGCGCGCTCGCGGCTTCGGATGCGCGATCGCCGCGTTGTGCGACCTCACCATCGCCAGCGAAGGCGCGTCATTTCAGGTGCCGGAGATGTCCCACAACATCTTTCCGACCATGGTGATGTCGGCGCTCGTCGATCGCGTTCCACTGAAAGCCTTCAATCACCTGATCTACACGACGGCCGCCATAAGCGCCGAACGTGCCCTCCAGGTAGGGATCGTCAGCGACGTGGTGCCGGCCGCGCAACTGGACGAGGCGGTCGACAGCGCCTGCGCCGCAATTCTGAAGGCGCCGCCGTCCGCCGTCCTGGCGGTCAAGGAATTCGCACGCAGCGCGTTCGACATGAACGTCGCCGGCGCCGTCGACTATGCGCGCAACCTGCACGTCATCATCAACGCATCAGCCGAAGTTCGCGGTCGCCGCAACCGGAAAGCCTGAGCAGAGCAAGAGTCGAACGATCATGAACCTCCACGCAAAAGCAGCCTCCGCCGCCACGTTTTACCCGGTCCTCGGCGCAAGCGCCCCGACCCCGGCGGTGGTGCTGATCCCCGCCATACACGGCGTCAATGCGTACGTCCTGCGGTGGGTCGCCCGCCTCAATGCCCGGGGCTACGGAGTGCTGCCGGTGGACTATTTCGCCGGTACCGAAGAGCCGGACCTCTCAACCCGTGACGCCATGTTCGCCGCCATCGACGCCCTTTCGGACGTGGCGGCTCTGGAGAGCGTGCGCGCCAGTGTGGACCGCCTGCGTGAAGACCCGGCGGTCGACGGCGACCGCATCGCCACGATGGGCTTCTGTATCGGCGGTGCCTACGCCTACATGGGTGCCTGCGACATCGACGGGATCGCGGCTGCGGTGAACTACTACGGGCGGCTGCGCTACGACGAGACGCCGAGCCACAAGCCCGTATCGCCGATCGAACGCGCCGGCGACCTCAAGGCGCCGCTTCTGTCGCACTACGGCACCAACGACACGTACATCACCCCGGCCGACGTCGACGATTTCGATCGGAGGCTGGCGGAAGGCGGCAAGACGTACGAGATATTCACCTACCGCGGCGCCGGTCACGCGTTCGACGAAGATTACCGGCCGCGGTACAGGCCGGTCAGCGCCGAGGCGGCGCGGAACCGCACCTTCACGTTTCTGGATTGGTATCTCGGCGACCGGCGGCGCTAGGCGGTCTTTGACCGCGCGTCCTGGATCGCCCGCCATACCCGGTTGGGAGTGGCCGGCAGGGGCACGTCGTCGACGCCGAGGGGCGACAGGGCATCGAGGATGGCATTGTAGACCGCCCCCGGTCCGCCGGCGTTGCCGCTCTCCGAACCGCCCTTGACGCCCAGCGGATTGGTCGCCGTCGGCACCTCGATGTACTCGGTGCGCACCTCCGGCAGCAGGTCGGAGCGCGGCATGGCGTAGTCGCTGAACGAGCCGGTGATGAGCTGACCGCTATCATCATAGCGCACCTGCTCCACGAGCATCTCGCCAACGGCCTGGCACAGCGATCCATGCATCTGCCCGGTGATCGTCAGCGGGTTGATCACGACGCCGGAATCGCAGACAGACGTGCATCGGTCGAGCGTAACCTGGCCGGTTTCGGCGTCGATCTCGACCTCGCAAACCACGCAGCCGTTGGGAAACGTGCCTTTTCCCGAATAGCCGCCGATGCCGTCGAGGCCAACGCCCAGTTCGAGCGGCGTACCGGCTGCCGTGTAGCAGCGCCGCGCGATCTCGGCGAGCGTCACCGATTTGTTGGTGCCGGCGACGTGAAAGATGCCGTCGGCGAATTCGATCTCCTCGTCGCTGGTGTCGAGCATCCAGGCTGCAAATCGTTTGCCCTTGGCGATCAGGTCGTCGACGGCAAGGCGCAACGCCGAGCCACCCATGGTGGCGCTGCGCTCCGAAAACGTCCCACGCCCGAAAAGGACGCGGTCGGTGTCGCCCTGGTAGATGCGGATCTGTTCGAACGGAATGCCGAGCCAGGTGGAGACCATCTGCGTGTACATGGTCTCGTGGCCTTGCCCCGACGACTGCGTGCCGGCGTGCACCGCAACGGTTCCATCGGGGGCAACGCGGACTTCCATGCGCTCGCTGAACAGATTGTGCGCCGCCGGCAGGATGTAGAGGCCGATCCCGAAGCCCCGCAGAAGCCCGGCCCGCTGGCTCGCCGCCCGCCGCTCCAGAAATCCGTTGTAGTCTCCGAGTTCGAGCGCGCGATCGAGCATGTGCTCGAACTCACCGCAGTCGATCGTGTAGCCGCCCGGACCCTCGTACGGCATCGCCGCCGGCGGAATGAGGTTGCGGCGGCGCAACGCGACTGGATCGACGCCCATCAGCCGGGCCGCCTTGTCCATCAACTGTTCCATAAACAGCAGGTTTTCGGGCTTGCCGGTCCCCCGATAGACGCCGATCGGGCCGGTGTGGGTGAACACCCCGTGCACCACATTGTGGTAGTTCGGCACGTCATAGACCGAACACAGGCGCGACGCGTTGATCGCCGGATTGCCGGCCGAATGGTTGAGGTACGCGCCGAGATTGACCGAAATTTCGGCGCGTACCGCCAGGATGCGCCCCGCGCTGTCGAACGCTGCCTCGCCCTCGTCGAAGCGATCGCGTCCATGGATGTCCGACATGATGGATTCGCTGCGCTCGGCGGTCCACTTCACCGGACGGCCGAGCTTGCGCGAGGCCCACAGGACGCAAACGTCCTCCGGGTAGAGCGCGCCGCGCTGACCAAAGCCGCCACCGATGTCGGTCGCGATCACGTGCACTTCGGTGTCGGGCACGTGCAGCAGGGAGACCGCCAGCGTGTCCTTCATCCGGTGAATCTGGCCGTTGCCGGTGTAGAGGGTGTAGCGGCCACTCCGCCGGTCCCAATCGCCCGTCGACGATCTTGGTTCGAGCGTATTGCCGGCGATGCGCGGATAGCGCTGTTTCACCTTCACGACATGCGCCGCCTGCGCGAAGGCCCGGTCCACCGCATCCTTGTCGCCGCGGCGGATGGTGAAGCAGGCGTTTGCCCCGGCGGCCTCCCACACCTTCGGCGCGTCAGGCGCCAGCGCCTCGGTGACCGAAACGACTGCCGACAGGGCCTCATAGGCCACATCGACAAGCTCGGCGGCATCCCTGGCCTGTTGTTTCGTCTCGGCGACGACCATGGCGACACGGTCGCCGATGCAGCGAACGCGGTCGTTTACCAGGATCGGGTAGGGGGAACGGAAGAAGACTTCGCCAACAGGCGGTGCCGGCAAGACGCGGCACGGGATGTCGCCGATGCCGTCGGCAACCACGTCGGCACCGGTGAAGACAGCAAGGACACCGGGGGCACCGCGCGCTGCTTCTGCATCGACCGATTGAACGATCGCATGCGCGTGCGGCGAGCGCACAAAACAGACGTGCGCGGCACCGGCGGTCTGGACGTCATCCGTGTAGCACCCGCGTCCGGTGATAAACCGCGCGTCCTCGACCCGGGGTGTCGCAACGCCAACCTGACCGCGCCTCTCCGTGCGCCCGGCAGCAACGATCGGAGTTCGCCCGGAGATATCGTCGGCCGTGGTCATGTCGGCTGCAGTCCCGAATTCATCTGGTAATGAATGATTGCCGGATATCTCGGCCAGCGGGCGCTATATCGTCCGCGTCAGGGAGGTTTGGGTCGCGCTCGCGGAAATACCGGTGTTGTCACGACCTGTAAAGCTGCGTCGCCCGTCCGCTGGACTCGGATCGTCATTCCGCATACTCAGGCGCCCATCACCGTGCCTCAGCGACTGTCCCATGACCGATGAACGCCCCCCCGCCAGCCGCCGTTTGGTAACGACCGACTGGCTTGCAGAGCGTCTGGGCGCGCCCGATCTGGTGGTGGTCGACGGCTCCAACTACCTGGTGACGCTCAATCGCAGCGGGCGTGCCGAATATCTGTCGGAACACATTCCCGGCGCCGTCTTTTTCGACATTGACGCCGTCGCCGATCACTCCACCAAGTTGCCGCATATGCTGCCGAGCGAGCGACAGTTCGCAGAAACCGTGGGTGCTCTCGGCATTGGCGAGGGTGACACCATAGTTGTCTACGACGGCGCAGGCCTCTCCTCGGCCCCGCGCGTCTGGTGGACATTCCGCATCTTTGGCGCCGACAACGTCTTCATTCTCGACGGGGGCCTGCCGAAATGGAAGGCAGAGGGCCGCCCGACCGAACCCGGGGAAGTGCATCGTCCAGCCCGGTCGTTCAGGGCGCGCTTCAACGCCGGCTCTGTCGCCTCGCTCGCGGACATGAAAGCAGCGGTCGCGGACGGTGGTGTTCAGATCGTCGACGCCCGCTCGGCCGGTCGTTTTCGCGGTGAGGACCCCGAACCGCGTCCCGGGGTCCGGCCAGGCCGCATGCCCGGGTCTTTCAACGTTCCCAACGGTGGCTTGATCGTGAACGGGCGTCTGGCGGCGCCAGAGCAGCTTGCCAGCACGTTCGCGGCGGGCGGTGTCGACCTCGACAAACCGACGATAACGACATGCGGTTCGGGGGTCAGCGCGGCGATCCTGTGGCTGGCGCTCGACGCCCTCGGCAAGCCGCCGAAGGCCCTGTATGACGGCTCCTGGGCGGAATGGGGTTCGCGCAACGACGTGCCGGTCGAGACCGGATAGAGACCAGGGAAGGGAGAGTGGCCGTGAGTTCCGAGGAACGCCCGCGTGGAGTCGCCTATCTGGCGAGTTATTGCGAGCCGGCGGCCGCGGCGCATGAAGCGCTGCGCAAGGCTGTGCTGAATTCCGGGCCTCTCGATCTGCAGACATGCGAACTCATCGTCCTGGCCGGATTCGTGATCACGGGCGTCGAGTTCAGTTTCAAGGCGCACGCGAAACGTCTCCTGCGACATGGGACAGGCAAGGACGCACTGCGCCAGGCAGTGCTGGTGACGTTCGGTTCGACGGCGCCGTTTCCCGCCGTGGTCCAGGCGCTGCGCTGGATCGACGAGCTGGACGACGAATCCTGACGCGAAAACAAGGCGCCACGCCGGTATGTTGAACTCGCGACTATCGCGATATTGTTGCAGGAGCGGTGCTGGTCGCCTGCGGCTTGTTTGTGGGCGTGTATGCCTCGCGCAATTACCCGCTCGGCACATTGCGGCACATTGGTCCCGGCATGTTCCCGACCATGCTCGGGTACGTGCTTGCCGCCCTCGGCGCCATCGTATTTCTGGCGGCTCTGCTCCGCGCAGGCCCCGCGATTGCCACGCCGGCCTATCGACCGCTGTTGGCCGTCCTCGTCGGGCTGCTTGCGTTCGCGCTGACGATCGAGCCATTCGGCCTTGTGCCGGCGATCTTCCTTCTGATCGGGATCAGTTCGTTGGCTGAAAGCCGCCTGCGACCACTGGGCATCGTGATATTCGCCGCGACGATGTCGCTTTTCGTGGTTGTCGTATTTCAGATCGGCCTCCAGTTGCCGATCGAGAGTTTCAAATGGCCGTTATAGGGAGGCGCCGTGGACTTCATTAGTCACCTCGCCGACAACCTTCTGCAGGGCCTCAAGACGGCGCTGACGCTGTCCAACCTGCTGTACTGTTTCGGCGGCGTCTTCCTCGGCAAGCTCGTTGGAGTGCTCCCCGGCATCGGAGCGTTGGCGGCGATTTCGCTGCTGCTGCCGATCACCTTCCATCTCGATGCGACCGCGTCGGTCATCATGCTCGGCGGCGTCTATTACGGGTCGACCTACGGCGGTTCGGTCGCCTCAATTCTGTTCAACCTGCCCGGCACACCGACCAATGCGGTCACCTGCCTGGAAGGCTACCCGATGGCCAAGCAGGGCCGCGCCGGCGTCGCGTTGCTGATGACGACGGTGGCGTCGTTCTTTGGTGCCAGCATCGGCATCCTCATCATGACGGTCTTCTCGCCCGCGATCGTGGACGTGGCGCTGAGCTTCGGGCCTCCCGAATATTTCACGATGATGCTGCTCGGATTGGTGGCGGCTTCGACCGTTTCAACGGGAGCACCGTTGAAGGGCATGGCGATGGTCATTCTTGGCATCCTGTTCGGATTGGTCGGGGCCGATCTCGAAACAGGAGCTCCGCGCTTCAGTTTCGGACTGATCGAGCTTTACGATGGAGTCAGCCTCGCCACGCTCGCCATGGGACTGTTCGGCGTGGCCGAAGTCATCGCGAGCATCGGAAGGATCGACCCCGCTGATCTCGACCGCGCCAGCATTTCGTTCCGCTCGATGATCCCCACGGCCGACGATCGCAAGCGCACGTTGCTGCCGCTCCTTCGCGGCACCGGTCTCGGCTCGTTCTTCGGCGCCTTGCCCGGAACGGGGGGCGTCATCGCAGCGTTCATGGCCTACGCCGTTGAGAAGAAGATTGCCCGCGACCCGTCGCGCTTCGGCAACGGCGCGATTGAAGGCATTCTGGCGCCGGAGGCCGCGAACAATGCCGCCGACCAGACTGCCTTCATCCCGACGCTGACCCTGGGCATCCCCGGCAATGTCGTGATGGCGCTGATGATCGGCGCGCTGACGCTACACGGCGTCGCTCCGGGTCCTCAACTGATGGTCGCCCACTCCGACCTGTTCTGGGGCCTGGTCATGAGTTTCTGGGTCGGGAACATCATGCTGCTGTTCTTGAGCATTCCGTTGATTGGGATTTGGGTCAAGGTTCTGGCGATTCCGTACCACATTCTCTATCCGGCGATCCTGACCTTCATCTGCATCGGCGTTTACTCGATCAACGGCAGCTATTTCGACGTGGTGATGGTCATCGTGTTCGGTGCCATCGGGTACGCCATGCGGCTGCTCGCGTTTCAACCGGCCCCGCTGCTGCTCGGGTTTGTCCTCGGTCCGCTGATGGAGGAAAACCTTCGCCGCGCGTTGCTGATTTCACGCGGCGACTATCTGGTCCTCGTCAACCGGCCGCTGAGCGCCGTCTTCGTGGCGATCACGGTTGCGTTACTGGTGTGGGCGTTTTACGGGACGTTCCGCCGTTCCGCCCGCGCCGGTGGCGAGGCGGCCTGATTCTGGTGGATACGCGCCGCGATCACTGGCGCAGAGGGAGGTCGCAAGATGTTCGTTCGTGTCGCGCGTCATTGGTGCAAGCCGGGTAAGATCGACGCGGGCAGGGACTTCATCGACCGGCAAGGCAGCGCCCAGGCGAGCGCGCCGGGATTCAAATTTCGCTATCGTCTGGAGCCACCCGAAGGCCCAGGGATCATCGCCACTATCACAGGTTGGGAGGACGAAGCGGCCTTTGACCGCTTCCGCGCCGGTGCCAATACCAAGCGCGACGAGGCATCCTATCCCTTCGACCGTGTCGAGGACGAAAGGTTCGTGGTTGGCTCGGTCTTTGGCCGTGAACCGGGCGCGTGACGATGTGCTACGCGCCAGCATTGGAGAGAAACCGTTTTCCAACCTGAGACCGCTTGAAAGTCACTCCCGCCTGTCGTAACGAAACGCGCCGCGATGGCGGTGTCGTTTGGACCCCTTCCAACATTCACATCGGCGCAACAGTCTAGATCAGGAAAGTAAAGCATGCCTTCACCGTACTCTTTTCCTCAGATGCTGGAAAACACACTGCCTTACTATCGCCGCGTGGTGAAGGAAGGTGACAACGTCCTTATTGTGTCGGACACCAACGTCGAGGATGATGTTGCCCAGGTGTTTTCGGCGGCGGCGCGCGTGCTCGGCGCCAATCCGACCGTCATGATCATCACCCCGCTGGAGCGCGATTACATCAATCCGCCCGACATGGTTCAACAGGCCGGCGAGGCGTGCGACGTCATCCACTATGCCGCCAGCACGGCGATGGTTCACAGCCAGTTCGGTGCCCGCATGAACTCGCTCCAGAAGCGACGGATAAACTCGGACAACATCGACGCACGCCAGCTCGTCTTCGGCGCGATCCACTCCGGTCCCGACGAATGTCTGGTTTACCGCAAGCGGATCGATCCTTATTGGACCGAAGGCAAGCGCGTGCATGTGACCAGCGCGCTCGGCACCGACATGTGGATCGACATCGAAGGCCGCAAGCCTTACGTCGGCCACAAGTATCCGCACGTCCAGTTCCCGGGCGGCGAGACGATGGTGCCGCCGGTCGAGCACAACGCCGAGGGCGTCCTCTACGTCGACAAGTGCGCTCATTTCATCGGCGACATTCGCCGGCCGATGAAGCTGACAATCGAGAAGGGCACGATCACCAAGATCGAGGGCGGCGACGAAGCGCAGCGGTTCGAACGCTGGCTCGACAAGTACTCCGACGAGAACGGCTACAAGCTCTGCGAACTCGCGGTCGGCACCAATCCCGATGCATTCTTCATGGGCAGCATGCGCCAGGACCGTTTCATCCTGGGCAGCTCTCACATCGGCTTCGGCCTGAACAAGGACGTCGGCGGCACGCTCGACAGCGACATCCACTACGATTGCATCTTCTCCAATCCGACCATCGAGGTCGACGGCAAGACGATCGTTGAAAACGGCAAGTACATGGTCTGATCGGTGCTGGACCGGCAATCCGGGCTGGAGCCCGTGCAGACACCCCGGTCGGTCGAGTATCCGCTCGGCCGACATATCTCGCAGCGCCAGCGGGTCGAGTACGGCATCGGAGTGATCGCCAGGACGCTCCATGCCCAACTCGAAACGTGGAAATACGAGCGCGTCGTCGTCGTCACCGGCAATACGCTGTCGAAGACGCCGTCGGCGATCGATCCGCTGACCGCGGCGATCGGCGAACGTTATCGCGGCACCTTCGTTGCGCCGAAGGAGCACGGTGATCTGGCGGCCGTCCTCGAACTCGCCGGGCGGATTGGCGAAGAGAAGCCGGACTGCGTCGTCAGCTTCGGTGGCGGCGGCATCATGGAGCTCGGCAAGGCGACGGCCTGCGCGATTGGGCTCGATCTGCTGACGTCCGCGCGCTTCAACGGCTTCTTCGGCTCAGGGCGTTCTGACGCGCTGTGGGACGGAGCAACGGCACCCGGCGACAACGGGCCCCGGCCGCTGCCGCAGATCGCGGTGCCGACAACATTGTCGGCCGGCCAGCACACCGCGACGGTGGCGTTCATCGACCCCGACACCCACGCCAAACGCATCTATTTCCACCCATTCCTGCTGCCAACCAACGTTTTCCTCGATCCCGAGGTGACGATCGCGACGCCCGACACCCTATGGGCGTCGTCCGGCATCAAGGCGCTCGATCACGCGGTGGAGAAGTTCTACGGCGTGCCGCCACACCCGATCATCGACGCCCTGGCGATCGCCGCCGCTCCGGTGCTTTTCCGTGAGCTGCCGCTGTCGCTCGACCCGAAGGACGAGCGCTTCCTGCAATACCGGCTGAACGTGCTGATCGCGGCATGGATGACGCTGTTCAGCAGCATCGGCTACTTCAAGTCGGGGCTGAGTCATACGCTCGGGCGCCAGCTCGGCGCTATCTGCGGCGTCGCCCACGGCTTCACGAGCTGCATCACGCTGCCGGCGGTGATCGAGTTCAACGCCGAAGCGGCGGCAGACCGGTTGCAGGCGCTGGCGCAGGCGTGCAGCGGCGGCACGGCGCAGTCGTTCGGCGGCGACGTGCGCGGGCTGGTGAAGTCGATGGGTCTGCCGACACGGCTCAGCGAAGTCGACGCCGACAAGGGCAAGCTCCGCAAGGTCGCCGAGCAGGCGATGAAAGACCCCGCCACCCGCACCAATCCGCGCCCGGCCGACGTCGACGAGGTGGAGAAGCTCCTGCTGTCGATGTGGTAGTGTCCGAGAGCGTTCTACGATGACGTTGCATCGGAAAATCGTCTAACCCGACAAATTTTAGCGTTCTTCTGAAGCCGTTCGTAGGAGCGCGCTACTTATACTTCTGTCTGAGAGACGGTCTTCACCGTCCGCAGGCGGGGTAACAGAAGTGTCAGAGCGTCCAATCGAGTGGGCACGCACACTCATGCACGATCCCAAGGTGTTCGGGATCGTGGTCGAGGCCAACCGGCTTTGCCTTGAACACGTCGGGCGCGACCTGGGTCGTGGCCCGCGCGAAGCCGAGTGGCGGCCGCTCTTCCCGCAAATTCTCGTCCCTGTGATCTGCGATGCCGTCGCTTCCGCCGAGATCGACCCCGAGAGCTGGCTGATCATCAACGGGGATCACGGCCGGCCGCGCCTGGCCGAAATCCTGGCCGCGCTCGCCGACCTCGACTTCATCGCCGTTCACGACCTGCCCGGCGAGCCGCGTCGCATCCGGGCGGGTGAGCGCCTTCTGAAGCGGATGCGCGCTCGCCTGATCGACTGGCGCGAGCCCCGCTTTTCACCGCGGGTTGCTACGTGCCTTGATGAGGCGCGCAAGCGCCTAGACATCGGGCAGTTCTTCGGCGCCGGGCTCCTTTATATAGGCAAGCCGTTCGACGTGATCGTCTGCAACGCAGCCGCGCTCTACTGGAACGACCCGGAAGCATGGTTGCTGCTGAGGGACGAAGACAGGGACGACAACGGCCTGCAGCAGATCCTGCGGCGCATGTCGCTTGTCCGCAATGAGATCGTCGAGGTCGCTCGCGGTGACCTGGAGAACCAGGCCACATCCGGACCGTTCGTCGCCTTTCGCGCCGGCGCGATCCTGAAGGGCTGGATCGAAGCGGGGCGCATCGTCCGAGACGACATCGGCGGCGCCCCGGTTCCGGCAACCAAGGTCGCCGCCTGAGCGGCGATCCGCGCGCCGCCCCAATCCTCGGCGAGACCTTCCACGCCTGCCACGCCGCCGGCATCGCCCTGCTCCTCGCCGGCACCTATCTCGCCAGCCGGCGGAGGGCGTGATCGGGTGGCAAGGCTTGCCAACCGGCCAATAACCGGCTTGCTTAGCCCAGCGCGACCGATTCAAACCGGGGAGGCGAGCGATGGCGCGGACAAAAGCGGGCGGCGACAAGGTTCGCTGGGGGATCATCTCGACCGCCAACATCGGCCTGGCGCGGGTGCTCCCCGGCATGCTCAAAAGCCGCAAACTGGAGGTGCGTGCGATCGCATCGCGCTCGCTGGCGAGCGCGAAGAAGGCGGCGCGCAAGCTCGACATTCCCGTCGCCTATGGCTCCTACGACGAACTGTTCGACGATCCCGACATCGAGGCGGTCTACAATCCGCTGCCCAATCACCTGCACGTGCCGCTGACCATGGCGGCGGCGGCGCGCGGCAAGCACGTGCTGTGCGAGAAGCCGATCGCGCTCGATGCCCACGAGGCGAAGAAGCTGAAGGCGGCGCCCGACGGCATCCTCATCGCCGAGGCGTTCATGGTGCGCCACCACCCGCAATGGCATCGCGCCCGCGCGTTGGTGCGTGATGGCAAACTCGGCACCGTGCGGGCGATCCAGAGCCTCTTCAGCTACTACAACGTCAACCCCGACAACATCCGCAACATGGCTGACATCGGCGGCGGCGCCGTCTACGACATCGGCTGCTATCCGGTGGTCATCTCCCGCTACATCTTCGGCGCCGAGCCGGTGCGCGTCGCCGCCCTGATCGACCGCGACCCGACGTTCGGCACCGACCGGCTGACGAGTGCGCTTATCGACTTCGGCGAAGGGCGCCACCTTACCCTCACCGTGTCGACCCAGCTCACACCTTACCAGCGCGTCAACATCATGGGCACCAGAGCGCGGCTGGAAATCGAGATCCCGTTCAACGCGCCACAAGGCGGGGCGACGACGATCTACCTCGACAACGGCAAGAAGCTCGCCGACCAATCGGCGCGCGCGACCCGCATCGCCACGTGCGACCAATACCAGCTCCAGGCCGAGGCGTTCGGCCGCGCCGTCCGCGGCGAGGAGCCGCTGGAGTTCGGCGTCGACGACGCCATCCTCCAGGCGCGCGTGCTCGACGCGATCTTCCGGGCGGCGAAATCGGGCCGTTGGGAGACGCCGTAACAGGCGGCGGGCCCTCCCATGTATCTCGGCATCGACGTCGGCACCTCCTCGGTCAAGGTCGTCCTCATCGACGACGGCCAGAAGGTCTATGCGACCGAGACGGCGCCGCTGGAGGTTTCGCGCCCGCACCCCGGTTGGTCGGAGCAGCATCCGTCGGTCTGGTGGCAGGCGACGGAGGCCGTGTTCAACAAGCTCGTCACCCACCATGCCGGGCTGATGAGCGCGGTCAGGGGCATCGGCCTTTCCGGCCAGATGCACGGCGCTACCCTCCTCGACGAGAGCGACCGGGTGCTGCGGCCGGCGATCCTGTGGAACGACGGCCGCGCCGACAAGGAGGCGGCGGAGCTGAGCGAGGCAAGCCAGCGCATCACCGGCAACATCGCCATGCCCGGCTTCACCGCGCCGAAGCTGTTGTGGGTCAAACGCAACGAGCCGGAGGTGTTCGCCAAGGTCAGGACGGTGCTGCTGCCGAAGGACTACGTCCGTCTCCACCTCACGGGCGACAAGGCCTCCGACATGTCGGACTCGGCCGGAACGCTGTGGCTGGAGACCGGCAAGCGCGCCTGGTCGGACGAGATGCTGAAGCTCACCGACCTCGACCGCTCGGCGATGCCGCGCCTCTACGAGGGGAGCGAGGTGACCGGCACGCTCCGCCAGCGTCTCGCCGCCCGCTGGGGCATGCGCGCCGACGTGGTGGTCGCCGCCGGTGGTGGTGACAACGCGGCGTCCGGATGCGGCGTCGGCGCGGTTGCTGCCGGCACCGGCTTCATTTCCATCGGCACCTCAGGCGTCATCTTCGTCACCGCTGACCACTACCGCGCCAACCCCGAGGGCGCCGTTCATGCGTTCTGCCACGCCGTGCCCGGCACCTGGCACCAGATGGGGGTGTCCCTGTCGGCGGCGGGTTCGCTCGACTGGCTGGCGCGGGTCCTGTCGCTCAGGGCCGGTGACCTCGTCGGCGAGCTCGGCGAGTTTCCCGGTGCGCCGTCGGCGATCCGCTTCCTGCCGTACCTGTCGGGAGAGCGCACCCCCCACAACGACGTCGCCGTCCGCGGCGCCTTTGTCGGCCTCGACCAGAGCCACGGCCGCCGCGACCTCACCCAGGCGGTGCTGGAAGGGGTGGCGTTTGCGTTCAAGGATTGCTTCGACGTGCTGACCATGCCGCTGAACGAGCCGAAACGGCTGCTGGCCGTCGGCGGCGGCTCGCGCTCGAACTACTGGCTGACGGTGATCGCCACCGTGCTCGACCTGCCCATCGCGGTACCGGTCGGCGGCGATTTCGGTGCAGCCTTCGGCGCCGCGCGCCTGGGGCTCATCGCCGCCAGCGGCGCCGATCCCTTCGCGGTCTGCACCCCGCCGGATATCCACGAGACCATCGAGCCCGTCGCGGCACTGAGCGGCGCCTATGCCGACGCTTACGCCGCCTACCGCGACCTTTACCCCGCCATCAAGGAGGCACTGCCGTCATGAGCCCGCGTTTCTTCGAACAGAGAAGGCCGGTCCGTCATGCCGGTGCAAGGGCCGGCGACGACCTCGCGTTCCGCTGGTACGACCCCAACAAAAAGGTCCTCGGCAAGCGCATGGAGGACCACCTGCGCTTCGCCGTCTGCTACTGGCATTCGTTCACATGGCCGGGTCTCGACCCGTTCGGCGGCGAGACCTTCATGCGGCCGTGGATGCACACCGCCGATCCCATGGAAGGAGCGCGGCAGAAGGCGGAGGTCGCCTTCGAGATGTTCCGCCTCCTGGGCGTGCCGTTCTTCACCTTCCACGACCGCGACATCGCGCCGGAAGGCGCGACGCTCGCCGAATCCAACCGCAACGTGCGGGCAATCGGCGAGGTGTTCGCCGAGAAGATGGAGAAGGCCAAGGTGCGGCGTGCTTGTGGGGCACGGCCAACCTTTTCTCCAACCGCCGCTACATGGCCGGCGCCGCCACCAACCCCGACCCGGAGGTGTTTGCCTACGCGGCGGCGCAGGTGAAGAACGCGCTGGAGCTCACCCATGAGCTCGGCGGCGCCAACTACGTCCTGTGGGGCGGTCGCGAGGGCTACGAAACGCTGCTCAACACCGACATCAAGCGCGAGCTCGACCAGCTCGGCCGCTTCCTCACCATGGTGGTCGAGCACAAGGAGAAGATCGGCTTCAAGGGCACCATCCTGATCGAGCCGAAGCCGCGCGAGCCGACCAAGCACCAGTACGACTACGACGTCGGCACGATCTACGGCATGCTCAAGGCTTACGACCTGGAGGACCGGGTCAAGATCAACATCGAGCAGAACCACGCAATCCTCGCCGGCCACTCTTTCGAGCACGAGCTGGCGCTGGCGAGCGCGCTCGGCATCCTCGGCTCCATCGACATCAACCGCGGCGACTACCAGTCGGGCTGGGACACCGACCAGTTCGCCATGAACGTGCCGGAGATGGCGCTCGCCTGCTACACCATCCTCAAGGCCGGCGGCTTCAAAACCGGCGGCTTCAACTTCGATGCCAAGATCCGCCGCCAGTCGATCGACCCGGACGACCTGCTGATCGCCCACGTCGGCTCGATGGACGCCTGTGCGCGCGGCCTGATGATCGCCGCGGCGATCATCGAGGACGGCAAGCTCGATCAATTTGTCGAGGACCGCTACGCCGGCTGGAAGGGCAGGGAAGGGCGCGCCATCCTCTCCGGCAAGCGCTCGCTCGATGACCTTTCGGAGTACGTGCTGAAGCGCAACCTTGAGCCGCAGCCGAAGAGCGGCAAGCAGGAGTATCTGGAGGCGCTGATCAACAGTTACCTGTGATCAGACGCGCTCACCCCCGCACCAGCACCCGCCCCGGCGCCAGGATGAACGGCGGCAGGTAGCCCTGCAGGTTGGAGAACGGCAGCACCTCGGGCTTGAGGCGGATGCCGAGGTGGTCTGCCATGAACGCCCGCCGCGCCATGATGCGCGCCCAGGCTTCCGGGTGCCGCTCGGCGAATTCGGCGCGGCCGCGATCGTCGAGCAGCGCGATGCCGTCCTCGATGTTGCTGGTGAAATAGGGTGACCCGGTCGCGGGGATGATGTCGCACTGGATCGCCTGGCCTGATTGCAGGCGCTCCGTACTGCCCGGATAGATCGGGCTGTTCACCCACTCGTCCAGGTGGATGAGATGACCGGGATTGAGGGCGATGCCGAAGAACGGGTCGCCGAGATGGCGCTTCACCAGCGCGTCGATTTCCCCGCCGGTCACGCCGATGCCGATCGTCTCGTACCACTCCGCGACGCAGGCGAAGTAAGGCGCCGCCAGCCGCTCGACGTAGTCGCGGATACCATCCGGGAGTTGGCTGGCGTCCTCAACCACCCAGCCGGCACGGCAGGTGAGCCCGCCCCACACGCCGTACGCCATGGTGAACGGCTCGCCGCGCTGGATGATCCTGCCGCTCGGGCTCTCGAGGCCAAAGGACGCCCGCGGGCCGGTGGAGAGCATCGGGTGGCAGGAGAGCGGCAGGCCGGTCTGCTGCATCAGTTGCGCCGCCTCGAACTCGCTCATGCCGGGTGCGGTGCCGAACAGCACGCGCTTTACCGCCTCCGACGCGTGGGTCGCGGCGAACTCGAATTGCGCAAGCTGGTCGATCTCGTTGACCGCGCGCATGCCGTCGCTCGCGTGCATGAGGAGCGCTGTCGCGTTGACGACACGGCCGGATGGCCCGACCACCGCGCGCAGCGTGTCGGCGATGTATGAGGGAACGTCGAGCCACGCCTCCGGCTCGGCGCTCTCCGCTGCGCCGAAATATTTCCAGCCGACGACGCCAACAGTCGCTCCGCGTTCGACACCGTGGGCGAGGAACAGATCGGCGAGTGGCGGCGTCCGCGTGCGGTCCTGGCCAAGGAGGCCGAACGGCGGATAGGTGACGACCTCGGCGTCGATGCCCGCCGCGCGGGCGCGGGCGGTGTTCTCCGGCCCGGTAACGATAACCGTTTGCCTGTCGGACAGGATGACGAGCGCTTCCTCGAACCGCGGGATCGATCCCGGTGAGGTAGGCCATGTTGGCGAAATGCTCGCGATCCGCGTAGATCACGACGTTCGCAAGGCCTTTCGCGCGGGCCCGCCGGCGGAGATCAGCGATGCGGGCGAGATGATACGCCGTGTCGAGCCCGGGCGCCGATTTCGGCAGTCCGAATTGAGGCAGATCAACCTCGGCAAGGCGAATGGCGGGCATCAATTTCCTCGGGAATCGGGCAATGGGAAGGGTCTCGATACGAGTTCCGTCGAACGTCAACCTAACTTGTATGGCAGGCCTCGATTTGCCCGATGCTCTCCTATATTATCCCGCGCGGTCCGCCGAGTATCGGACGCGCAAAACCCAGCAGGGAGGTAATCATGAGGAAGATACTGGCCGTATCGCTCGCCGCAATCGGCTTGGCGATGACGGCGGGCATCGCCAATGCTCAGATGACGGTCGGCGTCTCGTGGAACAACCACAACGAAGAGCGTTGGGGCAAGTGGGACGAGCCCGCCATCAAGGCCGTACTCGACGCCGCCGGCGCCAAGTATATCTCGACCGACGCCCAGTCATCCGCCGACAAGCAACTGACGGACGTTGAGAACCTGATCGCGCAGGGCGCCAATGCCCTCATCATCCTGGCCCAGGATCAGGACGCCATTCAGCCGGCCGTCAACAAGGCGCACGACGAGGGTATCCCGGTCATCGCTTACGACCGCCTCTTTGAGAACCCCGGTGCGTTCTACATTACATTCGACAACAAGGGCGTCGGCACCCTGATGGCCAAGGCGGTTTACGCGCTGGTGCCGAAGGGCAACTACGTCATCATCAAGGGCAATTCGGCCGACCCGAACGCCGACTTCCTGCGCGCCGGCATGGAAGAAGTGATTGGCCCGGCCGTGAAGAGCGGCGACATCAAGATCGTCGGTGAAACCTACACCGACAACTGGGCGCCGGATAACGCCCAGCGGGAGATGGAACAGTTCCTGACCCAGAACAACAACAAGGTCGACGCCGTTCTCTCCGAGAACGACGGCATGGCGACCGGTGTGTCGGCGGCTCTCGCCGCGCAGGGTCTGTTGGGCCACGTCGCGCTCTCCGGCCAGGACGGCGATCAGGCCGCGCTCAACCGCGTCGCTCTCGGTCAGCAGACCATTTCGGTCTGGAAGGACGCCCGCCAGCTCGGCAAGACCGCGGCTGAGGTCGCTCTTGCTCTCGCCGGTGGCACCGCGCCTGACAAGGTCCAGGGTGCGATGATGTTCAACGGTGGTGCCAAGAAAGTGAGCATGAACGCGATCCTGCTCACCCCGACCGCGATCACCAAGGACAACCTCAACCTGGTGATCGACGCCGGCTGGATCTCGAAGGCAGACGCTTGCAAGGGCGTTCCGGCGGGATCAGTGGCTGCCTGCAACTAGCGTCGTTGCTGGTCGAACCATGAACCCACGCCGCCGGTACTCCGGTGGCGTGGGAAGATTGGGCGACAGCGACACGCCGACACGTAGCGACCGCGCGGCTTTTCGCGGGGCTGAGGGCAAGCGATCATTCCATGGCTGAAGCTGCCGACACGGCGCCGAAGGCGATACAGGGTCCGGCCGGGGGGTTGATCCGCGGCTTCCTTCAGGCGACCGAGGTCGACGTGCGCCTGATCGGCATGTTGATCGCTCTCGCGGTCATCTGGATCGGTTTCAACTTCGCTTCCAACGGCCTGTTCCTGTCACCGCGCAATCTCTGGAACCTGTCGGTCCAGACGGCGACCATCGCCATTCTCGCCAATGGCATGGTGCTCATTATCGTTTCGCGCAACATCGACCTTTCGGTGGGCTCGTTTCTGGGCTTCGTCGGCATGATCATGGCGGTTACGCAGGCCGAGATTCTCCCACCCATCTTAGGACACGATTTTCCAGCACTATGGCTGATGGCGATCGTCGTCGGCCTGATCCTGGGTGCGGCGATGGGCGCCCTGCAGGGGTTCATCATCGCCTTCCTGCAGGTGCCGGCGTTCATCGTCACGCTCGCCGGGCTGCTGATCTGGCGCGGTGCTGCGTACCTCGTTACCACCGGCCGCACGGTCGCCCCGCTGGACGTGACGTACCAGTGGTTCGGCGGCGGCCACAACGGCACCATCGGCGCAACGGCGAGCTGGGTGGTCGGCGCGATCGCGTGCGTCGGCATCGTCTTCAGCATCATCAGCGGGCGCCGCCAGCGGCAGCGCTTCCATTTTCCGCTGCGCCCGATCTGGGCGGAGGTTTTCCTGACCGTGATCGGCTGCGCGCGCGGTGCTGATCGCCGTCGGTGTGCTCAACGCGTATCCGATGCCGCCGATCCTCGCGCGGCGCTACGCCGAGGCCCACAACATTCCCTGGCCGGAGACCGGCGGCCTGTTCATTTCGTTCGGCATTTCCGTCCCCGTGGTGATCGCACTGCTGACGGCGCTTGTGATGGCGTTCATCGCCAAGCGCACCCGGTTCGGACGTTATGTTTTCGCCATCGGCGGCAATCCCGAGGCGGCGATCCTCGCCGGCATCAAGGACCGCTGGGTGATCATGCAGACTTTCATCGTCATGGGCGTGCTGTGCACCATCGCCGGCATCGTCGCCACGGCGCGCCTCAACGCCGCCACCGCCGGCCTCGGCACCAACTACGAGCTCTATACGATCGCGGCGGCGGTGATCGGCGGCACGTCGTTCTCCGGCGGCATCGGCACTATTTCCGGTGCCATGCTTGGCGCCCTGGTCATGCAGTCGCTCCAGTCCGGCATGGAGCTGATGGGCATCGATACGCCGCTGCAGAACGTCATCATCGGTATCGTGCTCGTCATCGCGGTCGGCATCGACACTGCCTATCGGCGGAAGACCACATGACCGACGGCGCGGGAGGAGCTTGAACCCATGGCCGAGGATCGCGTACCGCTGGTCGAGATGCGCGACATCTCCGTCGCCTTCGGCGGCATCCACGCGGTTGAGCACGCGTATATCGACCTGTTTCGCGGTGAGGTCGTCGGCCTGGTGGGCGGCAATGGCGCCGGCAAGTCCACGCTGATGAAAGTGTTGTCCGGTGCGCAGCGGCGCGATTCCGGCGAGATCTATATCGACGGCAAGCCGGCGGCGATCAACAACCCCCGCGACGCCAAGCTGTACGGCATCGAGACCATTTACCAGACGCTGGCGCTCGCCGATAACATCGACGCTGCATCCAACATGTTCCTCGGGCGTGAGTTGACGGACGCGGATCGGCACGCTGGACGACGTCGCCATGGAGGCGGCGACCCGCAAGGTGATGGGCCGGCTCAATCCGGCATTTGTCCGCTTCAAGAATCCGGTGGTGACTTTATCAGGCGGTCAGCGCCAGTCGGTCGCCATCGCCCGCGCCATCCATTTCAATGCCCGTATCCTGATCATGGACGAGCCGACCGCCGCCCTTGGCCCGGCCGAGAGCGAGCAGGTGCGCAGCCTCGTCCGCCAGCTCAAGAAGGAAGGTATCGGCATCTTCCTGATCAGCCACGAAATTCATGACGTCTTCGACCTCGCCGACCGCATCGCCGTCATGAAGACGGCGCGCATGGTCGGGACCGTCGACAAGAACGACGTCAGCGTCGACCAGGTCCTCGGCATGATCATCGGCGGCACCATCCCGCCCGGCGTGCCGATCACCAACGCCTACCAGGGAGTTCATGCATGAACGTTTCCCGCATTGTCGGGGGCGGGGGCATGTTGCGTTTGTTTATAGTGGGCGCGTTTGTAAGCGTGTTGGTGGCCGGCGATGCCGCCGCGCAGGATGCGCCATGGTCCGAAAAGGCGATCCACGACCACATCGATTTCTCCTCCCTCGAGGGGACACTGTCCGCGGCGCAACTGGACGCCCTGATCGCCGCCGGCAAGCATCTTTTCACCGCCCGCTTCACCGCCGCCGACGGTCTCGGCCGGCCGATGGCGACCCAGGCAATTATCCCGACTGAGCGCAAGCGGCCGACCGACGCCGCCTTTCGCCGTACCGCCGGTCCCGACTCGAACAACTGCGCCTCTTGCCACAACGTCCCGGTCATCGGCGGTGCCGGCGACTTCACGGCCAACGCCTTCATCTCAGAAGGATTTGAGAGCGTCGACTTCGACACCCTCGACCCGCAGTTCTCCAACGAACGTGGCTCTTTGAGCCTGTTCGGTTCCGGCCTGGTGGAACTGCTCGGCCGCGAGATGACCCGCGATCTCCGCGCCGAGCGCGACAAGGCAGTCGCGGCCGCGCGCAAAGGCGGTCAGCCCGCGACCGTGGCGCTGTCCTCGAAGGGCGTCGACTTCGGCAAGCTCACCGTCATGCCCGACGGCCTCGTCGACTTCAGCCAGCTCGAAGGCGTCGATTCCGATCTCATCATCCGCCCGTTCAGCCAGAAGGGCGTGTTCGCGTCACTCCGTCAGTTCGCCATCAATGCCATGAACGCCCACCTCGGTCTCGAGGCGAGCGAACGCTTCGGCGAGCGCTGGACCGGTGCCGCCGATTTCGACCAGGACAAACACGCCAACGAACTGTCGCCCGGCGATATCTCCGCGCTCGTCGCCTTTCAGGCGACGCTGCCGGCACCCGGCCGCATGGTCCCGGACGATCCGTCGTGGCGCGAGGCCGCCGCCCGCGGCGAGAAGACCTTTGCCGATCTCGGCTGCACCGCCTGCCATCGCCCCTCGCTGCCGCTTGACAGCCTCGCCTTTACCGATCCGGCCCCCTACGACACCGCCGGCACGCTGCGCACAGGCGAGGTCGAGAAGCCCGCCGTCTATGACCTTGCCCTTCTCCAGTGGACCAAGAGCCTGCCGCGCAACGATCAGGGTCAGATCCTTGTACCGCTGTTCGGCGACCTGAAGCGCCACCACATTTCTGATGCAGAGGTCAGCCAGCTCGGTAACGAACTGCTCGCGCAGCGCTTCGTCGAGCGCGACGTTTTCATGACGGCCGAACTGTGGGGCGTCGGCTCCACCGCCCCCTACGGTCACCGCAACGACATCACCACCCTTGACGGCGTCATCCGCGCCCACGGCGGCGAGGCGAGGGCGGCGCGCGACGCCTATATCGCCGCCGACGAAACCGATCGTTCCGACATTATCGCTTTCCTCAAGACGCTGGTGATCGTGCCATGAGTGCCCGTCTGCTGCTTGCCGGGATGTTGCTCGCCGGGCTGGGAGCCGCCGCCGCCCACGCTCAGGACATGCCGACGACGAGCGCCGCCGACATTCCCGACATGCACGAGGAAGCACTCGCCGCCGGCATCGACCACACCTACGCGGGGCCGTGGGAATTCTTCGTCGGCGGCGGCGTCGCCGCCTTCGACTGCAGCGGCGACCGCCTGCCGGACCTTTTCATCGCCGGCGGCACCAACCCCGCGGTGCTCTACCGCAACGAAAGCGACACCGGCGGGCCACTGAAGTTCGAGAAGGTTTCGATGGGCATTCCCGACGAGGACCTCACTAACGTCCTCGGCGCCTATCCGCTGGATGTCGACGGCGACGGCATTCTCGACCTCGTTGTATTGCGCCTCGGCCGGAACCTTGTGCTGAAGGGTGATGGCGACTGCCGCTTCGAGGTCGCCAACAGCGCCTGGGCCTTCGACGGGGGCAAGGACTGGAGCACCGCCTTCTCGGCGACATGGGAGAAGGGTAGCGCCTTCCCGACGCTGGCGATTGGCAACTACGTCGACCGCATGGCGCCGGGCGCGCCGTGGGGCACTTGCGCCGACAGCTACCTCGACCGCCCCCATCCCGGCGACAAGCCGGACTATGCCGACCCGGCGACGCTGTCGCCCAGCTACTGCTCGCTGTCGATGCTGTTCACCGACTGGAACCAGTCTGGCGTCGCCTCGCTTCGCGTCACTAACGACCGCCAGTACTACCGCGGCGGCGAGGAGCAGATGTGGCACGTCGATCCCGGCAAGCCGCCACGCCTCTACACCGCCTCGGAGGGATGGCAGCACCTGTCGATCTACGGCATGGGCATCGCCCAGGCCGATCTCAACGGCGACGGCTATCCGGTCTACGCTCTGACCTCGATGGGCGACACCAAGCTACAGCAGCTAGACGAGCAGGCCGACCTCGACCGGCCGACGTACAAGGACATGGCCTTTCCGCTCGGGGTCACCGCCGCGCGTCCCTACACCGGTGGCGACCTGCGCCCGTCGACCGGCTGGCACAGCCAGTTCGCCGACGTCAACAATGACGGGCTCCTTGACCTGTTCATCTCCAAGGGCAATGTCGAATCGATGCCCGACTTCGCCGCCGACGACCCCGACAACCTGCTGCTCGGCCAGTGGAATGACGCCTTCGTCGAAGTTGGCGACAAGGCCGGCATCGCCCTGCCGCGCCGCGGCCGCGGCGCCGCTGTCGTCGACCTCAACATGGACGGCATGCTCGACCTCGTGGTGGTCAACCGCGAGGCGCCGGTGAGCCTCTTCCGCAACCTCGGTGCCAAGACGAGCTGGGGCGACCAGCCGCTCGGCAACTGGCTGGAGGTGGAACTTGCCCAGACCGGCGGCAATCGCAACGCCGTCGGCGCCCGGCTATCGGTGAAGACCGGCAACCACGTCATGGACCGCACCGTCTCCGTCGGTGGCGGCCACGCATCGGGACAGGCCGGTTTCATCCACGTCGGCCTCGGCACCGCCGAGCGTGCCGAGATCCGCGTGCGCTGGCCGGACGGGGAGTGGAGCCACTCCTACCGCGTCTTCGCCAACAATTTCGTGCGCATCGAGCGCGGGCTTCCTGACGCCGAATACTGGCTGCCGCCGCCGCCCGCCGCCGCGGTGAACTGAGCCGGACCGGCGGCCGGGCCGGCAACCATAATTGCGGTTCGTGGTTCCGCCGGCCCTCGGCGCCGACTAGGGTCCGCCGAGAAAAATCCTTATTTCGGCCCCACCATCGTCACCATGCGTTTTACCGCTACCGAGCTTGCCATCGCTGGGCTGCTGCTGATCAAACCCCAGAAAATCGAGGATTCCCGCGGATATTACAGGGAAACCTACCGCGCCCGCCCCTTCGAGGAATTCGGTCTGCCGGCGGTTTTTGTGCAGGATAACGAGGCGTTTTCGACGGCGGCGGGCACCATCCGCGGGCCTTCACTACCAGGTGCCGCCCTACGTGCAGGCCAGGCTGGTGCGAACGGTGCGGGGGGCTGCCTTCGCGGTTGCCGTGGACCTGCGACGCGGCTCGCCCACCTTCAGCCGCTGGGTTGGGGTGACGTTGACCGCCGATAGCGGACACCAGCTTTTCGTTCCGGAGGGCTTTGCCCACGGCTACTGCACGCTGGAGCCAGACACCGCCGTCGTCTTCAGGTGCGACCGATACCATCAGGCTGAGGGGGACGCCGGCATCCGCTTTTCCGACCCCACCATCTGCATCGACTGGCCCGTGGCGGCCGGCAAGGCGATCGTGTCCAAAAAGGACCGCGGCCTGCCGCTGCTGGAGGAAATCGCCTCGCCGTTCGCCCTGGAACTGACGTAGTCCGCCGGGCGGGGCGATATGTACGGCCGGATTGATCGCTCCCCGGTTCTGCCCCATAATACCGGACGATGGCTCTCGATGGCGCCCCGACCCCGGAAATCCGCCCGCTGACCGACCGGTTCGGCCGGACGATCACCTATCTGCGCGTTTCGGTGACCGACCGCTGCGATTTCCGCTGCGTCTATTGCATGGCGGAGGACATGACGTTCCTGCCCAAGCGGGACGTGCTGAGCCTCGAGGAGCTTGACCGGCTGTGCTCGGCCTTCGTCGCGCGCGGCGTCCGCAAGCTCCGGCTGACCGGCGGCGAGCCGCTGGTGCGCAAGAACGTGATGTGGCTGGTGCGGGCGCTGTCGCGCCATCTGGGCAACGGCCTCGACGAATTAACGCTGACCACCAACGGTTCGCAGCTCGCCCGCTTCGCCGGCGAGCTCGCCGACGCCGGGGTCAAACGCATCAACGTGTCGGTCGACACCCTCGACCCCGCCCGCTTCCATGAGATCACCCGCTGGGGCGACCTCGACAAGGTCATGGCCGGCATCGACGCCGCCCGCGCCGCCGGCCTCCACGTCAAGATCAACGCGGTCGCCCTCAAAGGGGTCAACGAGCACGAGTTCGACGACCTCATCCGGTGGACCCATGGCTCCGGCATGGACCTCACGCTGATCGAGACCATGCCGCTCGGCGAGATCGAGCGCGACCGCACCGACCAGTACCTGCCGCTGAGCGAGGTGCGCGCCGACCTGTCCCGCCGGTGGACGCTTGAAGACATTCCGCTCTCGACCGGCGGCCCTGCGCGCTACGTCGAGATCGCCGAGACCGGCGGGCGGCTCGGGTTCATCACCCCGCTCACCCATAACTTCTGCGAGGGGTGCAACCGCGTCCGCCTTACCTGCACCGGGACGCTCTACATGTGCCTCGGCCAGGAGGACGCGGTCGACCTCCGCGCGCCGCTGCGCGCGTCGGAGTCCGACGATCTTCTCCAGGCGGCGATCGACAACGCCATCGCGCTGAAGCCCAAGGGCCACGACTTCGTCATCGACCGGCAGCACCGGACGCCCGCCGTCTCACGCCACATGAGCGTGACGGGGGGGTAGGCCCCTCAAAGTCAATTTTCTCCCTCCCCTGAAAGGGGAGGGTCGCGACGAAGGCGCGGGGAGGGGGCAATGCCGGGACCCCCACCCGGGTTCGCTCGCCGACCTCCCTTTCGGGGGGAGGAGAGCAACGGCCCGCCATGACCGCGCCCATTTGCCTCGCGGAAAGGTGACTGTGGTATGCCATGGTCGCGCCGTATAAGCCGGCGTAATCCCCGCGAAGGAACCCGTTTCGGACCATGGCCATCGACGTCACCTATGGCGGTGCCGCCCTCGCAGGGCTGATCTCGTTCCTGTCGCCCTGCGTGCTGCCACTGGTGCCGCCCTACCTCTGCTACATGGCCGGCGTCAGCCTGAACCAGCTCACCGGTGAGGGCGAAGCGCGGTTTTCGCGCCGACGCATGCTCCTCCTTTCGGTCGCCTTCGTCCTCGGCTTCACCACCGTCTTCGTGGCATTGGGCGCGACCGCGAGCGCCTTCGGTCAGTTCGTCCGCGGTCTCTTTGCGTATGAATTCACATTGCCGTTCGTGCTGAGCGGCGGGCAACCCATCACCGTCTCGGCGGTCGGCGCCGTTGCCGGCCTCGTCATCATCGTCATGGGATTGCACTTTCTCGGCGTGTTCCGGATCGGGCTGCTCAACCGGGAAGCGCGCGCCCAGGTCGGCCAGCGCGCCGCGGGCCCCGGCACGGCCTACCTCATGGGCCTAGCGTTCGCCTTCGGCTGGACGCCGTGCATCGGGCCGGTGCTGGCGGCGATCCTCGGCATCGCCGGGACGACGGCGACGGTGACGCATGGCGCCAGCCTGCTTGCCGCCTATTCGCTCGGCCTCGGCGTACCGTTCGTGCTGGCGGGCTTGTTCGCCGGCGCCTTCATGCGCTTCCTCAAGCGGTTCCGGTCCCACCTCGGCGCGGTCGAGAAGACCATGGGCGGCCTGCTGGTGCTGACCGGCATCCTGTTCATCACCGGCGGCATGGCGACGATCTCCTACTGGCTGCTCGACGCCTTTCCCGGCCTCGCCAGCATCGGCTGATCCCCGCGCCGAATCGGCCGGGTTCGGGCATGATGGCCGCGCCGCCGCCACGTTTCAGCCACAGCCAGGTGGCGAATGGCCCGCGGCCGTTGGGCTGAGAAGAGGGCGACAATGCCGAACCGGACCTTCCTTGCCATCATCCTTGCCGCCGGCGAGGGGACCCGCATGCGCTCGGACCTGCCGAAGGCGCTGCACAAGGTCGGCGGCCTCCCCATGGTCGGCCATGTGCTCGCCGCCGCGGCCGCCGCCGGCGCCACCGCGCGCGCGGTCGTCGTCGGCCCCGATGGCGGCGCGGTGGCCAGGACCGTGGCGGCGCTGGCGCCTGAGGCGAGCGTCCACGAACAGAGCGAGCGTCGCGGCACCGCCCACGCCGTGCTTGCCGCCAGAAAGGCGTTCGCCAAACCGGCCGACGACGTGATCGTGCTCTACGCCGACACCCCGCTCGTCACCGCCGGCACCATCCGCCGCGCCCGCCAGGCGCTGGCGCGCGGCGCCGACGTGGTGGCGCTCGGCTTCCGCCCCGCCGACCCCGCCGGCTACGGCCGCCTGGTCGTCGACGGGCGCCAGCTCGTCGCCATCCGCGAGGAGAAGGACGCGAGCGCCGAGGAGAAGAAGATCGGCCTCTGCAACGCCGGCCTCATGGCGTTCC
Organism: uncultured Alphaproteobacteria bacterium; assembly: GCA_963826055.1. Taxonomy (GTDB): domain Bacteria; phylum Pseudomonadota; class Alphaproteobacteria; order Rhizobiales; family Kaistiaceae; genus JBBDMC01. Next base: position 333,457 of record CAWGVO010000018.1, on the reverse strand, counting down.
GCGGCAACATGCTTCTGAACACCCTCAAGAAGATCGGCGACGACAACGCCAAGCACGAGTTCTACCTGACCGACGCGGTCGAGATCGCCAACCGCGCCAGGCGCAAGGTCGTCGTGGTGGAGGCGGACGCCGATGAAGTCACCGGCGTCAACGCGCGCGGCCAGCTCGCCCACGCCGAGGGCCTGTTCCAGCGCCGGGCGCGCGAGAAGGCGATGGCCGATGGCGTCACCCTGATCGCGCCGTCGACGGTATGGTTCAGCCACGATACGAAAATCGGCCGCGACGTCGTCATCGAGCCGAACGTGTTCTTCGGCCCGGGCGTCAGCATCGCCGATGGGGTCACTATCCGCGGCTTCTGCCATATCGAGGGTGCGACGATCGCGACGGGCGCCACCGTCGGTCCTTTCGCCCGCATCCGGCCGAAGACGACGGTCGGGCCGAACGTCCACATCGGCGATTTTGTCGAGCTGAAGAACGCGACCCTGGACGACGGCGCCAAGGCCAATCACCTCTCCTACATCGGCGACGCCCACGTCGGGGCGGGCGCCAACATCGGCGCCGGCACCATTACCGCCAACTACGACGGCTATGCCAAGCACACGACCGAGATCGGGGCGGGCGTGTCCACCGGCTCCAATTCGGTGCTGGTCGCCCCCGTGACGGTCGGCGCCGGCGCCTATATCGCGGCCGGCAGCGTCATTACCCACGACGTCCCGGCCGACGCGCTCGGGATTGCCCGCGGCCGCCAGGAAGACGTGGCGGACTGGGCGAAGCGGTATCGTGAATTCAAGGAGGCGGTTGGAAACCGGACAGCAACCAAGTCGCGTTAAGACTTCCCCGTTTCGTTCGCCCGGTTAACGATGGGAACAAAACGCGGCACCGGAGAAACCCGCCGGTGTCGTATATTTGTGAAGTAACGCGTTGTTTGCCTTGCGGGTCCGTTCACGGGCCGCCGCCGGGCAGGGGAGAACCCAGTTCATGTGCGGGATCGTCGGGATTCTTGGTCAGACGCCGGTTGCGCCGATGCTCGTCGATGCGCTGAAGCGGCTGGAGTACCGCGGCTACGACTCGGCCGGGGTCGCCACGCTGGAGAACGGCCATCTCGCCCGCTGCCGCGCCGAGGGCAAGCTCACCAACCTGGAGGCCCGGCTCGCCCGCGCCCCGCTCAGCGGCCACTCCGGCATCGGCCACACCCGCTGGGCGACCCACGGCGCCCCGACCGAGGTAAACGCTCACCCCCACGCTACCGGCCGTCTGGCGCTGGTCCACAACGGCATCATCGAGAACTTCCGCGAACTGCGGACCGAACTGGAAGCGGGCGGGGCGGTGTTTGCCACCGAGACCGACACCGAGGTGATTGCCCACCTGATCAGCCGCGAGCTTGACGCGGGCCACCCGCCCGAGGAGGCGGTCACCGCAGCGCTCAAGCGTCTGCGCGGCGCTTTCGCCATCGCCGTCCTGTTCGATGGTCAGGACGACCTTATGATCGGCGCCCGCCGCGGCAGCCCGCTCGCCATCGGCCATGGCCACGACGAGATGTTCTTCGGCTCCGATGCGATCGCGCTTGCCCCGTTCACCGACCGCATCACCTACCTCGAGGACGGTGACTGGGCGGTGCTGACCCGCGCCGGCGCCGTCATCCATGACGCCAGCGGCGCCGTGGTGGAGCGGCCGGTCGTGACGACCGTCGCCTCCGGCCTCCTCGTCGACCGCGGCAACTTCCGCCACTTCATGGCCAAGGAGATCCACGAGCAGCCGGAGGTGGTTGGCCACACGCTCGCCCGCTATCTCGATTTCAGCAACGGCCGGGTGCTGATGCCGGCCGACTGGAGCGTCGACTTCAAGTCCGTCGACCGCCTGTCGATCACCGCCTGCGGCACGGCCTACTACGCCGGCCTCGTCGCCAAGTACTGGTTCGAGCGCTTCGCCCGCCTTCCCGTCGACATCGACATCGCGTCCGAGTTCCGCTACCGCGAGCAGCCGCTGACGCCCGCCGGCCTGTCGATCGTGGTCTCGCAATCGGGCGAGACCGCCGACACGCTGGCCTCGCTCCGCTATGCGAAGGAGCACGGCCAGCAGGTGGCGGCTATCGTCAACGTGCCCCAGTCGACCATCGCCCGCGAGGCGAGCTTCGTCCTGCCGACGCTCGCCGGACCGGAGATCGGCGTCGCCTCCACCAAGGCCTTCACCTGCCAGCTCGCCGCGCTGGCGGCGCTTGCGCTCGCCGCCGGCAAGGCGCGCGGCCACCTCTCCGACACCGACGAGCAGAAGCTGGTGGCGGCGCTGAGCGAGGTGCCGCGCTTCATGAGTGAGACGCTGCGGCTGGAGACCAAGATCGAGGCGCTCGCCCGCGAGCTCGCTCACGTCCATCACGTGCTCTACCTCGGCCGCGGCACCAGCTACCCGCTGGCGCTGGAAGGGGCGCTGAAGCTCAAGGAAATCTCCTACATCCATGCCGAGGGCTACGCCGCCGGCGAGCTCAAGCACGGACCGATCGCGCTGATCGACGAGGAGATGCCTGTCGTGGTGATCGCGCCGTTCGACTACATCTTCGAGAAGACGGTGTCGAACATGCAGGAGGTCGCCGCGCGGGGCGGCCGCATCATTCTCATTACCGACGCCAAGGGCCGCGAGGCGGCGGCGATCGATGCCGTCGAAACACTCGTCCTGCCGGAGATGCCGGCCACGATCACGCCGCTGGTCTACGCCATTCCGGTGCAACTTATGGCCTACCATACGGCCGTATTTCTGGGCACCGACGTCGACCAGCCGCGCAACCTCGCCAAATCCGTCACGGTCGAGTGAGGAGCGGTCGCGCCCGGGCGCGAACTCTGGCATGATCCGCGCCGCGCGTCGGCGAAGCACCGGCGCCGACGTTCACGCAGGAGCAGGATATGAGCCTGAGCGGCGACCCCGCCGATCCGACTGGAGCCGAGCAGGCCCGGCGCTCCGGGCCGATGCACCGCCTGCGGAACTACTTCCTGACCGGTCTCGTCATCGCGGCGCCGCTGTTTCTGACCGTCTACATCACCTGGACGTTCGTGACGTGGGTCGACGGGCTGGTCGAGCCGCTGATCCCGTCGATCTATAGGCTTGACCGGCTGCTGCCGGTCCCCATCCCGGGCTTCGGCCTGGTCGTGGCGCTCATTTTCCTGACGCTGCTCGGGTTCCTCACCGCCAACTTCGTCGGCAGCCGGCTGCTCGCTTTGGGCGAGGGGCTGCTCGGTCGCATGCCGCTGGTGCGCAATCTCTATCGCGGCCTGAAGCAGATCTTCGAGACGGTGGTGTCACGGCGGGCGAGCGCGTTCCAGAAGGTCGCGCTGATCGAGTACCCGCGCCAGGGCCTGTGGTCGATCGTCTTCGTTGCCAGCGAGACCCGCGGCGAGGTTGCCCGCCGCCTCAGCGAACCCGGCGACGAGTCGGTCGGCGTCTTCCTGCCTACGACGCCGAACCCGACCTCCGGCTTCCTGTTGTTCGTCAAGCGCCGCGACCTGGTGATTCTGGACATGAGCGTCGAGGACGCCGCCAAGATGGTGATCTCTGCCGGGCTGGTGACGCCTGAGCTGGTGGACGAGTCCCAGAAGGGCAAGGGTTCGTCGCGCGGTCCCCGTCCGCGCCCGATCCGCCGCATCAACCCGCCCTCAGCAGCCTGATCGCCTCGTCGCGTCCGAACAGATAGAGCAGCAGCCGGAGCGCCTCGCCGCGCGGGGTGGAGAGGGTCGGGTCGGTCTCGATGATCCGGCGCGCATCGTCGCGGGCAACCTCCATCAGACCGGCATGGTGGGCGAGGTCGGCGATGCGGAAGCCGGGGATGCCCGACTGGCGGGTGCCGAGAATTTCGCCGCCGCCGCGCAGCTTCAGGTCCTCCTCGGCGATGACGAAGCCGTCCTCGGTGTCGCGCATGACGGTGAGGCGCTGGCGGGCGACCGCACCGAGCGGCGCCTTGTAGAGCAAGAGGCACGTAGACGGCTTCACGCCGCGCCCGACCCGGCCGCGCAACTGGTGAAGCTGGGCGAGGCCGAAGCGCTCGGCGTGCTCGATCACCATGATGGTGGCGTCGGGCACGTCGACCCCGACCTCGACCACGGTCGTGGCGACCAGCACCTTGATGTCGCCGGCAAGGAAGCGGTTCATCACCCGGTCGCGCTCCGCGGGCTTCAGCCGGCCGTGGACGACACCGACCACCGGACCCAGCGCGGCGGAGAGCACGGCGAAACGTTCCTCGGCGGCGGCGACGTCGAGCGCCTCCGACTCCTCCACCAGCGGGCACACCCAATAGGCCTTGGCGCTGTCGGCGACCGCGGCGCGGATGCGCTCGATCACCGCGTCGAGGCGGGAGAGGGGCAGCGCCCGCGTCTCGATCGGCTGACGCCCGGCTGGCTTCTCGGTCAGTTGCGAGACGTCCATGTCGCCGTAGTAGGTGAGCACCAGCGTGCGCGGGATCGGCGTCGCCGTCATCACCAGCACGTCGGTGGCGCCGCCCTTGGCGGTGAGCGCCAGCCGCTGGTGGACGCCGAAGCGGTGCTGCTCGTCGACGACCACAAGGGCGAGGTCGCGGAAGGCGACGCCCGCCTGGAACAGCGCATGGGTGCCGATGAGGAGGTGGATCGACCCGTCGGCGATGCCGGCGAGGATGGCGTCGCGCTCCTTGCCCTTCTCGCGCCCGGTCAGGACGGCGATGCGGATGCCGGCGGCGTCGGCGAGCGGCGCGATGGTGCGCGCGTGCTGGCGCACCAGCAGCTCCGTCGGCGCCATGATCGCCGCCTGACCGCCGGCCTCGATGACGGCCGCGGCCGCGAGGAGCGCCACCACCGTCTTGCCCGAGCCGACGTCGCCCTGGAGCAGGCGGAGCATGCGTTCGTTGCCGGCGAGGTCCGCCGCGATATCGGCGATCGCCGCCTGCTGGCTGGCGGTGAGCCGGAAGGGGAGGGCGGCGGTGAGCCTGGCGCGCAGCTTGCCGTCACCCTTGCGCGCCCGCCCGGTGCTGCGACGCTGGTGCTCGCGCATCAGGGCGAGGGCAAGCTGGCTGGCCAGCAACTCGTCGCAGGCGAGGCGGGCGATGTGCGGCGCGGTCGCTTCGAGGTCCGCGGCGGTGTCGGGATGGTGGGCGCGCGCCAGCGCTTCGCCGAACGCCGGCCAATGTTCCCGCGCCATCAGCGCTGGATCGAGCCATTCCGGCAGCGCCGGCAGATCGGCGAGCGCTGCCGCGATCGCCCGCCCCAGCACCCGTCGCGTCAGGCCGGCGGTCAGCGGGTAGACCGGCTCGATCAGCGGCAGGTCGGCGAAGTCCGCCTCGGCGACGATGTAGTCCGGGTGGACCATCGACGGGCGGCCGTTGAACCACTGCATCTCGCCGCTGACATAGCGCGTCTCGCCGACCGGCAGCGTCTTCTCCAGCCAGTCCGAACTGGCGTGGAAGAAGGTGAGGGCGATCTCGCCGGTGTCGTCGTGGGCGAACACGCGGTAGGGGATACGCCTGTTGCCGCGCGGCGACGTCTGGTGACGGTCGACGCGCACTTTCAGCGTAACGGTCGCCCCCTCCGCCGCGCTCGCGATCTCCGGCTGGCGGCTGCGGTCGATCAGCGCCACCGGCAGGTGGAAGAGGAGATCGGCGACCCGCGGGGGCTCGCCCAACTCGCCCTGGCCGACGAGGCGCGCCAGCGCCTGGCCGAGCTTCGCCCCGATGCCGGGCAGGCTCGTCACCGGGCGGAACAGGGGGTTGAGGATATCGGGCCGCATTCTCAGTTCCCTCCCATCTTTCGGGAGGAAATCGGGCTCAGGCCGCGCGATGCGCCTTGATACGTTTCTCGTCCGTCGCTGACAGTTTCTGCCGCGCCATTTTCAGATCGTAACGGGATTGGAGGTTCATCCAGAACTCCGGACTGTTGCCGAAATAAAGGCCCAACCGCACCGCGGTGTCGGCCGTGATACGGCGACGATTGTTGACAATTTCCGCAATGCGGTTGGGCGAAATGCCGATCGCCTTGGCGAGTTGGTTCTGCGACAGGCCGTATTCGGCCAGAAACTCCTCCTTGAGCATTTCGCCGGGTGTGACGGGAGCGAACACTTCGGACATGAAACCCTCCTTCAGTGGTAATCGACGATCTTCACTTCGAATGCGTCACCATCACGCCAGACGAAGATGACGCGCCATTGGTCGTTGATGCGAATCGAGTGGAAGCGCCTGAGATCGCCCTTAAGTTTCTCGAGACGATTGGCGGGAGGAACCAGCAGATCGCCCAATCGACTCGCGGCGCTGACGGCCTCTAGCTTGCGTTTTGCGCGACGCGCAAAGCTTTGAAATTCACGCACGATCGCGTCGTGAAACAGCGCCTCGGTCCTCTTGTCGCCGAACGACCGGATCATACGTACTTATACCGCATACCGGTATAAGTACAAGCGGATTCGGTTATGCGCCTTGCTGCTGCCAAGTTCGGGTTCGCCACCCCTGACAAACCGCCCGCCAGCCGCTATATGACCCCGCGAAGCGACGGGCGAAAATCGGCCGGCGCCGATCGGCTATTGCGGAAGCGGCATCGATGGAAACGGACGACGGGCGAGGGGAGGCGGACGCGGTGCGCCGCCGGCGGCTCAAGTTCCGCGTCTGGCACCGCGGCATGCGCGAGGTCGACCTGATCCTCGGCCGGTTTGCCGACGCTTATCTCGACAATATGGACGACGGCGATCTCGCCTCGTTCGAGGCGTTGCTCGATGTACCTGACCAGGTGCTGCTCGCCTGGGTGACCGGCGAGATGCCGGTGCCTGGCGAGCGCGACACGCCGTTCCTGCGCCGCGTGATCGCTTTCAACAATGGGACCACGGCGGAAAGACCGACATGACCCGGAAAAGGCCTGCGGCCATCACAAACCCTGGATCCCCGCTTTCGCGGGGAAGGGCGGTTGAGGTAATGGGCCGCGCATCGCCATGACGACTGACGCCTCCAAGCCACTCGCATCCGCCCTCGCCAAATCCGGCGAGGTGACGCTGGCCGCCGTCCCCGACGGCATGACGGGCAAGGTCATCGCCGACCTCGCGCGCAGTGCGGCGGCGAAGCTCGTCACCTTCGTCGCCCGCGACGGCCGCCGCCTCGATGAGGTCGAACGCGCCATCCGCTTTTTCGCGCCCGGGATTGAGGTGCTGGAGTTTCCCGCCTGGGACTGCCTGCCATACGACCGCGTGTCGCCCCACGCGCCGATCGTGGCGCAGCGCATGGCGACGCTGTCGCGGCTGACCCAGCCGGTCGACAGGCCGACGGTGCTGCTCACCACCGTCAACGCCGCGCTCCAGCGGGTGCCGGCGCGGGCGGCGGTCGAAGGCACGGCGCTCACCGCCGCCCCCGGCAACCGCATCGTCATGGACGACCTCGTCCGCTGGCTGGAGAACGACGGCTTCCTGCGCACGCCGACCGTGCGCGAGGCGGGCGAGTACGCCGTTCGCGGCGGCATCCTCGATCTCTTCGCCGCCGGCGCGCCGGAGCCCGTCCGCCTCGATTTCTTCGGCGACACGCTCGAATCGATCCGCACCTTCGATCCCGACACCCAGCGCACCACCGCCAGCCGCAACCGCATCGAGCTGACACCGGCGAGCGAGATGACGCTCTCGGCCGACGCCATCGCCCGCTTCCGCACAGGCTACGTCGGCGAGTTCGGCGCCGTCGACCGGGACGACCTGCTCTACGCCGCGGTGAGCGAGGGGCGCCGCTACGTCGGCATGGAGCACTGGCTGCCGCTCTTCGCCGAGGCGCTGGAGACGGTGTTCGACTACGTTGCCGACGCGCCCGTTGTCCTCGACCACCTCGTCGACGAGGCGACCGACGAACGGCTCGACCAGATCGCCGACCACTATCAGGCCCGCCGCGCGGCGATGGAGGCCGGCGCCACCGGCGGCGGTGCGCCGTACAAGCCGCTGCCACCCAACCGGCTCTACCTCACCGGCAGCGAGTGGACTGCCCGCCTCAAAGGCCGTCCGCTGGCCCACCTGACGCCGTTCGCCCAGCCCGAGGGAACCGCCGTCGCCGATGTCGGCGGCCGCACCGGCCGCAACTTCTCGCCCGAGCGCAGCATCGAGGGCGTCAACGTCTTCGACGCCGTTATCGCTCACATCGCGGCGCAAACGCGCAACGGAAAACGCGTCGTCGTCGCCTGCTGGAGCGATGGCGCCCGCGACCGCATGGGCCAGGTGCTGGTCGACCACGGCCTGACCAACCTGAGGCCGGTCGCCGACTGGCCCGAGACCGAACGCCTCGACCGCGACACGGTCGCGCTCGCCGTCCTCGGCATCGAGGCCGGTTTCGACACCGCGACGCTCGCCGTCATCGGCGAGCAGGACATCCTCGGCGATCGCCTCGTGCGCCCGCACGCCAGACGCCGCGCCGCCGACTATCTCTCCGACGTCACCGCGCTCGCCGAGGGCGACCTCGTCGTCCACATCGACCACGGCATCGGCCGCTTCAACGGGCTGAAGACCATCGAGGCCGCCGGCGCGCCCCACGACTGCCTGGAAATCCTCTACGCCGACAACGACCGCGTCTACCTGCCGGTCGAGAACATCGAGCTGTTGTCGCGCTACGGCTCGGAGGAGGCCGGCGTAGCCCTCGACAAGCTCGGCGGCGTCGCGTGGCAGTCGCGCAAGGCCCGGCTGAAGAAGCGCATCCGCGACATGGCGGCGGCGCTGATCAAGGTGGCTGCCGCCCGCGTTACCCGCAGCGCCCCGGTGCTCAGCCCGCCTGAGGGCGCCTACGACGAGTTCGCCGCCCGCTTCCCGTATGAGGAGACCGAAGACCAGGACGCGGCCATCGACGCGGTCATGGGCGACCTTTCGGCCGGGCGCCCCATGGACCGGCTGATCTGCGGCGACGTCGGTTTCGGCAAGACCGAGGTGGCGCTCCGCGCCGCCTTCGTCGCAGTGATGGATGGCAAGCAGGTGGCGGTGATCGTGCCGACGACGCTGCTCGCCCGCCAGCACTACCGCACCTTCTCCGAGCGCTTCGCCGGCCTGCCGGTCAGGATCGCCCAAGCCTCCCGCCTTGTCGCCGCCAAGGACCTGGCGGCGGTCAAGGCCGGCATCGCCGACGGCACCATCGACATCGTCATCGGCACCCACGCCCTGCTCGGCAAGGGCGTCGGCTTCCGCGACCTCGGCCTGCTGGTCGTCGACGAGGAGCAGCACTTCGGCGTCAAGCACAAGGAGCGGCTGAAGGAGCTGAAGGCCGACGTGCACGTGCTGACGCTGTCGGCGACGCCGATCCCGCGCACGTTGCAACTGGCGCTCACCGGTGTCCGCGAACTGTCGCTGATCACCACGCCGCCGGTCGACCGGCTGGCGGTCCGCACCTTCATCTCGCCGTTCGATCCGCTGGTGGTGCGCGAGGCGCTTCTGCGCGAGCGCTACCGCGGCGGCCAGAGCTTCTACGTCTGCCCGCGCATTTCCGACCTTGCCGAGCAGCGCGCCTTCCTTGCCGAGACCGTGCCGGAGGTGAAGGTCGGCGTCGCCCACGGCCAGATGGCTTCGGGCGCGCTCGACGATATCATGACCGCCTTCTACGACGGCCAGTACGACGTGCTGCTGTCCACCTCGATCGTCGAATCCGGTCTCGACATCCCGACCGCCAACACGCTGATCGTCCACCGCGCCGAGATGTTCGGCCTCGCCCAGCTCTACCAGCTGCGCGGCCGCGTCGGGCGATCAAAGCAGCGCGCGTACGCCCTCTTCACCGTGCCCGCCGGGCGCACGTTGACCGGGACGGCCGAACGGCGGCTGAAGGTGCTACAGCAACTGGACACCCTCGGCGCCGGCTTCCAGCTTGCCAGCCACGACCTCGACATCCGCGGCGCCGGCAACCTGCTCGGCGAGGAACAGTCGGGCCACATCCGCGAGGTCGGCTATGAACTCTACCAGCAGATGCTGGAGGAGGCGGTGGCTTCCCTGAAGGGCGGCGGCGAGGCCGAGGTGGAGGGCCGCTGGTCGCCGCAGATCACTGTCGGCATGGCGGTGATGATCCCGGAAAGCTACGTCGCCGACCTGCAGCTTCGCCTCGGCCTCTACAAGCGCCTCGCCGACCTCGACCAGCCTGCCGAGATCGACGCCTTCGCGGCGGAACTGATCGACCGCTTCGGCCCGCTGCCGCGCGAGGTCGAGCACCTGCTCGAGATCGTCACCATCAAGGCGCTCTGCCGCCGTGCCAACGTCGAGAAGGCGGACGTCGGTCCGAAGGGCGCTGTCATCGGCTTCCGCGGCAACGTCTTCGCCAATCCGGCCGGGCTGATCAAATGGATCGGCGAGCAGGGCTCGCTCGCCCGCGTCCGGCCGGATCAGACCGTGGTGCTCATCCGCGACTGGGCCGATGCCGAGCGCCGCCTCAAGGGCACCGCGGGGGTGATGGCCGAGCTCGCCCGCCTCGCCGAGGACGGCGCACGGGTGGCAGCCTGAAGCCATCGGTCAACCATCCGGCATCGAAAAGGTCGACACCCTTTCGAATCGTGATACGCTTGCCTAATGCTTGCGCGATTGCTCATTATTTGTGCATCGGCAGCGCTTGCTTCCGCGGCGAGCATCGTCGATGCGCCGTCCTCGGTGGACCGGTTCCGCCTCGCCTGCGCGGGCACGCTTGACCCGTCGGCCGACCGACCGGTCGCCAGTCCGATCCAGACGGACGGCATCGTGGACCTCGCCCAGGGCAACGTTTCGGGCTTCGGCCTCGGCGGCCAGCCGATCCACTCGGTCACGGTCCGTGAAATCGCCTTCGGCGATGGCGCCGGGATGACCGCCAGCGGCCGCGTCGAGGGCTCGATCGACCGGCGGACGCTGGAAACCCGCATCGTCGTGCATTCGGCGCGCGCGGAAGACGATCCGGTGATGGCGATGCGGCTCGCCTGCCACATCGCCGTGCCCAGCGCATAACGATAACCGACGAAGCGTGGCTCTAGTTTGCCGCCACGGCGGCCGTCGACACCTGCCCGATCGCGTCCGCCAGCACTTCCGCCGGTTGGGCGCCGACGACGGCATAGCGCTGGTTGAGGATGAAGCAGGGGACGCCGGTGACGCCGATCCGGGAGGCGTTGTCGATCTCGGCCGCCACGGTGTCCCGATCCTCGGGACCCGCGAGCCGCGCCATCACATCGCCGTCGAGGCCCGCCTCGCCGGCGAGGCGGGCGAGCACCGCGTCGTTGCCGACATCAACCCCCTCGCTGAAGTAGGCGGCGAACAGCCGCTCCACCATGGCGTCCTGGTCGGCCTCTTCCGCCGCCCAGCGCACCAGACGGTGGGCGTTGATGGTGTTCGGCGCCCGGGCGATCGCGTCGAACCGGTAGGCGACCCCCTCGGCGCGCCCCATCGCGGTCAGGTGGCCATGGGAACCCGCGACCGCTTCGAGGCTGCCGAACTTCCGCGTCAGATAGACTTCGCGGTCGATCCCTTCCGGCGGGATGGTGGGATCGAGGCGGAACGGCCGCCACCGCACCGTGACCGGGATATCGGGGACCGCCGCCAGGGCCCGCTCGAGCCGCCGCTTGCCGAGATAGCACCACGGGCAGACGACGTCGGAAACGACGTCGATGGTGAGGGGAGGCTGGGTCACGGCCTCATTCCACTGACCACCAGGTCGAGGGCACTGCCCCGTAGAGCGAGGCGTTCTGCGGCATTTTCAGCCGGTCGCCCCAGTAGGCGATCCATTGCGCCGGCGAGTGGAAGAGGGGGATGACGTAGAAGCCGGAGATGAGCACCCGGTCGAGCGCCCGCGCCGCGGTGACGAAGTCCTCCTGCGAGCGGGCGGTCAGCAGCGCATTGATCATGGCGTCCGCCGCCGGGTTGTTGACCCCGGCGAAGTTGAGCGTGCCGGTAGCGTCCCCGTGCGACCAGCGGCCGATCTGCTCGTTGCCGGGCGACAGCGATGCGCCGAAGACCCAATGCATCATGTCGTAGTCACGACTGTTGAGGACGCGTTCCCAATACTGGCTGGAATTGACCGAACGCACCGACATATCGATACCGGCGAGCGCCAGCGAGCGCTGAAGCGCCAGCGCCAGACGCTCCTCCTCCCGGTCGATGGCGATGAACTCGAAGGACAGGGGCTGCCCGGTGGCGGTGTTGACGAGCTTGCCGTCGCGCTGCTCGTAGCCTGCCGCTGTCAGCAGCTCGAGACCCTTCTTGAGGTTGGCGCGGTCACGGCCGGAGCCGTCGCTCGCCGGCGGCCGGTAGGTGCCGTCCATCACGTCGGCCCGCACCGCGTCGGGGAAAGGCGCCAGCAGCGCCCGCTCGCCCGCGCTCGCCGGCTTGCCGACCGCCGAAAGGTCCGAGCCCTCGAAGAAGCTCCCGGTGCGGGCGTAGCTGTCGCCGTAGAGATTGCGGTTGATCCACTCGAAATCGAGGAAGTAGGTGAGCGCCTCCCGCACCCGGACGTCCTGGAAGACCGGATGGCGGGTGTTGAAAACGAAGGCGTTCATGCCGTCCGGCACGCCGGTCGGGATCGCGGCCTTGACCACCTTGCCGTCCTTGGCGGCGGGAAAGTCATAGCCGCCGGTCCACCGCGTCGGGTTGGATTCGTTGGTGACGTCGAAGATGCCCTTGGTGAAGGCCTCGAAGAGGGCGGTGTCGTTGCGGATGTACTCGATCCGGATCTGATCGAAATTGTCGAAGCCGCGCTTCTCCGGCAGATCCTTGGCCCAGTAGTCCGGGTTGCGTTTGAGCGTCACGGCGCTGCCGGCGTTGACGTCGGCGATGGTGTAGGGACCGCTGCCGATCGGTGGCTTGAGACCGGATTCGCCAAACGCTTCCGGATCGGTGCCGTGTTCGGGAAACACCGGCAGCAGCGCCACGAGCAGCGGCATCTCGCGGTCCCAATCCGGCCCGAAGACGAAGCGGATCTTGCCGCCCGGCTTCTGCTCGATGTGATCGACGCTCTTGTACCAGCTCCGCGGCAGGCCCTTTTCCTTCAACAGGTTGAAGGTGAAAGCGACGTCTTCGGTGGTAACCGGCGTCCCGTCCGAGAAGCGGGCGCTCGGATTGAGCGTGAACTCGACCCACGAACGGTCGTCGGGCACCTCGACGAACTGGGCGATGTGCCCGTAGAGCGTGAACGGCTCGTCCCAGCTCCTGACCATCAGGCTATCCCACACGTTGTTCGCCCAGAAGGCGTTCCGCCCCCACAGGCCGTCGGGCACCGCACCCTTGCGGATGAACGGGTTGAGACTGTCGAACGTGCCCTGTCCACCGAAAGCGATCGTGCCGCCCTTGGGCGCATCGGGATTGGCGTAGGGCAGGTGGTCGTAGTCCGCGGGCAGTGCCGGCTCCCCGTGCATGGCGATGCCGTGCATGGGCTGGCCGACCGCGAGTTGCGGGGCGAGGCCAAGGCCGAGCGTCGCCGCGATCGCTGCGGCAATGGGTCGCCTGAGCGAGATGGACAGGATGATCGCGGACATGAACGGCCTCCCGACGACGAGGCGCCGGATTCGGTGTAGCTGGGGCCAGCCTACCACAACGATTGCGGACACGGGGGACGGCGGCTTTGGCCCGTCAAGATGCTGGAAATCGCGGGCGAGGCGGGCTAATCATGCGAGCGCGCCGGCCACCGTACCGCCTCATTTGGATGGTCAGCCGGCGCCCGGGACCAAAAAGGGTGGCCGATGCGACACGGCCGCCAACGGCAAGGGCGACGACCTTCAGATCGAGGAAAACGCTTGATGGCTCAACTTGCATTCAAAGGTGCGTTGCGGCCGGTATTCGCGGCCGCGTTGTTGTTGCTACCTGGCGCGGCGATGGCCCAGGATGCAGCCGCACCCGCACCCCAGCAGCCCAAGGTCGACACTGTTCAGCCCGCCCCGGGCGAATCCTGGATCAAGGTGTGCGCCCCCGATCCCACCACCAACAAGCAGTTGTGCCAGGTCATCCAGCAGCTTGCCGCCGACACCGGCCAGTTCATCGCCTCGGTGAACATCAAGACGCTGGAAGGTGAACCGAAGATCATCTTCGCCGCCGCCATGCGGATGCCGACCTCCGGCGTGCTCGTGGCCGCCAACATGCGCGCCCAGATCGACGGCGGCAAGCAATACGAGGTCAAGTACAGCATCTGCTACCCCGACGTTTGCTACGCCGACATGCAGGTCGACGACACCTTCATCACGGCGCTGAAGGCGGGCGGCCAACTGACGCTGATCGCGTTGACCCAGCAGGGGCAGGAAGCCAAGCCGATCGGCATTCCCATGACCCTGGTGGGCTTCACCAAGACCTATGACGGCAAGGGAATTGACCCGGCGGCGGCCCAGGCTCAACGCGACGATCTCGCCAAGAGCCTCAAGGCGCATGCCGACGAGGCGCGCCAGAAGCTGCTCGATCAGCAGAAGGCCGCCGGCCAGTAGCGTTTTACGCAGCTACGTCCGTTCAGTTGATGCCGAGGTCGCGGGCGACGTAAACGTCGCCGTCGCGGCGGCTGAAGAACTCGCTGATCTGCGGGTGCCGCAGCGGCTCACCCGACTCGTCGGGCAGCAGGTTCTGCTCCGACACGTAGGCGATGTACTCGCTGTCCTCGTTTTCGGCGAAGAGGTGATAGAACGGCTGGTCCTTGCGCGGCCGCACCTCCTCCGGAATCGCCTGCCACCATTCTTCTGTGTTGTCGAACTCCGGGTCGACGTCGAAAATGACGCCCCGGAACGCGTAAATCCGGTGGCGAACGACCTGTCCGATGGCGAATCGCGCCGTGCGCGCCTTACTCATGGTGCAACTCCGATCACGGCCGATCTAAAGCCACGCCAAGGACCGTGAGTCAAATGAGGCAGATCGTTCGCTTCTTGCGGCACAATTGACCGCATCGGGCGAAACCGATAGGCAGCGCGGGCGGGGGCGCCCGCCCGGCCGCGCCCCAGGGGTCGATCCGCCAGAGGTGGTGTCGCCGAATGCCACACCGGTCATGAGCGAGATCGTCAAGCTCGTCCTGCCGTTTTTCGGGCTGATTTTCTTGGCTTTGGCGCCGGCCGCCTGCGCTCGATCCCCGAAGAGGGGCTGACCGGGCTGAATTTTTTCGTCCTCTATCTGGCGATGCCGGCGCTGTTCTTTCAGTTCATCGCCACCACCCCGCTCGTCGGCGCCCCGATCTGGTCGTTCGTGCTCACCACCACGTTCTCGACCTACTGCGCCTTCGCTATCGCCTTTTCCATCGGCGCGTTGATCAACCGCGGCAACGTCGGCGAGGCGACGGTGCAAGGCCTCATCGGTTCATACAGCAACGTCGGCCACATGGCGCCGGCGCTGGTCATCGGCGCCTTCGGTGTCACGGCGGCGATGCCGACGGCTCTCGTCTTTTCGTTCGACACCGCCATGCTGCTTGCCCTGACGCCGCTGATGATGGCGCTCGGCGGCACCGTGCGGTCCAATCCGGCCGCCCTCGCCGAGGGTATCGCCCGCGACGTCCTGCTCCACCCGTTCATCATCGCCACCGCGCTCGGCTTCATTGTCGCGGCGATTGGCTTCGACCTGCCGGGGCCGATCGACGCCCTGCTGACCCTCCTGCGCCAGGCGGCGCCGCCGTGCGCGCTGTTCGCGCTGGGGGTCAGCCTCGCCCAGCGGCCGGTGAGCACCGTGCCCCCGGAGGTGGCGGCGTTTGTGGGCGTCAAGCTGGTCGTCCACCCGCTGATCGTCTACCTGCTGCTCGGCTGGGTGGGCGGTTTCGATCCGGTCTGGGTCCACGCCGCCGTGCTGATGGCGGCGCTGCCGCCGGCCACCAACGCCTTCCTGCTCGCCAAGCGCTATCGCATCTACGTCGGCCACACGGCGAGCGCGATCGCGCTGGCGACGGTTCTGTCGATCGCCACCGTCACGGTGGTCCTCATTCTGTTGCTGTACGACGTGCTGCCGCTGGCGCCGTTTGGCTAGCCTGCGATTCCCTGGCGCATGGCGAAACGGCCGAGCGGGGGGACGCGGTCGAGCAGGAAGAGACCCAGGCCGCGCGCCGCCTGCGCCGGCAACAGGTCGGAGAGGAGGGTGCGGTTGAGCGCGTCGATCGCTGCCGTGCGCGACACCACGTCGACCCGCCGGGCGCGCTCGTAGTCTGTAAGGCGGTCCTCGCTGCCGGGGTCCGCGTAGGGGCCGGCAAGCACATCGGCGAGGGCGGCAACGTCGCGGTAGCCGAGGTTGAGGCCCTGCGCTCCGATCGGCGGGAACACGTGGGCGGCCTCGCCCACCAGCATCACCCGGTCGGCCGCGAAGCGGCGGGCGGTCATGCCCGAGAGCGGAAACGCCTGGCGGCCGCCGTCGATGCTGATGCCCCCGAGGATAGCCGCCGAACGCGCCTCGATCTCCGCGGCGAGGTGGCTATCGTCGAGGTCGAGCCGCCGCTGGGTTTCCGCCGGCCGGTCGACCCAGACCAGAACTCGATCGTCCCGGCGCCAGCGGCACCACCGTGAACGGCCCGGCCTCCGTGTGGAACTCGGTCGAGGTGTCGCGATGCGGCAGCGTGTGGCGGAAATTGCACACCAGCGCCGACTGCGCGTAGCGCCAGGCATTGACGGCGATGCCGGCGCTGTCGCGGAGCTTTGAGCGGCGGCCGTCGGCGGCGACCGCCAGCCGGGTGGACACGGTCCCGCCCGTCGACAAGTGTAACGTCACGGAATCGGCGGTCAGCGACACCGTCTCGACCAGTGCATGCACCCGACGGATCGACCGTTCGGCGATCGCCGCTTCCAGCGCGGCGGTAAGGACCGCGTTCGGAATGTTGTAGCCGAACGTATCGAGGCCTATCTCGCTCGCCGCGAAGGCAACCTCCGGGGCGCGGATCAGCCGGCTCGTGCCGTCGACGATGCGAAGGATGCGGAGCGGCGCACCCGCCCCGGAGAGCCCCGGCCACACGCCGATCCGCTCGAGCACTTTCAGCGCGCCGACGAAGAGTGCCGAGGTGCGTTCGTCCGGCGGCGCCTTCGGCCCGACTAGCGTGACATCGTACCCGGCATCGGCGACGGCGAGGGCGGCAGCAAGGCCGACCGGCCCCGCGCCGACGACTGCGACGCCTGCCGGCGTCTGGCTCTTCCCGCGCGTCGCGCGCTTGCCGCTTGTGCCGTTGGTCACCATTCCGGCGACCCTTATCATGGCGCCGGCCGACGGGAAAACCGGTTCCGTAGCCGGGTTGCCCCGGTGGCGTCTTGCCAGCGGCGGACGGATCGTCCAAGCATGGCGCCCGCAAGAGAGCGGGGCCACGGGCGGAGCGATGCGCAACGGGAGCGTCTGGGCGGTCCATCTACTGACCGCGAGCGGCGCCGCGATCGCTCTCGTGGCGGCACTCGCCGCCGCCCAAGGCGATTGGCGGATCGTCTTTCTGCTGCTCGGCATCGCCATGATCGTCGACGGGATCGACGGTCCGCTGGCGCGCCGATTTCACGTCAACGAGCGGCTGCCGTGGTTCGACGGCGCCACCCTCGATCTGGTGGTCGACTATGCCAACTACGTCTTCCTGCCCGCGCTGGCGCTCGCGCGCAGCGGCCTCCTGACCGAGCCGTTCGCGGCACTCTCCGGCATGGTCGTTGCCGTCGTCGGCGCCCTTTATTTCGCCGACACGCGCATGAAGACGCAGGAGGCAGCCTTTCGCGGCTTCCCGGCGGTGTGGAACGCGGTCGTGTTCCAGCTCATGGTCTACAAGCTGCCGGAGCCGGTGACGCTCCTCCTCATCGTCGCCTTCGCCGTGCTGACGTTCACGCCGGTCGAGTTCGTCCACCCGCTGCGGGTGAAGCGCTGGCGGCCGCTGACCGTTACGATGGCGGTCGCCTGGGGACTGCTAGCCCTGATCGCGGTTGCCGACAACCTCGATCCCGGCCCGCTGGTGGTGGCGGCCTTCGGCGCTGTCAGCCTCTATTTCGCGCTGGTCGGCATCGTGCTGCAGATCATCCGGCGCTAACCGCGCCCGATGCAGGGGCGCCTGGTGCCGGGCGTTTCCGCCATCACCGCTCGACGTGGCGCCTCCGCCCCGTTAGGTATGTCGCCATCAGCCGCGCGGGAGCGAGAGACGAGCAATGCCGCATGTTGTCAGAGTTGAGGAATTCGGCGGACCCGAGACCCTCAAGTGGACGGAGGTCACGGTGCCGGACCCCGGACCCCGCGAGATCAAGCTCCGCCAGACCGCGGTCGGCGTGAACTTCATCGACGTTTACCACCGCATCGGCCTCTACAAGCTTCCGCTGCCGCTGACGCCCGGCTCGGAGGGCGCCGGCGTCGTCGAGGCGGTGGGCAGCGACGTCACCGCCTTCCGCGTCGGTGACCGCGTCGCCTACCAGGGCGCCATCGGCGGCTACGCCGAGGTGCGGCTGGTGCCAGCCGCCCGCGTGGTCCACCTCCCCGACGGCATCGACGACAGGACCGCCGCGGCGGTGCTCCTCAAGGGTGTCACCGCGTACTATTTGCTGGAGCGCACGTTCCGTGTCGGCAAGGGTCACACGATCCTGTTCCACGCCGCCGCCGGCGGGGTCGGCTCCATCGCCTGCCAATGGGCCTCCGCCCTCGGCGCCACCGTCATCGGCACGGTCGGCTCGGACGAGAAGGTCGCGCTTGCCCGCGCCAACCACTGCGACCACGTCATCAACTACCGCACGGAAGATTTCGTCGAGCGCACGCGCGCGCTGACCGGCGGGAAGGGCGTCGACGTCGTCTACGACTCGGTCGGCAAGGATACCTTCCCCGCCTCGCTCGACTGCCTGAAGCCGCTCGGCATGTGGGTCTCGTTCGGCCAGTCGTCGGGCCTGCCGCCGCCGTTTCCGATCTCGCTGCTCCAGCAGAAGGGCTCGCTGTTCGCCACCCGGCCGACGACCGCGCACTATTTCGCCACGTACGCCGAACTCGAAACCGCGGCCAAGGCCCTCTTCGAGGCGATCGCCAGCGGCATCGTCACCCCGTCGATCGGACAGGATTTCCCGCTGAAAGACGCCGCCGAGGCCCATCGGGCGCTGGAATCGCGCAGAACCACCGGTGCCACCGTCCTGATTCCCTAAGAAACCCGGTGGCGCCGATTGACCAAAATCGCGCCAACCCGCCCAAAATTGGCGTTTGATCGATTCGTGGGCATAATCCATTGTTGGTGTTTGCAAACCGCCCGCCGGGCGGCCGTCCGCCGGCCGTATCCGGCGGATACGAGCGTCATGCCCGACCAATGGATCCTCGCGTAACCCGGTTGTCACCATGGGACGCCTGACCACGCACGTGCTGGACACGGCCTCCGGCAAGCCGGCGGCGGGCCTGACCGTTGAGCTTTACCGGATCGGCGAGTCGGCCGAGCGGCTGGCCATCGTCGTCACCAATGCCGACGGACGCGTTGACGGTCCGCTGCTCGAAGGCGACGATTTCACGCGAGGCGTCTACGAATTGCGCTTCCATGCCGGCGACTACCTGCGCCGCACCGCCGGACTATCGCGAGCCGCCGTTCCTCGACGTGGTGCCGATCCGCTTCGGCATCGCCGCGCCCGGCGAACACTATCATGTGCCGTTGCTGCTCTCGCCATACGGCTACTCGACCTACCGGGGGAGCTGATGCGCCACACCATCCGCTTCATCCGTCACAATCGCCTGGTCGAGCTGGCCGACGTGCCGCCGACCATGCTGCTGCTCGATTATCTGCGCGAGAGCGAGGGCGCGACCGGAACCAAGGAAGGATGCGGGGAGGGCGATTGCGGTGCCTGCACGGTGGCGCTCGGCCGCCTGCGCAACGGCAAGGTGATCTACGAGCCGGTCAACGCCTGCATTCTCCTTCTCGGCCAGGTGGACGGCTGCGAGGTGATCACCGTCGAGGACCTCGTCGAGGCCGACGGTGGACTGCATCCTGTACAGGCGGCGATGGTGGAGAAGCACGCTTCCCAGTGCGGCTTCTGCACGCCGGGGTTCGTCATGGCGCTGTTCACCCTCTACCAGGGCACCGAGGGCGAGGTCAGCCGCGCCGACGTCAACGACTGGATCGCGGGCAACCTTTGCCGCTGCACCGGCTACCGGCCGATCGTCGAGGCGGGGGTGAGCGCATGCGCCGGCCCACGCGGCGACCGTTTCCGCGCCGGCGCGGCCGACATGAGCGGCGTGCTCGTGTTCCTCGCGGACAACGACGACACCATCGTCGGCGACGAGCGCCGCTTCTTCGCCGCGCCGGCAAGCCTCGATAGCCTCGCCGACCTCTACGTCAAGCATCCCGATGCGACCATTGTCGCCGGTGCAACCGACGTCGGCCTGTGGATCACCAAGCAGCTCCGGGACCTCAAGAAGATCATCAGCATCGGCAAGGTGCACGCCCTCCACGACATCGAGGACACCGGCCACGAGCTGATCGTCGGCGCCGGCGCGACCTACGCCGAGGTGGAGCCCTATTTCCGCGCCATCGACCCGGACCTCGGCGAGCTGTTGCGCCGCCTGGGCTCCAAGCAGGTGCGCGCCTCCGGCACCCTCGGCGGCAACGTCGCTAACGGCTCGCCGATCGGCGATACGCCCCCGGCGCTGATCGCGCTCAACGCCACCGTCGAGCTGCGCAAGGGCAGGACCGTGCGCACGCTGCCGATCCAGGACTTCTTCATCGACTACGGCAAGCAGGCGCGCGCGCCGGGCGAACTCGTCACCGCCATCACCATCCCGCGCCTCGGCCCCGACCACATCTTCCGCTGCTACAAGGTCACCAAGCGGTTCGATCAGGACATTTCGGCGGTCATGGGCGCTTTTCGCTTCACCGTCGACGACGAAGGCATCATCCGCGAGGCGCGACTGGCCTTCGGCGGCATGGCGCCGACACCGCGCCGCGCCGACTACGCCGAGCAGGCGCTGACCGGCGAGGAGCTGCGCGACTCGCGCGCCTGGGCGCGTTCCTTCGCGGCGCTGCGCGAAGATTTCACGCCGATTGACGACCACCGCGCCTCCGCCCGCTATCGCACCGAGACCGCTCACGCCCTTCTCGGCAAGGCGCTGATCGAGGCGGCAGGCACCGCCAGCACGCGCACCCGCATCGTCGGCCACCGCGAGCTCGTCGCCGATGAATGAGATCGACCGCACGCTGATCCCGCCGGCGGCCACCGCCGAAAGCGAACGCTTCACGGTGGTTCGCAACCCGATTGCACACGACAGCGCCGTCAAGCACGTCAGCGGCCAGGCGATGTACGTCGACGACGTCGGCGCACCGGCCGGCACCCTCCATCTGGCGCCGGGCTATGCACCGATCGCCGCCGGACGCATCACCGGAATCGACCTCGAGCCGGTGAAGGCCGCCCCGGGCGTCGTCGCCGTGCTCACCGCTGCCGACATCCCCGGCAAGAACGACATCAGCCCCAAGGACATCGATGACGATCCGCTGATCGTCGCCGAGCAGGTGATGTTCCACGGCCAGGTCGCCCTCGTCGTCGTCGCCGAGACCCGCGACCAGGCGCGCCGCGCCGCCCGCCTCGCGCGCTTCCAGACCGCCCCCACCATGCCGGCGATCGACGTCGACGACGCCCTTGTCGCCAACACCACCGTGCTCCCCGACTACAAGTTCGAGCGCGGCGAGCCGGCCGAGGAGATGGAGCGGGCGCCGAAGAAGATCACCGGCGAGATGCGCATCGGCGGCCAGGAGCACTTCTATCTGGAAGGGCAGGTGGCGCTCGCCATACCCGGCGAGGACGGCGACATGTTCGTCCTCTCGTCCACCCAGCACCCGACCGAGGTCCAGCACGTCGTTGCCCACGTGCTCGGCCTCCACGACAACGCCGTCACCGTCGAGGTCCGCCGCATGGGTGGCGCCTTCGGGGGCAAGGAGAGCCAGGCCACCCAGTGGGCGGCGCTCGCCGCACTTGCCGCCGCCCGCACCGGCCGGCCGTGCAAGATGCGCCTCGACCGCGACGACGACATGATCATGACCGGCAAGCGTCATGACTTCCGCGTCGATTACTCCGTCGGCTTCTCGCGCGACGGGGCGCTCCGCTCGGTCGACGTGACGTTCGCGGCGCGCTGCGGCCATTCCGAGGACCTGTCGCTCGGCGTCGTCGACCGCACCATGTTCCACGCCGACAACGCCTACTATTACCCGGCGGCGCGCATCGTCACCCGCCGCATGCGCACCAACACCGTCTCCAACACCGCCTTCCGCGGCTTCGGTGGCCCCCAGGGCATGGTGTTCGCCGAGCGCATGATGGACCACATCGCCTACGCCACCGACCGCGATCCGCTGGAGGTGCGCAAGGCCAACTTCTACGGCGGCGTCGGTCGCGACCGCACCCCCTACGGCATGCGGGTGGAAGACAACATCCTGCCGGAGCTGGTGGGCGAGCTGGAACGCACCAGCGACTACGCCGCCCGCCGCGAGGCGCTCGCCGACTTCAACGCCACCAGCCCGGTGCTGCGAAAGGGCATTGCGCTGACGCCGGTGAAGTTCGGCATCTCCTTCACGCTCACCCACCTCAACCAGGCCGGCGCTCTCGTCCACCTCTACCGCGACGGCTCCCTCAGTCTCAATCACGGCGGCACCGAGATGGGGCAGGGCCTCTTCGTCAAGGTGGCGCAGGTGGTGGCCGAGGAGTTCGGCGTCGGCCTCGACATGGTCAAGATCACCGCCACCTCGACCGCCAAGGTCCCCAACACGTCGCCGACCGCCGCCTCGTCCGGCACCGACCTCAACGCCCAGGCGGCGATCGTCGCCGCGCGCACCATCAAGGAGCGGCTCTACCGCTTCATCGACGAGACGTGGCACGTCGCCCGCGATCAGGTGGAGTTCGCCGACAACCACGTCCGCATCGGCAACCGCACCATCTCGCTCGCCGAGCTCGCGACCGCCGCCCACGTCGCCCGCGTCCACCTGTCCTCGACCGGATTCTACCGCACCCCCAAAGTCGTCTGGGACCGCGAGAAGGCGAACGGCCGCCCATTCTACTATTTCGCCTACGGTGCCTCGTGCTCGGAGGTCACCGTCGACACCATGACCGGCGAGATGCGCGTCGACCGCGTCGACATCCTCCACGACGTTGGCAAGTCGCTCAATCCAGCCGTCGATATCGGTCAGATCGAGGGTGGCTTCGTCCAGGGCATGGGCTGGCTCACCACCGAAGAGCTGGTGTGGGATTCGGCCGGCCGCCTCGCCACCCACGCACCCTCCACCTACAAGATCCCCACCGCCTCCGACGTGCCCGCCGATTTCCGCGTCGCCCTGTTCGAGTCGGGCGGCAACCGCGAGGAAGCCGTCTACCGTTCCAAGGCGGTCGGCGAGCCGCCCCTGATGCTGGCGCTGTCGGTGTTCTCGGCCGTCAACGATGCCATCGCCAGCCTCGAGCCGGCGGTGATGCCGCACCTCGACGCGCCGGCGACCCCCGAGGCGATCATGCGCGCCATCCGCGCCACCAGCGGGGGCGACTGACATGGCCGTGTGGGACCGCGTCCTCGCCGCCCTCGACCGCCACGGCCGCGCCGCCATGGTGACGGTCGCCGCGACCCGCGGCTCGGCGCCCCGCGAGGCCGGCGCTCGCCTCATCGTCCATCCCGATGGCGCCTTCACCGGTACTATCGGCGGCGGCACGCTGGAGTGGCGAGCGATCGCGCTCGCCCAGGCGGCGCTCGCCGACCCGGCGGCACAGAGGGCGGACCTCCGCCGGTTTGCCCTCGGCCCCGAGCTGGGCCAGTGCTGCGGCGGTCAGGTCGAACTGATCGTCGAGGTCTTCGACGCGGGCCGGCGCTCCGAGGTCGCGGCACTCGCCGAACACGAGGCGACACGTCCGTTCGCCACCCGGGCGCGGGTTGCACCCGGCGCGGGCATCGAGCGGGAGGTCGTGGTCGATCTGGACATGGCCCCCGGCTCCGCCCGGCTCGTCAACGGCGTTCTCACCGAAGGCTTCGGCGACGACCGCCGCCATCTCGTTCTGTTCGGCGCCGGCCACGTCGGCCGCGCGCTGGTGCTGGCGCTGGCGCCGTTACCTTTCACGGTGACGTGGGTGGACTCGCGCCCGGATGCTTTTCCGGCTCACCTTCCCGCCAACGTGACCGCGAGCCGGCTTGACAATCCGGCGGCAGCGCTCGCCACCGCACCGGCCGACAGTTTCGTGGTGGTGATGACCCACAGCCACCAGCTTGACCTTGCCCTCGTCCACGCCGCCCTTGCCGACCAACGCTTCCGCCATGTCGGCCTGATCGGTTCGAAGTCGAAGCGCGCCCGTTTCGAGACGCGTCTCGCCGCCGGCGGTGTCGACCCGGCCCGCATCGCCGAACTCGTCTGTCCCATCGGTGTCGGCGGTATCCGCTCCAAGGTGCCCGCGGTCATCGCCGCCGCGACCGCGGCGGAGCTGCTCGTCCGCGACGAGGCGCTGCGCACCGCGGCGGCCACGGACCGCGAGGAGCCGGCGCTGCTGCGTCATGGCAGTCAGAGAGGCTGAGGATGGACGCATCGCCTGAACGAGCCGCCCTTTCCGGACGCCCCGAGGGCCAGGCGACGCTGGAAGCCATCGGCATCACCAAGGATTTCGCCACGTTGCGGGCCAACGACAACGTCGATTTCGCTATCCGCCGGGGCGAAATCCACGCGCTCCTCGGCGAGAACGGCGCCGGCAAATCGACGCTGGTGAAAATCCTCTACGGCGCCTTGCAGCCGACTTCGGGTGAAATCCGCTGGAAGGGCAAGCCCGTGGCGATCGCCAACCCCGCCGCCGCCCGCGCGCTCGGCATCGGCATGGTGTTCCAGCACTTCTCGCTGTTCGACGCGCTGACCGTCGCCGAGAACATCGCGCTGGCGCTTGCCCATGCACCCGCTTTCGCAGATCTCAAGCGCAAGATCGCCGCCGTGTCCGCCGAGTACGGCCTGCCACTCGACCCGAACGAGATCATCGCCGACCTGTCGGTGGGCGAGCGCCAGCGCGTCGAGATCGTCCGCTGCCTGCTCCAGGAGCCGGAGCTGATCATCATGGACGAGCCGACGTCGGTGCTGACCCCGCAGGAGGCCGACGACCTGTTCGTCACCCTCAAGCGGCTCGCCGCCGAGAAGTGCTCGATCCTCTACATCAGCCACCGGCTGGAGGAGGTGAAGCAGATCTGCCACCACGCCACCATCCTGCGTCACGGCAAGGTGGTCGCCGAATGCGATCCGCAGAAGGAAACCGCGGCGCGGCTGGCGGCGATGATGGTCGGCGCCGAGGTGCGCGAGCTGTCTCCGCCGGAGCCGGTCGACGCGACCGCGCCCGTGCGTCTGTCGGTCAGCCGCCTGTCGATGCCGGCGCCACGTCCCTTCGCCGTCGCGCTCGACGACGTTTCGATCGAGGTGCGCGGCGGCGAGGTGGTGTCGATCGCCGGCGTCGCCGGCAACGGTCAGGACGAGTTGTTCGATGCGCTCTCCGGTGAGATGCCGGTCAAGAACGCCATGATCGCCATCGACGATGTCCCCTGTGGCCACCGCGGGATCACGGCGCGCCGGCGCCTCGGAGCGGCGTTCGTGCCGGAGGAGCGGCTGGGCCACGGCGCTGTGCCGCGCCTCAGGCTCTCCGACAATGTGTTCCTCACCCGCCACGCCACCGGCGACGGTCTGGTGCGCACCGGAATCCTTCATTTTTTCACCGCACGCGGGATCGTGCGCCGCGTCACCGAGGACTTCGACGTGCGCAAGGGCTCGCCCGACCCGGAAGCAATGGCGCTCTCCGGTGGCAACCTCCAGAAGTTCGTCGTCGGGCGAGAATTCGACCGCAAGCCCGGGGTTCTGGTCGTCTCCCAGCCGACCTGGGGCGTCGACGCCGGCGCCGCCACCACCATCCGCCAGTCGCTGATCGACCTCGCGCGCAGTGGCTCGGCCGTCCTCGTCATCAGCCAGGACCTCGACGAGATTCTGGAAATCTCCGACCGCGTCGCGGTGATTTCCAAGGGGCGCCTGTCCGAGCCGCGCGACGCCCGCGGCATCACCCGCGAGGAGATCGGCCTGCTCATGGGCGGCGCCAGGCACTAGGGCGACAGACGGGGAGGGGGAACGACCTTGCGCATTGAGCTGATCCGCCGCCCTGAGCGTTCCGCGCGGATGGCGGTGCTGTCGCCGGTGATCGCCATCGCGCTCACCGTCATCGCCGGCTTCATCATCTTCGCGGCGAGCGGCGTCGATCCGTTTGGGGCGCTCTACGTCTATTTCATCGAGAAGCTGACCGCGTGGTGGTCGATCCAGGACCTGATCGTCAAGATGACGCCGCTTGTGCTCATCGGCGTCGGCCTGTCTCTCTGCTACTTGTCCAACACTTGGAATATCGGCGCCGAGGGCCAGCTAGCCGTCGGCGCCATCGTCGGCTCGGTGCTGCCCATCTATTTCCCCGATTGGGGCGGTCCGCTGGTCGTCACGCTGATGCTCGTCATGGGCGTCCTCGGCGGCATGGCCTACGGCGCCATCCCGGCGCTGCTCAAGACCCGCTTCGGTGCAAACGAAATCCTCACCAGCCTGATGCTGGTCTACGTCGCCGGCTTCCTGCTCGACTGGTTGGCGCGAGGGCCGTGGCGCAATCCGCGCGGTTTCAACTTCCCCAACAGCCGCCAGTTCAGCGACGACCAAGTGCTGCCGGTGATCGCCGGCCAGCACGTCACCATCGCCACCGTCATCGCCCTTATCGTCGCGCTTGCCGCCTGGTTCCTGCTGCGCAAGACGCTGACCGGCTTCAAGATCCGCGTCCTTGGCGAAGCGCCGCGCGCCGGCGCCTTCGCGGGTTTCAGCCGCAACCGCATGGTGCTCGTCGCCTTCCTGATCTCCGGCGGTCTTGCCGGGCTTGCCGGCATCTGCGAAGTCGCTGGTCCGCTTGGCCAGCTCCGTATCAGCGTCTCGCCCGGTTATGGCTTCACCGCCATCATCGTGGCCTTCCTTGGCCGTCTGAATCCGCTTGGCGTCATCGTGGCGAGCTTCGTTCTGGCCCTGTCGTACCTCGGCGGAGAAGGCATCCAGTCCACCTATCATCTGTCGGACCAGGTCGCGCGCGTCTTCCAGGGCATGCTGCTGTTCTTTGTCCTCGCCTGCGACACCTTGATTTTCTATCGCATCAGGGTCGTGCGCGCGCGTCGCGTCGCGACTGCAACTTCGGAGGCTGTCCAATGAGCCCCGCGGAAATTCAGGGCCTGCTGCTCACCATCGTTACCGCAGCGACGCCGCTCCTGTTCGCCGCGCTCGGCGAGCTCGTGACGGAGCGCTCCGGCGTCCTCAACCTGGGCGTCGAGGGCATGATGGCGGTCGGCGCCGTCATCGGCTTCATCGCCGGCCACGCCACCGGCGTGCCCCTCGCCGGCGTGCTGGCGGCGATCGTCGCCGGCATGGTGATGGCGTCCCTGTTCGCCATCGTCACTCTCGTCTTCGTCGCCAACCAGGTCGCCACCGGGCTGGCACTGACGCTGTTCGGCCTCGGCCTGTCGGGGTTGATCGGCGACCGCTACGTCTCCATCCCGGGCCTCAGCCTCGAGCGCATGCACATCCCCGGCCTCACCGATATCCCCTTCGTCGGCGCGCTCCTCTTCGGCGAGGACCCGCTGGTCTACGTCGCCGTGGCGCTGACGGTCGCGGTGTCGTGGTTCCTTTTCTCGACACGTGCCGGCCTCGTGGTGCGGGCCACCGGCAACAACCACACGTCGGCCCACGCCCTCGGCTACGGCGTTATCCGCGTGCGCTTTCTCGCCGTCCTTTTCGGCGGCGCATGCGCCGGGCTCGCCGGCGGCTACCTGTCGATCGTCTATTCCACCCAATGGATCCCCAACATGACCGCCGGCCGCGGCTGGATCGCGCTGGCGCTGGTCGTGTTCGGGACCTGGCTGCCGGCACGCGTGATGATCGGCGCGTTGCTGTTCGGCGCCATCAGCATTCTCCAGCTCAATGCCCAGGGCTACGGCGTCGCCCTGCCGCCCCAGTTCCTCAATGCGCTGCCGTATCTGACCACCGTCGTGGTATTGGTAATCATCTCGCGCAACCGTGCGCTGTTGCGCGTCAACACGCCGGCGTGCCTGGGGCAGGCGTTCGTGCCCGACCGTTAGCCGCGACGGGTTCGCGGCGCCGGTCGGCGGATCGGCGCAAGTCTTGCTTTCCTGCGGTCTATCCGCGTGTGTCAGGTGAACAGGGAGATTATCGGATGAACAAGTTACTGGTCGCGACAACCGCCGCGTGTGCCCTGGCGGTATCGGCCGGCGTCGCCGGCGCCGCTCCGTTGAAGGCTTGCTGGGTCTACGTCGGCCCGCACAACGACGGCGGCTACAGTCAGCAGCACGATATCGGCCGCCAGGACGTCGCCAAGGCTCTCGGCGACAAGGTCGACGCCTCGACCTATATCGAGAACGTCTCAGAGACCGACTCTGAACGCCCGATCCGCGAGCTTGCGCAGAAGGGCTGTCAGATCATCTTCACCACCTCCTTCGGCTTCATGGAGTCGACCATCAAGGTCGCCAAGGACTTCCCCGACGTGAAGTTCGAGCACGCTACCGGCTTCATGACCGCGCCCAACGTGTCGACCTACAACATCCGCTGGTACGAGGGCCGCTACGTCATGGGCCAGATCGCCGCGAAGATCTCGAAAAAGGGTCTCGCCGGCTACATCGTATCCTTCCCGATCCCGGAAGTGATCATGGGCATCGACGCCTTCATGCTCGGCGCCCAGTCGGTCAACCCCGACTTCAAGGTCAAGATCGTCTGGGTCAACTCCTGGTTCGACCCCGGCAAGGAGGGCGATGCCGCCAACGTGCTTATCAACCAGGGCGCCGACATTCTCGTCCAGCACACCGACTCCCCGGCGCCCATGCAGGCCGCCGAGAAGGCGGGCATCCACGCCTTCGGCCAGTCGGCCGACATGTCGAAGTTCGGACCGACCTCCCATCTCGCCTCGCTGATCGACAATTGGGGCCCGTACTACATCAAGGAGGTGCAGGCGGTGCTCGACGGCAGCTGGACCTCGCACCAGGCGTGGGAAGGTTTCAAGACCAACCTAGTCGAAGTCGCACCGCTGCAGAACATGCCCGACGAGGTCAAGGCGGGGGCCGAGGCGACGATCGAGAAGATAAAGGGCGGCTGGAACCCCTTCACCGGACCGATCAGCAAGCAAGACGGCTCGGTTGCCGCCAAGGACGGCGAGGTCATCGACGACGGCACGCTGCTCGGCCTCAACTGGTACGTCAAGGGCATCGACGACAAGATGCCGCAGTAGCAGGGTGCTTCGCCGTTCGCGGTGACGACGACGGGCGCGCTCTGCAAGGGGCGCGCCCTTTTCCTGAACGAAGACCGAGCCCACGATGCCCGCTTTCGCCGTCGACTGGCTGAACCTTCTTTTCCGCTGGGCCCACCTGGTGGTCGGCATCGGCTGGATCGGCACGTCGTTCTATTTCATCGCCCTCGACCTCGCGCTGCGCAAACGCGACGGCATGAAAGAGGGCGTCTACGGCACCGCGTGGGAAGTGCATGGCGGCGGCTTCTACCACGTCGAGAAATACCTGGTGGCGCCAGCCGAGCTGCCGCCCGATCTTCTCTGGTACCGCTGGGAGGCCTACCTCACCTGGGTCACCGGCTTCGCGCTCCTCATCCTCCAGTACTACTGGCGCGCCGACACCTTCCTGATCGACCAGTCGGTGCTGCCACTGCTGCCCAGCCAGGCGATCGCCATCTCGGTCCTCAGCCTCGTCGCCGGCTGGTTCATCTACGACGGCATCTGCCGCTCGGCGATCGGCGAGAACGTGGTCCTGCTCGCAATCGCGGTGTTCGTCCTCATCATCGCCGCCGCCTGGTTCTTCAGCCACGTCTTCTCGGGCCGCGGCGCCCTTATCCACGTCGGCGCCTTCATCGGCACCATCATGGCGGTGAACGTTTTCGGCATCATCGTCCCCAACCAGAAGAAGATCGTGGCTGCCCTTGTCGCGGGCCGCGCGCCCGACCCGCGCCTCGGCGCCATCGGCAAGCAGCGCTCCGTCCACAACAACTATCTCACGCTGCCGGTGCTGGTGATGATGGTGTCGAACCACTACCCGATGCTGTCCGGCCACGCGCAGACGTGGCTGGTGGTGGCGCTGATCGTGGTCATGGGCGGTTCGGTCCGCCATTTCCTCAATCGCCACGAGGCCGGCGACCCGCTGGACAAGATCGCCTGGGCGCTGCCGGTGGCAGCGGTGGCGCTCGCTGTCGCCGTCTACCTCACCGCGCCGCGCACCGATGCGGCGATGGCGGCGCTCAATGTCACCGGTGACGAGGCGCTCGCCATTGTCGACAAGCACTGCGTCATGTGCCACGCGACCCATCCCACCCACCAAGGTTTCGACGAGCCGCCAAAGGGGATCGTGTTCGCCTCCGTCGACGACCTCCGCCGCCACGCCGATGAGATCATGGCACAGGCGGTCAACGGCAACACCATGCCGCTCGGCAACGAGACCGGCATGACCGAGGACGAGCGAAAAGAGTTGGGGGCGTTCCTGTTAAGCCGGCAGTGATCAGCCGGCCGCCGCCAGTTGGCGGCGCATCTCGCGGAACGAGATCAGCCGCTGGCGGACCTCGTCCCACAGCACCAGGCGGACGCACCCGAAGCTTTCCATCAGCGACAGTCGACCGACCTGGCCGAGTTCGGGATGGTCTTTGAGCACCCGTGGCAGCCGATAGTACGGAATCCGGCTGCTCAGGTGATGGACGTGATGGATCCCGATGTTACCGGTGAACCATCGCAAGACGCGCGGCAGATCGTAGTGCGAGCTGCCGTGGAGGGCCGCCTCCGGCAGGCTCCAGTCGACCGGCTCCGCCCACAGCGTCTCCTCGAACTGGTGCTGGACGTAGAACAGCCAGACCCCGATCGACGCGCCGATGATCGTGATCGGCAGATGGATGATCAGGAACGGCCATAGACCAACCAGCCAGATCGCGGCAACCGCGGAGATAGCTATGGCGGCGTTGGTGGCCATGGTGCTCACCCACGAACCCGTCTCGCGCATCAGCCCCACCGGCAGGCGGTGCTGGAGGATGAACAGGTACGCCGGGGCGAACCCGAACAGCACCACCGGATGGCGATAGAGCCGGTACATCAGGCGCCGCCACCGCGGCAGCGCCAGATATTCGCGCACAGTGAGTGTCTGGATATCGCCGATGCCCCGCCGCGCAAGGTTGCCCGAGCCGGCATGGTGCATGTTGTGCGTTCGCCGCCAGAAGTCGTAGGGCGTCAACGTCAGCACGCCGATCACCCGTCCTACCCAATCGTTGAGCGCGCGCCGGCGAAAGAAGGCGCCGTGGCCGCAGTCGTGCTGGATCATGAAGAGGCGCACCAGAAAACCCGCGGCGAGAACCGCCAGCACCAGCGACAGCCAGTAGGAGTAGTGCAGCGCCACCCACATCGCGATCCACAAGATCACCAGCGGCACGATGGTAATGGCGAGTTCGGCCGCGCTGCGACCGTGATGCGCCTCGCGATAGGCGGCGAGTGTCCGCATCCAGTCGCGGGCGTCCTGCCGGCCCGCGCTCGCGGGGGGTCCGGCGTTGCCGGTCATTTCTTCTTCTTCGGCACCATGCGCCACAGCGCGAACCCCCGATCGCGAATCGATTCTTCGATTTCGCCGCGTGGCAGAGTGTACGGCGGGTCCTTGGCGGGCGCGATGGCGCCTACCGCGTGCCACGGTCCCAACCGATCCGGCAGCTTGCTGCCGGCGAGGTCATCCGTGAACGCGCGCAGCTTGTTCTTGGCCCGTGATTTGAAGACGTAGAGCCTCATCGGCTGTGCGTCGAATTCAACCTGGGCGTTGTCGTTGATGGCCATGGTGCGCCCGTCCATTGTGGTCAGCGTCGCCGGAACGGTGCGCGCCGTGCCGCCCCCGGGCTCGTGGCGCGTTCGTCCTTGTGACGGTACACAACGCGGCCCTTTTCCAGGTCGTACGGCGACATTTCGACGGTGACTCGGTCGCCGGCCAGGGTCTTGATGCGATGTTTGCGCATGCGTCCGGCAGTGTAAGCGACGATGGCGTGGCCGTTGTCGAGCTGAACGCGAAAGCGGGTATCCGGCAGAATTTCGGTCACCAGACCCTCGAGTTCGATCAGTTCTTCCTTGGCCATACCGGGCTCCCGTCGTGAGAGCCGCCGCACCCGAGCGGGGCGGCGGCGTGAATGGGTGGCACCCGTGAGGGTGCCACTTGCGACGCTAAGGAGCCTCAGGCGACTTCCAGCCGCGCGACGGCGATCTTGCCCGAGCGCTTGTCCATTTCGGTTTCGAATGACACCTTCTGGCCGTCGCGCAGCATCGGGATGCCGGCGCGCTCCAGCGCGGAAGCGTGGACGAATACGTCCTTGTCGCCGCTGTCAGGCTGAATGAAGCCGTAGCCTCTGGAACTGTTGTAGAATTTTACTGTGCCCATTATCATGGAGTTTCCTTTCGCAAGCGGTGTGCACGCGGGTTTCGGGAGCGACAAGAGTCGCGACCCGAAGGCCCTGTTTCCTCGATTCTGGAGACAGCTCTGAAGCGTGCGCCCGAAGTGCGGGGCAACTCGGCCCAGTCATCTGGCCAAATATCGATGCAAGTACATCTAGGTCAGACGCAGAAAAAATACAAGCCGTTTGTCAGTTCATCAATGAATGGAGATAGTTATGCGGCAGTTTTTTCGTGCTGCGCGGTTGTTAAATGTGGCCCCGTTTTCGTTGTCATTGGGTCAAATCGCAGCCAACTGAGCGCCATGGCAAGCGCGGTGTCGGCATTCCGTTTCCGAACCGGCTAGACACCCCGCCGTCAGTGCGTTCATGTGGCGCCCATGACAGATTCCCCGATCCCGCTTTCCGCCGTCAACGCCATGGACGAGGCCACGTTCGTCTCCACCTTCGGCGACGTCGCCGAGCACGCCCGGTGGGTGGCCGAGGAAGCCGCCTCCTGCCGCCCGTATGCCACTCGCGAAGCGATGATCGACGCCTTCGCCCGGGCCGTCGCCGACGCCGATCCGGACCGGCAACGGGCGCTGCTCCAGAGCCATCCCGATCTCGCCGGCAAGGCGGCGCTCGCCCCGGCATCGGCGCGGGAACAGGCCGGTGCCGGCCTCGACCGGTTGACGCCCGAGGAGTTCGCCCGCTTCAACGAATTGAACGAGGCCTATCGCAAGCGCCACGGTATCCCGTTCATCTTTGCCGTCCGCGGCGCCGGCAAGGCAGACATCCTGGCCGCATTTGCCGAGCGCCTCGGCAACCGCCCGGACGCCGAGTTCAGCCGGGCCGTCGAGCAGGTCGAGCGCATCATCCAGCACCGTATCGAAGACCGCGTCGCCCAATGAATGCTGAAGAGGCGAGGGGGCTGGGAAGCCGGGCCGAGACGATGATCATGGCGCTCGCCGCCGCCTCCGACGACCCGGACCGGCTGACCCGCCTTTACCTGACGCCGGCCCATCGCAGCGCCGCCGACATGGTCGCAAAGTGGATGACGGACGCCGGCCTCGCCGTCCGCATGGACGCGGCCGGCACCGTTCACGGCTTCATGCCGGCCGGCACCGAGGGGCCGCGCGGGGCCAAGCGTCTGCTCGTCGGTTCCCACATCGACACCGTCGTCGACGGCGGCCGCTACGACGGCAACTTTGGCGTCATCGCCGGCATCCTTGCCGTCGAAGAGCTGCGCGCGCGCAACATCGCGCTTCCCTTCGGCGTCGAAATCCTCGCCTTCGGCGACGAAGAGGGCGTGCGCTTCCCAAAGACGCTGATTTCCTCATCGACGATCGCCGGTGCGCTCGATCCGTCCGTTCTCGAAATGACCGACGCCGCCGACACGACCGTGAGGCAGGCCCTTAGCGGACTTCGGCTGCGATCCGGCGGCGCTTGCGAGAGAAGCCTACCGGCGGCCGGACGTCATCGGGTTTCTCGAGGTCCACATCGAACAGGGGCCCGTGCTCGACCGGTCGGGGGAGGCACTCGGCGTCGTCAGCGCCATCGCCAGTCAGGGCCGCTACCGCCTGCGCATCCGCGGCGAGGCCGGACACGCCGGCACCGTACCCATGGCGGTCCGCCACGATGCCCTCGCCGCCGCCGCCGAAGTCATCACGATGGTCGAGGAGGTGGGCCGGAAGGGTACCCGGGCGTCGCTGGTCGCTACCGTCGGTGCCATCACCGTCCAGCCCGGCGCCGTCAATGTCATTCCCGGCGCGGCCGAGATGAGCCTCGACGTGCGCGCCACCGACGACGCCAGCCGTGACGCGGCAGTGACCGAAATCCGCAACCGCGTTCGCCAGATCGGCGCCCGGCGGGGCGTCGTCATCGGCGTCGAGACGGTGCACGAAAAACCGGTCGCGGTCGCCGCCCCGCGCATGCGCCGCGCCATCGCCGCCGCGATCCGTGCCGTCACCGGCTCCGAACCGCGCGAGCTCATGTCCGGCGCCGGCCACGACGGCCAGGCGATGATCCACCTGACGGACATCGGGATGATGTTCGTTCGTTGCCGCGCCGGCATCAGCCACAATCCGATGGAGCAGGTCTCGGTCGAGGACATGGGCCTTGCGGTCGAGGCGCTGGTGCGCACCATCATGGAGCTCGCCGCGGAGGGGGGCTGATGACTATTCGCGAGACCATCGATGCCAACTGGCAGCGCCAGGTGGATTTTCTCAAGGCATTGGTGCGTACGCCGAGCGACAACCCGCCGGGCGATTGCGCCGCCATCGCCGAGTGGCCGCCCGCGAGCTGGAAGCGCTCGGCTTCACTGTCGAACGGCACGAGGTTCCCGGCGATCTCGTCCGCGCCAACGGCATGGTCAGCGCCACCAACCTCATCATCCGCCATACCTTCGGCGGCACGGGACCGGTGATCGCTCTCAACGCCCACGGCGACGTGGTGCCGCCGGGGGAGGGATGGACCGTCGACCCCTATGGCGCGGTCGAACGCGACGGCGCCCTCTACGGCCGCGGCGCCGCGGTATCCAAGTCGGACTTCGCGACCTATGCCTTCGCGCTGATGGCGCTCCAGGCCAATCCCGCCGGACTCGCCGGCGGCGTCGAGCTGCACTTCACCTTCGACGAGGAGGCCGGCGGCATGGTCGGCCCCAAGTGGCTGATCGACCAGGGGCTGACGAAGGCGACACTCGCTCTCTCCGCCGGATTCTCCTACGCCGTCACCACCGCCCACAACGGCTGCCTGCATCTGGAGGTCACCGTCTCCGGCCGCCAGGCCCACGCCGCCATGCCGGCGAGCGGCCGCGACGCGCTTGCCGCGACCGTGCCGGTGCTCGCCGCCATCTATGCCGAGCGCCAGCGCCTCGCCGGCATCACCAGCGCCGAGACCGGCATCGGCTCGCCCCAGATCACCGTCGGCCTCATCTCCGGCGGCATCAACACCAATGTCGTGCCCGACCGCATCGTCATGCGCATCGACCGCCGCATCATCCCGGAGGAGAACGGCGCGAACGTCGAGCGTGAACTCGTCGCGCTGATCGAGAACGCGCTGCCACCGACCGACGGCATCTCGGTGGCCTGCCGGCGGATCATGCTGGCCGAGCCCCTGCGGCCGCTGCCGGGGGCCGATCGTCTCGCGGCGGTGCTCGGTACCCGCGCCCGTGAAGTACTGGGCGTCCCCGTCGCACCGACCGGCTCGCCGCTCTATACCGACGCCCGCCACTACGCCGCCGCCGGCATCCCGGTGGTGCTCTACGGTGCCGGTCCGCGATCGATCCTTGAGGCGAATGCTCACGCCGCCGACGAGAATCTGCAGCTTGCAGACCTGCGTTCGGCGACCGAGATCGTCGCGCGTTCAATCGCCGACCTGCTTGCCGCATGACCGCCGTTGCGGCCGTTCAGACACGGTTCAGCTTGCGGTCATGAAAATGACCATGAGCCGCCGTATTCAGCGAGCGAGTCGGTTATAGTGCGCGTTCACGCTGCGTGCCGCGAGACGGGAGGAAGTGAAATGGGCGACTGGCGAATTGTCACCGCGGATGCGTACGGGTCTCAGCCCAAAAAGCGCGGATTTCTGCTGAAACTGGCGGCCTTGGCGGTGACGGCAGTCGCTGCCGCCGGCGGTGCCGCGGCCCAGCAGCCCAGCCAGACTCTCCCGCCCGGCTCCGCCGTCATGACCGGGTTTCCCGGCGCGGTCGCCAGCCAGGCTCCCAACGGCGCCGATCCGTTTGACTACTACATGCTCAACCCGCAAGGGCCCGCCGCCCGCGTCGTCGACCTGACCTCGCTCGGGCCCCAGGGGCAGCTTTCCG
Organism: uncultured Alphaproteobacteria bacterium; assembly: GCA_963826055.1. Classification (GTDB taxonomy): domain Bacteria; phylum Pseudomonadota; class Alphaproteobacteria; order Rhizobiales; family Kaistiaceae; genus JBBDMC01. The sequence continues at coordinate 297,395 of CAWGVO010000018.1, read as the reverse complement.
CCGCGCCCAAGACCTTCACCGTGCCCGCCTCTCAGGTCGGCACTGTCTTCGGCATCGCCATCGACGACGCCGCCAAGCCCAACTTCTACCTCGCCCCCAGTTCGGTCTACGGCCTTGAGATCGCCGTGCCGGACGGCTCCGGCCAGCCGAAGCGTGTGCACGCCGGTACGCCCGGTGCCCAGTTCGTCCAGGGCCAGTTCGGCGCCGGCGGCGGCCCGGGCACCATCTGGCGTGTCGATGGGGCCACCGGCACCGTGACGCCCTTCGCCAACATCAGCTCGGCCGGCGTCGCAGCGCTCGGCGGCCTCGCGTTCGACCCGCGCACCCGGCAGATATTCGCCGCCGATCGCACCACTGGCGTGATCTATCGGCTGTCGCTCACCGGCACCGTCAACGGCACCTACGATCATGGTACGGAGGGGCGGCCGGGCGCGGGCCTCACGCCGATCCCGATGACGCCGACAGCGCCGGTCAACATCGGCTCCCCGGCCTTCAGCACCGAGAATCCGGCAACGTGGGGAATGGCCCCGCAGGCGCGTCGCGTGTTCGCGCTCGCGGTCTACAACGGCCGCCTCTACTACAGCGTCGCGCAGGGCCCGCAGGTCTGGTCCGCCAGCATTTCCGCCACCGGCTCGATCCCCGGCAAGGACGCCCGCCTTGAGGTCGAGGTGCCTTCGCTCGCCGACGGCGTGGAAATCACCGCGATCGACTTCGATTCGGCCGGGCGCATGTACCTTGCCGAACGTGGCGCCACCACCGGCGAGTACTATCTCTACCACCTCGCCAAGGACGGCCAGGCGCGCGTCCTTCGCTACCAGCCGAAGCCGCCGGGTGACCCCACGCCGGGCCGCTGGACGCTGGTGCCCGAGCAATATTCTGTCGGCCTCGCGCCGAACTACTACAACGCCAACGGTGGCGTTGCGCTCTACTACGGCTACCGACAGGATCAGAGCGGCACCATCAATTTCGGCGCCTGCGACCAGACGGTCTGGTCGACCGGCGAGCGGCTCCTCGATCCGGGCGATCCCAACGCCCAGCCTGGCAGCTTCCCCTATGTCGACGGCCTGCAGGGCAACGACAGCGCGCTCGTGCAGCCGCAGAACACCCCGCCGTACCAAAGCTGGTTCATCGATTACGACGACAGCGCCGGACACCCGGATTTCCGTGGCCAGATGGGGGCCGTGGCAACGCTGCCATGCCCGGTTCAGGCCGCTCCGCCGCCACCGCCACCGCCGCAGATCAACTGTCCGCCGGGGACTTATTTCGACGGCAAGCAGTGCGTGATCTATCCGACGTGCCCGACCGGCACCACCTACCAGAACGGCCAGTGCGTCTATCCGACCTGCCCGCAGGGCTTCGTGCTGAGCAACGGTCAGTGCGTGCCGCCGCCGGTGTCGTGCCCGCCCGGCTCGTTCTTCTATCAGGGGCAGTGCATCCCGATAAACTGCCCGCCCGGGATGAACAAACTGCCCAACGGCCAGTGCGTCTGTCCGCCGGGCAATGTTTACTTCAACGGGCAGTGCATACCGCCCCAGCAATGCCCGCCGGGCTCGGTCACGCTCCCCGGTGGGGTGTGCTGGTGCCCGCTGGACATGATCTTCGGCAACGGCGTCTGCCAGCCTCCGCCAATCTGCGGGCCCAATCAGGACCTGTGGAATGGCCAGTGCGTGCCGAAATGCAATTTCAATCAGGTCCACATGCCGCCGAACGGCGCCTGCGGTCCCGGCATCATCCTGCCGCCGCCGCCCTTCTGCCCGCCGAACAAGGAGATTTGGAACGGACTGTGCGTCGAGAAGTGCAATTTCAACGAGTTCCACAAACCGCCGAACGGCGACTGTACGCCGTTCCAGGTTCAGCCGCCGGTCTTCTGCCCGCCGTGGAAAGAGGTGTGGAACGGGCAGTGCCTCGATCAGTGCCCGTCCGGTTGGGTTCACAAGCCGCCGAACGGAGCGTGCGGGCCGCAGATCATCCTGCCGCCGATCAACCCCGGCATCGCGTGCGCGTTGCAGCCGAACAAGGAGATGTGGAACGGTCAGTGCGTCAACAAATGCACTGGCAACAACGTCCACCTGCCGCCCGACGGCCATTGCGGACCGCAGGTCATCCTGCCGCCCATCAATCCCGGCATCGCGTGCGCGTTGCAGCCGAACAAGGAGATGTGGAACGGTCAGTGCGTCAACAAATGCACTGGCAACAACGTCCACCTGCCTCCGGACGGCCATTGCGGACCGCAGGTCATCCTGCCGCCCATCAATCCCGGCATCGCGTGCGCGTTGCAGCCGAACAAGGAGATGTGGAACGGCCAGTGCGTGACCAAGTGCACCGGCAACAACGTCCACCTGCCTCCGGACGGCCATTGCGGACCGCAGGTCATCCTGCCGCCCATCAATCCCGGCATCGCGTGCGCGTTGCAACCGAACAAGGAGATGTGGAACGGTCAGTGCGTCGATAAGTGCACGGGCAACAACGTCCACCTGCCGCCGGACGGTCATTGCGGACCGCAGGTCATCATCCAGCCACCGGTGCAAATCAACCCGGGTGTGGCGTGCGCGCTGCAAGGCAAGGAGATGTGGAACGGCCAATGTGTCGCCAAGTGCACGGGCAACGACGTCCACCTGCCTCCGGATGGCCACTGCGGTCAGCAGTTCATCATCCAGCCACCGGTTCAGATCAACCCGGCGGCGGCGTGCGCGCTGCAGGGCAAGGAGATGTGGAACGGCCAGTGCGTGGCCAAGTGCACGGGCAACGACGTCCACCTGCCTCCGGATGGCCACTGCGGTCAGCAGTTCATCATCCAGCCACCGGTTCAGATCAACCCGGCCGCGGCGTGCGCGCTGCAGGGCAAGGAGATGTGGAACGGCCAGTGCGTGGCCAAGTGCACGGGCAATAACGTCCACCTGCCGCCTGACGGCCACTGTGGTCCGCAGATTGTTCTGCCGCCGGTCCAGATCAAGCCCATTCTCCCGAATGGCCCGATCCAGCAGGCCCCGGAACAGAATATCCAGCCGGCGCCAGAACCGCAGCCGCAACCCGAGCCCGCGGCGTGTGGCAACGGCAAGGAGATGTACCTCGGCAAATGCATCGACGTCTGTGAGGAAGGGAAGCAACACGTGGGCCGCGACGGCACCTGCATCACCATCCGGCAGGACAATCAACGTCGCCGCTGATTGGTGCGACGAGAAAAATGGCCGGTCGGTTTCGCTTTGCGCGGAAGCGCGTGACGAGATCGACCGGCGGCTTGCCCGAACCCTGTTCGTGACACGATCGCATCCGCCATCGCGGCCGTGACGCCGAGCCCGGCGGCGGCCACCCCGGTCAACGGCCGGGACGCATGACCGCGCAGAAGGCGGCGCCCGCCCCGGCCGAACCGGCGGAGCGGACGTCGTCGAGAGCGAAGCCGCGGGCGGAGGGAGAAGCCGCCGTGCTTCGCTTCAACTATCCAGCCGTGAGAGGACGCTGCGATTTCGCAGCTCGATGCGCCGGCACGTCGGCAGCGCGATCGTAGCGGAATGCTCCATCTGGCTGAGCGTGCGCGACACGGTCTCGATCGTCAGCCCGAGGTAATCGGCAATGTCCTGGCGCGACATCGGCAGCTCAATCGCGGTGCCGTCGGTGAGGCGCCCGGCCATGTCGAGCAGGAACGTGGCCACCCGCTCGCGCGCGCTCTTGCGGCCAAGCAGAAGCAGCAGCTCCTGTGCGCGGGCAAGCTCCCGCGCGGTCTGCGCCCACATGTCGCGGGCAACGACCCCGTCGCGAGCGGCGTGTGCCATCAACGCGCTGCGCTTCACCACGATCACATCGGTATCGGCAATCGCTTCTGCCGTGAAGGTGTGGGCGTCGCTTACCTCCAACCCGAAAATGTCGCCAGCCAGACGAAAGGCAGCGATCTGCCGGCGTCCGTCGCTGAGCAACTTGTAGGTGCGGACGGCGCCACGGACGACCATGTAGACGAATTCGGCCGGCTCGTCCTCGCCGTAAATCTCCTCGTTCCGGTCGTACGCAATGACCGCGCCCATCAACCGGATTGCGGCAGCCAGCGACGACTGATCGGCCGCAGGTGCCAGCGGGGCGGAGGCTCGCCGGCTCACCGCCGGAACTATTTGCGACACCTGGATGCGGCGATCACTGTGCATATCTGCCTCCATCGGCATGAGCGATTTGATGAAGGGAGACATAGACGCGGCGCCGGGCTGGCGAAATTCCGATATTGCCCCTACGGGATTTCCCGGATAGCCAACCGCGGGTACCGCCTCGGACGCAGCTAGCCAGGCCCTGATTCATGGCAAATTCGCCGTTTCCCGCCCGCGAGAGACCGCAGCCGGCAATTCCGGGAGACAACCCGGAGCTGTCCGTCTGGGCGCGCTACGGGTTGGCCGTTGCGCTTGCGATCGCGGGACTTGCGTTTTGGGCGATCGTCGGTCGCAAGGCCGGTCACGACGTTTTCTACGCCACACTCGTCGGCACGGTCCTGATCGCATCGGCCGTCGGCGGGTTCGGACCAGGCATCATCACGGCCGCGATAGGGCTGATCGGTGTCCTTCTCCCGATCGCGGACGACGCCGGTTGGACCGCTTCAGATGCCGTGGCGCCGCTCCTTTTCGCGGCGACGTCCGCGGGCCTGGCCTGGATCGGTGGCCGCTTCCATCGCGCGCGGCAGCAGGCGAACGAGGCCATCACCGCCATCAGGGCGCGCGAGGCCCACCTGCAATCGATCCTGGACACCATTCCCGAGGCAATGGTCGTCATCGACGAGGCGGGCACCATGCGATCGTTCAGTTCGACCGCGGGGCGCCTGTTCGGCTACCGCTCCGACGAGGTGCTGGGTCACAACGTCAAGATGCTGATGCCGGAGCCGTACCGCACGAACCACGACCACTACATCGGGCGTTACCTCGCCACCGGAGAGCGGCGGATCATCGGCATCGGCCGCGTGGTGGTCGGCCGGCGCAAGGACGGCTCGACGTTTCCGATGGAATTGGCGGTCGGCGAGATGCGCTCGGCTGGCGACCGCTTCTTCACCGGCTTCATCCGCGACCTTACCGAGCGTCAGGCGACGGAAGCGCGCCTGCAGGACCTGCAGTCCGAACTCGTTCACATTTCGCGGTTGACCGCCATGGGCGAGATGGCCTCGGCGCTGGCTCACGAGCTCAATCAGCCTCTGACGGCGATCGCCAACTACCTCAAGGGCTCGCAACGGCTGCTGGCGACCTTGTCCGGCGAGGGCGCGACGGCGTTGAAGGGCGCCCTGGACAAGGCGACGGAGCAGGCGCTGCGCGCCGGCCACATCATTCGCCGTCTGCGAGATTTTGTCGGCCGCGGCGAAATGGAAACCCGGGTCGCAAGCGTCGCCAGGCTGGTCGAGGAGGCAAGCGCCCTGGCGCTCGTCGGTGCCAAGGAGCGGGGCGTCACGGTGCATCACCGGCTCGATCACGCCGCCGATCGCGTGCTCGCCGACCGGGTCCAGATCCAGCAGGTGCTGCTCAACCTGATGCGTAACGCCATCGAGGCGATGGAAGGCACCGAGAAACGTCAGCTTAGCATTGCCAGTGCGGCGGCCGACAACGGCATGGTCCGCATCGAGGTCAGCGATACCGGTGCCGGCATATCGCCGGAGGTGGCGGAGCGCTTGTTTCAGCCGTTCGTAACCAGTAAGGCACACGGCATGGGGGTAGGTCTTTCGATCTCTCGCACGATTGTCGAGGCCCACGGCGGACGCATCTGGGCAGAACCGGTGCCGGAAGGGGGCACGCGGTTCGCCTTCACGGTGCCCATGGCCGGCAACGTCGAGGACCACGATGAGGGATGATCAGATCGTCCATATCATCGACGACGACGACGCGGTGCGCGAATCGCTGTCGTTTCTGCTCGGTGCGTCCGGCTTCACGACCCACACGTACGAGTCGGCCGAAGCCTTCCTCGCCGCCTTGCCGAACGTCGAGAACGGCTGTGTGATCAGCGACGTGCGCATGCCGGGCCTTAGCGGCATACAATTGCTGCAGCATCTCAACGAAAGCACCGCCGCCCTGCCGGTCATCCTGGTCACCGGCCACGGCGACATCCCGCTGGCCGTCGAGGCAATGAAACTCGGCGCCGTCGATTTTCTGGAGAAGCCCTTCGACGACGAGCGCATCCTGGCCGCGCTGAATGGCGCCTGCAGGCGTGCGCGCGAAGCCGGAGCTGCCGCCACCGAGCGGGCCGAGATCGAGACGCGGCTGGCGGCTTTGACCAATCGCGAGCGCCAGGTGCTCGACGGACTGGTCGCCGGCCACCCGAACAAGACCATCGCCTTCGACCTCGGCATCAGTGCGCGCACCGTGGAGGTCTATCGGGCCAACCTGATGACCAAGATGCAGGCGAACAGCCTGTCCGACCTGGTGCGCATGGCCCTTATCACCGGCGTCATCGAGGGCGGCGGCCCCCGCACCTGATCGCTATCGGTTGCGCCAGATCAAACACCGGGGCGCGCGACCGTGTTGTCCTGACGGCAGCCTAACCGCCAGACGTGCGAAACCGGTGACGAACGACGGCAATCTGACCCAGGCAAGACGTGACGTGATCGTCGTCGACGACGACCCGGCCGTGCTCCATTCGCTGAAGTTCGCCCTCGAGCTCGAGGGCTACTCGGTCTCGGTCTACCATGACGCTGCTGGGGTGCTGGCCGAGACGAAGTTTCCCGAACGCAGCTGCCTGATCGTCGACTACCAGCTTCCCGACATGAACGGCCTCGACATGCTGGACCGGCTGCGGGCGCAAGGAACCACGACGCCGGCGGTGCTGATTGTCAGCGGCCGGGCTGACGCGCTGGCGGATCGCGCCGCCGCCGCCAATGTACGCATCGTCGAAAAGCCGCTGCTTGGGAACACCCTGGGCCAGGCACTCGACGCGGTCTTCGACGGCCAGTCGGAAGGGCGATAGCCAGTCTACCAGCCGCCGCCACCCCCGCCACCGCCACCCCCGCCGGAGCCGCCGCCTCCGCTGAACCCCGACGATGACGACGATGGCGCCGGCACCGAGCTGGCGAACGAGCCGGTCGCCGACGAAACGGACGACGAAACGGCGGAACTGAAATCTGCGCCTGACCACCCGCGGCCGCCGTGCCACGCCGGCGCGTAGGCGTACGCCACGTCCTGACCGGGATGGGCGCGGGCAAAGGCGGTTGCGAAAGCGTCCGACCACGGTTTCTCCGCGTTGAGCGCGATCGCATACGGCAACAGCCGCTCGAAATGGGTGGTGTCGAGATCGGGCGCGCCAACCAGGTTGAAGCGCGCGGTCTCGGCGGTGCGGATGTAGAGTTCCAGCCCCTCGATTTCGTCCATGATCTTGCGCCCGGCGGCGGTCGGCGCGCGCAGCAGGTAGTAGAACAGGCCGTTCATCGCCGCGAACCCGCCGACCAGCACGAACGGGAAGCTGTTGGTCAGGAGCGCATGAAAGGCGGTGTAGGCGAAATTGTCGGGCAGGGCTTGCAGGAATTGCCTGGCGATCGACAGGAACACCGCGGCGATGAAGGCGATAACGGCGATGTTGAGGCCGGCGGTCACGATCGAGCGCGCGCTGCGTCCGCCAGCGAACATCCTGATGATCGGGATCAGGAATGTCCCCAGGAAGATGCTGGCGAAACCGACGCCGAAAAGAATCCCGATTTCGTTGTCGCTGAGGTTGCCGAAGACGAGGACAAGCACGAGCGTCCCCGCCGTCAGGATGGCGCCAACGGCGAAGTAAAAGAGGTTGCGCCGGAAGAAGCGATTGCGGTTCTCCGCCTCGACGCTGCTCTTGAAGGTCTGCAGCGCCGTGGCGATGCTTTTGCCGTTTGCCGTGTCGATGCTGATGCGGCCGCCCTTGTCATCGACCCAGGTGAGGATTGCGCGTTCGCCCGGCGGCAGATCGCTCCTCGCCAGCGCCTTGCCGCCCTTGGCTCGGCTGATGACGATGGTATCGGCGGAATCATCGAAGATCAGAAGTCCCTTGACTGCCAGGGAGATCGCCGCCGCGGTGAACTCGCGCCACCCGCTCTTCCAGCCGTAGTGGCGAATGTATGCGGCGAGCGCCGGCGAGATTGCCGCTGGCGGATAGAAGAGGGGAATGATCGTACCCTTGGGAGGGTCACGGCCGACCGCGTTCCAGGTGGTCAGATAGAAGATGAGGACCGCCACGAAGCCGAGCCCGCCGAGCACGAAGGCGCGGTGGTCGAGAAAGGTATAGTAGAGCGCCGTGAGGCCGCTTGGCGGCGGTATCAGCCCCGACGGAATCTCGATGGCGACAGACAGGCCCGCGCCCGGCGGCAGCGTGCGGGTCGTTTCCACCGTCAGCGTGTTGATACCGAGCACCCTGCCGGTGAAATCCTGCCCCCGCTCGCCGAAGCGGCCAGTGTAGGCAGTCCATCGAACCGGCTGCTGGCCGTCGGGTAGTGTGAAGCGGCCGCTCGCCGCCAGGATCGGGAACGCCCATTCGTTGCCGGTGACGTTCCAGAAAAGCTCGGTGTGGTCCGGCAGGAAGCGGATCTGCCGGCCGGTGGTGTAGTGAACCGCGTAGGTGTAGACGCCGGGCGAGAGGAAGACGTCCTGCTCGCCGGCGTAGATGCGCACACCGCTGCCGTTACGGGTGGTGTGGTACGGCTCTGGGTGGTCGTCCCGGGTGACGCCGAGGAGGTGAAAGCTCACCTCGTGGCGGCCGCCGTTGTCGTCGACAAAAGTCAGCGGGAAGTCTCGGTAGATGCCGCGTTTGATTTGGTCGCCTTCGGCGCGCACCTTGATCGTCTCGGTGACATCGAGGACACCGTCGGCCTCCACCATCACCGCTGAATCGAAGCTGATGATCTGCTCCGCCGCCCCCGCCGGACGGGCGAGCGTCATCGCCGCGATGGCGGCGAAAATGAGGGACGTCGACCGGGAGCACCACCCGCCGCGGGCCGACATCAGGTGGAGCTCCCGTCGCTGCCGAACGCAACGGTGGGAACGGCCCGGTCGGCATCGTCGATCTGGAAGAAGTCGCGGCTGTGGAAGCCGAAACCCCGCGCCACCAGGTTGCTCGGGAAGGATTCCACCATGACGTTGAGATTTCGCGTCGCGCCGTTGTAGTAGCGCCGCGCCATCTGGATATCGTCCTCGACGGCGGAGAGCGCGGATTGCAGGTCGCGGAAATTGCCGCTCGCCTTGAGCTCCGGGTAGGCCTCCGCCAGCGCCATCAGGCGCGACAGCGCGCCCGTGAGCTGGCCCTCCAGCCGGCCACGCTCGGCAATCTCCCCGTCGGCGAGGCGTCCGACGGCGGTCCTCAGCCGAGCGATCTCATCGAAGAGCGCCCGCTCGTGGGCGGCGTATCCCTTGACCGTGTCGACCAGATTGGGGACCAGATCGGCGCGGCGCTTGAGCTGCACATCGATGCCGCTCCAGCCCTCCGCCGCCATCTGGCGGGCTCGCACCAGCCGGTTGAACAGGAAGGCGCCGTACACCGCGATGGCGGCAACGATCGCAAGCACGACCCACGTCGTCATGGCCCTCACCCCGGCGGCTCGCCGCCGTTATCGCCGAGTCGTGGGGCGAAGGGAAGGCGAGGGGGCTTACCGCGGAACGGCGCCGTCTGGCGCCACGTGCCCCGCTAGATCGGTCCCAATTGTTCGTCGAGGAACCTCTGCACCACCGCCGCAGTGTCGCCGACGTGCGACTGGAAGACGGAGCGATGGTCCGTGCCGACCTGAGCCACCTTGAGGTTGGGAAGGAATCGCGGGAAGCCGCGGACCGGGTCCAGAAGCATTTCACCGCGGCGGCCGGATGAATGGATCAGCAGCGTTCGGCCGATGTAGGGGACCGGGACATACGCGCCGATTGCGCCGTAGAGCGCGTTGCTGACCAGATTGGCCCGGTCGCTGGCGGAAAGATCGGGGTTGTCGCGGGCGCGCTCGACCGCCCTCTGCACCCGCTTGCCTGCGTTGACGATAATGATGCCGAGGGTCTCGGGATCGCGCGTTCGCCATGCCATCTGTTTGGCCGGCGGCGGATCGCCAAGGACGAGTGCAGCGACCTCGGAGCCCTCGCGCGTCAGATGCTGAGCCACCTCGAGGGCCACGAAACTGGCACCGCACTGACCGAGAACCAGATAAGGGCCGGACGGCTGCACCATCTTGATGTCGCGCACGTAGCCGGCGGCCATCTCGGCCACCGTTTCGTATGGCACCTCGCCCTTCTCCAGGCCGACGGCGCGCAATCCGTATACAGGCCGCGCGCGGTCAAGCGCGTTGGCAAGGCGCATCGGGAACAGGGAAGCGCCCATCATCCCGTGGATGCAGAACAACGGCAGGCCGTTCCCTTCGGCATTGGCGGTCACGACCGTGCGCGGACGATTGGCGACGAGGGCGGCCGACACAAGGTCGGCCAGTCGCCCCGGCGTCGACCCCTCCAGCAGGATCGAGACGGAAAGGACGGCGCCGAATTCCTTTTCGATCCCGCTCATCAGGGTCGCCGCCATCAGCGAGTCCCCGCCGAGTTCGAAAAAGTCGCTGTCGGCGTCGATGTCGTCGGCCTCGAAAAGCTCCCCGAAGAGGCGAACGAGCGTCGCAATGGCCTCTCGGGAATCCTCGATGATTGACTCATCCATGTCGGGACCGATCGTGCTCCTTGCCTATTGGGATGGCCGTGCCCGGCCCCATCCCAAGCGTTGGGGGCGTGGCCGGCCTGAATATATGAAAACGCCGCGCCGACGCAACGATTTGCCCCCTCGGGGGGGTCGGCAACGGCGGTGTCCCCGGCCAAAACCGGCCCGCTAGAGCCCCGGTTGGACGGCTCCCCACCGCCGCGCGTATGATCAGGCCTTCCGAGCCAGACGCTGACCCGATTCATGACCGACACCCTGCAACCCGACCACGGCCTCTCCGAGCGCGCCCTGAGCCCGCGCACGCTGAGACTCAACGCGGGCGACAACGTGATCGTTGCCGTCGATCCGATCCTCCCCGGCGCGACGGCGGAGGGCGTGAGCGCCGTCCAGCGCGTGCCCAAGGGCCACAAGATGGCAACGGTCGCCATCGCCGAGGGCGAACCGGTGGTGAAATTCGGCCAGATCATCGGCTTCGCCACGGCGCCGATCGCGCCCGGCGAGCACGTTCACACCCACAACTGCGGCGTCCATGACTTTGCCCGCGACTATCGCTTCGCCGAGGCCGCCCGGCCCGAACGTGTGTTGCCGGAGAACGAGCGCCGCACGTTCCAGGGTTTCCGTCGGCAGAACGGCAAGGTCGGCACGCGCAACTACATCGGTATCGTCACCAGCGTGAATTGCTCGGCGACTGTCTCGCGCTTCATCGCCGACGAGTTCAACCGTTCCGATATCCTGGACGACTATCCCAACGTTGACGGCGTGGTGGCGTTTGTGCAGGGCTCGGGCTGCGGCATGGCGGGCAAGGGCTCGGAAGGCTTCGACGTCATGCAACGCACGGAATGGGGATACGCGACCCACCCCAATCTCGCCGGCGCGCTCATGGTCGGCCTCGGCTGCGAGGTCATGCAGATCCCCGGTCTGGTCGAGCACTACGGGATGAAAGAGAACCGGATGTTCCACACCATGACCATCCAGGCCACCGGCGGCACCCGCAAGACCGTCGAGCGCGGGGTTGCCATGATCAGGGAAATGCTGCCCGACGCGAACGCGGCGCAGCGCGAGACGATCCCCGTCTCGGAGATCATGCTGGCGCTGCAATGCGGAGGCTCTGACGGCTATTCGGGCATCACCGCAAATCCGGCGCTCGGCTACGCGGCAGACCTGCTGGTTGAGCAGGGGGGCACCGCGGTCCTCTGCGAGACGCCCGAGATTTACGGCGCCGAGCACCTGCTGACGCGACGGGCGGCGACGCGCGAGATCGGCGAGAAGCTGGTCGACATCATTCACTGGTGGGAGGACTACACCGCGCGCAACAAGGGCGAGATGAACAACAACCCGTCGCCCGGCAACAAGGCGGGCGGTCTGACGACGATCCTCGAGAAGTCGCTGGGCGCCGCCGCCAAGGGCGGAACCACCACGCTCCGCGGAGTCTACCACTACGCCGAGCCCATCACGACCCGCGGCTTCGTCTTCATGGATTCGCCCGGCTACGATCCGGTCGGCGTCACCGGCCAGGTGGCTTCCGGCTGCAACATCATCGCCTTCACCACCGGGCGCGGCTCCGCCTTCGGTTTCAAACCGGCGCCGTCGATCAAGCTCGCCACCAACTCCGATACGTATTTGCGGCAAACCGAGGACATGGACATCAACTGCGGCGATGTCCTCGACGGCGTCTCGATCGAGAAAAAGGGCCGCGAGATCCTCGACAAGGTGATCGCGGTCGCCTCCGGCGAGAGGTCGAAGTCCGAAGAGCTGGGTTACGGCGACAACGAGTTTGTCCCCTGGCAGATCGGCGCGGTGATGTAGGGCCGGCGGGGCATGGTTGAACTCGACACCGGCGCCGCGTTCGCTCTGCCGGACGACGCCGTTGTTGCCACCCTCGTCGGACGGGTCTGGCGGCCGGAGGTGGCGGGTCCGTCGGTCGTCGTCGTTCGCGGCGGCGACCTCATCGACATCTCCTCTTCGGCAGCGACGGTGCGCGATCTTTGCGAGGCGGCCGACCCCGCTTCGGTTGCCCGGTCGGCGAAGGGCGATCGCGTCGGGACGCTGGCGGAGGTTCTTGCCAACACGCCACGGGCGGGGCGCGATCCGGCCCGGCCCTGGCTGCTCCCTCCCGTCGACCTCCAGGCGATCAAGGCCGCAGGCGTTACCTTCGCCGTCTCCATGCTGGAGCGGGTCATCGAGGAGCGGGCACGGGGTGCCCCCGAAAAGGCTGGCGCGATCAGGGCCGAGATCGGTGCCCTGATCGGCGACGATCTCGCGCGATTGCGGCCAGGCTCGCCCGAGGCGATGCGGGTCAAGGCCCTGCTCATCGAAAACGGCATGTGGTCGCAGTACCTCGAGGTCGGCATCGGACCGGACGCCGAGATTTTCACCAAGGCGCCACCCATGGCGGCGGTTGGCCACCTCGCCGAGGTCGGCATCCACCCGATGTCGAAGTGGAACAACCCCGAGCCGGAAGTGGCCCTCGTCGTCGCGCCCACCGGCGCGATCGTCGGCGCCACGCTCGGCAACGACGTCAACCTGCGCGACATCGAAGGCCGCTCGGCGCTGCTTCTCGGCAAGGCCAAGGACAACAACGCCAGCGCTGCGCTCGGGCCGTTCATCCGCCTGTTCGATGACCGGTTCGGGCTCGACGACGTCCACGCCGCCGAGGTCACGCTGACCGTCGACGGCGACGACGGCTGCCATCTCGCGGCGGGGAGCGCCATGAGCCGCATCAGCCGCGCGCCGGAGGACCTCGTCGCCAGCATGATCGGCCGGCACCACCAGTATCCCGACGGTGCCGTGCTCTATCTCGGCACCATGTTCGCGCCGGTCGAGGACCGCGATGTGGCGGGCGAGGGCTTCACCCACAAGATCGGCGACATCGTCACCATCGCATCGCCGAAGCTCGGCCGTCTCAGCAACCGCGTCGCTCTGTCCACCGAAGCCGAACCGTGGACGTTCGGTGCCGGTGCCCTCATGCGCAACCTGGCGAAGCGCGGCCTGATCTAGCGCCCCGCGTGCGCGGTCACTTCGTCTCGTTGAGAAAGGCCGCGAAGGCATCCTTGTAGTCGGGGTGCCAGCGCGACAATGGCGGGCGGTTCTCGGCGATATCGCCGGCCGCCCACAGGATACGCTTGTTGTCGACCGCGCGGGTGGTCTCGTTGTCCGGGCAGATGACATAGAAATCGGCCTTGGCCAACCCTTCGATCAGCATGTCGATCACCTGGTCGGGCCACCACGCGCCCGCCGGCTTCACACTGCTGCGCGCCGTCATTGCGGTGTGGGTCCAGCCGGGAACGAGCAGGTGAGCCGTGACCTGGCACCCCGCGGTATTACGGAGCACGTGCTGCAGCCCCTCCGTCAGCACCTTCACTCCGGCCTTGGAGACGTTGTAGGCGGTGTCGCCGGGCGGGCAGGTGATGCCCTGCTTGGAGCCGGTGTTGACGATCGCCCCCGGCGTCCCTTGCCCGATCATCGCCGGCGCGAACGTCTGCACGCCGTTGATGACGCCCCAGAGGTTGGTGGCGAGCACCCGCTGCCAGCCCTCGTAGTTCTCCAGCGGGCCGCCCCCGTGGCCGACGCCGGCATTGTTCATCAACACCGCCACCTCGCCGAAGGTCGCCATCACGCGGTCCCTCAAGGCCTCGACCTCCTGCCTCTGGCTGACGTCGGTCATGACGGTCATGACCTCGGCCTTGCCACCGGGGCCGGCCTCCGCGATCTCAACGGCGGCGCGGTCGAGCGCCGCCTGGTCCACATCCGCGATGGCGACCTTCATGCCGAGCGATGCGAACCGCCGCGCCGCGGCCAGTCCAATGCCGCCGGCGCCGCCGGTAACGACGGCGGTGCGTCCGGGCGTCAGTGCCGGGTGATTGTCCATGTGGTCATCCTTTGATGAGCGGCCGTCAGGGGCGCTGCGCGCCGGTCGCCGCTACGTAGATCGAATAGAGTTCGTGCGTACAGGTGACAAAGAGGCGATTCCGCTTCGGACCACCGAAAACGAGGTTGGACACCATCTGCGGGAACCTGATCCGGCCGAGAAGGTCGCCCCCCGGATGATAGCAATTGATGCTCGGTCCCGCGCTCGTCCACACATTGCCGTCTGTATCGACGCGGAAACCATCGGGGACTCCGACATCGGTGGTGCAGAAGACCGCGCCGCCCGCGAGCCGCCCGCCATCGCCGACCTTGAACGCGCGGATGTGGTGTGGCCGGTCGGGACCGTGGGTGAAGCCGGAATCGGCGATGTAGAGGATCGATTCGTCAGGCGAGAACGCCAGACCGTTCGGCTTGTCGAAGTCGTCGGCGACGACAGTGACCGCGCCCGACGCCGGATCGACCCGATAGACGTGACAGCCGTCCTGCTCCATGTCGGCCTTGTGGCCCTCGTAGTCGCTCATGATCCCGTAGTCGGGATCGGTGAACCAGATCGAACCGTCGGATTTGACCACCACGTCGTTGGGCGAATTCAGGCGCTTGCCGTTGAACCGGTCGGCGATCACGGTGATCGCGCCATCCGGTTCGGTCCGCGTGACGCGCCGCTCGCCGTGCTCGCAGCTGACGAGCCGGCCCACGCGGTCACGGGTGTTGCCGTTGGAATAGCCCGCAGGGGCGCGAAACACGCTGACGCCGAGGTCAGGCACCCAGCGCAGCATGCGGTCATTGGGGATGTCACTCCAGATCAGGTAGTTGCCGTCGGCGAACCACACCGGTCCCTCGGACCAGCGGCACCCGTCGAAGAGCACCTCTTTCTGCGCCGTCGGCACCGTAAGATCGTGGAAACGCTTGTCGTGGTACTCGCAATCGTTACCGACGAGGGCCATACATCCGCTCCATCTCCGGGGCTTGCTGCTGGCGTTTTTTGCCGCATCGGACGCCAGACGTCCACGATTCACGGGATTGCCCAACGTCCGCGCCGCGCAACTGAAGATGGTGAAACCAGTTCGTGGGGCCTAAGTAAACGTGAACCGGCACGGCCGGGCAACGAGGGTGGCATCCGCCGGGCGTAGCGGCAAACTTCCGGGCCAACGTTGTCGCGGTCCCGCCGTCTGCCTAGGATACGCGAACGCGAAGAAATGATGGGAGACGAGAACGATGGGGAGCAAACGACATTCGGGTGTCCGCCGGCGCGACTTTCTGCAAGGCACCGGCGCGCTTGCGGGAGCAGCCCTCGCCGGCGCGTTGCCCCGCCGGGCGCGAGCGCAAGCGACGGCGCGGACCGAGATCGTTTTTGCCAGCGCTCCGTTTTTCACCGCCAAATCGGTCGCCGATCTGATGGACGCTTACAACGGCGCCCAGAATTCGGTCCACGCCACGTACCTGGAACTCCCCTCGGCGGCCGATGGCGTCGCGCTGCAAAAGCAACTTGTCTCGCTGCTGAAAAGCAAGAGCGGCGGCCCTGACGTCTTTTCACTGGACCTCGTGCGGGTTGCCGAAATCGCCGCTGGTGGCTTCGCGTTGCCGCTCGGCTCCTATTTCAGCACCGCCGACATGCGCGCCTTCTTCCCCGGCATCGTCGATGGTTGCACGGTTGGCGGTGAATTGATGGCGATGCCGTGGTTCGCCGACTCCGGCATGCTGTTCGGCCGCACCGACATTCTGGCGAAGATCGGCGCCGACATGCCGGAAACGTGGGACGACCTCGTTTCCGCCGCCGCCAAGGGCATCAGCAACCGGACACCTTACGGCTTCCTGTGGCAGGGCAAGAAGTCCGAGGCGTTCGTGTGCAATCTTGTTTCGGTGATCGGTTCAAATGGCGGGCGAATTCTCGATCCTGATGGAAAAACCGTGCGGATCGCCGAGCCGGAGGCTGTGGCTGCCGTCGAGTTCCTCCACGACACCATCAATCGCGCACACATATCGCCGCGCAAGGTCCTTTCGTGGGACGAGGAGCCCTGCCGCAAGCCGTTCAACGCCGGCCAGGCCGTGTTCCTCAGGAACTGGAGCTACACCTGGGGTCTCGCCCAGCAGGGAGATTCCGCCGTCGCCGGCCGGATCAGTGTCGGTCCGCTCCCGCATTTTCCCGGCAAGGCAAGCGCGGCCTGCCTTGGCGGCTTCCAGTATTGCGTCAACGCGGCGAGCAGGAAGCGGGATGCGGCGATCGATTTCCTGCGCTGGCTGTCGAGCCAGGAAACACAACTGCGTTTCGCAAGGGTCGACGGTCTGGCGCCGACGCGCCAGGTCGTTTTCGACGATCCGGGCCTGGCCAAGGCACAGCCGTTTCTGGTGCGGCTGAAGAAGGTGTTCGTCGGCGCCGTGGCGCGTCCCGTCACGCCCAGATATTCCGACGTCTCCCGGGTGATCCAGTCCGAGGCGAGGGCGGCGATTACCGGCACTGACGCCGCCGGCGCGCTGCGCACGGCGAAGGCAAAGATCGAGGCGATTCTGGCCGGCTGACGGCGCCGTCAGGCAGAGGCGCGGTCGCCGGGATCGGTGGCGGGTGCCGGGATCGGGACGAGCGTCGCACGCCGGCTGACGCGGCGCCGTAGTACGGCGACGTTATCCGGCGCACCGGACGTCTCGGTCTGGTAGCGGTACATCTTCCGCGTTTGCGGCACCGAGGCGTAAAACGGCTCGGTTGACAGCCGTCGGCTAAGGAGCAGGTGCCGCATCTCCCAGCCGGCGCGGTCCATGACAACCACGCGGGCGACGCCGGCCTGCGGCTCCGTTGTGGCAAGCACGACGAGTTCGCCAGCCCGGTTGATCAGCGCAACCTCGGCCCGGTCCCCGTCGTCATGGACGACGAGTGCGGCCCGCCAGGGCAAGCGGCGATGTCCACGGCGGAACAGGCGGGCAAGCGCACCCAGCGGTGTGGTGAACTCGGCGTCGTTATTGAGACTCTCCCGGTGCCAGCTCGTGGCATAGAGCCCATCTTCCAGGATCTTCCGGCTCGCCTCGGACGGGTACTCGATGCGGAACGTGGCGGTGCGCGCGCTGGAGCGTGAAATCCATCCGTCCTGCGCCCTCAGAACGACCCGCGCCGCACCTGTCGGCAGATACGCGGTCGCCGAGAGCCCGGCAGCAAGGTCCTCCTCATCGACGCCGCCGAGGGCGCCAACGACGACGGCTGTGGTCGCCGACAGCTTCTCGGCGACGGCATAGCGGGGCCCGTCCGACGTCTCGATGCGCACCGGCGTCATGGTCTCGAACAGATAGCCAGAGCCCGTGCGGCGCGCGTTTCGCGCCACCTTGACGATGACGAAGACGACCCTCAAGGCGTTGAACAGGGCCCAGAAGCCGGCGATCAGCACCAGATCAATCGTGTAGCCGCGGGTGAGGGGCTGGCGCCAGTTGATTGGCGGCGGCTTGGGGCGGGAGGCAACGACGCCCGATGCGGGCGCTGTCGTCGTTGCCTGTCCCGATGGCGCCGCGGGTGTGGCTGGCGGTTGCGACACTCCCCTTTCGCCGACCGCGGTCGCCGACGGCGGCGCTTGCTGCGGCTCCAGCAGGGCAACGATCGGTCGGGCAGCGGTCGAGACCCACCGGGACGCCGTTGCATAGCCGTCCGCAATCGATTGCTGATCAGGCAGGCGATAAGCGACGGCGGCAACGAGTGGCCCCGGCGTGTAGTGCCCGTCGAGGCGATAGAAGCCGACGACGACGGCGACGAGGCTGACGATGAGCACCGCGATTTGCGGCGCCAAAAGGTTCAGCCTCAGCCGGCCCCTGACGTCCTTTTGCGACGTCCGCCAGACCATGCGGTTGCGGAAGAGGGCGGCGGCGGCGAGCAGATGCACCGGGAAGCGCATCATGCTGTAGATCTCCGCCGTCCAGTAGCGCGAATAACCGCAGCCGATCTCCTGCATCAGCAGGTAGCTCCACAGGGGATAGATCAGCACGATCAGGACGTTGAGGATGGTGATCTGGAAGGGCGCCACGCCGAAGATGAGGGCGATGGTGGGCACCAGGAAGACCATGAGCTGCTGCCAGCCTTCCAGGTAGATCAGGCCGAGGAAGAGGTAGGACAGGCGCTGCCGCAGCGTCAGCCCGCGGCACCACAGGATCCGTTCGTGCCGGAGCGCATGGATGTTGCCGTGGCCGTACCGCAGGCGCGTGCGGTAATAGTCGGTGAGATCGGCCGCCGCGACGCCATGGGCGATGGGCTCGTTGAGGTAGGGGACCAGATAGCCCGCCTTCTGCAGCTTCAGCGACGTATGAATGTCCTCGGTGACGGTGTCGGTCGGAATGCCACCGATCGCGTCGAGCGCGGTGCGCCGATAAACGACACCGGTGCCAGCGCACGAAGCCGCGTTGTAATGATCGCGCCCTGGCTGGCTCAAGTTGTAGAAGAAGGATTGATCGTGCCACAGCCCGTTGCCGCGGCGCGGATTCATGTATTGAACCGCGTCTGTGTTGTAGTAGTCCTGCGGCGTCTGGACCATGCCGACCTTGTCGTCGGCGAAAAATCCAAGAATCGCGTCGAGCGCGTGGGTTTGAGGGATATGGTCGGCATCGAAGACCGCCACGAAGTCTGCGCTTGAATGCGACAGGGCGTGGTTGAGGTTGCCGGCCTTGGCGCCCCTGTTGTCCGCGCGCGTTAGGTAGTGGCAACCCAATTCGGCGGCGAGCGCCCGCATGGCCGGGCGATTGCCGTCATCGAGCAGCCACGTCTCGTGCGGATAACGGATCGATCGGGCGGCGACCAGAGTGCGGCGCACCATGTCAACGGGCTCCCGGTAGGTCGGGATGAACACGTCGACCGTCAGGCCCTCGGGCACGGGCGGGGAGCGGCGATGCCGGTATTGCCAGGAAACGAATATTGTCAATGCGCCAAGCAGGACCGCAATAACGTCCGACACAAAATACATGCCGGACAATAAAAGCGCATGGTGATTGATGATAGTCAGGCGCCACACCAAGTATACGACGGCTGTCGAAAGGTAGATGACCGCGATGACGCGGCGGAGCCACAGGCGCCGCCTGAACCGATCACAAATGCGGGCGCTGTGGAGCATTCGAGGTGTCGCTAAGTTCCGCGTGATCGCGAGGACGACAGAAATGCTGATTTGGGTCAAGCGAGCCGCCCCCATTCAGACGGCCGGGCGCTCCTCGGTTCGCCAAGTGTGACATTTCTACTGCATTTTGTTGCGCCAATCTCACACTCGGCATCAAACAACGTGCGCCGGCAGCCGGAAGCAAAGCGTTAAGCTTGTTGCGACACGTTTCATTAGGCAAAGTGAACGGGCCCGCCGATTCCTTGTTTGGGTTAGCACCGTTGGGGGCTTGGCTGGGCCGAATCGCGCAATTTGCTTCGGCGTAGCAGGTTGGCGGCGTAGGGCGTGCCTTGCGACGTAGCGTGGTCTGATCACGTCATTTGGATGCGGGGAACAGATGCGGACGTGTTGGAATTCTTCGGGGCTCGGGGTTGATCGCGCGATGGCCGTCCGGCCGGACGCGTGGCGAACGGGCGGTCTGGGGCTTGCCCTGCTGGCGATCACGTCAGCGATCGTCTTGGCCGTGGGCGGCCTGCAGCCGGCCAGCGCCGATCCCGCCGCTTGCACCGAGGTCGCGGGCACTGCGACCTGTACCGGCGACCAGTCGCAGGGCGTCGCGTCCGGCGGTGACGATTTCTCCTCTGCCGATACGGTCCTCCATGTGTACCCGACCGGCAGCATTACGCCGGCGGCCGACACCAACGGCATCCTGTTCAGCGGCGACACGTCCGTCCTGATCGACAGCTATCTCGGCCGCCACCAGGCCATCATTATCAACGGCTATGGCGATGGCGTCCTCGGCGTGGCCCCTGGCAATGTGGAAATCTACCACAGCGGAAGCATTTACAACGCCTTCCGCGGCATCAACGGCCGTTCCACGGGAGGCAATGTAACGATCGACGCCTCCGGGCGCATCGTCAACGCCACCGAGGCGGCGGTCAACGGCTTCGCCGACAGCGGTTCGGTGTCGATCGCGTACCACGGCAGCATCATCAACGCACAGAACAGGGGCATCAGCGCCACCGCCGGCAACGGCGACGTCGACATCTGGGCAACGGGCGACATCAGCTCGGTCAACCAGGCGATTTACGCGTTCGGCGGTAAACGGCTCGGTCGACATCCACGCCGCGGCGACATTATACATCGAGCGGCGACGCCATCGCCGGCGAGGCACTGAGCGCCGGCGAGACGATCAGCGCGGTCCACTGGGGCAACATCGACGCGGCCGACCACGCCATCTTCCTGCGCTCCAACGGCGATGCCTCGGCGAACGAGTTACGGCGATATCACCGCGCACGGCATCGACGGGATCAACGTCCAGAGCGGCGCTGGCATGGCGTCGATCTATTCGCGCGGAGATGTCTGGGCGGCGAACCAGGCGATGTTTGCCTACGGCAGCACCGGAGCGTCGATCGACAGCAAGGGCGATGTCCACGCCGAGGGCAACGACGCGCTGTTTGCGTACGTGCACGGCGCCAACGGCGACGCCATGGTTACCAGCGTGGGCGACATCTACGGCGGCACGCGCGGTATCGTCGCCCAGGCGGCGGGCACCGGCTCGGCCTCGGTCTATTCGACCGGCAACGTGTGGGCCAAGGTGGATGGCGTCCTCGCCTTCGCCCAATCGGGCGACGCGACAGTCCACCAGTACGGCGATGTCACCTCGCAGGAATCGACCGGGATCAAGGCTCACGTCAACGGTTCGGGCAACGCCACGATCGTGTCCGTCGGCGACGTCAATGCCAAGGTTGAAGGCATCACCGCCAACGTCGGCGGCAACGGTAACGCCTCGATCGACCACCAGGGTGATGTGACCTCGACTGAGGCGTCCGGCCTCAAGTCATACGTTGGAGGAACCGGCGACGCGACCGTCACGGCAAGCGGCGACGTTTGGTCGAAGGTCGAGGGCGTGAGCGCGCTGGCGCATACCGGCAACGCCATGGTGGATTTCCACGGCGATATCTACTCGCAGGAAAGCGTTGGCATCCAGGCCGAGTCGCTGACCACCGGTAACGCGACGATCGACTCGCACGGCGACATCAACGCCAAGCAGGAAGCGCTGCTCGGCCTCGCGTTCGATGGCAACGTCTCGATCACGCACAAGGGCGACCTGACCTCGCGTGAGACCGTCGGCGTCAACGCTTACGCCGACGGGTCGATCATGGTCAACATCACCGGCGATACAACGGCGCGGCTGGCGGGTATCCAGGCGGTAGCGGGCGGGGCAGCGCGTACGGTCACGATCGTCAGCAAGGGTGACGTTTGGTCGGATCTCGGCAACGGCATCCACGGTCAGGCCGAAGGGGCCGGCGGCACCGTCGACATCACGTCGACAGGCGATGTCCACGCCGATCTCGGGGGCTTCGGCATCTATGCGCGTGCTGACGGCTCCTCGACGGTGCACAGTAAGGGCGACGTCAGTTCGGTCGATAACTCCGCCATTCAGGTCGAAAGCATAAGCGGCGCCGCGACGCTGTATTCGGCTGGCGACATTACGGCGAAAAACCAGGGCCTCTTCGCCATGGGCCCGATGGGCGCCCTGATCAACAGCACCGGCAACGTCCACGCCGGCGACAACGACGCGATTTTCGCGCTTTCCAACGGTGCGGGCACTTACGATGCGCAGGTGACTTCCGTTGGCGATGTCTATAGCGGTGGCGCCCGGGGCGTCATCGCCATGCGGCAGGGCGACGGCAATGCCATCGTCAACTCGACCGGCAACGTTGAAGCAAAGGTGCAGGGCGTCGCTGCCTTTGCGATGAGCAACGGCAATGCGACGGTCACCCAATATGGCGACGTCACATCGCAGGACTCGACCGGCATCAAGGCCCACGTCGGCATAAACGGCAATGCCAGCGTCACGTCGCAAGGCAATGTCTATGCGCAGGTGGAGGGCATCACGTCGTTTGTCGGTGGAGACGGCAATGCGTCCATCAACCACCAGGGCAACGTCACCTCCGAGGACGCGTCCGGTGTGCACGCAAATGTCAACGGGAACGGCGACGCGACCATCGATGTGACCGGCGACGTGTACGCGCAGGTCGAAGGCGTGAGTGCGCACGTTGGTGGCAACGGCAATGCCAGGATCACGGCCTGGGGCGCGGTCACCTCCGAGGACGCCTTCGGCATCCGCGCCGAGGTGCTCGGCAATGGCGACGCCAAGGTCCAGGCGTCGGGCGGTAGCGTTCACGCGCAGACCGATGGTGTGACCGCTTTCGTAGGAGGCAACGGCAACGCCCTTGTCGAGTACGCGGGCGACGTCACGTCGGAAGACACCACAGGGTTGCAAGCGCAGGTACAGGGTACCGGCGACGCGACCATTGACGCTTCCGGTTCGGTCCTTGCGCAGCAGGAGGGTGTGTTCGGTCGCGCTGTCGATGGTGACGTTCTGATCACCTACGTGGGCGATGTCACGTCGACCAACAACCACGGAATCTACGGTCAGGCGCTTGGCTCCGGCCACTCGTCGACGATCAACGCGACCGGTGACGTCAATTCGTTCAATACTGGCTTGTTCGCCCATGCCGACGGTTATGCCGGCATCACGAGCGTTGGCGACGTTACTTCAAGCTCCTCACGCGGCCTGTTTGCCTACAGCCTGAACGGCACTGCCTATGTCAACTCAACCGGCGACGTGATGGCCTTCGATAACGGTCTCACCGCCATGGGCGTGACTGGTGCAACCGTTCATTCGCACGGCGACGTCACGTCCAGCCTCGTGGACGGCATCTACGTCGAGAACGAAGGCGCGGGACTGGCAGCCGCGTATTCCACGGGCAATATCAACGCCCCCACGGGTCGCGGCATCGTCGTCATCAACCATTCGCCGGGTGATTCAATCATCGAGTCGTCAGGCGACGTCACCACCTACGACCAGGCACTGACGGCGTTCACCGACGACGGCAACGCCAGCGTCACGTCCACAGGCAACGTCACGTCCACGGCAAACGGCGCGATCCAGGCGCAGAGCACGTCGAACGGTTACGCCCACGTCCTCTCGAACGGCAACATCTCGTCGCTGAACGTCGGCGTGATCGCCCTGGCGACGGACGAAGAGGCCACCGTCGAGCAATACGGCAACGTGACGGCCGACCACGTCGGCGTTCAGGCGCAGTCGTTCAACAGCTATGCCTGGATCAAATCGACAGGGACGATCAACACCCGTCTCGACGGTCTATTCTCGTTCGGCGGCGACGGCGACTCGACGATCACGCATTCCAACGGCAACATCACCGTTACCGAAATGAACGGCGTCAACAACCTGGCCTATGGGGACAACCACGCCGCCAACGTCGACATCAGCGGCAACGTGCACGCCGAGATGACGGGAATTCAGACCATCGCGTTCGGGATGAACTCGTCCGCTTCGCTGATCAGCCACGGCGACGTGTTCTCGAACTCCGCCTTCGGCTTGCTGTCGCAGGCCAATAATACGGGCAGCACTGCGTCGATCCAGTCGTGGGGAGACGTCACGGCGAACAATTTCGGCGTCTTCGCCTATTCGGACGGCAATGCCTCGGTCGAGTACCATGGCGACGCTCACTCAACCTACGACGACGGCGTGTTCGCCCAGTCGATCTCCGGAACGGCGACGATTTTGGCCGACGGCAACCAGTTCGGTGGGCGCAACGGCGTCTTCGGCATTGCCGACGGTCTGGTCGATATCACGGTCACCGGCGGCGCCTCGACCGACTATTACCGCGGCGTCTACGGCGAGTCGCAGAACGGCAACGTTCAGATGGATCTCACGGGTCTGTTCGAGTTCGACCGGCGTGATCGGCGACTCCGACGGCGTCTTTGCTTACGCCCCCAATGGTTCGGCCGACGTCACCATCCGCGAGGGCAGCATCGGTCCCGGGCGGCACCGATCCGCTCGCCAGCTTCGGTGTCGAGTTCGGCGCGGCGACCGGCACCAACACGCTGACCAACTACGGCACCATTGACGATGCCAACGGCGGCAAGACCATCGGCGGCGATACCGCTGTCGAGATGGTCATGAACTATGGTCTGGTCGACGGCGATTTCTATCTCGGCGCCGGCGCCAACCAGTTCGACAACATGTTGGGCGGCTGGACCTACTTCAAGACGTTCTCGTCGGTCGGCGCCGCCAACGACTTCAACAACGCCGGCGGCGTCTCGCCGTTCGGGAAAATGGTCATCGGCTCGTCCATCCTCGAGGGCAACTTCGATCAGACCGCGACCGGCGCGTTCTGGGCCGACCTCGACTACGGCACCGGCGCCGCCGATTATCTCGACGTGACCGATGACGTCGGCGCCGGCGGCACCGTGCACGCCTATATCACCAGCCTCGGGACCGATCTCGGCCCGGTGCCGGCGACGATCATACATGCCAACGGTACCGTGACCGACAACGGCATCGCCGGCGAGGATCAGGGACCGCTGACGGTCGACGTTTCGACCACCGCGCAGACCGTCGATATCAACGTTGCCATCGACCTCGCCGTCGGTGGCGGCTTGTCGACGAACTCGCAGGTGCTCGGCGACCTCTTCCAGGGATGGTTCGAGTCGACCGTGCCGGGCGGCCTCACGCCCGACCAGGAGGCCTTCTACCTGGGGCTGATCAACTATGGCGACACCGCCGCCTACGACGGCCTGCTGAACGATCTGTATGGCGCCCCGGCCGCCTTCGCCGCCACGGTGCCGACCGTCTTCTGGGACGCCAACGCGTTTGCCGCCAACCTGTTCTCCTGCCGTCAGCGCGACGGCGCCTATCGATTTATTGCGGAAGGCAGGTGCGTCTGGGCCGCGGGCAATGTCCGGTACATGAACCAGGACGGCGCCTTTGCCTTCAACGACACCGCGGTTTCGCTGTCGGGCGGGGCGCAGTTCGCGGCCGGTTCGAACTGGGTGATCGGTGTTGGCGCCGGTTACGAGCACGGTCAGGGCAGCTCGACACCGGCCGTCGATCTGGAGCGCCAGATGGTCAGCGCCGGCGTGGTTGCCAAGGGAACGTACGGTAACGCGCAGTTCGCCGCCGCCGTGACCGGCGGAACCGGATCGATCGACTCAACCCGGATGGTGACGTTCCCGACGGTTGCCACCGCCGTCGGTGACCGCAACGTCTCCTACGTCGGGGTCACCGGCAAGGCGAGCATCGTCAAGCAAATGGGCTCGATGTACCTCAAGCCGTCGCTGGAGGGTGCGGCCACCCTGGTTTCGGCCGGAGCGATGACCGAGACCGGAGCCGGCGCCGCGAACTACATGATCGCGTCCAGCCGCAACGTCGTCGCCCGCGGCACCGCCTCGCTCGAGATCGGCACCGAACTCGGCTCGCCGCAAGACGTGCTGTTCCGGCCCTACGTCAGCATCGGTGCGACGGTGCTCACCGGGCAGGACGTCGATGTCGAGGCTGGTTTCCCGGGCCTGGGGCCGGGCACCTTCGTGGTTCCGGCCGAGTTCGATTCGGTCTTTGCCGACCTGCGTGCCGGCCTCGATGTTCTCGGCAAGTCCGGTTGGACGACGCGGCTGGAATACAACGGCCGCTTCTCGGGTAACAGCCAGCAGCACAGCGGCACGGTCAAGGTCAGCGTTCCCTTCTAGGGTTTCACTGACGCGAGGTGAGGGCGTGGCGGCTGGCCGAAGCCGCGCGCCGCCGGCCGAAAAAGCCGCCGGTTCGTCTCGGTTGCTATGGAACGCGGTAGTAGATGCCGGTCGAGCGCCCGCCCGCCGTGTTGCCGATGATGTAGACCTTGTCGGCGAAGGCTATGTCCGAGCAATTCCCGGCGCGAATTTCGGCACCAATCGAATTGGCGCTGCCATCCGGCTCGATCGTCTGAACGATGACGCTGCCTTCTGACGTGCAAATGCGATAGATCGGATTCGCGGCCGGGCCCGAAAGGAAGACGGGCGAGCTCTCCTTGACGTTCTCGATATCGAAATGGCCGCAGGCGACGGCACCGTCACACGCGTTGCTGTCCTTCTCGGCGCTGGAGCAGGCAGCGACGAGAACGGCCGCGGCGATGATGATGGCAATCCTGCAAACCACGTGTGACTCGGCCCCCGTCGAGATCGTTCCATCTTATCGAGCGCGGCATCGAAGGCAATGCTGCGCACGGGTGTGCCGGTGAGGTCTCGGCAGCCGGCGAAGCGCGGTGCGGTGTTCAGGTGGTCATTGCCAATACCGGCCCGTTCGTGCGTCACTGCGCCCCGGCGGGCCTTCGCTATCGTAACGTGACCTGGAGTCAGCAGATATGCCGATCGTCGGGATAGACATCGGTGGTACTTTCACCGACCTCGCTTCCTTCGATCCGGACAGCGGCCGGCTGACGTTTTCCAAGACCCTGACAACGCCGCCCGATTTCGAGCAGGGCGCGTGGAACTGCATTGCCGTTGCCGGCATCGACGCCTCTGCGATCCGCATCCTCAGGCACGGCACCACGGTGGTTATCAACGCGCTGCTCGAGCGTCGCGGCGCGCGCACCGCACTCATAGCCACGGCCGGCTTTCGGGACATCCTGGAGATCGGGCGAGGCAACCGGCCGGAAGGTTTCAATCTCTTCTACGAGCGTCTGCCGCCCGTGGTTCCGCGGGAACTCCGCTACGATCTCGATGAACGCATGGATGCACGCGGTCATGAACTGAAGCCGGTTGACCGGGACGGCCTCGCCAGAATTGCCGAGGAGCTCAGGCGGGCGGATGTGGAGGCGGTGGCGGTGTGTTTCCTCCACTCGTGGCGCAATCCCGCCCATGAGATCGAGGTCGGCGAGTTCCTTCGGCGCCACACGCAATGCAGCGTCTCGTGTTCGCACGAAATATCGCGTGAATTCAGGGAGTTCGAACGCACCTCGACGGTCGCGCTCAATGCCTACGTAATGCCGGCGGTCAAACGCTACATCGATCGCTTCGAGGGGAGCCTGGCGGAGGCCGGATACGGCGGTCAGCTCTACCTCATGGGTTCCAACGGCGGCGTGCTCACGCGGCAGGACGCGGAGCAGCGACCGCTGCTTCTGGTCGAATCCGGGCCGGTCGGCGGAGTAGCCGGGGCGGCCGAGATCGGTCTTGCCTCCGGCCACCCGCATGTCGTCGCCTTCGACATGGGCGGCACAACCGCCAAGGCAGTGCTGATCGAGAATGGTGAGGCCCAGGTATCACCGATTTACTGGGTCGGCGGGTACGACCGCGGCTACCCTGCCCAGGCCGCCGTGCTCGACATTGTCGAGGTGGGCTACGGCGGGGGCAGCATCGCCGCAGTCAGCGAAATCGGCTCGCTTCAGGTGGGACCGCAAAGCGCTGGCGCGGTTCCCGGTCCCGCCTGCTACGATCGCGGCGGGACGCTGCCCACCATAACTGACGCCAATGTGCTCCTGGGGCGCATCGACGCGGGCAATTTCCTCGGCGGGTCCATGAAACTGGACGAGGGGAGGGCACGCGCCGCGCTTGGCACGCTGGCGGAGACGCTGGGCACGTCGTCCGTCGATCTCGCCGCCGGAATTCTCAAGATCGCCGTCGTCAACATGGCCAACGCCGTCCGGCAGGTGACCTTGCAGCGCGGCATGGATCCGCGCGATTTCGCCATGGTGGCCTTCGGCGGGGCGGGTCCGCTCCATGCCGTCGCCGTGGCGCGCGAGATCGGTATGGACACCGTCATCATTCCGCCGCAGCCGGGCCACTTCTCGGCCTATGGCATGCTCTTCGCGGACTTCCGCCACGACCTTACCGCCACGCTCGTCTGCCCCCTCAACGAGCTCGATCTCGACGTCTTGGAGCAGGAGTATGCGACCCTGGAAGCTGAAGGGCGGGGCCGCATCGAACGCATCCCGACGCCGGTCGTCTCGATACGGCAGGCTCGCTATGCCGAGATGCGCTACCGGCGCCAGGAATACACGGTCAAGGTACGCCTGCCCGAGCGGCTGGACGGTGACGCTCGTGAGACAATCGCAATCCTCTTCGATGACGCCTACCGGCGCCGGTACGGCCATAGCACCCGGAACATGGAGATTGAAATCGTGATGCTGAGAGTAGTCATGGACGGGCGCACCGCGCGACCGGCACTGACGCCTCCTTCCGGGCGCGCGCAACCCGCGCGGCGGAGCCGCGAAATCTGGTTCGAGACGACCGGCCAGATCGCGTGCGATGCGTGGTGGCGTCCCGACCTCACGGTCGGCCGGGAACTGCATGGGCCCTGCACGATCGACGAGGAGGCTTCGACCACGATCGTGGAGCCGGGCGATGTCGCCCGGATCGATCCGATTGGCAACATCGTCATCTCGCTTGGAGCGGCCTCGTGACCGCCAGGCCCGACGTCGACGCGGTAACGCTGGAAATCGTCCGCAACCTGCTGATCGCCATCCTCGACGAAGGTGAGATCAATCTCGCGCGCACCGCCTTCAGCCCGATCATCTATGAGGTGAAGGACTATTGCGTGGGCTTGCTCGACGCCAGGTGCCGGACCATCGCGCAGAGCCGCGGCGGCATCACCACATTCATGGCTGACCTTGGCGGGCCTGTCACCGACGGACTGGAAATATACGGCGAGGACGGGTTCGCTCCCGACGACGTCGTGTTGATCAACTACGCCGCGATCTGCGGTCAGCACCTCAACAACATCGTGCTCTACATGCCCGTCATCCTCGACGGCAAGCTGATCGCCTTTGCCGCCACGCGGGCACACTGGACAGACGTTGGCGGACGGGTGTCGGGCTCCTTCTCGACCGACACCACGGAGATATTCCAGGAAGGTCTTCAACTCCGCAGCATCAAGATTCACAAGGCCGGTACGCCTGACGAGGAGTTGCTGCGGCTCATCCGGCACAACATCCGCTTTCCCGAGCTGTCATTCGGCGACATGGCCGCGCAGATCGCGTGCTGCAAGCTGGTCGTGCGGCGGCTGCATGAGCTGATCGAGCGATACACATGGCCGGTGATCGAGCGATGCATTCACACAACCTGGGAGCAATCCGAGGCGTTCGTTCGGCGTCAGATTGCGGCTCTGCCCGACGGTCGCTACGAGGCGGCGTCGTTTCTGGATGACGACGGCGTCAATCCGGACAAAACGTTGCCCGTTCGCGCCGCGGTCACCATCGCCGGCGACGAGATGGAGATCGATTTCACCGGCACCGCCGGGCAGACGCCGGGCCCGTCCAACACGGGGCGGAGCGGCGGCATATCGGCGGCCAAGGTGGCGTTCAAGAGCGCCGTCTTTCCGACTCTGCCGCCGAACGAGGGCGCATTCCGGCCGTTGAAAGTTGTGCTTCCCGAAGGGACGGTGATCAGCGCCGTCGACAATGCCGCGATGGCGCAGTGGACCATGACCATCAAGACGGTCATCGACACGATCTACCTGGCTCTGAGCGCGGCCATGCCCGATCGCATTCCGGCGGCGCATCACGGGTCGAACGGGATGTACACGATCTTCGGCCGGGACGAGGAGACCGGCTTCCGCTACTCCTCGCTTGACACTGTGCTGGGCGGATGGGGCGCGCGGCCCAACGCGGATGGGTTCTCGCCCCTCAAGACCGTGACCCATGGCGACACGCGCAACGTGCCGATCGAGGTAGAGGAAACATTGTTTCCGGTTCTGGTCGAGCGCTACGCGTGGCGACCGGACAGCGCGGGTCCTGGCACGTTCCGTGGCGGACTCGGCCTGAGCAAGGTCTACCGGTCCCTGCAGGACCTCAGCCTCATCTGCGCGTTCGAGCGCACCAAGTGCCCGCCGTGGGGACTATTCGGCGGCGGCTCGGCCATGGTCGGGGCGGTACTCGTCACCCAGCCCGGCGACCGCGAACCGGTGCGGTACCAGAAGGTCACGGCGCTGCCCATCCGCAAGGGGGCGACGATTGAACTGTTGTCCGCCGGAGGAGGCGGGCGCGGGCCGGCCTATTCCCGGCCCGTTCAGCGGGTGCTCGACGACGTGCGCCGGGGCTACGTAACCGTCGAGGGCGCGCGGCGCGACTATGGCGTTGTCATCGACGCGACAACGCTCGAGGTCAACGAAGCCGAGACCGGATTGCTCCGCTCAACAATGCGAGAGCGGAGCCCCGAGCCGCGGACCGAGACCATCCTGACACCCGAACGGGCCGCGGCCGGCGCAAGCCATCCTAAGAGCCGAGCTTGATCTGCACGGTCTTCACCTGCTGGTACTCGTGCAGGCCTTCCGGTCCCTGTTCGCGACCGATGCCGCTGTCCTTGTAGCCGCCGTGCGGCAGGTCATCGATGCCGACGTTGTTGTATGAGTTGACGAACATCTTTCCGGTGCGCACCGCCTGCACCACGCGAACGGCCTTGTTGATCGAGTTGGTCCACACACCGCCCGCGAGGCCGTATCGTGAATTCATTGGCCATGCGCACCGCGTCCTCTTCTTTCTTGAAGGGGATGACGGCAAGGACAGGTCCGAACACCTCTTCCTGCGCCAGGCGCGAATTGTTGGAAACGTTGTCAAAGATGGTTGGCGCGACGAAGAGGCTGTTGCTGAACGCCGCGCCCGCGGGGGCGCCACCACCGGCTACCAGTTTGCCGTCCTGGTTTCCCACGTCGATGTAGCCGCGCACGCGCTTGAACTGATCCTCATTGATCAGCGGTCCCATGGTCGTGGCGTCGTCCGCCGGATCTCCGATCACCTGCTTGCTCGTGTTGGCGACCAGGGCCTCGACGAATTTGTCGTGGATCTTTTCCTCGACCAGCAAGCGGCTTGCGGCCGAGCATTGCTGGCCGCTGTTGAAGCAGAAGGCGTTGACGGATACCGCCGCCGCATCGTCGAAGGGCGCGTCGGCGAAGACGATGTTGGCCGATTTGCCGCCGAGCTCCAGCGACACGCGCTTCGTCGTGGATGTAGCGGTCCGCATGACCGCCTGGCCGGTGGTGGTGGAGCCGGTGAAGGCAATCTTGTCCACTTTGGGCGAGCCGGCGATAACCTGCCCGACAACGGCACCACGGCCAAGATCGCTGGTCACCACGTTGAAGGCGCCATCGGGCAACCCCGCCTCCGCCAGATACCGGGCAAGCAGCGTCATTGGACCGGAGCACAGGTGCGACGGCTTGGCCACCACCGTGCACCCGGCGGCCAACGCGGGGGCGATCTTGACCACAGGGTTCAGGATCGGAAAGTTCCACGGCGTGATCAGGCCTGCGACGCCAACCGGCTCGTGCAGTACCATGCCGAGGGCATTCGGCACGCGGTCGCTGATCGCCCGGCCTTCGAGGTCGAGCGCCTTGCCGGCGTAGTACTCGAAAGTGCGGATCGCGGTCCCAAGTTCGTTCCTGGCGGTCGTGCGCGGTTTGCCTGACTCGCGCACCATGCTCTGGATCAGGCTCTCGCCCTTTTCCGTCATGATCTCGGCGACGCGCATGAGAACCTTGAAGCGGGTCCGCGCCGAGGCACGCGACCACACACCGGAATCGAAAGCCCCCCGCGCGGCAGAGATCGCGGCATCGGCATCGCCGTCGTCACCATTGGCGAATGTTGCAGCGACGGACCCGTCGTACGGATTGAGCCGCTGAAACGTCGCATTCGAACGCGCCGGCACGCTCCTGCCGTTGATCCACAATCCGTAGACCGGCGCCTCGGCGCGCGAGGGTGATCCTTCTAACCGATTCATCATGTTTACCTTGTGTGATTCCGCCCCGGCGGGAACGAGCCCGGAATGGTTATTTGTTAATGCCTCGGGAGGTGTCAAGCCTCGCGGGCAAATGAGACTATGGTTCTACCCAGTGGGACAGCGTACATTGCCAGCCCGCAACGACCAGGAAGTTGACCATGAAATCACCGAGGCGCCTTGCGACCAAACCGGCAGCAAAGAAGTCGGTTGGGCCACCTGTCTCACCGAAGAAACAGGCCGTTTCACAGACCCGGACCGTCGCCGTGGATCGACCGGCGAAGTCCGGCACGACCGTTCGGTTGCTTGATCGCGCCATCGACCTTCTGGAGTGCCTGGAGCGGAATCGGACGCCCATGGGCGTGCGCGCACTCGAGGCCGCCACGGGAATATCCAAGGCAACGGCCCAGCGGTTGCTGGACGCTTTCGAGCGTCGGGGCTACGTCCAGAAGGACCGGGGACGATACACGCTTGCACCGGCAACCGTGCGGCTCGCCCGCAGCTATCTTGCGGGCGACAGCCTGGTCACCGTCGCGACGCCGATCATGCAGCATCTGGCCGCTTTGTCGGGCGAGACCAGCGGGCTCTATGTGCGACAGAAATTCGATCGCTTGTTGATCCAGCAGGTGGAAGGCCCGCACCCGCTGCGACACAACACCCCGATCGGCGAGCGCGTACCGCTTCATCTTGGCACCTCCGGCCAGGTCTTGTGCGCCGGCATGACGAAAGAAGATCTGGAGCGGTATGCCGATTTATTGGGGCCGATCCAGCTCGCCTCCGGCAAGGTGCTGCGCAAGAAAGACCTGATTGCCCGTTGCGAGCAAGTACGGAGGCAGGGCTTCGCGGCCGCCGTGGACGAGCGGTTTGCGGGCATCGCGGGCGTCGCCGCCCCCATCGTCCACATCAGCAAGGGCGTCGTCGCGGCAGTCAACATTGCGGGACCATCGCTGCGTATGAAGGACGCGCTGGAGCGGCTGTCTTTCGAGGTGCGCAACGCAGCGCGCGACATTTCGGATCAGATAAACCGTCTGTAGAGCGCGTCGGTCAGTGACCGATGCGCGACGAGCACCGCCATGCGGTGCGGCTGACTGGCCGTCCCGCGCTCCGGCTTTCGGCTTGACACCTCGCGGCGGCCCCGATACCAATTTCATTAATGAGACGTTGTCTCGCTGAATGAGACGACGCGGAGGAATCGTCAGTCAAAGCCCGGACGTTGTCGCTGCGCCACGCCCGCACCGCCGCGTCCGGCCTAGACCCCAGACCATTGACGGGATGCTCAGGTGGAGAAGCAAGAAATCTTCTTTTACAGCGCCGGCTACAAGCTGAAGGGCTACTGGTATCCGCCCAAGGCCGGTTCGAAGATGCCCGTGCCTGGCATCGTATGCTGCCACGGCTTTTCGGCCATGATCGAAACGCAGATGGTCGGCATTCCCGAGGTGCTGAGCGAGGCCGGGTATGGCGTGCTCACCTTCTACTGCCGCGGTCTCGGCGAAAGCGAGGGGCCGCGCGGACGCGTCATTCCGATGGAGCAGGCGGAGGACGTCCGCAACGCGATCACCTATCTGCAAACGCGGTCCGAAATCGACCCGAAGCGCATTGGTCTCTTCGGCAGCGCCTGGGGCTGCAGCATCGCCGTTAGCGCTGCGGCGCTCGACAAACGGGTGAAGGCGCTGGTCGGCACCGTCGGCATCGGCGACTGCGAGCGGTGGCTGAAGAGCGAGCGGCCCCGGTGGGAGTGGCGCAAGTTCATCGAGCGCCTGGAGGAGGATCGCAAGAAGCGCGTCCTCACTGGCAAGTCGGAGATCGTGCACCCCAACGAAATCCATATCCCGGACAAGGCCGCCTCCAAGGCCCGCGACGAGTTGTGGAACGCCTTCATCAAGAAATCGGGCTATGCCGGCTATCCACTCGAAACGGCGGAAGCCCTGGTCGAGTACAAGCCGGAGCAGGTGGTCGGCCAGATCGCACCGGGGGCGGTGTGCTTCATCCACATGGAACTCGACATAACGGTGCTGCCGGAAGAGTTGGAGCAGCTCTATGCGCGGGCGAACGAGCCCAAGAAGCTGGTGATCATGGAGGGGCGCAATCACTACGACACCTTCCAGTTCACCAATCCGGAAGTGTTCAAGGAGGTGATGGCCGTCGCCCTCGACTGGTTCGCGACCCACATCTCCGATCGCAGGCCAGCCTGACCGCCGGGAAAAGGACCCGACAAGACTATTGAAACAGGGCTGCCTGATCCGACGAACGGTCCGGATCGCCGGGTGCCCATCAAGGGAGAGACGGAAATGAGCATCCTGATTACGGGCGGGACCGGGGCGATCGGCAGCAATGTTGCCCGGCTGTTTCTGGAAGCCGGCAAGACAGTGGTGATCTACGACCGCGTCGCGCCGTCACCGGACAACAAGATCCTCGGTGGCTTCGGCGACAAGCTGATTACCGAGGTCGGCAACATCAGCGACACGGCAAGCGTCTTCGATATCGTCATCAAGCACAAGGTGGACGGGATCGTCCACTTCGCCGGGATGCTGCCGCCGCACCAGAACAATCTGCGGCCGCTCGAGGCGCTCGACGTCAACATCATCGGGTCGGCCAACATCCTGGAGGCGGCGCGGACGCACGGGATCGGACCGGTGATCATGGCGAGCGCGGCCGGCGTGATGGGGCGGCCGAAAGACCTTCAGACGCCGCGCAAGGAGGAAGACGTAATCCTGCCGCTCGCCGGCATCTATCCGCTGAGCAAGCTTGCGATCGAGCAGCTCGTCTACACCTATCGCCAGCTTCACAAGCTCAACACGACTGCCATTCGGCCGCGCAACGTTTACGGTCCCGGGGCGAATTTCCGCATCCAGCCGCTCTTTGAGATGTTCTTCGCGGCGCTCGACGGCAAGGACTTTGTGCGCAAGGCCGGCGGCGATTCAATCTTCGACTACACCTACGTCAAGGACATCGCCAAAGGCATCGTCCAACTCTTCGAGACCAAGGCGCCTCCGTACTACGTCTACAACATCAGCCGCGGCAGGAGCACGTCCATGGCCGAGGTTGCGAAGGCCATGCAGAAAGTATTCCCCAAGCTCAAGATCGAGGTCGGGCCCGGTTCCTGGGAAGGCGTGGTGGAAGGCGGCAAGGAGTTCGAACTCACTGTGCATCCCGCGGTGATGCCACCGCAGGACATTTCGCGTGCGAAGAAGGATTTCGGATACGCGCCGAAATGGGAGATGGAACAAGGCCTCGAGGACTGGCTGCGCTGGTACAGAACAGGAAAATATTCATGATCCGGCGAAGTCACGCCCGGGCGCGGTGCGATGCAGGATCAACGACAATAAAAAGGTGACCCCGAAACGCCATAGCTAGGGAGGCTTCTCATGGCGGAGAGGAACGCTGTCAACCGCAACACGGTTATCGACGCGATCGCGTTCATCGGCACCGGCATTCTCTGCCTCGTTGAGGGGTATCGGCTGCATGTGACAGCCGACCCGCGCATGCTCTCGCAGGAA
The DNA here is from genome assembly GCA_963826055.1 of uncultured Alphaproteobacteria bacterium. Classification (GTDB taxonomy): domain Bacteria; phylum Pseudomonadota; class Alphaproteobacteria; order Rhizobiales; family Kaistiaceae; genus JBBDMC01. The sequence goes on along the minus strand of CAWGVO010000018.1, from coordinate 261,841 downwards.
CTGCAACCGGGCTTCTACGTCCTCCTTCTCGGCGGAATTCTCTTGGTGACCGGGCTGGTGTACCTGGCACGCCATCTGCGGGCTCCGCCGCACGACGACGTGGTTGTCACGACGCCCGAGCAGCAGGCCGCACGGGCATTCGTCGTGGGCTCGATTTTCGCGGCGTTGGCGGGGTACGCAATTCTGATCGCGACGATCGGCTATTTCGTCGGGTCGGTGATTTTCTTTCTCGCGATACTGGCAATCTTCAAGGTCAAGCCGATACCGGCGGTGGCCTTCAGCGTGGTCCTGGCCGCCGTCTACTACGCGGTATTCGTGCTCTACCTCGACATCATATTCCCGCACGCTTTGCTGTTCTAGCCAATCCAGACGCCATCAGGATCAACCGAGAGACAGGGACGGCACGGCGATGGACGTCATACAGGGCATTTTTCACGTGATGGAGCCGACGCTCCTTCTCTATTGCCTCATCGGCTGCCTCCTGGGAACGTTGGTCGGTGTGCTGCCGGGGCTGGGGCCGGCATCGACGATGTCGATCCTGCTGCCCATCGTCCTCTACCTGAACGATCCGGCGGGCTCGATCATCATGCTCGCCGGCCTCTACTACGGCGCCGCATATGGTGGCTCGACGACCAGCATCCTGACCAACATTCCCGGAGAGGTATCATCGATACCGGCGACATTCGACGGATTCCCGATGACCAAGCAGGGGAGGGCGGGCGAGGCCCTCTGGATAGCCGCCGTGGGATCCTTCATGGCCGGCACCTTCGGCGTGCTCATGATCTCGGTCATCGGTCCGGGATTCGCACGCTATGCGCTGAAGTTCGGTCCTCCCGAATATTTCAGCCTGCTGCTGTTCAGCATCATCTCCCTGATAACCCTTTCTGGGTCATCGAAGGCGAAGGGGCTCGCCGTCGCGATCTTCGGCATGATCATCGCCACGGTTGGGCCCGATGAAGTTTCCGGCGGGCAGCTTCGTTTCACCTACGGCTTCGCTGAACTGCAGCGCGGCTTCAATCTCATACCCGTAACAGTCGGCCTCTTCGGCATCAGCGAAGTGCTGGTCAGCGCCGAGCAGGGAATGGCCGCTATCTTCGCCGGCAAGATTGGCCGGATGATGCCGCGCGGTAAGGAGCTGACGAAGGGCCTTATGGCGGCGGTCCGCGGGACGCTGCTCGGCTTTCCCACCGGGCTGCTTCCCGGCATGGCGCCGCCAATCGCCTCTTTCATGTCGTACGACCTCGAAAAGCGGATTTCCAAATATCCCGAGAAGTTCGGTACCGGCGTCATCGAAGGCGTGGCAGGGCCGGAGGCCGCCAACAATGCCAACGCGCAGGCGGGCTTCATTCCCCTGTTCTCGTTTGGCATACCGACCGGTCCTTCACCCGCGCTGATCATGGCGGCGTTCACGCTCTACGGCCTTCAGCCGGGACCCATGATGTTCCTGCAGCACAAGGACCTGGTCTTCACTATTATCGGCAGCATGTACGTCGGCAACGTCATGCTGATCATCCTTAACCTGCCGCTGGTCGGCCTGTGGGCCCGCATCAGCCTGATGCCCTACAAATATCTCGCGCCGATCATTCTCGCGGTTTGCGTGATGGGCGCTTTTTCGGCCCGCAACACGATGTTCGACGTCTGGGTAGCGATCGGCTGCGGTGTGCTGGGCTATGCGCTGCGCAAGGGGCATTGGCCCATCGCACCGCTGGTTCTCGGTCTCATTCTCGGCCCGATGCTCGAAACCTCACTCAGCCAGTCGCTCAACATGGGCGGCCTGCCGATCTTCTTCTTGCGACCCATATCGGTTGGCTTCCTCATCGCCGCTGTGGTCGTGATCGGCATTGCAGTGCAACTGCGCAAGAGGATCCCTGTGTCGGCGCTCGAGGACGAATCCGACAGCTAGCCGGGCGCGTGCTTTCCTTGAAGGAACATCTTGACGGTGTTTGGGGGGCCTCATACCATGCCAAATGTGAGACGTTGTCTCGCTAAATGAGACTTACACCGTGCTTCGGCCGGACGTTTCACGGGGAGGACGACGGGAAGCGAGCGCGATAGCCGGCGTGGGCGAGGTCGCCCGGGCATCAGGCGCGTCGCTTCAGCGATCGGCCCATCGAATTGAGAGAGAAAACGACCGATGAGCAATCAGGGAGTGAAAGACAAGGCCGGCTTCTACGAGGCGCGGCCACTGGGTCCGATTTTGGCGGCGGAGATCATCGGCGCGGATTTATCCAAACCGGTGTCGTCGGAAATGTTCAAGCAGCTCCAGGCGGACTTCGAGCGCTACCACGTTCTCGCCTTCCGCGACCAGGAACTGGCGAAGGACGACCTTGTGCGCTTCACCAATCTGTGGGGCAGCGTCGGCAATCACGTCCAGCGGGCCGGGCTGGTGCACACCATCTCGAACGCTGACGCCAACGGCAAGCCCACCGGATACATTCCGGAGACCGGCGCACTCCATTTCCATGCCGACAAGTCGTACATGCAGACGGTGGCGCTTGCGACCTTCCTCTATGGGGTCGAAGTGCCGCCGGTCGGCGGCGACACCATATTTGCCGACATGTACATGGCGTACGACGCGCTGTCGCCGGACATGAAGGAGAAGTGCGAGAACCTGGTCCTGTTGCACTCGCTCGAGTGGCAGAACCAGCTCTCCAACAACAAGCTTGGCCGCGAGCAGTTTGACCGGGCGCCGCCGGTCAGGCATCGCCTGGTGTGGCGCCATCCGCAGACGGGTCGTAAGTCGCTCTACATTGGTTCCAATGCCTGGAAGGTGGAGGGCTGGGAGCTGGAGCCGAGCCGCGAGCTGATCGACCATCTCAACGAATTCGCGACCCAGCCGAAGTTTTCGTACGCCCACAAGTGGAAGCCGCACGATCTGGTGATGTGGGACAATCGCTGCACGCTGCACGCCGGCACTCCGTTCGACGCCGGCAAATACCTGCGAATTCTCGACCGCACGGTGGTCGAGGTAACGCCTGCGCAGTGGTAGCCGGTGGCTCCTCTCTCCCTGGTTGGCCTTTGCCGGGCAGGGAGGTCTTTCTTGACCAGTCGATTGAACGCGGAACACGCTAGTGGCAGCGGCAGTGCGCTGGGTCTATTTTGATCGCTGGATGGACGATTGGTCCAACGACGAGGCGCGTCGGGTCCTTGGCCGGATACCTGGGATCGTCACGGTCGGGCTGAAGTACGACGCACCTGATGCGCTGGCCGAACTCTCCCGCGCTCACGCCTATCAGCTCCAGCCACAAGTGGAGATGCAAGGCCCATGGTTCGCTAACGAAAAGCTCATCGCCGGCTGCCCGAACCTGCTTGCGGTTTGCAGCACCGGGTCCGGCTATGATGTCATCGACGTAGAGGCGTGCACGCGGGCCGGGATCATCGTCTGCAACCAGGGCGGCTTCAACCGGGAAGCGGTCGCCGAGCACGCGCTTGGCATGATGCTGGCGCTCACCAAGAAGATAGCCTTCGTCGACAAGCTGATGCGACGTGAAGCCAGCATCGACCGACGCCTTCTGCTCGGCGACAACATGCGCGGCAAGACGCTCGGGATTGTCGGCATCGGCCACATCGGCACGCGCACGGCCGAGCTGTGCAGCGGCCTGTTCGACATGACCGTCCTGGCCTATGACCCGTATTTGACCGATGACCAGATACGCGATCGCCATGCGGTCAAGGTCGGAATGGACGAGTTGTTCAGCCGGTCGGACTATATCTCCGTCCATTGCCCGCGAACCGACGAAACGCTGGGCATGATCGGCTCTCGCCAGTTCGCGGCGATGAAGCCGACCGCTTACTTCGTTTCGACCGCGCGCGGCGGAGTGCACGACGAAACCGCACTGGCGGCTGCGTTGAGCGAGAAGCGTATCGCCGGCGCCGGTGTCGACGTTTTCGTCAAGGAACCTCCGGCGCCGGATCACCCGCTGCTCGCCTTCGACAACGTGGTAGCCAGCCCGCACGTCGCGGGATCGACGGTCGAATCCGTCCGCGACATGGCGATGGGCAACGCCCTTCAATGGGTCGACATATTCGAGGGCCGACGGCCCCCGCGGCTGATCAATCCGCAAGCCTGGCCGAAGTACAGTGAACGCTTTGCACGCGCGTTCGGGCGGCGGCCCGAACCGCTCGATCCGGGGACGACGCACCCGGTGCGAATCGGAGCGGTGACGTGACAGTGCGCAGCCGGATCGCCGCATCGAACCGATTTCCTGCCGGCGAAACGACCGGCACGCCCACCTGGGGAGCGCCAACATGCAGGTAGTAGAGGCCATCGCCCACGAAATTGGCCGCCGTGGTGTCAAGTTTGTGTTCGGCATTCCGGGCAAGGAATCGGTCCGCCTCGGCGTCGAGCTCCAGCGTCTCGGCGTGAAGTTCATCTCGACCCGCCACGAGACCCAGGCGGTGATGATGGCCGACGGCTATTGGCGCGCGACGGGAGAAATCGGCATCTGTCTGTTGGCCCAGGGTGCCGGCTTCTCCAACGGGGTAAGCGGCATGGCGTGCGCCGCCAAGGCGCGCAGCGGCGTCGTCGTCATCTCGGGCGATCTTCTGATGTCCAACGCCGATCCCGAAGATCCGAAAGCGAAGGCGCTGCAGAACATGAAGGGCGTCAATCCGCGCATCGTATCGGAAGGCGCCAACATCAGGTACGTGCGGCCGGTGTCGGCGGAAACGTTCGTCGACGAATTTCGTCAAACTCTCGATCTGGCGCAGACGGGCGTCGCGATTTCGCTTGTGATCCCGAGCGATCTGTTTTCGAAGCAGGCCGGGGAGGCTAAATCGCCGCCGAAAGACGGCGATGGCCGCGAGCCGGCGCTCGTCGCGCCGAAGTCGGAAGACGTGGAGATGCTGGCCGAGATGCTCTGCACGAGCTGGGTCGTCAGCCGGCCGGTCATCCTTGCCGGGCGTGGCGCGGTCCGCTCGGGTGCTCTGCCGGCCCTGCGTCAGTTGGCCGAAAGGACCGGCGCTCTCCTCGCCACCAGCCTCATGGGTCGTTCCTCCTTCCGTGGCGAGGCGTACAACATCGGAGTGTGCGGCACGTTCGCGACGCCGGTTGCCGGGCAGTACCTGCAGGAGGCCGACTGCATCCTCGCCTTTGGCGCCTCACTCAACCCGTTCACCACTTACGGGAAGACCATTTTTTCGAAGAAGGCGCATATCTTTCAGGTCGATCGCGACGAGGCCGCTCTCGGCAAGTACCTCGACCCTGAGCTTGCCATTCACGCGGATGCGCGCCTCTTTGCCGAGGAGCTCGTGGCCGAACTCGACCGCCGCGGCCACAGCGCGGTCGGGTTCCGGACGGAAGAAGTCGCAAAAGAAATCGCCAGCTACAATCCGAGGTCCGAGTTCAACGACCAGAGTGCCAAGGGCTTCATAGATCCCCGGACCCTGATGGTCCGCCTGAACGAAATCTTGCCGCAGGACCGCACACTGGTGGTCGACGCCGGCAATCATCTCCACTACGCCTGCACCTTCCTTGATGTGCAGCGCCCGGACGATTTCATTTTTCCGATCAACTCGCTCGCCGTTGGCCTCGGCATGGGTGCGGCCGTCGGCGCGGCGACCGCGAGGCGGGACCGGACCACCGTCCTTGAAGTCGGAGACGGCGGTTTCATGATGGCCCTCGGCGATCTCGACACGGCCATCCGCTACCGGCTGCCGATGGTGGTGGTGATCAGCAACGATCAGGGATGGGGCGCGGAGGCACAGCATCTCACCATGCTGGGCGAGCCCGACTCCTACGTCCGCATGGAGACGCCGTCATTCGCCGAACTGGCAACTGCCATGGGGGCGGAAGGCTACACGATCGCGGCGCCTGCCGACCTTGAAGATTTGAAGGACCGGTTCACGCGGCCGATCGAACGGCCGATCGTTCTCGATTGCCGCGTTCATCCAGAAATCCAGCCGGCGACGATGAATTTCGACTATGCCGGTGTCTTCGCCAAGTAGAACGGGGACGATTTTTTGGGCGAGAAGATTCGAGCGTCAAGCGCGCATCGAACAGGGACGGGACCGAGCGCCGCCCGTTACCCCTACGGCATTTGCCGTCTGGCCCTGGCAGACAGCGCCATCGTAAGAGGAAAGAAGCGAGCATGAAACTTCTCGATCTCTCTCACCCCTTCGATCCGGGGGGGCCGGTGAACAAGAAGAAAGACGAACTTGAGATACGAACGCTCAAGACCGTGGAGGCCAACGGGGTCAACACCCGAGAGATCGTATTCAACAATCATATCGGCACTCATGTCGATGCCCCGCTGCACCTGATCGCCGGCGGCGCCAGCGTGGACAAAGTGCCGTTCGACACCTTCTACGGGTCGGCCGTCATTCTCGACATTCCATGCGGTGAGAACGGCGCCGTTGGCAAGGCCGAGATGGAGAAGGCCAAGCCCGCGATCAAGAGTGGCGATATCGTCGTTGTCTGCACCGGATGGGGCAACAAGATCGGCAACGCCAACTTCGCTTCGCACCATCCCTATCTCACGGAGGAAGGTGCCCGGTGGCTCGTCGAGAAGGGCGTCAAGATGGTGGGCATGGACGTGCAGAGCGTTGATCTGCCGCATTCGCTGCGCCAGAAGGATTTCCGCTACACATCGTTGCGTATCCTTCTCGCCAACGGCGTGCCAGCCATTCACAACATCACCAATCTCGAGCCGATCCGCGGCAAGCGGGTGAACCTCTTTGCCCTCCCGATAAATTTTCACGGCGCCGACGGCGCGCCTGCGCGCGTAGTAGCGCAAGTCGACTAGTCGCAGGCGCGACCGTTTACGCTTGACACCCGCAGCGATACTGCGACAATCAATAGACGAGACAATGTCTCATATGATGAGACACAAAGAAATAACAGCGTTGTGGAGAGGGAGGAATGAACATGAGTCACCGGACTCTGCGAGTAGTCGCCGCCGGCCTGGTTGCCGGTAGCTTGTCCGTGGCGGCGTGGTCCGCACAAGCCGCCGACACGTATCCGTCGCGCGCGATCGAGGTAGTTTCGGGATTTGGCACCGGCGGCACCACCGACCTCGTCGTCCGCATGGCCGCGAAATATCTCAGCGACAAGTGGGGCGTGCCGATCAACGTGGTCAACAAGCCGGGCGGCAACACCGTGCCGGCGCAGGTCGAGATTTATGGGTCTCCGCCCGACGGGTACGAGCTTTACGCCGACAACATCGGCAGCAGCTCGATGTTGGCGATTTCCGTGCCAAGTCTGCCGTTCGACGTCGCGGCGCGCTCTTTCGTGGCGATGATCAGCAGCAACAGCATGTTGATGTACGTTGGTGCGGACTCGCCGTTGAAGTCGCTGCAGGATGTGGTCGATGAGGCCAAGAAGGATCCGGATCACTTCACCTGGACGGGTGTCGGCGTGGCCGAGATTCCGGTGCGCCAACTCTTCCGTGCAGCGGGGATCGATATCACCAAGACGAAATCGATCGTGTCCACCGGAACCACCAACGCTGTCACATTGGCCGCGGGCGGCAACGTCAAGCTCGCCATCGGTGCCGTCGGACCCTCGATCTCGCCGGCGCAAGCGGGCCTCATCCGGCCGGTCGCCATTGCGGCTGAGAAACGGCTCGGACTTATACCGGATGTGCCGACCGGGGCCGATGCCGGTTTCCCGACCGTCAAGGTATCTTCATGGATCGGCATCTCGGGCCCGCCGGGCCTGCCGGATGACGTGATCCAAAAGTGGAACGACGGCCTCTCCGAAATGCTCAAGCAGCCGGAGATCATCGACCAGTTGACCAAACTCGCGTCGATCGTCGACTACCGCAACTCGGAGGATTTCAAGAAAGAGGTCCTCAGCGAGCTTCGAGGAGTTCAAGTCGCTCTGGAATGAGTGACGAGATGTATGCCCGACGCATGATGCCGGCGCCGCTTTCGCATAACGAAAGCGGCGCTTGCATTTGTACCGCTGGCTGGGCGACCCGATGTCCGTCCTCGATCGGTGTCACAACATTGCTGATCTGCGTCTTGCCGCGCGTCGCCGGCTACCGCGCGGGATATTCGAGTTCGTCGACCGTGGCGCCGAAGATGAGATCGCGCTCGCCAACAACACGTCGGCCTTTCGGCGCATCGTCCTCAAACCGAAAGTGCTGGTAGACGTCTCCCGCCGCACGACAGCGACACAGCTCTTTGGCAAGCCAGCCTCGATGCCGGTGGCCATCGCCCCGACCGGTCTGGCCGGGCTCTGCTGGTACGAGGGCGAGCTGTCGCTGGCCAGGGCCGCCGCGGCCGCCGGCATTCCGCTGGCGCTCTCCATGGGCGCGATCACGTCCATGGAGCAGGTCGCGGAAGCGGGTTGCCGGCTCTGGTTTCAACTGAACATTTGGCCCGATCGCGTCCTGATGACTGAAACGATCATGCGCGCGCGACAGGCAGGTGCCGAAGCCCTGATCGTCACGGTCGACAGTGCGGTGGCCGGCAAGCGCGAATACAATGAGCGGAATGGCTTCCGCATCCCGTTCCAGCTATCCGTTCGGAGCGCGGTCGATATCCTTCGCCACCCGCGCTGGTTCGCCGGCGTCATCCTCAAGCATCTGGCGACAACCGGCATGCCCCGTCACGAGAACCATCCGCAGCGTTACCGTACGTCGATCCTGGAAAAAGGGGCGCATGGATCACGCACGGACAATGTCACGTGGGACGAGATACGGCGGCTGCGTGAAGAATGGCCGGGCACATTCATCGCGAAGGGTGTCTTGACCCCCGAAGATGCCGAGCAGGCGGCGCGGATCGGCGCTGATGGTATCGTAGTGTCCAACCACGGCGGTCGTCACCTCGACAGCGCGCCGGCTCCGATCGAGATGGTGGGTGCGGTCGCGTCAGCCGTGGGCGCCCGATGCACGGTGATGCTCGACAGCGGCGTGCGGCGCGGCGGCGACATCGCCAAGGCAATCGCCGTCGGCGCCAAGGCCGTCCTCGTCGGTCGCGCCACTCTCTATGGCGTATCCGCGGCGGGGGAGGCGGGGGCAACCAAGGCACTCGATATTCTGCGGGAGGAACTGGATCGCACGATGGCTTATCTCGGTTGCACCAGCATTGATGCGCTCGACGCCGGCGCTCTGATTTCGGACCTCCGACGCCACTAGTTGCCGGCCGGCTTCTACCATTGCTGTCGCGCCCCGCATCGCTTGACACTTGCCATCCCGGCCCGGTATCAAAGCGTTAGCCAATATGAGACGATGTCTTGACACATGAGACATCGTCCGGAGGCGGCAAGAAGACCGACCCAGGCCTCGGGAGACGTTGGAGGAAAACCCAAAAAGGCAGATGCAGGACTTGGGTCGCAGCCAGTCGGCGGCGGAAGATCGGCCGGGGCGGGCCAGATCACCAACTCGCTACATCGGCGGCGCCACGCCTGACACGCAGGCGTTCGACATCGATCGCTAACGACACAACAGGGCTTGCACCGGCCGATGGGTCCGAGGCGGCGCCCGACTGATGAGCCGCGGAGGGAAACGCTAACGATGACAACGTTGATCACCGGCGTAGGCGCTGTCGGCTCCCAGGTGGCGGCGCGGCTTCAGCAAATGGGAGAGCCGGTCGTTGTCTACGACCTCAAGCCGCGGCTCGATTTCCTGTCAACGGTGTTTGACGTCGACAAGGCGAAGATCGTGGTCGGCGACGTCAACGATATTCCCCGGCTTACCGAGACGATCAAATCGGAGAAGGTTGATCGCCTGGTCCATCTCGCCGGCTACCTTACCCGGGAGCTGAAGAACCAGCCGTTCGAAGGCGTCCACCTCAACATTCTCGGCACCGGCTCGGCCCTGGAGGCGGCACGCCTGACCGGGATAAAGCGTTTTGTGTTCGCCAGCACGCGAGGGGTCAACTTGCTGGCCGCTCCCATGCCAAACGGCCAGATGCTCGACGAGGACTTCACCTTCAAGGTGCTCTCCAACCGACCCAAGACGATGTACGAGGTGAGCAAGCTGACCGGCGAGTACCTCGGGCTCATCTACCATGAACTCTACGGAGTCGATTTTGCCGCCATTCGACTTGGCGGCGGCTTTGGTCCGTCGCCAGCGATGCCGAAGGGGCTGACCGGCGGCGTACTTTGGAACCTCGTCCGTCCGGCGGCCCTCGGAAACGACGTGACCATCACAGATCCGGTGTTCACCTACGCCGGCCGCCACGAATTCGTCTATCTGAAGGACGATGCGGAAGCGGTCGCGGCTGCCTGTTTCAAGGAAGGGCTGACCAAGCGCGTTTACAACGTTCGCATGGAGCGGACGTATGCATATATGGAAGTCGTCGACATCGTTCGTACGGTTTTCCCCAAGGTGAAGATCGATATTCAGGCTGTGTCGAATACCTCGATGAGCCCAGGCCATGAGCCTCGCAACGATTTTGCCGATACGGCAGCGGCGCGCACCGAACTGGGATGGGAGCCTAAATACGATCTCGAATCCGGGATCCGCGAATGGGGGGACTGGTTCAGGAAAACGAAGGGCGCCTTCTAGGAGACTGGGGCACGATAGACCGTCACGTGCACGAAGCCGGGAGTACCAAACATGGATGACGCGCTGTACGCCAAGGCCCTCGCCAAGGTGAAAGAGTATCGCGGCCAGGACGCCAAGCTGGGCGGCGGGCCGATGGGCGACCTCAATCCCCGGCTCGATCGGCTGAAGGATGAACTGCTTTGGGGCGAGCTATGGAGCGACGATTCTGTCGACATCAAGACGCGCTCGCTGTGCACGATCAGCGTGCTGATGGTGCTCGGGATGGAGGAGCAGCTTCGCAACCACATGACCTGGGCGCTGCACATCGGTGTCACCAAGGCACAACTAGTCTCGATCATTTCGCAGATGATGGTCTACGGCGGCCTTGCTCCCGCCCATAATGCCATGCGCGTGGCGCAGGATCTGTTCCGCGAGAAGGGACTCTAGGAGCGTTAACTTCCGGCACCGGCTAACCGTTGCGGCGGGGCGGAAATGAACCGGCACCGCCGCCCTTCCACGCAGCAGCAGTTCCCCCGGTAGTCTGCATGGGATCGGGCTTTCTGGGCCGACGACGGGGCAAATCTTCGCTGGCGCAGCAGGACGGTGTGCATGGGAAGGTGGATTGACATCAGCATGGCGGTCACGAACGGGCTGCGCACCAATCATTCGCGGCCCGGCGAGGAAGTGGTGCTGAGCTACGACGTGCGGCCGGCGGATTCGCCACAGCGCAAGACGGTGCGCCGCATCAGCACGCGGCTCCATATCGGCACACACGTCGATGGGCCGGAGCATCTGGTGTTCGGCGCTCGACGGTTGGACGAAATTCCGATCGACCGTTTCGTCGGCCGCGCCTGGGTGGGCGACATGTACCACAAGGTCCCGCGCGGCGTAATCTCGGCGGACGATCTCGAGGCGGCGTTCGGCGGTAAGGTGGAGGCCGACGACATCTGCATCCTGCGCACCGGTTGGAACAGCCACTACGCCGAGCCGGATTTCTTCGATGATTCACCTCGCTTCGGGGCTGACGCGCCGGAGTGGTGCATCGAAAAGCGCATCAAGATGATGGCGGTCGATTTTTTGTGCGACCCGGTCGCCAAGGAATTGCAAATCGGCGGTCCCGATGCCTTCAAGACCCGTGTTCTGGCCAAGGGTATCCTCGTGATGACGAACGCGGACAATCTCGACAAGGTGAGCAAGGATCGGGTGACGCTCTACGCGTTTCCGGTCAAGATCGTCCCCTCCGAGGCGGCGCCCACCCGCGCAGTCGTCTGGGAGGACTGAAAGGCCGAACGGCGGAAGACAGCATGAAGCTTGCGACCTACGAACCCATTGGCGCCCAGTCGCCCCAATCAGCCATCGGCGCCGTCGTTGGCGACCTGATCGTTGATCTCAACTACGGCTACGCCCGTTATCTCCGCGAAAAGGAAGGCGAGAGCCGAGCCTATCAGATCGCCGACGGACGCATGCCGCGCGACATGATCGGATTTCTGCAAGGAGGCGACAGGTCGATCGAAGCAGCCCGCCGGACAGTCGACCTCCTCGGTGGCAAAAACGACGCGACGGGCCTCTCGGGCGAGAGGCTCACATATGCGATGGGTGAGGTGAAGCTGTTGGCGCCGATCGCGCGGCCGGGCAAGATGCTGGCCGCTGGCAAGAACTACGCTGAGCACGCTGCGGAAGGCGCGGGCGGCGCGGTGGAGTTGCGACCGTTTCCCGGCGGCTTCGTGAAGGTCTCGTCGACCATCATCAACCCCGGCGATCCGGTGGAGATAGCGCCGGTCACGCAGCAACTTGACTATGAAGTCGAACTCGCCTTGGTGATCGGCAAGACCAGCCGTTACGTGAGCCGCGACAACGCCTACGACTGCATTGCGGGCTACACGATCATGAACGACGTCAGCGCGCGCGACATCCAGCTCGCGGAATTGAAGTACGGCAATCACCTGCTTGGCAAGAACCTGGACACGCTGTGTCCGATGGGGCCGTGGATCGTGCTCAAGGACGAACTGCCCGACCCGATGAATCTTGACCTGCAGTGTAAGGTCAACGGGGAGGTGCGTCAGGATTCCAACACCAGCCATCTGATCCACGACATCCCGACCCTGATCGAGCGGTGGTCGTGGGGTACGCTGGAGCCCGGCGACGTTATTGCCACCGGCACGCCCGGCGGCGTGGCGCTCGGCGGAAAGTTTCCATATCTCGCCACCGGCGACGTGATGGAGTGCATCGTCGAAGGGATCGGCGCCCTTACCAATCCGGTCATAGCCGGCAAGCGTTGATCTATTCCCGTTCGCGGAAGGCGCTTCTTTCGTCCCGCGGTCACCGATCGAACCCGTAGAGGGCTGCGGGGTTGTCCACCAGGATCTTGCGGAGAACAACCGGGTCGGGCGCCCAATCCTCAACGAGGCCAAGCAGTTCGGCGTCTTCAGGGGCGGGGCCTTCGTACTGCGGATGCGGCCAGTCAGTACCCCAGATGCACCGATCCGGCGCAGATTGAATGAATAGTCGCGCGATGCCCCTCAAATCCGCGAACGGTCGTCCCGCGATCGAGTTCCGGTAGCCAATGAGCTTGATCCAGAACCGGTCCTCCTGAAGCAGGTCAAGGATCCGCGACAGCGCCGGATCAGAGCGGCTGGTGTTGGCAGGCATGTCGGCCATGTGATCGAAGACCAGCGGGACCGGCAGGTCTTTGACCAGCGGCAACAAATCCGGCCAAAGGCGGGCAGGCGCGAACATTTCTATGTGCCACCCGAAGGGTTCGATACGCCGGGCGATCTTGGGAAGCGATTCCGCCGACGGCCCGCCTCGTTTCGAAATCACGCAGCGCGCCGCCCTGACGCCAGCATCGTGAAGCCCACTGAGCTCGGCCGTGTCGGCGGACGCGTCGATCGCGGCAACACCTCGCGCGCGGTGCAAGCCGATCCTGCGGATTGCCTCGACAGTGCAACGGTTGTCGAGGCCATACACGCTCGGCTGCACGATTACGGCCCGCTCCAGCTCCAGTTCGCCGAGAACCCGCAGGTAGTCTTCAACCGGCGCCTCGTCGGGCGTGTAGCTCCGGTCCGCCGCGTACGGAAATCTGGCCAACGGTCCAAATACGTGCGCGTGCGCGTCGCATCCATTCGACGGTATCGTGTTTGCAGCCGGCATTTCAAAGGCCTTTGGCCTGGTCCGGTAGCCAGAGTGCCAGTTCCGGAAAGGCCAGCACGGCGGCGAGAGTCAGAACCATAGCGACCAGAAAGGGAATGACCCCGATGATGACGTCCGCCGACCGCGCCTCATCCCCATACGCTCGCTTGGCCAGCGCTTGCAGGATGAACAGGTTGATGCCCACCGGCGGGGTCACCAGGGCCAATTCGACGAGGATCACCACGACGATACCGAACCAGACCATGTCAATGTTGAGGGCGCGCATGACGGGCAGCAGGATCGGTATGGTGATGACCACCATCGACAGGCTGTCCATGAACATGCCCAGGATCAGATAGAGCACGCAAATCGCCAGGACCAACTGCATGGGCGACAGATTGTGCGCGACGACTGTGTTCGCGACCGCGGCAGGAATGCCGAGAAACGACACCACGAACTGCAGCAATACCGCGGCGACCAGGATTAGCATGATCATGCCGGTCGTCGCTGCCGTTGCCAGGAAGGTCTCCTGCAACATGGCCGCGTTCAGTCTCCGGTACCCGAGAGCGAGGAGGAATGCCCCCGTTACGCCGAAGGCTGCGGCCTCGGTTGCCGTGGCGATGCCGAGATAGATCGTGCCAAGCACGAGGAAAATGAGAAGAAACACCGGCACAAGTCCGATCAGGCCGGTGACTTTTTCCCGCCAGCTCGCGCTCGTCTCGCGGGGGGCCTTGGCCGGATTGATCCAGACGGTCACCAGGATCACGCCGACGAAGGCCAGCATGAGCACCAGCCCCGGCACGAAGCCCGCAAGATAGAGCCTGCCGACGGAAACCTCGGCGAGAACGCCATAGACGATCATCACCAGGCTGGGCGGGATCAGGATTCCCAGTGTTCCACCGGCGGCGATGGAGCCCAGAACCAGCCGGTCGTCGTAAGAGCGAGCGCGCATGTAAGGGAGCGCGACGCCCCCGATCGTCGCCGCCGTCGCCGCGCTTGAACCCGAAATGCAGGCGAATACGCCGGACGCGACGATGTTGGTATGGACGAGCCCGCCGGGAAGCCTTCCGAGCCACTTCGATAGCGCTCGGTACATGTCCTCGGAGACACCCGCGCGAAGGAGCATCTCACCCATCAGGACGAACAGCGGCAGGGCCACGAGCGTACTGGAGGTAAGGAGGTTCCAGGGAAGATAGGCAAGGATGTTCCACAGCGGGCGCGGGCTGAACAGCCACCCGACGGAAAGGGCGGCAAGGCCCATCGTCGACGCCACCGACAGACCGGCCGCCAGTGCACCCAGCATGATCACAAGCAGCGCGAGGACGATGGCCACCATTTTCGTCGCTCACATCCTGTGATCGGTGGTCGACGCCGCAACGCCAGCGATCAGCATGAGGACCGCCTGCATGGCGAGCAACGTGAAGCCCACCGCCACTAGGGCCTGGGGAATCTCCAGGAGCGCGCGCAACGGCGTAATGGATCGGGTGCCGAGAGCATGCGACTCGAGCGCCTGCCGCCAGGCGAACACGGCCAGCAATATCGCGAACGCGCCGGTAATTCCGGTGGCGACCCCGTCAAGCAGGCGCCTGGCGCGTGGGCCGAGGTGCGACACGACCAGGTCGATACGGACGTGAGCGCCGATCCTGAGGCCGTATGCCATCGCCCACGTCCCGGATACGGCCAGTACGTACGACGACATCTCGTCCGAGATGCCGGAAAACGGCAGGCCGAAATCGCGGGCAAGGGAATCATACGTGATATAGAACGACAGCACGAGAAAGGACGCGCCGCTGAGATAAGCGATCGCAATTGAGAGCGCGTCGACAGCGCGGCTAAGCGTCTTGAACACGTCGAAGCCTGACTTCGTCAGATGGCCTTCCAAATGGCCGTCGCGCCGGATCGCGACGGCCAGCAATGTTTGCGGGCCGGTGCCCGGGCGTGATGGGCGCCCGGCGTCCCAGCCGTCCCTACGCCGAGAAGCCGACGATCGGCGCGATCACTTTGTTGAAGGCCGCTGCGCCGTCCGGGCCGGCCCGCTTCACCCAGCCCGGTATGACGACGTCCTGGGCAATCTTCTTCAACTGGGGCACCCACTCGGGTTTCACCGGCACGACCGGCTTGATCCCCTGCTGAATTGTGGCGTCGAGGTTGTCCTTGTTGTCGTCGGCCGTCACCTCCCAGCTCAATTTCCGGAATTGGGGTACGGCGGCGTCGAAAGCCGTCTTCAGGTCGGCGGGCAGGCTGCTGAGCGCCTGCTCGCTGACGACGACGAACGCGGAGCCAGGCCCAAACATCAGATCGGTGACGTTGGACGCGACCTCGTGATATTTCTGGCCGTTGGCGATCTCCGGTCCGGTGACGACCCCGTCGATGACGCCGCGGTCGAGCGAGCTGTACACTTCGGAAATGGGCAGCGATATCGGCGTTGCCCCCAGAGCCGCGACGTAGTCCGACTGCATCTGCGAGAAGATGCGGACCTTCTTGCCCTTCATATCTTCCAGGTTGTTGACCGCAAACTTTGACCAAAGGTAGAGCGACGTGTACCCCAGCGAACTGATCGGCCGGCCACCCATCTGCTTGGCATGTGGCACGGCGACCTCGTCCATCCAGGCCTCATACGCCTGGTGGGCCTGATCGAGGTTCTCGTAAACGCCAACCCCTGCGACGCCCTCCAGGATCGGTAGTTCTCCGGACACATAACCAACGACAACATCGCCGGCGTCGAGCAGCCCGGTACCGAGCGCACGGATCATTTCCGCGCCTGTCATGCCCAGTTCGGGGATGCTAACGACGTCAACCTTGAAACGTCCGCCTGTCTGTTTGGCCAGTTCGTCCGTCATCCACGCCCATTTCACTGTGTATTGACGCGAAAGACGCGTACTGACCACCGCCTTCCATGTCACCGTATCGGCGGCCTGCGCCGGCGTGCTGCCGCGCGGCAGCAAGCCGGAAGACAGAGCCAAAGCCGACAATCCAAGAAACGATCGACGTGCTAGCATTTGATGTTTCCTCCCTTGTCCTCAGCGGCGGCGGCTTGTTGTTGCAACCGGCGACACCGATCTTCGGCGCGTCCCATTATTTGGGACATCGTCTCAAAAGACGGTCGTGACTCTTTGCCACCTGACCGAAGGTGTCAAGCCAATCCTCTGACGCGGGGACAAACCCGAAGCTCATGAATTCGGTTGGCGATAGCCGAAAGGTTGGCTCCGCGCCGGGATGCTGCACCTTGCAGTCACCGGCAGTTGAACAGTAGTAGCCGAACGAGAAAGGCGTGCAGCCAAGGCAACGTGTGTGTGCGACTGGCGGATGGGGGGGGATTCGAACCCCCGAGGCGGTTGCCCGCCTGCCGGTTTTCAAGACCGGAGCCTTCAACCACTCGGCCACCCATCCGGCACGGCGCATCGACGGCTTTAGCAGGGCGGGGGACACGGCGAAACCCCGAATTGCCACCGGGTTGGCGCTGCCATGACTTCCTTATTGTTGCCAGGCTGTTCCAAAGAACCACTGCTTCGAGGCCAGCGTCACCGTTCGGCCAGAGGCGGCCTATCGTCCCGCCGTTGGCGAGTTTCTGGTAGTAAGGCATGAGGCAGGCACCGCCGGAGAAGAAGAAGTGGCAGGTCCAGTCCCAACCCATGGACAGGTCGCCGCCGCGCGCGGCCGTCAGGGGAGACGAAGTTGATGGGCAGCCTCGACGGCAAGGTCTGTCTGGTAACCGGCGGGGCCGGTAGCATCGGCCTCGCCACGGCGCGCCTGTTTCTGGACGAGGGCGCGTCGGTGATGCTTGTCGACCGCGATGCGGCCGGGCTGAAGCGGGCCGCCGCCGCATTGGCCGGTCGCTGCCTCGCGACCCGCACCGCCGACGTGACACTTGCCGCCGATGTCGTGGGCTACGTTCAGGCCACGGTCGAGCGGTTCGGGCGGATCGATGTGCTGTTCAGCAACGCCGGCACGTTCGGCGTGGCGGCGCCGATCGAGTCATACCCCGACGACGTCTTCGAATTGGTGTACGCCGTCAACGTCCGCGGCGCATTCCTCGCGTGCAAACACGCCGTGCCGGTCATGAATGACGGCGGCAGCATCGTCATCACCTCCAGCGTGGCCGCCACGCGCGGCGACCCCGGCGTCCACGCCTACATCACCGCCAAACACGCGCAGGTCGGGCTGATGCGCTGCCTGGCCAGGGAACTCGCACCGCGCCGCATCCGCGTCAACACCATCCACCCCGGGCCGGTTGACAACAGCTTCCAGCGCGCGGTCGAGTCCGGCCTCACCGGAGTGATCGGCCGTGACCGCGCCGCTTTCTTCGACGAAATCATCCCGTTGCACCGACACGCTCAAGCCGAGGAAATCGCGCGCTCGGTGCTCTACCTGGCGTCTGATCAGAGTACGTTCACGACGGGGGCGATGCTGATGGTCGATGGCGGAATGAGCGTATGAACGCCGACGGCGCGCGACGCGGACACCACGCCGCCCGGACTACGCAGAGTCAACGATCCGATGATGCACGACGAGGCACGGCATGTCGGCCGGAGGGCAGGTGATCGAACCGTTTGACGCAAGGGCCGCTTTTTCCCTCGATGGCCGGCGCGCGCTGGTCACCGGCGGAGCGTCGGGCATCGGCCAGGCGATCGCCGTCGCGTTTGCCGCCGCCGGCGCCGACGTCGCCTTCACGGTCCACAGCACGCCAGGCGATGAGACGGCGGCCGCCATCACCGCGGCCGGGCGAAAAGCGCTGAAAGTGCGCGCCGACCTTGGCGTTATCGACGCCGCCGGCGCGGACGCACTGGTTGCTCGCGTCGAGGAAGAGCTCGGGCCGCTCGACATCCTGGTCAACAACGCCGGCATCATCCGGCGCGCGGACCTGCCGACGTATTCCGAGGCGGACTGGCGCGCGGTGATCGCGACCAACCTCGACGCGGTCTGGTTCCTGTCCCAGGCGGCGGGTCGGCGCATGCGCGAGCGCAGGAGCGGCACGCTGATCACGATCGCCTCCGTGCTGTCGTTCCAGGGGGGCATCCGCGTGCCCGCTTACACCGCCGCCAAGCACGCGGTCGCGGGGCTGACCAAGGCGTTGGCCAACGAACTCGCCCTGTATCACGTGACCGCGAACGCGATCGCGCCGGGCTACATCGTCACCGACAATACGGCCGACTTGCGTGCCGATCTCGCCCGCTCGCGGCAAATCCGGGAGCGCATCCCCGCCGGCCGCTGGGGCACGCCGAACGACATCGCCGGACCTGCGGTATTTCTGGCGTCACCCGCCGCCGCTTACGTCACCGGCGAGGTCCTGATGGTCGACGGCGGCTGGATGGCGCGCTGATCAACACAAGGCGCTTCCCGCAGCGCTGGTGGGCGTGATGGTTCACCCCTTCACCGCTCCGAGCAGGATACCGCGCGCGATGTTCTTCTGAAGCGCGATGGTGACCGCGATCACCGGTGCGATCATGATGACGATCAGCACCGACATGTACCACCATTGCGGTCCGCGCGTGCCGTTCTGCGCCGAGACCAGGATCGGCATCGTCTGCGCGTTGGCGTTGGAAAGGACGAGCGCCAGCAGATACTCGTTCCAGCACAGGATCAGCACGAGCATGAAGGTGGCGGCCAGGCCGGAGCGGGCGAGGGGAAGGCCGATGTGGAAGAAAATACCGAACCGCGAACAGCCGTCGACCTCGGCGCTTTCCTCGATTTCGATCGGGATGGTCGCGAAGAAGTCGCGCATCAGCCACACCACGATCGGCAGGTTGATCGCGGTATAGGTGGCGATGAGCGCCACCCGCGTATCGAGCAGATGAAGCCGCTGGAACATGATGTAGATCGGCAGCACCGCGACCACCGGCGGCATGATCCGGTTGGAGATGATCCAGAACTCGATGTCGTTGTTGCCGAGCGCGGCACGGAACCGCCGTGACAGGGTCGAGAGGAAGAGGACGAAGAGCGCCACGCCGGCGGCCACGGCGACCTGCCAGGCGACACCGAAATAGGCAACGGCCACCACGACGCCGACCAGGATCAGCAGAAACGCCACGACGGCGCCGAGCTTGACCTGAAACCGGATTCGCACGAGCGCGTAGGCGGCGAGCCCGCCGATCGCCACCGAAATGGTCGTTGCCGCCAAGCCCACGATCACCGAATTCAGGTACGGGCGCAGCGTGTCGCGGCGAAGGTCGACGAAGATGTAGTGCCAGGCGTCGAGCGACGGCCGGAAATCGACGAACGGCAGATAGAACGGCCCGTTGTCGACGTCGATCGGGAGCTTGAACGACGTGATCAGGACCCAATAGAGCGGCAGCAGGCAAACGGCCGCCCACAGGCCGAGAATGGTGTAGGTCGCCCCCTTGGCCAGCGGCGCCATGTCGCCGATGCGCCGCGGCGTCGTCAGTCGGGCCCACAGCGGTTCCCGCGCCGCACTCAAGACTGATACCTCCGCGCTCGCCGGACCGCGAAATTGAAGAACGAGACGCAGGTGACGGTCGCCAGGAACAGAAGCATGTAGCCGATGGCGGCCGAGCCTCCGAGGTCCTGCGTCCGCCAGGCGATGAACGCGTGCAAGGTCAACGACTCGGTCGCCAGTCCCGGCCCGCCGTTGGTGAGCACGTTCGGCAGGTCGATGATCTTGAACGCCTCGATCAGCCGGATGAGGACGACCGTCGCCGCCACCGGCGCGATCGCCGGCCAGGTCACGTGGCGGAACGTCTGGAAAGGCCCGGCCCCGTCGAGGCGGGCCGCCTCCATCTGCTCGTGGGGCCGGCTCTCGACCGCCGCCAGCAGCACGATGAACATGAACGGCGTCCACTGCCACGTGTCGCCGATCAGCACAACCAGCCGCGCCGACCACGGATCGGTCGCCCACGCGAACTGACCCAGATGCAGCGCGAAGCGCAGCGGCGCCAGCGGACCCTTTTCCATGTCGGCCAGCATCCGGAACGTGTAGGCGATGCCGACCGGCGTCACCATCAGCGGAATGAAGAAGATGACGCGGAACCAGTTCCGGAAGCGGATCGGCTGGGCGCAGAGCAGGGCGAGGCCAAGGCCGAGGGCGAACTGCACCGCCACGCCGGAAACGACGTAGATCAGCGTCGTCATCGTCGATCCGGGGAAACCGTGGGCGATGACCGTGGCATCGAACAGGAGGACGATGGCAAGGGCCAGACTCGCCGTTATCAGCCGACCGATGAGGCCGAACGGGCGCACGGTGCCCGATGTCAGGTAGCCGAAGAGCCAGAAGGCGAGGACGCCCGTCGCCACCGCTGCGACGGCCCATTGCAAGAAGCCGAAAGCGCCGAAGGTGCCAAGGAAATGATACTGCTGCGCCCCCACCAGCAGGCGCTTGAAATTGTAGAGGCCCACGAACGTGAGCTTGAAGCCGCCGGGCGCCAGCGCGAAGCGCACCAACGACAGATAGGCCGAGATGATCAGCGGGAAGATCGCGAACGCCAGAACGATCAGCACCGCCGGCAGCACCATCAGGCGGCCGGCCTGCCGGTCGACCCAGTCGGCCAGGCGGCCCGTCGCCGATGGTTTGGCCAGTGCGCCGATCGTTGCAACCGACATCCGCGCTCGCGCTCGCCAGATCCGTTGCCAGCCCGCCGCGGTTGCCGCGGCGGGCGTTGTTCACGGGGTACGACGGCCTATCTTGCTACGCCAAGCGTCGCTTTGTAAGCCGCAAGCTGGTCGGCCTTGCCGATCTGGTCGTTTAGGTCGTTCCAGCCTGCCTCGATCGTCTTCATCGCCGTGTCGCGATCGATCTCGCCGGCGAGGAAGCGCGAGACCGCCTCGTCGAGCACGACCTGCTGGTACTTCTGGTTTTGCGGAATACGCAGGTCGAGGATCATGTTCGGGCTGTTCAGGCTGTCCTGAATGGCGCCGAGGTAGTTCTTGGCGGCGGCCTCGCTGAACCCGGCCTTCAGCCACGGCCCGAGGTCGTTGAACTGTGAGGTCCGATAGGGGTTGAAGCCGGTCTTGCCGATGGTCACGTCGACGTTCGACTGCGCCGGCGCCGATACGTAGGCGAAGAAGGCAAAGGCGGCGTCCTTCACCTTGTCGGCCGCGTGCGCGTTGATGCCGCCGCTCCAGCCGCCGAACGAGGCGAAGGGGGCGTGGTTGACGCCGTCGACCGCATACGGGCAGGTTTGCGCAGTGCAGGCCTCAAGCTTGCCGGTATCGCGGTTGAGCACCTGGGTCGAGCCCGGCAGGACCGCCGCGCCGACCTTGTTGACCACCTTGGACGACGTCGGGTCGGCGGCCAGCGGACCGATGTCGCCCCAGTCCATCGACAGCGCGCAGCGCCCCGACGTGAACAGCCCGCGCGTGTCGCCCACGTCGAGATTGATCTCGTTCGGCGGGCCGTACTTCGTGGTTTCGTTGTAGACGTCGAGCGCCTTGGCGAAGGCCTCGTTGTTGACGAGTGGCTTCATGTCCCGCGTATCGAAGAATGCGCCCTGACCGGTCCCCTGGGACTGGACATAGCCGCCCGCGATCGAGGTGATGAACCAGTAGGCCTGGGCGTTGCGCTTCTTGGAGATGCACGAACCGTAATCGGGCGTGCCGTCGCCATTCATGTCCTTGCCGTTCAGCGCCTTGGCATCGGCAACATAGTCGTCCCAGGTCTTCGGCGGCGTCAGCCCCGCATCCTGAAAGACGTCGGTGCGGTAATAGATCATGTGGAAGTCGCCATCGAGCGGGATCAGATAGGTCTTGCCCTGATACTTGGCGGAGAAGTCGCGGAAGAAGACGCCGATGTCGTCCCAGGCGAGTTCCTTGTCCTTGGCGACGCGATCGGAAATGTCCTCAAGGAAGCCGCCGGTGATGTAGTCACCCATCCACTGCGGCGCGAAAACGGCGGCGTCCACCGAGTTGGTGCCGCTCGACCAGTCCGTCAGCAGCTTGGTGTAGAGATCGGAAAACGGCACGGTGATCACGTTCACCTTGGCGCCGGTCGCCTTCTCGAATTCGGGTGCGTGGCGCTGCAGCGGCTCGGCAATCTGCGGCCCGGTGAACGTCATGACGTTCACCGTCACGCCGTCGTACATCATCTGGGCGTCGGCGACCGTGCCAACGCCGCCGGCTACGATGAGACCGGCAAGTCCGCTCAAGATCTTTCCAACCTTCATCTTTTCCTCCCATCCACAACGGCTCCCCGCCGTCAATTCCCGACCTTTGGCCCCATAGGCCTTCCCGTTACGACGCGAACAGGTCGGGTTGCTCGCTCGCAAGCTTCTTGACCTCGGCGACGATGGCGTCGAGGTGACCGCCCATCGCCGACGCCGCGGCGTCGGCGTCGCGGGCGCTGAGCCCGGCCAGGATGGCGCGGTGTTCGCGGAGCGTCGCCTGGGTGCGCTTCGAGGCCGGCAGGAACAGTCGCCGGGGGCGCTCCAGTTGCGCGCGCGACCGCTCGGCTATCTCCATCGCCCCCCTCATCGCCATGGACTCGAAGATCATCGCGTGAAAGCGCAGGTCGAGGGCGTAGAAACCTTCCGCGTCCTTCTCGCGCAGCGCGGTGGTTTGGTAGGCGATGTTGCGCTCGAGGCCCTTCAGCGCCTCGTCGCTGAGGTGCGGCGCGATCGCCTGCACGGTCGCCACTTCGATCGCTCGGCGCACGAACGCAGCCTGAAGAATGTCGGAGAGGCTGAGGCGGGAAACATACGTGCCCTTCTGGGGCACGACCTCGACCAGCCGCTCCTCGGCCAGACGCGCCAGCGCGTCGGCCACCGGCTGGCGTGAAACACCAAGCCGCTGACAGACCTCCTCCTTGTCGATCCGGCTTCCCGGCTTCAGCGACAAGGTGACGATGGCGCGATGCAGGTCGTCGTAGACCACGGCCGCCTTCGACGCGCCGCGGCGAACTTGCGCCACCCGGGCAACCGACTCCTGTGGCACGACCGCCGACCCTGCGCTAAACCTCTCCCAACTGAAATGTTAGCATGTTTCTATGTAGGGGCAACACACGATCGATGAGGCGACAGAGGTTGCCCGGCTGATAGGCCGGACGGGCACCTGGTCCCAGCGGACTGCTTTGTCAGGAAGGGCGACAGCCAGACGGGATGGTCGTCCGCCGGCGAGGTCGGCGAGCAGATCGGCAGCGATCGTCGCCCGCGACACGGTAAGATCCTGCCCGTCGATCATGGCGCTCACCGCGCTCAGCACCCGCTCGGCCGCGGCATTTGTGTTTGCCAGCCATTTGCCGAGCGGTTCCGTCTCGTCGCCGCCTGCCTTCAGCGCCGCGATCGAAATCTTCCGCCGCGCAACATCGAGCGTGCTGAGGGCGCGATCGAGCGCAATTGCGTCGTAGTGGTCGCTGATCGGCAGCGAGCGCGCCGCCGCGACGATGCGCGCGATGCGAAAATGCTCCGTCGCGGCAAAATAGACCGCTGCAGCCCGCTTGAGTGAACAGCCAGCGGTAACGGCGGCGATGTGGATGTCGGTCGCGTGCGCCAGAACCGGCAGGCGGGCGATGCTGCCAGCAAGGGGCGCCGGCACGCCGGCCGCTCGGAACGCGTCGGCTTCCCGATGGATGCCGTCCAGGAAGTGCTTCGGCAAGATTGCGTCGAGCTCCGCCGCCACGCCCTCGATCGCCGGCCGATAGGTCGCGATCACCGGTCCGATCCCGTCGGCCAGCGCCGTATTGCGCAGAAACCACACGGTCTCGTTGAGGAGCAGGGTCTGCGTCGCCCGGTAGAGCGCCATCTGGGTGTCGCCGGTCACCGCTCCGTCGAGTTGGTCGATGCCCCGGTCGAGGTCGGCGAGCCCGAAGCACGCGCGCACCGCCACGTAGGCGCGCGCCACCTGGCCGACGTCGGCCGCAGCCCGCTCGGCCATGCGCGTCGGATAGGTCGGCCCGCCCGCGTTGATCATGGCATTGGCAAGTTGGGTGGCAACGATCTCGCGCCGGAGGCGATGGCTGCCGATCTCGTCGGCATAGGGTTCGCGCATGCGGGTCGGGAAATAGTCGAAAAGCGTGCCTTCGAGCGCCGGGTCGTCGACGACGCCGGTTTCCAGGAGGTCGTCGAACAGCACGATTTTGGCGTAGGCGAGGAGCACCCCGATCTCTGCCCGAGTGAGCGGCTTCCCGGCCTTGCGACGCTCGGCCATCGCCGCGTCGTCGGGCAGCCCCTCCACCGACCGGTCGAGCCGCCCGCGCGCCTCCAGGTCCTGCATCAGGCGAAGCTGAAAATCGAAGTCTTCGAACCCGCGCCGCTGCGTCAGCGAGATCGCCAGCGTCTGCAGATAGTTGTTGCGAAGCACCAGCCCGGCGACCTCGTCCGTCATCGATTTCAGCAGACGGTTGCGCTTGCGCATATCGATGCGTCCCGCCCGCAAGGCCCGCGCCAGCGCGATCTTGATGTTGACCTCGACGTCCGAGCAGTTGACGCCGGCCGAATTGTCGATGGCGTCCGAGTTGCAGCGCCCGCCGGCGAGCCCGAACTCGATCCGCGCCCGCTGGGTCATGGCAAGGTTGCCGCCTTCGCCGACCACCCGCGCGCCGATCTCACCGGCGGTGATGCGGCTCGCGTCGTTGGCGCGGTCGCCGACGCGCTCGTCGCTCTCCTCGGCGCCCTTCACGAACGTACCGATGCCACCGAACCACAAGAGGTCCACCTTCGCCTTCAGGATGGCCCGCATTACCTCGTGCGGCGTTGCCCGCTCGCCGCTCATACCGAGCAGGGCACGCGCCTCGCGGCTGAGCCGGATCGACTTGTCGCGCCGCGAATACACGCCGCCGCCGGCCGAGATCTTGTCCCGGTCGTAGTCCTGCCAGCTCGATCGCGGCAGCGCGAACAGCCGCTGTCGCTCCGACAGACTCGTCGCCGGATCGGGGTCGGGGTCGATGAAGATGTCGCGGTGGTCGAACGCCGCCACCAGCCGCGTCTGCGGTGACAAGAGCATGCCGTTGCCGAACACGTCGCCCGACATGTCGCCGACGCCCGACCACGGTGAACGGCGTCGACTGGATGTCGACGTCGATCTCGCGGAAGTGGCGCTTGACCGCCTCCCAGGCGCCCCGCGCCGTGATGCCCATCGCCTTGTGGTCGTAGCCGTGCGAGCCACCGCTGGCGAAAGCGTCGGAGAGCCAGAAGCCATGATCGTCGGCAATGGCGTTGGCGAGATCGGAGAAGGTGGCCGTGCCCTTGTCGGCTGCCACCACCAGATAGGGGTCGTCGTCCTCGTGGCGCACGACACGTGCGGGGGGCACAACCGCCTCGCCATCGAGATTGTCGGTGAGGGCAAGCAGGCTGGCGATGAAGATGCGGTAGGCGGCGGTTCCTTCGGCCATGATATCGTCGCGGCTGCCGCCCGCCGGCAGCCATTGGGGCACGAAGCCGCCCTTGGCGCCGACAGGCACGATGACGGCGTTCTTGACCTGCTGGGCTTTTGCGAGCCCGAGGATTTCGGTGCGGAAGTCGTGCGGCCGGTCCGACCAGCGGATGCCGCCGCGCGCAACCTTGCCGAAGCGCAGGTGGACGCCTTCCAGTCGCGGCGCGTGGACGAAAATCTCACGGAATGGTCGTGGTTGCGGCAGGCCCTCGATTTTCTGTGAATCGAGCTTGAAGGCGATCTCCGCGGGCGGCCCCCCGGCGGCTGTTCGTTGGAAATAGTTGGTCCGCACCATCGCCGAGATCACGTTGGCGAAGCGCCGCATGATGCGGTCCTCGTCGAGGCTCTCGACGCCCTCAAGCGCGGTCTCGATCGCGGCAAGTGAGGCCACCGCTGCGTCCTCGTCGCGTGCGTCTGGGTCGAAGCGCGCGCGGAAGAGACGCACCAGCTCAGCGGCAATCGCGCCGTGACGCGCGAAGGTCGCCCACATGTAGTGCTGAGGGTGAGGCGTGCCGGCCTGCCTCAGGTAGCGCGACACGGCGCGCAACAGTGCCGCCTCGCGCCAGTTGAGCCCCGCCGTCAGAACCAGCGCGTTGTAGCCGTCGCTCTCCGTTTGCCGGCGCCAGACCGCCAGCAGGCACGCCGTCAGCGGGTCGCCCAGCGTGTCGAGATCGACCTGCGCGCCGTTGGCGGCCTCGAGCGTCATGTCGTGCACATGGAAAGCGGCCGCCCCATCGACCGGCGCCACCTCGTATGAGCGCTCCTCGATGACCCGAAAGCCAATGTTCTCCAGCATCGGCACCCGCTCGGACAGCGCAATCGGCGTCGCGCGGTGGATCAGCGTGAGGCCAACCAGGTCGGCGTGTTCGGCCGCGTGGAAACGCACGGCCAACGGCTCGGTTTCGCCGAGCGTCTCGAAGGCCATGATGTCGTCGACGGCAGTCGATGGCGGAAAGTCGTCCCGGTAGGCCGCGGGGAAAGCATTCTCGTAGCGAGAAACCAGCGCCGCCCGATCCGATCCGTTCTTCGCCATCAGTTGCCGGCGCAGCTCGTCGGCCCACGTCCGCACGATGGCCGCCAGCCCCGCCTCGAGCGTCGCCTGGTCGGGGGAGGGCGTCTTGCCGCCCGAGCGCCCGATGATGAAATGGACGCGGGCGAGCGCCATGCTTTCCGGAAAGGCCGGATGATACGCCGAAACGTGGCCCTCGAAGACCTCGCCCAGGTAATGCCCGATCCGCTGGCGCACGTCGCTGTCGTAGCGGTCGCGCGGGACGAACACGATGACTGACACGTAGCGGTCGAACTTGTCCGCCCTGACCAGCGCACGCAGCCGCGGCCGCTCCTCCAGCGCCAGAATGCTGTGTGCGAATGTGTAGAGCAGGTCCTCGTCGATCTGGAAAAGCTCGTCGCGCGGATAGGATTCCAGCACGTTGACCAGCGCCTTGCCGGAATGGCCCTCGGGATCGTGCCCGGCGCGCCTCATGATGCTCGCCACCTTGCGGCGGAGGAACGGAATGACCCGCGCCGAGCGCGTGTATGCGGTCGAGGTGAACAGGCCGATGATGCGCAGCTCGCCGACGAGCTTGCCGCGCCCGTTGATCAGCTTGAGGCCGACGTAGTCCATGTAGACGCGGCGGTGGACGCGCGACCGGATGTTGGTCTTGGTGACGAACAGCGGCTCGCGCTGCATGAGGAACGCACGAATTTCGGGCGTCATGCTGACGGGCTCACCGCCCCGGCGCAGCACCCGCAGCGCCGGATCGCGCAGGATGCCGAGGCTCGATCCGGAGACACGTTCCAGTTCCCCGGTTCGCCGGCTGCCGGTGAACGCGTACTGGCGGATCCCGAGGAAAGTGAAATTGTCGGCCAGCAGCCACTCAAGGAACGCCAGCGCCTCCTGGAGGTCGTCCGCGCTCGATCGGTGGTGGTTTTGACCGCCACGCTTCGATTGCTTGCTCCACCCGCGCGCGCATGGCCCGCCAGTCGTCGACCGCGCGACGGACCTGCCGCAGCGTCTCGTCGATCTGCCCCGCCAGTGCCTGACGTGTTTCCTCGCTCGCCAGACGGTCGACGTGAATCTGCATGAGGCTTTCACGCGCGCCTGTGCCCGGCGGCTGCAGACCTTTGTAGGTGGCGAGGCGCCCGTCCGGTTCGCGACTGACCGTTATGACCGGGTGTGCGACGAGTCTGATCGATGCGCCGAAGTCCTCGATTTCGCTGATCACCGAGTTGACCAGGAACGGCATGTCGTCGTTGAGCACCTCCACCAGCGTGATGTCCTGGTGGCGCCTGCCATGCCCGGCGCTCGGCGGGTCGCTCACGCGGATCAGGTGGGTGCCAGCCGATCGGCCCGCGATCAGCGATGCGGCCGAGCGGGTAAAAGCCGCAATCTCAGTTGGGCCGTACACGGCGAGATCCTCGACGCTGACCTTGCCGAACAGGTCGGCGGCGAGCGCGCCGAGGTATGGCGGATCGCCGGCCCCGTCGAGGGCCGACTTTGCCGATCTGAAGAGCCGCTTGCGCCGCGCGGCGGCGGTTGTGATCGAATTCATGCCCGGTAAGTGTGGACTCGCCCTTGTGACGGTTGAAAGACGCCGCCGCCGCGCCATTCGCGGCCATTGCCTACCCACACGGCAGCGATTCGCCACTCACACAAAAGATCGCCGGGAATAGCGCTTTCGCTTGCCAAATCGCCTTCAATTTGATTCATTGGCCCCGGGACATTAACCGATCGCTAACGGTCGCGGGTCGATCAATAGCTTTCGGTTGGGGACAAGCGGGGACCGAGGGAGCGGGGTGGATTTCCGGGGCATAATCCATACGGCGGCCACATCGGCGTGCGACAGGCGCGTGCCGGCAGGTCCGGGCGTGGTGGCGTGAGAGCCCGCGCCGCCGCCACAATCGTCGCCGTTGCCGCCGCAGCGGGTTTTCTTGCCTCGTGCTCGGGTTCCCCGACGCCGGTCCTCACCAGCGGCAAGGAATATTTCTCAGCCGCCAAATACGGGCCGGCGAGCCCCCGTATCACGGCCTCGGTGGCCGTACCCAAGGGTGGCGGCCACTACATGATCGGCGACCCCTACCGGGTAGCCGGCAAGACCTACATTCCCGCCGACAACCCGCGCTACGCCGCAGTCGGTCTCGCCTCTTGGTACGGCGACGCTTTTCACGGCCGGCTGACGGCCAACGGCGAGGTCTATGACGTCAACGGCCTGACCGCCGCCCACCCGACGCTGCCGTTGCCCAGCTACGTGCGCGTGACCAACCTCGACAACGGCCGCTCGATGACCGTGCGGGTCAACGACCGCGGCCCGTTCGCCCACGACCGCATCCTCGACGTTTCCGAGCGCGTCGCAGACATGCTGGGTTTCCGGCAGCAGGGGACGGCGCGGGTGAAGGTGCAATACATCGGCCCGGCGCAATTGGACGGCCTCGACACCAAGAAGCTGATGGCTTCGTATCACGCGCCGGCCTTTGGCTCGCCTGTCATCCAGGTTGCCGCCGCAGGTCAGCCTGCAGCGCCGACCTACATGGCGGCCGCCGCGCCGACACCGCGTGTCATGCCGCGCCGCCTGCCGGATGACGCCTTCGCACCGCCCCCTGCGGCGGTCGCCGACCCGCTTGTGCTCACGCCGGCCTTTGCGCCGCTGCCGACGATGGCGCCGTCCGATCCGCTGGCGCCCCTGATCATGCGGGCGGGCTTGTCTTACGCCGAGACCGAACCGCTGTCGGCGGCGCATCAGGCCGCCGCTGATCTTGCCCGTTCTGATCTCGCCACGGCCCTGCAAAAGGCCGCGGCCGAAAAAGCCACCGAGATTGGCGGACCGCCGGCGATCGTCCAGGTCGGGTCCTTCGCCGACCGGACGAACGCCGAGCGCGTCGCCACCCTTCTCGGTCGCTTCGGAAGCCCGGAGGTCGCCACCCGCGATTCCGGTGGCCGCACGATCAACGTTGTCCGCGTCTCGGTTCATGGAACGACGCCCGACGCCGTTATCGCCGCCGCGGCCGACATGGGCCTTTCCGGCGCCTTCGTCGTCAGCCAGTAGCAACCGCACCGCACTGTCGTCGCCGCATTTGATTCATGCGGTGCTCTCTTGCTATTGAGTGGACGGGGGGCTGACTGCGGGATTCGCAGCCTATGCCTGGATCGAATGCCCGACGACGCTGCCACCGGTTGATCTCCGCCGGCGGTCTGTGGGCGATAGCGTTGTCTGCCGTTGTCCTTATGGTTGCGACGTGGCCCGCGGCCGCCGCGGAGCGCTTCGAGACCAAGGCCAAGCACGCCCTCCTCATGGACGCCGACACCGGCACGGTCCTTTTCCAGAAGGACGCCGACGAGCCGATGCCGCCGGCGAGCCTGGCCAAGCTGATGACCATGCTGGTGGTGTTCGAGGCGCTGAAAACCGGCGAGCTCACCCTCGATACCGAGTTCATGGTGAGCGAAAACGCCTGGCGCGAGGGTGGCGCCAATTCCGGCGGCTCCACCATGTTCGCCAAACTCGGCTCGTCGATCAAATTGTCCGATCTGATGCGCGGCATCATCGTCCAGTCGGGCAATGACGCCTGCATCGTCGTCGCCGAGGGCATGGCCGGCAGCGAGGCCACCTTCGCCGACCTGATGAATGCCGAGGCGCGCAAGCTGAAGCTCGAAGACTCGCACTTCGCCAACGCCACCGGTCTGCCAAACCCGGACCAGCATGTGACCGCCCGCGACCTCGCCACGATCGCCCGTCACATCATTTACGATTTCCCCAACTACTACGAGATTTACAGCGAGACCGAGTTCACCTGGAACAAGATCCGCCAGCAGAACCGCAATCCACTGCTCGACATGGGAATAGGCGCTGACGGGCTGAAGACGGGCTACACGGAGGAATCCGGCTACGGTCTTGTTGGCTCCGCGGTGCGCGATGGCCAGCGGCTGATCCTGGTGATGAACGGGCTCACCAGCGAGAAGGAGCGCGCCGAGGAAGCGCGAAAGCTGATGGAATGGGGATTCAACGCCTTCGAGCGCATCAATCTGTTCGACCGCGGGCAGGTGGTCGCCGAGGCCAACGTCTTCGGCGGCGATCACCCCACCGTGCCCCTCGTCGGCAAGGGGCCGGTTGATCTGTTCCTGCCGCGCGGGTCGCGCGATCTGATCAAGGGCCGCGTGATCTATCAGGGACCTGTTTCAGCGCCCGTCGAAGAAGGGCAGGAGATTGGCATGCTCCGCATTGTCCTCGAGGACGAGGTCCTGCAGGAGACACCGCTCTATGCCGCCGCCGATGTCGGCATCGGCACGTTGCCCCAGCGCGCCATGGATGGCCTCCACGAGCTTCTGCTCGGCTGGTGGTGAACCGGCGCCCGCTCCTGTATCAACGCGACCATGGCCGGTAAGTTCATAACCTTCGAAGGCGGGGAGGGGGCCGGCAAGTCGACCCAGATCCGGCGCCTCGCCGACCGGCTGACCGCGTCGGGACGCACCGTCGTCGTCACCCGCGAGCCAGGCGGCACACCGACGGCGGAATCGATCCGGCGGCTGCTTCTCTCCGGTCTGGTCAAGGAGCTCAACGCCGACGGCGAGGCGATCCTGTTCGCCGCTGCCCGCGCCGACCACGTCGATCGGGTCATACGCCCGGCACTCGTCGCCGGCCGCTGGGTCCTCTGCGATCGCTTCACCGATTCCACCCACGCCTATCAGGGCGCCGCCGGCGGCGCCGACGAGGCGCTTTTGAAGGCCCTCGACCGGGTCGCCGTCGGACGCACCGCGCCTGACCTGACGCTGATCCTCGACCTGCCGGCCGAGGTCGGCCTTGCTCGCGCCAGCGCCAGACAGGGGGCCGAGGCGCCGGACCGTTTCGAGCGCGACGACGTGGCGATCCACGAACGCCGCCGCGCGGCTTTCCTCGCCATTGCACGGCGCGAGCCCGACCGCTGCGTCATCATCGACGCGACCGCCGATGTGGAAGCGGTCGGCGAGGCGGTCTGGCAGGCGGTGCGGGCGCGTCTCCTTGACGAGGCGGCGTAGCAAACATGGCCGCAGACGTTGCCGAAGTGTTGCGGTTCGACCGTGTCGAAGGGTGGCCGGCACCGGAGGAACGCGCGGAGTGGTTCGGCGAGCCGGCGGCCGAGCAGGCTCTGCTGGAGGCCTACCGCGGCGGGCGCATGCATCATGCGTGGATGATTGGCGGGCCGAAGGGCATCGGCAAGTCGACACTCGCTTACCGTTTCGCCCGCTTCGTGCTCGCGCACCCCGACCCGAAATCCGCCGACGTTGCCGCCGCCCGCGATCTTGCGGTGCCTGAAGACCGTCCCGCGTTCCGCAAGGTCGCCGCCCGTTCCCATCCCAACCTGCTCGTCATGGAGCGCCCCTGGGACGAGCAGCACAAGCGCTTCCGCACCGAACTCACCGTTCCGGAGATCCGGCGCACCGTGTCGTTCTTCGGCTCCACGGCCGGAGAGGCCGGCTGGCGCATTGCCATCGTCGATCCGGCCGACGACATGAACCTCAACGCCGCCAACGCTCTCCTCAAGGTGCTGGAGGAACCGCCGCCGCGCGCGCTTTTCCTGATCGTCAGCCACGCGCCGGGGAGGGCGCTTGCCACCATTCGCTCTCGCTGCCGCCGTCTTGACCTCGCACCGCTCGCGCCGGCCGCCATCGCCACCGCCCTCCGCCACCATGGGACCACCGACGAGGCCGATATCGACCTCGCCGCCGCCCTCGCCGAAGGGAGCCTGCGCCGGGCCGTCTTCCTTCTCGACGGCGGCGGCATCGAGGCCTACCGCCGCCTGACGGGACTGCTTGTCGCGCCTCCCCGACATCGACGTCGCCGCCACCCACGACTTCGCCGACAGCGTCTCGCGGCGCGGCGACGAAGACGCCTGGACCGGCTTCAACGACCTCGTCGCCGGCTGGCTGAACCGGCGGGTACGGGGCGAACCGGAGCCGGGCGCGGCCGCCCCGCTGGCCCCGGTGGTGGCGGCCACGCCGCTTGAAAGGTGGGCCGAGGTATGGGAAAACCTGCGCCGTTCGTCGGCTTTGGCCGATGCCCTCAACCTCGACCGCAAGCGAACCGTCCTGTCGATCCTCATGTCGCTCGCCCGCGCAACCCGAATGTGACGTGCTTCGCCTGTCCGGTGCCCGCCGGGCATTCCGTGACCGTTCAAGCGCGCAGCAACCAGAGGCGAGACGGCGATGACAGCGCCGAAATTCTACATCACCACCGCGATTTCCTATCCGAACGGGGCGCCGCACGTCGGCCACGCCTATGAGGCGCTGGCGACCGATGCCATCGCCCGGTTCATGCGGCTTGACGGTTACGACGTCTATTTTCTGACCGGCACCGACGAGCACGGCATCAAGATGAAGCAGACGGCGGCGCGCGAGGGCGTGGAGCCGCGCACGCTTGCCGACCGCAATGCACCGCTGTTCCAGAAAATGGTCGCCGCGCTCGGCTGCTCCAACGACGATTTCATCCGCACCACCGAGCCCCGCCACCACCGCGCCTCGCAGGAGATCTGGCGCCGGATGGCTGCCAACGGTGACATCTACAAGGACAAATACGCCGGCTGGTACTCGGTCCGCGACGAGGCCTACTACGCCGAGTCCGAGACCGAAGTGAAGGACGGCGTGCGCATCGGCCCGCAGGGGACGCCGGTCGACTGGGTGGAGGAGGAGAGCTACTTCTTCCGCCTCTCCGCGTATCAGGAGCCGCTGCTCAGGCACTACGCCGAGCACCCCGATTTCATCGGGCCCGACGAGCGCCGCAACGAGGTGGTGAGCTTCGTCAAGGGCGGCCTCAAGGACCTGTCGATCTCGCGGACCACCTTCGACTGGGGCATCCGCGTGCCCGATGACGAGAAGCATCTGATGTACGTCTGGGTCGACGCGCTCACCAATTACATCACCGGCGTCGGCTTTCCCGACCTGAGCGCGCCGCTGTGGCGCTACTGGCCGGCGGACCTTCACGTCATCGGCAAGGACATCGTGCGGTTCCACGCCGTGTACTGGCCGGCCTTCCTGATGTCGGCCGGCATCGCGGTGCCGAAGCGCGTCTTCGCCCACGGGTTCCTGTTCAACCGCGGTGAAAAAATGTCGAAGTCGGTCGGCAACGTCGTCGACCCGTTCGACCTCATCAACGCCTACGGCCGTGACCAGGTGCGCTATTTCTTCCTCCGCGAGGTGCCCTTCGGCCAGGACGGCAACTACAGCCACGAGGCGATCGTCGCCCGCATCAACGCCGACCTCGCCAACGACCTCGGCAACCTCGCGCAGCGCTCGCTCACCATGATCGCACGCAATTGCGGCGGCGTCCTGCCGGAGGAGGGGTCTCCCTCCGACGATGACCGCCGCATGATGCAGGCCGCCGACGGCCTGCTCGCCGCCTGCCGCACCGCGATGAAGGAACAGCAGATCCATCAGGCGTTGAACGCGGTCTGGGCCGTGGTCGCCGACGCCAACCGTTATTTCGCCGCCGCCGCCCCGTGGGAACTGCGCAAGAGCGATCTGAAGCGTATGGGCACCGTCCTCTACGTCACCGCCGAGGTGCTCCGCCAGGTCGCCATCCTGGTGCAGCCGGTGATGCCGGAATCGGCCGCCAAGCTGCTGGACATGCTGGCCGTCGACCCCAAGCGGCGTACCTTCGCAGACCTCGGCAAGGACGGTTGCCTGCAGCCCGGAACGCCGCTGCCACCGCCGGTGCCAGTATTTCCGCGCCACGTCGACGCGGGGGCCCGCTAGGCGATGCGTTTCCTGTCTGTTGCCGACCTTCATTATTCGCTGCCCCAGTTCGACTGGGTCGTGGATGCGGCACGCGATTTCGACATAGTCATTATGGCCGGCGACCATCTCGACCTCAGTTCTCTGGTCGATCGCCGGGCACAGCGGGTGGTGGTCCGCAAGTATTTTAGCCGGTTGTCGGAGCGCGTGCGGCTCCTGGTCTGCTCCGGCAACCATGACCTCGACGCCGAGAGCGACGCCGGCGAAAAGGTCGCCCGCTGGCTGAACGCCCCGCTCGGCGAAGGGATCGCCACCGACGGCGATTCCTTCGTCCTGGAGGACACGCTGTTCACGCTCTGCCCGTGGTGGGATGGCGCGGTCACCCGCGCCGGCATCGCGGCGCAACTGGAGGCGGCCTCCGCCGCCCGCGCCAAGCACTGGGTGTGGATCCATCACGCTCCGCCCGACAAGACGCCGGTCAGCTGGGGCGGCGCCCGCTTCTTCGGTGACAGTCAGCTGAGCGAATGGATCGCCACCTATCAGCCGGACATGGTGCTGTCCGGCCACGTCCATCCCGCGCCGTTCCTGAAGGACGGTTCATGGGTGGACCGCATCGGCCAGACCTGGGTCTTCAACGCCGGCCATCAGTTCGGCGCCCCGCCGAGCTTCCTCATCGTCGACACCGATCGCGCCCAGGCCCTCTGGTTCTCGGCCGCCGGATGCCAGTGCGTCGATCTGGGCGAACCGCTGAAGCGGCCCGTCACCAAACTGCATGAAATGCCCGCTTGGCTCAAAGCCGGGAGTCGGTCGGGTCCGCCGGCCCTGGAGGCGGCTCGGGCTCCTGATGGTGCATGAGCGTCTCGAGGACCTCGCCGACCATGCCGAGATGATTGCTGTGAGCGGAATATTGCTGCTTCAGGTCGGCAAGGTATGTGGTCGCCACTTTCAATCGTTCCGCCAGCAGCCGTCCGATATGGAACGCGATCTCAGGGTTTGCCCGCAGGGAAGCCGCCGCGTCGTCGAACACGAAGACGGAAACCGGCGACAGCGCCCGCACGCTCGCCGTGTGCGGCCCGCCGAGCAGGATCGACATCTCGCCGAACACCGCCCCCGGCTCGCTGACGACCGCCACCTGGGTTTCGCCCCGGAGCACCTCGACCTGGCCCTCGGCGAGCACGTAGAGGTGTCCCGTCGTCTCGCCTTCCTTGATCAGAATGGCGCCCGCCGCGTGGTCCCTGCGCGGGGTCGCGCCACAGTGGTCGAGAATGGACGCCATACCGCGGAAAAGCCCCGTTGGTTGAAACCGCCCTTGCGGAGTAGCCCGCCGATGCGGGATTGTCAGTCTCAAATTTTGGGCAGTCCCACCAATGTCGTCGTGGCGGCCCGACGTTCGCCCGGAACGCCAGGAAGAGTATGAGCATCCCGCCGCAACCCGCCTTGGTCGACAGCCACTGTCATCTCGATTTCAAGGACTTCGACCAAGATCGTGATGCGGTCGTCGAGCGGGCGCACGCCGCCGGCGTCGGCACCATGGTGACGATTTCCACCCGCGTCGCGAATTTCGCCGGCCTCAAGGCCCTGACGGAGCGCTACCAGCGCCTCTATTGCTCGATCGGCACCCACCCGCATAACGCCGCCGACGAGCCAGACGTCACAACCGGGGACCTGGTGCGCATTGCCGAAAACCCGCGCGTCGTCGCCATCGGCGAGGCCGGCCTCGACTACCACTACGACCACGCCCCGCGCGCGGCGCAGGCCGAGGGTTTTCGTCGCCACATCGCGGCCGCACGCGAAACCGGCCTGCCGCTGGTCATCCATGCCCGCGACGCCGACGACGATATCGCCGCCATTCTCGACGAGGAGGCAGGGAAGGGGGCCTTCCCCTTCGTTCTCCATTGCTTCTCGTCCGGCCGCGAGTTGGCCCGGCGCGGCCTTTCCCTCGGCGGCTACGTCTCGTTCTCCGGTATCCTCACCTTCAAGCGTTCCGACGAGGTGCGTGCCATCGCCGCCGAGGTGCCTCTCGATCGCCTGCTGGTCGAGACCGACGCGCCCTACCTTGCCCCCACGCCCCATCGCGGCCACCGCAACGAGCCGAGCTACGTCGTTGAAACTGCAAAGGTTCTGGCTGCGACCCGCGATCTCGACCCGACGGCCCTCGCGGCCGCGACCAGCGCCAATTTCTTCCGTCTTTTCAATAAGGTACCTGCACCGTGAGCGTCCGTTTCCGCGTCACCGTCCTCGGCTGCGGCGCCTCCGGCGGCGTGCCGCGCATCGGCAACGATTGGGGCGCCTGCGACCCGACCGAGCCCAAGAACCGCCGCAGCCGTTGTTCGATCCTCATCGAGCGCTTCGATCGCGGCGACCGCCCGACGCGCGTTCTGGTCGATACCGGGCCGGACCTCCGCGCCCAATTGCTGACCGCCAACATCGATTTCATCGATGCGGTCATCTACACCCACGCCCACGCCGATCATCTCCACGGCATCGACGACCTGCGGGCGTTCTGGCACATGACCGAACACCTGATCGACGTCTACGCCGATGAAGCCACCATCGCGCATCTCGACCGCGCCTTCGGCTATTGCTTCTCGCGGCCGGCCGGCAGCCTCTATCCGCCGATCCTGCGGCACAATCTCGCCGTGCCAGGCGCGCCAATCACTGTGCGCGGCAGCGGCGGCGCCATGACGATAACGCCGTTCCGACAGATCCACGGCGACACCGACACTTTGGGACTGCGCGTCGGCGCGCTCGCGTATTCGTCCGACGTAAGCGACCTGCCGCGCGAGTCCATTCCGTGGCTCACCGATCTCGACGTGTGGATCGTCGACGCACTGCGCCAGCGGCCGCACCCGAGCCACTTCAGCGTACCGGAGGCGGTCGCCTGGATCAGCCGGCTCGGACCTCATCGCGCCGTCCTGACCCATCTGCACAACGAGCTGGACTACGCCACGCTCAAGCGGAACCTGCCGCAGCCGATCGAGCCGGCCTACGATGGCATGACCATCGATTTCGGCCCGTGAGGATACCGGCACCCAGCAGCCGCGTATTCCTCGTTCTGTCGCGTGCGTTAGTTCCATAATCTATCTTATGCGACTTAAGGAGGCGGCCGAGCGCGGCCGCTGGAGGCACCGATGACCCCATCCCGCGACATCTCCCGCCTGATCGAGATCATGGCCGCGCTTCGCGATCCGCAAGCCGGCTGCCCGTGGGACATTGAGCAGACGTTCGCGACTATCGCGCCGTACACCATCGAGGAAGCCTACGAGGTCGCCGAAGCGGTCGCCGCCGGCGACATGAACGAGTTGCGCGACGAACTCGGCGACCTGCTGCTCCAGGTCGTCTACCACGCGCGCATGGCGGAAGAGGCCGGCGCGTTCGCGTTTGCCGACGTCGTGGAGGCGATCACGACCAAGTTGATCCGGCGTCATCCACACGTTTTCGGCGACGCCGATGCGCGCGCCGCCGGCGCCGCCAAGGGCTTCTGGGAAAAGGCCAAGGCGGCGGAGCGCCGCGACAAGGGCGAACCGGAGCGCAAGAGCGTGCTCGACGGCGTTGCGACGCCCCTTCCCGCGCTGATGCGGGCGGTGAAGCTGCAGGAAAAAGCGTCCACCGTCGGCTTCGACTGGAACGACCCCAGGGCCGTGCTCGCCAAGCTGCGCGAGGAAATCGGTGAGATCGAGGCGGAGCTTGATGAAGGCGGTCCGCTGGATCGGCTCGAGGACGAGGTCGGCGACCTCCTGTTCGCCGCCGCCAACCTTGCCCGCCACCTCAAGGTCGACGCCGACCAGGCGCTCCGCCGCACCAACCTGAAGTTCGTCCGCCGCTTCGCCGCCATCGAGGAGGCGCTGGCAGCGGCTGGCCGGACGCCGGCGGAAGCGAGCCTGGACGAGATGGAAGCGCTCTGGCAGCAGGCAAAGGGCAAATAAGGGCCGTTCAGGCGACGAGCTTTGCCGTGGGAAACGCCCGGTGCAGGCGCGTCTCCCGGCTGGCGGGAACGCGCACGCGCACCGTTGTGGCGCCGTCGGCCCCGTCATTCCGTTCCAGCACCTCGCCCATTTCGTAAAGCAGGTGCAGGTCGGCGAGCGCCGCCCCGGCAAGCTCCACCGTATAGGTGCGCCGGTCGCCGCCGATGCGCTCCTCGATCGCGGCCAGCAGCTCCGTCAGTCCCTCGCCCGTCAGCGCCGACACCGCCACCACGGCGGGCGCCGGCCGTGTGCCGTTGAGCCGCACCGGTATCGCGGGCGGCGGTCGCCGGTCGGCGGCAAGCAGGTCGATCTTGTTCCACACCTCGATGACCCGTTCCGGCGCGTTGGCGTCGATGCCGAGTTCGGCCAGGACGTCCGCCACGTCGCGCGCCTGCGTCTCGCTGTCCGGATGGGCGACATCACGCACGTGGAGGATGAGGTCGGCCTCGGCCACCTCCTCCAGCGTCGCCCGGAAGGCAGCGACTAGCGTCGTCGGCAGGTCGGCGACGAAACCGACCGTGTCGGAGAGGACGGCGATGCTGCCGTGCGGCAAGGCGATCCTTCGCAGCGTCGGATCGAGGGTCGCGAACAGCCGGTTGTCGGCAAACGCCCCGGCCTGCGTCAGCGCGTTGAACAGTGTCGATTTGCCGGCGTTGGTGTAGCCCACCAGGGCTATGAGCGCCCCGCCGCCCTTCTTGCGCGTTTGCCGCTGCAGGCGGCGGCGGGTCGCGACCGTCTTCAGCTCCTGCTCGATGCGGGCGACGCGCGTCTCGATCATCCGGCGGTCGGCCTCGATCTGCGTTTCGCCGGGTCCGCCGAGGAAGCCGAAGCCGCCGCGCTGGCGCTCCAGGTGGGTCCAGCTCCGTACCAGGCGGCTCTTCTGATAGTTGAGGTGGGCGAGTTCCACCTGCAGCCGCCCTTCCGCCGTGCGTGCGCGCTCGCCGAAAATTTCGAGGATCAGCCCGGTCCGGTCGATGACCTTGGCCTTCCAGGCGCGTTCAAGATTGCGCTGCTGGACGGGCGCCAGCGTGCCGTCGACGATGACGAGGCCGATCCGATCGCTGTCGACACGCGCCGCGACCTCGTCCACCTTGCCGGTACCGAATAGCGTCGCCGGCCGTCGTTCGGCGAGTGTCACCGCCAGCGCGTCGATCACCTCGAGGTCGATCGCGCGGGCAAGGCCCACAGCCTCGTCGAGACGAGCCTGACGGGAGCGCCCGCCGCCGCTGCCGCGCGTGACCGGCACGAGCACCAGCGCCCGCTCGCGCGCCGGCGGGTGTTCGCCGGCACCGCCGCCGGCGCGTTCACGATCCGATGAGGGTTCGCTCAATCCCCGTCCCGGCCACCGACAGCGTCGTCATTGGGCTCGAAGAGCTGGACCGGTCCCCCCGGCATCACGGTCGAAATCGCGTGCTTGTAGACGAGCTGCGAGTGCCCGTCGCGGCGCAACAGGACGCAGAAATTGTCAAACCACGTGACGATGCCCTGAAGCTTGACGCCGTTGACCAGAAAGATCGTCAGCGGCGTCTTGTTCTTGCGGACGTAGTTGAGGAACGTGTCCTGAAGGTTCTGTGCGCGCTCAGCCATGTTTTTCGCTTTCTCACTGTTTTGGGGGCTGTGGGTTCGCGTTCTTGGGTCTCAGACCATTGTGCGGGGCCAGTTTGCCGGGAGTCAGCGCCCGCGTCACGTAACAATTTTGCCGCTGTTGCCGGTTTTTTCGGCAGGAGCTGCCGGGGAGGAAAGCATGGGCGCCGTTTCGGCGTGCCTGTAAAAGGCCGCCCGCAGCCGCCTCACCACAGGCCCCGCCTTGCCTTCACCGACCGGTTTTCCGTCGATCCTGATGACCGGCGTCACGATGGTCGTTGCCGAGGTGATGAAGGCCTCGCGGGCCTGAAGCGCCTCTTCCACCGTGAAAGCCCGCTCATCGACCTTGATCTTGTCGCCCGCCGTCGCGTCCATGACCACCCCGCGGGTGATGCCGCGCAGGATTCCGTGGTCGGCGAACCGCGTCACCAGCGTTCCGTCGCCGGCCACGATCCAGGCGTTGCTGG
Organism: uncultured Alphaproteobacteria bacterium; assembly: GCA_963826055.1. Lineage (GTDB taxonomy): Bacteria > Pseudomonadota > Alphaproteobacteria > Rhizobiales > Kaistiaceae > JBBDMC01. The sequence continues at coordinate 221,250 of CAWGVO010000018.1, read as the reverse complement.
ACGTGCCCTCGGTGACGAAGCCCTTTTCGTCGACGTACCACGCCTCGTAGGCGCCGGCCTCACGCGCCTGCTGCTTCGCGAGCACGTTTGCCACCAGCGACACCGTCTTGATGTCCACCCGCCGCCAGCGGTTGTCCGGCACGGTAATGACCGCCACCCCCTCCTCCGCCCGCTTCTGCCGCGGCCCGAGCGCCATGCTGCGGGCGGTGACGACCACGCTGGGCGCCACGGCGTGCATCGGGAAGGCATGGTCGCGGGGCGCCACGCCGCGCGTCACCTGCACGTAGGCCATGCCGTCGACGACGCGGTTGCGTCGCACCACCTCGCGCATCACCGCCCCGAGCGCCGCTGGCGTCATCGGTGGCCGGATGCGCAGTTCGTCCAGCGACCGACGCAGGCGGGCCATGTGGCGCCGTTCGTCGACGAGTCGGCCGCCGCGCACCTCGCAGACCTCGTAAACGCCGTCGGACAACTGATATCCGCGATCCTCCACGTGCACGCCGGCATCCCGGTGCGGAAGGTAGCGGCCGTTGACGTATGCGATGCGCGACATGGATCGAAATGCTCCTCACGAACGCCAATGCGTCGGGTTGATGGCGGCAAAGAACACGATCACCTCAAGCCGACCAAGAATCATGGTCGCCACCATCACCAGCTTCGCCCAGTCATCGAAGGCGCCGTAGCGGGGCCAGGCCGCACCGATCGGCCACTCGGGCGAATAGAGCGGGCCGACATTGGAAAACGCCGAGATCGTCGCGACAAATGCCGCGTCGAAGCTGGGCAGCGCAAATGCCAGGGCCAGCGCTGCTGTCATGATCACAACCAGGGACAGACCGAGGCTCGCCCAGATCGCCTTCATCCGGCTGAGGTCATAAGGCTGGCTGCCGAAGCGCGTGCTGCGCACGCTGTGGGGGAAGATCACCCGCTTCAGCTCGTGCGACGCCTGCACCACCATCGCGCCAATGCGGTAGAATTTGAGGCCACCGGCCGTCGACAGCGACGCGGCGCCTGCCATGGCCAGGATCAGCACCAGCGGGTCGGGCAGCGCCGCCAGGCCCCCCGGCCGCGTTTCGAAGCCGGTCGTGCTGACGATCGAAATTGCGCTGAACAGGCCCTCCCCCAGGGCCGGGATGATTCCCTCGGAGCCGACGAACCTGGCCGCATAGAGCAGGCCGGCGGCCAGCGCCACCACCATGACCCAGTAGGACTCGCGGTGCTCGGCGAACAGCGCCCACCGCCGGTCCAGCACCATGCGCTGCCAGGTTATTCCCGTGGCACCGATCAGCATGAAGATCGGTACGACGAAATCCGCCGTGCGGCTGCCGTAGGACGCGACGGTGCCGTCGATCGGCATGAAGCCGCCGGTTGACACCGTCGCAAACGCAACGCAAAGAGCGTCGAAAGCCGGCAGGCCGCCGACGAACAGGAGCACGACGCAGGCACCCGTGACCGTCGTATAGATCGACGTGACGGTGCGCATGACCTCGTTCACGCGGCCCGCGCCGCCTTCGCCGTAGCCGCCCGCCAGTGACAGACCGCGCGCCGACAGGCCGCCGAGTTCGGCCGGAGCCAGAACAAGCACGAACGTCAGTAGCGTTGCCAGCCCCCCCAGCCATTGCAGTTCGGCGCGCCAGAAAATGACCGCCGGACCGATGTCGTGGATTGCGCCGAATACCGTGGCGCCGGTCGTGGTGAAGCCCGACGCCGCCTCGAACAGCGCCGCCATGTAGCTGACGCCCGTCGACAGCATGATCGGCAGCGAGGCGACGATCGGCACGATCACCCACAGCGCCACCACCAGCACGAAGCGGTCCGCCCGGCCGACAACACGGCGGCGGCCCTGCAGCGCAAAATAGATCGCGCCGGAAAGAAATCCGATCAGCCCCGCCGTCACGAGGAAATTCTCGGCCACGCCCTGCTCGGTGGCGGCCGCGATCGCCGCGGGAACAAGCAGCGCAAAGGCAAGCCCGCCCAGCGCCTGCGACAGAATCTGGAGAACGCCGATCATCCGCCGCGGATCAGAAGAACTCGAGACTGACGCGGAACATCTGCTCGACCTGGCGGACTCGCTCCGCGGTGGCGAAAATGATGACCCGGTCCTTCGCCGCTATCTGCGTATCGCCATCCGGCACGATGACCTTGCCGTCGCGGTAGACCGCGCCGATGCGGATGTCGTCCGGCAGGTCTTGTTCGCGCAAGGGCTTGCCGACCAGCGGCGAGGTCTCCAGCGCCTCCGCCTCTATCACCTCCGCCAGCCCGTCGCCGATCGAGTGCACACCGCGGATGCGGCCGCGCCGCACGTGCTGGAGGATTTTCGAGACCGTCACCGAGCGCGGATTGACGGTGGCGTCGATGCCCAGCATGTCGGTGAAGGCAGGATAGGCACGGTTGTTGATCAGCGCCATGTTGCTGCGGCAGCCGAGCCGCTTGGCCATGACGCAGGCGATGATGTTGACCTCGTCCTCATTGGAAACCGCCACCATGGTGTCGGCGTCCTGGACGTCGGCTTCGGTGAGGATGTCCTGATCGAGCGCGCTGCCGTTGAGAACGACGGTGCGCTTGAGCTGGTCGGCGATGGCGATGGCGCGCTCGCGGTTCGACTCGATGATCTTGACCCGGGCGGCGGAGCTCCGCGCCTCAAGCTGGCTGGCGACGAACAGGCCGATGTTGCCGCCCCCCGCCACAACCACCCGGTTGGCGACCTGCTCCTCATGGCCGAAGATCGAGAGAACCCGCCGCACCTGATCGCTCTGCGCCACGACCCATACCCGGTCACCGACCGCCATCGAATCGGACGAGTGCGGCACGAACATCTTGCCGTCGCGCGCGATGCCGACCACCACCGCTTGAAGATCGGGAAACAGCTCCGTCAGTTGCGACAGCGGCGTGTCGACCACCGGGCAGTTCTCGGTGCACACGATGCCCACCACCACGACCTCGCCGTTGGCGAAGCGCACCGTGTCGAACGCACCCGGCAGCGCCAGCCGGCGCAGCACCATCTCGCCAACCTCGACCTCGGGCGAGATGATCACGTCGATCGGCAGATGGTTGGAGGCGAACAGGTCGCTCCAGTGCGGCTGAAGGTAGCTTTGCGCCCGGATACGGGCGATCTTGGTCGGCACGTTGAACAGCGAGTGGGCCACCTGGCAGGCGACCATGTTGACCTCGTCGTAGAGGGTGACGGCGATAATCATGTCGGCCTGCTCGATGCCGGCCTGGGCGAGCGCGTCCGGATGAGCGCCGTGGCCGACGAAGCCACGCACATCCAGCGTGTCGCGGATCGCCTGCACCAGTTGCGGTGCCGTGTCGATCACCGAGACATCATTGTCCTCGGCGGCCAATCGCTCGGCAATGCCATAGCCGACCTGGCCGGCGCCGCAGATCACCACCCGCATGGCGGCACCCGTCCCCTGTCTGGCTCAGCCGACGCCAAGCGATTTCAACTTGCGGTGCAGCGCCGAGCGCTCCATGCCGACGAACTCGGCCGTCCGCGACACATTCCCGCCGAAGCGGTTGACCTGCGCCGCCAGGTATTCGCGCTCGAAGATTTCGCGCGCGTCGCGCAACGGCAACGACATCAGGTGCTCTCCCCCTGCCCTGCCCGGCGTCGTCGGCAGCATCTCGCCGATCTCCGCCGGCAGCATATCGGCGGTGACCACCTCACTGGCGTCGCCACGCGCTAGGATCATCAGCCGCTCGACGTTGTTGCGCAACTGGCGAATGTTGCCGGGCCAGTCGTGCGCCTGCAGCACCGCCATGGCGTCCTCGCCGATGGTGCGCGGCGGCAGCCCGGTCGCCCGCGAGATCTGTTCGACGAAATGATTGATGAGCAGCGGGATGTCCTCCCGACGCTCGGCCAGCGCAGGCACCTTGACCGGGACAACCGCCAGACGGTGGAACAGGTCTTCGCGGAAGGTGTTGTCCGCGATTTCGCGTTCGAGATCGCGCCCCGTCGAGGAGATGATGCGCACGTCGACGCTGACCCGATTTGATCCGCCCACCCGCTGGAACGTCTGATCGACCAGCACACGCAGGATCTTGTTCTGCGTCTCGCGCGGCATGTCGCCGACCTCGTCGAGGTAGAGCGTGCCGCCATGCGCCTCCTCCAGCGCTCCCACCTTCCGGCTGGTACCGTTGGAGGGCTCGGTGCCGAACAGCTCGTGCTCCATGTGCTCCGGCGTGATCGTCGCCGCGTTGACCACCACGAAGGGCCCATTCACGCGGCCTGACAGTTCGTGGATCGTGCGGGCGGTCAGTTCCTTGCCGACTCCCGATGCGCCGGAAATCATCACCCGACTATTGGTCGGCGCCACCTTCTCGATCAGCGATCGCAGGTGGTTCATCGCCGGTGAGCGGCCCAGAAGCTGGGTAGCCTCGCCGGTGCGCTCGCGCAGCGTCCTGATTTCGCGGCGCATTTTGGACGCCTCCAGCGCCCGCTCGGCCACCAGCACGAGGCGGTCCGATTTGAACGGCTTCTCTATGTAGTCATAGGCACCGCGCTTGATTGCCGAGACCGCGGTTTCGATGTTGCCGTGCCCGGAAATCATGATCACCGGCAGATCGGCGTGGTCGGACTTGATCAGGTCGAGGAGCGACAGCCCGTCGATGCGGCTGCCCTGGAGCCAGATGTCGAGGAAGACCAGCGACGGCCGCCGCGCGGCGATCTGCTGCAACGCCTCGTCGGCGTCGCCTGCCGTACGCGTGCCATGGCCCTCGTCGCCCAGGATGCCGGACACGATTTCCCGAATGTCGCTTTCATCGTCAACGATCAGAATGTCCGACGCCATCGCCCCTCTCGTTCCTCAACCTACAGCGAGTGTTTCTTTGTTCGCCGGCGCCGCCGAACCGCTCTCGCCGCCGACCTCCAGCCGCGGCAGCATGATGCGGATCAGCGCTCCCCGCCCGCCGCTGGCGACCGCCGGCGCGTCGAGCATCTCGAGCCGCCCCCCGTGTTCCTCGACGATCTTCGTGACGATAGCGAGGCCGAGGCCGGTGCCCTTCTCGCGGGTAGTCATGTACGGCTCGAGCAGGCGGTGGCGGTTATGCTTGGGGAAGCCGATGCCGTTATCGGCGACATCGATGATGATCGAGCCGTCGTCGGCGCGCCCGGACACCGTCACGCGGCCCTGGCCGCGTTCCTCGCCGGGCACGGCGGCGATCGCCTCGGTGGCGTTCTTGACGATGTTGGTCAGCGCCTGTGCCATCAGCCGCGGGTCGAAGCGCGCCAGCAGCGGTTCATTCGGCAGCTCGACGTCGAAAGCTATCTCCGGCTGGGTGACGCTGATCAGGAACACCGATTCGCGGATCGCTTCGGACAGGTCGCCCGCCGTCATCGCCGGCTTCGGCATCCGCGCGAACGATGAGAATTCGTCGACCATGCGGCCGATGTCGCCCACCTGGCGCACGATCGTGTCGGTGCACTGCTCGAAGATGTCGACGTCCTCGGTGATCACCCTGCCGAACTTGCGCTTGAGGCGCTCGGCCGAAAGCTGGATCGGTGTCAGCGGGTTCTTGATCTCGTGGGCAATGCGCCGGGCGATATCGGCCCAGGCTGAAGAGCGCTGCGCCGACACCAGGTCGGTGATGTCGTCGAGCGTGATAACGTAGCCATACGAGTGGCCGGTCGTTCCCTCGGTGGTCACGCGGATGTTGATCGTGCGTTCGCGCCCGCCGCGCGGCACCACGATCTGGGCGCGATGCTCCAGCCTGCCCTCGCGCATGGCAGCCGTCACCACCGGCTCTAGTTGCGGCAGCATTTCGCCGATGGGCGCGCCGACCGCCTCACTCTCCGTCGTCCCGAACAGGTTCAGCGCGGCGCGGTTGACGATCGCAACGCGTCCGTCCGCGTCGATGCCGACGATGCCGGCCGTTGCCGCCGACAACACCGCCTCGGTGAAACGGCGCCGCGCGTCGATCTGTTCGCTGGCGGCGACGAGCTCCTCGCGCTGTCCGCGCAACTGAGCGGTCATTGTATTGAAGGTCGTGCCGAGCGCGCCCACGTCGCCGTCGGAATTGCGCGGCTGCACCCGCACGTCGAGGTTGCCCTGCGAAACTTCCTTGGCAGCGTCGATCAGCCGGCGGATTGGCGCGACGAGTGAATTGGCAAAGCCGATGCCGAGCCAGATCGCCGAGAGCAGCACCACGACGGTGATGCCGAGGAACAGAATGCCGAAGGCGATCTGCATGCCGAAGCGCGTGGCGTCCAGCGTCCGGTATTGCGCCACCGTCTGGCTGGTCATGGTCAGGTAGGTGTTGACCTTCTGATCGATGGCGCGGGTCACGTACAGGTAGAGGTCGTCGAAGCCCGGCAGGGCGGTGATGGCGCCAATTATGTTAGTGCCGCTGCCCGGCGTGACGATGACGACGTCTGTTGGACGCGCCTTTGCCTGAGAGAGCGCCTCGGGCAGCGGCGGTGGCACATCACGCCGATCGGCGCCCTGGGCCGTCACGACCGGCAGACCGTTGCCATCGACCAGGAAAGCTTCCGTCAGGTTCCGGTCGTGGGCGAGCGTGGTGAGAAACGTGGCGAAGTTGTCCGGCTGGTCTTTCAGCATGCCGGGTGCGCGCAATAGTTGTGTCTTGACCGCGTTCTCGTCGATGCGCAGCTGGGTCGCCTGCTGTTCTGCATACGCCTGGGCGATGGACAGCGAGTTGTCGACGATCGCGCGAGTCTGGGTCGAGAACCAGTTGTCGAGGCCACGGTCGAGACTGACGCTCGCCGTCATCGCGAGGAGAACCGCCGGGGCGGCCGCGATAAAACTGAACATGACGACAATGCGCACGTGCAGCCCGGCCGCCGCCCGCCCGCGCCAGCGCGCCACCAGCAGCCTCACCAGCTCCCAGGCGACGACCAGGATAAGGAACCCCACCAGAGCGCCGTTCACCGACATCGCGATGAACACGATCCGGGGAGTAGGCTCGATCGACGTCAGCCCCATCAGCACGAAGAAGGTGGTGGCGGTGCAGGCCAGCGACAGCAGGACGGCGGCGAAACCCATCGCCCGGACAAGGCGGGAGAACTCGAACCGCGGCTCGCGCTCGTCCCCCGAGGCGGGTTGGACGAGGGGCACCGATTCCACCGTCATGGCCGTATTGTCATCCGCCATCGTCGCCAGCTAAGCCCCGCAAGGACTAGTGCAGGCTGGGACGGAATTGCAACAATATTGTGATCAAAAAACAACAGAAGAATGCGCTGCCTCGTCACCCTTTAGCGGGTGCTGCGCACGATCTGGATGTCGAGCTCGCGGATTTTCTTGCGCAGCGTATTGCGGTTGACCCCCAGCAATTCCGCCGCTTTGATCTGATTTCCCCGGGTCGACGCCAGCGCCGCGCTGATCAGCGGGCTCTCGATCTCCCGCAGAATCCGATGATAGAGGCCCGGCGGCGGCAGGGAATCGCCGAATCCTTCGAAATAGGCATTGAGGTGCCGCTCGACCGAGCCGGATAGCGTTTCCTCCTCGCCGTCCTGCGCGCCCGACAGTGTGACCTGCGGCTGATCGAGCTCGCCCTCGATGATGGATTCGCTAATTGTTTCCTGTGGATAAAGGGCGGCGAGCCGGCGCACCAGGTTCTCTAGCTCACGCACGTTGCCCGGCCAGCGGTATCGCTTCAGCCGCTCCACCGCCGCCAGTTCGATCCGCTTGACCGGCAGCCCCTCCTTCTCCACCAGGGCAAAGAAGTGGCGCACTAGGTCGGGGATATCCTCGCTGCGCTCGCGCAGTGGCGGCAGCCGGATCGGGACCACGTTCAACCGGAAGAAGAGATCCTCACGGAACAACCCCTGGTGGATGAGGACGCGCAGGTCCTTGTTGGTCGCGGCGATGATGCGCACGTCCGTTTTGATCGGCGTGCGGCCGCCGACAGTCGTGTATTCGCCCTGCTGGAGAACGCGAAGAAGGCGCGTCTGCGCCTCCATCGGCATGTCGCCGATTTCGTCCAGGAACAACGTTCCGCCGTCGGCCTGCTCGAAACGGCCGGCGCTGCGGGCGCTGGCGCCGGTGAACGCTCCCTTCTCGTGGCCGAACAGCTCCGCCTCGATCAGATCGCGGGGGATCGCAGCCATGTTAATGGCCACGAACGTCCCGTTGTGCCGCTTTCCGTAGTCGTGCAGCGCCCGCGCCACCAGTTCCTTGCCGGTTCCCGACTCGCCGGCGATCATCACCGTCAGGTCGGTCTGCATCAGACGGGCAAGGATGCGGTAGATGTCCTGCATGGCCGGCGAGCGCCCGACCAGGGGGATGTTTTCCCCAATTTCCTCGGCAGGAACGTCGGCCGGCCGGCCTTTCGGCTCCGACAGCGCCCGCCCGACGATGGCGATCAGCTCCTTCAGGTCGAAGGGCTTCGGCAAATACTCGTAAGCGCCACGCTCGGAGGCGCGGATGGCGGTCATGAACGTGTTCTGCGCGCTCATCACCACGATCGGCAGGTCGGGTCGCGTTCGCTTGATGCGCGGCAAGAGGTCGAACACGTTCTCATCCGGCATTACCACGTCGGTGATGACGAGGTCGCCGTCGCCCTGGCTGATCCAGCGCCATAGCGTCGCCGCGTTGGAAGTTAACCTGACCGTGTAGCCGGCCCGCGAAAGCGCCTGGTTGAGGACCGTCCGGATCGCCGCATCGTCGTCCGCAACGAGGATATGGCCCTGCGGCATGCTCAATCGTCCTCCTTGACGACGGTGTGGTCCGGCACGGCCGGCATGAGGACGCGGAATACTGTCCTGCCCGGCTGCGATTCGCATTCGATGACGCCGCCGTGGTCGCGGATGATTTTGGCAACCAGCGCCAGGCCGAGGCCGCTGCCATTGGCTTTGCTGGTGACGAACGGATCGAACATGTGGGGGATCAGTTCCTCCGGAACACCCGGACCGTTGTCGCGCACGCAGAATTCCAGCGGCAGCGTCACCTTGCTGGTCGAGCCCTGTACCGAGATGCGAAAACCGGGCCGGAACGCCGTCGTCAGCACGATCTCTCCGTCGGGGGCATCCCCGATCGCCTCGACCGCGTTCTTGACCAGGTTGAGGAAGACCTGGACGAGCTGGTCGCGATTGGCGAACACCGGCGGCAGCGACGGGTCGTATTCGTCGCTGATGCGCACCGAACGGGCAAAGCCCGATTGCGCCAGCCGGCGCACGTGGTCGAGAACGACGTGGATGTTGACCGGCTCGCGCGCGATCGGCCGCTCATCGGAAAACACTTCCATGCGGTCGACCAGCTTGACGATGCGGTCGGCCTCTTCGCAGATCAGCCGCGTCAGCGCGCGGTCATCGCCGTCGACCGATCCCTCCAGCAGTTGGGCGGCGCCGCGGATACCGGACAGCGGGTTCTTGATCTCGTGGGCGAGCATCGCGGCGAGGCCGGTAACGCTGCGTGCCGCCCCGCGGTGCATGAGCTGGCGGTCGATCTTGTCCGCCATCGAGCGCTCCTGAAGAACGACTACGACGCGGCTGGTATCGTCCGGGCTCGGCGTCGCATAGATGTCGACGACGCGCTCGCCGCCGTTGCGCGGCGTGCCGATGTCCACCCGATACTCGTTCACCGCTCCGCTGCGCTCGCGCACCTGATCGATCAGGGCGAGCAGCGGACTGCCGAACGGCACGAAGTAGGCGAGCGGATGGCGCCTCAGCATGTTGGTCGAGGCCTGGAAGAACGTCTCGGCCGCCGTGTTGGCCTCCACGATCCGCCCATTGTCCTCGATCAGCAGCACCGGGTTCGGCAACGCATCGATCAGCGAAGCGTCCGCGTGGCCGCGCGCCGCAAGGGTGGCATCGGCGCTCATGCTGCGCTCCGCGCGGGCATGTCCGCCAGCGCCGAAGCGAGCAGACCGAGCACCGCCTTCGGCCTCGTTTCGGTCAGCACCGCGTGCCTGACAGCCGTCGGCACGGGCCTCTCTGATCGATCCATGTACCAGCCGAGATGCTTGCGGGCGGCCTTGACGCCGACGATCGGGCCGTAGTGGTCGATGATTGCCTCGTAGTGATGGGCGACGAGATCGAACAGCCGCGCACCGCCCGGCGCCGCCGGGCATGAACCTGTCGCCGCCTGCACCGCCATGTGCCCGGGCAGCCACGGCCGGCCATAGGCGCCACGCCCGACCATCACCCCGTCGGCGCCCGACAGCGTCAGCATGCGATCGAGGTCGGCGAAGTCGGTGAGGTCGCCGTTGGCGACGACGGGAATGGCGACCGCATCCTTGACCGCGCGGATCGCGGCCCAGTCGGCGGCGCCCCCGTAGAATTGGCAACGCGTGCGCCCGTGCACCGTGATCATCTGGACGCCCGCCGCCTCCGCCCGGCGGGCCAGCTCAGGTGCATTGATTGAGGTCTCGTCCCATCCGAGCCGCATCTTCAGCGTCACCGGCACCGCCGTCGCCCCCACCGTCGCCTCGACCAGTGTCAGCGCGTGGTCGAGGTCGCGCATCAGCGCCGACCCGGAATAGCCGTTGGTCACCTTGCGGGCGGGGCAGCCCATGTTGATGTCGATGATGTCGGCGCCGCTGTCGGTCGCGAAGCGCGCCCCCTCCGCCATCCACCGCGCCACGCGCCCGGCGAGTTGCACGACGTGCGCCCCCTCGCCGGCCCGCTCCGCTTTCAGACGCGCGTCGTCGGAGCCGGCGACCAGTTGCTCGCTCGCCACCATCTCCGAAACCACCATGCCGGCGCCGAATGCCGCCGCGACCGCGCGGAACGGCCGATCCGACACCCCCGACATGGGTGCCAGGAAAACGCGATTAGGCAGCGTCACCGGGCCGATGGAAAGCGGCTCAGCCAGTTTGGCAATCGAAAGGCTCATGCATACCGATTAGGCAATTCACGACGTGCCTACACATTAGTCAAAACCGCGCGGCAGGCAAGCCTAATCCGAATGGCCTTCGCCGCCAGTGTGGTAAGATTACCGCACCAAGCCCGTCAACCGTGGAGGCCACGCGCGATGCCGACCTTGTCCGACACCGCTGCTTTGATCGTTGCCGCGGGTCGCGGTACCCGTGCCGGCGGATCCGGCACCGCCAAGCAATACCAGCCGGTTGGCGGCACGCCCGTTCTGCGCCGCGCCATCGACGCCCTCGCGGCATGCGAGGCTGTCGACCGCATCCGGGTCGTGATTGGCCCGGACGACCGGGCCCACTACGAAGCCGTTGCCCCACGAGACCGCAAGCTCGGGCCGCCGGTTGTCGGCGGCGATACCCGGCAGGCGTCCGTCCTGCTTGGTCTCGACGCCCTCGCGTCGGAAGCCCCCGCCCGTGTCCTCATCCACGACGCCGCCCGCCCCTTCGTATCGCACGGCGTGGTCGATCGGGTGAGGGCCGCACTGGACGGAGCTGCGGCCGTGGTCCCCGCCCTCCCCGTCGCCAGCACCCTGAAGGCCGTCGGCGCCGACGGCCGGGTCGCTGCGACGGTCGACCGCGCAAACTTGCAGGCGGCGGAGACACCGCAGGGTTTTGTCTTCCCCGTCATCCATGCCGCCCATCAGAAAGCGGCGGCGGCCGGCCTGACGTTCACGGACGACGCCGCCGTTGCCGAATGGGCAGGCATCGCGGTTGCCGTCGTTGCCGGTGATCCCGCCAACGTGAAGCTGACGACCGCTGCCGACATCGTCGCCGCCGACCATCGGTTCACGGCGGAGCAGGCCCTGCGTCTCGGCGACGTGCGCGTCGGCATGGGCTACGATATCCACAGCCTCGGACCCGGTCACGAAGTCAATCTTGGCGGTGTCGCCATTCCGTTCAGCCGCGGCCTCGTCGGCCACTCCGACGCCGACGTTGTTTTGCACGCGCTGACCGACGCCATCCTCGGCGCCATCGCCGAAGGCGACATCGGCGTGCATTTTCCGCCGACCGACGATCGATGGCACGGCACGTCCTCCGCCCTTTTCCTCGCCGACGCGGTCAAGCGCGTCGCCGCCCGCGGCGGCGTCATCGCTCACCTCGATGTGACGCTGGTGGCGCAGGGCCCACGGATCGGGCCCCATCGTGCCACGATGCGCGCCAGCATCGCCGCGATTGCAGGCGTCACCATCGACCGCGTGGGCGTGCAGGCGACCACCAACGAGGGGCTCGGTTTCATCGGGCGCGGCGAAGGCATGGCCGCTTACGCGACCGCCACCGTCCGCCTGCCGTTCGCGGTCCAACCGTGACCGATCTGTCGCCGCTGGTGCCGCTCGCTGCCCGCCTGATCGCGGACTGCACCACGCGTGGCCTGAAAGTCGCCACCGCGGAATCGTGCACCGGCGGCCTGGTCGCCGCCGCGCTCACCGAGGTGTCGGGGTCATCGGCCGTGGTCGAGCGGGGCTTCGTGACCTATTCCAACGCCGCAAAGACCGGGATGCTCGGAGTGCCCGCCGATCTCATCGCACGGCACGGCGCTGTGAGCGAGGAGGTCGCCATCGCCATGGCCGAAGGGGCCCTCGCCCACTCCGAGGCCGACCTCGCCGTCGCCATCACTGGCGTCGCCGGGCCGACCGGTGGCACCCCCGACAAGCCCGTCGGCCTCGTCCACTTCGCCGCCATCCGCCGCGGTGAGGCGCCGCGCCACACGCGACACCAGTTCCCCGATACGGGCCGTGCCGCCGTCCGCCTCGCCGCCACGCGCGAGGCGCTGGCGATGCTTCAGGCGCTCGTCTGAGCCATCGGGCTCGAATTGGGCCGGTTGCCGTGCAGCATGCTCGCTGCTGGACAGACCGTGCGTTCGGCAATCACAATCGGGCCAAACAAAATTCGGGAGGTTCGCCATGCTTGGGCTGATGCAGGACTGGCCGCTGCTCTGCCACAACATCCTCGACCATGCCGCCATGTCGTCGCCCGATCGGGCTGTGGTGTCGCGCTCGGTTGAGGGCCCCATACACCGCACCGACTACCGGACGCTCCGCCGCCGCGCGCTCCAGCTTGCCAAGCGTCTCGACGCCCAGGGCATTCGCCCCGGCGACCGCGTCGCCACCCTCGCCTGGAACACGTGGCGCCACCTGGAAATCTGGTACGGCACCGGCGGCATCGGCGCCGTCTGCCACACCGTCAACCCGCGCCTCTTTCCCGAGCACGTCGCCTGGATCATCAATCACGCCGGCGACCGCCTTCTCTTCGTCGACCTGACGTTCCTGCCGCTGGTCGAGAAGCTCGCGCCGGCGCTGAAGACCATCGAGCAGGTCATCGTCATGACCGACGGCGGGCACATGCCCGCAACGACGCTCGCCAACGCCGTCGCCTACGAGGATTGGCTCGCCGAGGTCGATGATGACTTCGCCTGGAAGACCTTCGACGAGAACACCGCCGTCGGCATGTGCTACACCTCCGGCACCACCGGCGACCCCAAGGGCGTCGTCTATTCGCACCGCTCCAATGTCCTCCACGCCATGCTCGCCATCATGCCGAGCATGATGGGCATCTCGGCCAACGACGTGATCATGGCGGTGGTGCCGATGTTCCACGCCAACTGCTGGGGCCTCGCCCACAGCGTCCCGATGGCGGGCGCGCGGCTGGTGCTGCCTGGCGCCAAAATGGACGGCGCATCGCTGTACGAACTGATCGAAACGGAGAAGGTCACCTTCGCCGCCGCCGTGCCGACGATCTGGATGATGCTGCTCAGCCATCTGGAGACGACCGGCGCCAAACTCTCCACCCTCACCCGCGTCGTCATCGGCGGCTCGGCGGCGCCGCGCGTCATGACCCGGAAATTCCGCGACAACTACGGGGTCGAGGTGCTGCACGCGTGGGGCATGACCGAGATGAGCCCCCTCGGCACCATCTGCTCGATGAAGCCGGAGGTCTCCGGCCTCGCCGATGAGGCCTGGCTCGACGTCAAGGTCAAGCAGGGCCACGCGCCCTTCGGCGTCGAGATGAAGATCACCGACGACGACAACCATACCGTCCCGTGGGACGGCAAGACCTTCGGCAAACTGAAGGTGCGAGGGCCGGCGATCGCCCGCGCCTACTACAAGGCCGATGGCGACGCGGTCGACCAGGAAGGCTTCTTCGACACCGGCGACATCGCCACCATCGACCGCCACGGCTACATGCAGATCACCGACCGCGCCAAGGACCTCATCAAGTCGGGCGGCGAATGGATATCCTCCATCGAGATCGAGAACCTCGCCGTCGCCCATCCCGACGTCGCCGAGGCGGCGGTCATCGGCGTTCAGCATCCGAAGTGGGGCGAGCGGCCCCTGCTGATCGTCGTGCCCAAATCCGGCAAGACGGTCGACAGCCCCGCGCTCCTCGGTTTCATGTCCGACAAGATCGCCAAATGGTGGCTGCCCGACGACGTGGTGGTGGTCGCCGAGATGCCGCACACCGCCACGGGCAAGGTGCTGAAGACGGCCCTGCGCGAAAAATTCGCCGACCACCGCCTGCCTACGGCGTAATGGCCGCTATGCCGAGGCCTTGCGTCCGTAGACCTTGTCGGCGCGGGCCTCGAACGCCGCGATGAAGTCGCGGAAAGAACGCTCGATCACCGGGCCGGCGATGGCCGCCATCAGGCGCGAGCGCAGTTCGTAGTCGATGGCGAAGTGCACCACCGACTGGCCCCTCCCGGCCGGCTCGAACCGCCATTGACCCTCGAAGTGGCGGAAGGGCCCGTTGAGGTAGGCCACGTCGATAACCAGCCCCTTGCGGTCCAGCACGTCGCGGGTGGTGAACGTCTCGCGCATCGGACCGTAGGCGACGGTCATGTCGGCTATGAGGATTTCCTTGCCGCCCTCCTCCCCGTGCCCCGTCACCACGAGGCCGTCGCAATGGGGCACGAACTCCGGATACGCCTCGCAGTCGGCGACGAGGTCGAACATCCTCCTGGCGGAATGGGGAACCTGTCGTTCGCTGGCGTATTTCGGCATCGTCCGGCGGCTCAGGCGCCGGACTTTGCCAGCCGCGCCGCCTTGAGCCGGGCGAAATCCTCGCCGGCGTGGTGCGAGGAGCGCGTCAGCGGGCTCGCCGAAACCATCAGAAAGCCCTTGGCGTAGGCGATGGTTTCGTACGCCTTGAACTCGTCGGGCGTCACGAACCGGACGACCGGGTGATGCTTGCGCGTCGGTTGCAGGTACTGCCCGATGGTGAGGAAGTCGACGCCGGCCGCGCGCAGGTCATCCATCACCTGCAGCACCTCGTTCCGCTCTTCGCCGAGACCGACCATGATCCCCGATTTCGTGAACATCTTCGGATCGATTTCCTTCACCCGCTGCAGGAGGCGGAGCGAGGCGAAATAACGGGCCCCGGGGCGCACCGTCAGATAGTGCGAAGGGACCGTCTCGAGGTTGTGGTTGAACACGTCCGGCCGGGCCGCGACCACCGTGTCGACAGCGCCATCCTTGCGCAGGAAGTCGGGCGTCAGCACCTCGATGGTGGCCGAACAGCGCGCCCGGATCGCCTCGATCACGCGGGCGAAATGGCCGGCACCGCCGTCGGCGAGGTCGTCGCGGTCGACCGAGGTCACCACCACATGAGCGAGGCCGAGCTTGGCTGTGGCGTCGGCCACCCGCTCCGGCTCGTCCGCATCGAGCGGACCCGGCAGCCCCGTGCGCACGTTGCAGAACGCGCAGGCGCGCGTGCAGGTATCGCCCATGATCATGAAAGTGGCGTGGCGCTTCGACCAGCATTCGCCGATGTTGGGGCAGCCGGCCTCCTCGCAGACAGTGACGAGCCCGTGGGCGCGCACGATCGCCGTCGTCTCGCGATAGACGGGGGAGCCGGGTGCCTTGACCCGGATCCACGCCGGCTTGCGGGCGAGCGGCGTGTCGGGCCGGTGCGCCTTTTCCGGGTGGCGGGGCCGTGCCGGGAGCGTGTCGAGGATCGTCACCATTGGGGAACGCCAAGCGTTGTCAGGACCATTTCCGGCCTAACATATAGGGGCCTGCCGGTCGATTGACCCCGCCGCGGCGCATACCGGCGATGCGGGCCCGGCTCAGGCCGATCTGCCGCGGACCATCCGCCATACCCAGATCAGCAGGATCGCACCGATAGCCCCGACCACGAGCTGGCCGAGCCATCCCGTCGGCGGGATGACGTGGAAGGCCGCCAGGATAGCGTTGAGCACCACGGCGCCCGCGATGCCGAGCAGGATGTTGGCGATGAGGCCCATCCGGCTCTCCATCACCTTCTCCGCGATCCACCCGGCGATGCCGCCGATGATGATTGCACCCAACCAGCCGACACCTTGCATCGGTCCCTCCGGTTCTTCAGGTGATGATGCGGGCGATGATCAGAACGATGATCGCCCCGATGATGGCGATGATGACCTGTTCCAGAAAGGCGTTGCCCATCTTCAGGTCGATCTTGAGCTGCTGGGCAAGGAAGCCGCCGACCACGGAGCCGATCAGGCCCGCGATCAGCATCCCGAGCAGGCTGCCGGCGCCGCCGACAAGCAGACTTGCTACAGCTCCCGCAACGAGACCGACGATGATCCAGGCGACAAACGACCTGGCCTGTTCATTCATGGCGCGCCTCCCTCCCCATGATGGCCGCAAGCGGCGGCTGCGACCAATTCTAGCCCAGAATCAATCACCGGACCAAGACGTCAGGCCGTCACATGGCCGCTGCCGGCTCCGTCCGCCGGATCCGCGCCGCCAGCGTACGCGCCAGTGCCCCGATCCCGAACAGAAGGATAATGGCGCCAAGGAAGCCGCCAACCCAGGGAATCAGCCAGACCAGCGCAACGATGATGGCGCCGATGACCAGAAGAAGAAACGTCCGGATGGAGCCCAGTTCCGTGCGGTCGCGCACGAAGATACCGCTGGCGATGCCCGCCGCGGCCACCGCATGGCCGAATACCGTGAGCACAGGCAGCAGGAGGAGCACCGCGACGCCTGCGGTGAAGCCGACCACAGTTGCCATCACCACCGCTGCGATGATGGGGATAAGCACCGCCGTTGCCAGCCCGATCAGCAGGCTTGAGCCGGGCCTGAGCCTCACGTGATCGGTGGCCGTGGCGAGCACGCGGCCGCCAAAGAGCATCAGCACGATGCCGGTCACGACCGTACCCACCGCGACGAATGCGGCGAAGAGGGCCGCCCGCGCCCAGGGCGACAGCGGCCACCACCATTGCGGCGGCGCGATGCGGCGCACCTGGCCGGCGATCTCGGCCGCCGGGTCGATTTCCGGGGCGCTCATCGAACGGACGATGAGATCGCCGCCGATGCGGGCCGGTGCCCCGATGACAACCTTGCCGCCATCGATTTCGACCGCGCCGTCGGTGCGTGCGTTGAACGTCACCAGCGCCCCGCCGACCTTGACCGGGCCGGCGATGTGCCCGCCGACGCGGAGGTTGGCGGCGCCGCCCTGGAAGCTGCCGGCGATGTCGGAGCCCGGGCCGAGCGTGAGGACGACCCCGCCGGCCTTGAGATCGCCGCCGACGACGGAGTTGATGGTGAGGACCATGCCGCCGGCGTTGAGGTTCCTCCCCACCCGCCCCTTCACGCTGATTGCGGCGCCCGCCGCATAGACGTCGTGACCGGTGTTGGTGTCGACGTCCACAAGGGCGCCCGCGGCTCTTACGTCACCCGTCACCTCGCCGGTGACCGTCACGTTCGCGCCCGCTGCTCGCACCCCCGCGGCTTTGCCACCCACGTTGACGCTCGCCCCCGCGACCTTCACCTGTTCGCCGTCGGCAGTCACGTCCACCACCGGGTCCGCCTGCTGGATCGTAGTAGGCTGCGCGAGCGCCGGCGGCCCCATGAGGCTCGCCAGCCCGACGACCGCAAGCGCGAATTCGGATGCGGCCGGAAACGGCCGGCAAAACGGGTGTGGTCGGCATGCTAACCTCCTCGATCGGCAGAAAACCGCGCCCCGGAAGCCCTTAGACGTGGATGACGCGCCCGTAGGCGGCCAGCACGCTCTCGTGCATCATCTCAGACAGTGTCGGATGCGGGAAGACGCTGTGGATAAGCTCTTCCTCGGTGGTCTCCAGGTTCATCGCGATGACGAAGCCCTGGATCAGCTCGGTCACCTCGGCCCCGACCATATGGGCGCCGAGAAGTTGGCCGGTCTTCTTGTCGAAGATCGTCTTCACCAGTCCGTCGGGTTCGCCAAGGGCGATCGCCTTGCCGTTGCCGATGAACGGGAACTTGCCGACGCGGATGTCGTAGCCCGCGGCCTTCGCCCTGGCTTCGGTGAGGCCGACCGAGGCGATCTGCGGGTTGCAGTACGTGCAGCCGGGGATCTTGAGCTTGTCCAGGGCGTGCGGCTTCTGCCCCGCGATCGCCTCGACGCAGATGACGCCCTCGTGCTCCGCCTTGTGGGCAAGCATCGGCGGTCCGGCGACGTCGCCGATGGCGTAGATGCCGCCGACGTTGGTGCGGCCGTAGGCGTCGATGACGACGCAGCCGCGGTCCGTCTTCACGCCCAGCTTCTCCAGTCCGAGATTCTCGATGTTGCCGACGACCCCGACCGCCGAGATCACCTTGTCGACCTTGAGCGTCTCGCTCTTGCCGTCCTTGTGCTCGATCACCGCCGTCACCGCGTCCTTGCCCTTGTCGAGCTTGGTGACCTTGGTTTCGGTGTGGATCTTGATCCCCGCCTTCTCGAAGCGCTTGCGGGCGTGGGCGGCGATCTCCTCGTCCTCGACCGGCAGGATCTGCGGCAGGATCTCGACCACCGTCACCTCGGCGCCCATGGTCCGGTAGAACGAGGCGAACTCGATACCGATGGCGCCGGAGCCCACCACCAGCAGCGACTTCGGCATCTTCTCCGGCACCATGGCCTCGAAATAGGTCCAGATCAGTTTCTGGTCGGGTTCGAGGCCGGGCAGCGCCCGCGGCCGCGCGCCCGTCGCCACGATGATGTGCTTCGCCGCGTAGTCGCCGCCGCCGAGGGCGCCCTTCGGCGGATTGTCGGCGGCCTTCACCGCGATCTTGCCGGGCTGGGCGATGGTTGCCGTGCCCCAGATCACGTCCACCTTGTTCTTCTTGAGCAGGAACCCGACGCCGTTCGACAGTTGCTGGGCGACCGCGCGCGAGCGCTTCACCACCGCCGCGGCGTCGTAGGCCACGTCCTTGGCCGACAGCCCGTAGTCCTTGGCGTGTTCCATGTAGTGATAGATCTCGGCCGAGCGCAGAAGCGCCTTGGTCGGGATGCAGCCCCAGTTGAGGCAGATGCCGCCGAGATACGACTTCTCGACCACCGCCGTCTTCAGGCCGAGCTGCGCGGCGCGGATGGCGGTGACGTAGCCGCCGGGCCCGGCGCCGATGACGATCACGTCGTAGGGGGTGTCAGCCATTCGAAAGTTCCCCTCAGGAGCGGTCGAGGACGAAGTGGTGGGCCAGCGCAACGAGCGGAAGGCCGACGACGACAAACCAGCCGCTCATCCGCTGCGGACCGGGCAGGAAGCACGCGATCGGTCCGCAGTCGGCCATCACCATCACCAGCGGCACGACGATGGTGACGGCGAGCACGTTGGTCAGGCGCCAGCGAACGCGGGCGACATAGCGCACGGCAAACCACACCAGCGCAAGAATGAAAAGGTAGGCCGGTACGTAGAGCACCATGGCGCCACCCTCGAGGCCCATTTTCGGGCCGAGGCGGAGAGTGACGATCCACAGCAGACTGACGGCGATGAACACCGCGAACGCCGCGATCAGGCCCAGGAAATGCGCGCGGGTCCGTCTCATCACTTCCGCCGGCCTCGGAATCAGGCCAGCATCCCGGCCGGCTTCTCGATCAGTTCCCTGAAGGCTGAGAGCAGTTTGGCGCCGAGCGCGCCGTCGACGGCGCGGTGGTCGGTTGAGAGCGTCACCGTCATGATGGTGCGCACCTCGACCTTGCCGCCGCGCACCACCGGCGTCTGGATGCCGGCGCCGACGGCGAGGATGGTCGCGTGCGGCGGGTTGATGACGGCGGCGAAGTCCTTGACCCCGAACATGCCGAGATTGGAAACCGCGGTGGTGCCGCCCTGGTATTCCTCCGGCGCGAGTTTGCGCGCCCGTGCCCGCGCTGCGTAGTCCTTCATCTCCGTCGCGATCACCGACACGCGCTTCTCCTCGGCGTTGCGCACCACCGGCGTGATCAGGCCGCCGGGAATGGAGACAGCGACGCCCACGTCGGAGCGGTGGTGGCGGAGCATCCCGCCCTCGGTCCACGTCACGTTGGCGTCAGGCACCCGCTGCAGCGCCATCGCCAGCGCCTTGATGATGAGGTCGTTGACCGACACCTTCCACACCGCGTCGCCCTCTTTGTCGCGCGGGGCCGCGGCGTTGATCTGGGCGCGCAGCGTCAGCAGCGCGTCGATCTCGGTATCGACCGTCAGGTAGAAGTGCGGAATCGTCTGCTTCGCCTCGACCAGCCGGCGGGCGATGATCTTGCGCACGTTGTCGTGCGGGATGATGTCGTACGAGCCCGGCTCGTAGAGCTTCATCACCTGCGCGTCGGTCATGCTCGGCGCCGTCGCCGGGCGCGCGGCAGAAGGTGCTGCCGGTGCCGCGGCTGGTGCCGCGAGCGGCGCCTTGCCGGAGGCGGCCGCCTCGATGTCCGACTTGACGATGCGCCCGTGCGGCCCGGAGCCGGTAACGCGGGCGAGGTCGATGCCGCCTTCCTTCGCCAGCCGCCGCGCCAGCGGCGACGCGAACACGCGTCCTCCGCTGCCGTTCGGCGCGGGGCTAGGCGCCGGCGCCTCACCCCTCGTGGGAGAGGGTGGTCCCGAAGGCGCAGCCGAGGGAGCCGGTGAGGGGGTAGTCGCCACCGGTTCCTTCCCTCCCCCTTGCGGGGAGGGTCCGCCGCCTTTGGCGGCGGGGGTGGGGGGCGGTGCAGCCGCAGCGGCCGGTGCATCCTTCAGCGCACTCTTGTCCTCGCCTTCCTGCAACAGGATGGCGATCGGCTGGTTGATGGCGACGTCGGCCGTGCCTTCCGGCACCAGGATCTTGCCCAGCGTCCCCTCGTCCACCGCCTCGTATTCCATCGTCGCCTTGTCGGTCTCGATTTCGGCGATCACGTCGCCGGCCTTCACCGGGTCGCCCTCTTTCTTCAGCCACTTGGCGAGGTTGCCGACCTCCATGGTCGGCGACAGCGCGGGCATCAGGATGTTGATCGGCATCGTCAGTGCCCCTTGCGCTCGGACGTCCGGCCGGTGTCGGTCGGGTTGACGAGCTCCGCCTCGAACATCTCGCGGATGCGCTCCAGCGCCTCCGCCTCGTCCATCACGCCTTCGCTCTCGAAAACGCGCGCGGCGTGCCGGGCGATATCGACCAGCAACATGCCCCACATCGCCGGATCGTCAAAGGCGCGCGTGAACGAAATCGACAGTCCGTTGTCGATAACGAAGGCCCTGAGGACCTCGACCGCGTCCTCGCGTCCGACCGCGTCCGGCGGGATCGGTTGTTCCTGCGGGTCGCCGGCCACCGCCTTACCTGTAGGTTACGGCCTTAACCGCCTCGATCACTTCTCCGACCGAGGGCAGCGCCAGCTTCTCGAGGTTGGCGGCATAGGGCATCGGCACGTCTTTGCCCGTCACCTTGACCGCCGGAGCGTCGAGGTAGTCGAAGGCCTGGGTGGTGATCTCCGAGGCGAGGTAGGATGAGACCGAGGCGACCGGCCAGGCCTCTTCGACCGTCACGCAGCGGTTGGTTTTCTTGACCAACTCCACCACCGTCGCGATGTCCATCGGCCTGAGCGTCCTGAGGTCGATCACCTCGGCCTCGATCCCCATGCCGGCCAGCTCCTCCGCCGCCTTCATCGCGTAGGTCATGCCGATGCCCCACGAGACGATGGTGACGTCATTGCCGGCGCGCGCCACCTTCGCCTTGCCGATCGGCAGCACGAAGTCGTCGAGCTGCGGCACCGGGAAAGTGTGGCCGTAGAGGATCTCGTTCTCGAGGAAGATCACCGGATTGGGATCGCGGATCGCCGCCTTGAGCAGCCCCTTGGCGTCGGCGGCCGTGAACGGCTGGATCACCCTGAGACCGGGGACCGCCGAATACCAGGCGGCGTAGTCCTGGCTGTGCTGGGCCGCGACGCGAGCGGCCGCCCCGTTCGGCCCGCGGAAGACAATCGGGCACCCCATCTGCCCGCCCGACATGTAAAGGGTTTTTGCCGCCGAATTGACGATCTGGTCCATCGCCTGCATGGCGAAGTTCCACGTCATGAACTCCACGATCGGCTTAAGCCCGGCAAGCGCCGCGCCGACGCCGACGCCGGCGAAGCCGTGCTCGGTGATTGGCGTGTCCACGACCCGTTGCGGGCCGAACTCGTCGAGCAGTCCCTGCGTCACCTTGTACGCGCCCTGGTACTCCGCGACCTCCTCACCCATCACGAAGACATCCGGGTCGCGGCGCATCTCTTCAGCCATTGCGTCGCGGAGCGCCTCGCGCACCGTCATCGTCACCATCTGGGTGCCGGCGGGAATATCCACATCGGTCGGCGCCTCAACCGCGGGCGCAGCAGGCACCGTCGCCGGCGCAGAACTGACAGCGGCAGCGGGAGCGGGCGTAGCCGGCCGAGGCGCGGGCTTCGGCGCAGGTGCGGCCGCGGGCTTCGGCGCCGGCACTGCCTCGACCTTCCCCGCGTCCTCGCCTTCAGCCGCCAGCAGCGCGATCGGCGCGTTGACCTTCACGCCGTCTGTCCCTTCCGGCACCAGGATCTTGGCGAGCGTCCCTTCGTCCACCGCCTCCACTTCCATCGTCGCCTTGTCGGTCTCGATCTCGGCAATGACGTCGCCGGCCTTCACCGGGTCGCCCACCTTCTTCAGCCACTTGGCGAGCGTCCCCTCCTCCATCGTCGGCGAAAGGGCGGGCATAAGGATGTCGATCGGCATCAGCGGCGCGCTCCTGCCTGGCCGGTCATTTGTAGACGTCGGTCCACAATTCGCTCGCGTCGGGTTCAGCCGCGGCCTGCGCGTACTCCGCCGCTTCGGTCACCGTTGTGCGCACCCGCTTGTCGATGGCGGTCAGTTCGTCCTCGCTGGCGAATCCCTTCTCGACAATGCGCGCCCGCGCCATCTCGATCGGGTCGTGGTGCTGGCGGATGTCGTCGACCTCCTCGCGGGTGCGGTATTTGGCCGGGTCCGACATTGAATGGCCGCGATAGCGGTAGGTGAGCATTTCCAGAATGTAGGGCCCCTTGCCCGAGCGGCACCACTCCGCCGCCTTGGCGCCGGCCGCCTTGACCGCGCGCACGTCCATGCCGTCAACCTGCTCGCCCGGAATGTTGAAGGAAAGCCCGCGTCGCGAAAGGTCGGTCTGCGCCGAGGAGCGCACCAGCGACGTGCCCATGGCGTAGCGGTTGTTCTCGATGATGTAGATGACCGGCAGCTTCCACAGCTCGGCCATATTGAACAACTCGTAGACCTGGCCCTGATTGGAGGCGCCGTCGCCGAAGAACGTCAGGCAGACGCGACCGTTCTTGCGGTACCGGTTGGCGAAGGCAAGCCCTGTACCGAGCGGCACCGGGGCACCGACGATGCCATGGCCGCCGAAGAAGTTCTTCTCCCGCGAGAACATGTGCATCGAGCCGCCCTTGCCGTGGGAATAGCCCGTGCGGCGGCCTGCAAGCTCCGCCATCACGCCCTTGGGGTCCATGCCGCAGGCGAGCATGTGGCCGTGGTCGCGATAGCCGGTGATGACCTGGTCACCATCCTCGATCGCCATCAGCATACCGGTGACCACCGCTTCCTGCCCGATATAGAGATGGCAGAAACCGCCGATCACGCCCATGCCGTACATCTGCCCGGCCCGCTCCTCGAACCGGCGAATGACAAGCATGCGCTCGAAAGCATCGAGCTCTTCCTCGCGACTGAATGCGGCGGGCTTGGTGGTGACGTGAGCTCCGGCAGCATCGACCGGTTTCGGCAAATCGTCCACTGTATCCGCGACTGCCGATACGACGGCCTTACGTTGAGCCCGTGCCATAGGCACCCTCCGGTTGGTCGTCCCTCGTCCTTCTTCTTGATTTGACGCCAAACTACCGGAAGGCAATGGCCAATCCAAGATTGCCGGGCCCCGCATTCATGCAAGGCTAGTATGCTGTAACGTCATAGGTTTTCGATGCCGCCAGCGTGCGGGTTGCGGCGAACTTCACAGCAATTTCAAGTCAGTCCGACGATTGCTGCGCCGCACCAGATTCGATTACCACTTCATCCGGCCGCAGCATGTTGAGGGCGTTGCGTGCCTCGATGTCGACTATGTCCGCGTCGAGGCTGCCAGGTCTTACGGTCGCCACGCGCTTCTCCAGCGATTCGCGCGTCGCCTTGAGCTGGTCGAGCTCAGCCGTGAGCTGCGCGGCGTCGCGATCCAGGCGGCCCATCGCCCAGATGCCGAACGAGCCGGAGAATGCGTGTAACCCGAAGTAGCCAAGAAAGCCGGCCGTAACCAGCGCCATCCACAGGCGTCGGAACGGTGTTCGCTTGCGCTGGCGGGTCATCATGGCGGGCAACCGATACGGACGGTCGCCACCATGCCCGTTTACGCTTAACGGAATGTTGCCGAACGCCGTCAGCTCCGCTTCAGGACGGATCTCCCCGCGTACGCCGCCTGGATTCCGAGTTCTTCCTCGATGCGCAGGAGCTGGTTGTATTTCGCCAGCCGGTCGGAGCGGGCGAGCGATCCGGTCTTGATCTGGCCGCAGTTGGTGGCGACCGCGAGGTCGGCGATGGTGGAGTCCTCCGTCTCGCCGGAGCGGTGCGACATCACCGCCGTGTAGCCCGCCTTGTGCGCCATCTCGACCGCCGCCAGCGTCTCGGTGAGCGTCCCGATCTGGTTGACCTTGATCAGGATGGAGTTGGCGATCCCGCGCCGGATGCCCTCCCCCAGTCGTTCGGTATTGGTGACGAAGATATCGTCGCCGACGAGCTGGCACTTTTCGCCGATCGTCTCGGTCAGCTTCTGCCAGCCGTCCCAGTCGTCCTCCGCCATGCCGTCCTCGATGGAGAAGATCGGGAACTTCTTCGTCAGGTCCGCGAGATAGGCGACCTGGGCGGCGCGGTCGCGCGTCTTGCCCTCGCCCTTGTAGACGTACTTGCCGCTGTCGAAGAACTCGCTCGCCGCCGGGTCGAGCGCCAGGAACACGTCGTCACCAGGCTTGTAGCCCGCTTTCTCGATCGCCTTGACGACGAAGTCGAGCGCCGCCTCGGCTGACGGCAGGTTGGGCGCGAAGCCGCCCTCGTCGCCGACGTTGGTATTGTGGCCGGCCTCCTTCAGCGCCGCCTTCAGCGTGTGGAATACCTCCGCGCCCATGCGCAGCGCCTCGGCGAACGTCGGCGCACCGGCCGGCACGATCATGAACTCCTGGAAGTCGATCGGATTGTCCGCGTGGACGCCGCCGTTCAGCACGTTCATCATCGGCACCGGCAACAGGTGCGCGTTGGTGCCGCCGACGTAGCGGTAGAGCGGTAGCCCCGCCGCCTCGGCCGCCGCCTTGGCGACGGCAAGCGAAACGCCGAGGATGGCATTGGCGCCGAGACGGCTCTTGTTGTGGGTGCCGTCGAGCGCGATCAGCGTCTTGTCGATATGGACCTGGCCTTCCGCCTCCATGCCGCCGATGGCATCGAAGATCTCGCCGTTGACCGCCGCCACAGCGTTCTGGACACCCTTGCCGCCATAGCGCTGCTTGTCGCCGTCACGCAGCTCCACCGCCTCGTGGGCGCCGGTGGAGGCGCCGGACGGCACGCCCGCGCGCCCCATCGACCCGTCCTCCAGCACCACGTCGACCTCGACCGTCGGATTGCCGCGGCTGTCGAGGATTTCACGTCCGATGATGTCGATGATCGCGGTCATGATGTGCCTCCGGATATCGCCGCCGCTTCTACAGGAGCCTGCCGGCGCGCGGAAGGGGCCGGGAGGGCGGTTCGTCCGGGTTCCGCGATGTGATACATTGCCCTCGATGACCAAGGATCAAATCAACGCCGTGCTTGAACGGGTCCAATCCTGGCCGCCGGAGCGCCAAGAGGACGCTGTCCGGTTGCTGCTGGCGATGGAGGCCGAGGGAACAAAACCGTACGTGCTTTCGCCGGACGAGGAGGCAGACCTCCGCCAGGCGCTTGAAGAAGTCGCGCGTGGCGAACTCGCCTCCGACGCGGAGGTAGAGACGTTTTTCGCCCGTCACCGGGCATGACAGCCCGGTTCAGCCGCCGGGCCCTCGCACAACTTGCCGATATCGTTGCAGGAACTCGAGGCGGACAGTCCGTCAGTCGCTCGCTCGTTTGCTCGGCGTGCTGAAACGCTGAGCTCGCTGCTGGCACGCCATCCAGAGGTAGGTCGCCCGACAACTCTCCCCGGAGTTCGTGTCATTCCGCTGCGGCCATATCCTTATTTGCTATTTTACCAAGCCACCGGCTCCGCCGGGATCACGATCCTTCGCATCCGGCACATGGCGCGAAACATGGATTGGCGGCGGGGGCGTTGAACCCTCGTGGCGACCCCCAGTGACATCGCCGCGCCGCCCGGTCATGGTCGGGCCCGATGGCCGACCTGATCATCACCAACGGCGACAGCGCCGCCGACCTGCTGCAGCGCGCCGGTCGCCGGGAGCCGATCCAGCCGTGGCGGGACGTACTTCACGAGGGACCGCTGGTCGCGGGGCCCCTCACGGTCTGTTCGGAGGCACGCGTCGCCTATCTCGCGCATCGTTTCCGCATGCCGGCCACGGAGATCGCGGCCGAGTTCGCCGCCCGCGACGACGTGATGGCAGCGCATCGTGAATTCGCGGAGATCGAACTCTGGTTCGAGCACGACCTCTACGACCAGCTCCAGCTCATCCAGGTGCTCTCGTTCTTCCAGACCGAGCACCGCACCGATGGGCTGGTCCTGGTCCAGGCCGATGACTTTCTCGGCACCCAGCGTCCCGACACCATCCTCAGGTTCGCCGATCATGCGCGACCCGTGACGGACACCGACCTCGCCCTCGGCGCGTCGCTGTGGAGCGCCCTCACCGCGCCGACGCCCGAGGCGGTTGCGGGCGCGATCGAGATTTTGGGCGACCGCCTGCCCTATGTGGCGCCGGCCCTTCGTCGCTTCCTCGAGGAACTGCCGGCGCCGGCAAACGGCCTCGGCCGCACCGAGCAGGCGACCGTCGAGGCGATCGCCGACGGCACCACTACACCCGGACGGCTGTTCCACGCCGTGCTCGCCCGCGAGGAGGCGGTGTTCATGGGCGACCTCTCCTTCTTCCGCCTGTTGGACGATCTCGCCTCCTGCGACGTGCCCCTGATCGCGGGCCTCGCTCCGCCCGGCGCCGACGAAGACGACATGGAGCGCTTTGACGACGCCGACCTGGAGCTCACCATGGCCGGTGAGGACGTGCTCGCCGGCGAGGAAGACCACGTCGCCGCTTTCCGGCCTCGACCGCTGGTGGGGAGGCACCCGGCTTGAGGGTCACGCCGTGTGGCGCTACGACCGCGCCGAGATGAAACTGGTTCCGCCGGCGCCCGCCGGTCCGTAGAGGTCCCGATGACCAGAAAGCCCCTCCAGCTCGGCCGTCCGGTGCCGATCCCAGAAAGCCCGGACGAGGCGGAGCTCGACCGCGTCCCCAACCCGCAGGCGGCGACGAAATTCGTCGCCCGGTTCACCGCGCCCGAATTCACCTCGATCTGCCCGGTCACCGGGCAGCCCGATTTCGGCATCCTTGTCATCGACTACGTGCCCAATCGCTGGCTGATCGAATCGAAGTCGCTGAAGCTCTACCTCCAGTCGTTCCGCAACCACGGCGCCTTCCACGAGGACGTGACCGTCACCATCGGGCGCCGTGCTCGCCGACCTCCTGAAGCCCCATTGGCTGCGGATCGGCGGATACTTCAACCCGCGCGGCGGCATGCCGATCGATGTGTTCTGGCAGACCGGCAAGCCGCCCGCCGGCGTCTGGCTGCCCGATCCGGGCGTCGCCCCCTACCGCGGACGAGGATAGCCGATGAGCAAAGGGCGCATGGAGGCCTTCAGCGATGGCGTCATCGCCATCATCATCACCCTCCTCGTTTTGGAACTCCACACCCCCGAGAGCGCCGGACTGGGCGGCATTGAGGCCCGTCCTCCCCGGCTTCGTCAGCCACGTGCTGAGCTTCATCTATCTCGGCATCTACTGGAACAACCATCACCACATGCTTCAGGCGTCGAGCCACGTGAATGGCGTGGTGCTGTGGGCGAACCTTCACCTCCTGTTCTGGCTGGCGCTGGTACCGTTCGTCACCGGCTGGATGGGCGAGAACGAATTCGCCCCGGTTCCGGTCACGCTCTACGGCGTCGATCTGCTGATGGCGGCCATCGCCTACTACATCCTCGAGCGCACGTTGATCGCCGCGCAAAGCAAGGACACGCGCCTGAAGATGGCCGTCGGTGGCGAGATCAAGGGCTGGGTGTCGGTTGTCCTCTACGCAACGGGCATCGTGACCACGCTTCTGTGGACTCCCTGGATCGCGCTCGTCCTCTACGCGATCGTTGCGGTCATGTGGTTCGTCCCCGACCGGCGGATCGAGCGCATGATGGGCCGGTCGTCGGCCGCCGGTTGATCGCGGAATGACCGCCCGACCCCTGGTCGCGCTTGTCTGCCTCTGGTTCGTTGCCTCCCCCGCAGTCGCTTTCGACCGCATCGGCGTGGTGCTCCTGCACGGTAAAACCGGCGACCCGACCCAGTTCGCGACCCTTGCTGGCACGCTCGACGAGACCGGCTACGCGGTGGAAGCCCCGGAAATGTGTTGGTCCACGCGCCGTATCTACGACGAGCCCCTCGACGCCTGCTTTGCCGACGTCGACGCAGCCATCGCTCGCCTCGCCAACGATGGCTTCGACGGCATCGTCGTCGTCGGCCATAGCCTTGGCGGCCTCGCCGCGCTGGCATATGCCGCGACCCATCCCGAACTTGCCGGCGTCATCGCGCTTGCCCCCGACGGCGAACCCGCCGACTTCAACCGCCACGCGACGGTGGCGGCGAGCGTCCGCAAGGCCAGGGCGCTGATCAAGTCGGGCGACGGAGATACCGTTGGCACTTTCACCGACCGTGTTCTCGGCCGCGATCGCCGGGTGAAGGCGACCCCGAGGGCGTTCCTGTCGTTCCTCGGCGACGACAGCCGGCTCGATCCGGCCGCGCTGCTACCGAAGCTGGAAACACCGTTGCTCTGGGTTGCCGGCACGAGGGACTCCAGCCAGCGCGACGCCGCGTCAATGTTCAAGCGCGCGCCGGCCAATCCGCTCAGCCGCTACGTCACCGTCAATGCCAATCATCTCGGCACGCCGGATGCGGCGACTGTGGCGATCCTCGATTGGCTGGACCGTCTGGCGGGCGAGTGACCGCTCTCCCCGACGGGCAGGAACGCGCCCGCCGGGTTGGACACTCCGTTCCCCTTATTCCGTCACCAGCGATTGCGCCGCACGCACAAGCTGGACGAATTCCGCCCGCGCCCCGAACAGGTCGTCGCCACGCGCGCCCTGCGCCAGGTCGAGGATCTGCGGCCAGCCGAAGCCCTGCTCCATCCATGGGTCGCCGCGCAGCCGCTGGCCGAACGCCGCCACAGCCAGCGCCCAGCGCGTCGCCTCCGGTGCCGCGGAAAGCGTCGGCGGCCGGTCGGTCTCGCCGATCGCCCGCTGGATCAGTTGCGAAGTCTGCTCGCCCGGCCGCTTGTAGCGGACCTTGACGTAGGCGAGTTCGCTGGACGTCGCCGCGATCGGCGTCACCGCATCCTGGTAGCGCAGCGGATCGGAGGCGAGCGGCCCGCCGACAGGCGTGATCTCGTAGATCGCCGTCACCGCCGCGCCTGCGCCCACTTCGCCGGCGTCCACCTTGTCGTTGTTGAAGTCCTCGCGGTTGAGCAGCCGCGTCTCGTAGCCGATCAGCCGGTACTCCGCGACCGTCGCCGGGTTGAACTCCACCTGGATCTTGACGTCGTCGGCGATCGGGAAGAACGAGCCGGCGAGGTCGTCGCGGAAAAGCCGCCGCGCTTCGTTGAGCGAGTTGACGTAGGCCGCGATGCCGTTCCCCGACTGCGACAGGTCCTGCATCATCACGTCGTTGTAGTTGCCGCGGCCGAACCCGTAGACCGACAGGTAGATGCCGGTTGCCCGCTTTTCCGAAACGAAGTCCTTCAGCCGCTCCGGGTCGGCGATACCGACGTTAAAGTCGCCGTCGGTCATCAGGATGACGCGGTTGACCGCGTCCTTGGCGAAAGCCTGTTCGGCCATGCCGTAGGCCAGCGCGAGCCCTTGTCCGCCGGCGGTGGACCCGCCCGCCCTGAGCGCATCGACCGCGCAGCGCAGTTTCAGTTTCTGCGTGCCCGGCGTCGGCGGCAGCACCGCGCCGGCGGCGCCGGCGTACACCGCCAGCGACACCCGGTCCTCGGGCCTGAGCTGGTCGATCAGCACGTTCAGCGCCTTCTGCGCCAGTTCGAGCCGGTCAGGTCCCTGCATCGAACCGGACACGTCCACCAGGAACACCAGGTTGAGCGGCGGCTGGTGGTCGCGGGCAATGTCGTAGCCCTGCAGGCCGATATGGACGATCTCGTGCCCCGCTTGCCACGGCGATGGCGTCACCGTCGCGTGGATCGCGAACGGCGTGTCGGCCGACGGCGGCTTCGCGTAGCCGTAGTCGAAGTAGTTGATCATCTCCTCCACGCGCACCGCGTCACGTGGCGGCAGCGTCCCGTCGTTGAGGAAGCGGCGGACGTTGGCGTAGGAGGCGGTATCGACGTCGATGGAAAATGTGGAAACCGGATCTTCCGCGACCCGCTTGATCGGGTTGGAGGTGGCGTGCGGATAGCGCTCGGTGTCCACGCCGACCGCGTCGGCGTACGATTTTCCGAGCGCCTGCGCCGAGGGCATCGGCGGTGCGGCCGCCTGCTCCATCGTCCGCGGCAGCGCCGTGATGATGCCGGTGCCCGGCGCAAACTGGCGGCGCAGACCGCCTGCCGGCCCGTTGCCGGAGGGGGATTCGCCCATGGAGGCGTCGAACCCGAGGGCGGCACAAGCCGTCGCGCTCGGCACACCGTCGATGATGTCGCTGCCGGCCGCCATGGCCGGGGCGATGATGGTCGCGGACGTGAGGAGAACGGCAAGAAGAGGAAGCGCCCTTGCGGGCACCGAGGCGTGGCGCGCCATGCGAGACTCTCCGGCAACGCCCCCAGCACGCCGGACCCTGCCAGTGCTTTTGGGCAGGAACAGGGCGAACTTAGGCGGCGCTCATTTTCGCCGCCCGCGCCCGCCACCGCTCCACGTCCACGCCCCGCGCCAGCAGCCACAGACAGAGCGCAATCTCGGCGACCAGCGGGACCGCGTAGGCCGGCTGGATCGCTCCCGCCAGGTCGGGCGCCAGGAAGAGCGTGTAGCTTCCCGCGAGGTAGACGACGCCCGCCAGCGCCACCAGCCCGCCCAGCCACTTCGGCAGATAACCCGAGCGCACGATCAGGATGCCGAGGAGCAGGCAGCTTGCGCCGAAGAAGATCAGGCCGAGGTCGTAGCCGTGCGCGTGCCTGTCAAGCGCCAGCGCCGCCAGCGCGTTGAGTTGGGCCGGATCGAACGCGGCCGCGTACTCGGACCCGTCGAGCAGCAGAAGCGCCGAATAGTAGCTGAGCAGGTTGAGCCCGATCACCGCCGTTTGCGTCAGCCGGAACGCCGCCGCCATCAGCGCCAGCGTCTTGCCCGCCGGTGCGAGCAGGACATAGAGCAGCACCGCCAGCGCGACGTCTGCGAGCGCCATGATCGAGTCCGCGGCGAAGCCTGCCCGGAATAATCCTTCATGGGTCGTGATGTTGGCGGCGGTCGCCGCCGCGTCGCCGGGCACGATCAGGCTGCCGCGGATGAACACCTCGGCTCCGATGCCGAAGACGATGATGACGAGGTAGAGGGCGCCCGCGGCCCGCGCGTATGCCTGCGGCGAGGTTGCCGACCGCGCCGTCATGCGGCTTCGCCGTTCACGTCGATGACGACACTTCCTTTCTTGTGGCCGGCTTCAACGTAGCGGTGCGCTTCGGCCATCTGCTCCAGCGGTAATGTCGGTCGATGACGGCTCTGATTTCGCCCGCCGCCACCAGTTCATTGAGCAGGAGAAGATCCTTGACCTGGTCCTCGGCTTTCCGCAGGCCGGTCGCCGCATTCTTTGCCTTCTTGCCCCCTTTTATCGACGTCCACAGCATCAGCAGCAGACCGGCCGGCGACATGGCGGTGACGAGGTAGACCCCGTTAGGTTTCAGGGCCTTCTTGCAACGCGAGAATGAGCTCTTGGCGACCGTATCGAAGATGATGTCGTAGGCTTGGCCGGTCGCCGTGAAATCCTCCTTCGTGTAGTCGATGGCATGATCGGCTCCCAGCGACTTCACCAGCTCCAGATTCCTCGTGCTGCACACACCGGTGACCTCGGCGCCGTAGTGGCGGGCGACCTGCACCGCCTTGGTGCCGATGCTCCCCGAAGCACCATTGATCAGGACCTGTTGTCCGCGTTGAATTCTTCCCGTGTCGCGAAGAAAGGGCATTGCGGTCAGAAACCCTTCGCTGTTTCCGACCGCATCACCGAAGGACACGCCGGCCGGTATCGTCGCCAGTATCCCGTCCTCGGGCAGGCAGAGATACTCCGCATAGGTACCGAATTTGGTGTTCGAGGCGCCAAAAACGCGATCGCCGGTTTTGAAGCGCGTCACGTCCTTGCCCACGGCCTCGATTTGGCCGGCCAGCGCGGTTCCAAGGATGGTGTTCTTCGGTCGCGTCAGGCCGGTGAAGAATCTGACGGCGAACGGCTGGGCCTTTCGAAAAGCGCAATCCGGCGGGGTTGCGACCGTCGCATGGATTCGGATCAGGACCTCATTGTCCTTCGGAACGGGCTTCGCCACGTCCCTCAGTTCGAGCACATCCGGCGGCCCGTATCGCTCATAGACGATCGCTTTCAACGGTTCTCCCCTTTCCTCCTAAGGCTTCGTGAACAGGGAGAAAGCCACGAGCAAGAAAGTGATGTACGCGAGAACTCCAACAAAGCGCACGTTGATGATGTAGCTATTCGATTGCACGAACGCTTTGAGCCATCGGCTCTTCGAAGTGACTCCGGTGCTCACCATCCGCGTGGCAAGCGACTGGACGCGTCGAGGAAGAAACAGGCAGTAACTCCCCATAGCCAGAAGGAGCAACAAACACAAAATGGACAGCAGCAGCTTCATGCAGATTGCTGCGGGCTCTGTGCGACGATCCGGCTTCTAGATCGCCGTCACGAGTTCCCGCCCTCTGGCAGGACGTTCACACCAGCCTCGACTGCTCCATCGCCGCCGCGATGAACGAGGCGAATAGCGGGTGCGGGTCGAATGGCCGCGATTTCAACTCGGGATGATACTGCACCCCGATGAACCACGGGTGACCCTCAATTTCCACCGTCTCCGGAAGCACGCCGTCCGGCGACAGGCCGGCGAACCTCAGCCCGTGCTGCTCCAGCCGGTCGCGGTAGTTGATGTTGATCTCGTAGCGGTGGCGATGGCGCTCGGAGATTTCGGTGACGTCGCCGTAGATCGCTGAAATCTGGCTGCCACGCTTCAGCATGGCCGGGTAGGCGCCGAGCCGCATGGTGCCGCCGAGGTCGCTGTCGTGGCTGCGCATCTCCCTGGCGTTTCCACGCACCCATTCCGTCATCAGGCCGACCACCGGCTCGGCGACCGGACCGAACTCGGTGGACCCTGCACCGGAGAGGCCGAGCAGACTGCGCGTCGCCTCCACCACGGCGAGCTGCATGCCGAAGCAGATGCCGAGGAACGGCACGCGATGCTCGCGCGCGAACCCCGCCGCCGTGATCATGCCCTCCGAGCCGCGCTGGCCGAAGCCGCCCGGCACCAGGATGCCATCGACCCAGTCCAGCCGCTGCGCCGGGTTCCCCTCCTCCAGCAGGTCCGCCTCGATCCACTCGAGGTTGACCTTGACCGTGTTGGCAATACCCCCGTGGTTCAGCGCCTCCACCAGCGATTTGTATGCGTCCTTGAGGCCGGTGTACTTGCCGACCACGGCGATGTTCACCTCGCCCTCGTGGTTGCGGATCGTCCGGCTGATTTCCGACCAGCGGGTCAGGTCCGGCTGCGGCGCGTCCGTTATGCCGAAGGCAGCGAGCACCTCGTCGTCGAGTCCTTCGCCGTGATAGGCGACCGGCACGTCGTAGATGTGGCCGACGTCGAGCGCCTGGATCACCGCCGACGGCCTGACATTGCAGAACAGCGACAGCTTCCGCCGCTCCTCCGCCGGGATCGGCCGGTCGGCGCGCACCATCAGGATGTCCGGCTGGATGCCGATTTCCCGCAGCGCCGACACCGAGTGTTGCGTCGGCTTGGTCTTCAGTTCCCCCGCCGACTGGATGAACGGCACCAGTGTCAGGTGGATGAAGACGGCGTCACCCCGCGGCAGGTCGTTGGCGAGTTGCCGGATCGCCTCGAAGAACGGCAGCCCCTCGATGTCGCCGACCGTGCCGCCGATCTCGCACAGCACGAAGTCGAAGCCTTCGTTGCCGTCGAGAATGAACGATTTGATCGCGTCGGTGACGTGCGGGATCACCTGCACCGTGGCGCCGAGATAGTCGCCGCGCCGCTCCTTGGCGATGATGTCCTGGTAGATGCGGCCGGTCGTGATGTTGTCCATGCGGTTCGCCGGCCGCCCGGTGAAGCGCTCGTAGTGGCCGAGGTCGAGGTCGGTCTCCGCCCCGTCGTCGGTGACGAACACCTCGCCGTGCTGGTAGGGGCTCATCGTGCCCGGGTCGACGTTGAGGTAGGGGTCGAGCTTGCGCAGCCGCACCTTGTAGCCGCGCGCCTGCAGCAGCGCGCCGAGCGCTGCCGATGCGATGCCTTTTCCAAGGGATGAGACCACGCCGCCGGTGATGAAGATGTACCGCGCCATGGGCCTCTACCCTACCGCCTCACCGTCCGATTCGGGCAACAGAAAATGCTGGCGTCCGCACCGGTCACTCCCATGGGCGAGGCGCCCGGCGGGTGGTCCTGCGCCGGGAATGTCGTCATCAGCGGTTCCCTACTGCCCGGTTGGAACTTGCGGCGTCGCCGGCACCGTCACGTCCGGCTCGTTGGCGGGGCCCGAGATGCCTGGGATACCGCCCGCTGCCGGAGCCTGGCCGCCGGCCGCCGGTGCCTGGTTACCGGTCGCCGGTGCGGTGTACTGGTTGAGCTGGTCGAGGATGCCGCCGCCCGCGCTCGGCGCGGTTGATGGCGCGCCACCGGGTGTCGTGGTCGGGGCCGCCGGCTGGGTCGCCGGCACCGTATCGAGGATCGAGGACGGCGGCGCCTGGAACTGGCTGTAGACCGTCATCGCGATCGACGTGAGAAAGAAGGCGGCGCCGAGGATCGTCGTCGCCCGGGTCAGCACGTTTCCCTGTCCGCGCGTGGTCAGGAATGCGTTGGAGCCGCCGATGCCCAGCGCCCCGCCCTCGGAGCGTTGCAGCAGGACGACCGCGACGAGCGCCACGATCACCATCAGGTGAATGACGATGATGACGGTTTCCATTGATCAGATTGCCCGGATTTCGTGGCCGCCGGCCTTGTACACGATTGGCTCCGGCCTTGCCAGAGCGCCGGGCGGCGGCATTCTGTCAGCGGCAGGCAGCGATAATTGCAAGGAAATCCGCCGCTTTGAGGCTGGCGCCACCGACCAGAGCCCCGTCGACCCCGTCGAGGGCGAGGATCGTTTCGGCGTTGGAGGGCTTGACCGAGCCGCCATAGAGAATCCGTATTGCGCGGGCCGTCTCCCCGAACCGCTCGGTAAGACGCCCCCTGATATGGGCATGGGCGGCCCGGATGTCATCGTTGGACGGCGTCAGCCCCGTGCCGATCGCCCACACCGGCTCGTACGCGAGGGTCAGCCGTGCCGCCGTCGCGCCCTCCGGCACCGACCCGGCGATCTGGCGGTCGAGCACCGCCTCGGTCATCCCGCCCTTGCGCTCGCCCTCTGTCTCGCCGATGCACAGGATCGCCGTCAGCCCCGCCCGCCAGGCCGCTTCGGCCTTGGCGCGCACCATGGCGTCCGTCTCGCCGTGATCGGTCCGCCGCTCCGAGTGGCCGACGATCACCAGCCGCCCCCCTGCGTCGGCAATCATCTCCGCCGCGATGTCGCCCGTATGGGCGCCGGAGGGCTGGGGGTGGCAGTCCTGCCCGCCGATCATCACCGGTGACCCGGCGGCCGCCGCGACCGCCACCGCGATCAGCGTCGCAGGGGGACAGATCGCGATGTCGCAGGCGGCTGTCCCGCTGCCCGCCACGACCGCATCAATCTCGGCGAGGCTCTGGCGCGTGCCGTTCATCTTCCAGTTGCCTGCCGCCAGCGGCCTCAGCTTGGCCATGACCACCCCTTCCCTTGTTCGGCGTACCCGCGACGGGTAACCGAATTTCCGCGATATTGCACCCGCTGCCAAAAGGGATTTGCGGGAGATCAAGGCTCCGCTGCCCCCTCTTCGCTAGACCGACGCCGTTCATCCCTCCGACCGCCGCCCCCGGGCCGGCAGCAACAAACCAGAGCGATCGCATGAAAGCGCGCGACCTGATGAACCGGGATGTGGTGACCGTCCAGCCGGATACCCCTCTTCGCGAAGTCGCCCGGATCCTTTTGCAGCATCAGATCAGCGCGGTTCCGGTCGTCAGCGCCAACGGCGACCTGGTCGGCATGGTCAGTGAGGGGGACCTCGTCGGGCGCAAGAAGACCGAACGCGAGAGCCGCAGCGAGTGGTGGCTCATGCGCCTGGCCGAGGGCGAGCCGCTCAACACCGAGTTCCTGACCCATCTTCAGAGCCCGCTGGCCGTGGCCCGCGAGGTGATGTCGAGCCCCGTGATCGCTATCAGCGAGGACACCGACGTCGACGAGATCGCGAGCCTCATGGGGATCCATCGCATCAAACGCCTGCCGGTGCTCCGCGACGCCCGCCTTGTCGGCATCGTCCGCCGCGCCGACCTCTTGCGTACCCTGGGCGGCGGCAAGTACGAGCCCGTCGCCCTGCCGGCGTCGCCGCCGCAGGGCCGCGCTCATGTCGAATCTGCAGGCGTCAGCCTCCGCCACGAGCAGCGCCCGCCCCCGGACGAGGTCGAAAGCCGACCCGATAGCGAACTCAGCGTCAACGACTTCCGCTACCTTGTCGCCCGCCATGTGGATCAGCTCGTCTGGGAACGGCGGCGCCGGCGGGAGCAGGCGGAGGAGCAGCGCCGCCGCAACCTGAGCCGCCTGATCGACACCCACATTTCCGAAAAGGGCTGGAACGGCCTCATTCACGCCGCGCGCGAAGCGGCCGAGCGGGGGGAGACCGAGATTCTGCTGCTGCGCTTCCCCTCCCAGTTGTGCAGCGACGGCGGCAGGGCGGTGAACGCTCCCGACCCGGAGTGGCCGCGCACGCTGCGCGGCGAGGCGGCGGAGATGTATCTGAGATGGGAGCGGGAACTGAGGCCCCGCGGGTTCCACATCCTGGCGCGGGTCCTGGACTTCCCCGGCGGGATCCCCGGCGACATCGGCCTTTTCCTGTCCTGGGGCCGCTGAGTCGGGGCCGCCGGCTGGCGTCCCGACATTTCCTTGCGGCGACGGGAGGCGCTACCTATTATCCGCGCCCTGAACCGGGCGGCCCAGGTCCGCCGCGAGGAATCTTATGCTCGACGCACTCAGGAAATACGCGTCCGGCTGGGTCGCCCAGCTGCTGATGGCCATTCTCGTTCTCAGCTTTGCGGTCTGGGGCGTGTCCGACATTTTCAACGGCTTCGGCGCCAACAACGTCGCCCAGGTCGGCAATCGGAGGTGACGCTGGCGGAATTCCAGCGCCGCTATGATCTGACGTTGCGGAACCTGAGCGCCCGCCTCGGCCAGAACCTCAGCCCGCAGCAGGCCATCCAGTTCGGTGTCCCCAACCAGGTCCTCAATCAGCTCGTTTTCGAGGCGACCCTGAACTATGACGCCGGCCGGATGGGGATCGGCATCTCCAACCAGGCACTTGGCCAGAGGATTTCCGAGGACCCGGACCTGTTGGGGCCGAGCGGTACGTTTGACCGCAACTACCTGAACAGCCTCATCGCCGCACAGAACATGACCGAGGACCAGTTCATCATCGATCGTCGCCAGCAGTACATCCGCGACCAGATCGTCGATGCCTTCGGCGGCGGCGTGCAGGCGCCCGACGCATATATGCGCGCCATCCATCAGTACACCACCGAGGAGCGCAGCATCTCGTACCTCGTCATTTCCGCACCCGCCGAGGCCGACATCCCGGACCCGAGCGACGCCGACCTCGCCGACTATTTCGCCGCCCACAAGGCGGACTGGCGCTCGCCGGAGCTGCGCGCCGTTCAGTATTTCACGCTGTCGCCGGATGAGATCGCCAACACGGCGGACGTCAGCGACGCCGACGCCGAGGCGCGGTACAACAGCCAGCCGGCCCGCTTTTCCACGCCCGAAAAGCGCGACGTCCAGCAAATCGTGTTCAAGGATCAGGCCGCCGCCACCGCGGCCGCCGCCGCCCTCAGCGCCGGCAAGACATTCGACGACATCGCCGCCGAGCAGAACCTCAAGCCCGCCGACGTCGACCTCGGCCTCGTGACCAAGGACAAGATCATCGATCCCGCCGTCGCCGAGGCGGCCTTCTCGCTGCCCGAGGGAGGCGTCAGCGGCGTCGTCGACGGCCAGTTCGGCCCCGTCATCGTTCGCGTGACCAAGGTCGAGCAGGCGGTCACCACCCCCTTCGCCGACGTCAAGGACCAGCTCAGGCAGGAGCTCGCAACCGAACGGGCCGCCAACAGCATTCTCGATCTTCACAACACGATCGAAGACGCCCGCGCCGGTGGCGCCACCCTGGAAGAGGTCGCCGCCAAGTACGACCTCAAGCTGATGACGGTTGCTGCCGTCGACGCCAACGGCAACGGCCCCGACGGCAAGCCGGTCCCCGACCTCCCGAGCGGCCTCGTCGCCGCCGCCTTCCAGTCCGACGTCGGCCTTGAGAACGACCCCATCGAGCCCGATCGCAGCAGCTACGCCTGGTATACCGTGACCAACGTCACGCCGCCGCGCGACCGCACGCTGGGCGAGGTCCACGACCAGGTGGTCTCTGCGTGGAAGACCGACCAGCGCCAGAAGAAGCTTGCCGCCGCATCCGACGACGCCAAGAGCCGTCTCACCGGCGGCGCCGCGATCGCCACGGTCGCCGGCGACCTCTCGCTCACCGTGCAGACGGCCGAGCAGCTCACCCGCCGCACGCAGCCCTCCGGCGACATCTCCAGCGGCGTCATCCAGGCGGCCTTTACCGGCCCCAAGGGCACCGTCGATGTCGCCGACGGCGCCCAGCCGATGACCCGGGTGCTCCTCGTTGTCGACGACGTTACGACGCCGCCGTATTTCTCGGGCGCGCCCGATCTCGCCCAGACCCAGGCGCAATTGGGGTCGCAGATCGAGAACGATCTCCTGACCCTCTACGGCGCCCAGGTGCGCACCCACACCGACGTCAGGCTGAACCAGGCCGTCCTTCAGCAGGCGCTCGGCGTCAGTCCCAACTAGCGGGCTGGTCAACCATGCTCGTCAGCCCCTCCCTCGCCGATTTCGCGCGCGTGTACGACGCTGGAGAGGCGCAGGTTGTGTGGACGCGCCTGGTCGCCGACCTGGAGACGCCGGTCTCCGCCATGCTCAAGTTGTCGGCCGGCAGGCCGAACTGCTTTCTGCTGGAATCGGTCGAAGGCGGCGCCGCCCGCGGCCGCTATTCGATCATCGGCATCGATCCCGACCTCATCTTTCGCGCCTTCGGCAGCCGCGCCGAGATCAACCCCGATCCCAGGGCCGATCGCGGCCGTTACGAGCCCATGGCCGAACCGACCCTCGACGCATTGCGCCGCGTCATTGGTGAATCACGCATCCATTTGCCCGCCGGCCTGCCGCCCATGTCGGCCGGCGTCTTCGGCTATCTTGGTTACGACATGGTGCGCGAGATGGAGGCGCTGGCGGCGCCCAACCCCGATCCGTTGGGGCTGCCTGACGCCATGCTTATGCGACCGACCACCATCGTCATCTTCGACTCGGTCAAGGACGAGATCACCGTGGTCTCGCCGATCCGGCCGCGCGGGGGCGTGAGCGCCGCCCAGGCCCACGCCCGCGCCGTCGATCGCCTGACCGAGGTGGTCGAGGCCCTCGACGCGCCGCTCGACAGCACCGGGCCCGGCGAGTTCAACCCCGACATCGCCGTCACCTCCAACACCCCGCGCGAGCGTTATCTCGATATGGTCCGCCGCGCCAAGGACTACATTGCCGCCGGCGACATCTTCCAGGTGGTCCTGTCGCAGCGTTTCGAGGCGCCGTTCGACCTGCCGCCCTTCGCGCTCTATCGCGCGCTTCGCCGCACCAACCCGTCGCCGTATCTCTACTACCTCGACTTCGGCGGCTTTTCTGTCGCCGGCTCCAGCCCCGAGATTCTGGTCCGCGTCCGCCAGGGCGAGGTGACGATCCGCCCCATCGCCGGCACCCGGCCGCGCGGGGCGACACCGGAGGAGGACAAAGCGCTCGCCGCCGAACTCCTCGCCGATCCCAAGGAGCGCGCCGAGCACTTGATGCTGCTCGACCTCGGCCGCAACGACGTCGGCCGCGTCGCCGAGATCGGCACCGTCAAGGTCACCGACCAGTTCTTCCTCGAGCACTACAGCCACGTCATGCACATCGTCTCCAACGTCGTCGGCGAGCTCGCCAACGGCCACGATGCCCTCGACGCGTTGGCGGCCGGCTTCCCGGCGGGAACCGTGTCCGGTGCGCCGAAGGTGCGCGCCATGGAGATCATCGACGAGCTGGAGTTGGAGAAGCGCGGCGTCTACGCCGGCTGCGTCGGCTATTTCACCGCCGACGGCGACATGGACACCTGCATTGTGCTCCGCACCTCGATCGTCAAGGACGGCAAGATGTACGTGCAGGCCGGTGCCGGCATCGTCGCCGATTCAGTGCCGGAGAAAGAGCACGCCGAGTGCGTCGCCAAGGCGAGCGCGCTTTTCCGCGCGGCGGAAGAGGCGGTGAGGTTCGCCTCCAGCGTCAGCCGCGGCCAGTAGGCACCCGTCAGCCTGCCGCCGCTCGTGGCCCGGCCGCGGGCTCATCGACGGGCTCGGCAAACAGCGCGTCGCGGAGGAACCGTGCCAGCCGGCGCTGTTTCAGCAGCGAGAACAGCAGGTTGTGTTTGCCCTGCCCCCGCACCGGAACCAGCCTCGCCAGCCCGTCACCCGCCAGTGTTTCCGCAGCCGCCCGGTCCACCGACTGGAGCGCGGAGAACACGCAAAACAGCGTCGTCCTGGATTTGTCCACCCCGACGCATGGCGACAGCAGCGTCTCGACGTCGCGCTGCGTCGCCGCCGCTCGCACCTCGGCGCTCGGCAGACGTCCGCAGAGCGCCACCGCACGGGCGGCGCCGAGCACCACGCCCGCGCGCAACGCCGCCGCCCCGCCGCTGCTCCCGCCGAGGCAAATCACCCTGCGGTAGCGTTCGGGTTTGAGGTCGCTCCGCAGCCGCGCGAGAACCTCGGACAGGTCCTTCCCGTATCCGGCGGCCCCCGTCAGGAAGAACTTGCGTGACGGGTCCTGGACGAGGACCACGTCCATGGGCGCGTCGGGCAGGTGCTGGAGGATCACCGCCGTCGGCAGGAAGATGCGATGCGCCTGGTCCGCGAA
Source organism: uncultured Alphaproteobacteria bacterium (assembly GCA_963826055.1). GTDB lineage: Bacteria > Pseudomonadota > Alphaproteobacteria > Rhizobiales > Kaistiaceae > JBBDMC01. The sequence goes on along the minus strand of CAWGVO010000018.1, from coordinate 179,758 downwards.
CGCGATGAGCAGGTCCTTGCCCGCCGCATCCGACCCCGTCAGCGCGTATCGCCAGACGTGATCACCGACCGCCTGCTTGACGAACGGCCGCAGCGCCTGGACCTCCGAGAACATCATCTGCCAGACCGATGACAGCCATTCCTGCGCTGGCGCCGGCAGTTGTTCGCGTGCCTGCTGCAGGAACGCGAAGTCGGACGGGCTCGCGGTGCACTCCAGCGGTATCTGCAGCCGGTAGAAATCGGTCGGCAGCCGGCACCGGCTGAACGCCTCGATCAGGTCGTTCATCCACCCAATCCCCGCAGGCGGTTCGCCAGGTGCCGTGCGAGCGCGTTGACGCTGCCGAGCGCCCGCAGCTCGCCGGTGCTGAGGCCGAGACCGGTCTTCGCTTCTATGAACAGGCATATCTCCGTCAGCACCAGGCTGTCGGCCTCCAGGTCGGCGAAGCGATAGTCATGCCCCGGGTCGTTCAGGTTCTCGCCGACACCCGCATCGTTCAGCGACGGCACCGCGCTGTCGCGCAGCGCCTCCAGCACGAGGCCGCGCGCGGCCACAAAGTCGGCGTCGGGGCGCCCGGACCGCGAAACGTCGTCAGGCATGGCTGTTCACCATTGCTCGCAATTCGAGGGAACTCACCTTGCCGGCGGCGTTGCGCGGCAAGTGATCGACCCGCACGATCTTCCTTGGCGCGCGAACACCAAGCCGCGCCCGGCAGAACTTACGCAGCGCATCGAGATCGACACCACCGTCCGCTGCCACCGCCAGCGCCGGAATATCGCCGTGCACTTCCGATTTGATCGCGAACGCGGCGCACTCGGCGACCCCCGGAAATGTTTCGGCCACCGCCTCGATCTCGGCAGGCGATATCTTGATGCCCGACAGGTTCATCATCTCGTCCCCGCGCCCTTCGAGCGCGAGCGTTCCGGCCTCCGTCAGGCGGCCGACGTCGCCGGGATAGAACCAGCCGTCCCTGAACGCGCGCCGGGTGAGATCCGGATCGTCCAGGTAGCCGTCGATCATTCCCGCATTGCGGACACGGATCGCGCCGACCTCGCCCGCGCCGACGCGCCGATCGTTTTCATCGACGATCTCGACGGTCACGCCCGCCGGCGGCCGCCCCACCGAACGGGCTTCCGCGGCGTCGCCGTGGTCCCGCTTGCTGGTGATGCAGCCGCATTCGGTCGCGCCATAGATGACCTCGACGTCCGCGCTGACGGTCTCGGCGATGGAGCGCACCAGCGCCGGACCGACCATCGCCCCGAAAATGCGCACCCTCGCCTCCGGCAAACGCCTGCCGCGTGGCCCGCCGCCGACCTCGTCCGCCAGACCGCGCGCCTGACCGGTGGTCATGCTGATCAGCGTGACGCCATGGCGCCTGCAAGCATCGATCATCGATTCCTTCGACCGATCGAAGAACACATTCGTACCGCCAAGGCCGACCGTATAGAGCCGGTGGCGCTGGGCGGCGCAGAACTCCACGGATAGCGGAAAATAGAAGATAAGCGACGCGGCGGGAAATCCCGTGCCGAGCGCCTGGTTCAAGAGCTTGCCGTGCGTGACCGGCATGATCTTCGGTCGCCCTGTGGTTCCCGAGCTGGTGGCCAGGATCGCCACATCGTCGTCGCCCGGCATGGGCTGCTGAACGCCGTCCAGCCTCGCATCCGCGAAAATGCGGTCGTAGTCCGGCGCCCACACCCGGCCTTGCCACGCCCTGCCGACCTCGTTGTCGGTGAGCACCCACGCCGTCCCGCTGCGGCTTGCGAGTTCAGCGCGCACCGTGAGCGGCTCGTGCGTCGCCAGAATGATGCTCGGGCACCCCAGGCGCATGAGCGCCAGGGCCGTGACCAGGTGGCGGAATTCGTCCCGAACCGTCAGCCCCACCACCTCCCCCGGCCGGATTCCGGCCGCAAACATCGCGGCGGCAAGCCGTTCAACCAATTGCCCCAGCGCGCCGTACGACACAGCCGTGCCGTCGTTGACCGCCGCGATCCGCGAGGACGCCGTCGCGGCGAAGTGATGCAGGCGTTCCGGGACCGACATGGGGCCTTCCATTTGCCTCTTTCGTGCCGAATCTGTTTCAATTCAAACAGCCGACGGCGCCCATGGTTGCTCGTTCACCGCCTGGCACCAGCAAGAGCGAGCCCGCTGTGCACAAGCACAACGTGATTGCCTTCGCGGCCGATTCGAGGCAACTGCCGGCGGCATTGTTTGCGGCGCGCCGGGCAGCGCAACTCAATCCGCGCCAGGATACCCGCATTTTGATCTTCACCGATGCGGCCGATGATGCCGCGGCGACGCAGGCGTTCGCGCCGTGGTGCGAGCTGATGGTGATCGAATTCAATCGCGACCGCCACGCCCTTCACATGCCCGCCTTCAACAGCCGGATCAGCGGCGCCTCGTTGTTCCGCTTTTTCCTCCCCGGCCTGACCGGAGACGACACGGAACGCGTGATCTATCTCGACACGGACACCTGCGTGGATGACCCGGTGTTCTTCCGTCTGTTCGACCTGGACATGAAGGGCCATACCGTCGCCGCCGTCCGTGACCTTGAGACCGCCTACGGCGCAACCGACTATGCCAATGGAGACCTCGCCAAGGCGGGGCTCGCGGTGCAACGGAAGTACCTGAATGCCGGAGTCATGCTGATCGATCGGCGCCGGTACGTGGAGGCCGCGCTGGAGCGCAAGTTCTTCGACGCCTCGATGCGTCGCCGCATCCACGACCAGGCCGCCATCAACCGGGTACTCGCGGGGGAATGGCTTGAGCTGTCGCCGGCCTTCAACATGACGACCAAGGTTCGCAACTCGTTTGTCGCCGAAGTCTGCAAGTCCGTCGTCACCCATTTTCTGGGAAAGTACAAACCGTGGCACGGACCGGCCTTCGCCTATGGCCATCCCGTCTATGCCGAGATGGTGCGGTTTTTCGCCAACAGCCCATGGACGACGTTTCTCGCCCGCCACGTCGCTGAAGCCGACGAGGCCCTGCGTGCAATCCAGACCAAAAAGCCGCGCCTGGCCGGCGATCTGCGGCGGACGCTTCTGGCGGCCCAGTGGCCGTTCCTGCCGCGTCCGACCGATTATCACGCCGTGGTCGCCTATCTTCGCCAGACGCCATTCGCCGACGTCGAGCAGGGGCTCACCAGGTTGGATCTGGCCCGAATTCCCCCCAAACTCGCTGCCTGATCCCGGCTGGCGGCCATCGCTTCGGTTGCGCCGAACCCCGCAAAATGAGACAGAACGGCTCGGAAAGGGCAAATTGAGCCGTGCAAGTCCTCGTCATCGATAACTACGACAGTTTCACCTACAACCTCGTCCACTTCCTGGGCGAGGAGGGGGCCTCGCTCGACGTCCGCCGCAATGACAAGGTGACCGTCGATGAGGTGGTCGCGATGGACCCGGACGCCATCGTACTCTCCCCCGGCCCCTGCACTCCCGGCGAGGCCGGCATCTGCGTCGACCTCATCCGCCACGTCGGCGCCGACATCCCCATCTTCGGCGTCTGCCTCGGCCACCAGGCGATCGGCCAGGCCTATGGCGGCGAGATCGTGCGCGCGCCGAGCCTCATGCACGGCAAGCTGAGCGCGATCCGCCACACCGGCCGCGGCGTCTTCCGCGGCATCAACGGCACCTTTCAGGCGACCCGCTACCACTCGCTCACCATCCTGCCCGAGAGCCTGCCCGACGCCCTCCAGGTGACCGCCTCGGCCGATGACGACGTCATCATGGGCGTCATGCACACGAGCCACCCGGTCCACGGCGTCCAGTTCCACCCGGAATCGATCGCCTCCGAGCACGGCCACCTGATCCTCAGGAACTTCCTCGACATCGCGGCCGCCTGGAACGCCAGCCACCGCGTCGCCGAGCCGGTGGCGTGAGGGCGACAGGGCGCAGCCCATGATTCACTCGAGCGCTCAGAATAGGACACCCAACCCTCCCCTTGCGGGAGGGTCGAAAGCACGCGACCCCGGCTTTGGCCGGGGGAAGCTGGTTTCGGGGAGGGGTTCATCTCCCGCTCCGGCCTCAACCCCTCCCCCAAACCGCTTCGCGGTTTTGACCCTCCCGCAAGGGGAGGGTTCCGGTGGTGCGATCGCCGCAACAGGACGCAAAGTATCCGATGCCTGACCTGAAGCAGATCATCGCCAAGGTCGCGGGCGGCGAGCACCTCACCCGGGAAGAGGCCCGCCAGGCCTTCGACGTCATCATGTCGGGCGAGGCGAGCCCGGTACAGATTGGCGCGTTCCTGACCGGTCTCAGGCTGCGCGGCGAGACCATTGACGAGATCGCCGGCGCCGTCGCCACCATGCGCGACAAGATGGCCCGCGTCGAAGCGCCGGCCGACGCGATCGACGTGGTCGGCACCGGCGGCGACGCTTCCGGCAGCTACAATATTTCCACCACGGCCGCCTTCGTCGTCGCTGGCGCCGGCGTGCCGGTCGCCAAGCACGGCAACCGCGCGCTGTCGTCCAAATCCGGCGCCGCCGATACGCTGGCCGCCCTCGGCGTCAAAATCGACCTCGGGCCGGACGCCATCGCCCGCTGCATCCGCGAGGCCGGCATCGGCTTCATGTTCGCGCCCATGCACCATTCGGCGATGAAGCACGTCGGCCCGGCCCGCGCCGAACTCGGCTTCCGCACCGTCTTCAACCTGATCGGCCCGCTCTCCAACCCCGCCAGCGTCAAGCGCTACCTGTTGGGCGTCTTCTCGCCCGATTGGGTCGAGCCGCTGGCCTTGGTGCTGGCGAGCCTCGGCGCCGAGTCCGCCTGGGTCGTTCACGGCGAGGGCGGCCTCGATGAGCTGTCGCCCGCAGGCGAGAGCAAGGTGGCGATGTTGAAGAACGGCAAGGTGACCGTCACTACCGTCAGCCCCGAGGACGCGCGACTGAAGGGCGCGCCGGTGAGCGCCATCAAGGGCGGCGACGCGGCCCACAACGCCGAGGCGTTGCGCGGGGTGCTTGCCGGGGCCGACGGCGCTTACCGCAACACGGTGCTCCTCAACGCCGGCGCCGCGCTGGTGGTCGCCGGCCTCGCCAACGACCTCGCCGAGGGCGCCGCCCTCGCCGCCGCCGCCATTGACGAGGGCAAGGCCGCCGACCGCGTCGAGCGGCTCGTCCAGGTGTCGAACGCGTAAGAAATGACCGACATCCTCAAAAGATCGAAGCCTCCAAAGCGGGAGGAGATCGCGCGCGGCGAAGGCGCGCGTGCCGCCCGACGAGATGGAGCGTCGCGCCCGTTCGATGCCCGCGACCCGTGGCTTCCTCGCCGCGCTGGAGCGCGCCGTCGACGAGGGCCGCCCGGCCCTCATCGCCGAGATCAAGAAGGCGAGCCCGTCCCGGGGCCTGATCCGTGCCGACTTCGAGCCCGCGGCCCTCGCCCGTGCTTATGTCGCCGGCGGTGCCACCTGCCTGTCCGTGCTGACCGACCGCCCGTTCTTCCAGGGCTCGGCGAAGTACCTCAAGGACGCCCGCACCGCCGCCGATCTGCCGGTGCTGCGCAAGGACTTCATGTTCGAGCCGTATCAGGTCTTCGAGTCCCGCGCGCTGGGCGCCGACGCCATCCTCATCATCATGGCCGCGGTCGATGACGCTGCCGCGCGTGCCATCGAAGATACCGCCCTCGACTTGCGGCTGGACGTGCTGGTCGAAGTCCACAACGAGGACGAACTGAAGCGCGCGCTGAACCTTCGCTCGCGCCTCATCGGCATCAACAACCGCGACCTTCGCACCTTCGAAACCTCGCTCGCCGTCGCCGAGCGGCTGGCGCCCATGGTTCCGAAGGATCGCCTTCTCGTTGGCGAAAGCGGCATCTTCACCCCGGCCGACATCGCCCGCCTCGCCCGGGCCGGCGTCAGCGCCTTCCTCGTCGGCGAGAGCCTGATGCGCGAGGCCGACGTCGCCGCCGCCACCCGCCGGTTGATCGGCGCTACCGTCCCCGCAGGCTAGCCGCGTGGCCAAGCGCCTCTCCCACCTCGACAAGGCCGGCGTCGCCAACATGGTCGATGTCGGCGCCAAGCCCGTCACGACGCGAACCGCCGTCGCCGAAGGTGCCGTCGTCATGGCGGCGAGCACGCTCGCCATGGTCATGGCCGGCAACGCGAAGAAAGGCGACGTGATCGGCACCGCCCGCATCGCCGGCATCATGGCGGCCAAGCGCACCCACGAGCTGATCCCGCTCTGCCACCCGATCGGCCTCTCCAAAGTCGCGGTCGACATCGTTCCCGACGAGGCGCTGCCCGGCCTGCGCGTCATCGCGACAACGAAAGTCGCCGAGCGCACCGGCGTCGAGATGGAGGCGCTGACCGCCGTTTCCGTCGCCTGCCTCACGATCTACGACATGGCCAAGGCCGTCGACCGCGGCATGGAGATCACCGCCATCCGCCTTGTCGAAAAGCGCGGCGGCCGCTCCGGCACCTGGAAGCGGAAGCCGTAGTCCCAACCCTCCCCTTGCGGGAGGGTCAAAACGCGCGCAAGCGCGTTTTGGGGAGGGGTTGCATCGTCGCACGCAAGAACACGCCGGCGCCGACCCGCATGCGGTCCTTGACCGACACTGCGAAGGGCGGCAGGTGTCGTCTTATGAATACACCCCTGCCCCCGCTTCTCCCCGTCGCCGACGCCGTCGCGCGCGTCATTGACGGCGTCGACCCGCTCGCCGCGGAAACCGTGCGCCTTGTCGACGCCGCCGGCCGCGTCCTCGCCGACCCCCTCGCCGCCCGCCGCACCCAGCCGCCGTTCGCCGCCTCCGCCATGGATGGCTACGCCGTGCGCGCCGCCGATCTCGCCGCGGTCCCGGCCAGCCTGAAGCTCATCGGCACGTCCGCCGCCGGCCACGGCTTTGCCGGCACCCTTCGCCCCGGCGAGGCGGTGCGCATCTCCACCGGCGCACCGGTGCCGGCCGGCGCCGACGCCATCCTGATCCAGGAGAACACGGAGACCCCGGATCCCGCGACGGTTGTCGCCAGGGAAACCGTCGCGGTCGGAACCCACGTCCGGCCCGCCGGCCTTGATTTCAGCGAGGGAGCCGCCCTGCTTGCCGCCGGCCGCACGTTTGGCATGCGCGAGCTCGGCCTCGCCGCCGCCATGGGTTACGGCGACGTTCCGGTGCGCCGCCGCCCGCGCGTCGCGGTCCTGTCGACCGGCGACGAGCTTGTGCCGCCCGGCACCCTCCCCGGCCCCGACCAGATCGTATCGTCCAACGCGGTGGGCATCGCCGCCCTCGTCGAGGCCATCGGTGGCGCCGCCACCGATCTCGGCATCGCCGTCGATGAGCCCCATGCCATCGCCGGCGCCATCGACGCGGCCGTGGCGCTCCCGGCCGACGTGCTTGTCACCATCGGCGGCGCCTCCGTCGGCGACCACGACCTGGTCCAGGATGCGCTCACCGGCCGCGGCATGGACCTCGGCTTCTGGCGTATCGCCATGCGCCCCGGAAAGCCGCTGATGTTCGGCCGCATCGCGCGGGACGGCGGCGGCCCGCCGCTCCGCGTCCTCGGCCTGCCCGGCAACCCGGTGTCGAGCATGGTGTGCTCGATCCTGTTCCTGCGACCGCTGATCGATGCGCTGCTTGGCCGGCCACAGAGCGATCCGAGCGAGGCGGCGGTGCTCGGCCGCGATGTCGGCGAGAACGACGCCCGCCAGGATTACCTGCGCGCCAGCCTCGCCCCCACGCCCGACGGGCTGCCGGTCGCGACCCCGCTGAAGCGCCAGGATTCCAGCATGCTGTCGATCCTCGGCGCCGCCGACTGCCTCCTCATCCGCCCGCCGCACGCCCCGCCGGCCGCCGCCGGCACCCCCTGCCGCATCATCCGGTTGCCGTAAGGCCGGACAGGCGAAACTCCCGAAGCAACTCACCGCCTTCCCCGCGAATGCGGGGACCCAGGGGCCGCAGACTGGCTCCCCGCGAAACTGTCGTCCCGTGCACGGTGTGGGGCCAAGCCGTGCACCGCAGGCACGGGACCTTCCCACCCCGTAAAGTTCATCTTAACCCCTTGCGGAACACATATAGAACATGTAGATTTGTTCGTGATTTGTACCACATGTTGATTCCACCGGGGGCAAGGACGACGACGACATGCTGACGCGCAAGCAGTACGAGCTGCTCATGTTCGTTCACGAGCGGCTGAAAGAAAGCGGCGTCCCGCCGTCCTTTGACGAAATGAAAGATGCGCTCGATCTGCGCTCCAAGTCGGGCATCCACCGTCTGATCAAGGCGCTGGAGGAGCGCGGTTTCATCAAGCGGCTGCCCAATCGCGCCCGCGCCATTGAGGTGATCCGCCTGCCCGAGGCCATGCAGCCCGGCCTTTCCGCCAGTCGCAACCGCCGCTTCGCGCCCAACGTCATCGAGGGCAACCTCGGCCGCGCGCGCCGGCCGGTCGGCGACGGCGCCAATTCCAACGAGCCGGTCATGGTGCCGGTCATGGGCCGCATCGCCGCCGGCACCCCGATCGAGGCGATCCAGAGCCACACCCACACCATCGGCGTCCCCGCCGACATGCTGTCGACGGGCGAGCATTTTGCGCTGGAGGTGCGCGGCGATTCGATGATCGACGCCGGCATCTTCGAGGGCGACACGGTGCTCCTGCGCCGCACGGAGACCGCCGACACCGGCGACATCGTCTGCGCGCTGATCGACCAGGAGGAAGCGACGCTGAAGCGCCTGCGCCGCAAGGGCGCCTCAATCGCGCTGGAAGCCGCCAACCCGGCCTACGAGACCCGCATCTTCGGGCCGGACCGCGTCCACATCCAGGGGCGGCTCGTCGGCCTCATCCGCCGCTACTGACGGGCCGTGCCCGCTTCGCGAGCCCTATTCGGCCGGTGCCCGGCCGCGGTCCGCCTCCTGCGGCCCCTCCTGGTGCACGTACTTGGCCCCGCCAAGCCAGGAAGCGATCGCCGACATCAGGTAGAGCACCATCGCGAACGTGAAGGCGAACGCCAGCCCGTGCATGAACGGACCCGAGATGAGGTCTGGAAAGAACGCGCCGCCGGTGATCGTGTCGGCGCTGCCCGCCGGCAGGCCCTGCAGCACGTTGGCGGGAATCAGCCGGCCCATCGGGTTGTAGCCGAGGAAGGCCGCGAACAAACTCGCCACCGGCGGTTCCTGCGCCACCTGGTGCGCCACCGCCGCCGGCACGTGCTGGGCGATCAGTTGCCGCTCCATTGCCTGCGGCAGCGTGGCGGCGAGCCCCACGATCATCAGGCTGAAGAAGATGCCGATCGAGAGCAGCTGGCCGGCGTTCATCGTCGTTGCGCGCGCACCGGAAGCCTGCCCGCGCTCGTTGGCGGGCACCGCGTTCATGATCTGGATGCCGTTCGGCGAGGCGAAAAGCCCCGTCCCGGCCCCGTTGATGAAGATCAGCAGCGCGAACAGCCCGTAGTCGAAATCGGCCGGCAGCAGCATCAGCGCCACGAAGCTCGCCGCGCTGATCAGCATGCCGCCGGTGGCGTAGGGGCGCGCACCGTGCCGGTCCGCCAGCCAGCCCGATAGCGGACCTGCCACGAGGAAGCCGAGCGTCAGCGGCAGCATGAAGATGCCGGCCCACAGCGGCGTCGATTCGAAGCTGTAGCCGTGCAGCGGCAGCCAGATGCCCTGCAGCCAGATGATCAGCATGAATTGCAGCCCGCCCCGCCCGATCGCGCCCAGGAAGCTTGCCACGTTGCCGTAGCGGAATGGCCGGATTCGGAAGAGCCTGAGGTCGAACATCGGCCGCGCCACGCGGGCCTCGATGATGACGAAGGCGAGGAGTGAGACAAGGCCGATGCCGACCAGCGTCAGCACCTTGGGGCTCCCCCAGCTCATCACGTGGTCGCCGTCCGGCTGGATGCCGTCGTTGATCGCCGTCAGGATCAGCACCAGCCCGACCCCGAACGAGATCGTGCCCGCCCAGTCGAGCTGTTCGCGTTTCGGCTGGCGGATGTCCCTGAGCTTCCAGAAGCCCCACACGGTTCCGATGACGCCGATCGGCACGCTCACCCAGAACACCAGCCGCCAGTCCCAGTCGCCGAGCCAGCCGCCGAGCAGGAGACCGAGGAACGAGCCGCCGATGGCGGCGATCGAGTTGATGCCGAGCGCCAGCCCGCGCTGGTGCGCGGGAAACGCATCGATCAGGATCGCGGTGGCGTTGGACATCAGCAGCGCCCCGCCGACGCCCTGGATAATGCGCATGACGATCATGTAGAGCGCCGCGGTGCTGCCGCTGCCGGGTATGAAGCTCAGTCCGACGCCGGCCACCGTGAAGATGAGGAAGCCGACGTTGTAGATGAGCGCGCGGCCGAAGATGTCGCCGAGCCGGCCGCACATCACCACCAGCACCGAGGTGGCGATCATGTAGCCCATGATCACCCACAGCAGATAATTGATGTTCTCCGGCGCCAGCGGATCGAGGTGAATGCCACGAAAGATCGGCGGCAGGCTGATGAGCAGGATCGAGGCGTTGAGCGTCGCCGCCAGCATGCCAAGGGTCGTGTTGCTGAGCGCGATCCACCGATAGTGGGGACCGGGATGGAATCGGCCGTGGGGGCGATGGTTCTTTGTCATCGTATGTCGGTGGCTGGGGGCGCGGGCGCCGCCGGCGTCGCGAGGTGGGGATCGAGATGTTGTTGCGTGCGCGGGAAGGAGGGAGGAGCGCGCTCGTATTCTAGGGTTGCTCTCTCCGCGCGCAAAGACTTGACGGAGCCGACCCGGCTTTTTTTCTCAGGCCCGCGCTATTTTGCCGCGACCGCCGGCATGAAGGGCCGCCGGATGGCCGGGTAGGCCGTCTCCACGCGGAACCCGCTTCCCTCGCGATAGAGCGCGTGTGCGCCGAACCGGTCGAGGTCGGCCCGGTCGATCACCAGCGCGTGCGCGTCACAGCCTGCCGGCGCCTCGAACCGGGAAACGACGACCGCCGCCCGCCGGCAGTCCTCGGCGAACGCATCCGCCCGCGTGACGAAGGCCACCGCGCCGCCGCCGGTGAGCCTTCCGACGCAGCCGAGCGGGTCGCAGGCGACGCCTTCGGCAAGGCTCGCCGCGTCCGCCGGGCGCGGGTCCGCGTCGGCCCTCAGCCACGCCGCGATTTCGAAGTCGGCCTTGCGGTCGCCGAAGATGCTGTAGCGGCCGCCGTCTCCCCTCGCCGCCGCCACCGTTCCGTCCTCGTTGACGATCAGATCGGGCCGCGGCGCGGCGAGCGCTATCGGCAGCGCCAGCGCCATCGGTACGAGCCCGACGAGCCGCCAGCGCTCCCGCCAAAGCACCAGCCACAGGAAGCCGCCCGCGATGAGCAGCAGCGCCGCCGCCGGCGCCGTGGCGATCCCGCCATAGCCGGCCGACCACCCCGCGGTCGTTCCGGCGACGAACGTCACCCAGCCGAGGCCCCACTTCATCACCGTCAGCGGCAGGATCTCCAGCCCGAACGGCATCGCCGCTACCGCCGCGAGCGCCATTGGCATGACGATGAGCCCCACCGCCGGCATCGCCGCGAGGTTTGCGATAAGCGTCAGCGGTGCCACCCGCTGGAAGTGGAACGCGGTGAAGGGGGCCGTCGCCAGCCCCGCGATCAGCGAGGTGAGGACGAGGCTCGCCACGTACCATCGGATCCGCGTACCGGGCCCGCTCGCCGCCGTCAGCCCGGCGCGGCGGTCGAGCCAGCCGGCGATCGCCTCGTAGGCGGAAATCAGCGCCGCCGTCGCCGCGAACGACATCTGGAAGCTCGCCGTGGCGAGGCTCTCCGGCGCCAGCACCAGGATGACGAAGGCGGCGAGCGCCACGTTCCTGAGCGTGATCGCCCGCCGGTCGATCATGATCGCCGTGAGCATGATCGCCATCATCACGAATGCCCGCTCGGTCGCCACCCCGGCGCCGGAAAGCCCGAGGTAGCCGGCCGCGACGGCAAGCGCCCCGCCCGCGGCCCATTTCTTGATCGGCCGGGCGAGCGCCAGCCCGGCCGAGAGCGCCAGGAGCGCCCGGATGATCCAGAACGAAGCGCCGGCGACCAGCGCCATGTGCAAGCCGGAGATCGCCAGGATGTGGCCGAGGCCGGAGGCGCGCATAGCCTCCTGGGTCCCCTCGGAGATGCCGCCGGTCTCGCCCACCGTGAGCGCCACCGCGATGTGGCCGGCGTCCCCCGGCAGCGCCGTCTCGATCCGTCGGCGCACCCCCTCGCGCAACCGCGCCAGCGGCGTGCCAAGCCGCACGCCGAGCGGCGGCGGCCCGATGTCGGCCGGTTTGGCCGCGCCGTATGCGAAGCCATACGCCCCGATCCGCTCGTAGAAGGCGGCGCGCGCGAAGTCGTAGCCACCCGGCATCACCGGCCCGCTTGGCGGCGTCAGGCGAGCGAGCACGTTGATGCCTTCCCCGACCGCCAGCATGTCGGTCTGGCTGCGGATCGTGACGCGGACGGTCGCTGGCGTGTCGGCGGGATCGACGTCCTCGATGTCGTGGACCCGAAGGATCACGCGCACGCCGCCGCGCGCGCCCTCCTCCATGCCGGCGACCCAGCCGGCGACCCGCACCGTCATCGCGCGTTCGAGCGCCGGCGCGGCGACAAGGTCGGTTCTCACCTTGGCGGCGGTGAGGCCGGCAGCGACCGCGGCGGCGATCGCGAGGATGCGAAACGCCACGATGCGGAACCGCGCCCGCCACGCCGCCACACAGAGGCCGCTTGCGAGCGCCGTCAGTGCCAACAGCGATGGCTCCTGCGGCAGCGCGAAATACCCGAGAACGCCCACCCCGAAGGCGACCGGCAGCCAGAGAAAGCCGTGGCCGGCTTCCATCTCGCGCTCGAAGGTGACGGCGAGATGATCCCGCGCCGTCGCGGCCCACAGCGCGAGCCGCGGGAACCCACCGCCGTCCGCATCGAGGACGAAACGCCGCCGGTGCGCCGCGCGCGCCGGCCGTTCCCCAACCGATGGATCGCGCCCGCCTGCGACCATGCCCCCTCCGCCACGCCATCATAGACGACGGACGGGCCGTGTGGAGGCCTTGTGGTGCGTCTGACCGCTGGTGCCGCGCCATCCCTCCCCCGCGAAGCGCGGGGAGGGGCGACCGCGCCGAGCCGCGCACGGGGCGACGGCGTGGTGGGTGGGGAATGAAGCCCGTCTAGACTTTCCCCGCCGCCATGGTCCTGGCGAAGGTGTCGCGAAGCCCGACCGTGCGGTTGAACACCGGCTGCGCCGGCGTCGAGTCCGGATCGCGGCAGAAGTAGCCGAGCCGCTCGAACTGCACCGCCCCCTCCCCGTCGGCGATCGCCGCCGGCTCGACCATGGCGCCGGTCAGCACCTCGATGGACTCCGGATTGAGGTCGGCGGCGAAGTTGCCCGCGTCCGGGTCCGGCCTGGCGAACAGCGGGTTGTAGAGCCGTACCTCGGCCGGCACCGCGTCGGCGGCGGAGACCCAGTGCAGCGTCGCCTTGACCTTGCGGCCGTCCGGCGGCGTGTTGCCGCCGCGCGTCTCCGGGTCGTACGTGCAGCGCAGCTCCACCACCTCGCCGGCGTCGTCCTTGATCGCCTCACGACAGCGCACGAAGTAGGCGTAGCGCAGCCGCACCTCCGCACCCGGCGACAGGCGGAAGAACTTCTTGGGCGGGTTCTCCATGAAATCGTCCCGCTCGACGTAGATTTCACGGCCGAAGCGCACCGGCCTGACCCCCGCCGACGGATCCTCCGGGTTGTTGACCGCATCCAGCAGATCGGTCTCCCCCTCCGGATAATTCTCGATCACCACCTTCAACGGCTTGAGTACCGCCATGCGGCGGAGCGCCGTCCGGTTGAGGTCCTCGCGGATCGCCGCTTCCAGCATGGCGACGTCGACGGTGGAGTCGGCCCGCGCCACGCCGATGCGGCCGGCGAAGTCGCGGATCGCCGCCGGTGGCACGCCGCGGCGCCTCAGCCCCGCGAGCGTCGGCATGCGCGGATCGTCCCAGCCGTTCACGTGACCGTCGCGCACCAGTTGCGTCAGCACCCGCTTCGACAGGATCGTGTACGTGAGGTTCAGCCGCGCGAACTCGTACTGCCGCGGCCGCGATGGCACCGGCAGGTTTTCGATCAGCCAATCGTAGAGCGGCCGATGGTCGGCGAACTCCAGCGTGCAGAGCGAGTGGGTGATGCCCTCGATGGCGTCCGACTGGCCGTGGGCGAAATCGTAGCTCGGGTAGATGCACCAGGCGTCGCCCGTGCGCGGATGGGTCGCGTGGAGGATGCGGTAGAGCACCGGATCGCGGAGGTTGATGTTCCCCGCCGCCATGTCGATTTTCGCGCGCAGAACCCGCGCCCCGTTCGGGAACTCGCCGGCCCGCATGCGACGGAAGAGGTCGAGGTTCTCCTCCACGCCCCGCCCCCGGAACGGGCTGTCGACGCCGGGCTCGGTCAGCGTGCCGCGGTTGGCGCGCATCTCCGCCTGCGACTGGTCGTCGACGTAGGCCTTGCCGGCACGGATCAGGGTTTCGGCCCATTCGTAGAGCTGATCGAAATAGTCGGACGCATGGTAGAGGTGCGTTCCCCAGTCGAAGCCGAGCCAGCGCACGTCGCGGATGATCGCGTCGATGTAGGCCTGCTCTTCCTTCACCGGGTTGGTGTCGTCGAAGCGAGGTGGCAGCGCCCGCCGAACTCCGCCGCGACGCCGAAGTTGAGACAGATCGATTTGGCGTGGCCGATGTGCAGGTGCCCGTTCGGCTCCGGCGGGAACCGCGTGACGACCTCCCCCACCCGCCCCGCGTCGCGGTCGGCGGCAATGATGTCGCGGATGAAGTCCTGCCCCGCCGCGCGGGTGGGGCCGTCTGGTTCTGCCATCGGGTAACTCTGCTGTTTGCGCCGCCTATGTGCCAAATCCCCGGCCCAACGCCAAGCCGCTTCGATTTCGGGCGCGCGGTGTGCTAAACGCCGCCAGGCTCCCCTGCCACGCGCGAACCCCCGAATGTCCGCACCCGTCGTCACCCGCTTCGCCCCCTCGCCCACCGGCTACCTGCACATCGGTGGGGCCCGCACCGCGCTCTACAACTGGCTGTACGCCCGCCATACCGGCGGCACGATGCTGCTCCGCATCGAGGACACCGACCGCGAGCGCTCCACCGACGCCGCAATCGCCGCCATCCTCGACGGACTGACGTGGCTCGGCCTCGCCTGGGACGGCGAGCCGATCCATCAGTTCGCCCGCGCTGCCCGCCACCGCGAAGTGGCCGAGCAACTCCTCGCCTCCGGCAAGGCCTATCGCGCGTACGACACGGCGGAAGAGCTGAACGAGATGCGCGCAATTGCCCGCGCCGAGGGACGCTTCGCGCGCTACGACGGCCGCTGGCGCGACCGCGACCCGGCCGAGGCGCCGCCCGGCGTCGCTCCGGTGGTCCGCATCAAGGCGCCGCTCGCCGGCGACACCGTCATCGAGGATCGCGTCCAGGGCCGCGTCGCCTTCCCCAACGCCGACCTCGACGATTTCATTATCCTGCGTTCGGACGGCACGCCGACCTACATGCACGCCGTTG
Source organism: uncultured Alphaproteobacteria bacterium (assembly GCA_963826055.1). GTDB lineage: Bacteria > Pseudomonadota > Alphaproteobacteria > Rhizobiales > Kaistiaceae > JBBDMC01. Next base: position 164,320 of record CAWGVO010000018.1, on the reverse strand, counting down.
TCGTCGACGATCACGACATGGCCGTCACCCACATCATCCGCGGCGACGATCATTTCACCAACGCGGCTCGCCAGAAGATCATCTACGACGCCATGGGCTGGCCGCTGCCGGTGATGGCGCACATCCCGCTGATCCATGGCCCGGACGGCGCCAAGCTTTCCAAGCGCCACGGCGCCCTCGGCATCGACGCCTACCGCGCCAGGGGTTACCTGCCGGAGGCGCTGCGCAATTACCTCGTCCGTCTCGGCTGGTCTCATGGCGACGACGAGATCATGTCCAACGCCGACATGATCGCTTGGTTCGACGTCGACGCGATCGGCCGGGCGCCGGCCCGCATCGACTTCGCCAAGCTGGAGAGCCTCAACGCCCACTACCTGCGGAGCAAGAGCGACGCCGACCTGATGGCGACGCTGCTCGCCGAGCTTCCCCATCTGCCCGGCGGCACGGCTTTTGCCGCCCGGCTCGATCCGGCCCGTCGCGCCCGGCTCATGGCGGCAATGCCCCTGATCAAGGAGCGCGCCAGGACTCTGGTCGACCTCATCGACGGCGCCCACTTCCTCGTTGCCGAGCGGCCGCTCGCCCTCGAGGCCGACGCCGCCCTGCTGCTCGACGCCGATGCCCGCGCCCTCCTCGCCAATCTCCACCCCGCCCTCGCGACGCTCCCCGAATGGACCGCGGCCGCCACCGAGACCGCAGTCAAGGCGTTCGCGAAGGCCGAAGGGGTGAAGCTCGGCAAGGTCGCGCAACCCTTGCGCGCGGCGCTCACCGGACGAACCGCGTCGCCGGGCATCTTCGACGTCCTCGCCGTCCTCGGCCGCGAGGAAAGCCTTGCCCGCCTTGCCGATCGAACCGCCGGCTGAATCGGGCGAAATTTGCGTTGACGCAATGCATCATTGTCCGGTCCATGGACTTGTTGCGCCGCAACAAATAAAATGGCGCCAAGCCCTACCCAAAGAAATGCGGTGATGAAAGGCAGATCGTCATGGCCAATGTCAGCACAATGGACGAACCGGAAGTCGAGGAGAGCCCGGCTCGCCTGACCATCGGCAACCAGAACTGGGACTTCTCGGTCCGCAAGGGCACCATCGGCCCGGACGTCATCGATATCGGCGCACTCTACGGCCAGACAGGTCACTTCACCTTCGATCCCGGCTACACCTCCACTGCCGCCTGCGAATCGAAGATCACCTTCATCGATGGTGACGAAGGCGTCCTCCTCTACCGCGGTTACCCCATCGAGCAGCTCGCCGAGCACGGCGACTTCCTGGAGACGTGTTACCTGCTGCTCTATGGCGAGTTGCCGACCCCGACGCAGAAGGCCGACTTCGACCACCGCGTCACCTACCACACCATGGTCCACGAGCAGATGAACCGGTTCTTCACCGGTTTCCGCCGCGACGCTCATCCGATGGCGGTCATGTGCGGCGTCGTCGGCGCCATGTCGGCCTTCTATCACGACTCGACCGACATCAACGATCCGCATCAGCGCATGGTGGCGTCGCTCCGCATGATCGCCAAGATGCCGACGATCGCGGCGATGGCCTTCAAGTATCACGCCGGCCAGCCGTTCGTTTACCCCCTGAACGCGCTCGACTACGCGTCCAATTTCCTGCGCATGTGCTTCGCCGTGCCGTGCGAGGAGTACAAGGTCAACCCGGTCCTGTCGCGCGCCATGGATCGCATCTTCATCCTCCACGCCGACCACGAGCAGAACGCCTCGACGTCGACGGTGCGTCTGGCCGGTTCCTCCGGCGCCAATCCGTTCGCCTGCATCGCCGCCGGCATCGCCTGCCTGTGGGGCCCCGCCCACGGCGGCGCCAACGAGGCCGCGCTCGGCATGCTGGAGCAGATCGGCACCGTCGACCGCATCCCCGAGTTCATCGCCCGCGCCAAGGACAAGAACGATCCGTTCCGCCTGATGGGCTTCGGCCACCGCGTTTACAAGCACTATGATCCGCGCGCCAAGATTATGCAGAAGACCACCCACGAGGTCCTCTCCGAGCTCGGTGTGCAGGACGATCCGCTGCTTGAGGTGGCGATGGAGCTGGAGCGCATCGCCCTCACCGACGAGTATTTCATCGAGAAGAAGCTCTACCCGAACATCGATTTCTATTCTGGCATCACACTGAAGGCGCTGGGCTTCCCGACGACCATGTTCACCGCGCTCTTCGCCGTCGCGCGCACCGTCGGCTGGATCGCCCAGTGGAAGGAAATGGTCGAGGACCCGTCCCAGAAGATCGGCCGTCCGCGCCAGCTCTATACCGGGGCCACCCGCCGCGACTACGTGCCGATATCCAAGCGCCGCTGAAAAACTTGGTGTAGGCAGCAGCGGCGGGCGGGTCGGTTCAGGGCCGTTCCAGCGCCGCGTGCAACCGCCGCCTGCGCACCGTCTCGATCACCGTTTCGGCGGCCCGGTCGCTGGGCATTCCGCCACCCGGCGTCATCAGGCTCTCGATCCGGCTGAACGCCGCTGCCTGCCGCCTGCGCTCCGGTGAATCCTCCAGAAGCGGCAGCAGTGCCCCGCACAGCCGCTCCGGGTTGCTGTCGCGATCGACGAACTCCGGCACCACGTTGGACTCGACGATCAGATTGGCGAGAACGATGGACTTCACCCGGATCAGCGGCTTGATCAGCTTCATCAGCGGATCGACCCGATAGGCGACCACCATCGGTACGCCCGAGAGCGCCAGTTCGAGCGTCACCGTGCCGGAGGCCGCCAGCGCCGCGTGGGCCCGGCGAAACGCGGCGAGCTTCGCCTTTTCGCCCACCACCACCCGGGGTGCCACCGGCCAGTCGGCTGCCCGTTCGCGGATTTCATCGGCCAGCGCGGGAACTGCGGGCAGCACCGCCTCGACCGGCCCAAAGCGGTCCCACACCAGCGCCAGCGTTTCCCCGAACGGCGCCATCAGTCGCGCGATCTCGCTCCGCCGGCTTCCCGGCAGAATGAGAAGCACCGGCACGCGCGCATCTCTTAGCGGCTCCCGTTCGCCGGGCTGCGGCCTGAGGTCGCCGAGCTTCTCCAGCAGCGGATGCCCCACGAACGTGCACGGCGGACCACCGAGGTCGCGGTGCACCGCCGGCTCGAACGGCAGCAGGGCCAGAACCTGGTCGACGTAGGCGCTCATCCGTCGCGCCCGCCACGGAGCATACGCCCACACCGACGGCGACACGTAGTCGACGATCGCTATCTCCTGATTGGCCTTGCGAACGCGCTTGCCCACCTGGAGGTTGAACGCCGGGGCATCGATCAGCACCAGCACGTCCGGCTTCGCGGCGAGCACCGCCGCGGCAGTCCGCCGGATGCCGAGCACCAGCGATGGCAGCCGGGCGACGACGGCCGTTATTCCGTGGAGCCCCGCCCCGGTCATCGGCAACACGGTGCGAAGGCCCGCCGCGGTCATCCGCGCGCCACCGACGCCGAGGAAATCGGCCTCGTCGCCCAGGCGTTCCGCCAGCGCGTCGATCAGACCGGCGCCGAGCAGATCGCCAGATTCTTCGCCGGCGACGAGGAACACCGTGAACGGCCGCTCGTCGCCCCAAAGTCGCTGGATCGTCATCGGCCGCCGGGATCGCCCGGCTCGTCGCCGCTGGCCTCGGCGAGAATGAAGGTGCCCGTCCGCCGCGCCGCCGCCAGCGTCTCCGCCCGGTCGGCGATCATCACGCGCCGCGGCTCGATGACGATGCCCGCCAGTCCCGCTTCCGCCACCAGCTCCACCGTCCGCGCCCCGATCGTCGGCATGTCGACGCGGATGTCCTGCTGCGGCTTGCTGCACTTGGCGAGCACCCCGATCCTGCCCGACCACTTGAGCCGCCCGCCGCGGCGCAGCTCCGCCACGCGCCGGATCATCGCATCGGTTCCTTCCGCACCCTCGACCGCGATCACGCGCGACTGGGCCGCCACCGCCGCCTGCCCGCCGTCGAGCGTACCGATGAGCCGCGCCGCCCGCATGGCGAGCGCGATGTCGGCCCGTCCCGCCGCCGACGCCGACCCGACGATGTCGCCGGGCTCGGCGACAAGGCCCGGTGCCACTTCGTGGGCACCCACGACCCGATAACCCTGATTTTCGAACAGCTTGGTCAGCGCACCAAGCACCGTGTCGTCGCCGCCGCCGGCAAGCGCCGCCACGATTTTCGGCAGCAGCCGGACCGCTCCAAGGTCGACCCGGATGGCACGGAAATCCGGACGGCTGTCGACCGCACCGATGAGCACGACGTCGCGCGCGCCGTGGTTGTCGATCAACTCCAGCATGCGGCCGATCTGGCCCCATTTGAGCATGGCGTGGGGAAACGACCTGAGCCGCTCGTCGGCTATCCCCTCGAGCCCGACGACGAAGACCGCACGTCCCGCCCCAGCCGCCGCGGCCGCCACCTCCACCGGCAGGGCGCCACCGGCGGCGAGAATGGCCAGCGGTTCCCCGTCAGCCCGCGCCGCGGCCGGCCGCGCGGGATCGCTACGCATCCGCCTCGCTGCCCCGCTCGCGCGGCAGGCATATCGGACGCTCGCCGGCCGCCCGGATGAACGCGATCATCTGCTGAACCGCCGGCACCTGTCCGAATTGCTCGCTCAGTCGCTCGAGCCGATCCGCCCTTGGACCGGTGGAGGAGAAGAAGGCTTCGTACGCCGCGTGCAGAGCATGGATCGTTTCGTTGTCGAAGCCGCGCCGCCTCAGCCCTTTGACGTTGATGCCGGCGAGACCGGCCCGGTTGCCGACAGCCATCGCGAACGGAATGACGTCCCGGTTGATCCCGGTGAGACCGCCGATAAACGCATGCGCCCCCACCCGCGTGCGCTGCTGCACCGCCGCCAGGCCCCCCAGAATCGCGTAATCACCGACTTCGGTGTGACCCCCAAGCGTGGATTGGTTTGTCAGGATAACGTGGTCGCCCACCAGGCAGTCGTGGGCAACGTGAGAGCCGATCATCAGAAAGCAATGGGCGCCGACTGTCGTCGTGCCGCGCCCCCTGGCCGTGCCGCGGTGGATCGTGGCGTATTCGCGGATAATGCAATCGGGGCCGATGACGATACCGCTCTTTTCACCCTTGTATGAGAGATCCTGTGCCTCGCCGCCGATAGCAACGAACGGCGAAATCCGCGTGCGCGCGCCAATCGTGGTTTGTCCGCCGACGATGACGTGGGATTCCAGCAGCACGCCGTCCTCGATGCACACGTCGGCGCCGATCACCGAGTATGGCCCGATCGTGACCTCGCCACCGATGCGGGCGCCGTCTTCAACGACCGCAGTCGGATGAATTCTTTTCATGCGGACGGCTTCTCACTGCCGATCATGGCGCTGATGACGGCTTCGGCCACCTTGACACCGTCCACCCGCGCCTCGGCGCGGTACTTCCAGATGCTGCCGCGATGGCGAAGCTTCTGAACGTGATAGGTCACCGTTGAACCGGGAATGACCGGCTTGCGGAATTTGGCCTGGTCGATGGTGGTGAAGTAGACCGCCGTCGGCGTCGTCAGCCCGAGATGGGCGGCGCAAATGGCGCCCGCCGTCTGCGCCATGCCTTCGATCAGCAGCACACCGGGCATGATCGGCATGCCCGGGAAGTGCCCCTCGAAAAAAGGCTCGTTGACCGTGACCGACTTGATGCCGACGGCCGCCTGGTCGCCGTTCACCTCGACAATGCGATCGATCAGCAGGAAAGGGTACCGGTGCGGCAGCAGTTGAAAAATTCGCTGGATGTCGAACGACTGCAAGGTCGTCGCCTTGTCATCCATCGGCCGCCTCCCTTGTCTCGTCTGTCCTAACGTCGCCGGCCGGCGGAACACCTGCCTGACTCAAAGCCCGCCCTGCCGCCGAAGTTGGCCGGGACACGGTTTTGACCGATCTCGTCATGATTGTCGATCATCGCGACAGGCCAAGAGGCCGCCAAACCGGGCCACGGTCGAGGCGACAGTGCCTAAGGCGACGCGCGCGAGAGAGACCGCCGGACGGACGGCTTGTCAGAAGGTCGCGCCGGCGCCGACCCGGCAGGTCTGCGTCTTGTCGTAGGCAGCCTTGCTCACCACGGCCGCGCAATCGAACCTGAGGTTGCCGATCGGCGAGGCCCACAGGATCGACCCGCCAACCGACGCGCGCAACGTCATATCGCTCGCCGTGCTGACCGTGCCGCTGATCGGGGTGCCGATTGCCCCGGTGTCGAAGCCCCACAACATGCCGGCATCGGCGAAGAGCGCCCCCCGCAGGCCGAGATCGGGCGGAACGACCGGCAACGGGAACTGCACTTCCGCCGTCGCCGACCAGTAGTTCTTGCCGCCGATTGCCATTCCGCAGCCGGCGCCCACGCAACTGCTCGTGTCGCGCGGTCCGTACCCGAAAGGCGCGAAGCCGCGGACGGTCTCGCCGCCCTTGTAGAAATTGTTGACGACCTCCACCGCCTGGCCGAGGCCGGTGATATTGCCCGCCGACGCCTCCACCAGCCCGACGATGTCCGTCTTCGCGCCGATCGTGTGATAGAAGCGCGCATCGGCGACGCTGCGGATGTAGCGGGCATTGCCGCCGAGACCCGCGAAGTCCTGAGCAAACCTCAGGAAGAGGCCGTCATGCGGGTTCACGTAGTCGTCGATCGTTGAATACTGCAGCGCGTAACCGGCCATCGATGTCAGCCGCGAGCTGTTTCCGGCCGGACTGGACTTGAAGTAACACCCGGTAACGGTGCCCGCTCCGCCGGGATCGCAGGCCGCGATGCCGCTGCGCAGATCCTGCGCCAGCCGATAGTTCAACGACAGCGACAGGGCATCGGTGAGCGGCAGACCAAGCGTCAGGCCGCCGCCCGTCGAGGTCGTGCCCAGCGGACGCAATGCCGATGGCGTCGAGGTGTTACGGTAGATATTGAACCCCGCCGACATGTGATAGCCGAGGAAGTACGGGTCGCTGAACGCGATATTGAACGTCCGGTCGTTCTTGCCGCCGCCGAACGAAATCCTGACGTGCTGCCCGCGGCCGAGGAAATTCGCTTCGTCCAGCGACAGTTCCGCCACCACGCCCTGCGTACTCGACACGCCGGCGGCCACCGAGAGCGATCCCGTCGCCTGCTCCTGGACATCGACGACGACCACCACCTTGTCTGGCGCCGAGCCCTGGTGGGTCGTGATGTCCACGGTCTTGAAATACCCGAGGCCCTGGAGATTGCGCTGGGCCTTGTCGATCAGGACGCGATTGTAGGCGTCGCCCTCGGCGATCTCGAACTCGCGGCGAATGACGTAGTCACGCGTCTTCGTGTTGCCGCGGATCTCGATGCGTTCGATGTAGGCGCGCGGCCCCTCGTCGATCACGTACGTGATGGCGATGATATGGTTGCTGTAGTCGCGGTCCCCGCGCGGCGACACCACCGCGAAAACGTATCCCAGCCGGGACAGCTCGACGGTCAGGTCCTCGACCGTCTTCTGCACCTCTGTCGAATTGAAGGTCTTGCCGGCCCGGGTGCGCAGCAGCTTGCCAAGCGAGACGGAGTTGACGCCAGCGATCGACGAATCCACGTCGATCTTGCCGTAGGTGTATTTCGGTCCTTCGTCGAGCGTGAAGGTGACGTAGTATTTGCCCTTCGCCTCGTCGAAATCGGCGTGCGCGTCAAGCACCTGGAAGTCGGCATAGCCGTGCGACAGGTAGAACGTCCTCAGTGCGTCCTCGTCCGCCCGCAGCTTGTCCTGGCTGTAGACGTCCTTTCGGTTGAGCCAGCTCAGCCAGTTCGTCCGTCGCGTCAGGATGATGTGGCTCAGCCGCGACGAGGAGAAGGCGTCGTTGCCCGACGAACGTGATGGCGGCGACCCCGGTCTTGTCGCCCTCGTCGATCAGGAAGCGAACGTCGACCCGGTTCTCGCCAAGGTCGGTTATCTTGGCCGTCACGTAAGCCTGACTGCGCCCGTTGGTCGAGTAATAGTCCTTGATGCGGCTGATGTCGGTCTGCAGCTTGGCATCGGTCAACACGCCCCTGGTCTTCAGGGTGATGATCGTTATCAGGACGCTCGATTTGATCTTCTTGTTGCCCTCGAAGACGATCGAGTTGATCACCGGGCTTTCAGCGACGGTGACGACCAGAACGCTGCCCTGCTGCACGATCGAAACGTCGGAGAACAGGCTGGTGCCGTAGAGCGCCTTGACCGAATTGTCGACGTCTTCCGCGGTGTATGACTTGCCCGGTTTGATGGTCAGGTAGGTCTTGATCGTCGCCGCCTCGATGCGCTGGTTGCCCTTGACCGCGATGCTTGAGGCAACCGCCGCCTCGGCTACCGCCGGCGCCAGCATCGACAGCACAACCGTCACTGGTGCGGTCGCCGCCACCGCCAGGACAGCCGCAAACGCCACTCTGCGGGCGAAAGTCACCAATGAATGCATTTTGCCTTAATGCCTATGCCTACCTCGACCACCCGCTATCGCAGCGGGCGGATTCGCCCCCGAAAGCCCTAGAACCGAGAGATTTACAGGCTTTTCCGATCCCCGCAAGGCGCACCCCGAAGTCCCCGTAGCGAATCTCGCCCGGCGTTGCCGTTGCGACACGCATGGAAGCCTTATTTCACAAGGAACTCAAATGAATAATGTCGTTCCAGGTTGCAAAAATCATTAACATCACCACCGCCGCGAAACCGATGCGGAAGCCGATTTCCTGGACCCGGTCGCTGAGCGGCCGCCCGCGCGCCGCCTCTACCCCGAAAAACAGCAGATGACCGCCATCCAGCATCGGAATCGGGAAGAGGTTGATCAGCCCGATGCTGATCGACAGGATCGCGGCGAGGTTGATGAGGGCGACGAATCCGAGGGTAGCGACCTGGGCGGAGACCTCCGCGACCCGGATCGGCCCGCCGAGCTGGTCGGCTGATTCGCGTCCGGTGACGACCGCTCCCAGGTAGGAAAGCGTCCGCGTCACCACGAACCAGGTCTCCTGGGTCGCCAGCACCGCCGCGCGCGGCAGCGAATACCGTTCCGTAATGACGTCGGCGGCGGTGGAATTCCGCGAAATACCCAGCACCCCGACGCGATGGTCGTTGCCGAACTGGTCGGTCACGTTTTGCAGCGTCGGCGCCGCCTTGAGCGTCAGTTTCTGGTCACCGCGTTGCACCACGATCGTCAGCGTGTCGTTGGCGTTCACCGAGACGATGCGCTGCAGGTCGGTGAAGTTGCCGATCGGCCTGCCATCGATGGATTTGACGATGTCGCCCGGCTCGAACCCTGCCGCCGCCGCGGGGCTGCCCGGCACGACGCTGTCGACCTGGGCGGTCATGATGTCGCGGCCGTGAATGGTGAAAACCGCCGTGAAAATGGCGATGGCGAGCAGGAAATTGGCCACCGGGCCGGCCGCCACGATCGCCGCCCGCGCCGCCACGCCCTTGCCGGCAAAGGCTTTTCTGCGTTCGTCCGGTGTCAGCGCCTCGAGGGCGCGGTGATCGCCGAGGCCGGCCTCGTTCTCGTCACCGAGGAACTTGACGTAACCGCCGAGGGGAATCAGCGACAGCCGCCAGCGGGTGCCCTTCCGGTCGTTGAAACCGATGATCTCGGGCCCGAACCCGATCGAGAACACCTTGACCGCCACGCCGCACCACCGGGCGACAAGGAAGTGGCCGAGTTCGTGGAAAAAGACGACGATCGTCAGCACGAACAGGAACGGCACGATATAGCCGGTAATCGTCGAGCCGACGTCGCCGAAGATGGTGCTCACGCCCATGCCGATGTGTCTCTCCTTCCGGCCCTCAGGCCACCAAGCCGCGATCGGCAAGGGCGGCGGCGATGCGCCGGCCCTCACGGTCGAGAGCGATCGCCTCCTCGATGGTCGCCGGCGCCTCTGCCGACGCCGCCGACCCGGCGCGCTCGATCGTCTCTTCCACTATTTCGGCAATTTGAAGGAAACCGATCCTGCCGGCAAGGAAAGAGGCGACCGCCACCTCGTTGGCGGCGCTCAGGATGTTGGTCGCCCAGCCGCCCGCCGCAAGGGCCGCCGGGGCGATGCGGAGGGCCGGGAACCGGGCCACGTCCGGCTTCTCGAAGGTCAGCGACCCGAGAGCGGCAAGGTCCAGCGGGCTCGCCGCCACCGGGCTCCGCTCGGGCCAGGCGAGGCAATGGGCGATCGGCGCTCGCATGTCCGGCGGCCCCATGGCGGCAAGCACCGCCCCGTCGCGGAACGCGACCATCCCGTGGACGATCGACTGGGGATGGACGAGCACCTCGAGTTGGTCGGCGGAAGCGCCAAAAAGATAATGCGCTTCAATGAGTTCGAGGCCTTTGTTCATCATGGTCGCGGAATTGATGGTGATCTTCGGCCCCATCGACCAGTTCGGGTGCTTCAGCGCCTGCGCCGGCGTCGCGGCCGCCATCTCCGCCAGCGACGAATTGCGGAACGGCCCGCCCGACGCCGTGATGATGATGCGCTCCACGTCCTCGGCGCGCCGTGCGGTCGAGGATCTGGAAGATCGCGTTGTGCTCCGAATCGACCGGCAGGATGGTGATTTCGGCGGCCGCGGCGGCCCGCACGAACAGGTCCCCGGCCGAGACCAGGCACTCCTTGTTGGCGAGCGCCACGCGCGTGCCCGCGGTCACGGCCGCATAGGTCGGGGCAAGCCCCGCCGCGCCGACGATCGCCGCCACCACCAGATCGGCCGGTTGCGTCGCCGCCTCGACCACCGCCGCGTCGCCGGCCGCCGCGTCGATTCCGCTGCCGGCGAGCGCATCCTTGAGGTCGCGGTAGGCGGCAGGGTCGGCGATCACGGCGCGCCGCGCGCCGGCTTTCAGCGCGATCGCGGCGAGCTTCGCCGCGTTGGTCTTCGCCGTCACCGCCTCCACGGCGTAGGCATCGGGACGCGCTGCGATCACGTCGAGCGTGCTCATACCGATCGAGCCGGTGGCGCCGAGGATGGTGATCCTGCGCACGTCGGCCGCCGCCGCAGGGCGGCGCATCGCTGTTGCGCCGTGCGTCACCATTGCACCAGCCCCGTCGAGGCGTGGCCCATCCCGCTCGTGCAGGCTGCCGATGACCGCTGCCAGCCCCGCCGCGAACGTGAGCCCGTCGACCCGGTCCATCAGGCCGCCATGGCCCGGAATCAGGCGGCCGGAGTCCTTGGCGCCGAACCGGCGCTTGACCGCCGATTCGAACAGGTCGCCGGCCTGCGAGGCCACAGCCAGGGCGGTGGCGACAATGAGCAGCGTCGCGGCTCAGCGGAACGCCGACAAGCACGGCGGCGACAAGCCCCGCCACGATGCCGGCGACGAGGCCGCCGACGGCCCCGGCCCAGGTCTTCTTGGGCGAGACCCGCGGCCATAGCTTCGGCCCGCCGATCAGCCGGCCGGCGAAGTAGGCGCCCGTGTCGGTCCCCCAGACGACGGCGAAGAGCACGATGACCGCCGCCAGGCCGTGTTCGGGCGTGAGCCGCAGCACCACCAGGCTGAGACCCAGCGTCGCCGCGTACGCGACGCCGACGAGACGCCAGACACGGCCGGTGACCGCGGCACCCGCCATGGCGAGCCCCACGATCCCGAGCCCGGCAATGGCAAGCCCCGCTCCGGTCGCGATCGACCGCCGCCGCCAGCGCGAGCGGTGAAGATCGCGTCCGGCCAGGCCGCTTCCCCCGTCACGCCAATCCATTCCGCGAAGACGACGACGACCGCGACTGCGACGATGATCGTCGCCACCCAGCCGCCGAGCCATGCGCCGGCCAGCGCCAGCACCGCCAGCACGACCGCCGCTCCGACCCGCGCCGCAACGTCACGTCCGAGCGTCGACATCGCCTCGCTCCGGTCGGCGGCGCGGCTGGCGTTCAAGCGCTCCCCCGCTCTTCGAGGCCGCCGTAGCGCCGCGAGCGCCGGGCAAACTCGGCAATGGCGCCGTTGAGCGTTTCCTTGCCGAAATCCGGCCAGTAGACGGGAAGGAAGACCAGTTCCGCGTATGCCGATTGCCACAGCAGGAAGTTGCTGAGGCGCGATTCCCCGCTGGTGCGGATGACGAGGTCGGGGTCGGGGAAAGCTCGCGGTGTCGAGGTGCGCGGCGACAACCGCCTCGTCGATCGCTTCGGGATCGAGACGACCGTCGCGGACCTCGCGGCCGATGGCGCGCGCGGCCCTGGCGATCTCGTCGCGGCTGCCGTAATTGAAGGCGAGGACCAGCTCGAGGTTGTTGTTGCCCTTGGTCAGCGCCTCGCTTTCCTCGATCATGCCCAGCATGTCGGCAGGCAACCCTTCACGCTTGCCGATCACGTTGATGCGGACCCCCTGGGCGTGCAACTCGGAAACGTCGCGCCGGATGTAGAGCCGGAACAGGCCGAACAGGAAGTCGACCTCGGCCTGCGGCCGCGACCAGTTCTCCGACGAGAAGCTGAACAGCGTCAGGTGCTTGATACCAAGCTCGTAGACGGCCCGCACCGTCTGGCGGACCGCCTCGACGCCGCGCCGATGCCCTTCGCCGCGCGGCAGCCCGCGTTCCCGCGCCCAGCGGCCGTTGCCGTCCATGATGATCGCCACGTGGCGAGGCATCTCGCCGCCGCCCGGCGTTGCCGCAACTGCCCTTTGATCGGCAAGCATGGACATGGCCCGGTCGGCTTGCTCCCCGTTCACACCTGGGTGATTTCGATTTCCTTGGCCGCCAGGATTTGGTCGATCTCGGAGATCGTTTCGTCGGTCATCTTCTGGATCTGCTCGGCGAGATGATGGTGCTCGTCCTGCCCGATGCGACCGTCCTTCTCTTCCTTCTTGAGATGGTCGAGGCCGTCGCGGCGCACGTGACGGACCGCAACCCGCGCCTGCTCGGCGTATTTATGCGCCACCTTGGCCAGCTCCTGGCGCCGTTCCGCCGTCAGGTCCGGGATCGGAATGCGCAGCAGCGTACCTTCGACGATCGGATTGAGGCCGAGATTGGCTTCGCGGATCGCCCGGTCGACCGCCTGCACGACCGATTTGTCCCACACCTGCACGGACAGCATACGCGGCTCCGGCACACTGATCGTCGCCAGTTGGTTGATCGGCATGGCCGAACCGTATGCGTCGACATGGATCGGCTCGATCAGGCTGATCGATGCCCGGCCGGTCCTCAGCCCTGCCAGTTCGCTCTTGAGGACGGCGACGGCGCCTTGCATGCGCGGCGAAAGCTCAGCGATGTCCATCGGTTCCTCTGGTAATGTTCACACGATCGCGGCTGAACTGCGTCGGCGAAGCGCCTGACGCGCGCACCGGACCTCGTGGTCGGTTCAGCCGTCGGCGACCACCGTCGCCCGGCCCTTTCCCTTGAGAATATCAACGAAAGCGCCGGGTTGCAGGATCGAAAAAACGATTACCGGAATACGGTTATCACGGGCAAGGGCGACGGCCGCGGCATCCATCACGTTCAGGCCCTTGGCGAGCACGTCGGCGTGGCTGAGGCGGTCGAAGCGCACCGCGTTCTTGTCGCGCTTGGGGTCGGCCGAATAGACGCCGTCGACCTGGGTGCCCTTGAACAGGGCGTCGCAGCCAAGTTCCGCCGCCCTCAGCGCCGCGCCGGAATCGGTGGTGAAGAACGGGTTGCCGGTGCCGCCGGCCAGCAGCAGCACCCGTCCCCGCTCGAATGCCTGCTCGGCGCGCTGGTAGGTGAAGGTCTCGCAGATCGTCGGCATCGGCACCGCCGAGAACACCCGGGCCCCGATGCCGTGGTTCTCCAGCCCCTCGTGCAGCGCGATGGCGTTCATGACCGTGGCGAGCATGCCCATTTGGTCGCCGGCGACGCGGCTGCCGCCCGCCTCGGCGATTTCCATGCCGCGGAAGATGTTGCCGCCACCGGGAACCACCGCGACCTTGACGCCGAGTGCGACCGCCTCGCCGATTTCGGCCGCGATCCGCTCGACCACCTTGGTATCGATGCCGAACGCCTGGCTGCCGAGGAGCGCTTCGCCGGAAAGCTTGAGCACCACCCTGTTGAAGCGTTGCGGCGCCTGCATTATCCCGACTCGATCAATGGAACTCGGCCATCCCGATACACGATGGCCGATGCCCTGTCACTTTGGCCCCCGTCACTTTTGGCCAGTGCCGGCCGCCGCCGCCACTTCGGCGGCGAAGTCCGATTCCACCTTCTCGATGCCCTCGCCGAGCCGGAAGCAGACGAAGGCCGTCACCGCGACGTCGCTGCCGGCCTCCTTCGCCACCGCCGCGACCGCCTCTTTCACCGTGCGGTCGGTGTCGACGACGAAGGCCTGCGACAACAGCACGACCTCCTCGTAAAACTTGCGCAGCCGCCCCTCGACCATCTTGTCGATGATCGCTTCAGGCTTGCCGGACTCGCGGGCCTGCTCGGCAAAGATCTTCCGCTCCCGCTCCACCACCGCCTGGTCGAGCTCCTCGACACGCACCGCCAGCGGACTTGCCGCCGCGATATGCATGGCCACCTGCTTGCCGATCTGCTCCAGCTTGTCCGTGGCGCCGGTCGACTCGATGCCGACGAGCACGCCGATCTTGCCGAGGCCCGGCACGACCGCGCCGTGCACGTAGGTGCCGACGACGCCGTTGCCGACCGAGAGTTCGGCCACCCGGCGGAGCGAGATGTTCTCCCCGATGGTGGCGATCGCCGACTTGATCGCGTGGTCGACGTCACCGCCGCCACCGGGCATCGGCGCGGCCGAGCACCGCCTCCAGCGAACCGTCGGTGCCGAGCGCCGCCTCGGCGATCTGCCTGCACCAGCGCCTGGAAATCGGTGTTGCGGGCGACGAAGTCGGTCTCCGAGTTGACCTCGACCATGACCGCGCGCGTTGCCGCCGCCGGCGACCGCGATCAGCCCCTCGGCCGCCACCCGGCCGGCCTTCTTCGCCGCCTTGGCCAGACCCTTGGCGCGCAGCCAGTCGACCGCCGCCTCCATGTCGCCCGACGTCTCCGTCAGCGCCGACTTGCAGTCCATCATGCCGGCGCCGGTCTTGTCGCGCAGCTCTTTGACCATCCCGGCCGAAATGCTCATTGCCTTTTTCCCTGTCTGAATACGATCGCCGACGGCGGTGACGCGTCAGCCGCCCGTCAGGCTCCGCGCCTGGCCGATCCAGTCGTCGCGGCTGATGCGGCCCTTGAAATTCAGCGCGGTGTCGATCTTGTCGATGTCCTCGTCGCTGAGGTTGGCGATCTGGTCGAGCCGGGTGATGCCGAGCGCGTTGAGCTTCTTCTCCAGCACCGGCCCGACGCCGGTGATCTTCTTGAGGTCGTCGGCCGCGCCTTCCGGTGGGGTGAACAGCGGCTCGAGCGTCTCGGTCGCCGCCGCGGCCGCGCCGCCGCGCGCCGGCATCGCCTTCGGCTCCAGCGCCTCCGCCGCCTCCATGCCGACGTCGCCCCCGTTCATGTCGGCCGCCATCGACGGCGCCGCTTCGAGGATGACCGGCTCCTGCACCTCCTCCTGCGCCCCGATGTCGATGCCGGCGGTGCCCTGCGCCCGCGAGATGCCGTCGATCGCCGCCTTGGCGATGAGGTCGCAGTAGAGCGTGATCGCCCGGCCGGCGTCGTCGTTGCCCGGAATCGGGAAGGTGATGTGGTCCGGGTCGCAGTTGGAATCGACGATTGCCGCGACCGGGATGTTGAGCCGGTTGGCCTCCTGGATGGCGATCGCCTCCTTGTTGGTGTCGATCACGAACAGGAGGTCCGGCACGCCGCCCATGTCCTTGATGCCGCCGAGCGCCTTTTCCAGCTTGTCGCGTTCGCGCGTCAGCGTCAGCAGTTCCTTCTTCGTCAGGCCCTGCCCCTCGCCGGTGAGCAGTTGCTCCAGCTCGCGCAGCCGCTGGATCGACCGCGAGATGGTCTTCCAGTTGGTCAGCATGCCGCCGAGCCAGCGCGCGTTGACGTAGTACTGGGCCGAGCGCCTGGCCGCCGCCGTCACCGGCTCCGCCGCCTGCCGCTTGGTGCCGACGAACAGCACCCGGCCGCCGCCGGCGACCGTATCGCTCACCACCTGCAGCGCCCGATAGAGCATCGGCACCGTCTGGGCGAGATCGATGATGTGGATGTTGTTGCGCACCCCGTAGAGGTAGGTCGCCATCTTCGGGTTCCAGCGGTGCTTCTGGTGGCCGAAGTGAACGCCCGCCTCCAGAAGCTGGCGCATGGTAAAATCGGGCAGTGCCATGACTACCTGTCTCCTTCACCGGTTATGCCGCCGCGGAGACGTGGTCGTGAGGCCACGAGCCCTTTCGGGCACCGGTGGGATCGAAGGCCGGTCAGGCCGGCCGCGAGCCCAATCCCCGCGTGTGAGATGGTGGGGCTTATATGGGGGTCCCTGCCGGAAAGCAAGGTGCCGGAGCGGACCCGGCCGGGGTCCTAGCCACCGCTTGCCGCCCCCTCCGCCCCGGCCCGCAGCGACGCCTGCGCCGCCGATTCCACCTCCGCCTCGATCGGGTTGAGCGGGTGGTGGTAGAGCGTCGACTCGAACGCCTTCAGCCGCTTGTAGATCGACAGCAGGTCGATGATCGTCGTCCACGAGTTCACCAGGTACTGGAACGAGCTGCGGACCTGGTCGAACGCGTTGAGAATCTGATTCATGATGCCAAGGGTGATCTTGCCGGCGACGATCGTCGGCGCAAGGATAATGTAGGGGAAGATGTTGTCGGTCTGCAGGTAGACGATGCGACCGACGTTGAAATACATGTAGTTGAAATAGATGCGGAAATAGTTGCGGCGAACGTCCTGGAACAATTCGGCGACGGTGGGTGGCTGTGCCCGGCCGCTGTCGTCCTCGCCGTAGACCAGTTCCTTGCGATAGGCCGCTTCCACCCGCTGGTTGCGGAATTCGAGCCCCGGCAGGCGGATGCCGAGCGCCGCCAGAAATCCGGTCCCGAACAGCGACCACGCGATCGCCACCACCACGAGCGCGTTGGACAGATGACCGACGATCGGGATGTCGGTTACACTTTCCGAGAGCCGCATCAGCACCGGCAGGAAGGCGAACAGCGTCATCACCGAGTCGACGAGGTTGACGCCCAGCGCCTCGAGCGTCTGGGAGAAGCGCATGGTGTCCTCCTGCACGCGCTGCGAGGCGCCCTCGACCGAGCGGAGCCGGTGCCAGTTCTCCATGTAGAAATTGTTCATCGCCGTCCGCCAGCGGAAGATGTAGTGGCTGACGAAGAAACGGGTCAGCACGCCGACAACCACGGCGACGAAGGCGATTCCGGCGAACGTCACCAGGAAGCCGAAAAATTCGCCGATGGTGACAACCCGGCTCTTGCTCAGCGCCGCCTGGATCATGTCGTAGAACGGCCCGTACCAGGCGTTGATCGCCACGCTCACCTGGACCTGGAAATAGGTGGTGAACATGATCAGCGACGAGCCGAGGATCGACCACATCTCCCAGGGATGTGGCGCGTAGAAGTGCCAGAACCCGGCGAACAGGAGGACCGCCACCGCGAAGTAGCCATAGAAGAACAGGAACTCGGGGGTCCAGAACACCTGGACGCCGATGACCGGTTCCACCCCCTCCGGCGACACGGTGATGCCGAACGCGTGGCCGATGTCCGCGCCGAACATGTACCAGGTGGCGACAACCACGGTCACCCACGCAATGGCCGAAATGAAAAACAGCCTCGGGCGCGGGAAGAAAGAAATGAACATGCGGAAGGTCTCCTGATGCTCGTGGGCGGCGGCCGTCGGGCCCGGCCCGCCACACGATGCGCGATGACAGGCTTCTCCGCAATCGCGGCGCTTTGCCGTTGGCCGCTCTCCCAGCGCACACCAACCGCGTCAAGTTACAAAGCCGACAGACTGGCGGGCCGACGGATGCGGGGGGTTCACGCGTCGAAACCCGACGACGTGCGCCAACCCTCCCCCTGCGGGAGGGTCAAAACGCGCGAGCGCGTTTTGGGGAGGGGTCGCAAGGCGCCGCCCGCCCCGCGTTCTCAACGGCCAACCCTCCCCTTGCGGGAGGGTCGAAATCGCGAAGCGATTTCGGGGAGGGGTCAAGACGTCGGTTTGCGACACATATCCACGATGGCCGCGCAAACGCCCTCGATGTTCGAAATCACGTCGTTATTGGACACTCGAAGGATGGTGTGCCCCTGTGCCTCCAACCATCGCGATCGGATCGCGTCCCGAACTCGGCCCGCGTCGAACCCGTGCTGATCGCCGTCCACCTCCACGACCAGTTTGCGCTCGGGACAGAAGAAATCGACGATGTACGGCCCTAGCGGCGCCTGGCGCCGGAAGCGGTAACCCTCCAGTCCGCGGTTGCGGAGTCGAAGCCAAAGCCGCAACTCCGCGCCAGTCATTGCCTGACGCATGCCTCGCGCCAGATACTTGTTCGCCTCTCTTACCGGGCTGTGCGGCATTCAGCGACACCCCTCCCCGAAACTGCTTCGCAGTTTCGACCCTCCCGCAAGGGGAGGGTTGACCGCGCGCGCGAACCCGGTGAACACGTTCCGGCTCACGACAATTCCGCAGATCAGGCGCACACACATCGCTCACGTCCGTCTGCGCCAACCCTCCCCTTGCGGGAGGGTCGAAATCGCGCCAGCGATTTCGGGGAGGGGTCACGCCGCCACGGTGAATGGCCTCACACCAGGTCGACCTGCACCACCCCCCTGACGGCACGGAGCGCGCTCGCCACCTGCGGCGTCACCGGGTGCCGGCCGGGCAACCGCATCTCCACCTCGCGGCGCCCCTCTTCCAGGAGCAGGATCAGGCTCGCCTCGCCCTCGCCCCGTCCGCCGAGGTGCCGCGCGATGCTGGCAAGCGGCTCGGCGTCGCGCACGAACACCCGGATCTGCTTCAGCCCTGCCATGACCGAATCGAGCGACTCCACCGACTGGATGCGGATGCTGATCCCTTCCGGCCGTTCCTCGGCCTCGACCAGCACCACCACCGAGCGGCCGGGCTCGAGCAACTCGCGGTACTGCGTCAGGCCCTCGGAGAACAGGACCGCCTCGTACGAGCCGGTCGGATCGGAGAGCTGGACGATCCCCATGCGGTTGCCGGAACGGATGCGCCGCTCCTGCCGCGCCGTCACCGTGCCGGCAAGCCGGCCGGCGGTGGCGCCATTGCGGACAGACTCGGCGAATTCCGCCCATGTCTGCACCCGCATCTTTTGCAGCACCGCGCCATACTCATCGAGCGGATGCGCCGACAGGTAAAATCCGACCGCGTCGTGCTCGCGGGTGAGCTTCTCTGCCGCCAGCCATGGCTCGACCACCGGCAGCAGCAGCGGCTGGCGCTCCTCGATGGCGCCGAACATGTCGGCCTGGCCGACCGCGCCGTCGTCGTGCGCGCGGGTCGCCATGGCGAGGATGCGGTCGACCCCCGCCATCAGCCGGGCGCGGTCGGGCTCGAGCTCGTCGAAGGCGCCGGCCGCGATCAGGCTTTCCAGCACGCGCTTGTTGATGATCCTCGGGTTGATGCGCCGGCCGAAGTCGGCGACGTCGCTGAACGGCTTGTCGCCGCGCACCTCGACCAGGTGCTCCACCGCCTGAGCGCCAACGCCCTTCAGCGCCGCCAGCGAATAGAGGATGCGTCCGTCGGACACGTCGAACTGGACGCCCGAGCGGTTGACCGACGGCGCCTCCACCGCGATGCCGAGGCGCAGCGCCTCCCGGCGGAACTCGGCGATCTTGTCGGTGTTGCCGTTCTCCAGCGTCAGCGACGCCGCCATGAACTCTACCGGGAAGTTCGCCTTCATGTAGGCGGTCTGGTAGGTGATCAGCGCGTACGGCGCCGAGTGCGATTTGTTGAAGCCGTACTCGGCGAACTTGGCGCAGGCATCGAAGATGTTGCTGGCGATGTTGGGCGCGATGCCGCGGTCAGTGGCGCCGGTGAGGAACCGGTCGCGCTGGGCGTCCATCTCCGACTTGATCTTCTTGCCCATCGCCCGGCGCAGCAGGTCCGCCTCGGCCAGCGTATAGCCCGCCATGTCGCGGGCGATCTGTTGCACCTGCTCCTGGTACGTGATGATGCCGAACGTGTCCTTGAGGATCGGCTCCAGCAGCGGGTGCATGTACTCCACCCGCTCCTGCCCGTGCTTGCGCAGGCAGTAGGTCGGGATGTTGGCCATCGGCCCCGGCCGGTAAAGGGCGACTAGCGCGATCAGGTCCTCGAAGCGGTCGGGCCGCATGTCGACCACCGCCCGGCGCATGCCCGCGCTTTCAACCTGGAACACGCCGACCGTGTCGCCGCGCGCCAGCGGTTCGTAACTCGTGGCGTCGTCGAGCGGGATGCGGGAAAGGTCCACCTCGATGCCGCGCCGGCGCACCAGCTTCACCGCGAGGTCGAGCACCGTCAGCGTCTTCAGGCCGAGGAAGTCGAACTTCACCAGCCCGGCCTGCTCCACCCATTTCATGTTGAACTGGCTGACCCGCATGCCGGAGCGCGGGTCGCGGTAGAGCGGCACCAGCTCCACCAGCGGCCGGTCGCCGATGACGATGCCGGCGGCGTGGGTCGAGGCGTGGCGGTAGAGCCCTTCCAGCTTCTGGGCGATCACCAGCAGCCGGTCGACCACCGGATCGGCTTCCCGCTCCGTCTCGAAGCGCGGGTCGTCGGCGATGGCGCGATCGAGCTTCACCGGGTTGGCCGGGTTTTGCGGCACCATCTTGGCCAGGCGGTCGACCTGCCCGTACGGCATCTGCAACACGCGGCCGACATCGCGCAGAACCGCGCGCGCCTGCAGCGATCCGAACGTAATGATCTGTGCCACGTGATCCGCGCCGTACTTCTGCTCGACGTAGCGGATCACTTCGTCACGCCGGTTCTGACAGAAGTCGACGTCGAAGTCCGGCATCGACACGCGGTCGGGGTTGAGGAAGCGCTCGAAGATCAGGTCGAAGCGCAGTGGATCGAGGTCGGTGATGGTCAGCGACCAGGCCACCACCGAGCCGGCGCCCGAGCCGCGGCCGGGACCGACCGGAATGCCGTTGCGTTTGGCCCATTGGATGAAGTCGGCGACGATCAGGAAGTAGCCGGGATATTTCATGTCCCGGATGATGCCGAGCTCGTATTCCAGTCGCTTGAGGTAATCTGCCTCGGTCAGCCCCGGCGCGAGGCCGTGGACGGCGAGGCGGCGTTTCAGCCCTTCATGGGCCGCCTCCGCCAGCAGCTCCGCCTCGGCCGCTTCGGTGTCGCCGTCCTTGTTCTCCACGAAGCGCGGCAGGATCGGCTTGCGCACCTGCGGCCACCACGCACAGCGCAAGGCGATTTCGAGCGTGTTCTCGGTCGCCTCAGGAATGTCCGCGAACAACGCCGTCATCTCGGCGCGCGATTTGAAGTAGTGCTCTTCCGAGAGACGCCGGCGATTGTCGTCGGCGATCACCGACCCCTCCGCGATGGCGATCAACGCATCGTGGGCCTCGTAGTCGTCGCGGGCGGCGAAAAAGGCCTCGTTGGTCGCCACCAGCGGCAGGCCCCGCGCGTAGGCAAGGTCGATCAGCGCCGGCTCGACCGCCCTTTCGTTGGCGAGACCATGCCGCTGCAATTCGACGTAGAGACGGTCGCCGAAGATGGCGGCGAGCCGGGCGAGGCGCTCGCCGGCCCGCTCCCCCTGCCCCGCCGCGATCGCCCGGTCGATCGGCCCGCCGGGTCCCCCGGTGAGACAGATGAGGCCGCTCGCCAGTTCGCCCAGCCGATCGACGGAGACGTGCGGGCGCGTCGTCGCCTCGGCTGCCATGAACGCCTCAGAGACGAGCCGCACCAGGTTCCAGTAGCCCGCCTCGTCGGCGGCGATCAGCACCACGTTCGAAAGGTCGGCGCGGGCGAGCCCGCCCGACCCCGCGCCTTCCGGCGCATCGCCGAAGTCGAGCCCCACCTGGCATCCGATGATCGGCTGGATCCCCTTCTCCGCCACCGTGGTGGCGAACTCCAGCGCACCGAAGAGGTTGCCGGTGTCGGCGATCCCGAGCGCCGGCATCGCATCGGCCGCCGCAAGCGCGGCAAGCCGCTTCACCGGGAGCGCCCCCTCCAGCAGCGAATAGGCGGAGTGGACCCTCAGGTGGACGAAGCCGGCCTTGCCGGCGGGGCGACTCATGGATGGCGGCCTCCGGGTGCCGGGGAAGTGTCGGCGACCGGCGGTGTCGCTGTCCACATCTCAGGACAGCCATCCACAACACGCCCCGCAGCCCTCACACCACGCCCCGCAACCCCGCCGTCACCACCAGAAACACCGACATAAAGGCCCCGATAGCGACCAGCGCCGCAACGTCACGCATGAACAAACGCATCACGATTCCCCTCGTTTCAGGGATTATGTTCATGTTTTGTTCTCTTGTCAACTGACGCACAAGCCATTGAAAATAAAAGAGCTATGCCGTCGCCTCGCCCGGATCGTCGCGGACGACGCTCTGCCGCGTCGCCGACCGCGGCCAATCGAACTCGATGACCTTCCCCTCGCGCAGCGTGATCCTGCGGTCCATCCGCGCCGCCAGGTCGTGGTTGTGCGTGGCAATCAGCGCCGCGAGCTTCGACGCCCGCACCAGCCGGATCAGCCCGTCGAAAACGAAAGCCGCGGTGTGCGGATCGAGGTTGCCGGTCGGCTCGTCGGCCAGCAGCAGCCGCGGCGCGTTGGCAACGGCGCGCGCGATCGCCACCCGTTGCTGCTCGCCACCGGAGAGTTCCGGCGGCCGGTGGCTCGCCCGCTCCTTGACCCGCATGTAGGCCAGCAGTTGCAGCGAGCGGCGTCTTGCCTCGGCCCGGCTCATGCCGCGGATCAACTGCGGCATCATCACGTTCTCCAGCGCGGTGAATTCCGGCAGCAGGTGGTGGAACTGATAGACGAAGCCGATCTGCAGCCGACGGATCGCCGTCCGGTCCGCATCGGAAAGCTTGGCGGCCGGACGCCCCGCGATGACCACGTCGCCGCCGTCGGGATGCTCCAGCAGGCCGGCGATCTGCAGGAGCGTCGACTTGCCCGCGCCCGACGGCGCCACCAGCGCGACCATCTCGCCGGGATAGATGGCAAGGTCCGCCCCGTCGAGCACGGTCAACCGACCGTTGGCATCGCCGTAGTGACGTTCGACACCGACCAGTTTGAGGGCCGGTCGCCGCGCCCGCCTGGCTGTGCGTTCCGGTTGCGCGATCATTCGTAACGCAGCGCGTCGACCGGATCGAGGCGCGCCGCACGCCAGGCCGGATAGAGGGTCGCCAGAAACGACAGCGCCAGCGCCATGACGATCACCGTCAGCGTTTCCCGCACATCCAAGTCGGCCGGTAGCTGGCTCAGGAAGTAGAGCTCGGGCGAAAACAGCTCGGTTTGCGTCAGCCGTGACAGGAATTGCCGGATCGACTCGATATTGAGGCTGATCGCCACCCCGAGCAGGAAGCCGGCCAGCGTCCCGACCGTCCCGATCGATGCGCCGGTAATGAAGAACACCCTCAGGATGGCGCCGCGCGTCGCCCCCATTGTTCGCAGGATCGCGATGTCGTGGCCCTTGTCCTTCACCAGCATGGTCAGGCCGGAGATGATGTTGAGCGCGGCCACCAGCACGATCAGCGTCAGGATCAGGAACATGACGTTGCGCTCGACCTCGAGCGCGGAGAAGAAGGTCATGTTGCGTTGCTGCCAGTCGGTGAGCAGCACCTGGCGCTGCGCCGCCTGCTCGATCGCCGGTCTCAGCTTGCTCACCAAGTCGGCGTTGTCCAGATAGATCTCGACCGCGCTCGCCTCGTCGGTCAGGTTGAAATAAATCTGCGCCTCGGAGAACGGCAGGATCACGAACGTCGAGTCGTATTCCGACATGCCGATCTGGAAGATCGCCACCACCGGATAGGACTTGATCCGCGGTGTGACGCCGAGCGGCGTGACACTGCCACGCGGCTGTACCAGCGTGAGCCGCGAACCGATCGTGAGACCGAGATCGGTCGCGATGCGCGAGCCGATCGCGACCCCACCGGAGTCGGCAAAGCCGGCAAGCGTTCCGAGCTTCACGTTGTTGTAGATGCCGGGAACCTTCGGCAGGTCCTCGTCGCGCAGTCCGCGGATCAGCACTCCGCTGGACGAAGCCTCGCCGGTCGCCAGCGCCTGCCCCTCGACCAGCGGAATCGCCGCCCGCACCCCCGGCACCTGCGCGATCCGCTGGGCCACCGGCCCGTAGTCGGTGAGCTTGCTGTCCATCGCCTGCAGGATCAGATGGCCGTTGAGACCGAGAATCTTGTTGATCAGTTCGGCGCGGAATCCGTTCATCACCGCCATGACGATGATCAGCGTGGCGACGCCGAGCATGATGCCGATGAACGAGAACCCGGCGATCACCGAGATGAAGGCCTCGCGCCGCCGCGATCGGAGATAGCGCCCGGCGATCATCCATTCGAACCGGGCGAAAGGCCTGGTGCCGATCGGAGCTGCCATATGCCTACCGTTTCCCTTCGCCGGTCAGTCGGTTTATCACGCCGTCGAGGCTGAGCGTTTCGCGCGCCCCCGTTGCCCGGCGCTTGATTTCGACCTCGCCGCGCTCCAGCCCCTTCGGCCCCACGATGACCTGCCACGGCAGGCCGATCAGGTCCATGGTCGCGAACTTGGCGCCGGCGCGCTGGTCGAGATCGTCGTAAAGCACTGAAATTCCGGCATTCTTGAGACGCACGTAGAGGTCGAGCGCTGCCGCGTCCACCGTCCGGTCGCCGACCTTGAGGTTGATCAGGCCGACCTCAAACGGCGCCACGCTTTCCGGCCAGATGATGCCGGCTTCGTCGTGGCTCGCCTCGATGATGGCACCGACCAGGCGCGAAACACCGATGCCGTATGAGCCCGCATGGAGCGGCCGTTCGACGCCGTCGGGCCCTGATACCGTTGCCTTCATCGGCCCCGAATATTTCGTGCCGAAATAGAATATCTGGCCGACCTCGATACCGCGGGTCGCGAGTTGTCGCTCCTCCGGCACCTCACGCTCGAAACGGGCAACCTCGTGCACATCCTCGGTGGCCGCATAGTGCGTGGTCCACGGCTCGATCAGCGGGCGCAGATCGCCATCGTAGTCGACATCCTCGCCCGGCACCGGCGCCTCGAGGATCGCGCGATCACAGAACACACCCGACTCGCCGGTGTCAGCGAGGATGAGAAACTCATGACTGAGATCGCCACCGATCGGACCGGTTTCGGCTCGCATGGGAACCGCCGTCAGGCCCAAGCGGGCGAACGTCCTCAGATACGCCACGAACATCTTGTCGTAGGACAGCCGCGCCGCCGCCTGGTCGATGTCGAACGAATACGCATCCTTCATCAGGAATTCACGACCGCGCATCACCCCGAACCGCGGCCTCACCTCGTCACGGAACTTCCACTGGATGTGGTAGAGATTGAGCGGCAGGGCGCGATACGAGGTCACGTACGCACGCACGATGTCGGTGACCATCTCTTCGTTGGTCGGGCCGAACAGCAGGTCGCGTTCGTGGCGGTCCGTGATTTGCAGCATCTCCTTGCCGTAATCATCATACCGCCCGCTCTCGCGCCACAGGTCGGCCGATTGGATTGTCGGCATCAGGATTTCAATGGCGCCGGCACGGTCCTGTTCCTCGCGCACGATCTCGGCGATCCTGGCGAGTACGCGTTGCCCCAGCGGTAACCACGAATAGATGCCCGCCGCTTGCTGGCGGATCATGCCGGCGCGCAGCATCAGCCGATGCGAAACGATCTCAGCTTCCTTGGGCGTCTCACGCAGGATCGGCAGAAAATAGCGGGACAGGCGCATCGTCACAGCGACTCCGGCACGGTTCGGCAAGCGTCGCAGTCAATCGACATGGTCATGAAAACACAAGCCCTTGCCGCAGGCCGTTGCCCACCGGCCGCAGACCGTGAGGCTCCAGATCATTTGCCGCCAATCCCTCGATTCGTGCAAAAATTTTAGGCTGGAGGCGCACAAAATGGTGACAACGGCGCTGAGATTTCGATAGGCTTTCCCTAATAAGCGGGACGCGACCATCTTTGGGATCGCAGCCCCCAGAAAAATAAGGCATCGCGGTCTAAGTCTTGGGAGGAAGATCCCTTTGGCGCGCGCCGTAAGGCCGCTGCCGCAGAACGCCGGTAACGGGCCCAAGTGCCTACTGGGTCCAAGGCTCCTGCACAAAGGGTTGAGACGCGGAACTCGGTGAGCAAGGCCGATGAGGCCTTGCTTTTTTTATTGGCGAAGGTCGAACCAGTCGGCGACCGTCCACACGCTCAGCCCGAAATAGTCCACGGACGCCCAAAAGAGACCGACCACGATCGCCGCAACGATAGTGGTCGCAATCATCGTGCGCAGTATCCGCGGTCGCGCCGGCGCGCTGGCTGTCGTGCCCAGCACCACTTCGCCCTCCTCCTCCTGGGTGCGCAGGCCCCAGGGCAGGACGGCGAAAAGCACCAGCCACCATACGATGAAATAAATCGCGACGAGGGTGAGGAGGTTCACGCTTGCTCCAGCTCGATCAGGGTGCCGAGGAAATCCTTCGGATGGACGAACACCACCGGCTTGCCGTGCGCACCGATTTTCGGCTCACCATCGCCAAGAATGCGTGCTCCCTTCGCCGCGAGGTCGCGGCCGGCGGCACCAACGTCGGCGACTTCGTAGCAGACATGATGGATTCCGCCGAAAGGATGGCGCTCCAGAAACGCCGCGATGGGCGAGTTCGCACCGAGCGGTGAGATCAACTCGACCTTCGTGTTGGGCAGCTCAACGAACACCGTCGTGACCCCGTGATCCGGCTGCTCCACAGGTTCGGACACAGTCGCGCCGAGCGTATCGCGGTAAAGCGTCGCGGCAGCGGCAAGGTCGGTGACGGCGATGGCGACGTGATTGAGACGGCCGATCATGGAATGCTCATACGACCGCTACGAAGACGGAGCAAACGGGCTTCTTGCCCCAGGCGTCCCGAACGGCGGCGCGGACAGCCAGCCGCACCGCCTCGCGCACCACTTCGGGATCGCGGCGGCGCCGTCGCGGAACCGACTCGATGGTGCCCAGCACGGCGTTGATCGCCGCCTCCTCCAATGGTCGCCCGTCTGCACCCGCCGTCGGCAGCCCCGTCATCGCGATATCCGGATCGACGACCATGTCGCCGTTGTGGTCGAGCACGATCGCAACCGCCACATGGCCGGAAAACGCCAGCCGCCGCCGTTCGACCACACCGATCGCATCCAGGTCGCCGATCAGGCGTCCGTCCCTGTAGAGCCAGCGTATGTCGATCTCATCGACCTGTTTCGCGGGTTCGGGAGCGAGCCGCAGCATCATCCCGTCCTCGATGACGAGCACTGTCGGCACGCCAAGCTCGCGGGCAAGTTCTGCGTGCGCGGCGAGGTGCATGGCCTGGCCGTGCACCGGAACCGCGATCCGTGGCTTGACCCAGTCATACATCTCGCGCATCTCGCCCCGTCGCGGGTGACCGGACACGTGCACCAGCCGGGTCCGGTCGGTGATCACGTGCACACCCGCGGTGGTGAGCTGATTGACGATCCCCGAGATCGCGAGTTCGTTGCCGGGGATTTCGCGCGCCGAGAACACCAGCGTGTCGCCCGCGACAAGCTCGATGCGGGGATGATCGGCGCTCGCCACTCGCGACAACGCGGCCCTCGGCTCTCCCTGGCTGCCGGTCAGCAGGAGCACCACCTTGTCGCGGGGCAGGTATGGAAACGCTTCGTCGTCGAGAAATGGCGGCAGGCCGTCGAGCATCCCCAGCTCAAGGCCGACGTCGATCGCCCGCCGCATGGCACGCCCCACAACGACAACGTTTCGATCCGCCGCTGCGGCGGCAAGCGCGATCGACTTCAGCCGGCCGAGGTTGGAGGCGAATGTCGTGAAGGCGACGCGACCCTCCGCTTCGGCGATGATCTTGGCAAGTTCGCTGGCGACTTCCGCCTCGCTCGGACTGCGCCCCTCGCGGAGCGCATTGGTCGAATCGCTGACGAGCGCCAGCACCCCTTCCCCGCCGATCTCGCGCAGGCGCGCCTCGTCGGTCGGCAGTCCCAGCGCAGGCGTATCGTCGAGCTTCCAGTCGGCGGTGTGGACGACTGTGCCGAGCGGCGTGCGGATGGCAAGCGCGTTCGACTCCGGGATCGAGTGGGCGACGTTGATGTACTCGACCTCGAACGGCCCGACTTGGATACTGTCCCCCGCTGCCACCAGCGTGATAGGGACGGGAGCCGCGCCGGGTTCGCTGGCGAGCTTGGCGGAAAGCAGGCTGGCGGTGAACGCCGTCGCGTAAACGGGCACCCGCAACCGGGGCCACAGGTCAATCAGCGCCCCGAAATGATCCTCGTGGGCGTGCGTGATCACGATGCCGGCGAGATTGGTGCGCTCCTCCTCCAGGTAAGCGATGTCCGGGAAGATGAGGTCGACCCCGGGCAGATCTCCGTGGGTGAAAGCGACGCCGAAATCGACCGCCATCCAGGTCCGGTGGCGCGGCGGGCCAAAGCCGTAGAGGCCGAGGTTCATGCCAATCTCGCCGACGCCGCCAAGCGGCAGGAAGACCAGTTCGTCGCGATCTCCGGCCACGTTAGCCCTCACCGCGCCGCGATCAGGAAGACGTCGCCGGCACTCACCGCCTCGCGCCGGCCGTCAACGCCGTCGACAACCAGCCGGCCGGCCTCATCGATCGTCTCGAAACGGCCCTCGACCGCCCGTCCGCCGAGATCGACGCGGATCGGGGCGCCGATGCCGCTCGCCCGCGCGAGCCAGGCTTGGCGGGTCGCAGCGAAGCCCGAGCCGCCATCCCAGGCGTCTAGTTCATGGGCCGCGCGGACCGCGAGCGCCGCGAAGAGGGCCTCCGACCCAAGCGGCACGCCGCGGGCGCCAAAGTCGCTGGCCGGATGGTTGCTGATCTCGGGATGCGTCACGCAATTGACGCCAATCCCCATCACCACGGCGAAGCCGCCACGAACCAGCTGCTCGCCTTCGATCAGGATGCCGGCCACCTTGAAGCTGTCGAGCAGGAGATCGTTCGGCCACTTGAGCGCCAGCCGTTCGGCGATCATCGGCCCCGCCATGTCGACCACCGCCTGGTGCAGGGCAACCCCGGCGACGAAAGACAGCGTCGGTGCCACGCTCGCCGCCGCCGGATCGACCAGCAGCAGCGAGGCGGCAAGGTTACCGCGTCCGGTTGTCCAATCCCTGCCACGCCGCCCGCGTCCCTTCGTCTGCTCACCCGCCGTCACCCAAAGGCCGCCGGGCTCGCCAGCGCGCGCCGCCTCCAGCGCCGTCGCGTTGGTCGATGGCACGCTGTCGAAGCTCAGCCGGCGATAGCCGTCAGGCAGTGCGCTCGCCATCGCCCTAGAAAAACGTCTTGGCGGCGAGTTCAGCGGCGCTACCGATTTGACCGGCGATGAAGATGAAGAAAAGAACGAAGGCGCCGCTGACACCGAGGACGGCGCGCAGTTCGGTCGACATCGGCTGGAACCCGCCGACCGGCTCGTCGAAATACATGATCTTGACGATACGCACGTAGTAATAGGAGCCGACAACGCTGGCGAGCACGCCGATCACGGCGAGCCCGTAGAGACCGGACTGGATCGCCGCCAGGAACACGTAGAATTTGGCGAAGAAGCCCGCCAGCGGCGGTATCCCGGCAAGCGAGAATAGTAGCATCCCCAGCATGAACGCCATGATCGGGTTGGTGCGCGCGAGCCCCGCGAGGTCACCGATGTCCTCGAGCATCGCATCGCCGCGCCGCATGGCGAGGATGCAGGCGAAGGTGCCAAGCGTCATCGCCATGTAGACGAGAAGATAGATGATCACGCCCTGGACGCCGGCCTGGGTGCCGGCCGCGAGCCCCACCAGCGCGTAGCCCATGTGGCCGATCGAGGAATACGCCATCAGCCGCTTGATGTTGGTCTGGCCGATCGCGGCGAAGGCGCCGAGCACCATGGACGCCACCGAAACGAACGTGACCACCTGCTGCCAGTCCGGCGTGACCGCCGCGAACGGTCCGACCATGACGCGAACGAACAGCGCCATCGCCGCCACCTTCGGCGCCGCGGCAAAGAAGGCCGTCACCGGCGTCGGCGCGCCCTCGTAGACGTCGGGCGTCCACATGTGGAATGGCACCGCCGAGACCTTGAAGGCGAAGCCGGCAATCAGGAAGACCAGGCCAAACGTCAGGCCTAGCGGCGCCGGCCCGGCCGCCAGCGCCGACGCGATGCCGGCGAACGCCGTCTGGCCGGTGAATCCGTAAGTCAGCGAGGCCCCGTAGAGCAGCATCCCCGACGACAGGGCGCCAAGGACGAAATACTTCAGCCCGGCCTCGGTCGAGCGCGCCGAGTTGCGGTTGATCGCCGCTACCACGTAAAGCGACAGCGATTGCAGTTCGAGGCCGAGATAGACCGCGATCAGATCGTTGGCGGAGATCATCATCAGCATGCCGAGCGTGGCGGTGACGATCAGCACCGGATACTCGAAACGTTCGAACTTCTGCGCCCGCGCGTAGGCGGTCGACATCACGATGGCGAACGCCGAACCGATCAGCGCCAGGATCTTCATGAAGCGGGCGAAGGGATCGAGCACGAATGCGCCGCTGAACGCGAGCCCGTCGCTCGGCACCGAAACGAGGACGATCCCCGCGACGACGATCAGCGCGATGGACAACGACGTCACCGGCGAGACGGCGCGCTCACCGCCGAACGAGCCGACCATCAGCAGCGCCAGCGCGCCAAGCGCCAGGATGATTTCCGGAAGCGCCGGAAGCAGATCGCTCGCCATCCCTTGTCCCCCTATGGCGTCGTCGCAGCCAGTTGCCCCGCCGCCGACAACGCCGCCTGGTAGTTGCCGACGAGTTGATCGACCGCCGCCGCGGTCACGTTCATGATCGGCGCCGGGTGAAAGCCGAAATAGACGGCGCCCGCCGCCAGCGGCACGAAGAGCGCCACCTCGCGCCACGACAGATCGAGGATCGAGCGCAGGCTCTCCTTCTCGATCTCGCCGAAGATCACCCGACGGTAGAGCCACAGCGCATAGCCCGCCGACAGGATCATGCCGATCGCCGCCAGAAACGCCACCCAGGTATTGACCTGGAACGCGCCGATCAGCGTCAGGAACTCGCCGATGAAGCCGCTGGTGCCCGGCAGGCCGACGTTGGCGAGCGTGAACACCATGAACACCGCCGCGTAGATCGGCATCCGGTTGACGAGGCCGCCGTAGGCCGCGATCTCGCGCGTATGCATGCGGTCATAGATAACGCCGACGCACAGGAACAAAGCCGCCGACACGATGCCGTGCGACAGCATCTGGAAGATGCCGCCCTGGATGCCCTGGGCGTTCGCCGCGAACAGGCCCATGGTGACGAAGCCCATGTGGGCGACGGAGGAGTAGGCGATCAGCTTCTTGATGTCCTCCTGCATCAGCGCCACCAGCGAGGTGTAAACGATCGCGAACACCGACAGCGTGAAGACGAACGGCGCGAGATCGGCTGACGCCAGAGGGAACATCGGCAGCGAGAAGCGCAGGAAGCCGTAACCCCCCATCTTCAACAGGATCGCCGCCAGAATGACCGAGCCGGCGGTCGGCGCCTCGACGTGCGCGTCGGGAAGCCAGGTGTGCACCGGCCACATCGGCAGCTTCACCGCGAACGATGCGAAGAACGCGATCCACAGCCAGGTCTGCATCGACACCGGGAAGTGGTAGTTCAGGAGCGTCGGAATGTCGGTGGTCCCCGCCTGCCAGTACATCGCCAGGATCGCCAGCAGCATCAGCACCGAACCGGTGAGCGTGTAGAGGAAGAACTTGAAGCTGGCGTACACCCGCCGCGGCCCGCCCCAGATGCCGATGATCAGGAACATCGGGATCAGCCCGCCCTCGAAGAAAACGTAGAACAGCACCAGGTCGAGAGCGCAGAAAACGCCGATCATCAGCGTTTCCAGCACCAGGAAGGCGACCATGTACGCCTTGAAGTATTTCTTGACCGTCAGCTTGCTGGCGACGATGCAGAGCGGCATCAGGAACGCGGTCAGGATCACGAACAGCATGGAGATGCCGTCGACGCCCATCTTGTAGGCGATGACGCCGTTCAGCCAATCGGCTCGCTCGACCATCTGGAAGCCGGAATCGTCCGGATCGAAATTCAGCCAGATCACCAGCGACAGGACGAACGTCACCGACGTCGTCCATAGCGCCACGTGATACATGTTCCGCTGCGCGATTTCGTCGTCGCCGCGGATCGCGAGCACCAGCAGCGCGCCGATCGTCGGCAGGAACGTTACGGTGGTGAGGAGCGGCCAGTCGAGCATCGTCGTCCCTCAGCCCGCGAACATCAGCAGGGTGATCAGCGCCGCGAGGCCGATCAGCATGGCGAAGGCGTAGTGGTACAGGTAGCCCGACTGTAACCGCACCGCGAGCGCCGTGAGGTCACGCACCCGCGCCGAAATACCGTCCGGACCGAAGCCATCGATCAGCCAGCCGTCGCCCTTCTGCCACAGGAACCGGCCCAGCCACTTCGCCGAACGCACGAACAGGATGTCGTAAAGCTCGTCGAAGTACCACTTGTTGAGCAGGAAGCGGTAGAGCCAGTCGTTGCGCTGGGCCAGACGCCGCGGCGTCTCCGGCGAGTACAGGTAGAAGTAGACGGCAATCGCGGCGCCGATCACCATCATCAGCGTCGGCAGCCAGCGGAACCACAGCGGCACGCCATGCTCCTCGCCGTGGAGGATGAGCGCCCCGCGCCAGAAGTCCTCGGCACCGCCGCCGATGAACAGGCCGGCGAAGATCAGGCCGGCGAGCAGCGAACCGGCGGCAAGCACGTACAGCGGCCCCATCATCACCAGCGGCGATTCATGAACGTGCTTCATCACCTCGGCAGGGGCCCGCGCCCGCCCGTGAAACGTCATGAAAATCAGCCGCCACGAATAGAACGCCGTCATCGCCGCGGCGAGGACCGTCAGCACCGTGCCGTAGCCGGCAACCGGATTGGTGTTGGAGAAGACGGCTTCGATGATCGCGTCCTTCGAGAAGTAGCCGGCGGTCAGCGGGAAACCGGTGAGCGCCAGCGTCCCGATCACCATCATCCAGTAGGTGAGCGGGATGTGCGTCCTCAGCCCGCCCATCTTGCGCATGTCCTGCTCGTCGGCGACTGCGTGGATGACGGAGCCTGAGCCGAGGAACAGGAGCGCCTTGAAGAAAGCGTGAGTGAACAGGTGGAAGATGCCGACCCCGTATGCACCGACGCCCATCGCCACGAACATGTAGCCGAGCTGCGAGCAGGTCGAATATGCCACCACCCGCTTGATGTCGTTCTGGACCAGCCCGACGCTCGCCGCGAAGAACGCCGTCGTCGCCCCGAAAAACGTCACCGTCGCCAGCGCCGTCGGCGCAAGGTCGAAGAGCGGCGACAATCGTGCCACCATGAACACGCCCGCCGTCACCATCGTCGCGGCGTGGATCAGCGCCGAGACCGGCGTCGGGCCCTCCATGGCGTCGGGCAGCCACGTGTGCAGCAGGAACTGCGCCGACTTGCCCATGGCGCCCATGAACAACAGCAGACAGACGATGGTGAGCGCGTCGAAGTCCCAGGAGAGGAAGTGCAGGGTCGTCCCGGCGACCTCGGGCGCGTTGGCGAAGATCGTCTCATAGTCGACCGAGTGGAACAGGAAAAAGACGCCGAAGATGCCGAGTGCGAAGCCGAAGTCGCCCACGCGGTTGACGATGAATGCCTTCATCGCTGCCGCGTTCGCTGCCGGCCGGCGGAACCAGAAACCGATCAGAAGATACGAGGCAAGGCCCACCCCCTCCCAGCCGAAATAGAGCTGGACCAGGTTGTCGGCCGTCACCAGCGCCAGCATCGCGAAGGTGAACATCGACAGGTAGGCGAAAAACCGCGGCCGGTCCGGGTCGTGGGCCATGTAGCCGATAGAATAGATGTGCACGAGGGCGGAGACCGTCGTCACCACCACCAGCATCACCACCGTCAGCGTGTCGACCCGGATTGCCCAGTCCACCGACAGCGTCCCCGACGCGAACCAGCCGAGCACCTGGATCCGGTCCGCCGGCCCGCCGCCCAGGCCGACGCTGAAGAAGGCGATCCACGAAAGCAGCGCCGCCACCACCAGGAACCCTGACGTGATGATCTCCGCCGGCAGCGATCCTTCGGCCGCTGCGTCGTGGCCGGCGTGATCCTCCACGCCGGTCTGCCCGCGCGCGAGCCGACCGTGCCGCAGTCCGCGTTGGGCCTCCTCGCCCGCCTCGCCGCCCGGATGGCGTCCGCGTGCGCCAACAATGGCGATCGCCCCGGCGATGATGGCGCCGAGCAGGGGCAGGAAGACGATCGCCTGATACATGCCGCCTCAGCCCTTCATCATGTTGATGTCTTCCACCGCGATCGTGCCCCGGTTGCGGTAGAAGGCCACCAGGATGGCGAGGCCGATGGCCGCTTCGGCCGCCGCCACCGTCAGCACCAGCAGGGCGAACACCTGTCCGACGAGATCGCCGAGGAACGCCGAGAACGCCACCAGATTGATGTTGACGGCAAGCAGGATCAACTCGACCGACATCAGGATGACGATCACATTCTTGCGGTTGATGAAGATGCCGAAGACCCCGATCGTGAACAGGATCGCGGCAACCGTCAGGTAGTGGGAAAGACCGATCGCCATCAGATCCCCCGTCCCGATTCAACCTTGCGGACTTCGATGGCGGTGGCCGGGTCGCGCGCCACCTGATCGGCGATCGACTGGCGCCGCACGTTCGGCCTGTGGTGGAGCGTCAGCACGATGGCGCCCACCATCGCCACCAGCAGCACAAGCCCCGCCGACTGGAAGAAGTAGATGTAGCGCGTGTAGATGATCAGGCCGAGCGCCGCGGTGTTCGATACCGCCCCGGCGCGCGGCATCGGTGCGGCAACCGCGGTCGCCGCATCCGGCGCGAACGCCCAGCCGGCCAGCACGATCAGCAGCTCGGCGAGCAGCACCACGCCGACCAGCGCGCCCACCGGCAGGTAGTTGAGAAATCCCTGGCGCAGTTCGACGAAGTCGACGTCGAGCATCATCACCACGAACAGGAACAGCACGGCGACGGCGCCGACGTAGACGATCACCAGGATCATCGCCAGGAACTCGGCACCGAGGATGACGAACAACCCGGCGCCGTTGAAAAATGCCAGGATCAGGAACAGCACCGAGTGGACGGGATTGCGCGCACCGATCACCATGACCGCCGAGGCAATCGCGACGGCGGAGAAAAGATAGAAGAACAGGGCGTGGAGGATCATCGGTAGGGCGCATCCAGCTCGAGGTTGCGCGCGATCTCCCGCTCCCAGCGGTCGCCGTTGGCGAGCAGCTTCTCCTTGTTGAAGTAAAGCTCCTCACGCGTCTCGGTCGAATATTCGAAGTTCGGCCCCTCGACGATGGCGTCGACCGGGCATGCCTCCTGGCAGAACCCGCAGTAGATGCACTTGACCATGTCGATGTCGTAGCGGGTCGTCCGCCGGGTGCCGTCGTTGCGGCGCGGCCCCGCCTCGATCGTGATCGCCTGCGCCGGGCAGATCGCCTCGCACAGCTTGCACGCGATGCACCGTTCCTCGCCGTTGGGGTACCGGCGAAGCGCATGCTCGCCCCGGAACCGTGGGCTCACCTCGCCCTTCTCGAACGGATAGTTGATCGTCGCCTTCTTGCCGAAGAAGTAGCGCAGCGACAGCCAAAGCGCCGCCGCGAATTCCGACAGGAACGCTGCTCTGGCCGATTGGTCGAGACGCATGATCAGGCCCAACCTGTTAGCTGGAGGAACGCCGCAACGATGACGACCATGGCGAGCGAGATCGGCAGGAACACCTTCCAGCCGAGCCGCATCAGCTGATCATAGCGGTAGCGCGGCACGAACGCCTTGACCATGGCGATCATGAAAAACACGAACGAACCCTTGAGCACGAACCACACGATCCCCGGCACCCAGGTGAAAGGCGGCACCGCCAGCGGCGGCAGCCAGCCGCCGAGAAAGAGGATGGTGGCGAGCGCGCACATCAGCACGACCGCGACATATTCGCCGAGGAAGAACAGCAGGAACGGGGTCGAGGAATATTCGACCGCGTAGCCGGCAACCAGCTCCAATTCCGCCTCCACCAGGTCGAACGGCGGCCGGTTCGTCTCGGCGAGCGCCGAAATGAAGAAGATGATGAACATCGGCAGCAGCGGCAGCCAGTGCCAGTCGAGCAGGCTGTTCGGCAGACCGAGCCGCGTCCCGATCCCGTCCGTCTGCGCCATGACGATGTCGGAAAGATTGAGCGAGCCGACCGCGAGCAGCACCGTGACGAAGACGAAGCCGATGGAAACCTCGTAGGACACCATCTGCGCCGCCGAGCGCAGCGCCGCCAGGAACGGATACTTCGAGTTCGACGCCCACCCGCCCATGATGATCCCGTACACGCCGAGCGAGGAAATAGCGTAGAGGTAGAGGATGCCGACGTTGATATTGGCAACCACCCAGCCCGCATCGAACGGAATGACGGCCCACGCCGACAGCGCCAGAGTCGCCGTCACCAGCGGCGCCAGGATGAACACGCCCTTGTTGGCGCCCGACGGGATCACCGGCTCCTTGAAGACGAACTTCAGCAGATCGGCGAAGCTCTGGAACAGCCCCCAGGGGCCGACCACGTTCGGCCCGCGTCGCATCTGCACGGCCGCCCAGATCTTGCGGTCGGCGTAAAGGATGTAGGCGACGAACAGCAGCAGCGTCACCAGCACCAGAAGGCTCTCGCCGATCATGATGGCGCCGGGGACGACGTATGAGTGGAAGAAACCGTTCATCGTCTATTCCGCCGCCGAGGCGAGCGTGCCGCCGCGGTGAAGCGCCGAGCATTCGGCCATCACGGCCGAGGCCCGCGCGATCGGGTTGGTGAGATAGAAGTCGGTGATCGGGCTTCTGAATGGCTCCCCGCCCACCTTGCCTGCGCGGCCGGCAAGCGCTTTCACCTCGTCGAGGGAGCCCTGCGCAACCGCGTCGATCCGCATCAAATGGGGATGGGCCTCGTAGAGCGCCGCCCGCAGCGCCGACAGCGTATCGAAGGGCAGCCGGTGGCCCGAGCACGTCGGAGAGCGCCCTCAGGATTGCCCAGTCCTCCCGCGCCTCGCCCGGCGGGAATGCCGCCCGTTCCGCCATCTGCACCCGGCCCTCGGTGTTGACGTAGGTCGCCGATTTTTCGGTGTAGGCCGCGCCGGGAAGAACCACGTCGGCGCGATGGGCACCGGCGTCGCCATGGCTGCCGAGATAGACCACAAAGGCATTGCCGAGGGCGTTGACGTTGATCTCGTCGGCGCCGAGCAGAAACAGCATCTCGAGCTCGCCTGTCGCCGCCGCCGCGACCATGCCAAGCGTGTCGAGGCCGCGCGCTCCCGGCACGAAGCCAAGGTCGAGACCGCCGACCCGCGCCGCCGCGGTGTGGAGGACCGCAAGGCCGTTCCAGCCTTCCTCCCGAGCCCCCGCCGTCGCCACCCGCGCCGCCAGGCCCAGCACTTCCGGTCCGTCCGGTCGCGCCAGCGCGCCCTGCCCGACCAGAATGACCGGCCGCTTGGCCGCGGCCAGAGCCTTGCCGAATTCCCCCGCACCATCGGCGAGCCCGGCCAGCGTATCGGGACCCGCGCCGAGGTGCTGGTAGGGATAGGTGAGGTCCACCCGCTCGCCGACGAGACCGATTGGGAAGCCGCCCTGACGCCAGCGCTTGCGGATGCGCGCGTTCAGCACCGCCGCCTCGTGACGCGGATCGGAGCCGACGATCAGCAGCGCGTCGGCCGCCTCGATCCCCGCGATGGTGGGGTTGAAGACGTAGCTCGCGCGACCGAGCGCCGGATCGAGCTTGCCGCCCTCCTCCCGGCAATCGAGATTGCTGACGCCCATCGCCGTCATCAGCTCGCGCAGCGCGAAGATTTCCTCGACGCTGGCGAGGTCACCGGCAATGGCGCCGATCCGCTCCGGCTTGGTCGCCTTGGCCCGCTCGGCGATCGCCGCGAATGCCTCGCCCCAGGTCGCCCGTGTCAGCCGGCCATCGCGCCGCACGTACGGCCGGTCGAGCCGCTGGCTTCTGAGGCCATCCCATACGAAGCGGCTCTTGTCGGAAATCCACTCCTCGTTCACCGCATCATTGAGCCGCGGCAGGATGCGCATCACCTCGCGGTCGCGCGTGTCGACGCGGATGGCCGAGCCGACCGCGTCCATCACGTCGATCGATTCCGTCTTGGTGAGCTCCCACGGCCGCGCCTGGAATGCGTAAGGCTTCGAGGTGAGCGCACCGACCGGACACAGGTCGATGACGTTGCCCTGCAACTCCGAGCTCATCGCATGTTCGAGGTACGTGGTGATCTCCATGTCCTCACCGCGTCCGGTGGCGCCGAGCTCCGGCACACCGGCAACCTCGGCCGCGAAGCGGACGCAGCGCGTGCACTGGATGCACCGCGTCATGATCGTCTTGACCAGCGGCCCGATGTATTTGTCCTCGACCGCCCGCTTGTTCTCGTGGAACCGGCTGCCGTCGACGCCGTAGGCCATCGCCTGGTCCTGCAGGTCGCACTCGCCGCCCTGGTCGCAGATCGGGCAGTCGAGCGGGTGGTTGATGAGCAGGAACTCCATCACCCCCTCGCGGGCGCGCCGCACCA
Organism: uncultured Alphaproteobacteria bacterium; assembly: GCA_963826055.1. Taxonomy (GTDB): domain Bacteria; phylum Pseudomonadota; class Alphaproteobacteria; order Rhizobiales; family Kaistiaceae; genus JBBDMC01. Next base: position 125,907 of record CAWGVO010000018.1, on the reverse strand, counting down.
TCTTCGAGCGGGTGATGACCTCCGGCGGCTCGCCGTTCGGGCCGGGCCGGCAGTCGCGCACCGCCCAGGCGCACGAGGCGACCGGCTTCGGCGCGCCCTTCAGTTCGACCAGGCACATGCGACAGTTGCCGGCGATCGACAGGCGCTTGTGGAAACAGAAGCGCGGTATCTCCGCACCCGCCGCCTCGCACGCCTGCAGCAGCGTGAACTCCGGCGGGACGTCGACCTCGGTGCCGTCGACCTTGATCTTGCTCATGCCGCGTGCTCGTCGACGTTGGCGCCGCGCCGGCTCTTCCAGAGTTCGGCGCGCGCCAGGCTCTCCCAGCCGAAGGCGTAGTCGCTGGGGCCATGGGTGATCAGGTGATCGCGCCGCCGGACCCCTTCCTCCATCGTCGGCCGCGCGCCGGGCTCGACCCGCCACATCACCAGCGGCGTCTCGACCGGCACGAACCATTCTTCCCGCCGGCGATAGAAGCGGCCGTGGAGCGTCTGCCAGACGAAACGCTCCAGCCCCTCCTCGCTCTCCCAGATTGTCAGGTTGGGTAGCAGCGCCGGGTCGTCATAGACGCGTATGTTCATGGCGTGACCGCTGTCGTCGTGCAGCCGCCATACGAACCCCTCTATCTTCTCCGCCAGCTTGTGGACCCGGTCGACGTTGTCGAGGAACTCGGCCATGCGCGGATCGTCCAGCGGATAGCGGATCCGCGCGATGTTGAACTGGGCGAGATGGCGGACACCGTCGGTCATCGCCCTACTCCGCCGCCTCCATCGCCGGCGCCGGCACCGGTCGTCCGCCGTGATAGGCGTCGATCCGCCGTTCCATCTCGCCGCGGAAATGCCGGATCAGCCCCTGGATCGGCCACGCCGCCGCATCGCCGAGCGCGCAGATCGTGTGCCCCTCCACCTGGTAGGTCACCTCCAGCAGCTGGTCGATCTCGCGCTTCTCGGCGCGCCCGTCCGCCATGCGCTCCAGCACGCGCCACATCCAGCCTGTGCCCTCGCGGCAGGGCGTGCATTGGCCGCAGCTCTCGTGCTTGTAGAAGTAGGCCAGCCGCGCGATCGCGCGAACGATATCGGTCGACTTGTCCATGACGATGACCGCCGCCGTGCCGAGGCCGGACTTCAGGTCCCTGAGCGAGTCGAAATCCATGATGAGATCGTCGCACATCGAGGCGGGCAGGCAGGGCACCGACGCCCCTCCCGGGATGACGGCCAGCAGGTTGTCCCAGCCGCCGCGAACGCCGCCGCAGTGGCGGTCGATCAGCTCGCGGAGCGTGATCCCCATTTCCTCCTCGACCGTGCACGGCCTTTCCACGTGCCCGGAGATGCAGAACAGCTTGGTGCCGACGTTGTTCGGGCGGCCGATGCCGGCGAACCAGGCCGCGCCGCGGCGAAGGATCGTCGGCGCCACCGCGATCGACTCGACGTTGTTGACGGTCGTCGGACAGCCGTAGACGCCAACGCTCGCAGGAAACGGCGGCTTCAGCCGCGGCAGCCCCTTCTTGCCCTCCAGGCTTTCCAGGAGACCCGTTTCCTCGCCGCAGATGTAGGCGCCGGCGCCGTGATGGACGACGATTTCGAAGTCCCAGCCGTTCTTGTTGTTCTTGCCGATCAGCCCCGCCTCGCGCGCCTCGTCGACCGCGATCTGCAGCCGTTCGCGCTCGCGGATGAACTCGCCGCGCACGTAGATGAATGCCGTATGGGCCTGCATGGCGAACCCGGCGATCAGGCAGCCCTCGACCAGCGTGTGCGGGTCGTGGCGCATGATCTCGCGGTCCTTGCAGGTGCCGGGCTCCGACTCGTCGGCGTTGACCACCAGATAGTGCGGCCGCTCGCCTACCTCCTTGGGCATGAACGACCACTTGAGCCCGGTCGGGAACCCTGCGCCGCCCCGTCCCCTCAGCCCGGATGCTTTCATCTGGTCGATGATGGCGTCCCGGCCCCGTTCCAGGATCGCCTTGGTGCCATCCCAGTTGCCGCGCTTCATCGCCCCCTTGAGGCGCCAGTCCTCCAGGCCGTAGAGGTTCGTGAAGATGCGGTCGGCGTTGGCGAGCATGACCGCTAGTCCTTCTTTGCCAACGTTTTGGCCTGCGCGATCCATTGTTCGCGCCCGATGCGACCCTTGAAGCTCAGGTGGTCATCGACCCAGGCGACCGTGGCATCGGACCACCCCGCGATCTGGTCGTAGTGGTAGACGCCGAGCTCGTTCAGAAGCCCCTCGATCTTCGGTCCGATGCCCTTGATGCGCTTGAGGTCGTCAGCGTTTCCACCGCGCGGTGCGGCGAGCGCCGTCGGCCGATCGGCATCGTCGGATGCAGGCTCCGCCGCACGTCGCGCCTCCGGCGCTGCCGTCGCTTTTGGGGCGGCTTCAGGTGGCTTTTCAGCCGCCTCGACCGTCAGCGTCGTCGGCCCGCCGACGGGCGCCGAGTACTGGCGCTTGATCTGGGGGCCAGGCCGAATTGGACGGCCCGCGGCAAGGTCGTCGATCAGCTTCTCGAAGCTCGCAACCGTCAAGTCCTCGTAGGTGTCGGCATCGATCTGCACCATCGGCGCGTTGACGCAAGCGCCAAGGCACTCGACCTCCTCCCACGAGAACCTGCCGTCAGCCGAGACATGATCCGCTGCGCCGATCCGCCGCCGGCACACGTCCTTCAGGTCGTTGGCCCCACGCAGCCAGCACGGGGTCGTCCCGCATACCTGGATGTGCGCGACGCTGCCCACCGGTTCGAGGTGGAACATCGTATAGAAGGTGGCGACCTCGAGGACGCGAATGGTGGCCATGTCGAGCATCTCGGCGACAACCCGGATCGCCGGCTCGCTCACCCAGCCCTCCTGCTCCTGCGCCCGCCACAGCAGCGACAGCACCGCCGACGCCTGACGGCCCGCCGGGTACTTGGCGATCTGGCCCTTGGCCCACGCCACGTTGTCCGGCGTGAATGCGAAGCTTTCCGGCTGTTCCTCGGCGAGGCGGCGAACGGACATCAGCGGTCCACCTCGCCGAAGACAACGTCAATCGAACCGATGATCGCGGTAACGTCCGCCAGCATGTGGCCGCGGCTGAGATAGTCCATGGCAGCGAGGTGGGCGAAACCCGGCGCTCTGATCTTGCAGCGATAAGGCCTGTTGCTGCCGTCGGCGACGAGATAGACACCGAATTCGCCCTTCGGCGCCTCCACCGCGGAGTAAACCTCGCCCGCCGGCACGTGGTACCCCTCGGTGTAGAGCTTGAAATGATGGATCAGCGCTTCCATCGACCGCTTCATCTCGCCTCGTCGCGGCGGCACCACTTTGCCGTCGTCGGACACCACCGGCCCGCGGCCCGCCTCCGATTGCAGCAGCTCGACGCACTGCTTCATGATCCGGACCGACTGGCGCATTTCCTCCATGCGGATCAGGTAGCGGTCGTAGCAGTCTCCGTTCTTCCCGACAGGGATATCGAATTCGAGTTCGTCGTAGCACTCGTAGGGTTGCGCCTTGCGCAAGTCCCACGCCGCGCCGGACCCCCGCACCATCACGCCGGAAAACCCGAGTTTCCAGGCATCATCCAGCGCGACTACCGCGATATCGACCATACGCTGCTTGAAGATGCGGTTGTCGCTGAGCAGCGTCGCGATGTCGTCGACCGCTTGGAGGAATGGGTCGCAGAAGGCGCCGATGTCGTCGATCAGCTGCGGCGGCAGATCCTGGTGGACCCCGCCCGGGCGGAAGTACGCGGCGTGCATCCGCGCTCCCGACGCACGCTCGTAGAAAATCATCAGCTTTTCGCGCTCCTCGAACCCCCACAGCGGGGGCGTCAGCGCGCCGATATCGAGCGCCTGGGTCGTGATGTTGAGCAGGTGGCTGAGGATGCGCCCGATCTCGCAGTAGAGCACGCGGATAAGCTGACCCCGCTTGGGGACGTCGATGCCGAGCAGCTTCTCCACCGCCAGCGCGAAAGCGTGTTCCTGGTTCATCGGCGCGACATAGTCGAGTCGATCGAAATAGGGCACCGCCTGCAGATAGGTCTTGTGCTCGATCAGCTTTTCAGTGCCGCGGTGCAGGAGTCCGATATGCGGATCGACCCGTTCGACCACCTCGCCGTCCAGCTCCAGCACCAGGCGCAGCACACCGTGGGCGGACGGATGCTGCGGCCCGAAGTTGATGTTGAACGTGCGGATGTCGGCTTCAGGCATGGCACCAGGCAATCACGACTTCGCCCTTTCGTCCCCGGGCAACACATACTCCGGTCCCTCCCAGGGCGACACAAAATCGAAGTTGCGGAATTCCTGCGCCAGCCGCACCGGTTCGTACACCACCCGTTTCTGCTCGTCGTCGTAGCGCACCTCGACGAAGCCGGTCAGCGGGAAGTCCTTGCGCAGCGGGTGCCCCTCGAATCCGTAGTCGGTCAGGATGCGGCGCAGGTCCGGATGCCCCGTGAACAGGATGCCGTACAGGTCGTACGCCTCGCGCTCGAACCAGTCGGCGCCCGGAAATACCTGCGTGATTGACGGCACCGGCGTTGCTTCGTCGGTCATCACCTTGACGCGGATGCGCAGGTTCTGTTGCGGGCTGAGCAGGTGGTAAACGACATCGAAACGCTGCTCGCGTCCCGGCCAGTCGACCCCGCACACATCGATGATGCTGACCATGGCGAGCCGCGGCTCGTCCCGCAAGAAGCGGAGAAACCCCACCAGCGCTGCGGCCGGCACCGTCACCGTCAACTCGCCTAGGGCGACACGCCAGTCGCTGACGCTCCCCGCCTGCGCGTTGGCTATGAACTCGCCGAGTTCCTTCAGTGTCTCGTCCAAACGTGGCGATCCTTCACCGCTCAGCGCTCGATGGTACCGGTTCGGCGAATCTTCTTTTGCAGCAGCAGCACGCCGTAAAGCAGCGCTTCGGCCGAGGGCGGGCAGCCGGGGACGTAGATGTCGACCGGCACCACGCGGTCGCAGCCGCGTACGACGGAATAGGAATAGTGGTAGTAGCCGCCGCCATTGGCGCAGGAGCCCATGGAGATGACGTAGCGCGGTTCCGGCATCTGGTCGTAGACCTTGCGCAGCGCCGGCGCCATCTTGTTGGTCAGCGTGCCTGCGACAATCATCACGTCCGACTGGCGGGGGCTTGCGCGCGGAGCGAAACCGAACCGCTCGCAGTCGTAGCGCGGCATCGACATCTGCATCATCTCGATGGCGCAACACGCGAGCCCGAAGGTCATCCACATCAGCGAGCCCGTACGCGCCCAGGTGATGAGGTCGTCCGCGGTGGTGAGCAGGAACCCCTTGTCGGCAAGCTCGTTGTTGACTTCCAGGAAGAACCGGTCGTTCGCGCCCGCGAGCGGACGCGTCGAACCGGCCACTTTCGGTCCGTCGGAGCGGACGCTCAATCCCATTCGAGCGCCCCTTTGCGCCATTCGTAAATGTACCCGACCGTCAGAACGGCGAGGAAAACCATCATCGACCAGAATCCGTACCAGCCGAGATCACCGAAGGAGACGGCCCACGGAAACAAAAACGCCACTTCCAGGTCGAAGATGATGAACAGCAGCGCCACGAGATAAAAGCGGACGTCGAACTTCATGCGCGCATCGTCGAATGCGTCGAACCCGCATTCGTATGCCGACAGCTTCTCCGCGTCGGGGCTCTTGTAGGCGACCATGAACGGCGCCACCAGCAACCCAAGACCCACCACCGCCGCGATGGCAATAAAGACGACGATCGGCAGATAGGCGTTCAAAAGGTCCTGCATGTCGTCCCCGACACTCCAAAACTAGCTCACCCCGCCCCTATTTGCTGCAACGCAGTGTGACGGCAAGACCTTCACTCTGCAAGCATTGCAGCAATCCTGCTGAGGCGGCGGCGAAGCTTGGAATCCCCGGTCGTTGACCGAGTCGAGCCTTAGCCGAGGCGACCCCACGTGGCAAGCGGCCAAGCCTATCTTCGGAGTGTGGCGAAACAAAAATGACTGGCGGGAGCGACGGGACTCGAACCCGCGACCTCTGGCGTGACAGGCCAGCGCTCTAACCAACTGAGCTACGCCCCCGCGGGCGCCGCCCGCGATGGATTTCGCCGCGGGAGGTGCGGTGAGTTAAGCGAGGGTCCGGGCCAAGTCAAGGACTGCCGGTAGCGGCACGGGTGGTGGGCGGTGAGAGGCTCGAACTCCCGACTTCCACGGTGTAAACGTGGCGCTCTACCAGCTGAGCTAACCGCCCTCCGCCTGTCGATAGCCGAGTGCGCGCCGGCAGACAACGCCGCCTGACGCCCCTCAGGCACGATGTCCGGCGATCGCAGCTCCGAGGCCGCGGATGAGCGTGACCGGCCCGCCCCGGCGCGTCAGGACCCGGCTCACCGCTCCGATCCGCGGGCCGACCGCCCCGCCCGGAAGGAGCCTGAAGCCGATGCCGGCCGCGGCCGCCGAGCGCACTACCACATAGGCGATCACCCCGCCCAGCAGCACGCCCCCCGCCACATCGCTGAAATTGTGGACGCCGATGACGACCCGGCTCATCGCCACGATCATCGCACCAACGACAACCGGCAGTGCCCGCGCCCCCAGCGCCAGCATCGCCACCACGGCCAGGGCCGCCATTGTGTCGGCGTGGCCGGACGGGAAGCTCGCGTGGGCGTAGCCGAAATGAAGCGGCGCGAACGCCGCCGCTCCCTCGGCGAGCGGCACCGGTCTTGCCCGGCCGACCAGCGGCTTGATGACGTCGGCAATGATTCCCGGCGCCGCGATTGCCACGAAGAAGACGCCCGCCAGCGCCCCGATCTCGGCCCACGCCGCGGACACCGCCCGGGACGGACATCGCCAGTCGCCCAGCGCGACCCCGATCGCCAGAAGCCCCGACGGGATCAGCAGCCAGTCCGATTGGCCGAAACGGGTCGCGACCTGAAAGAACGCGATCACCGCCGGCGGAAACGTCGCCCGGACTGCCCCGATCGGCCCGTCGAACGCCAACCCCTCGGCGATCACCAGCACCACCGCCGCGACGATGACGGGAATGGTCCTGGCCGGCTGAAACCGCAACGCCGGCAGCCGGCGGAGGTGCTGCGCGAGGATCTGCCGGTTGCAGGCGAGGCGGGAGACCGGAACGCCCCGGGTTCCCGCCGGTTCCGGCAATCCGGCCGGAGCGGCGTCCGTTTGCCACGCCTTCCCGTTGTCGGGCGCTGTCTGCATGTTCATCTCGACGACATCTGGCCCCGACAGAAGGCGACTATATCGAGACGATACTAAGCACAGCGCGGCCACCGAGGACACCGGCAGGCGCGGCGGCCACACGCGGCCGCCGTACGCGCCGAAAAAAATCGAGCCCCGCGCAAGGCACGAGGCTCGCAATCGTCTGCCTGAAACCGATGGCTCAGCGGTTGACGGCGTCCTTCAGGCCCTTGCCGGCCTTGAACTTCGGCGTCTTCGACGCGGCGATGCGGATCGCCTCGCCCGTGCGCGGATTGCGGCCCATGCTGGCGGCGCGTTGTGCGACCGCGAAATTCCCGAAGCCGATGACCTTCACCTCCTGGCCCGATTTCAGGGCGTCAGTGATGGCATCGAACGTCGCGTCGACCGCTTGTCCGGCGCCGGCCTTGGACATGCCGGTGCGCTCGGCGACGGACGCGATGAGATCATTCTTGTTCATGAGACATCCCTTTCCCGGATCAGAGCCGAAAGCGAATCGTGCCCCCGACTTCACGCGGGACAGTCCTGCGAAATTTCCGCTGAGGCAAGAGAAAACGGCGGATTCCCGCGATTTTGATGCGAATTGCGACCCGCCGGTAACGAAGGCGCCCGCCGTTGGGCGAGCGCCTTTTTTTCATTCATTTCAGATAGTTAGTGGGCGATCTGGGCCGTTGCTGCTTCATCGTCGGGAACCACCGGCGTTTCCAGCATTTTCGCCTCGTCCCATTCGATCGGCTCCGGCTGGCGAACCAGTGCGTGTTTGAGCACCTCGTCCATCCTGGCAACCGGCACGATTTCGAGGCCGCTCTTCACGTTGTCAGGGATCTCCGCCAGGTCCTTGGCGTTGTCCTCGGGGATCAACACCGTCTTGACGCCGCCTCGCAGCGCCGCCAGGAGCTTCTCCTTCAGTCCGCCGATCGGCAGTACCCTGCCGCGCAGGGTGATCTCGCCGGTCATCGCCAGGTCCTTGCGGACCGGGATACCGGTCATGACCGACACGATCGCCGTCACCATCGCCACGCCGGCGGACGGGCCGTCCTTCGGGGTCGCCCCCTCGGGAACGTGGACGTGGATGTCCCGCTTGTCGAACCACGGCGGCTCGATGCCGAAATCCACCGCCCGCGAGCGGACGTACGAAGCCGCCGCCGAGATCGATTCCTTCATCACGTCGCGAAGGTTGCCGGTGACCGTCATGCGGCCCTTGCCGGGCATCATGACGCCTTCGACCGTCAGCAATTCGCCGCCGACCTCGGTCCACGCCAATCCGGTCACGACGCCGACCAGGTCTTCCAGCTCGGCTTCGCCGTAGCGATAGCGAGGCACGCCGAGGAAGTCCTCGACCCCCTTGTTGTTGACCTTGATCGTCTTCTTCTTCGACAGGATCAGTTCCTTCACGCCCTTGCGCGCCAGCGTCGCCAGCTCGCGCTCGAGGTTCCGCACGCCCGCCTCGCGGGTGTACCGGCGGATGACCGTCTTCAGAGCCTCGTCGTCGATCGCGAACTCCTTCGACTGCAGCCCGTGCTCCTTGAGGATCTTCGGGATGAGGTGCCGCCGCGCGATCTCGATCTTCTCGTCCTCGGTGTACCCGGCGATACGGATGATCTCCATGCGGTCCATCAACGCCGGCGGGATGTTGAGCGTATTCGCCGTGGTGATGAACAGCACGTTCGACAGATCGTAGTCGACCTCGAGGTAGTGGTCGTTGAAGCTTGAGTTCTGCTCCGGATCCAGCACCTCAAGCAGCGCCGACGACGGATCGCCACGGAAGTCCATGCCGATCTTGTCGACCTCGTCGAGCAGGAACAGCGGATTGACCTTCTTGGCCTTGCGCATCGATTGGATCACCTTGCCCGGCATCGAGCCGATGTAGGTGCGCCGGTGGCCGCGGATTTCCGCCTCGTCGCGCACACCGCCGAGCGACATCCGCACGAATTCGCGGCCGGTCGCCTTGGCGATCGACTTGCCGAGTGACGTCTTGCCGACGCCGGGCGGTCCGACCAGGCACAGGATCGGGCCCTTCAGCTTGTTCGACCGGCTCTGCACCGCGAGGTATTCGACAATGCGGTCCTTGACCTTCTCCAGGCCGAAGTGATCCGCGTCGAGCACGTTCTGGGCGAAGTTGAGGTCATTCTTGACCTTCGTCTTCTTGCCCCACGGGATTCCGAGCAGCCAGTCGAGGTAGTTTCTCACCACCGTCGCCTCGGCCGACATCGGGCTCATCTGACGGAGCTTCTTCAGCTCGTTGGTCGCCTTTTCCCGCGCCTCCTTGCTGAGGCGCGTCTTGGCGATCTTTTCCTCCAGTTCCTGCAGCTCGTCGCGGCCGTCCTCGGTGTCGCCAAGCTCCTTCTGGATCGCCTTCATCTGCTCGTTCAGGTAGTACTCGCGCTGCGTCTTCTCCATCTGACGCTTCACGCGGCTGCGAATACGCTTCTCCACCTGCAGCACGGAGATTTCGCTCTCCATCACTCCCAGCACGCGCTCCAGCCGCGCCACCACCGTCGGCAGCGCCAGGATCGCCTGTTTGTCGGGAATCTTGATCGCGAGGTGCGAGGCCACCGTGTCGGCGACCTTCGAATAGTCGTCGATGTTGCTGACCGCACCCACAACCTCGGGCGAAATCTTCTTGTTGAGTTTGACGTAATTCTCAAACTCCGAGTTCACCGAGCGCGCAAGTGCCTCGGCCTCGACCTCGTCGCCAACGACGTCGGGCATCTTCACCGCATACGCTTCGTAATAGGACTCGTTGTCGGTGTAGTGCTGGATATCGGCGCGCGCGCTGCCCTCGACCAGCACCTTCACGGTGCCGTCGGGCAACTTCAGCAACTGCAGCACCGCCGCGAGCGTCCCGACGTTGAAAATCGTCTCCGGGGTCGGCTCGTCCTCGCTCGGATTCTGTTGCGTGGCGAGCAAGATCTGCTTGTCGGCCCGCATCACCTCTTCGAGGGCACGAATCGACTTCTCGCGCCCGACGAAGAGCGGCACGATCATGTGCGGAAAGACGACGATATCACGCAGCGGCAGGACGGGAAAAACACCACCACCGTCGCCTTCCGGTGGCTTGATCGCACGCGACTGTTCAGCTGTCATCGCTTCTCTCGTTCCTTTCTGCCGGCGCCCATCAGACGGGCCGCCGGTCAAGGGCCGCCGTCAGTCAACCGCAAGCGCCAAAACTCGTGAATTGACGGACATTTGGCCGGCCTCAGCGTAAAATGGCGTCGGCGACCGGAGGTTTCAAGCCACCCACGCAACGCGCTCGAACTGGGCACGGCGAGCGATCGAACGATTCGTCGCCCTTCTTTTGTTTTTTGGCGGTCCGCCCGCTCAGGCGGTCGAGCCGACGTCTTCCCGGCGGTCGGAGTAAATGTATAGCGGCCTCGCTTTTCCCTCGACCACTTCGCTGGAAATGACCACCTCCTGAACCCCATCGAGGCCCGGGAGGTCGAACATGGTCTCCAGCAAGATCGCTTCCATGATCGAGCGCAAACCCCGCGCGCCGGTCTTGCGCTCGATCGCCTTCTTGGCGATGGAAGTCAGCGCATCCGGATGGATGCCGAGTTCGACATCCTCCATGTCGAACAACCGCTGATACTGTTTGACGAGCGCATTCTTCGGCTCGGTCAGGATCTTGACCAGCGCTTCCTCGTCAAGGTCCTCCAGGGTCGCCAGCACCGGCAACCGGCCGACGAACTCCGGGATCAAACCGAAACGCAGCAGGTCCTCCGGTTCGACGTGGCGGAAGAGTTCGCCTGTCTTGCGGTCCTCAGGCGAGGAGACGTTGGCTGAGAAGCCGATCGACGTCTTGCGCCCGCGTTCGGAGATGATCTTCTCCAGACCCGCGAAGGCGCCGCCGCAGATGAACAGGATGTTGGTCGTATCGACCTGCAGGAATTCCTGCTGCGGATGCTTGCGGCCCCCCTGCGGCGGCACGGAAGCGACTGTGCCCTCCATGATCTTCAGAAGCGCCTGTTGCACGCCCTCGCCCGACACATCGCGCGTGATCGACGGGTTGTCCGACTTGCGGCTGATCTTGTCGACCTCGTCGATGTAGACGATGCCGCGCTGGGCGCGCTCGACGTTGTAGTCGGCCGCTTGCAGCAGTTTCAGAATGATGTTCTCGACGTCCTCACCGACGTAACCGGCCTCGGTAAGCGTCGTCGCATCGGCCATGGTGAACGGCACGTCGAGGATGCGCGCCAGCGTCTGCGCCAGCAGCGTCTTGCCGCAGCCCGTCGGGCCGATCAGCAGAATGTTCGACTTCGCCAGCTCGACGTCATTGTTCTTGGCAGCGTGGTTGAGGCGCTTGTAATGGTTGTGGACGGCGACCGACAACACTTTCTTCGCGTGGGTTTGGCCGATGACGTAGTCGTCAAGAACGGTGCAGATTTCGGTCGGAGTCGGCACGCCATCACGCGACTTGACCAACGAGGACTTGTTCTCCTCGCGGATGATATCCATGCACAGCTCGACGCATTCATCGCAGATGAACACCGTCGGGCCGGCAATCAGCTTGCGGACCTCGTGCTGGCTCTTGCCGCAGAATGAGCAGTAGAGCGTGTTCTTACTGTCGCTGCCGCTGACTTTGCTCATTCCCGATTACCCCATTCAACCGCCGACAGACCCGCCGGCTCCTGCGATACGCCCCACTGCCCGCATCCATCAGCCGACCTTGGCACTGGTCCGCCCGGATGAAAACCCATCCTGAGCCGACTCAAACATGCTAGCCGTGATTTGTTCAAGAGATACTTAACGTCCCCTGCGGTTCGGGGGCCTACGATCCCATAGCCGGCCTGCCCCTTTCAGTCCTTCTTTTCGGCGGCGTCCAACGCCGCCCGGTCGGTGAGCACCCGGTCCACAATGCCAAAATCCCGCGCCTCGTCCGCGTTCATGAAATAATCACGGTCGAGCGTGCGTTCGATTGTCTCGTAATCCTTACCGGTGTGTTTCACATAGACTTCGTTCAGCCGACGCTTCATCTTCACGATGTCTTCGGCGTGCCGCTCGATGTCTGACGCTTGGCCCTGGAAACCGCCAGATGGCTGATGAACGAGAATGCGCGCGTTCGGTAGCGCAAAGCGCATGCCCTTTTGACCGGCGCACAGAAGCAATGAGCCCATTGACGCGGCCAGGCCAACGCACAGGGTCGACACGGCTGGCTTGATGAACTGCATCGTATCGTAGATCGCCATGCCGGAGGTAACCACGCCACCCGGCGAGTTGATGTACATGGCGATCTCTTTCTTCGGATTCTCCGCCTCCAGATAGAGGAGCTGTGCCGTCACCAGCGACGCCATGTGGTCCTCGATCGGACCGGTGACGAAGATGATGCGCTCCTTGAGCAGGCGCGAGTAGATGTCGAATGCCCGCTCGCCACGATTGGTCTGTTCGACCACCATTGGCACCAGGTGCTGCATGTAGATGTTGACGGGATCGTTCATGGGCTTCCTTCGGCCGCGACGGAAAAATCGGGTGCAACGCTATAGAACACACACAAAGCGCGCCATCGCGGACGGCGAATCCGTCGATGCGGCCCTATAGATAGGCCATGCAAAACCGCTTCGGAAGGGGCCGCGTCCGACCGGCCCGGCTCACACGAGCCTGTCGTCGTCGTCACTCGCGAGTTCGTCCCGCGTTACCGGCTTGTCGGTGACCTTCACCAGCTCCAGCAGGTAATCGACCACCTTCTCCTCGAAGATCGGCGCCCTGAGAGCGGCGACGGCGCCAGGCGTATTGCGGTAGTAGTCGACCAGCGCCTGCTCCTGACCCGGAAACTGTCGCATTTGCGCGGTCAGCGCCCGTTGGACCTCTTCCTCGGTCACCTCGATCTTGTTCCGGTCGCCGATTTCGGCCATCACCAGCCCAAGGCGCACCCGCCGCTCGGCGATCTTGCGATAGTCCTCCCTGGCGGCCTCCTCCGTGGTCTCTTCGTCCGCGAAGGAACGCCCGGTATTAGCCAGTTCGGAGGTGATCTGGCGCCAGATGGTATCGAACTCATCGCTGACCATCTGTGGCGGCAGCTCGATCGGGTGCATCTCGTCGAGCCGGTCGAGCAGTTGCCGCTTCACCTTCTGGCGGCTGAGCTGGTTGTACTGCGACTGTATCTGCTGGCGTACCGTGTCGCGCAGGCCATCCAGCGATTCCACGCCGAGCCGCACCGCGAGCTGGTCGTCGATCTTGGCCGCCTCGCCCTCGGCGACAGCCTTGACCGTAACGTCGAACGTGGCCGCCTTGCCTGCCAGGTCCTTGGCCCGGTAGTCGTCCGGAAACGTTACGTTGATCGTCTTGCTGTCACCCGCCGCCAGACCCACCAGCTGTTCTTCGAATCCGGGGATGAACTGGTTGTCGCCGATCGTCACCGTCGCGTTGTCATTGGTGCCGCCGTCGAACGGCTCGCCATCGACCTTGCCGACATACGAGACCGTCACCCGGTCGCCGTCTTCGGCCTTGCCTTCCTTCGTAGTGAAGGAGCGCGTATCGCGGGCGAGCGCCTTGAGCTGATCCTCGACGGCTTCGTCGGAGACCTCCACGACCGGCCGCTCAACCGTGATCCCCTGGAAATCGGCGAGCTCGATTTTGGGCAGCACCTCGTAGGCCATCGTGTAGTTGAGGTCGGCGCTGCCGGCGAGCACCTGGTTCGCGATGTCCTCATCCTCTGGCAACCGGTAGTCAGGTGCCGAAGCAGCCTTCTCACCCCGCTCGCTGAGCGTCTGGCGAGCCACCTCGGCGAACACAGACTGAAGGATTTCCGCCATTGCCGAGCGTCCGAACATCCGGCGCAGGTGCGTCATCGGCACCTTCCCCGGCCGGAAGCCTTTGATGCGGACCTCGTCCTTCAGCGCGTTCAGCCGTTCGACCAACCGCGCGTCAAGTTCGGTGGCGGGCACGACCACCTGGAATTCGCGTTTGAGGCCCTCGGAACTGGTCTCGGTTACCTGCATTTCAGCCGCTTTCCACTCCACTCCGCCCCGCCGGGTCGACGTTGCGCGCCCTGTTGTCCTGGCTGACACCCGCCCTGCCCGCACCTGCTGGAGACTGGGGACAGCGGGGAAATGGTGCGGGCGGAGGGACTTGAACCCCCACGACTTTCGTCACGGGAACCTAAATCCCGCGCGTCTACCAGTTCCGCCACGCCCGCCCAGCGTGCGCCCGAAAATGGGACGGCCTCGCCAACGCGGGTTGTCGCCCGGCTCCGAACAGCCGCGGGTCAAGGGCGCCGGCCAAGCGGCGCCTCTATAGCATCGGGTTTACCCTGTTCAAAGGGAAAACCGGGCCATTCAACGACGCGGGCCTGCCTTACGCGATCTTTACGCGAGCGCCGCGAAATCCGTATGGCTCCCTTACACCACCGCCCACCATCTGATGGCCTCCGACACAGGAGTCCGTCCCCATTCGCACCAGCCCCGACAGCACTGTCAGCGGTACGCTGCCCCCCGCGCGCCTTCGTGCGGAGAACGCGGTCCGCGCAGCCACCCCGGCTGCGATCACGGCGGCGAGCCCGATGCGGTTTGTCGTCTTCGTCAACGGCTGCCTGCTGCTCATCCTCAGCGTCGGCATGGCCGTGCCGATGGTCGTCGACGCCGCCGCAGGCAACCGCGACTGGCAAGCCTTCGCGGAGTCGGTGGTGATCACCGGCTATGCGGGCGGGATGCTCGCGCTGGCGTCCAAGGGGTACGGTGCGGTCCTCAACCGTCGTGCCGGCTATGCGCTGACAGTCTCAGCCTGGCTGGCCGTGACCACATTCGGCTCGCTGCCGTTCATCCTGTCGCCGCTGTCGGCATCATTCACGGACGCCTTCTTCGAGACGATGTCGGGTCTGACCACGACCGGATCCACTGTCTTCGCGGGCCTCGACAACTTCCCGCACGGCCTCCTTCTGTGGCGCTCCATGCTGCAATGGTTCGGCGGTGCCGGGATCGTGGTTATGGCGATCCTGCTTTTGCCGGCGCTCGGCGTCGGTGGGATGCAGCTTTTCCGCACCGAGTCGTCAGACATCTCAGAGAAGCCGCTGCCACGCACTTACCAGTTGGCCGGCGCCACGATCGCGACCTACGGCGGCCTCACCCTCGCCTGCGCCATCGCCTACGGCCTCGCCGGCATGAATGCCTTCGACGCCGTCAACCACGCCATGACCACCATCTCGACCGGCGGCTATTCGACCAAGGACGCCTCGTTCGGCTACTACAACTCCGTGCCGATCGAGGTGGTCGGCATCGTGTTCATGACCGCCGGCGCGTTGCCGCTGTTGTGGTGGGCGCGGCTGCTGGCCCAGCGCGGACGGGCCTTCACCCAGGAACTGCAGGTGCCGGCGTTCCTCGCTATCCTCGTCGCCGGTATCGTCATGGCGGCGGCGTGGAACGCGATTTATGGCCACATGGCGTTCTTTCACGCGCTTCGCCTGTCCGCCTTCAACGTCACCTCGATCCTCACCGATACCGGCTACGCCAGCACCGACTACTCGCAATGGGGAAGTTTTGCAGTCGGCCTTTTCTTCCTGCTGATGCTGATCGGCGGTTGCGCCGGCTCGACGGCCGGCGGCATCAAGGTCTTCCGCTGGCAGATCCTGCTCGCCGGCGTCGCCCGCCAGTTCAAGCAGGCGCTGGCTCCACACCGCGTCCTCACCACCCACTATGGCGATCGCCCGGTGGACGCCACCATGATGGACTCTGTGCGCAACTTCTTCTTCATGTACATCCTCACCCTGCTGGTTCTGTCCCTCGGTGTGATGACCACTGGCCTCGACTTCCTGTCGAGCACCAGCGCCGTCGCCCAGGCGATGGCCAATGCCGGGCCCGGTCTCGGACCGATCGTCGGGCCGGCGGGCAACTTTTCCTCCCTCGCCACGGAGGCAAAATGGCTGCTTGCGCTGGCCATGCTCCTGGGCCGTCTGGAATTGTCGACGGTTTATGTCATGCTGCTCGCCGCCTACTGGCGGGCGTGAGAACTCCGGCGGGCAACCGCGTCGAGGGACGCGCGTACATGACAGCCAATCGGATACCTGGAGCATCGCCGCCCGCTGAAGCGGTGCAGATCGCAGGCACGATCGCACTCGTCGCGGCGGCCGCCGGTGCGGCTTTCCTGATCAAGGAATTCTTCCCGGTCGAAAGCCTGACGCTGCTGTTCCTGGTCGCCGTGCTGCTGGCGGCGCGCTGGTGGGGCCGCTGGCCATCGATCTTTGCCAGCCTGCTCAGCTTCCTCGTCTACGATTTCTTCTTCACCGACCCCTATTTCCGTCTCGCCGTTACCGACAAGGGGCTGGTGCTGACGCTCGTGTTGTTTCTGGCGGTGGCGATCCTGATGGGCGACCTGTCCGCCCGTCTCAGGGAACGCATCGCGGCGGAACGCGCGAGCGCGGCAGAGCAGGCGCGGCTTGCCGCCGACATGGAGGAAGCGCGCTTGGTGGCGGAGCGCGAGCGCCTGCGTGCCGCGCTCCTTTCGTCGGTCAGCCACGACCTCAGGACTCCGCTCGTCTCCATCATCGGCGCCGCCACCAGTCTGCTCGACGCACCGGATGCCATCGGCGCCGACGGGCGCCGCGCGCTCGCGGAGACCATCCGCGACGAGGGTGAGCGTCTCAACCGCTACGTCCAGAACCTGCTCGACATGACGCGCATCGCCGGCGGCGCCCCGCCGCTGAAGAAGGAGTGGATCGACGTGCGCGAACTCGTCGGCGACGCGCTCCGGCAGGTGCGCCCGGCCCTCAGGGCCCACCGCCTCGCCGTCGATCTGCCGCAGGGCCTGCCGCCGATCCAGGGCGACCCGCTGCTGCTGGAACAGGCGGTGGTCAACATCCTCGACAATGCCGGCAAGTACGCACCGCCCGGCACCGACATCACCGTCGCGGCCGCCACCGACGGCGCGCACCTCCACCTCGCGATCAGCGACCGCGGCCCCGGTATTCCCGCCGCCGACCGAGAGCGTGTGTTCGACATGTTCTACCGGGTCGATGCCGGCGACAGCCACAACACCGGTACCGGCCTCGGCCTCGCGATTGCCCGCGGCATCGTACAGGCCCATGGCGGCACGATCGGCGCCCTCCCCGGCCCCGACGGCATGGGCACGACCATCCGCATCGACCTCGCTCTTCCCCCGGCCGACCAGCCGGCACCGGCTGAGACCGGTCCGTTGGCAGACGCGCCTTGAGCGGCCGGCGTATCCTCGTCGTCGACGATGAGGCGCAGATCCGCAAGTTCCTGCGGATCGCGCTGGAGGCGCACGACCTCACCGTCAGCGAGGCGGCGACCGCGGCCGAAGGCATCGCCCGATGCGCCACCGACACGCCCGATCTGGTGATCCTCGACCTCGGGCTTCCCGACGCCGACGGCAAGGCGGTGGTCGAGCGTATCCGCGAATGGTCGAAGGTGCCCATCCTGGTGCTGTCGGTCCGTCAGGCGGAAAGCGAAAAGGTTGCCGCGCTCGACGCCGGCGCCAACGACTACGTGGTCAAGCCGTTCGGCATGCCGGAGCTTCTGGCGCGTGTCCGGGCGCTGCTGCGGGTCGGCAGCGGCGGCGAGGAGCCGGCGGCCGAGCTCACGGTCGGCGACCTCACCGTCGACTTCGCCCGCCACGAGGTCCGCCTCGCCGGCGAGCCGGTGAAGCTCACCCGCCGCGAGTTCGACCTCCTCGGCGTTCTAGCCCGCCACGCCGGCCGCATCGTCACCCATGGCCAGCTGCTCCGCGAGATCTGGGGCAAGGCCCACGAGAACGACACGCAGTACCTCCGCGTCTTCGTCAGCCAGCTCCGCCACAAGCTCGGCGACGATCCTGCCGACCCGAGGTTCATCCTCAACGAGCCCGGCGTCGGCTACCGCATGATCGACGGCGCCCCCACGGAAGCACGCTGAACACCGACCGGCGATCGCCCGCCAGCCGTTCAAGCCCATGCGCGCTCAGGCGGTGGGCAGCAACGAGACGATGAAGGCACTGATGCCAACAAACAGGATCATCGGCGTCGGTACCCCCCAGAAGTGGGTGGGGATTGTGTCCGGGCCGGACTGGCCGACGAGGAGGAGGAACGCCGCAAACGCAGCCACCGGCACAAGAAACAAGCGAAACATGGTGCGTATTCTCCCGGGATGGGCCCGGCGGTCCCGGATTGGGACACGATCGGGCCGGCCTGCCAGGAATCCGGCAAGATCGCTGCCGTGCGCGACGAAACCGGCCGTTAACCTGCAAGTTCGGTAAACGCCGCTCCCCGGCACCGCGAAAGGCGCACGAAGAAACACGTTGACGGAGGGAACGTCGGGTTGCTCCCGAACCCGGCGCAGCGTAAGGACCCGACATCATCGACGCATCGCGGTGGGTTCGGGGAAGCGGCCATGTCTGACATCCACAGCCATTCGGAGGTCAAGATCGGGTCCGACCGCACCTTCGGTCTCGTTCTGGCAGCCGCCCTGGCGGTCCTTGCACTGATACCGCTGCTTCATGGCGCTGGAATCCGCCTGGTGCCCGCGGCCGCGGCGATCGCGCTTGCCGCCGTCGCCATCATCTCGCCCCAACTCCTTGCCCCGCTCAACCGCCTGTGGTTCCGGCTCGGCCTGCTCATCGGCTCGGTCGTCACCCCGGTGGTGATGAGCATCATCTTCGTCGTCGCCGTGATCCCGACCGCGGTCGTCAGGCGACGAGCCGGCCATGACGACCTCGGCCTCAAGCCCGACCCTTCGGCCACGAGCTGGTGGGTTGCCCGCAACGAGGACGGCGAAGATATCCGCCAGTCCATGTCCCGGCAGTACTGAAGCACTCAATGTCGACCCTGTTGGAACTGTGGCAGTTCCTGCGTGTGCGCAAGAAGCTTTGGCTGCTGCCTATTCTTGCCGTGCTGGTGGTTCTCGGCGCGCTCATTGTCCTGACCCAGGGCTCGGCGCTGGCGCCGTTGATCTACACGGTCTTCTGACGTGACCGCCATACTGGGCATCTCGGCCTACTTCCACGACAGCGGAGCCGCCCTGGTTGTCGACGGCGGCATCGTCGCCGCCGCCCAGGAGGAGCGCTTCACCCGCCGCAAGCACGACGCCGCCTTTCCGGAGAACGCCGTGCGCTACGTCCTTGCCGAGGCCGGCCTCGGCCTGGCCGACGTGGATCACGTCGTCTTCTACGAAAAGCCGTTCCTGAAGTTCGAGCGGCTGCTTTCGACCTACGTCGCCTTCGCCCCGCGCGGTCTCGCCTCGTTTGCCAAGGCCATGCCGGTGTGGATCCGCGAGAAGCTGTTCCAGAAAGACCTCATCGGCCGCGAGCTCGCCGCCATCGACGCCGGCGGCAAACCCGATCTTCTGTTCGCCGAGCACCACATCAGCCACGCGGCCAGCGCATTCTTTCCCTCGCCGTTCGAGGAGGCGGTGGTGCTGACGATCGACGGCGTCGGCGAATGGACGACGACCGCGCTTGCCATCGGCCGCGGCAATACGCTTCGCATCCTCAAGGAGCTGCGGTTTCCCCATTCTCTGGGGCTGCTCTATTCGGCCTTCTGCTATTACATCGGCTTCCGGGTCAACAGCGGCGAATACAAGGTGATGGGGCTCGCGCCGTACGGTCAGCCGCGCTTCAAGGACCTGATCCTCGAAAAACTGGTCGACCTCAAGGACGACGGAACGTTTCGGCTCGACCAGACCTACTTCAACTACGCCACCGGACTGACCATGACCAACGACCGCTTCGCCGCCCTCTTCGGCGAGCCGGTACGCAAGCCTGATACCGAACTGCTGACGGACTTCCACATGGACGTCGCCGCGTCCATACAGGCGGTGACCGAGGAAATCGTGCTGCGGCTGACCCGCAGCGCGGCGGCGGAGTTCGACATCCCCAACCTCTGCCTCGCCGGCGGCGTGGCGCTGAACTGCGTCGCCAACGGCAAGGTGCTGCGCGACGGCGCCTTCCGCGACATCTGGATCCAGCCTGCCGCCGGCGACGCCGGTGGTGCCCTGGGGGCGGCGCTTGCCGCGTGGCACATGGGCCGGGAGGGGGAACGCACGCCGCCCTGTCCAGATGGCATGAACGGCGCCTACCTCGGACCATCCTTCCCCCAGGCCGAGATAGAGCGGCGGCTGAAGGACTGCGGCGCCGTCTTCAGCGCCCGGTCGACGGAGGAAATGCTCGATCGCACCGCCGACGCGCTCGCCGACGGCAAGGCGGTGGGCTGGTTTCAGGGGCGCATGGAGTTCGGGCCGCGGGCGCTCGGCAACCGGTCGATCCTCGCCGACCCGCGCTCGGCGACCATGCAGCGGACACTGAACCTCAAGGTGAAGTTCCGGGAAAGCTTCCGCCCGTTCGCCCCGTCCATACTGCGCGAGCGCCTGACCGACTGGATCGACCTCGACCGCGACAGTCCGTACATGCTTCTCACCGCCGACATCCGGCAGGACCGGCGGCGGCCGATGACGGCGGCCGAGAGCGCGCTTTTCGGCATCGACAAGCTCAACGTGCCCCGCTCCGACATTCCCGCCGTCACCCACGTCGACTATTCGGCGCGCGTACAGACCGTCCACCGCGAGACCAATCCGCTGTATCACGCCCTGATCGGCCGGTTCGAGGAACGCACCGGCTGTCCGGTGCTCGTCAACACCTCGTTCAACGTCCGCGGCGAACCGATCGTCTGCACGCCGGAGGACGCATTTCACTGCTTCATGGGCACGGACATCGAATGGCTGGCCTGCGGCAATGCCGTCCTCAGGAAGGAGGATCAGGATGCGCGTCTGGCCAGGGACTACCGCAACCGCTACGAACCGGACTGAGACTGGCATGGCACGCAAGCTGCGCGAGTGGCTGATCGCAATCGTGGTTACCCTGGTCAGCGTCGAGCTGGCGCTGATCGCCGCCGCCTGGAGCGGGATCGTCGATCTGCCGCTGCCCTCGTACAGCGTGGGCGGCAGCGATCCGTTCTGGGAGATGACCAGCCCCGATTTCGGGGTCTGGCACCGGCCCAACGCGAGCTTTCGCCACCAGCGCGCCTGCTTCGACGTCGTCTACACGTCGAACGCTTACGGCATGCGCGATCACGCCGTGGAGATGAAGTCGTCCGCGCCCCGCGTCGTCGTCCTCGGCGACTCCTTCGTCGAGGGTTGGGGCATCGCCTACGGCAGCCGCTTCGTCGACCGGCTGGAGAACCTGACCGGGCTGGAGCATCTCGCGTTCGGCACCTCCGGCGCCTTCGGCCCCACCAGCGAATGGCAGCTCTACAAGGCCCTGGGATCGAAGTTCGACCACGATGCGGTCATTCTCGAAATCCTGCCCGACAACGATTTCGCCGACGACATGCCCCAGCGATACCCGTCACGCCCGTATCTCGTCGGGCGCTATCCCGACTATCGCCTCCACCGGCCGGACATGAGCCACCGCGGCGAAGGTGTCTCGGTCGACGACTGGACGCTGGTGCACAATTTCTGGCTGACCTCGACGGCGATCGAAGCGATGGTCGCCTACGGTCCTCAGAGGATCACGCAACTGCTGAGCGACACGATGGGCGGGCCTCCGAAGTCCCACTACTACGACTACACCCCCGCGCAATTCGACCGCATGCGGTACGCCATCGAGCAGATCAAGGCGGTCGCGGGCGACCGGCCGATGCTGGTCTTTTCAATTCCGCGGCCGGAGGACTACCTGCGGGCAGCGGACGAGCCGGGTCGCCCGCCGTTGAGCGCCGCGCTCGCCGACCTCGCGAAGAATCTCGGCATCACCTACATCGACCTGCTCGACCGGATGACGGACCCGGACTGGCGGGACTATTTCCTCTCGTGCGACGGCCATTGGAACGACACCGGTCACGCGGCGGCGGCGCAGGTGCTGTCCACCTGGAGCTTCTACGACCGCTACCGCTCCGCCCGCACGGCATCACCCCCGGGGCAACCGAACGCGGGCGGTTAGCCGGCAAGTCCGGCGAATACCTGCGGCAGCGCCTCCGGCAAGTCCTCCGAAATGAGGCCCCGCCCAAGCGTCGCCCCCGCGGCACCGTGCAACCACACCGCCGCAGCCGCCGCCTCGAAGGGCGGCATGCCCTGGGCGAGGAGACCGCCGACCATGCCGGCGAGGACATCGCCACTGCCGGCGGTGGCGAGCGTCGGCGGGGCATTGTCGGCGATCGCGGCGCGCCCGTCCGGCGCCGCCACCACCGTGTCCGGGCCCTTGAGGACGAACACCGCCCCGGAGAGATGGGCCGCCTCGCGCGCCCGGTCGATCTTGGAGTCACGCGCTGCAAGCGCCGGCAACAGGCGAGCGAATTCCCCCTCGTGCGGCGTGCAGACGACCGCCTTCCCCCGCCCGCCGCCGATCATGCCGAACAGGGTCTCCGATGAATCGGCGAAGGACGTAAGCGCATCAGCGTCGAGCACAGTCGCCGCCCGCGCCGCGAGTGCGGCGCCAACGAGATCGGCGGTGTGGGGACCGACGCCGAGACCCGGCCCCAGCACCACCGCATTCCGCCTTCGGTCGGCAAGGATGGCGGCGAGCCCGTCGGCGCCCTCCATCGGCAGGAGCATGATCGCGGTAAGGTGCGCGGCGTTGGCGGCAAGCGCGTCCGGCGGGGAGGCGACCGTGACCAGCCCCGCCCCGACGCGGAGCGCGCCGCGCGCCGCCAGCCGCGCCGCGCCGGTACGGGTCCCCGCCCCCGAGACGACGACGGCATGGCCGCGAAGGTACTTGTGGCCATCGACCGCCAGTTCCGGCAACCGCCACAGGTGCGGCAGGTTGCGGAAGAGCTTCGGCCGGACGATACCGAGGACGGACGGTTCGATGCCGATGTCGGCGACAATGAGACGGCCGGCGTAGGCGCGACCCGGGTGCAACAGGTGTCCCGGCTTCAGGCGGAAGAAGGTCACCGAGTCGCGAGCCCTGATCGCAGTGCCGAGCACCTGACCGTTGCGCCCGTCGATCCCGCTCGGCAGGTCGACGGCGACCACAGGAACCCCCGAGGCGTTGACCGCGTCGATGACCTCGGCCGTAACGCCTTCGACCGGACGGGTAAGCCCCGCTCCGAAAAGCGCGTCGACGACAAGGTCGGCGTCGGCGATCACGGCTGGCGACAGGGCCACCGACGTCCCGTGCCAGGCCGCCCCGGCGATCGCGGCATCGCCCGTCATGTCGACGCGCGGTTTCAGCACGCCGGCGGTCACCTGAAGCCCGGTCTCGGCCAGGACCCGGGCCGCCACCAGGCCGTCGCCACCGTTGTTGCCGGGTCCGACCAGGACCGCGACCCGTCCCCCCTCCGGCAGCCGACGGCGGGCGACCTCAGCGACCGCGAGCCCCGCCGCCTCCATGAGCTGGATGCCCGGCGTGCCGTTGGCGATCGTCAGGTCGTCGGCCTTGGTCATCTCCGCCGGCGTCAGCAGCTCGACCGGGTCGGCGATCAACCGCGAAAGGCCGGCCGGTTCCGCCGGTTGCGTGCTTTCGTCTTCGAGCAGGGTGACGAACCGTTCCGCCCATTCCTCGCCGATTGTTTCTTTTTTGGGCATTTGCCTATTCCTTCATCGGCGATTGACGGAACGGCTGCGCCCGATCATGGTGCAGCGCGCTGATCGGCTCGGGTTTTCCGGCTCCCCAAGGCCGTTCAGAATTGGCATGGAGCCTGCAAACCGCAGCCAGCGAAACGGCGTTTGACCGCCGCGAACAACCTGTGGGCCGGGGTATCTGAGGATGCGGAGGCAATGAAGAAAATCGAAGCGATCATCAAGCCGTTCAAGCTGGATGAGGTGAAGGAAGCGCTTCAGGAAGTCGGCCTTCAAGGGATCACCGTCACGGAAGCCAAGGGTTTTGGCCGCCAAAAGGGCCATACCGAACTCTATCGCGGCGCCGAATACGTTGTCGATTTCCTCCCCAAGGTGAAGCTCGAAATCGTGCTGGCGGACGACATGGTCGATCGCGCGGTGGAAGCCATCCGCAACGCCGCACAGACCGGCCGCATCGGCGACGGCAAGATATTCATATCGACCATCGAGGAGGCGATCCGCATTCGCACCGGCGAAAGCGGCATGGACGCAATCTGACGGCGCGGCCTGACCGCCGCAGCCGTGATCACCCGTCGGCCGCCGCGCCTTCCGCGGCGGTTCTGAACCCACACGAACCACCTCTACAGGGCTGAGAGAGAAGGATAAGGCTTATGACGACCGCCAAAGACGTCCTTGCCATGATGAAGGAGAAAGACGTCAAGTTTGTCGATGTGCGCTTCACCGACCCGCGCGGCAAGTGGCAGCATGTGACCTTCGACGCCGCGCTGATCGACGCCGACACCTTCGTCGAGGGCCTCATGTTCGACGGTTCGTCGATCGCCGGCTGGAAGGTCATCAACGAGTCGGACATGAAGCTGATGCTCGATCCGGTGACCGCCACCATCGATCCGTTCTTCTCCCACACCACGATGTCGATCGTCTGCGACGTGCTGGAGCCGCTGACCGACGAGCCCTATGGGCGCGACCCGCGCTCCATCGCCAAGAAGGCCGAGGCCTACCTCAAGCAGACCAAGATCGGCGACGAGGTCTATTTCGGACCGGAAGCCGAGTTCTTCGTCTTCGACGACATCCGGTTCTCGGCGACGCCGTACAACACCGGCTTCAAGATCGACGACATCGAGCTGCCCACCAACTCCGACACCGAATACGAGATGGGCAACCTCGGCCATCGCATGCGCGTCAAGGGCGGCTACTTCCCGGTGCCGCCGCAGGACAGCCTCCAGGACATGCGCTCCGAGATGCTGTCGTCGATGGCCTCGATGGGCTGCATCACCGAGAAGCACCACCACGAGGTCGGCGCCGCCCAGCACGAACTCGGCCTGAAGTTCGACAAGATGACGCTGATGGCCGACCGCCAGCAGATCTACAAATACTGCATCCAGAACGTCGCCAACGCCTACGGCAAGACCGCCACGTTCATGCCGAAGCCGATCTACGGCGACAACGGCTCGGGCATGCACGTCCACCAGTCGATCTGGAAGGGCGGCAAGCCGGTGTTCGCCGGCAAGCTCTACTCCGACCTCTCGCAGGAGTGCCTCTACTACATCGGCGGCATCATCAAGCACGCGCGCGCGCTCAACGCCTTCACCAACCCGAGCACGAACTCGTACAAGCGCCTGGTTCCGGGCTTCGAGGCGCCGGTGCTGCTCGCCTACTCGTCGCGCAACCGGTCGGCCTCGTGCCGCATTCCGGTGGCGTCGTCGCCGAAGGCCAAGCGCGTCGAGGTCCGCTTCCCCGATCCCTCGGCGAACCCGTATCTCGCCTTCTCCGCCATGCTGATGGCCGGCCTCGACGGCATCATGAACAAGATCGATCCGGGCGACCCGATCGACAAGAACCTCTACGACCTGCCGCCGCGCGAACTGAAGCGCATCCCGACGGTGTGCGGCTCGCTGCGCGAGGCGCTGCAGAACCTCGACAAGGACCGCGCCTTCCTCAAGGCCGGCGACGTGTTCAACGACGACATGATCGACGCCTACATCGAGCTGAAGATGGAGGAGGTCATCCGCTTCGAGCACACGCCGCATCCGGTCGAGTTCGACATGTACTACTCGGTCTGATCCAGGGGGCTGGATCGGACTGAAAAGGGGCGCCCACCGGGCGCCCCTTTTTCGTTTCCGCGGGTCGAGCCGGCGCCTACGGCGCGATGCGCGCCAGCGCCGCCTCTGTCCGCGCCTTCAGCGCCGCGGCCTCCGCCAGCCGCTCGCGCTGCTCCTCGACCACCTCTTCCGGCGCCCGCGACATGAACTGCTGGTTGCCGAGCTTCGCCTCGATCTTGGCGATATCCTTGCCGATGCGGTCGAGCTCCCTGGCGAGGCGCGCGCGCTCGGCGTCGAGATCGACGATGCCGGCGAGCGGCATCGACACCGTCGCCTCGCCGATGACGATCTGGATGGCGCCGGCGAGCGGCGCCGGCGCGAGGTTGATCGTCTCGACGCGCGCTAGCCGCTTGATCGACACGTCATGGCGGGCGAGCCGCGCCGCGGTGGCGAACGCCGCCCCGGCGACCGACAACGAGCACCATCGCCGCCGCCGGCACGTTCAACTCGGAGCGCACCGAGCGGACGGCGGTGATGAAGTCGACCAGCCAGTTGATCTCCGCCGCCGCCGCCTCGTCCTCGAAGGACAGCTCCGGCCACGGACTGAGCGCCAGCACCGCCGCATCGGGACTTCCGGTGCTGCCACAACTCCTCGGTGATGAACGGCATGAACGGGTGGAGGATCGCCACGATCCGCTCGAGCGCCCACGCGACGGTCGCCCGCGCTTCGTCCCTGGCGGCGCCGTCGTCGCCGGCAAGCGCCGGCTTCGACAATTCGATGAACCAGTCGCAGAACTGGTTCCACACGAAGGCGTAAACGGCGCCGGCCGCCTCGTTGAATTTATACGCCTCGATGGCGGCCGTCACCGCCCGCGCCGCGCGCGTCGTCTCGGTGGCGATCCAGCGGTTGAGCGTGTCCTTCGCGGTCGCCGGGTCGAAGCCGTCGACGGCCGTGCATTCGTAGTGGTCGGCGAAGCGGGCGGCGTTCCAGAGCTTGTTGGCGAAGTTGCGGTAGCCCTCGACACGCTGCGTCGACAGCTTGATGTCGCGTCCCTGTGCCGCCATCGCGGCCAGCGTGAAGCGCAGCGCGTCGGCGCCGTAGTCGTCGATGAGGCCGAGCGGGTCGATGACGTTGCCCTTCGACTTCGACATCTTGGCGCCCTTCTCGTCGCGGACGAGGGCGTGGATGTAGACGTCGGCGAAGGGCTCCTTGCCGGTGAAGTGGAGGCCCATCATCATCATGCGGGCGACCCAGAAGAAGATGATGTCGAAGCCGGTGACCAGCGCCGTCGTCGGGTAGTAGCGGGCGAGTTCCGGCGTCTCTTCCGGCCAGCCGAGGGTGGAGAACGGCCACAGCGCCGAGGAGAACCAGGTGTCGAGCACGTCCTCGTCGCGCTTGAGCGCGACCGGCTCGCCGTAGTGGACCGCAGCGGCGGAGAGCGCCGCCGTGCTCGTCGGCGGCGACGAAAGCGTGCCCGTCCGGCCCGTACCACGCCGGGATCTGGTGGCCCCACCAGAGCTGGCGCGAGATGCACCACGGCTGGATGTTCTCCATCCACTCGAAGTAGGTCTTCTCCCAGTTCTTCGGCACGAACACCGTGCGCCCCTCGCGCACCGAGGCGATGGCGGGTTTGGCGAGCGTCTTGGCGTCGACGTACCACTGGTCGGTGAGGTACGGCTCGATCGGCACGCCCGAGCGGTCGCCGTGCGGCACCATGTGGACGTGGTCGTCGACCTTCTCGACCAGGCCCTTCGCCTCCATCATCTCGACCACGCGCTTGCGCGCCGCCGCCCGGTCGAGGCCGTCGAGGGCGGCGACCGTCGCCTTCAGTTCGTCGGAGTCGGGGACATCGGCGAGAAAGTCGGCGTTGTCCTTGAGGACCACGTTCGCCTCGACGTCGAAGATGTTGACCTGTCGCAGGCTGTGGCGCTTGCCGACCTCGAAGTCGTTGAAGTCGTGCGCCGGCGTGATCTTGACCGCGCCGGAGCCGGTCTCCGGATCGGCGTAGGTGTCGGCGACGATCTTCAGCGGCCGCCCGACCAGCGGCAGGATGGCGTTCCTGCCGACCAGGTCCTTGTAGCGCTCGTCGTCCGGATGGACGGCGACGCCGGTGTCGCCGAGCATCGTCTCCGGCCGCGTCGTGGCGACCGTGATGAAGCGATCGGGCTGATTTTTTCGCTCCCTGTCGCGGCTGCGCCGCTCCTCGCCTCTTGCTCGATCGGATACTTGAAGTGCCAGAGCTTGCCC
Source organism: uncultured Alphaproteobacteria bacterium (assembly GCA_963826055.1). GTDB lineage: Bacteria > Pseudomonadota > Alphaproteobacteria > Rhizobiales > Kaistiaceae > JBBDMC01. The sequence goes on along the minus strand of CAWGVO010000018.1, from coordinate 98,044 downwards.
TGGGTCTCGATCTGCTGGACCTCGAGGTCGGAGATCGCCGTCTGCAGCCGCGGGTCCCAGTTGACCAGGCGCTTGTCCCGGTAGATCAGGCCCTGGCGGTAGAGCTCGACGAACACCTTGGTGACGGCGGCCGACAGCCCCTCGTCCATGGTGAAGCGCTCGCGGCTCCAGTCGCACGAGCAGCCGAGGCGCCTGAGCTGGTTGGTGATGAGGCCGCCGGATTCGGCCTTCCACGCCCACACCTTCTCGACGAACTTCTCCCGGCCGATGGCGCGCCGGCCGGGTTCCTGGCGCTCCATCATCTGCCGCTCGACCACCATCTGGGTGGCGATGCCGGCGTGGTCCGTGCCCGGCTGCCACGAGCACGTCGCAGGCCGCGCATGCGGTGGAAGCGGACGAGGATGTCCTGCAGCGTGTTGTTGAGGGCGTGCCCCATGTGGAGCGAGCCGGTGACGTTCGGCGGCGGGATGACGATCGAATAGGGCTTTGCGCCCGGCTTGGCGCCGGCGCCGGCCTTGAACGCCCCCGCCTTCTCCCAGCGGGCATTGATGCGCGGCTCGACGGCGGCCGCGTCGTAGGTCTTGTCAAGCATCTGGCGGGTCCGGACGAAATTGGCCGCCGAGGTGTAAATCGGATGGCCCCGGCCAAGTCAACCGGGCGCCGGGCCGGGCCCTCGCCTACCGCCGTCCGCGCGAGACCCGCTCGATCTCCTCGCGCACCAGCCGCTCGACCATCGCCGGCAGGTTGTCATCGAGCCAGCTCCGCAGCATCGGCCGGAGCATCCCCTCGACCATGTCCTCGAGCTTGATGCCGGTGTTCTGCGCCATCGTATGGGCGAGCGCGTCGAACGACGCGGTCACCGCGGCCCCGGCGCGCGGCGACATCAGCGGTCGCGGCGGCTGCCCCGCCGTCCCGCTGAGCGGCGGCAAAGCGCGCTGGCGCGGCGGCTCGGGTCGCTGCGGTTCGGGTCGCTGCGGCGGCTGCGCGACGACTCTGGGCGCCTCCGCCACCGGCGGTTCCTCGTCAACCTCCTCCGCCGCCGCGGCACCGTTCGCCAACTCCGTTCGCACGTCGTCGATCGCCTTCTCGATAGCGAGGTCGATCACCTCTTCCGAGTGGTCCAGGGCCGCGCCGGGCGCGCTGTTCGGATGGCCGCCACCGTTCGTGTCAGCGAACAGGCTGGCGACGTTGTCCGGCTCGCGCCTGCGACGGGGCCGGGCGGGGCGCGACCATCCCTCGTTTGACCTCGTCCTCGGAAATCGCCTGACGGATCGACGCCAGGATTTCCTCGACGGTCTGATTGTGCGCCGGTTCCGGCTTCGCCATTCACTTCCTCACGCCATCGAGCACGCGAATCACCGGGAATCTTGCGCGATTCACGCGACATCACGCCAGTGAAAACGCGAGCGCAACAAAATACTGTGCAACGAAAAGCGGGTGCGCGACCTGGGCTTCAGCGGCCGTCGGGCGTCTTCATGCCGCCCAACTTGTTCCGCACCTGACCGTAGTGCTCGGTCGGATCATACTGGGTGACCCGGAGGCCGAGCTTCTGCGCGCTGAGCAGGCCGGTCGCCGCCATCAGCGAGTAGGCGGCCACCACCCGGTCGTGCTGCGCACTGACCTGGGCGACCTGGGCGTTGAGCAGTTCCTGCTGCGCGTTGAGCACGTCGAGGGTGGTCGCCTGGCCGACCTTCTGCTCCTCGATGATGCCCGACACCACCAGCTGCTGGGCGGAGACCTGCGCGTTGGCGGCGGTGATCTGCGCCCGCGCGGCATCGAGCGACCCCCAGGCCGATATCACCCCCTGGCGGACCGCGTCGCGCGCGACATCGTGCTCGATCCGCCGCTGACCGAGCGTTTCCTTGGCCTGCCGGACCTTCGAGGCGAGTTCGCCGCCGCTGAAGATCGGGATCTTCACGCCGGCCATCAATGATGCGGAGTTGGTGACGCCGCTCGATTCGACGAGTTGCTGTGCGACAGCGAGCCCGTCAGCGAAGCGGACGGCAACAGCGCGCCCTCCTGGACCTTCACGTTGTAGTCGGCGACGTCGATATTGTAGTTGGCGATGAGGACCGACGGGTGGTTCGCCATCGCCGTGTCGAGGCTCGCCTGCAGCGATCGCGGCAGCTTGCCGTCGACGCCGTCGGCGCGGCCGAGCTTCGTCGGCATGTTGCCGATCACCTGCTGGTAAACGGCAATCGCAGCGTTCACCGATGCGGCGGCGGCGTTGACGTCGGACTGGCCGGCAGCAAGCCGCGAGTTGGCCTGCGCGACGTCGGTGCGGGTCCCCTCGCCGACGTTCAGCCGATCCTGGGAGGCGCGCACCTGCTGGCCCAAAAAGTCGACGTTTTGCTTGCGCAGGTTGAGCACTGCCTGCGCCTGAACGAGGTTCATGAACGCGTTGACCGCGTTCAGCAGCGTGGTCTGCTCCGACAGGCGTAGCGACTCGCGCCCGGCGAGCACGGCCGTCTCGGCGATCTTCACGCCATTGACCGTCCGGTAGCCGGTGAACAGCGGCTGTTCGATCGTAACGCCGACCCCGTTCGACCAGGTGTTCCGGCCCCGCCGGACGAGCCGACGCTCGCGCTGCCGCTGGCGCTGATCGTGGGACGATATCCGGAGAGCGCCTGCGGCACGCCTTCGTCGGTTGCGCGCAAGGATGCCCGCGCCGCATTGAGCGTCGGGTTGTTCGTGTACGCCGACTGCAAGGCCTCGACCAGCGTCACCGCCGAGGCCGGCACCGCCAAAAGAAGCGCGGCCATGGCAACCGCCATCGCGCACGCGAGACGCACATGCCGCACCGTCACCACCCCTGTTCACCACGCACAAAAACGCCGGAGAATCCACGGGTGCCACTCTAATGATTGGGACGAGTCCGGTCAAACGCTGATCCAAGCCGTCAACCGGAAAAGGCAGGCGCTGCGATCAGAATACCACAGCAGGCGTTCGCATTGATTCGCTTCAGAAAACGAAGGCCGCCGGCTTGCTGAAGCCCGGCAGCGGCTGGACCGCCGCATTGAAGACGGGCCGGCCCGCCACCTCGTCGTCGCTGCGCGTGTAGAGCATGACCGACGCGGACCCGCCCGACCCGACCGGCGCCACCAGCCGCCCGCCTTCCTTCAACTGGTGAAGCAGCGCCTCGGGCATGCGCTCCGACCCCACCATTCACGAAAATGACGTCATACGGCCCCTCGGACGGGTAGCCCTCCGCCAGCGGACCGGTGACCACGGCAACGTTGCCGACCCCGGCCTCCATCAGCGCCACCGAGGCCCGCTCGGCGAGTTCCGGGTCCGCTTCGAGCGCCACCACCGAATTGGCGAGGCGGGCAAGCACGGCGGCCGAGTAGCCGGACCCGCACCCGACGTCGAGGACGATGTCGGTGTGCGCGATCGCGGCCGCCTGCAACATGCGGGCGAACGGCGCCGGCGGCATCATGTAGCGGGCCGGCGTTTCGGCCGTCGGCGGCTTGATCCGGATGTCGTGGTCGATATAGGCGAGCGGCCGCGCCTCGGGCGGCACGAAGTGCTCGCGCGGCACCTCGCCCATGACCGCCAGGATGCCAAGGTCGGTCACGCTTTGCGGGCGCAACTGGTTGTCGACCATCCTGGTTCTGAGCATGGTGAAGGAAACCATCGCCGTCGCCCTCGTGCTGCCGGATGCCAGTCGCCGTCATTAACGACGGCCGCGTTCGCTGACAAGCGAAAGCCCGAAAAACCTTGGCGGCCGGCGGACGACCAACTATACCAGCGGCCGGCGGCCTCGTGGCAGAGCGGCCATGCACGGGACTGCAAATCCCGCTACCCCGGTTCGACTCCGGGCGAGGCCTCCAGGTCCCGCAGGCGCTGGAACTGACGTACCGCCAAGAGGCGCCATGCCCGAGCCCCGCGACAGCATCCCCCGCCACGGCGGCGACCTCGCCTTCGCCCGCGCCCGCTACGGCGAACCGGCCGGCGGCTGGCTCGACCTGTCGACCGGCATCAACCCGAACCCGTACCCAGCCCCGCCGATCCCGCCGGCCGCGCTCGCCCGTCTGCCCGACCGTGATGCGCTCGCCGGACTGATCGCGGTGGCGCGGACCGCCTACGCCATCCCCGACGGCGTGCGCGTGATCGCAACGCCGGGGAGCGAGCTGGCGATCCGCCTTCTGCCGCTGGTGGCGCCGGCGGGCAGCGTCGCCATCGTCGGACCCACCTACAAGAGCCACGGCGAGGCATGGGTGAACGCCGACCGCAGGGCCCTCGCCGTGACCTCCGACGCGATCCCCGAGGACGCCGGCGTCGTCGTGCTCGCGAACCCCAACAACCCAGACGGGCGCGTGGTCGAGGCGGGCCGCCTCGTCACCTTCGCCAGACGTTTGGACGCGCTGGGCGGCCTGCTGATCGTCGACGAGGCGTTCGCCGACCTCGCCCCGGAGGTGAGCCTGACGCGCCGTCTCGCCGGCCTGCCGGCGGTCGTGCTGCGCTCGCTGGGCAAGTTCTACGGCCTCGCCGGCCTCCGCCTCGGCTTCGTCGCCGGCGCCCCGGCGGTCATCGACCGGCTGGAACCGATGCTGGGCGACTGGCCGGTCTCCGGCCCCGCCATCGCCATCGGCACGGCGGCGCTCGCCGACACCGCCTGGCGGCAGGAGACCCGGCGCCGCCTCGCCCGCGACGCCCAGCGTCTGCGGACGCTGCTCGCCGGTCACGGGCTCGCCGTACGCGGCGGCACCGACCTCTTCGTGCTCGTCGCCGACCCGACCGCGACGCTTCACCGCCGCCTCGCCGAGAGCGGCATCTGGACGCGCGCGTTCGCCGAGGAACCGACGTGGGTGCGGCTCGGGCTACCGGCCGGCGAGGCCGGGTTCGCCCGCCTGGAAGCCGCACTCGCGGCGCTCAGGGCGCCGGCGGCGGTTCGCTGAGCCTCCACGGCACCACGGCCGGTGTGCCGTGGATGTCGACGATCTCGGCGCTGACGCCGAAGGTCTCCGCAAGCCGCGCCGCCGTCAGCACCGCCCGCGGCGCGCCATCGGCGACCACCCGCCCCTTGTCGAGCACCACCAGCCGGTCGGCGGCGCGCGCGGCAAGGGCGAGGTCGTGGAGCACCGCCACGACCCCGCCGCCACCCGAGGCATGCCGTTTCAGAATATCAGTGACGACGATCTGGTAGCGCGGATCGAGCGAGGCGGTCGGCTCGTCGGCAAGAATGAGCGGCGCTTGCGTTGCGAGCACCCGCGCCACCGCCACCCGCGCCCGCTCGCCGCCGGACAGCGTGGTGACCCGCCGCGCGGCGTATTCCGTCGGTGCCGGTGGCCGCCATCGCCGCGTTGACGGCGGTGAGGTCGGCCTCGGAGAGGTCGGCGCCGGCGCCGCGCGGCAGCCGGCCGAGGGCGACGATATCGGCGACGGCAAGCGGCCAGTGGAACACGTGCCCCTGCGGCAGGTAGGCGACGCGGCGCGCCCGCTCGGCCAGCGACAATTGAGCCAACGCGGTGCCGCCGATGGCGATCTCGCCCTTTGCCGGGATGAGACCGGCGACCGCCTTCATCAGCGACGTCTTGCCGGCACCGTTCGGGCCGATCACCGCCACGAACTCGCCGGCGCCGACCGTGAGCGCGACGTCGCTGACCACAGTCTGGCGGCCGTAGGCGACGGACAGGTCGCGGACGGCGAGCAAGCGTCTCGCTCATGGCGCCGCCCCCGTCAGCTCGTGCCGGCGGCGCATGATGAGGACGATGAAGAACGGCGCCCCGATCAGCGCGGTCAGCACGCCGACCTTGATCTCGCCCTGGGACGGGATGAGCCGCACCGCAATGTCGGCAGCCGTCAGCAGCGCCGCCCCCGACAGCGCCGCCGGGATCATCAGCCGGCCGGGATCGTAGCCGACGAATGGCCGCATCAGGTGCGGCGCCACCAGTCCGACGAAGCCGATGGTGCCGGCGACCGCGACGCCCGCTCCGACCGCCGCCGCCACGCCCGCCACGACGCGGAGACGGATCGCGCGGAGGTCGAAGCCGAGGCTCGCCGCCGCCTCTTCGCCGAGCGTCAGCGCGCGGAAGGCACGCCGGTCCCACATCAGCAGCACACCGCCCGCCGATCATGAACGGCAGAGCGATCAGCACGTGCTGGAAGCTGCGGTCCTGAAGCGAGCCGAGCAGCCAGAAGGCGATCTCCAGCGCCGCGAACGGGTTGGGCGCGAGGTTGAGCGCGAGCGACGTGCCGGCACCGGCGAGGCTGGAGACGGCGAGGCCGGCGAGGATGAGCACCAGCAGGCTCGCGCGCGGCCCGGCGACAAGGATGAGGAGCGCGACCGAAAGAAGCGCGCCGGCGATTGCCGCCACCGGCAGCGCGAACGAGAGGGCGCCGACCAGTCCCAGCGAGATGACCGCCACCGCGCCGAAGGCGGCGGCCGCCGGCGCGCCGAACAGCGACGGGGCCGCCAGCGGGTTGCGCAGCAGCCCCTGCAACGCCGCACCGGCGAGCCCGAGGCTCGCGCCGATCAGGACGGCGAGGATCGCCCGCGGCAGGCGGATCTCCAGCACGATGATGCGCGCCGCCGCGTCGGCGCCGCCGACGAAGGCGCTGGCGACGGTCTCGGGCGAGAGCGACACCGGACCGACCGCCAGCGAACCGACGAACAGCGCCGCCACCAGCACCGCCATGGCGCCGATCAGCCAGAGGTCCCGGCGCGCGCTCGCCGTCATCCGTCCCCCGTCAGTGCGTCCACGTCAGCCCACCGTAGGCCGAGAGCCCGGCGGTATTGTAGCCGCTCACCTCCTGATAAGTCGCGTTGAAGAGGTTCTCGACCCGGCCGAAGACCGACAGGTCGTCGTTGACCTTGTAGCGCGCGCCGAGGTCGACGCGGGCGTAGGCCGGCAGCCGCACCGTCGCCGCATCGTCGTTGAAGCGGGCGCCGACCAGCGTCGCCGATACCGTCGCTTCGAGGTTGGCGATGCCGGTGTAGGTGAGCGCCACCTTGCCGGAATGGCGCGGCCGCCGCTCCAGCGGCAGGCCGGTCGCGAGGTCGCGGGTGGCGAGGTAGGTGTAGCTCAGCGAACCCGTCAGCGCCCCCGGCACGATCGTCGCCGAAGCCGCGACCTCGACCCCCGCCGTCTCGGCATTGGCGATGTTCTTGTACGTGCCGGTGAGGTAGTCGCCGTCGAAGTCGATGAGGTCGCTGAAGCGGTTCCAGAACCCGGTTGCGGTGACGGTCAGGCGCCCGTCGGCGAAGCGTCTTCTCGATGCCGAGGTCGGCGCCGACGCTTTTCTCCGGCATCAGCGCCGGGTTGTAGGAGAGCTGGAAGGCGGTCGGCCGCTTGGCGCCGGTGCCGAGGCTGGCGCGGATGCGCGCCTCCACCGCCGGCAGGTCGTAGACGGCGGTGAAGCGGCCGGTGGTGAAGCCCTGGGCGTCGAAGGCGCCGTCGTGGCGGGCGGCGAACGACAGGTTCAGGTGGGCGTCGACCGGCACCTGGTAGAGCAGGTAGCCGGCATAGAGCACCTGGCTGGCTGTCGAAGGCAGGCGCCGGCTGGTCGCTGCGCTCCTGGAACGCGCTCACCTCTTCCAGCCGCACGCCGGCGAGCAGCGAGCCCTTGTCGCCGAGGGAGAGGTTGCCCTGGTACTCGGCGCCGACGTCGGTGCCGCGGTAGAACGTATCGCGCGTCGGCTCGCCGAAGTCGCGCGTAGTGTTCGTGGCGAACACGGTCAGCGAATTGGCGAGCCGGCCGTCCATGGCCGCGAACGACAGCCGCCCGAACCCGGACAGGAGGTCGCGGGTCGAGGTGTAGCCGGCGGCGTCGACCGTCGCCGACTTGTCGATGTCGGACGCCTGGTGAAAGCCGTCGAAGCCGAAATCGAGGCGCATGCCGCCACCGCGCGTCGATCGCGCCACGCACCGTGCCGGCGTATTTCTCCGTGCCGTCGGGCTCGCCATGGTCGCGGTCGCCGACCCGCGAGAAGCCGGTGTTGGCGAAATAGGTACCGCTGGCGATCAAGCTCACCGGCCCGGCGCCGCCGCTCGCCGAAACGCTGGTCCGGCGGGTGCCGTAGCTGCCGCCCTCGGCGGTGACAGAGACGCTGGTGCCGCCGGTCGGCCGTCTGGTGATGATGTTGATGACGCCGCCCATGGCGTCGGAGCCGTAGAGGGCGGTCTGCGGCCCGCGCAGGATCTCGATGCGCGCGATGTCGGTGACCGAGAGGGTGGCGAAATCGAACTCGTCGCGGGCACTCGCCGGGTCGTTGACCCGCACGCCGTCGATCAGCACCAGCGTATGGCCGGCCTCGGCGCCGCGCAGGTTGACCAGCGCCTGCCCGCCGGCGCCGCCGCTTTCGGTCACCGTCAGCCCCGGCACCGAGCGCAGAAGGTCGGCGACGGTCCCCGCCGACGACCGCGCGATCTGATCCGCCGTGATGACCGAGACGGTGCTGCCCGCCTTCTCGATCGAGGTCGGCACGTAGTAGGGCGTGACCACGATCGACGGCACGCCCGCCGCCCGGGCGAGGCCGGCAGTCACGACGATGACAACGAAAGCGGCAATGATTGTCGCTGAACGCGACGCGCCATAGATCACTCGCAGATCTCCGATTTGGATCGATCCGACACCTGGCGCCCGTCACGCGATTTCGTGTCCCGGGCCCTGCCGGCTTCCCCAGCCGGCCGCCAAGGCGTAAACGAGCAGGCGCCGGGATGCAATCGAAGGGACGGCAACGGCCGCGATGATCACCAGGTCTTTGTTGGCGCTGCTGGCGCTGCTGCCGGCGACGCTCGCCGCCGCCGCGCCGCCGGAGCGCATCGTGTCGATCAACCTGTGCGCCGACGCGCTGCTGCTGGCGCTCGCCAACCCGTCCCAGATCGTCGACCTGTCGCCCTACGCGACCGACCCCACCCTGTCGTACCTGGCGACCACCGCCGCCGCCTTCCGCCACGACGCCGGCGACGCCGAGACGGTCGTCGGCCTCGACCCCGACCTCGTGCTCGCCGGCCGCTTCACCAAGCTCGCCACCCGCGACATGCTCACCCGCCTCGGCTACCGGGTCGTGCTTCTCGATGCGCCGCGCACCATCGCCCAGTCGATCGACCAGATCCGCGAGGTCGCCGACCTCGTCGGCTACCCGGCGCGCGCCGACAGCCTGATCGCCAACATCGACGCCGCCCGTCAGCGCGCCATGGCCGAGGCGCCGCCCTCCCATCCGACGCGCCGCGGTCTACCAGCGGCGCGGCTACGTCACCGGCGCCGACACGCTGACCGGCGAACTGATGGGCATCGCCGGCTTCACCAACGCCGGCGGCACGCTCGCCGGACAGACCGGCGGCTTCGTGCCGCTGGAAAAGCTGGTCGAGGACCGCCCCGACTACCTGATCGTCGCCTCGGCCGACCCGCCGGCGGAGGACCAGGGCAGCGCCCTCCTCGTCCACCCGGCCCTCGAGCGCCTCTATCCGCCGGCGCGTCGGATCGTGCTGCCCGAACGGCTGACCGTGTGCGGCGGGCCGTCGCTGCCGGCCGCGCTCGACCGGTTCGCCGAAGAAGCGCGCCGCGTCCGCTCGCCGTGATCGGGATCGACCACGCCTGGCTGCTCGCCCTGGCGCTGGCGGTCGACGCCATCGCCGGCGACCCCGATTTTCTGTGGCGCCGGGTGCCTCATCCGGTGGCGGTCATCGGCTGGCTGGTGGGAGCCCTCGACCGGTTGCTCAACCGCGAACGGGTCCCGCCCGCCCGGCGCCGCCTGTTCGGCGGGATCGCGGTTGCCGTCGTGGTTGCCGTCGCAGCCGGCGTCGGCCTTCTGCTGGAGGCGGCGTTCGAGGCGATCCCCTACGGCGAGGTCGGCACGGTGCTGGTCGCCGCGATCCTGCTCGGCGGCCGCTCGCTCTACGACCACGTCGCCGCGGTGGCCGCCGCGTTTACCGATGGGATCGAGGCGGCGCGCGCGGCGGTCAGCAAGATCGTCGGACGCGACACCGGCGCGCTCGATGAGCCGCGCGTCTGCCGGGCGGCGATCGAATCGGCGGCGGAGAACTTCTCCGACGGCGTGGTGGCGCCGGCGATCTGGTTCATGCTGCTCGGGCTGCCCGGCCTCTTCGCCTACAAGGCGATCAACACCGCCGACTCGATGATCGGCCACATGACGCCGCGCTATCTCGACTTCGGCCGCGCCGCCGCCCGGCTCGACGATCTGGTCAACCTGCCGGCAAGCCGTCTCGCCGGCGCCCTGATCGCGCTCGCCGCCCCGCTCGCCGGCGGCTCGGTCGCCAACGCGTTCCGCGTGATGATGACCGACGCCCCGCACCACCGCTCGCCCAACGCCGGCTGGCCCGAATCCGCCATGGCCGCCGCCCTCGGCCTCGCCCTCGCCGGCCCGCGCCGCTATGGCGACATCATGGTCGACGCCCCGTTCCTCAATCGCGCCGCGCGCCGCGCCGCCAGTCCGGCCGACATCGGGCGGGCGCTCCGCGTCTACGTCGGCGCGTGGGCCCTGTTGTGGGTCGTGGTCGCTCTCGTCGCGCTGGTGTTCGCCTGGTCGTAGCCGGCGATGGCGAGCAACTGGTCGATGGCGACGTGCGCCTCGAGATGGTCGGCGAGGCCATCGAGGGCCGCTTCCACCGCCGCCTCGTAGCCGAGCAGCCGACGGCACGCCGAGGGCCGCCAAGTACGCGCGGCGGAACCCATCGGCGGCGAAGAGACCGTGGACGTATGTCCCCGTCACCAGACCGTCGGCGGACCGCGCCCCGTCGACCCGCCCACCGAGATCGACGGCGGGGCGGGCGCAGTCGGCGCCGGTGGTGCGGCCGAGGTGGATCTCGTAGCCGGAGACGGCCTCGCCGGTGGCAAGGTCGCGCCCGGCGACGGCGACCGTCGCCTTGTCGCCGCCGAGGACGGTGGCGACGTCGAGCAAGCCCAGTCCCGCGACGGTCCCGGCCGGCCCCTCCACGCCCGTCGGGGTCGGCAACGGTGCGGCCGAGCATCTGATACCCGCCGCAGAGACCCAGCACCCGCCCACCACGGCGGCGGTGGGCCAGAATGTCGATGTCCCAACCCTGGCTTTGCATGAATGCGAGGTCGGCGATGGTCGACTTGGAGCCGGGGATGAGGATCATGTCCGCGTCGGCCGGGGAACGCCTCCCCTGCCCGCACCATGACCAGCGAGACGCCGGCCTCCATGCGCAGCGGATCGAGGTCGTCGAAGTTGGCGATGCGGGGAGGAGGACGGCGACGACGATTGTCGGCCCCGTCACCGGCGAGCCGGATCGATTGCGAACGAGCGTTGTATGCCTGCCTCGCGATGGACCCGCTTTCGCCGTGGTGACGGCGAGGTCACCAGCACGTCCTCTGCCGGCAGCATGCGGGCCCCGTCGAACCACGGCACGACGCCAAGGCACGGCCATTTGGTCCTTGCCGCAATCTCCCGCGCGCCGTCCGCAAACAGCGCCGCCTCGCCCCTGAGCTTGTTGATGAGGAAGCCCCGCACCAGCGCCCGCTCGGCGAGCGACAGGAGCGCGTGCGTGCCCACCAGGCTCGCGATCACCCCGCCCCGGTCGATGTCGCCGACGATGACGACCGGCACGCCCACCGCCCCGGCGAAGCCCATGTTGGCGATATCGCCGGCGCGGAGGTTCACTTCGGCGGGGCTCCCCGCCCCCTCCACCAGCACGATATCGGCGTCGGCGGCAACCGTCGCGAAACTCTCCAGAACCTTCGGAAGCAGTTCCCCTTTTCGCTGTCCATAGTCGGCGGCCTTGAGCGTTCCCCACCGCCGTCCCTGCACGACGACCTGCGCGCCGGTGTCCGTCTCCGGCTTGAGCAGCACCGGGTTCATGTGAACGGACGGCGGAATTCGCGCGGCGCGCGCCTGCAGCGCCTGCGCCCGGCCGATCTCGCCGCCGTCGGCGGTAACGGCGGCGTTGTTGGACATGTTCTGCGGCTTGAACGGCGCCACGCGAATGCCGCGCCGCGCAAGCGCCCGGCACAGTCCCGCCACCAGCACCGACTTGCCGACGTGGCTGCCGGTGCCCTGGATCATCAGGGCGGGGGTGGTCACGCGGCCACGTCGAGCGCCATCTCCGCCGTGACACGCGACCACGGAACCCTCACCTTGCCATCGTCATCTCGCGCGATCAGGCCTGCGCCGATCAAAACCATGACATCCGCGTGGACGCCGCGATAGTCGCGATGAAGCGCTTTCGCCAACGCGCGGATCGACGACGGTCCGGTGGATCGCAGCCGCCGCAACAGCATCCAACGGTTGGGCGACAGAACGCCCAACAGCGTCTCCATATTTTCAAACGAGATGTGCGCCTTGCCACGCCGGCGGTCGCCGCGGTCCAACCGCCGCGCCATATCCAGACTGCGTTTTGCGAAGGCGCCGATATCTTCAACGTGCAGCTTCACCTCACTCATTGTCGAGCTCTCCATTCACGTCAGTCCAGAAATCAGTCAGCAACGCCTCGAAGGTGGTGAACCGATATGGACGTTCCTTGCCGCGATAATGGACGTGATCGCCTTTGCCACTTTCGTTGTCATACGCGATGATGCGTTCTCCCGGCCGCCCGTAGAACAGCGAGTATTTCAGTCCGTGTGGCCGGTCGACCGTCGCGCGCGGAAGGCGCCACACCCTGATCTCAACGATGCAACCATTTGCCAGCGTAAATTTTCGGTATTCAATCAGCGCGGCATCCATATGCTATACATAGCATATGTCACACTGGACATCAACGGCTAAAATTCCACCCCCACCTGCGCCTTCACGCCGGAGCGGAAGGGGTGCTTCACCATCTCCATCTCGGTGACGAGGTCGGCCGCCTCGATCAACGCAGTCGGGCGCGTTGCGGCCGGTGACGATGACGTGGACATCCGCCGGCTTCTCGTCGCGGAGGAACGCCACCACGTCGTCCACCGGCAGATTGCCGTAGCGGAGCACGATGTTGAGCTCGTCCAGCAGCACCAGCTTATATGCCCCACCCTTGATCAGCGCCTTGCGCCCGCTCCCACGCGGCGCGGGCGGCGGCAAGGTCGCGCTGGCGGTCCTGCGTCTCCCAGGTGAAGCCCTCGCCCATGGTGTTGATCGACACGAGATCGCCGAACTTCTCCAGCGCCACGCGCTCGCCCGTCTGCCACCTGCCCTTGACGAACTGGACGATGGCGACCGGCATCCCGTGGCCAAGGGCGCGGAAGACCATGCCGAAGGCGGCGGTCGACTTCCCCTTGCCCTTGCCGGTGTGGACGATCAGGAGGCCCTTCTCGATCGTCTTGGTGGCGATGATCTTGTCGCGCGCCGCCTTCTTCTTGCGCATCTTTTCCGCGTGGCGGGCGTCAAGCTCGGCCTCGGTCATATCCTTCATTCCGCCGCCTCCGTGCGTGCGTCGATGAGTTCCGTCAGTCGATCATAGGCACTGTTGGCGCGGGGCGACCAGAGCCCGCGGTCGATCGCCTCGCGGAACCGAGCCGCGATCTCAGCCAGCGCCGGCGCGTTCGCTTGCGTGATGAACGAGCGCACCCGGTCGTCGCCGATGTAGGCGTCGTAGAGCGCGTCGAAGTGGTGGTCGCCAACCGCGTCCGTGGTGGCGGCGAAGGCGAACAGGTAGTCCACCGTCGCGGCCATCTCGAAGGCGCCCTTGTACCCGTGGCGCATGACGCCGGCGATCCACTTCGGGTTCGACGCCCGCCCGCGCACGACGCGCCCGATTTCCTCGGCGAGCGAACGCACCACCGGCTTCTCCGGTCGGGAATGGTCGCCGTGATAGACACGCGGCGCTTCGCCCTTGAGGGTCTCCACCGTCGCGGCAAGGCCGCCCATGAACTGGTAGTAGTCGTCGGAGTCGAGGATGTCGTGCTCGCGGTTGTCCTGCGCCTGGAACACCGCGTCGGCTTTTGCGAGCCGCGCCTTCAGCACATCTCCGGCCGCCGTGCCCTGTTCGCCCCCGCCATAGGCGAATCCGCCCCAGGCGAGGAAGACGTCGGCAAGGTCGGCGCGGTTGTCCCACGCGCCAGTGTCGATCGGCACCTGAAGGCCTGCGCCGTAGGCTCCGGGCTTGGCGCCGAAGATACGCGCCGCGCTGCCCCCCGCCTGCCTTGCCGCCGCGGCGATCGGATTCGCCTCCGCGTCCTCGTCGAGTTGCGCGATGGCTCGGATGGCGGAGTCGAGAAGATCGATCTGGCCGGGGAAGGCATCGCGGAACATGCCGGAGATGCGGAACGTCACGTCGATGCGCGGGCGGCCGAGCTCGCTGAGCGGCATGACGCGGAAGCCGGTGACGCGGCCGGTGCCCGCTTCCCACACCGGCTCGGCGCCGATGAGCGCCATCGCCTGGGCGATATCGTCGCCACCGGTGCGCATGTTCGACGTGCCCCACGCCGACATTGCGATCGAACGCGGCCACGCGCCCTCATCCTGGAAGTAGCGCAGCGCAAGCGCGTCGGCCGCCTTGCGTCCCAACGTCCACGCCGCCGCCGTCGGCACCGCGCGCACGTCGACGGAATAGAAGTTGCGGCCGGTCGGCAGCACGTCCGGCCGCCCGCGCGTCGGCGCTCCCGACGGCCCCGGCGGCACGAACCGCCCGTCGAGGGCAGTGAGTACCGCGGCGATCTCTTCGTCGCCGGAGCGATCGAGGGCCGGGCCGAGGTCGGTGGCGATCCAGTCGAGGACCGCGCGGGTGCGCTGCCACTCGTTGTGCTCAACCTCCCCCTTGAGGGGTGGTCGAATTCGCGGAGCCGAAGGCAATAGCGAATTCGGGAGGGGGTCCGTTCGTTGACGGGTTAAACCCCCTCCCGAAAGTGTCTCGCCGTCGCTCGACACTTTCGACCTCCCCTCAAGGGGTAGGTTGGTCTCGGACTGTGACCGACAGTCCGTGGCGAGCATCTTCGGCGCCAGCAGCTCGATCCGCTCCACCGTATCCCCCGCCGTCCGCCACGGCGCGTCGGTGACGGCGGCCAGCGCCTCCGGTCGCGGGCCAATCCATGGTGCCGCGAGGTCGCAGTCGAGCGGGTCGAAGCCCAACCCGAGGTCGTCGGCGATGGCGCGGTGCAGCGAGGTGTCGGCCGCGCTCCCGCCCGAGCGCGGCACCCGGGCGATGGCGGTGAGCGTGTCGATGCGCAGGCGGCCGATCGGTGATGAGCCGAGCACGTGCAGCCCGTCGCGGATCTGCATCTCCTTCAGCTCGCACAGGTGCGCATCGAGGGCGCGCATCGCTTCGCCGGCTTCGTCGCGCACGAGCCCCAGGTCGCGGTCGATGCCGTGCCGCTCGGCGGTGGCCAGGATTTCCTTCTCGAGGTAGTCGCGCCGCCGCCGGTCGACGCCGGCGGCGAGGTAGTACTCGTCGATCAGTGTTTCCAGTTCGGCGAGCGGTCCGTGGATGTCGGCGCGCGTCATCGCCGGCATCAGGTGATCGACGATCACCGCGCTCGCCCGCCGCTTGGCCTGCGAACCCTCGCCGGGGTCGTTGACGATGAACGGATAGATCAGCGGCGTCGCACCCAGCGCAACCTCCGGCCAGCAGGTCTCCGACAGTCCCAGCGCCTTGCCGGGCAGCCATTCGAGGTTGCCGTGCTTGCCGAGGTGAACGATCGCGTCGGCTCCAAAGACTCTGCCGCAGCCACGCGTAGAACGCGAGGTAGTGGTGCGGCGGCACCAGGTCGGGGTCGTGGTACGTCGCTTTCGGGTCGATGCCGTAGCCGCGCGCCGGCTGGATGCCGACGACGACGCTGCCGAAACGATGGACGGCAAGGCGGAATCCGGCGCCGTCGAAGAAAGGATCGTTTTCGGGCTCGCCCCATCGCACGAGCAGCGCGTCGCGCACGGTCGCGGGGAGGGAGTCGAAGAAGGCGCGGTAGTCACCCAGGGCGAGCGTCGTCGCGTCTGAGGCCACCCGTGCATTCGTCTGCCCCGCCAGCAGCCGCGCCATCAGCGCCGCGCTGTCGGGCGGGAATCCTGAAACGTCGTAGCCCGCATCCGCCATCGCCGCCGCCACCCGCACGGCGCTCGCCGGCGTGTCGAGGCCGACGCCGTTGGCGATGCGGCCGTCACGGTCGGGATAGTTGGAAAGGACGATCGCGACGCGGCGCTCCTTCGCCGGCTTGGCGGAGAGTTGCACCCACGCCGCCGCCTGCGCCGCGACGAAGCGAACGCGGTCGGCGACCGGCCGGTATGTGGTGCCGCCGCCGTCCGGCAGCGCCGCCTTGAACGAAACGGCGCGGGTGATGAGCCGCCCGTCCACCTCCGGCAGCACCACGTTCATGGTGAGGTCGCGTGGTCCGAGGCCGCGCGGGCTTTCCCGCCACGCGTCCTCGGTCGCGCCGGCGAGCACCACCTGCAGCACCGGCCGGCCGGGACGGTCGAGCGCGGTGCCACCGTGCGCCGCACCGAGCCGCGACACCGCGAAGGCGGTCGTGTTGAGGACGATTGCCGGCGGCACCCGCGCAAAGGCCCGATCGAGAAGCGCTTCCGACGCCCGGTCCTTGAGGCTGGCCACGAACAGCGGCAGCGCGCCGATGCCTTCCTCCGCCAGCGCGGCGACGAGCGCGTCGATGGGCGCGGTGGAATCGCCGTGCACGAGAGCGCGGTAAAAAACGATCGCCGCGGTCGGACGGGCCGGATCGAGACCGGCAACTGCGTCATCGAGATCGATCGCGCCCTGCCCCGGCCGGTAGCAGCCGGCACGCGGCAGGACGAGAGGTGGAGCCGGCGGCGGCCCGCGCCCCAGCCGATGGTCGCACCAGGCGAGCGCGCGCCGGCAGTTCTCGGCGCCGCCTTCGACCAGGTAGCGCCACAGCCGCCGGCAATCCTCGGCCGGCACGGTCGAATACGCATCCAGCGCGTCGTCCCAACGGTCCTCGCCGGGAACGACGACGAGGTGCGGCCCGCCCCGACGGGCGAGCGCCCTCAGTTGTTCGAGGCCATACGGCCAGTAGCCGACGCCGCCCATGGCACGCACCACCACCAGCGACGCGTGACGGGCGGTCTTGTCGAGGTAAAGGTCGACCGACATCGGATGACCGAGGCGGGTGACGTTGGCAAGGCGCACGCTCGGGGCGGTCGCGGCGCGCCGGGCGGCGACGGCGGCGAGCGTCGCCAACTCGCTGTCGGCCGATGACAGAATAACGATGTCGCCCGGCGCCTGATCGAGGTCGACGGCGGCATCGCCGTCATCGATCGCGCGAACGTCACCGGCGAGGAGGTGCATGCCCTATCCGCCCAGCGCGGCGACAATCCTCGACCGGTCCATGTCGCGGAGGCCGATCACCACCAGCCCGGCTGCGGCCGCGGCCGGCGCGAACCAAGTCTCGACGCGGTGGCCGACCGCCTGCACCACGGCCGGCGCCGCCTTGCCGGCAACCGAGGCGTGGCCCTTGACGCGCAACACGCCCGGCAGCGTCAGGGCGGCCGCGACGCGTTCACGCAAGCCATCGAGCGAGGCGGCCGGCGGCAGTGCCACGACGAAGCTGGTGAAGTCGTCGTGGTCGTGCTCCTCGCCCTCGAGCTCATGATGGCTCTCGCGTCCGTTCATGTCCGCTTCTGCCGCCGCGGACAGACCCAAGACCACGGCGGCAGGGAGCCCGCGCCGGCCGCTCCGCATCACCCCGGTTCCGGCCCGCGCCTCCCGGCGCACCACCGCCTCGGCCTCGTCCAACATGGCCGGCGCGACGATGTCGCTCTTGGCGATGACGACGAGATCGGCGCACCGCAACTGGTCCTCGAACAGCTCCTCGATGGGGTCGTCGTGATCGACGGCGGGATCGGCGGCGAGCGCCGCGCGGCTCGCGTCGGGGTCGGGAGCGAAGCGCCCGGCGGCGACGGCTTCCGCATCGACCACCGTCACCACCCCGTCGACGGTGACGCGGTGGCTGACGCCCGGCCACGAGAAGGCGCGCACCAGCGGCTGCGGCAGCGCCAGACCGGAGGTCTCGATGACGATGTGGTCCGGCGCCGGCTCCCTCGCGATCAGCGCCTCCATGGTAGGCAGGAACTCGTCGGCCACCGTGCAGCAGATGCAGCCGTTGGCCAACTCGACGATCTGGTCGGGCCGGCAATCGGCGTCGCCGCAGTCGGCGATGAGTTCGCCGTCGAAGCCGAGGTCGCCGAACTCGTTGACGATGATGGCGATGCGGCGGCCGCGCGAGGCGGCGATCAGGTTGCGGATAAGCGTCGTTTTGCCGGCGCCGAGGAAGCCGGTGACGATGGTCGCCGGGATGCGGCCGCCGCTCATGCCGCCGCTCCCAGCGCAACGCCCTTGAGCACCAGCGGCAGGCCGGCGGTCACCAGAACGACCCGCTCCGCCACCGACGCGACCCGCTGGTTGAGCACGCCGAGGTGGTCGGCGTAGCGGCGGGCGAGTGCGTTGTCGGGCACGATCCCCGAGCCGACCTCGTTGGAGACGAGCACCACCGGTTCAGCAAGCCGTCCAAGCACCGCCATCAGCCCTTCCACCTCCCGTTCCACCGGCCGTTCGGCCCCGACCAGATTGGACAGCCACAACGTGAGACAGTCGACCAGCACGATCGAGCCCTCGCGCGCGATCTGGGGCAAGACCCCTGCAAGGTCGAACGGTTCCTCGACCAGCCGCCAGCCATCCCCCCGCCTTTTCTGGTGCGCCGCGATCCGCGTCGCCATCTCGGCGTCGCCTGCCGCCCCCGTCGCCACGTAGACCGGCGCGAGCCCGCACTCGATGACAAGGCGTTCCGCGTAGAGGCTTTTCCCGGATTTCTGGCCGCCGATCACCAGCGTCGCGGCCATCATCCGCTCCGCGACAGCCGCTGATAGATCCAGCCCGACGACAGGCCGGCGAGTGACCACAACACGGCGCTGACGACGATCGAGGCGATGACGAATTCGCCCGCCATCCCGGCCGGGTAGGCGGCCTCGTGGCTCGCCGCCTCCGGCGCGCCGATGACATGGGGCAGGACGATGAGGGCGAGGCCCGCCGCCCGCCATCCCCAATTGCGGGTACCGAAGAGAGCGAAGATGCCGGCGGCGGAGGCGATCGCCGTCGCCAGCCACCACGTCTGCCGGCTGAGGAGATCGGCGGCGGGGGTACCCGGAAGCTCCGGCGGCAATCCCAGACTCGGCAGCAGCGAGGCGGCGACAAAGCCGGCCGCGCCCCAGAGCAGGCCGCGGCGGGCGTCGATCGGGTCGCCCTTCAGCACCATGGCGCCGAGGAGCATCAGCGAAACCGCGACGCCGACCAGGAGATCGGCGAGGAAGGTGTAGAGCGCCCGCTCCAGCCCGTCCGCCGGCTCCCAGGCCCCTTCATCATGGTTGTGGCCCGCTTCGGCCACGGCCAGATCGCCGGGGTGAGCGTGGCCGGCGGCCGGTCCGCCTGCCTGCTCGAACACCTCCGCCTTGAGGATCAGCGGCTCCGTGGTGACGAATTGCAGCGTGCCGACGAACAGGCACGCGAGAAGGCCCGCGCCGGCGGCGCTGAGCACGATGTTCCGCAACATGGTTCCGTCTCCCTTAGTGGCACGGAAGGCCGAGGGAGTGGCGCATGTCGTGGGTGGCGTTGTGGATGGCGCTTGGCCACGCGAAGCCGGTCGCCAGAAACAGCGACAGGCCGAAGACAAGGGCCGCGATCGCGGGAGCAAGCCGCGTGGCGGCGGGCGCAAGCGTCCGTTCAGAGGCAAGGGTGGTCATGGAATCGCGTCTCCTTCTCCGTCCCACCGACGGCAGGGTTGATATGACGCGCCGGCCGGTCTCCTGGCTCGCGGCTTGTCGCCTGATCCCGCGCCTTCCCGGTTTCCCAGTGGCTCGATGCGGGCCTGGCTCGCCGCTTACAGTTGCGGGGGCAGCTGCGGATTTGGCGGGGTCGAACCCCTTCTCCTCACCGCATTCCCGTTTCACCCCGAGGTGCTTTCGCGCCCCGAAGGAACCGACGCGTTGGAGAGACTATGGAAGAGGCGGGAGCCGCGCAAGCGGCGGGACAGATTTATCCCGCACCGTCTGCCGGATCGGCGGACGAATTGGCGCGGGCGGCCTTGCGCTCGTCCTTGCTCTTGCGGCCCATCCACCAGCCGCGGAGCTTGACCGTCAGGCGCCGGTTGAGCCGGCGCACCTGAGGAACGTCGGCGGACAGGACGAGCAAGCCGAGCGGAACCATCCAGAAGCCGAGGATGGGCAGGAAGCCAAACAAGCCGAGCACCACCAGCCCGCCGCCGAGCGATATCCGCACGACACGGTTCCGCGGCAACTCGATCGACTTGTCACCGAAACGGACCTTGGCCAACCCTTCGTCCCTCACACTGATGACAAAAGAACATGGGCCCGGTTTGGCGAAATGCCAAACCCGTCTGTCAAACCCGTGACCGCCACCGGTGTTCCCTTTGCAAGCCGCTGGCGGCTTTGCTATAGGCAACCGGCACGCTGAAAGGCGTCGTTCCCCGGTAGCTCAGTTGGTAGAGCAAGCGGCTGTTAACCGCTGGGTCGCTGGTTCGAGTCCGGCCCGGGGAGCCATTTTTCGCTTCCGCCGATTTGCCCGCGCTCCCGCCTCGCGCGCTGAGGTTGTGGCTGCTTCTACCGAATCCAAATCGGCGCCCGTCCGCCGCTTGCCCTTGACGTCGACGCTCAAGGACGCGCTTCGTTCGCATACCGAACGGATCGACGTTTGGCCGCGGCACACCGCCCGGCCTGCGAGTCGACCGGCCGGACCAGTGATTTTCCGCACAAACAAACGACTGTGCGCCAATCGGAGGTTCCCCGAATTGGAAAGAAAAACTTTGAGACGGCGGATGCAAAGAAAATAATCTGGACAATTCAGGCCATTGCCGATTTTCTCCGCGCGCCAACGGGAGTGAGTAGAACTTGGGAGGACTGTGGTGAATTCTGCAAGCAAATTGCGTCTTATTGCCTTCGGGGCAATGCTGGTCGCCACCGCTGGAGGGGTTGTGGCGGCGGAATCGTGGAAGCCAACCGGAAACGTCGAGATCGTGTCAGTTGTTGCTGCCGGAGGGGCAATCGACAAGGTCAATCGTATCGCCGAGAAAATCTGGCAGGAACAGAAGATCGTCGAAGCGCCGATGGCGGTCGTCAACAAGCCGGGCGGCGGCGGCGTGATCGGATGGACCTATCTCGCCCAACACCCCGGCGACGGGAATTTGGTCTCAATCAACTCGGCTTCGCTGCTGACAAACAAGATCGTCGGCTCAAGCCCGTACACCTATAGCGACCTTACGACGGTCGCCTTCCTGTACAACGAATACATCGCGGCCGTGGTCGCCGCCGATTCCCCGATCAAGGACGGTCGCGATCTGGTCGATCGGCTCAAGCAGGATCCCCAGGCGCTTTCGATCGGCATTGCCAGCGCGCGGGGCAACCACATCCACGCCGGAATTGCGCTTCCGCTGAAGGCGGGTGGTGTCGACATTACGAAACTGAAGACCGTGGTGTTTCCGTCCGGCGGCGAGGCCCTGACCAACCTTCTCGGCGGTCACGTCGATGTTGTGTCGACCACGCTTGCCAATGCCAAAGGGCTGATTGAGGCCGGCAAGCTCCGCATCGTTGCGATCACCGCACCCGAGCGCCTGGGCGGCGCCATGGCGCAGGTCCCGACCTGGAAGGAACAGGGCGTCGACACGACCTTCTCCGCCGTCGTGCTCGCGGTCGCTCCTCCGGGGCTTGACGCCGCCCAGATTGCGTTCTGGGAAGACGCATTCAAGCAGCTCAATGATAGCCCCGAGTGGCAGCAGTCGCTGGCGGACAATTTCTGGGTCGCCGATTTCCGCGGCTCCGCCGATGCGGTCAAATATCTGGACGAACAGGCCGCAGACCTAAGGTCGGTGATGACTGATCTCGGCCTCGCCAAATAGCATCAACGGCCCCTCCGCCTCTGTGGGGGGGCCCTCAGCGGCGAGCGGAAATACCGCTTTCGCCGCTGGCGGCGTTGGGAAATACACCCGTGACACAGACCGTTGATGCGTCTGTCAACACGCTTGGCAACGTCACGCCGAGCCTGACGGAAATCGCCGGCAAGAAACTTCTGTCGCAGTACGGCATCAGCGTGCCGCGGTCGGCGTTCGTCCGCGACGTGGAAGCCTTGGACGAACTAACCGGGCTTACGCCTCCGTTCGCCGTCAAGGTCGTTTCGCCCGTCATCGTCCACAAGAGCGAATTGAACGCCGTCAGGCTCAATGTCCCCGATATTGAGGCGGTGAGTAAGGAGATCGAATTCTTTCCGCGCATCACCCCGACTGGCGAACCTGAAGGTCGAAGGTTACCTGGTCGAAGAGATGGCGCCCCCCGGCCAGGAAGTGGTCGTCGGCGCGGTACGGGACCCCAATTTCGGACACCTGCTGATGGTGGGACTGGGCGGCATCTTCGTCGAACTTCTCGGTGATGTCGCCTTCCGGATTTGCCCTGTTACGCCACTCGATGCCGAGGAAATGCTTGCAGAGCTACGCAGCGCCGCAGTCTTCGAAGGCGTTCGGGGACGAAAGGCGGTCTCTCGCAGCGCCATCGTTGACGTGCTCCTGAAGGTCGGCGGCGACGACGGCCTGCTGATGCGGCAGGGTGATGACATCGCGGAGATCGACATCAACCCGTTGATCGTGTCCGACTCCGGGGCGGTCGCCGCGGACGCCCGCATCATCCTCGGAGCGCGGTCATGAGCGCCGCCGAGATCCAGGAAAAGTTCCGGCCGCTGTTCAATCCGAAGACGGTCGCCGTCGTCGGCGCATCGACGCGCGGCACCGGCCGGCAGAGCGTGTTTATCCGGCGGCTGAAACAGTTCGGTTTCGACGGCAAGATCTACCTGATCCATCCTTCCGCCTCGGAGATCGACGGGCTACCGGCATTTCCCTCCTTCGCCGCCGTGCCCGAGCCTATCGACTATGCCAACATCGCCATCCCCGCCGCGCAGGTCCCTGACCTGCTGGCGAACTCGGCCGGCAGGGTGCGCTTTGCGCAGGTTATCTCCAGCGGCTTCAGCGAGGTCGACGGCGGGCAGGACCTGGAAGATTCGCTGAGGGCGGCCGCGCGCGCCGGCGGCACGCGGGTGATCGGGCCGAACTGCCTCGGCATGTACAGCCCCCGCGGGCGGATTACCTTCACCGAGATCGCGCCGAAGGAGCCGGGGTCGATCGGCATCGTTTCCCAGAGCGGCGGCCTCGGCGGGGACATCATTCGACAAGGGGCCTTTCGCGGCCTCAAATTCTCCGGGCTGGTGACGGTGGGCAATTGCGCCGACCTCGACGCCGCGGATTTCCTCGAGTTCTATCTCGCCGACGACGACACGCGCGTCATCGGCCTCTACATAGAAACCGCCCGTGATGGCCGCCGCCTGTTCGAGTTGATGCGCGATGCCGGAGGCAAGAAAGCCGATCGTCATCCTCAAGGGCGGGCGCACGCAACAGGGCGCCATGGCCGCGGTTTCGCACACCGGCGCGCTCGCCGGCGATCTGCGGGCCTGGCATGCTCTGGCGCGCCAGACGGGAGCGGTAATCGTCGGCACGCTCGCCGAGTTCCTGGGCGCGCTGTCGATCTTCCAGGGCCTGACGCCGTCGCTGGATCGCCCGACCCGACGGGTGGTTCTGTTCGGCAACGGCGGTGGCACAAGCGTCCTGGGCGCCGACTCCTTCTCCGAGCTTGGCCTCGACGTTTTTGCATTCGACAAAGCGACTTCCGACGCCCTGCGCGCCCTCCACCTGCCGCCGGGCAACAGCATCGGAAACCCGTTCGATTGCCCGCTGGGAACACTGCAGTTGGAGAACGGCGCGCACGCCGAGAACGTTCTCGACGTCATTTACTCAAAAGCCCGCACCGACGCGGTGGTTCTTCATATCAATATCGGGGCCTTTGCCGGCAGGGCGTCGCCGGAGGTGCTCGATGCCCTCCTGCAGGTCGCCATGCGCGTGCGGACCCGCTACGAGGGAAACGGTCATTTCGTCCTGGTGTTGCGATCGGATGGCAGCGAACATGCCGATGCCCATCGGCGTGAATTCCGGGAGCGCGTGACGGCTGCCGGTATCCCGGTATTCGACGAGTTGAGGGACGCAGCCCTGGCGCTCGCCGCGCTGCGAGAATACGAGGCCTTTCATTCTTCTCGACGTGCCGGCGTGCCACGGCAGTACAAGATAACCGGCGCGTCGGGCGCGACACGGAGCATCGAGATTCCGATGACCGTCAATCAAGTCCTGGCCGGCGTCATTCTGGTATTCACCGGGTTCTACGCCTACGGCGCAACGCTCATCCACGCTCCGGCAATCGGCGATCCGGTCGGACCAAGCGCGTTCCCTTATCTCCTTTCCATCATGATGGCGATAGCAGCGGTCATCCTCTTCTTCGAAAAGAGCGAGCCGGCAGGAAAACTGCTGCGGGCGCTCTGGGCAAGCGAACACCGAAAGACCGTCGTGCTTGTCGTCGGCGTCTCCGTCTGGCTTGCACTCTACATCTGGGTCTTTCCCCAAGGTCGGGTACATCGTCAGCACCATCGTCTTCCTCATTGTGCTGACGTCGGCATTCAACCGCGGCAAATGGCTGGCGAACGCATTCGCCTCGGTGGTTTTCACCCTGATCATCTACGGCCTGTTCACGCGACTGCTCGAGATCAATCTGCCAACGCTTCAGATCGGGTGGTAGCGCAATCATGGACACCATCGCCCAAATTCTGCACGGCTTCAGCGTTGCGGCCTCGCCGGTCAACCTCGGCTACACGTTTGTTGGATGCCTGCTTGGAACCGTCGTCGGCGTATTGCCGGGTCTCGGACCGTCGGCGGCAATGGGCCTTCTGATCCCGGTCACTTTCGGCATGGACCCTACGTCCGCGCTGATCCTGATGGCCGGGATCTTCTACGGCTCGATGTATGGAGGATCGACGACGTCGATCCTCATCAACACGCCCGGCGAGGCCGCATCGGTGATGACGGCCCTCGACGGCCACCAGATGGCGAAGAACGGTCGGGCCGGAGCCGCACTGGCGGTGTCCGCGATCGCCTCGTTCATCGCGGGTACGCTGGGGATCATCGGCCTGACGGCGCTTGCCGTACCGCTCGCGGATTTCGCGCTCAAGTTCGGGCCGGCGGAAGAATTCTGCCTGATGATCTTCTCCCTGACCGCGGTATCGTCGCTGACCGGCACCTCCGTGGCGAAAGGGATCATCTCGACGGTCATCGGCCTGATGATCGCGACCATCGGCATCGACCTGCAAAGCGGGCAGCCGCGCTACACCGGTGGAATCCCCGACCTCTACGACGGCATCGGGTTCCTCATCGTGGCCGTCGGCCTCTTTGCCATCGGCGAAGTCCTCTCCGGCCTCGAGGACCTGATCCACGGAAAGTCGGAGATCATACGGCTGAGCGGACCCCTATGGCTGACGCGCGAGGAATGGAGACGGTCGATCATGCCGATCCTCCGCGGCGGCGTCATCGGTTTCTTCAAGGGGATACTGCCGGGCGCCGGCGCCACCATCTCCACCATGATCTCGTACACGATCGAAAAGCGCATCTCGAAGGAGCCCGAGAAGTTCGGCACCGGCATGATCGAGGGGGTGGCGGGACCGGAAGCCGCCAACAATGCGGCGACGTGCGGGGCGATGGTTCCCCTGCTTGCGCTGGGAATACCCGGTTCCGGCGCGATGGCCATCCTGATGGGCGCTTTCATCATGTACGGCATACAGCCCGGCCCGATGCTCTTCGAGCGCAACCCGGACGTCGTCTGGGGTCTGGTCCAGAGCATGTACATCGGCAACGTGATGCTGCTGGTCCTGAACCTGCCGCTGGTCGGCGTGTTCGTACGCATCCTTTACATCCCCATCGGGATTCTGCTGCCGATGATCCTGGTGGTGACGACGGTCGGCATCTATTCGCTCAACGGCAGCACATTCGAGCTCTATCTTGCCCTGGGCTTCGGCCTTCTCGGCTTCATTTTCAGAAAGCTCGACATCCCGCTGGCGCCGATGGTCCTTTCGGTCGTGCTGGGCGGCCTGATGGAACAGTCCTTCCGCCAGTCGATGACGATCTCGGGGGGAAACCCGGTGATCTTCGTGAGCAGCGCCCTTTGCATCGCTCTGCTTGTCCTGGCTGTCCTGTTCGGCTCGCTGCCGCTCCTCCTCCCGCGCCTGCGGCAGTGGCAGCGGCTGGCCGACTCGTCGGACGAATGAGGGTGAATTTCGAGGTCGGATCGCAAAATCAAAGCCGGGGAACTTGAATGCCGTTTGAAGCACTGATGAACGAGTTCGCTGAGCGCCGGCTGAAAGCCTTGGCCATGGGTGGGCCGGAGAAACTCGAAAAGAGGCGCGAGGCCGGCATCCTCAACGCACGCGAGCGCGTCGACTACCTCCTCGACGGTGGTTCCTTCATCGAATCCGGGTTGTTCGCCACGTCGGCACGACCGGAAATGCGGCACAAGACGCCGGCGGACGGCAAGGTATGCGGTTTCGGACGGATCGACGGGCGCGAAATCGCGGTCGTGTCGAACGATTTCACCGTACTCGGCGCGTCGAGCGCGCTCGTCAATCAGAAGAAATCGCGACACATCAAGCAGGTATCCGAGAAGCGTGGCCTGCCGCTGGTCTATCTCGGCGAAACGAGCGGCGGCCGCATGCCGGACCGCATGGGTGCGGGCGGCCGCGGCATCGTCGGCCAGGACCCGGCGGAGTATCAGCGTCTGAGGGGATCGCCCTGGGCCACGGCCCTGCTCGGCCGGTGCTTCGGCCAGTCCGCCTGGTACGCCAGCATGGCGGACTTCGTCGTCATGCGCAAAGGCTCGACGCTGGCCGTCGCCAGCGAACGCGTCGCGGAAAAAGCGACGGCGAAGAAGATATCGGCCGAGGAACTCGGCGGCTGGAAGGTCCACACCCGAAGCTCCGGACTTGTCGACATCGCGGTCGATCGTGACGAGGAAGCGCTCGACCTGATCAAGCGCTTCCTTTCCTACCTGCCGGGACACGCCGGCGAGGCACCGCCCGTCGCCCCCGTCCCGCCCGGGTCCGACGAGCCGATCAAGCGCGTTCTCGAGGTCCTGCCGGAGTCTCGCAGCCAGGTCTATGACATGCGCGAGATCGTCAAATGCATCGTCGATCTCGACAGCATGTTCGAGCTAAAGCCGTCGTTCGGCCGGGCCGTGGTCACCGCCCTCGCCCGCATCGACGGCAAGAGCGTCGGCGTGATCGCGAACAATCCGATCTTCAAGGCCGGCGCCCTCGACGTCGACGCCTGCCGGAAGGTCACCAGCTTCATCGTGCTGTGCGACTCGTTCAACATCCCGCTTGTCTTCCTGGTCGACGTGCCGGGATTCCTGATCGGCCTGGAGGCGGAGATGCAGGGGGCCGCCGGGCGCATCATCAACTGGATCAATGCCCTTTCGCTCGCCACCGTGCCGAAGATCTCGATCATCATCCGCAAGAGCTTCGGCAAGGCGTATCTCAACATGGGCGGCGGCAAGAACTCCGACGAGGTCGCCTGCTGGCCGACCGCCGATCTCGGCTTCGTCGACCCCGCGATAGGGGTGAACGTCCTGCACAATCTCAAGGAGGAGGACGACCCCGAGCGCTTCCGCGCGCTGGCCGCGGAGATCCGGCAGGATTCTTCGGCCTGGGACCTCGCAGCGCTCTACGAAGCGCAGTCGGTGATCGCACCCCAGGATACGCGGGACTACCTCATCCGGATGCTCGAAGTGCACCGGATGCGACGCTCCGCGGGCGTCGGCGAACACCGGCTGGCGAACTGGCCGACGACGCTTTGAAGACGCACCTCCGTTAGCGGGAAACCAACCGATGTCCATTGATTTCACCGTGGACGACCACGTCGCGCTGATCACTCTCAATCGGCCGGAACGGCTGAACGCGCTCGATGCCGAACACTACGCGGCTTTGTCGGCCGCGTGGATACGGGTTCGTGACGACAGCGATATCCGGGCCGCGATCGTGACGGGCGCGGGGGAGAAATCGTTCTGCGTCGGCGCGGATATCAAGAGCTTCATGACCGCACCGCCCCAATTGTCGGCAATGTGGCTGACGCAGCGGGACCAGCTTCTCAATCGCGGCCTGGAGGTCTGGAAGCCGGTCATCGCCGCGGTGAACGGACTTCTGCCTCGGCGGCGGCACCACCCTGCTGTTCGCGACGGACATCCGCGTGGCGGTTCCACACGCACAATTTGGCCTTTCCGAAGTCAAGCGCGGGATCGTTCCCGGAAATGGAGGAACGCAGCGGGTGCTTTCCCAGCTGCCGCGGGCAGTTGCCATGGAGATGCTGCTCACCGGCAAAAGCATAGATGCGGAGGCCGCGGAACGCTGGGGGCTGATCAACAAGGTCGTGCCGCCCGACCAGCTTCTCGATTGCGCGCGCGACTATGCCCGCCAGATAGCGGAGAACGCGCCGCTGGCCGTGCAGGCGGCGAAGGAACTGGCCATACGCAGCGAGGACATGGACCTCAACACCGGGCTGCGTGTCGAGCAGATGTGGAACAGGCTGCTCTACGCCACCGAAGACGCCAAGGAAGGCCCGGCAGCTTTCAAGGAAAAGCGCCCGCCGAACTTCAAGGGAAGCTGACCGGATTCGGCCGGAAGGGGAAACCATGCGAGGCAAATGCGTCATCGCCGGTGTCGGCGAAACGGCCTTCGGCAAATTGCCGGGGCGCAGTACCGTCTCGCTGACGGTCGAGGCCTGCCGCAATGCGCTGGCCGACGCCAATATCGACAAGTCCTGCGTCGACGCAGTGTTCGTCAAATACCCGACGTCGCGCTTCGAGGGCAGATACGGGCAAAAGATCGCCGAGGCGCTGGGCCTGCAACCGCGGATCGGAGGGGTGTGGGACCAGGCGGGCGCGGCGAACATCGGCATGATCTCCTTCGCGGCGATGGCGATCGAGGCCGGCCAATGCGAAGTCGCGCTGGTGTGCTTCGCCGACAACCCGAGAACGGGATCGCGCTGGTCTTACGAGCGATCCTTCGGCGACGACGCCATCTACGGATGGTTCAGCAACACCGCCGGCTACGCCATGATCGCCCAGCGCCACATGGCGCGACTGCGGAACGCAGAAGAAGGATCTGGGGGCGGTGGCGATCGCGTGCCGCCGCCATGGTGCGCAGAATCCGCGGGCGCAGCTCCAATTGCCGCTGACGATGGAGCAATATCTGGAGTCGCCGCTTGTCGTCGAGCCGCTGCGGCGTGACGACTGCTGCCTCGTCTCCGACGGCGGCGCCGCGGTTGTCGTGATGAGCGCCGAGCGGGCGAAGGCGCTCGGCGTGGCCGCAGCCGGTGCCGATATTGGGCTTCGGACAGGGCCAGACGTCATGGGAAATCCATGAGCGCCCGTCACTCACCTCAACGGCCGCCGAAATCTCGGCACAGACGGCGTTCCGGATGGCGGGCGTGACGCCGAAGGACATCGACGTCGCCCAGATCTACGACTGTTTCACCATCACAGTCGTGATGACGATGCAGGACTACGGCTTCTTCAAGAAAGGTCAGGCCGGCGGATTCCTCCGCGAGGGCCGCATCGAAATCGGCGGCGACCTGCCGATCAACACAAGCGGCGGACTGCTGTCCGAAACCGGCATGCCGGGAATGCAGCTCGTCATCGAAGGCGTGCGGCAGATGCGCGGCACGGCCAACGTCCAGGTGCCGCACGCACGCAAGTGCGTCGTCAGCAATCAGGGCGGCGTCATGCACACCCACTCCACTCTGGTGCTCGCAAATGACTGATGATCCGCCGTTCCCGCTCCCGCAGGTCACGCCCGTCACCGCTCCCTACTGGGAGGGGCTTCGCGGCGGCCGGCTCCTGTTCCAGAAGTGCAACAAGTGCGGGCATGAATGGCTGCCCGGCAGGACCGAATGCAGTCAATGCCTCTCCGACGACATCGGCTGGGTCGAAGCGAGCGGGCGCGGCAAGCTGTTCAGCTGGGTGATCTATCACCGTGCCTTCAATCCCGCGTTCAAGGACAAGGTGCCCTACAACGTCGCCATCGTGGAGCTGGACGAAGGCCCGCGCCTGATCACCAACATCGTGAACCCTGACGCCGGCCTGGCCACCGACAAGCCGGTCGAGCTCGCAATCGAAGTTGAACATGGGGTCGCGGTGGCACGCTTCCGGCTGCTTTGACCCGGCGGCGACCCGCCTTTTCCTCGAGGCGGACGTTCACACCGCATGGCCCGTAAGGGCACGTACTAGCGACTTGGCCCAAACGGGTGTGCTTGGGCCGCAAGGGGGATTGATGAGCGAGATAGAACTGAAGTCGACAATATCCGGCACGATCATCGAAATCAGGACGGCCGAGGGCAAATCCATCGAGGAAGGCGACGTCGTTTTCGTCGTCGAATCCATGAAGATGGAAATGACCGTTACCGCTGACGATGGCGGACGGGTCCTGCGCGTGCTCGTCAGCGAAGGTGACATCGTATCGGAAGGCCAGGTGCTGGCAATCCTTCAGGAATAGGCCAGCGGCGGACAAAATAGCGGGCGCTTCGCGTGGGCGCGGGCCGCGGAATCCGCTGCGACAACGCACCGCAGCTACGCCGCTGTGCGATGCTGACGAGGACCGTTGACGACGCGGTAACGCGCCATAGGTGCGGTTACCTGGGCGCGAAAAAGGTGGGTGTGGCCATCCATGGCCGGGCTCACCGCTACCGTTGGGCTGCCGGCGGGCATCCGTGGCAATACCGCGTCACGATATCCAAGCCGCGATCGAGCGAGGCGACTACGTTGCCGCGCTGGTCTCGGCCCGTCCCCTGGCCATGGCAGGCGACGCCACAGCCCAAACCGTGCTCGGCGTGGCATACGACAATGGCCAGGGCGTGCCCCGTGATCTGGCTCAGGCAGCGGGTTGGTTGGCACGCGCGGGCGAACAGGGCTTCGGCCCGGCCGCATTGTTGCTCGGCGATCTCTACGCCAACGGCGGCGGGGTACCCCAGGACTTCACCCAAGCGGCGCGCTGGTATCGGATGGCCGCCGACAAGGGCCTCGCCACCGCCCAGTGCAACCTCGCCATGCTTTACGCCAACGGCCAGGGCGTACCACGGGATTTCACCCAGGCGATCGACTGGTTTCGACGGGCCGCCGGCCAGGGCCTGGCCCAGGCCGCTCTGTGCCTCGGCATCCTCTACGCCGGCGGCGATGGCGTCCCCCAGGACTTCGCCGCAAGCAGCGGTGTGGCACCGAATGGCCGCCACCAAGGGCATCGCCCTCGCGCAGTACAATCTCGGAATCCTGTACGCCAACGGTCATGGGCGTGCCGCGCGACGCCACCGAGGCGCTGAAGTGGTACACGCTGGCCGCCGAGCAGGGCCATGCGGAAAGCCAGTTCAACCTCGGCATCATGTACGGCAAGGGCGAGGGCGTGCGGGCAAACTGGGCGGAATCCATGAAGTGGTTCATGCTGGCGGCCGAGCAGGGCCACGCGATCGCTCGCCAAGAACCGCGATCGCGGCCTGAAGGAGATGACCGCCGACCAGATCGCCGCGGTGGAACGATTGGTCCGCGCGTGGAGGCTGAGCGCTAACCACAGCGGCGCATTAGATCCCGGCTGAGCCCGCGCTGCCCCACAATCTTCGCATTTGCTGGCTTGCTTCCTTGGCAACCGCACTGGCCCAGGGCCGGGCGGTCGTTTTCGTTGTTGGAGGTGTTTCCGTGTCCCAGAACGAACCGATGGACCAGGGCGGGGCGCGCCGCGCCGCGACCTACCTCGTCGTCGCCGTGATCGTGCTCGTCATCATCTATTTCGCCGCAACCCAGTATTGGGGCCAACTGGGCAACGCCCCCGCCCCGCAATTGCCCGCCGCGAGCGAAACCGCACCGGCGCCGTCGGCACCCGCGCCAATAGAACGGACGCGGCGGGAGGCTCCCGTCCCGGCCAAACCGGCCCTCGCCCTTAACGTTACCGGATAAAACTCTCCTCAAATCGGCCCAACCGCCGTCGAACGCCTCTAGGATCGCCCCCACGTCCGCACGAATGGACAGACGACGGTGGAGGCAAAGTGACGACGGACAGCGCACGCGTCGCCTGGGTCGACTACGCCAAGGGCTTCTGCATCATCATGGTGGTGATGATGCACTCCACGCTCGGCGTGGAGAAAGCGCTTGGCACCGAAGGCTGGATGAACAACGTGGTCGCCTTCGCCACGCCCTTCCGCATGCCAGACTTCTTCATGATCTCCGGCCTGTTCCTGGCGCGCGTCATCGACCGCGACTGGCGCACCTACCTCGACAGGAAGGTCGTCCACTTCGGCTACTTCTACGTCCTGTGGCTGACCGTTCAGTTTGCATTCAAGGCGCCGGACATCGCGGCCGACGGTGGCGCGCCGGAGGTCGTTCGCCTCTACCTCCTTTCGTTCATCGACCCCTTCGGCACCATCTGGTTCATCTACCTGCTGCCGATCTTCTTCGTGGTGGTGAAGGCCGCCAGACGGGTTCCCTGGTGGATCGTCTGGCTGATCGGCGCCGGGCTGCAGATGGCGCACATCGAGACCGGCTGGACGATCATCGACGAGTTCGCGCTCCGCTTCGTCTATTTCTATTCCGGGTACGTTTTCGCCCCCCATATCTTCCGCTTCGCCGCTCTGGTGCTCCGCCACAGTTCGCTCGCCGTCGCCTACCTCCTCGTTTGGAGCGTGGTTGAGGGCTTTGCCGTCTTCGGCGGCGTCTCGGAGGTTCCGGGCATCGGCCTTGCGCTTGGCTTTGCCGGCGCCGTCGCCGTGGTGACCCTCTCGACCCTCCTGTCGAAGAGCGATCTGATGAAGCCGGTGCGCCACTGCGGCCGCAATTCGCTGGTCATCTACCTCGCCTTCTTCCTGCCGATGGCAACCGCACGGGTGGCGCTGGTCAAAACCGGCCTGATCCCCGACGTCGGCACGATGGCGCTCGCCATCACCGCTTGCGGTGTGGTTTTCCCCCTGGTCCTGCTCTGGCTGGTGCAAGGGACGTGGGCCCGCTTCCTGTTCGAGCGGCCGGAATGGGCCAGACTTCTGCCGCTGCGGCGCGCGCTGGTGCCCGCCGAATAGCAACAACGCGTTCGCGAACGGGCTGCCTTTCTGAGACGATGCTTGCGCCGCCGGCCACCCCCGGCGATCGGTTTGCCTTGATGACGCCCCGGCGTAGCAACTACTTTGCCCAGCAAGCCCTCCGGAACCGTCCCCATGCACGTCAATCCATCGGTCGTCGAGGCCATCGGCAACACGCCCCTGATCCGTCTCCGCCGCGTCTCGGACCTGACCGGCTGCGACATTTACGGCAAGGCGGAGTTCCTCAACCCCGGCCAGTCGGTGAAGGACCGGCCAGCCCGGCAGATGGTCCTCGCCGCCGAGGCGCGCGGCGACCTGAGGCCCGGCGGCCTCATCGTCGAAGGCACGGCGGGCAATACCGGCATCGGTCTCGCGCTGGTGGGCCGCGCCCGTGGCTACCGGGTGGTCATCGTCATCCCCGAGACCCAGAGCCAGGAGAAGAAGGACATGTTGCGCCTCGCCGGCGCTGAGCTGATCGAGGTACCGGCAAAGCCCTACAACTCGCCGGATAACTACCAGCATGTAGCCCGCCGCCTGGCCGACGAACTCAAGGCGCAGCGAGCCGAACGGCGCCTTCTTCGCCGACCAATGGAACAACCTCGACAACCGGCAGGCGCACTACCTCACCACCGGTCCGGAGATCTGGGAGGCGACCGGCGGCCACGTCGACGGCTTCATTTGCTCCGTCGGCACCGGCGGGACGCTTGCCGGTATCTCGACCTTCCTGCGCGAGCGGAACCCCAACGTCGTCATCGGTTGCGCCGACCCGCCCGGTGCCGCCATGTTCAGCCTGTTCTCAACCGGTGAGGCAACCCCGAGCGAGGGGACCTCCATCACCGAAGGCATCGGCCTTGGCCGCGTCACGCCGATCATCGAAGATATCGTTGTCGACCGGCCGTACCTCATCCCCGACAGCGAGACCCTGCCGGTGATCTTCGATCTCGTCGATCACGAGGGCCTGGTGCTCGGCGGCTCGTCCGGCGTCAACGTTGCCGGCGCGATCCGCCTCGCACGCGACCTCGGGCCGGGGCACACCATCATCACGATCCTGTGCGATTCCGGCACGCGCTATCAGTCGAAGCTGTTCAACCCGGAATTCCTGCGCGCCAGGGACCTGCCGGTGCCGGAATGGCTGGAACGGACGAGCCACGAGACGATCCCGTTCGTCGGCGCGTAAAACACCGCGACCATTGCCCATCGGCGAGGACCGCGTAGGATCGGGCGGCAACCGCCACCGGACCGATCCCATGCCGACCACGCTGCTTTTCCGCGACGACGCTTACCTGCCCGAAACCGAGGCGACCGTGCTCGCCGTCACCGACCGGCGCGGCATTATCCTCGACCGCACCGTCTTCTACGCCACCGGCGGCGGGCAGCCCGGCGATTCCGGCGCGCTCCAGCGCGAGGGGGCCCCGGTCGCCATCGCCACGGCCGTCTACGGCGACGACAAGGGCGAGGTGGTCCACGTGCCGGGCGAGGCCGAGCCACTGCCCGAGCCGGGCGAGCGGGTGAAGGCCGTGCTCGACTGGGAGCGCCGCCACCGCCACATGCGCATCCACACCGGGCTGCACCTTTTGTCGGTGGTTCTCCCCTTCCCCGTCACGGGCGGCTCGATCCGCGCCGACGAAGGCCGGCTCGACTTCGACGTGGAGGGCGACGTCCCGTCGAAGGAGGAAATCGTCGAAAAGCTGAACGCGCTGATCGCCGCCGACTACCCGGTGAGCGAGGAGTGGATCAGCGACGAAGAGCTGCTCGCCAACCCCTCGCTGGTCAAGACCATGAAAGTCAAGCCACCCATGGGCAGCGGCCGCGTGCGGCTGGTGCGCATCGGCGACATCGATTTGCAGCCATGCGGCGGTACCCACGTGCGCTCGACCGCCGAGATCGGGCCGTTGATGATCGGCAAGATGGAAAGCAAGGGCCGCCAGAACCGCCGCGTGCGCATCCGCTTCGCGGAGTAGCGACGGCCCCTCACCTCATCGCTTCAGGTGCTTGTCGAGCCAGGCCGTGATGTCGGCCATCACAGTGACCTTGCCGGTGTCGTTGAGGAGATCGTGGTAGCCGCCCTCGTAGAGCTTGAGCGTGCGATCGCCGGAGCCGACGGTGTCGTAGAAGAGCTGGCTGCCGCTCGGCCTGGTCGCCTTGTCAGCCGTGCCGTGCAGGATAAGGACCGGCAGGGTGATGCTCGGAAAGCCGAGCTTCAGCCGCTCGTCGGCACGGACCAGCTCCGCCAGCGTCTGCGTCGGCTGCGTCTCGTGCGCGATGAGCGGGTCCTCATTCATCGCCCGCACGACCTTCGGATCGCGGGAGAAATCCTCGTTTTTCAGGTGAAGCACGTGAGCGTGCGGCGCGACGTATGCCAGCCCCTTGAACACCGCGAGGGCAAAGTCCGGCGCCGGAACCTGAAACGCGAAGCTCTCGCAGATAAAGCCGGCAAGCTCGGCCTGGTGATCGAGGGTGTAGAGGCAGGCGGCAACGCCACCGGCGCTGTGGCCGAGCAGGAACACCGGCAAGCCAGGCTCCATCGACTTTGCCACCCGGACCATCATCGCAACGTCGTCGACGTACTCGGAATAAGCGCGCACGTAAAAGCGCTCGCCGTCGGATTTGCCACGGCCGCGCAAATCGACCGCGTAGACGGCGAGACCGCTCACCACAAATTGCTCGGCCACCCACTTGTAGTAGCCGCTGTGGGAGTTGAACCCGGGGACGATGACGACCACGCCGCGCGCGGCGCCGGCTGGCCGCCACCATCGATAAGCAATGTCGAGGCCGGAGGCGCATCTAAACCGGTCCTCCCCGCTCGCGTCGCTGATACCTTCAGTCATGGCGTTCATATTTCATGCTCCGCGGTTCCAGATTGTTTAAGGGTCCGAAGAAGACAGGGCGCGCCGCCGTCACGGGCGCGAAAAGAAGGTGACGCCTTGAAACGCTACGTCGTCGGCGTGACACTTGCTTGAACGTTTCTGCCGCCGATTTTCATTTCTTGCTGTTGGCGACATTGGGGAGGAGGCCGGCGTGGCCCGGCCGTAGATCCGGCACGCGAGGAGGGCCGCAATGAAGGAATACCGGGGCTACGGCGAAAAGTTCGGCCAGGCGCTCGCCGCCGAGCGCGCCTCTTGCATCTATGCGCGGACGCTTCGCCAAACCGAGATTGCGGTGACGGAAGTTGCGGCCGAGAACCCGGAACATCGGCTTTCGGATCCGATTCCGCCGCAGGACGCCTTCATCGTGGCGCTGCAGCTGCGCGACTATCCGGAGCACAAATTCTGGGAAAACGGCCGGCACGCCCCGCTCGCGGCCCTACACGCGGGATGCACGACGATCTATGACCTCAAGCGCAACCCGATCTTCCTGATCAACGGCCCCTTTCATTCGGTCCACTTCTACTTGCCGCGCGCCGCTCTCGACGCCATCGCCGACGAAGCGGAAGCGCCACGGATCGAGGGCCTGCGCTACACCCCAGGCGCCGGGGTTGACGATCCGGTGCTGCGCGGGCTCGGTTTGGCCATTGGGCCCGCGCTTGAACGGCCGGAACAGGCCGACCGCCTGTTCGTAACCTCGGTGCTGCTTGCCGTCGCCACCCATGTCACTAACCAGTACGGCGGCATGTCTACCAGCAAAGGCACCTCGTCCGGCGGCCTCGCGCCCTGGCAGCGGCGCCGGGCGGAGGCCATCCTTGACGCCAATCTGAACGGCCACCTGCCGCTGGCGCTACTTGCAGGCGAATGCGGGCTTTCGCCCAGCCATTTCGCCCGCGCGTTCCGACGCTCCTTCGGGCTGCCGCCGCACCGGTGGTTGGTCGAGCGACGGATAGACCGCGCCAAGACACTTCTTGCCGAAACCTCGCTGCCGCTGGCGGAAGTCGCCCCAGCCTGCGGCTTTGCCGATCAGAGCCACTTCACCCGCGTCTTCTCGGCGCGCGTCGGGATCACCCCCGGCGCATGGCGGCGGACCTTCAGGACCTGACTCAGCGGTGGAAGAACGACAGGATCAGTGACAGGACGATGCTGAGAACGACCGAGGTCGCGATCGGGAAATAGAAGCGGAAATTGCCGCGCTCGATCGCGATGTCGCCGGGCAGCCGTCCGAACCCGAACTTCGACAGAAACGGCCAAGCGAGGCCGCTCAGGACGACTGCGATCCCCAGAATGACCAGGAAGCGGGCCATTGCCGAAAAACCGTGGTGCCGCGCACCGCCTAGTGCAGGATCTGGCTGAGAAAGAGCTTGGTGCGCTCGTGTTGCGGGCTGGTGAAGAACGCTTCCGGCTCGTTCTGCTCGATGATCTGGCCACCGTCCATGAAGATGACGCGGTTGGCCACCTGCCGCGCGAAACCCATCTCGTGGGTGACGCAAATCATGGTCATACCCTCATGAGCGAGGTCGACCATGACGTCGAGCACCTCCTTGATCATCTCCGGGTCGAGCGCCGATGTCGGCTCGTCGAACAGCATGATGCGCGGGTTCATACATAACGCGCGCGCGATGGCGACGCGCTGCTGCTGCCCGCCGGAAAGCTGCCCCGGAAACTTGTTCGCCTGTTCCGGGATTCGGACCCGCTCCAGGAATTTCATCGCCACCGCCTCGGCCTCTTTTTTCGGCATGCGGCGAACCCAGATCGGCGCCAGCGTGCAGTTCTGAAGGATGGTCAGGTGCGGAAACAGGTTGAAGTGCTGGAAGACCATGCCGACCTCGCGGCGGATCTCGTCGATCTTCTTCAAGTCGTTGGTGAGTTCGATGCCATCGACGACGATCCGCCCGTTCTGGTGTTCCTCCAGCCGGTTCACGCACCGGATCATCGTCGATTTGCCAGAACCGGACGGGCCGCAGATGACGATCCGCTCGCCACGCATTACTTTGAGGTTGATGTTCTTCAGCACGTGGAACTCGCCGTACCACTTGTTCATCCCGACGATTTCGATCGCCGTGTCGGTCTGCGAAACGGTCATCGACGACGCGGCGCTGCCCTGATCGGCCATAGCGGTTGTCGACATCGAAATCCCCTTTGTGGCTCAGCGTTTGTGGCCGGTGTCGAGCCTGCGCTCGGTGTACTGTGAGTAACGCGACATACCGAAACAGAAGAGCCAGAAGACGAACGCGGCGAAGATGTAGCCGGTCGCCGGCGTCTTCGGCGATGCCCAGTTTGAGTCACTGAAATTGAGCTGCACGATGCCCAGAAGGTCGAATAGCCCGATAATGAGTACGAGGCTGGTGTCCTTGAACAGGCTGATGAAGCTGTTGACGATGCCTGGGATGACGATCTTCAACGCCTGCGGCAATACGATGAGCTGCATCATCGGCCCGTACTTGAGGCCGAGGGCCTGGGCCCCCTCGTACTGACCCTTGGGGATAGCCTGCAGGCCGCCGCGCACCGTCTCCGCCATATAGGCCGAGGTAAACAGGGTCACCCCGATCAATGCACGCAGCAGCTTATCGAAATTGACCCCGGGCGGCAGGAAGACCGGCAGCATCACGCTCGCCATGAACAAGACCGTGATCAACGGTACGCCCCGCCACAACTCGATGAAACCGATCGAGAAGTAACGAACCACCGGCAGATTGGAGCGCCGACCGAGCGCGAGCAGGATACCCAGAGGAAGCGAGCCAACCATGGCAACGATGGCGACCACCAGGGTCACCAGCAGACCGCCCCACAACTGGGTTTCAACGTAGGGAAGACCGAAATTGACGTCGAGGATCACCAGGAGGACAAGCACAGCAGCCACGCCAAGCCAGACCGAGACCACAGTCCGGCCGCCTCCCCGTTCCGGGTCAGACCAGATCGATAACCCACCGGCGACCAGCGCCACGGCCGCCGCAGCTATCCCGATTGCCGTTGCAACGGGCAGCGTGCCGACCGCCGCGATCGGAGGCAGAAGTAGCGATGCGGCAAAGGCCACGATGGCGACGGCCGCCGCGATCATTCCGACCTGACCACTTGCCGCCTTCGACCCCATGATTCCGCCGACCGTGCCGGTTATGACGCAGGCGGCCATCACCAGCGTTACCGCCAAGCCGGCCGGAAACCCAAAGTGGCCGCCGGTCAGCAGGATCAGCGCCGCGATCGGAAAGATCACCAGCAGGAAGATCGCATTCTCGCGCTTGAACGGGACCCGCGGAATCGCCATCGGGACGAGGCCGGCCACCAGCAAAAGCCCGGTCAGATTAACCCGCCAGCGTTCGTCGATTGGATAGCGCCCGTACATGAACTGGGCGAACTTCGCCTCCACGAACGGCCAGCAAGCGCCGCTGGCCGGTGCGAGGCACGCCTCGCGGCTGTCGCCCTGCCACGTCGCATCGATGAAAAGCCAACGAATGACCGGCGGCACAAGCCAGACGACGAACAGGAGCCCCAGAATGGTCAGCACGGTATTGGTGGTCGACGAGAAGAGGTTGGCCCTCAGCCAGCCTATGACCCCGGATTCGCGCCGCGGTGGCATGAGGATCGGCTCCTCGCCGTCGCTCACATAGACGAAGTTGTCCGTCGTCGCCATTTTAGCGCTCCACCAGGGCAACACGCCGGTTGAACCAGTTCATGAAGGCCGAAGTTGCCAGGCTGATCGTGAGGTAGACCATCATGGTGATGAAGATCACTTCGACCGCCTGGCCAGTCTGGTTCAGCACGGTGCCCTCGAAAACCGACACAAGGTCCGGATAGGCGATGGCGACCGCAAGCGAAGAATTCTTGATCAGATTGAGGTACTGGCTGGTAAGGGGCGGAATGATCACTCGCAGCGCCTGGGGGACGACCACAAGCTGGAGCGTGGTGCCCGGCCGCAACCCAAGGGCATAGGCAGCTTCGGTCTGGCCATGCGCCACGGCCAGGATGCCGCCACGGACGATTTCGGCGATGTAGGTGGCGGTATAGAGGGTCAGGCCGAGCAAGAGGGCCAGAAACTCGGGCTTGATCTGCAAGCCGCCGACGAAATTGAAACCTTTGAGCTCAGGATATTCGAACGTCAGCGGGCTGCCCGTCATCAGGAAGACGATCAGCGGCAGCCCGATCAGGATGGCCAAACCCACCTTGATGGTGGGAAAGGCCCTGCCCGTCGCCGTCTGACGCCGCCGCGCCCATCGCTCAACCACGACGATCGCGACAATGGCGACGACCACCGCGATCACAGTCGCGGTGAAGTCGGGCCCGTATATTGGGCGCGGAATGATCAGCCCGCGATTGCTGAGAGAGGTGCCGAATGGCAGAACATAGCCCTGCCTCGGACTGGGCAGAATCGACAGAACCGCCTTGTACCAGAAGAGCAGCTGAAGCAGCACCGGCACGTTGCGCAGCGTTTCGACGTAGACCGCCGCGATCTTCGCGACGAGCCAGTTCTTCGACAGCCGCGCGATACCGACGAGGAAGCCAATGATCGATGCGAAAACGATGCCGAGGGCAGCAACAAGCAGCGTATTGAGCAGGCCGACGAGGAAGGCCCGCCCATAGGTCATTTCCGGCGAGTACGAGATCAGCGTCTGCGA
The DNA here is from genome assembly GCA_963826055.1 of uncultured Alphaproteobacteria bacterium. Classification (GTDB taxonomy): domain Bacteria; phylum Pseudomonadota; class Alphaproteobacteria; order Rhizobiales; family Kaistiaceae; genus JBBDMC01. The sequence continues at coordinate 57,687 of CAWGVO010000018.1, read as the reverse complement.
GATGTCGAAGCCGGCCCGATGACCCAGGAATCCGAAACCGGATGCGATGTGAGCACGCTGCAGATTCTGGATCGTGTTCAGTACGATCCAGATGACGAATACGACGAATCCAACCGCCAAGCCGACCTGAAAGACGAGCCCACGAAACTTGGGATCGTTGATAAGCAACGTCCGCTGTTCGGTCAGCCGTTCCGCCTGGTCCTGAACCGCCATTTGCCTCCGTCCTCGGCCCCGGGAAGTTGCGGCGAACGTCGGGCGGCGTCAAACCCGCCCGACGGTCGCGTAGGACTTAGCGGATCGGCGGCGCGTACTGGATGCCGCCGTCGGTCCACAGGGCGTTGAGCCCGCGGGAGATCTTGAGCGGCGAGTCGTCACCGACGTTGCGAGCGAAAATCTCGCCGTAGTTGCCAACTTCCTTGATGACCTGAGCCGCCCAGTCGTTGGTGAGGCCGATATCGGCTCCGAATGTCCCGTCGACACCGAGGAGACGCCGAATCTCCTGGTTGTTGCTTCCCTTCATCTCGTCGACGTTCTTGGAAGTGACGCCGAGCTCCTCGGCATCGACCAGCGCGAACGACACCCATTTCACCACGTCGAACCAATTGTCGTCGCCCTGGCGGACCGACGGACCCAGGGGCTCCTTGGAAATGATCTCCGGAAGCACAACGTTATCATCCGGGTTGGTCAATGTGAGCCGGGTCGCATAGAGGCCCGACGCATCGGTGGTGTACACGTCGCAGCGACCGGTATCGTAGGCGGTCAGCGACTCCGGAAGCTTCTCGAAAACCACCGGGCTGTACGTCATGTTGTTGCGTTTGAAGAAGTCGGCCATGTTCAATTCGGTCGTCGTGCCGGTCTGCACGCAGACGGACGCGCCATTGAGGTCTTTCGCCGACGTTACCCCCAGGGACTTTTTCACCATGAAGCCCTGGCCGTCGTAGTAGCTGACAGCGGCGAACTGCAGGCCGAGCGAGGTATCCCGCGACATCGTCCATGTCGTATTGCGCGCCAGCATGTCGATTTCACCCGACTGCAGCGCGGTGAAGCGTTCCGCAGCCGTGAGCGGCGTGAATTTGACCGCCTTCGGATCGTTGAAGATAGCGGCCGCGACGGCGCGGCAGTAATCGACGTCGAAGCCAGCCCATTCGCCCGCGTCATTGGTCGAACCGAAACCCAGCAGACCCGTGTTAACGCCGCACTGGACGAACCCCTTGGCCTTGACGTCGTCCAAGGTGCCCGCATTCGCTTGACCAGCCACCAGCACGACACTGGCGACGGCCGCCACAGATACGATGAGGCCCTTCATCTCTTGTCCCTTCTGTTTGATCCTCCGCCGAAAGGCGCGAGTCGATGAACGCCGACACGCAAGCCCTGTGCCAACTCGACGATACCGCCTTGGTGGGATGCATCACCGATTGACCCAAACATCTCAGGCCATTATTCGGAGAGCGGTCAAGCACGATTGCCGCCTAATTCATCGTGGTTCATCGTGATACTCTGCCTGGACACACCTCACGGATGCCCGAAAAACCGGAAAAAGAGGTCCAGGCGAGCAAACCGGCGATTGCAACCCGCCTCGCTCACAGCGGTCGCGACAAGAGCCTGACCGGACCGTTCGTCAATCCGCCGGTGATCCACGCCTCAACAGTGCTCTTCGACAGCGTCGAGGACATGCAAGACCGCCGCCAGCGCTACCACTACGGCCGCCGCGGCACCCCGACCACCGAGGCACTGGAGTCGGCGATCAGCGAATTGGAGGGCGCCGCCGGTGCAGTGCTCTTCCCATCGGGACTGTCCGCCGCCACGACCGCGCTCCTGTCATGCCTCGCGGCCGGCGACCAGGTCCTAATCGTCGATACCGTGTACGGCCCCGTGCGCCACTTCGCCATGACGGTTCTGAAGCCGCTGGGCATCGACAGCGTCTTCTACGATCCGGCGCTTGGCGCGGACATCGAGGCGCTGTTCACCGAGCGCACCCGCGCCGTCTACGTGGAATCGCCGGGCTCGCTCACCTTCGAGATGCAGGACCTGCCGGCAATCGCGGGAGTTGCCCGCCGCCGTGGCGCGACCGTGCTCTTCGACAACACCTGGGCGACCCCACTCGCCTTCAGGCCGCTCGCCAACGGCGCCGACCTCTCGATCATTGCCGCCACCAAATACATCGCCGGCCACTCCGACGCGATGCTCGGCACCGTGGCGGCAAGCGAGGCTGCCTGGCCTGAGTCTCAAGGCAGTCCACGGTGCGCTTGGGTCTTCACGTCGGTCCCGACGATGTCTATCTCGGCCTGAGAGGCCTGCGCACGCTCGCCGTCCGCCTTCCCCGCCACGCCGAGTCCGCTCTCAAAATTGCGACCTGGCTCGAAGCCCGGACGGAAGTCGCGCGCGTACTCTACCCGCCCCTTCCTTCCGATCCCGGGCACGCGCTGTGGAAACGCGACATGACGGGCGCCTCGGGCCTCTTTGGCATCGTCTTCGACGGCTGGAGCGAACAGCTGGCCGCGCGTTTCGTGAACGGGCTGACACTATTCGGGATCGGCGCATCCTGGGGCGGCTTCGAGAGCCTCGCCCTTGTCGCCCATCCGGCAACGAGCCGGACGGCAACCGAATGGCAGGCGGAAGGCCCGCTGGTGCGCCTCCACGTCGGGCTGGAAGACCCCGACGACCTCATCGACGACCTCGCCGCGAGTTTCGCCCGGGTCGCCACGGACAATACGAAAGACGACAGATGATCATCGATTGCCACGGTCACTACACGACGGCGCCGCTCGAACTGGAGCTGTTCCGCGACCGCCAGCTCGCCGGACTCGCCGACCCGTCACGCAAGCTCTCGGCACCCGCGCCCGTCATCAGCGACGACCAGATCCGCGAAAGCCTGGAGAAGGCGCAGCTCAAGTTCCAGCGCGAACGCGGCACCGACCTCACCATCTTCTCGCCGCGCGCCTCCGCCATGGCCCACCACGTCGGCACGGCCGAGACGAGCCGGCAATGGTCGCGGGTGTGCAACGACCTCATTCACCGGGTGTGCACGCTCTATCCCGACAATTTCGTCGGCGTCTGCCAGCTGCCGCAATCGCCGGGCGTTTCGCCAGCCGATTGCGTCGACGAGCTGACGCGCTGCGTCAACGAGCTCGGCTTCATCGGCTGCAATCTCAACCCCGACCCCTCGCGGCGGCTGGTGGAAGGAACCCCCGCTCACCGACCGGTGGTGGTATCCCCTCTACGAGAAGATGGTCGAGCTCGACGTGCCGGCGATGATCCACGTCTCGTCGTCGTGCAACCCGTGCTTCCACGCCACCGGCGCCCACTACATCAACGCCGACACCACCGCCTTCATGCAGTTGCTGCTGGCGCGCGATCTCTTTCGCGACTTCCCGACGCTCCGCTTCATCATCCCGCACGGCGGCGGCGCGGTTCCCTATCACTGGGGCCGCTACCGCGGCCTCGCCCTCGACATGAAGCGGGAACCGCCGTTCGAGCGGCTGCTCGACAACGTCTTCTTCGACACCTGCGTGTATCACCTGCCGGGCATCGAGCTGCTGACCAAGGTGGTCCCGGTGGAGAACGTCCTCTTCGCCTCCGAGATGGTCGGCGCCGTCCGCGGCATCGACCCCGACACCGGGCACCATTTCGACGACACCAAGCGCTACATCGACCAGGTCGCGACGTTGGGCGATGTGGAGCGCCACAGCGTCTTCGAGGGCAACGCGCGCCGCGTCTTTCCGCGCCTCGATGCCAGACTGAAGAAGCAGGGCAAGTGACGCCGGGCCCAAAGCGGTCCGATCGTTGGTGACCCCGGCAGGACTCGAACCTGCGACCAACAGCTTAGAAGGCTGCTGCTCTATCCAGCTGAGCTACGGGGCCTTGTTTGCCGGTCAGGCGTCAATGGGTCCACGGCTGCGGTCGGCCGAATCTGAAGTTGTCGGCGTAGGAGAGCTTCGCGGGCTCCGCCCCGTGGGGCTCGAAGACGCGGTAGGGAATCCGGTTGCGCTCGGCGTAGGCCACCGCCTGCTCACGCGTGTCGAACGCCAGCCGGATCTGGCGCCGGGTGTCGGTCGAGGAGGTGTATCCCATCAGCGGATCGGCCGCCCGCGGCGTCTCCGGCTCGTACTCGAGCACCCACTTTTCCGTCGCGGCGGCGCCCGACTGCATGGCGGTCTTTGCAGGTTTGTAGATGCGCGCCAGCATCTCTTGTCTCCCTTGCCGTCAACCACCGGTTCGGCCCGGACGCGACCTCGGGGCAGCAGGATTTGAACCTGCGACCCCCTGCTCCCAAAGCAGGTGCGCTACCAGACTGCGCTATGCCCCGGAATCCGCGAACCTTTCCGGTCGCCGGGCCTGATTACACGTTCGCCCCGCGCCCATCAAGCGTGCGCGATCGGTCCCACCGGCCGCCGTTGCCAGCCCAACGCTCACCGCTATACTGCCGGGCCGTTTTGGCCCCCGCCCGCCGCCGTCGTCGGGCACACCGCCGGTTCGCCGCGATTGCTGATGAAACACCCGACCAAGCCTGCCGTTTCCCGACGCCCGCAATGGCTGCCCTTCGCGGCGAGCCTCGTGGCCCTCCTCGCCATCGTCGCCGGCGTGGTTCTTTGGCCGAAATCCGGGACCGTCCAGTCGGCCGCGACCACCGACGAGCCCGGCCTCGTTGACCAAGGTCGAGTCCCTCTACAACGACATTTATCTCTACCGCCAGGCGGACGGCGACTACATGCTGTCGTTCGGCGCCAAGCGCCTGCGCTACGTCGAGTCGATCGTCAACCCGAACGACGAGCTGGAACTGCCGGTCTACTACACCCAGTCCATGACGGCCGGCCTCGCCTACGCCTCGGACCTGAAGTCCGCCGCGATCATCGGCCTCGGCGGCGGCCGCACCGCCTGGTACACCCACAAGTCCGTGCCCGACCTCGCCTTCACGGCGGTCGAACTCGATCCCGACGTCGCCCGCATCGCCAACCGCTACTTCAAGGTGCGGCCGGAAAAGAACTTTGCCGTCGAGATCAGCGACGGCCGGGTCTACCTGACGCGCACGCAGGCCAAGTACGACATCATCATGGTCGATGCCTACCGTGGCCCCTTCGTGCCCTTTCACCTGCTGACGACCCAGTTTTACAAGCTTGTCGCCGAGCACCTGGAACCGGGGGGCGTCGTGGTGCAGAACGTCGAGCCGTCCACCATGCTCTTCGATAGCGCCGTCGCCACCATCAAGTCCGCCTTCGACCACGTGGTGTTCTTCGGCGGTTCCGGCAACATCGTCATTCTCGCCTACAACGGACCGGAGAAAGACGACGCCACGATCGCCAAACTCGCCGCCGACCGGCAGGCGCAATACCACTTCCGCTATGACCTCAGCGAAATCCTCAGCCGCCGTTTCACGCCCGAGTGGAACCAGGCGACCCAGCCGCTGACGGACGACTTCGCGCCGGTCGAGTACCTGAAGGCCATCACCCGACACAACGAGAAGCAGAGCGGATGACGGTGGCCGCCGGGCAAATGCCGCCGCTCCACCGGCGCCTTGCCGTCGGGCTCGGCGCCGCGACGCTGATCGTCATCGACGTCGCCAGCCTCGGCTTCATCACCCTCGGCTTCGAGATGGTGGCGAGCCGCATCCTGACGCCGCTGTTCGGCAGCGGCATCTACACGTGGGCGACGATCATCTCGATCGTCATTGCCGGCCTGATGTCCGGCTATTTCGCCGGCGGCTTCATCGCCGACCGTTTCCCCTCGTTCACGTTCGCCGCGATCATCAAGCTCGTCGGCGCCGCCTATCTGTTTTTCATCTTCGGACTGACCGCCGGCGGCCTCGAACACCTGATCGATTCGATCAGCGGCGAGATCGCCGCCCTGTTCATCAGCGGCGCCATCGTCTGCTTCCCGCCTCTGTTGGTGCTTGGCATGTACTCACCGCTTTCGGTGCGCCTGCTGCTGCGAGAACCGGGCGACGCCGGCAAGATTTCCGGCGGCCTGTTCGCCATCTCCTCGCTTGGCAACATCGTCGGTGTGATCGTCACGACGTTCGTCCTCATCCCATCCATCGGGACCCGGGCGATCACGCTCGCGTTCGCGGTCTTCCTGGTGGTGTCGGGATCGGCGTCGGCGAGCGTGCGGGCCACGCACGGACCCGCCGGCCAGGATTAGCGCCTAGCTCAACCCTCTGGGACGAAAGACGATTTCCCGTACCTAGTGCGGTAGCGGCATACCGCCTATGTCGGGTCTGATTTCGGCCGCCATCAGCCCCTTCGACCCGTTGCCGTAGCGCACCAGCACGACCTGGCCGGGACGCAGTTCGGTAAGGCCGCAGCGACGCAGGGTCTCCATGTGGATGAAGATGTCCTCGGTGCCCTCGCCGCGCGTGAGGAAGCCGTAACCGCGCACACGGTTGAACCACTTCACCACCGCCCGCTCCAGTCCGCTCGTCGGCGTAACGGTGACGTGCGTGCGCGACGGCGTCGCCGCCGAGGGCCGGATGGCGGTCGATTCATCCATGCTGATGATTCGGAACGCCTGCAGACCCTTGGATCGATTGATGACTTCGCAGACGACGCGCGCACCTTCATAAGCGGTTTGAACGCCGCTGCGACGCAGACACGTCACATGCAGCAGAACATCCGCCAACCCGTCATCCGGGATTATGAACCCGTAGCCCTTGGCTGCGTCAAACCACTTGATGACTCCGGTGATCTCGATGAGATCTACCGGTGCCTCCTCGTTGACGTCTTCACCAAGTGGCAGCTCCGGAGAGACCTTGGCCCCCATGGAATCACGCCCCACTTACCGCACCAATTCGGCGTAGCCCCGCCGAATCCTGTTGTCAGCATAGCATTCAGTGACAGCGAGGCCAGCGCTATTTCCGGTTCCTGTGTCGTCGGTGCACATCCTGTGTGCGGGAAGCCACACCTTCCAATTTGTGATTCGGCGACAGGGGGTTATCCTCGCCTCACACATCGAGAACGCCGGGACGACACGATGAAATATCTGCACACCATGGTTCGCATCAGCGACATCGACGACTCGCTCCGCTTCTATCGCGACCTGCTCGGTCTGAAGGAAGTGCGCCGCACGGAGAACGACAAGGGACGCTACACGCTGATCTTCCTTGCGCCACCCGGACAGGAGAGCGCGGCCGTCGAGCTCACATACAATTGGGACCCGGAGGTCTACACCGGCGGTCGCAACTTCGGGCACCTCGCCTACGAGGTCGACGACATCTATGGCTTCTGCGACCGGCTGATGAAGGCAGGGGTCACCATCAACCGCCCGCCACGCGACGGCCGCATGGCATTCGTACGCTCCCCCGACAACATCTCGATCGAAATCCTTCAGAAGGGCGCTGCCCTGCCGCCCGCCGAGCCCTGGAAATCGATGGCAAACACTGGCGAATGGTAGGATTTCCGCGACTTCGCCCGGTCGCAGGCGGCCGCCGGGCGCGCTTCGCGGCATAGACGCACCTCACCGTGGGATTGAGCAGCCAGGGGTGCGAATTGGGCGACCAAAGTGACAGCGGTACAGTGGTACGCGACCGGATTCCGTGGACCGGCCGCTACATCAGTCAGAGCCACGCGCGGGCGCGCCAGCGGTCGATCGAGGCCGAGCTGAACAAGGCTGGCATCGCCGCGTCGTACACCCGAGTCGAGGCGGTCGACTGTGCGACCCTGCCCGCCGGGAGGACGGCACTGACCAGCGCGGAACGCGGCGCGCTATGGTCGCACCGCAAGGCGGTCGAGATCGATCACCCGGGCGACCCTTTCATTCATGTCCTCGAGGACAACGTCATTCTGGCGCGGGCATTCAGGCCCATCATCGAGCAGTTCATCCAGGGAGCCGCCTTCGCGGCGTTCGACCTCGTATTCACACATTTGACGATCAGCACGCCACCGGTTGGACCGATCCCCCGCCTCAGACGGGCAAACGCCGCCGCGACGGCTACCGCTCCCGATATCGACTTCCGGCTGATGAGCCTGCGCGGCCTCAATTTCAGGGGCGCTGGTTCCTATTTCATCAACCCGGCGAGCCTCGGGAAGATACGCGCCCTCCTGCAGCGGGAATGCGCCGCCGGTACCACCCTGCAGGCCGGCATCGAATTGCTCTATCGGCGCGAGGTCGATGCGGGACGGCTGCGCGCCGCGTGCGTGTTCCCGTTCGTTTCAAACATCGATCCGGGCCTCGTCAGCGTCTCTGCGGCGGTCGCGCGTCCAGGCGGGCTCCAGGAAGAGCTTCTGCGTTCCGAATTCTACGTCGACAGTGAGGTCAAACTTTCTATCCCGGCGATTGCCCGGGAGGACCAGCCGAAAGGCACTGGCCCGGTGGCGGTCCTCTCGTGCGACCCGCCGGTCTTCAACACCGGCATCGCCTACGATGAGTTTCTCGGTATCGCGCCAAGTTTTGGCGAGAGATACGGGGATGTTGCCGCCGGCTTCCTGATCTATCCCACATGGACGATCGAGGATCGTGACACCGCGGTCAGGGTTGCCGAGGCTGCCGGAGAACACCTGGACAGATACCCAAACCATCGAGTGGAGTTTCTGACCAACACGCAGCGCGAAGCGGATCTGCTCAGCGAATTCGGTCAGCCGGCGATCTGCCTCAACAAGAATTTCACCGTCTCGGACGCGATCTTCCGGCCGCTGCCGGAGGCGACCATCGAGTTCGACGCGATCTACAACGCCCGTTTCGTCCCGGAAAAGCGCCATGAACTTGCTGCCCGGATCGGCAGCGTCGCCTACCTTGCCTATATCGAGGCGACGGCTTTGGATCCGGAGGCCCAGAAGGCTCTCCTGGCAGCGACCCTCGCACAAAATCCTCGTCATGCTCTCATCAACCCGGTCGTGGACGGCGTCCCGGTGCGCCTGTCGCCGCGAGAGACGAATGCCGCCCTCAATCGCGCGGCCGTCGGCCTTTGCCTCTCCGCCACCGAAGGATCGAACTATGCATCCATGGAGTACATGCTCGCCGGGTTGCCGGTGGTGAGTACGCCGAGCATTGGCGGGCGCGACGTCTTCTTCGACCCGGAATACTGCGCGGTGTGCGAGCCGGATCCCGGGGCCGCCCGCGATGCGGTCGAAGCAATGAAGGCGCGGAAGTTGCCTCGCGACTACATCCGCGCACGGACCCTGGCGAAAATTGAACCGGAGCGTCGCCGGTTCCTTTCGATCGCCGACGACCTGATCGCAAGCCTCGGCGGCCGGCGCCGCTTCGAAGGTCCCTGGCCGTTCGGCGAGACGACCGGCCTGACCAAATGGGACACCTTCCAGAACCACCTCCTCGATTTCGACCGCGCGACATTCATCGCAAGGATGGCCGCGGAGAAAGGGCTGGAGCTGGCGAAGGCCGATCTGGATGAGGTTCAATTGCATCCGACGGAACTGCGCCCGATTGTCACCGCGATCGGCGAACGGCCCGGCTGCTCGCTGCTCGTGTTCGGATGCGGCAGGGATTCGGTCTTCTGGGAGCAGATCAATCGTGGCGGAACGACGGCATTCCTCGAGGACAATCGAGAGTGGCTTGAACTCGCCAGATCGCGCCTGACGACGGCTGAGACCCACCTGATCCAATACGGGACGCGGCGGTCGGACTGGGCCGACCTCATCAACGCGCCCGAACCGGCTCGAACTGGACCTGCCGGCGGCGGTATCGTCACGGCTTTGGGACGTGGTCCTGGTTGATGGTCCGGCGGGCTACGACGACGATCAGCCGGGCCGCATGAAAAGCATCTTCATGGCGTCCCGACTTGTGGCCCCCGGCGGCAGTGTCTTCGTCCATGATTGCGACCGACAGATCGAGCGCCAATACGCGGCACGCTACCTCGGGAAACAGCGTCTCTTCGTCGAAGCGAAGGGGCGATCGCTCCTCCGCGGCTATGCGTTCTGACCCCATGCAGACCGTCGCGCGTCGCCCGGCCCTGGATAGCTCAATCCCGGGCGGCCGGGGCGCGACCGAAGATGACACCAGCCAACGGTGTCAGCGCGCGGACCGCGCCTGCCCTGGTGAGGTGGCTTTGATCCGCGTAGAAAATCACATCGCCATCTTTGTAACGGCACGATCCGCGCGGGCAGATCGCCGCCGGTACATTGAGAAGCCGGGCTCCCGTGAGTTTCGCCACCTCTGCAACCAGGTCCTCGGCCGCGTCGTTGTCCGCGTTCCTTGCCGCCACGCGGTCCGGGATGCGACCACCTTCGATAAGGTGTTCGATCGCGGCCCTCAACGGAATTGCCTCGGTCGTGGCCCGGCGCACCGTATCGAAGGGCCAGAACGGGACATCCTCGACAAGAAACACACGCTTGCCGGCAGCCATCAACTGGTTGACCGCGCGGAACAGCCCCATGGCGAACAACTCTGTTCCCGGTGCCTGCGGAGTCAGGATCGTTCAGGTCGTAGTAGCGCTCCTCGTCAGGCGGATTGACGAGGGGACCGATCCAAAGGCCGACCAGCATCACTGAGACAACGGCCTTGTCGTTGGCGACGTGTTTGAGGACAGCATCCATGAAGCGCGCGCAATCCGACCGCGAGATTGGGTTGGTCATGCCGCCGCACCGTTGTGCCCAGCAGGGGGCGGCACGACGACTTTGCGAACACATCGACGCCCCAGCCATTTTGCCCGGCAAGCTCCTGGAGACCCGCCGCCAGCGCACCCGCATGGCTATCGCCGATGATCGCGACGATGGGTTTCCGCCGGTCTGCCGAGACGCATTCTGGAGAAATCTTCGGAGCCCGCCCGTAGGACATGCAGCGGTTGTTGTGTGTGGCGGTGGCCGCCGCCTCTATTTGCGCGACCGCGGGCGACAAACGCTGCGGCAACCCGTTGGCGAGCCACAACCCGGCCGACACGACGATCAGCGATACCGATGCCAGAGCATATGCAACGATGGTTCTGCTGCCGGAAAGGCTCGACCGTCGGAAGGGCTGCTCGACGAACCGCCAGGAGACGGCCGCCAGCAAAAGCGCGACCAGCGCCGCGCCGGATAGCACCAAAACCGTGGGAGATTTGACCGAGCAGATGCGGGCAAAAGCCATCAGCGGCCAGTGCCAAAGATACCACGAATAGGAAATGAGCCCGACCGCAACGAAAGGCGGACTCGCCAGCAGCTTGCTGTTGATCCAGCTCCTTTCCGACGCGATCAGGGCCGTCGCCCCCAGCACCGGCAGGAGCGCGGCGGCGCCGGGAAAGGGTGTGGTCTCGCTGAAGGCCACGATAGCGACACCTGTCGCCACGACACCGGCGAGGCTCAGGATATTGCCAACCAAAGGCCCCGGCCTCTTCCCTCCCTGCGACTGCCAGACCGCCAGCAAGACGCCTGCGCCAAGCTCCCAGAAACGCGTCGGCAGAAGATAGAAGGCTGCGGTGGGAGCGGCCGTCGACGCCGTGACGGACAGAACCAGCGAACCCAGCGCCAGGGCCGCAAGGACAAACAATTGGGTTCGTCGGTCGAAACCTGCGGGTGAGCAGCAGGATGATCGGCAGGGTGAGATAGAACTGCTCCTCGACGCCCAGCGTCCACGTCATCAGCAGCGGATCCAGCCGGGCGTCCTGCGCGAAGTAGGTGGTCGTCTGCCAGAAGTAGAAGTTACTGACCCCGGCCATGGCGCTCGCGGCGCTTTCGGCGAGCCGTTTCAGTTCGGTGGACATCAGCAGGGCAAGCCCTGCCGCCAGCGAGACGAAAACAACCAGGATAAGCATCGGGAGGATGCGCCGGGCGCGTCGGGCGTAGAAGCCCACCAGGCTGAAACTGCCCGCCGTCGAGCTGCGATAGATGATGCCGCCGATCAGGAACCCCGAAATGACGAAAAAGACGTCGACCCCGACGTAACCGGAACGGAAGGGCCAAACCTCGGCGTGAAACAGGACCACGGCCGTAATCGCAACGGCACGCAGCCCGTCAATGTCCGGGCGATAGACCGGAGACTGGCTATACCGATTGTCGGAACGGCGGGCTTCTGCCATCCGGATTGGCTTCGGCAGCTTCTCCGACCCCGCTAACCCGTCCAGTGCTTACGCAATTTCGGGATCGTCAGCCAGCAATGAATGCCCCTGCGCGGAAACACGAAGGGCGCAAAAGCAAATCCTTTCCCCCGGGGTGTCGGCCACCGTATTTGAAATTCGTCGGCCCCACTCTTGTGAGCGGGCGCCAATCGACATTATAACCGCGAGCCGATCCGCGCCCTTCGTCTAGAGGCCCAGGACGCCGCCCTTTCACGGCGGAAACACGGGTTCGATTCCCGTAGGGCGCGCCAGCAAAATCAGCAGTTTCGGCTTGTGCTTTCTGACGCCGGGCCGTGGCGCCCCTGCATCTGGACGGCCCGCCAGGCCACAGCCGGACGTTGCCGGCAGCCTGGCGGTGTTTGTCGCGGTACTTCGCTCACCGCGCGTGAAGGTCACCCGACGATATACACCACCGCCCGGGTCTGCTCATCGACGACCACCCGGTGCCCGTTGATGAAAGCGTATCCGTAAACGCGGCCATCGCTCGGCGCGTAGATGTCCGGCGGGATCGGATAGAGCATCACGGTCTGCGGCAGCGTCGCACCAACCACAAGCTCACCTTGCAGCATCACCGGCGCCGGGGCCGGCGCTTCGGTCTGGACGTAGGTCACGACCCGCTCGGGCGGCGGGTCGATCGCGGTCCCAAGAATCGCGCCAATGACGCCGCCCACGGCGGCCCCAACCGGACCACCGACGATGGCGCCGGTAACCGCGCCACCGGCCGCACCGGGAACGGTACCGGCAGCGAGGGCCCCCATGGGCGCCAGCCCAATTGCGGCTGCCGATGCGAGCAGTACGAACCTTCCGGGCATATCGTTTCTCCTATGCGGGTTGCCCCTCTCGTCCCACACTAAGGCCCGAGCCGGCGTTTTGTTCCTTGCACCGCTTTCCAGCCACCTCCCGTCTCGTTTCGACCTCGTAGCGACGCACCAAAGCCGTCGCCGGGCGATTTCGGCCGACCGCAAAAGAACAATTCCAGGACGGTTTCACGGAACCGATGCGTCGACCATGAGTTGGCGACGGGAAGGGGGTTTCCGAACCAGGAGAAAATCAGAATGCGTCGTGCGATCCTCCTAACAACCCTGGCGACCGTGGTTGCGGTGGCACCCGTCACCCTCATTCCGGACCTTGCGAGGCCCCTGGCCACCCTCAACGCACAGGCAGCCGCCAGCGTCAGCATCGATGTCTTCTTTCCAGCGTTGCGGCCATACGGACAATGGGTTCGCAACGCGGACTACAATTATGTGTGGGTACCGACCCAGGTGGACCCCGACTGGTCGCCGTACACGCACGGCCACTGGGTCTACACCGACCGATACGGATGGTACTTTCAGTCAGACGAGCCGTTCGCATGGGCCGTGTACCACTACGGCCGCTGGGGCTACGAGCCGGCGATCGGCTGGTATTGGGTTCCCGGCACGCGCTGGGCGCCCGCATGGGTGGCCTGGCGCCGCGGTGACCGCCATCTCGGATGGGCGCCGCTGCCTCCGGAAGAGCGTGGCTACGCGGTCAACCTGTCCGTCAACATCAACGTCGGCAGCATACCGCAGAACCGGTGGACGTTCGTGCAGTCGGACCGGTTCCTCGATCCGGACCTCAGTCACGTCGTCGAGCGCGGCGACCGCCATTTCTACCAGCAGGCGCGGCCGGTCGGCGCGGTGACGGTTCAGAACAACGTCATCGTGAACAACGTCATCAACATCAATCTCATCCAGCAGGACACCCATCGAAAGGTCGATGTGCACCACGTTCGTGAGGTGAGCGACCCGAAGCAGGCAAGGTCAGGCGAAGAGAACGGATCGATAGCGGCGTTCATCGCCAACCTCGCACCGCCACCCGCCGACAAGAAGCCGGAAGACGCTGTCGACCAGCAGCAGGCCGAGAAGTCCAAACCCCCGACACGTGGTCGCGAGACCGCGAACGCCGGAAGCGACAAGGGCGAAGGGCAGGTTCCGGCCAACGCCGAAAACCAGCAACCGCCATGCGTTGACACCGATCCCGCCAAACAGGGGTGCCAGCCGGCCGAGCATCCGCAGGGCAATGCCGAGGCAGCGCCAGCCGGACAGCAAGGCAAGGACCGCAGGAACGCAGAAAACCGCCGGCCAAACGACCAACAGGCCCCGCAGGCCGGCGGCGGTAACGACAAAGGCGAGGCAACGGCCGAGCAGAACCCGCAGGCCTGCCCGAATGACCTCGACCCGAAACAGCCTGGCTGCCAGACGAACGACAATGCCGGGCGCGCGCCCTCGCAGGCGCAAGGTCCCGCCGCGAAGGACCGCGGCCAGCAGCGTCACCAGGAAGGGCAAGCAGCCAACGCCAATGAGGACCAGCAGCAGGCATGTCCCCAGGACATCGATCCCAAGAAGCCGGGTTGCCAGATGCCGGGACAGAACGCCGAGCAAGGCAAGCCGCGCCCGGAGCAACAGGGTGCGGCCGCGCAACCCGGCGGGCCGAAGTCGGGACCGGCACCGGCGGAGAACCAGGCGAACAATCCTGGCGCGAAGAAGCAGCGTGAAGCGTCGTGCCCGCAGGATCTCGATCCGCGGCGACCGGGCTGCCAGCAGTCGCCCGCACCGGACAAGCAGGGCTCGCTGGGCAATGATCACCGCGGCAGGAACGATCAGGCGCAGCGTCGTGCCCCCGCGCAGAACGATCAGCAAGCAGCCGACAGCGGTCCAAACGGCAAATGCAAGGTCGATGTCGATCCGCGCAAGCCGGGTTGTCAGCAGCCAGCCATGCAGTAGCAGGCTGCGTGTTTTGGGAAGGCGGCGGGCCGCCGCCTTCCCATTTCGGAACTCTGGCCACGCGGTGGCCGTTGTCCCGTCGAGAAATGGAGGATGATGCGAATGAAGACAGACAAGGAAAAGGCGGCGGAGATTGTCAAAAAACGCGAGCTTGACGCCAAGCACCTGAAGGAACGTCGAGACGGCAAAGCGATTGATCCAATGGAAGACGTCGGCTCGATCGACGTAGACCCGGACGAACCGGAGAGCGCCGCGGACAAGGAACACGAGATCGCCAGCGCCGCCTTGCCGGCAAGTCTCGCCAAGCGACGCTGACGCTCGGCGGCGCGCCCGCGGCCAAGCACTTCCGACGCGCACCCGCAGCGCGAACGACCAAGCCGGCTCTCGTTGGTGAACTGCTTGTTGTTTCCCGTCAGGGCTTGGTTTACGCTCCAGTCGGCGGCTGACGACGCACAGCGGCCAGGCCCGGTGATGATTTGCTTTCGCGTCGTTTCCATGCGGCGGGGAGCCTTTTTCGGTGAAGCTATCGAATCGTGAGCGCCTGACGCGGGCGATCGATCGTGCGACCAAACGCGTGGGGCGCAGCGACGCACAAGCCGTTACCGAGATGGCCGTCCGGCTCTGCTCAAGATACCCCCAAAGCGGCATGACCTTGGATGACGTCTGCGTCCGAATACGCACGGCTTTGGCAGCGGCTCACCACGAGGCCGAACAGGGCAAGACTGGCGGAACGAAGACCGGAAGACCGCAGCCCTGCTAGGTCGGGGTCGGCGGCGGACCGCGGCATCGGTCCACCGAGATAATTCGCCCATACAGCAGGAACTTTTTCGTCCTTCAGCCGTTGTCGCCTTGCCAAAACGAGACAACTCGACGGTGGCAGGTATGACCCTCGGCACTATACTTCTCATCATTCTGATCTTGCTCCTCCTCGGAGCCATCCCGGCCTGGCCCTATTCCACCGGGTGGGGGTATTGGCCGTCCGGATCGATCGGGCTGCTTGTCGTGATCGTTCTGGTGGCGGTTTTGGTGGGCAGATTCTAGACCGGTCGCCTGGAGTCTCAAATTGCACTGTTGCATGATTTGCATCGCGCCCCGGCGGCGCACCACAAATTCGGCGGGTGCAATCTGATGAGTTGCGGCGGCTGTCAGGTTTCTTGGCCCGGTCGCACTGACAGCGGGGCCAGTTGAACAGATCAAGGCTTCTGCAGTTGTTCATCGTTGTGATCGGCGTCGCGGTCACCGGCACCGCGGCGCTGCTCGTCGACCATTACCTTGAGCGCCTCGAACATGCCGAAACGTCGCGAAGAACGGATTTGGCCGCGTCCGCGGTCAAGCTGGCGCTGGATCGCGCATCGCTCGCCGCGCGTGCGGTCCGCGCGATGTACGCCACCAACGCCGTTTCCAACGACGAATTCATGCGCTTTGCGCGCGCCCTGACATCGAGCCGGGACCTCACATCCCTCGTATTTCTTCGTCGCGTCGAAGATGCCAAGCGCGCCGACTACGAGGAAACCTTGACGACCGACCCCGCCAATCGTCTTGGGATATGGCAGCTTGACGACACCGGGAACCCGATGCGGGCCGACGTTCGCCCGGTCTACTATGTTGTCGAGTCCGCGTACCTCCCCGGGGTTCCCAAAGCCGATGAACCCAACTACGGCCTGGATCTCGCCTCCGTCGATGGCCGCTCGGACGCCATTCAGCGGGCGACGCAACTCTATCAAACCACCACCACCGGCATCATAACCCTCAACAGCGTGAACCAGTCCGGGATCATCATCTTCGATCCCGCCGCGGACCGAAGCGGCCATCCGATAGGGCTTGCGGCGGCAACCGTGACCTTGTCTCAGCTTGTCACGGCCGCCGAGACGGCGAGCGGCGTCAGCGGAATTGAATTGGTGGCCGGTGGCGTCGGCACCGCGACGCCGAATTCCGCCGCGGAAACCGCGGCACCCGCCGTGGACGCGCGGCGGTTCAATTTTGACGATCGCGCCTGGACGATCAAGGTCGGCGAACGCGTTTCCATCAATTCCGGCCGGCAGCGTCAGGCCCTGGGCGGTCCTTCTTGTCATCGGTCTCGGGCTGGCGATCACGACCGCCGCCATCGCGTTTCGAAGAAGTGTCGAGAAGGCAGCCGACGCGTCGTACGCCAGCGCAAGGCTGAAAGGAATGCTGGACGGACTGGGGCCGCTCGCATGGCTGCTCACGCCGGACGGAACCGTGATAAACGCGAACGCCGCCGCCATCCGCACGCTCCACCAGACTGAAAACGGGATGGTTGGGCACCCGTTCTGGCGGGTAGCGGGCGCCGACGAACGGACCACGGAACAAATTCATCAAGCCGTCGAATCGGCCTCCCGCGGGACGGACATTCGCTTCGACTTCAGCATCGAGCGAAACGACGAACGTCAGGTGTTCGACCTTTGGATCAGGCGCAAGCCCCTGACCGGAAACCTGGTCGCATCGGCAGTCGACGTTACCGCCCGCTATGAAGGCGAAGAGATGCAGCAACTGCTGATGCGCGAACTCGACCACCGCATGAAGAACATGATGCAGGTCATTCAGGCGATCATCCGACGCACGGCCAGATCGCGCAGCTCGGTGGAGGACTTCGAACGCTCGCTGATCGGAAGGCTCGGCGCCATGTCGCGTGCCCACGAACTGCTGGCCGATCAAAAATGGTACGGCGCCGACATCGACGAGATCGTCCGCGAGGAAACCAGCCACTTCGGCGGCAGCAACGTGATCCACATCGACGGACCGCACCTGCGACTGAATCCGAAGGCGGCCTTGTCGCTGGCCCTCGTGATCCACGAGCTGGGAACGAACGCCCTGAAATACGGCGCCCTCGTCTATCAGCAGGGCAAGGTGGATGTCAGCTGGAGCGTCGACCGCGGCCGGCGCGAGCGGACCCTGGAATTCCGCTGGGAGGAATCGGGCGGGCCGCGCGTGGAGCCGCCCTCGAACCGCGGCTTCGGCTCGATGCTCGTGGAGCGAAGCATTTCCTACGAGCTCGACGGCTCGGCAAGCCTCGAATATCGCCCGGAGGGCCTGGTCTGCGTCATCTCAGCTCCGTTGAGGATGGTCGCGTCGTTCGCGCACGACAGTCCAAGGGACGACACACTGTCGGGGTCGGCATGAGCAGAGCGCACGATCATGATCGTCGAGGATGATTTCATCATCGCCGATGAGATCGCCCTCATCGTCAAGGACGCCGGGTATTCGGTCATCGGCCCGATCGCATCGATCGAGGCCGCGGAAGCGCAGCTGACGGCCGCGGAGCGACCCGATTTCGCCGTCGTGGACGCCAATCTGCGGGAAACCTCCAGCGCGGCGCTGGCACAAACCATGCGCGGACTAGGCATTCCGTTTTGCCTGTGCACGGGCTACCGCTCCGACGATCTTGGCGAGTTCGGCGATATCGTCGTCCTGCAGAAGCCGGTCGATGCGCGCCATCTCGTTTCGACCATCGACGCCGCCCTTCGCGCCCAGGACGAAGCAATCTCCCCCGGTAGTCCGCAAAGCGGCAGCGCCGATGATTGACGATCATCCGGAAGCTCGGAAAACCGAGCAGATACTCCGTTTGCTCGAAGCGGCGCGCATCACGGCTTTCGCCCAGGATCGCGACCTCAGATACCTGTGGATCGAGAACAAGCCATCAGGCTGGCGCACGGACGGTGGTGCCGGCAAGAGCGAGGTCGACCTGTTGCCGCCGGCGGCGGCGGCAACGGCGGCATCGATGAAGAGAGACGTTCTCGCTACCGGTCACCCGCAATGGGTCGAGCTAGTCGTTCGCGAACTCGGCCGCAACCGTCACTACGCGGTTTATGCCGAGCCGACCAGAAACGCGTCCGGCGCAATCGATGGCATCTCCGGTCTGGCGATCGACCTGACCGATCGGCGCCAGCGGGAGGAATCACTGGAAGCAGCCGTGCGTGAATCCGCGCATCGCTCGCGCAACGTGTTGGCCGTGCTGCAAAGCCTGGCCACGCATACGGCGCGGTCCGCAAAGTCAACCGACGATTTCATCGAATCTTTTCGTGCCCGGATGCAGGCCGTGGTCCGATCCCAGGACCTGATCACGGAATCGCGCTGGCAGGGTGCGATGCTTGACGAACTCGTGCATGCCCAGGTCGAACCATACGTGGCCGATGCGCTGCAGCGCATCGAAATCGAAAGCGTCACCTGTCGCCTGCTCCCCAACGCCGCCCTGCACCTTGGGCTGGCATTGTCCGAGCTTGCCATCAACGCGGTCCGATTTGGCGCGTTGTCGAATCCGGAGGGTAAGGTCCGGATCTCGACCGGATACCTGGTCCGCGGCGACGTATCGCCTGAAGAGGCGCCCATGCTGCTTACCTGGCGAGAACAAGGCGGCCCTGCCGGCTCCATCAAGGACGGGTTCGCGCGCGTGATCCTTGAGCGGCTCGTTCCAGCGGCGGTCAACGGTTCGGCCAGCCTCGCCTCCACCGCCGAGGGTACGATCTATGAAGTCGTCATCTCGGCGAGCGAGTTCGAAGAAGTGACACCGACACCCTGACGTTTACGCGTCGACGCGCGGCAACGGCGTCTTGGCGTTCCTTTCGAAGAACAGCGCCTGACTGATGATGGCCGACACTACCGTCGGATCGAACGGTTTCGTCACCAGGAAAGCCGGCTCTGGACGCTCACCGGTAAGGTACCGTTCAGGGTACGCGGTAATGAATATGACCGGTACTTCGAAGCTTTGCAGCAGCTCGTTGACGGCATCCAGCCCGGAACTCAGGTCTGCGAGCCGGATGTCGGCGAGGATCAGTCCCGGGCGGCTCTTTTGCGCGATGGCGATCGCCTCGGAGTGTGTCCGCGCAACGCCGATGACCTCATGTCCCAGTCCACGCGCCATGTCCTCCAGTTCCATGGCGATCATCGGCTCGTCTTCGATGATGAGCACGTCGGTGGCGATCTCGGCAGCGAGCTCCAGACCGGACTGGTCCACGAGCTCCCTCACCTCCTCGACCGGAACCTCCAGGATCTCGGCAACGGCGGCCTCGGGAAATCCCTCGAGCGTCACCAGCAGAAATGCCTGGCGCGGATAGGGCGTCATCTGGCCGAGATGCCTGTCGGCGGGATTGCCGACACCGACAGGATCGGAACCGGCCTGATTGGCCGAATTCCAGATGCGAGCGAAGGCGCGGTAAAGCGCCGTTCGCACCTCCCGGGGCTCGGTTGCTCCTTCAAGGACGGCGGGATCCTCGGCCAGGGCCTCGAGCGTGGCCCCCACGTAGGCGTCACCCGACGCCTGGCTGCCGGAGATGGCGCGCGCGTAACGGCGTAGATTTGGCAAGTTCTTGGCTATCGCGTCCTTCAGCAAGTTCACCTCCGCATTTCATCTCGGGGTCGACAATTCTCTAACTGATGATTAAGGCAATTATCTGAGCATGAAACCTTATGGACCTTCGGACGTTGGCATAGCGCACAGAAGATGACTGACCAGACTGTGCTGCCATGCCTCCAACAGGGCAAGAGATGACCAGGCGGGATAAGGACAAGCGCGCGGTGCAGGGACCGAACGAAGCCGGGAGCAGTGATGTGCCCAAGCTCAACCGCGACATCCAGGCGGAAATCGGCAAGGCCTTGCGCGTCATGTATGACGACGTCGTCAAGCAGGGCGTTCCGGACCGCTTCGCCAATCTCTTGACCAATCTGGATGAACGGCAGGACAGCGACAAAACACCGCCGTCCGAATGAGCCTCGACCCGGAACTTCGCAACGAGATCCTGTCCACGGTTCCCGCTCTGAGGGCCTTCGCCGTATCCCTGTCGGGCAACGTCGATCGCGCCGACGACCTGGTCCAGGAAACGTTGACTCGCGCCCTGGCGAATATCGACAGCTTCCGCCCCGGCACCAACATGTCGGCCTGGTTGTTCACCATCCTGCGCAATCAGTTTCGGTCCGAATACCGCAAGCGCCGCCATGAGGTCGAAGACGTCGATGGCCGACATGCGGAGGGACTTCAAACCCCTCCGGACCAGATGGGGAAGGTCGAGTTTCAGGAACTGCGGCACGCCCTGACCAAGCTGCCCTACGATCAGCGCGAAGCCCTGATCCTGGTGGGCGCCTCGGGATTCTCGTACGAGGAGGCGGCCGACATCTGCGGCTGCGCGATCGGAACGATCAAGAGCCGGGTGAACCGCGCGCGCACGCACCTTGCCAGCCTGCTGTCGCCGCCGACCGACGAACCGACCGACAACGAACGCGCGACGACTGCCGGCAGCGGCCATCGGCGGACGGCCGCCTCGTAGGCGCCGACCTGATTCCGCTGCCGGTTGTCTCTGCGGTTTTGCCCCCGGACGTGGCCTCATCAGGCTCAGGCTGCCGCCGCCTCCCGGTTGACTGATTTGTCCGCGATCGCGGTGAGTTTTTCGTCGGCCTCCTTTTCCTCCTCGAGCGTCTGATGGAGGAGTTCGGCGACATCGTCCTCGCCGAGCTGCCTCGCCCAGGCGCAAAGCGTGCCATACCGCGCAATCTCATAGTGCTCGGCCGCCTGCGCGGCGGCCAGCACGCCAGCGTCTCGCACGTCCGGATCGTCTGCTTCCTTCATGACTTCGTGGCCCTCAGCGACGATGCCGAGAATGGCATCGCAGCGCTTGGCCTTGGGCTTCATATCAATCATTTTGAATGCTTCTTCGAGACGTTCGACGTGGCCCTTCGTCTGTTCGAGGTGGTCCGAAAACGCCTCCGCGAGCTCAGGGCTGTCGCTGCCATTGGCAAGCTTTGGCAGCGTCTTCACCAGCTCCTTCTCCGCAAAATACACGTCCTGAAGGAGCCCATAGAACAGGTCATTCATGGTCTTCACGGGCACTTCTCCTCGTTTTTTTGAAGGTGCGCCCCCTTCGGGTCCAGTGATTCAATTCGCCAGACGGCGGTTGGTTCCCGCCGTATCGCTTTCCCGCCCCGTGGTCGCAGCGCCGCACCAAGCTAAACCGTGATGCCGACCGCCGAACGCAGAATGGTGTTCCAGGCGCCGACCGGGAGCACGGTTCGGCTGATAGCGCAGCCGCCGTTGCCGAATTCGACCGTATCCACGAACAGATCACCGCTACGGGGATCGGCGAACGCGTGGCCAACCACAAGCGTGACCGGGACCGTATGCCCACCCGTCTGGCGCCGCCAGGCATCCGAAAACGCCTGCTCGAGACCGCCGGTAAGTGCGATGGTCTTGCCGCCCACCATCTTCTCGTCGACCTTCAGTTCGCCCGCGACATCCGCAACCGAGCGGCAGCCCTTGTCGGATGCGCTCGCTGGCTGCGGAGTTGAAACCAGCGCATGGGGCGCCGGCAGGTCGATCAGTGGAAACTGGGGGCCGGCGAACGCCGGGCCGGCCGATGCGAGAAAAAGCATTCCCGACATTGCCGCTTTGAAAGCAGACTGAGCCATCTCTTGTCCCCTGTCAGCGGACCTTGAGGTCCGAACGCCCTCTCCCAGGTACAACGCCGAGAGGCGCGATTTGGTTCTGCGCGCGGGCGACGACGGGAACATCTCACTCCCATTTTGAGTTGGCAGAGAAAGAAACGAGCACCCATCGGAGAACCGATGATTCGAAAGCTGAAAACGGGCGAGTACCGCCTCTACTCCCGCAAGAAGGACCCGAAGACCGGCAAACGGCGCAACCTCGGAACGTTCCCGACGCGCGCTGCGGCCGAGAAGCATGAGCGTCAGATCCAGTTCTTCAAGCAGCGGGGCGCAAGATAGGAGTGCCGATCATGGCAACACCCAAACAAAGGGCCGCCGCAAGGCGCAACATCAAGAAGGCGCAGAAGGCCTGGCAGCAGATGTCGCATCGGTCGCGCGCCGGAGCCCAACCGGAAGGCGATCGCGCGAAGCCCGGATCCTCTGGCCGCGGCGATTTCTTCCACATTGAGGTAAGGCCGAAGCGGGAGTTCCGAACCTTCCGCACCCAGGACGTGGGTGAGGCCGGTGGCATCGAAAGGGTAGCAGGAAAGCGCGTTAGCGGCTCATGGGATACGCAGAAGTGGCTTATCGCCAAAAGCCATGCACACCTCGATGGGGACCGCCTGGTCGCCGACACGAGCGACGCCCGGCGGGTTTTGAAACAGCTCGGCTCTTCGCCCGAACGCGTCAAAGCAGACCGCTTCCGGGCGCGGCCCCGCCCCAACGTTGCCGAGAAGGACAAACCGACCGAGGCGCAGCGCCTGGCCCGCCAGCGCAATATCAAGAAGGCGCGGAAAGCAACGCGCCGGGGTTAAGGATCAGGCGACGTGCTTTTCATGGCAATCCTGTTCCAGGGGGGCCGGGCTCCATCCCGGTCGATTGCAGGGACGCCGTGGCCCCGCTTGTCGGCTCAGCGTCCGTCATCGCCGTTGGGGTCGATAGGGCACCCTGCTTCGGCTTTGGGTTCGTGGCGTTCAGCATCTGCGCGTAATAGGGATCGCCGACGACACGGATGGAACTCGCCGACGATGCGGCGACCGATTTCGCCTCTGCAATTGACAGATCGCCGATCGCGTTGGCTTTTGTTTCGGGATCTTCCGTCGCGACCGGCCGGGGGACCGGCAATGGTTTGGGCACCTGTTCGCCCGCCGCATTCGCCGAAGCCGCGGGCTGGGCCTCGCCATAGCGATGCGCCAGTGCCGCCAGACCGTTTTTCAGTTCGATGGCGCAGCTCGGGTCATACGAACTGCGGTAGGCCAGCGCGTACGACTGGTCGCCGTAGCGTTCGCCGTCGAGTGACGTGGCGTCGGTAACATCGGCGCCCTGGCGCTGGACGAACAGCTTGGCCAGCCCTTCCCCGGCATACATCGACTGACACGCCGCGCTGTCGGTTTTGAACTGGCTGCGCTTCGCCGCGCTGGCGATCGGGAAATAGTACCCGTCGCAAAGTCGGACGCAGAGCGCGCGATAAGTACCACCAGTCGCGGCGGCCTGTTCCTGTGGAATCGGGCAGCCGTTGGCGACAAGCGCCGCCCTGACCTGGGCGAGCTGCCGGCTCGACCCGGAGGCGCCGTACGATCGCCTGCCGATCTGTTGCAGGTCACTCTCCATGCGGCGGATGTCGCCCATGATGGCAGGGCACTGGGGGCTCGGCCGTGGCCCGAAGAACAGGAAGTGATTGCAGCCGGCCTGGCTGGCGGCGCGACGCGCCTGGGCAAGCTGGCGGGCGAGATTGCCGGCGCTCGCCTCCGGTGCGTTTCCATGCTGCGCCTGCAAAAAGGACAGATATTGCGATTGAAGCTCGCCGCAGACCGGTGACTGCGCACTGGCGGGTGTGGAGACCAGCAGGCCTGCGAGCGCAAGCGCGAGAAGCGTTTCGTCATGGGCGTGCTTTGCTCTCATGGCGGCGTCCTCCGTGTTGTGCGAACTAGGCCGCGGTTGGAACTGTGGGGGCCTCCCGGTCCGCGGGCGGCGCGCCCTGCACGGCTGGCTCGCCGGGGGCCGGTCGATCGACCGCAATGGTGATTGCGCGGCTCCGCGCCGGGTGGGCCTCCAACGCATCGAGAAACGCGCTGCACCAGACCGCTGCGTTATTCCTCCGCAGATGATCGAACATGCTGCGCCAGCGGGCCTGCCTCTCGTCGAGGGGCATCGCGTAGGCCGTGCCGATGGCGGTCGCCATCGCGTCGACGTCGTGAGGATTGACGATCAGGGCCGCGCCGAGCTCACGCGCGGCGCCGGCGAAGTCTGACAGAACGAGAACGCCGGGATCGTTGGCGGCCTGCGCGGCCACGAACTCTTTGGCCACCAGGTTCATGCCATCGCGCAGCGGCGTCACGAGCGCTACCCTCGCGAGGCGATAGAGGCCTGCGAGAACGTCGCGCCGCAAGCCGCGATTGAGGTAGCGGATCGGCGTCCAGTCGATCTCGCTGAGGGCCCCGTTGATGCGGCCGGCGATCTCGGCGACTTCGCGCTGGAGCTGCGCGTACTGCGGCACTTCCGAGCGCGATTTCGGTGTCACCTGCACGTAGATCGCGCGCCGCCTGGCGCCCGGCGTCCGCCGGAGGAACTCTTCGTACCCCAGCATGCGCTCGGCGATACCCTTGGTGTAGTCGAGGCGATCGACGCCGAGGATGAATCGTCTGTCGCCAAGGCGGTCGGCGAAGCGCTTCGCGATGGCGTGCGCGCGGGAGCGGCTCGCCATCGCCGCAAATTGGTCGGTATCGATGCTGACCGGATACGCGCCGACACGGTCGGGGAGATCGGGCGACACCCCAAAACGGGACAGACAGCCCTTGAAGTTCTCGACATCGAATTCGGTCTGCAGGCCGATCAGGTCGTATGCCTCGAACGACGTCAGCAGGGCACGCGAGGCCGGCAGCGCCGACCATACGTCCGCGGCGGGCCACGGTGTGTGCAGAAAGAAACCGATGCGGTTGGCGGCGCCGAGACGGCGCAGCTCCTCGCCAAGCGGGATCAGGTGGTAGTCGTGGATCCAGATGAGGTCGTCGTGGCGCAGATGCGGCAGCAGGCCGCGTGCGAACAGGCGGTTGACCCTGCGGTAGCCGGCCTCGTCGCCCGGTCTGATCTCCGCGAGATCCACCCGGCAGTGAAGCAGTGGCCACAGCGTGCGATTTGCGAACCCGCGATAGTATTCCTCGACATCGCGTTTGGTGAGGTCGATGAGCAGGTACTCGATGCCTGCGGCCTGTCGGGAGTGGACATCTTCACTCCCGCCTCGACGATCGTCAGCGGTCGTGCCGGACCATCCGAACCATGCCGCTTCGCGGCCGAGGCCGCTCCTGACGGCGACCGTCAGTCCGCCGCCGTCCGCGGCCTGGCCCTCGGCGGGGACGCGATTGGAAACGATGAACAGACGCGACATCCTTGCCCTCGAATTGCGCGGGCTTGCCTCGAATCCCGCTCCCGAGGACAACGGCCGAATGGCGCGCCTGGTTCCGCCCGCGACGAACTGGCCCGCGCAGCCGGACAAGCAATCCCGCCGACAAAGGCCGGCGGGACCGCAACGACGACGAAGTCAGTCTATTGCGCGGGCGCGGGCGCGACAGGCGCCGGCTCTGGAGTTGCCGCCGAGCCCGCCGGTGGCTGATTCATGTCGTTCTGTCGCTTCAACGCGGCGAGCGTCATGAATTCGGGGGCGTTCTTCAACTCCTCAGCCGTTGCATCGACGACGAACTTGAGCTTGCCGTCAGCATCCATCGTGACGTTGACCGCATCGATGGAAATGGCGACGTTCTTTTCGCCAAGGCCGAGGAAGCCGCCGACGCCAAGGATCAACGCACTCACGCTGTGATCAGGCGGCGAAGAGGATGTCGTTGATGTCGCCGAGGTTCTCGTCCGACGAATTGTATACGTTCGACCCGATCCAGTTCGACGCCAGCATCTGGTCCTGACCCTGTTGGTCGACGAACTTCGGGATTTCCGCCTGGGCGGCGTTTGCCTGCGGGACCGGGGTTGCCGGATTCGGCAATGCGGGCGGGTTCACATCGGGCGCAGCGGCCGCCGGCGGCGCCGCCGGCTGAAGCGGCTGCGCTGCGTCCTGGGCGAGCACCGGGGTCACCGTCGTGGCCGCAATGGCAGCGATGGCGGCAAGTCTTGCGAGGCTTGTCATGATGACGATCTCCTTCGAGTTCGGTCACCGCCCACCTCACGGCCGGATATAGACGCCGCCCTTGTCCTTCGCGTGGCGGCATCGTGGTCTTTTCATGAGCCCCATCAGCCGGTTGCCTCAATCGCGATTGCGTCAATCCGCCCTTCCCCGCCCGCGCCAGAATCGACTATGACGGGATTGGGGATATTCGCGGGATCGAGGGTTCATTGCCCAGGCTTGGATTGGCTGGAATGGCGGCGGCCGCAGCACTCGCCGTTGCTCACGGTGCGGCAGCGGGACCGATCGCCGGCTCGCTTTCCGCATACCGATTGCTTGCGCTCGGTGGCGGCCCGTCCAAATGGGGCGAAGCGACCCCCGGCCGCGGCGCCGTGGTCACGTTCGCCGCGGTGACATCGGCCGGGAATTTCCCGGGCGCGATCAACTGCACCTCCGTCGTGCCGATCGACGACACGCTTGCGGAGAATGGCATCAGCCAGGCGCAATTCGATATCGAACGCGACGCCGCCTTCCATGCCTGGAGCAGCGCGGCCAACATCATCTTCATTCCCGGGGACGCGGAGACCGCGGACATTCTGATCGGAGCCGAGGGCAAGCCGCGGGGTCGCGCCTTCACCAACGTGTCCGTGCCTGACCCGGGTGGCAAGGGGATGAAGTCGATCAAGCAATCGGTCATTTGCCTCAACCCGGACGAGCGGTGGAAGATCGGCTTCGACGGTGACCTCAGCGTCTACGACCTTCGCTACACGCTGATGCACGAGATCGGCCACGCCATCGGCCTCGACCACCCCGGAGCCAGGGGCGAGGTCATGGATTTTCGATACGGAGAGGATTTCAGAAGCTTGCAGCCGGGCGATATCGCGGGAGCGCGTGCGCTCTACGGAGACCCGACGATTACGGTTGGCGTGGCCGAGCCAATGATGACTCGGCCGCGCCCGCCAAACTAGGCGCACTCACATCGTGTCGAGCCAGGTGTCGATCTTCTTGCGGGCCTCGTCCTTGGCGTAGCCGTACCTCTGCTGGAGCCGCCCTTCGAGCTCCTGGCGGCTGCCCTCGATGACGTCGAGATCGTCGTCGGTGAGCTTGCCCCACTGCTGCTGCGCCTTGCCCTTGAATTCCTTCCAGTTGCCTTCGATGCGATCCCAGTTCATTTGACGCTCCTGTCTTGAAATCGGGAAAACCGACTGCCCGACATCGTCAGGCACTTCACAACGCTCATCTGATCTCGGGGGTTCCGCCGCGCACCGAAGCGGCGCGCGGCGGGACAGTCACCGCGGTCGTCAGCCGCCGTTTGTCAGACGCATGGTGTCGCGCTGTTGCGCGTAGGCGGACTCGTCGTACTGCGGAGCAGCGTCGAGCGCGTCCTTGGTGAAGGAGGTCTCAACGATCAGCTTGCCGCTGTCGTCCGTTCTGAACTGAACACTGTCGAAGCCGATCGCCACCGGCTTGGCCCCGAGACCCAGGAAGCCGCCAACGTCGACAACGATGGCGTCGACCGATCCGTCCGACGCCAGCAACACATCGCTGACGTTGCCGAGATCGCTGTTGTCGGCGCCGTAGACCGTGGCATCGATCAGGTCGTCCGCGCTGATCGTGCTGGCGGGCTGGGTATTTGCCGCGTTGCTGGCCATCTGCCCCTTGTCCTGGGCAGCCATGCTGTCCGCCGGCTTGTTCTCAGCGGCCAGGTTGTTGTCCAGCGGTTTGCTTTGGGCCGTCATGTCCTGCTGCGGCTGGGTGGCGGGTGCCTCGGCCGCGGGCGCGGGTGCCTTTCCGCTCTGATCGCTCATCGCCGTCTGCGCCGGCGGCTGCGGGGCAGCCATCGGTGCGGGAGGCGCGGGCTGGTCGTTGTTGGCAGTCGCGGGCAGCCGGGTCTGATCCTTCGGCGCGGTCGACGGCGTCAGCATGGAGACGTCGAAGGACGGCGCGTTCTGCAGGTCTTCCTTGCTGGTCGTCAGCACCGCGTAGCGGTTGCCACTCTGATCGATCGACCATTTGATGCTGTCGAAGCGAACCGCCACGTTCTTCTCGCCGACGCCAAGGAAGCCGCCAACGCCGATCACGACGGCGTCGATCGAGCCATCTTCTCTCACGACCAGGTCGTTGATGTCGCCGACCGTCTCGGCGTCCTTGGAGTCGCTGGAGTAGACGGACTCGCCGATGAGATCCGATGCAAGGTGCGCATTGGTGGCGGTGAGCTGCAGGTACTGCGGCGCGGTTGCCGAGGTCTGCTGCTGCATGGGCTGGTCCTGCGGTGCGGGTTGGGCGGCGTTGGCGGCGCCGGCCATGGCCACGATCGCGGCCGTTGTCAGAAGTCGTCTCACAATCATCCTCTTGGCTCCTCGTTGGTGGTTGGGAACTGCGCCAGGCCGGTGTGCATGGCGCCCGGTATGCGTTGACAACCTGCTTGCCGGCGCATTGGTTCCATTCCGAAGGTCAGGTATGCGCCCGCTGGAAAGCAGCGCCGAAATGGTCAGTGGCTTTTCGCCACCTTGTTCGGCTTGTCGCTTCTGCTGGTCGAAGCGAACTCCTTGAGCTCCTTCTCGCTCATCGATTCGTACATGTTCTTCGATGAACCCTTGAGCTCGCTCTTCTTCATGTCACCGCGTTTGGCCGCCAGAGCTGCGCCGGCGGCTTTTTGCTGGGCCTTCGATTTGGCGGGCATGTTTCGTCTCCGTTTGTGACCGCTGCCGGATGTGGCAGCTTCCTCATGACGCGCGAGACGGCCAACCGGTTCCCGTCCGCCGCGATGGAACCCGACAGGCCTGTGTCGGTTGTCAGGTGGGCGGGCGGACAACAACGGAGATTCAAGATGCTGACATGGGCTCTCATCTTCCTGATTGTCGCGCTCGTGGCGGGCGCGCTCGGCTTCACCGGCGTGGCGGCGGGAGCGGCCGTGATTTCCCGCGTCCTGTTTGGCGTTTTCCTGGTGGTGTTTCTCGTCCTCTTCCTCATGTCCATGTTCGCCACGGCGTAGGGCGAAGACGATGGCGGGAACCATTTGGCCAGACCGGCGTTATCTATGTGACCGGCTGCTTCCCTCCCCGCCCCCTCAATGGCACGCCGGCAATAGACGTGGTCCCATCGGGACCACGTCTTGTTTTGCCGAACGCGCAACTGCTCCGTTTTGACGGAGTTTCCCGTGCCCGCCTGGTTTCACGCGGTCGCTATCGCAATGCTGGCGTGCGGCTTCGGCTCCGCGGCGATCATCGGGTTCGACGAAACGCGCCGCCCTCAGCCCATGTGGATCATGAACGTGGTTTGGCCGGTTTCGGCCCTGTTCGGCGGCATCCTCGTCCTTGGCGGCTATGTTGCTTACGGTCGATCAGGAGGCCCTCATGGTCCGCATCACGGGCCTCCGCGCACGCCGTTCCCGGTGATGGCCGCCAAGGCCACCCTCCATTGCGGCAGCGGTTGCACGCTCGGCGACATCTGCGCTGAATGGCTGGCGTTTGCCGTCCCCGCCGTGGCGGTCTGGTTCGGATGGGAATCCATTTTCGGGGACAAGATGTTCGCTGTCTGGAGCCTCGATTTCCTGTTCGCTTTCGCGATCGGCATCGGTTTCCAGTATTTCACCATCGCACCGATGCGGGGCCTGTCGTTCGGCGAGGGAATTGTTGCTGCTCTCAAGGCCGACACGCTGTCGCTCGCGGCGTGGCAGGTGGGTATGTACGGCACGATGGCCCTTCTTCAGCTTGTGGTCTTCACGCGCTTGTTCGGAGTTCGAGCCGAGGTCGACACGCCGGAATTCTGGTTCGCCATGCAGGTCGCCATGCTGATCGGCTTCGCCACCAGCTACCCGGTCAACTGGTGCCTGCTGCGCGCGGGTTTGAAAGAGAAAATGTAGCGCTCCGAATGCAGGATCGGCGCGGGCGTGCGCCCTTCCACGATGGAACTATCCAACGACGGACGTGTTGTCCCTCCAAAGCGGGGCGCCAGCGCCCCCTCTGGCATTCGCGCAGGAGGAAGAGATGACATACCGGCCGCTTCTCGCCCCAACGAAAGAGCGTGGATTCGGAGAGTGGATGGCCGCCCTCTTCGCTTTCGTCCTCCTTGTTGTCGGCACGCTGCTGCTGGCCGGCGGCGTCTGGCTGCTGGCGCTCGGCGGGTCCTGGTACTACGCGATCGCCGGTGTCGGCCTGCTCGCCGCGGCGGTTCTCATTTTCATGGGCTCTGTCACCGGACTGTGGATCTACTTCCTTACCTATGCCTTCACCATCGTGTGGGCATTGTCCGAGGCCGGCCTCGACGGCTGGGCGCAGGTGCCGCGCCTGGTGGCACCGACTATTTTGGCGCTGATCGCGGTCTTTTTCTTTCCGGTGCTCTATCGCCGCAGCGCCGCGCAGCGCCGGTGGAGTGGCTATCCGGTTCCGGCCGGCGTCGCCGCGGCAATCGTCGCGGGCATCGCGATTTTCGCCATACTTCTTTTCGAGACGCACCATCAGACAGCCACTGCCGCCGCGGCCGAGTTCCAGGCGCCGTCCGCGTCCGCCCTGGCGCAGGCATCGCCGCCGCCATCGGCGCAAGGCCTGTCCGCGCAGGCCGAGGCTCAGTCGGCCGCAGCCCCCCCGTCAGCCACCGTTCAGCCGACCGCGCTGCAGGCGGGCGACGACTGGCCCGTTTACGGCGGCTCGGATCACGAACTCCGCTATTCGCCCCTCTCCGACATCTCCACCGACAATGTCGCCAAGCTCAAGCAGGCGTGGGTCTTTCACACCGGCGATCTGCCGGACGAAAAGACCAAGGGCGAGTATTCGCCCGAAACGACGCCGATCAAGGTCGGCGATTCGGTCTATCTCTGTTCGGCGAAGAACATCCTGATTTCGCTCGACGCCGGCACCGGCCAGGAGCGCTGGCGCTACGATCCGAAAGTGCCGGACGACGCCGTTCCTTACGGCGCCACCTGCCGTGGCGTCGCCTACTTCGCGAAACCCGACGCCGGGCCGGATGAGCCGTGCGCCACCCGCATCATCGAGGGCACGCTCGACGCCCGCCTGATCGCGGTCGACGCCAAGACCGGGCAGCTCTGCTCCGACTTCGGCCAGGCGGCATGGTCGACCTCACCGAAGGGATCGGCGACACGGTGCCGGGCTGGTACGGCCATCGTCGCCGCGCCCGTCATCGTTCGCGGCGTGGTCGTGGTCGGCGCCCAGGTCACTGGACGGCCAGGCCGAAGACGCGCCGTCGGGCGTGATCCGCGGCTACGACGCCGTGACCGGCAAGCTCGCGTGGGCCTGGGACATGTGCAACCCGGACCTCACCGGCGAGCCGCCCAAGGGCGCAGACTTACACGCGCGGCACCCCGAACATGTGGACCGCGCCGCCGGCGACGAGCAGCTCGGGTACGTCTACATCCCGCTCGGCAACTCCGCCGTCGACTACTACGGCGGCAACCGCAAGGCCTGCGAGAACGAATTCAGCAGCTCGCTCGTCGCCATCGACGTGACGACGGGCAAGCCGGTCTGGCACTTCCAGACCGTTCACTACGACCTCTGGGACTACGACCTCGGTTCCCAGCCGACGCTCGCCGACATTCCGACCGACAACGGCACCGTGCCGGCGGTGATCCAGCCGAGCAAGCAGGGCGAGATCTATGTCCTCGACCGGCGCACCGGCAAGTCCCTGTTCCCGGTAGAGGAACGCAAGGTGCCCGAGCGGCGGCGTCGAGGCGGAGAACCTGTCGAAGACCCAGCCGTTCTCCGGCTACCACACCCTCGCCAAGGCACCGTCTGCAGGAAAAGGACATGTGGGGCATGAGCCCGCTCGATCAGCTTTGGTGCCGCATTCAGTTCCAGCGCGCCTCCTACAGCGGCGAATACACCCCGCCGACGCTCCGGCAACGCTACATCGAGTATCCCGGCTACAACGGCGGCTCGGACTGGGGCAGCGTCGCCGTCGATCCCGACCACGGCGTCCTTATCGCCAACTACAACGACATGCCGAACTACAACCGGCTGCTGACGCGCGACGAGGCCGAAGGCCCGCGGTCTCGGCCCGATCAACGTCGCCGGGGCACGACCCACGACAACCCGCAGGCCGGCTCGCCCTATGCCATCGACGTCAACGCCGGCTGGCGGGAGGGCTGGACCGGCCTGATGTGCAAGCAGCCGCCGTACGGCGGCATCCAGGCGATCGACCTCGCCACCGGCAAGACTTTATGGGACAAACCGCTCGGCACCGCGGTCGAGAACGGTCCCTTCGGCATCCCGTCGAAGCTGCCCGCTGCCGATCGGCACCCCGAACAACGGGGGTCCGCTTGTCACCGCCGGCGGGCTGATCTTCGTCGCAGCAGCAACCGACGACCGGATCCGCGCGATCGACATCCAGTCCGGTCGTGTCGTGTGGCAGGCGACGCTGCCGGCCGGCGGCCAGTCGACGCCGATGACCTACAAGGCGGACGGCCGCCAGTACGTCCTCATCATGGCCGGCGGGCACCACTTCATGGAGACCGGGGTCAGCGACGCACTGATCGCCTACGCCCTGCCAAAGCAGGGCTGACGGCCCGGCTTCAAAGGCGACCCGCGATCAACTCGGCAATATGCGTGGTGTGCCGTCCGGTGAGCTGCTCGATCTGTTCGCGACAACTGAAGCCGTTGGCGATGATCGCGGTGTCCGCGGGCGCGGCTTCAATCGTCGGGACGAGGCTCCGCCTGGCGGCCGCCAGCGAGACGTCGTACTTGGCGGCCTCAAACCCGAACGAACCGGCCATGCCGCAGCACCCCGACGCCATCACCGAGTAGTTGAGGCCGAGCCGGTCCATCACCCGCTTCTCGGCGGCCGGCTTGATGATCGCGTGATGATGACAGTGAAGCTGGACGAGTGCCGGACCAGCAATTCGCGGCAGTTGGATGTCGGCGGAATTGCGATCGAGGAATTCGCTCAGGAACAGTGTCTGCCCGCTTAAACGGCGAGCCTGCTCGCTGCTTGAAAACAGGCCAACGAGTTCGTCCCGAAAGGCGCTGACGCACGCCGGCTCAAGCCCGATGATCGGCGTCCCGATCTCAATTTCGCTTTCCAGAGACGACAGGGTTTCGCGCCACAGCCTTTTTGCTGCGTCAAGCCTGCCCCAGTCGTAGAGCGGGCGCCCGCAGCACAGCGGACGAGCGGGGATTACAACGACGAATCCCAGGTGCTCCAGCAGCCGGGTGGCGGCGATGGCGGTCTCCGGTCGGAAGTAGTTGTTGAACGTATCCGGCCACAGCATGACGCGCTGCCCGCCGGCGCTCGGTCGCTCGCGATGCTTGAACCAATCGGTGAAGCTCTGGCGCGCGAACGGCGGCATCTTTCGTTCTTGCGCGATGCCTCCAATCCATTTGGCCAGCGACGACACGCCAGGCGTTTGTGTCATCGCGTTGGCGATGGCCGGCATGCGGGCCGCGATACGTGCCCAGCGGTGGATCAGCCCCATCGAATAGGCCGCGCGCGGCCGCAGGCGGCCGGCGTAGTAGCGATTTCGAAACTCCGCCTTGTAGGTCGCCATGTCCACGTGAACCGGACAGTCGCTCTTGCACGCCTTGCAGGCGAGACAAAGGTCCAACGCGTCTTCGACGGCATCGCTTTTCCAATGGTCAGCAAGGACGTCGCCATGGATCATCTCGAACAGCAGCCGCGCGCGGCCGCGTGTCGAATACTTCTCCTCGCCGGTCGCCATGTAGCTCGGGCACATGACACTCTTGGTGCTGTCCCTCCGCCGGCACGACCCGACACCCACGCATCGTCGCGTTGCCTTGACAAAGCTGCCGCCGTCTTCCGCGTACGCAAACTGGGCGTCAACGTCGGGCGGCTGAATCAGCGGCTCGAGGCGAAGGTTCGACGTGATCGGGTACGGATCGACGATCTTGCCCGGATTCATCCGGCCTTGCGGATCCCAGATCGCCTTGAACTCGCGAAAGGCGCTGACGAGCTCGGCACCGTACATCTTTTCGAGAAGGGCCGCCCGCGCCTGGCCGTCGCCGTGCTCGCCGGACAACGATCCACCGTAGCCCACAACGAGGTCGGCGGCCTCGTCCAGGAACCGGCGCCAGGTCTGGAGGCCTTCCTCCGTACGCAGGTCAAAGTCGATGCGGCAATGCACGAGCCCGTCGCCGAAGTGCCCATAGACCGACGCTTCGTAGCCGTACCGATGAAATAGCTTCTTGAGGTCGCGCAGGTACGCGCCCAGCGCCTCGCGGGGGACGGCGCTGTCCTCCCATCCCGGATGCGTCTCCGGCATGTCCGGAACGTGGGCCGTCGCGCCGAGGGCGGATTCGCGCACCGTCCACAGTCTTTGCTGATCACTCTTCTTGTCGATCGTTTTGGCGCGGCAGCCCTTTTCGTCGAACGCATCGACCAGTTGCGCGGCACGGTTGCTCGCTTCCTCGAACGTGTCGCCCCCGAATTCGGCAATCAGCCAGCCGTTCCCTTCGGGAAGCATTTCCAGGTCGTCTTCGTGCAGATGCTTTTCGCGGATGAAGGTGATCAACAGGTCGATCGATACCCTCAAGCCCGATCGGCCCGAAGCCAAGGACTTCGGGAACCGCGTCAGCCGCCGCATAGACGTCGCTGAAGCCGATCGCAGCCAGCACGCGTTGCTGGGGGCTTGGGATGAGGTCCAGGGTCGCTTCGAGGACCGTGACGCAGGTTGCCTCGGTGCCGACAAGCGCACAGGCCACGTTGAAGCCGTTTTCGGGCAGCAAAGCGTCAAGGTTCTCGTAGCCGGACACCAGTCGCGGTATGTGGGGATATCGCGCCCGAATGAGATCGGCATAACGGTTCCTGAAAGCATCAAGTTGTCGGTAGATTTCGGCCCGCGGGCCGCCGGCGGCGATGATGCGCTCGAACTCATCGTCGCTCGTCGGACCGACTGTCATTCTCAGCCCCTCGTAGGTGACGATGTCGAGGGCATGCACATTATCCGACGTGCGCCCGGCCATTACCGAATGCACCCCGCACGAATTATTGCCGATCATGCCCCCGAGGGTGTTGTGATCGTGGGTCGCGGGATCCGGTCCGAAGGTTAGTGCGTGCTTTTCGGCTGCATCGCGGAGATGGTCGAGGATGCAGCCGGGCTCAACCCGCGCGCGCCGCGCCTGCGGGTCGAGAGATACGATGCGGTTGAGGTATTTTGAGAAGTCGATGAGGACAGCGACGTTGCACCCCTGCCCCGCGAGGCTGGTGCCGCCGCCACGCATGACGACGGGCGCGCCGGCCCTGCGGCATTCGGCGAGGGTCGTCGACCACATCATCGGCGCTGCGGGGAAACACCACGCCGACTGGCACCTGCCGGTAGTTCGACGCGTCGGTGGCGTAGAGAGCGCGGGTTCCGCCGTCGAAGGACACCTCGCCTTCGATCTCGCGAGCCAGCGATCGGGCCAGCGCGGCAGGGTCACCATGCATCGGTGCAGATTCGGCTGATCACCCTCCGCTTCGCCGTGTAGGTTGCAATGCGCTCGCCGGCGCGTCCGGGGCGGGATGATCGTGTATCGTTCATGATCAGGAGTCCTTCGCGGCTCACACGGCCAGGGACTCGGCATCTTTCCATCTGAATTCGAGGCCGAGACCGGGCCGTGACAGGTCGGGCGCAATCATTCCGTTTCGGGGCAGAGGGGCACCGTCGAAAAGCGCCTGTTCGATACGGGCGTGGTCGTGAAACCATTCGATGTGGCGCAGGCGCGGCGCGGCGCAGCACACCGCGAGGTGAAGTGCCGGCGCCGTATGGGCCGAGATCGGCAGACAGTGACTGTCGGCCAGCGCCGCCGTCCTCAGGAAACCGGTGATACCGCCGCAGCGGGTCGCGTCCGCCTGCAGAACGTCCACCGCACCTGCGTCCAGCATGCGGCGAAAGTAGAAGGGATCGTAGCCGTACTCGCCTGCCGCCACCTCAATCGACGCCGGCGCCCGGTCGCGGATCAGGCGGAGGCCGTCGAGGTCGTCACTGGAGACCGGCTCCTCGAACCAGGTTACGCCGAGGTCCGCGAACGCGTCGGCAAAGTCGAGCGCCTGCTTGCGCGCGTAAGCACCGTTTGCATCGACGAACAGACCCGCATCGCCGATCGCCTCGCGCGCCAGCCGGACCCGGTCAACGTCCCGTCCGGGTTCGCTGCCGATCTTCATCTTGACCCAGCGACAGCCTTCGTCCTCCACCCAACCCAAAGTTGCTCGACCAACCGATCGTCGGAATAGGAAGTGAAGCCGCCACTGCCGTAAATCGGGACTTCATCGCGCTCCTGGCCGAGCAAGCGGGCGAGCGGAAGACCGGCAAGCCGCGCCTTGAGGTCCCAGAGCGCCACGTCAACTGCCGAGATCGCGGTCGCCGCGATCCCCGGCCGGCCGGCGTTGCGGACAGCGCCGACCATGGCCTCCCAGGCCGCCGGAACTGCGAAAGCATCCAGACCGATGACGACCCCGGACAGCAGGGAGTTGACGACGCGGGCGGCTTCGCGGCGCGGCGTAGGTGTAGCCGAACCCCGCTTCGTCCCCCGCTTCGGCGGTGACGACGACGATCGTGGTGTGGTCCCAGCTCAGCGTTCCATCTGCCTCGGGTGCATCGGTCGGAATGCGATAGGCGTAGCCGGCGACTGATGCGATCGTCGGTTCGGTAGCGAGCATCAGGCCGATCTCTCGCCGATCAGATCAGTTCGCGAACCGTGTCGGAAGCCACCGTCAGGGCGATCTTGCCGCGCGCCGGCGTGCCGCGGACGAGGGCCTCGGCAAAGTTCTTGGCCTCCTTGAACCTCGACCTTCGGCGGCATCGGCGGTTCGTGCGGGTCGACGACCGCCTCGACCAGCGACCGGACCCTTGGTGGACAGCGCCTGACGCAGCGTCTCGCCGCAGCGTGCCGGATCGTCGATGGTGAAGCTCTTGACGCCGAAGCCGCGCGCCGACCGCGGCAAAGTCGATCGGCTGCAACTCGCAGACGTATTCCGGGTTGCCGAGGAAAACCATCTGCTCCCATTTGATCTGGCCGAGCACGTTGTTCTTGATGACGACGATCTTCACGTCGAGGTCGTATTTCACGCAGGTGGCGAGCTCGCCGATCAGCATGGTCAGGCCGCCGTCGCCGACGAAGGCGACCACCTGCCGCCCCGGATAGCGCGACCGCGGCCGCCACGGCATAGGGCAAGCCCGCAGGCCATCGTGGCGAGATTGCCGGAGCAGGAAAACTTCATCTCCCCGCGAATGCGTGAGGTGACGCGCGATCCATGTGGTGATGGTGCCGGAGTCGGTCGCGACGATCGCATCGTCGGCGAGCAGCTTGTTGAGCTCGTGGGCCACCACCTGCGGCTTCATCGGCTTGTCCTGCCGCGTGCCGCGCTCGACCATCAGTTCGTTCCATGTCCTTCATGCCCTTCTGGGCCTCATCGAGGAACGAACGGTCCTCGCGGTAGTCGAGCTGCGGCAGCAGCGCGCTGCAGCACCTTGCCGACATCGCCGACCAGGCCCGCCTCGACCGGATAGCGCAGGCCGATGCGCATCGGATCGATGTCGATCTGCACGGCACGGCGCTGAGCCGGGCTTCGGATAGAACTCGATGTAAGGGAAGCGAGCTGCCGGCGATCAGCAGCGTGTCGCACTCTTCCAGCGCTTCCTGCGACGGCCGCGTTCCGAGCAGGCCGATGCCGCCGGTGCAATACGGGTTGTCGTCGGCGATCGCGCCCTTGCCCAGCAGCGGCTTGATGATGGGCGCGCCAAGCCGTTCGGCAATCGCCTCCACTTCATGGCCGGCGCCGAGCGCGCCGCGGCCGGCGAGGATCGCGGTCTTCTTGCCGGCGTTGAGAATCGCCGCCGCCTGCGCAAGCTGGTCCTCGCCCGGCATCTGCGCGGAGCGCGCCATCATGTCGGAGACGTGGTTGGGCACGTTGCGCTTCGAGCGGCGGTCGCTGGATCACCGGCGCGGACTGTATGTCGACCGGCATCGTGACGTGGGCCACGCCGCGATAGGCCACGCCGTCCGGCAGGCGAGCTCGACGACGTTCTCGGTGTGCTGCGGCCCCATGACGCGGGCGTTGTAGACGCTGACGTCCATGAACAGCTTGTCCAGTTCGACGTCCTGCTGGGTGAAGGTGTGCAGCAGGTCGTGAAACTGCAGCCCGGTGATGGCAAGGACCGGCTGTCCGTCCAGCTTGGCGTCGTAGAGGCCGTTGAGGAGGTGAATGCCGCCGGGCCCCGATGTCGCCAGACACACGCCGAGCCGCCCCGTCCACTTGGCGTACGCGCAAGCGCAGAAAGCGGCGGCTTCCTCGTGGCGCACCTGGATGAAGCGGATGTCGTCCTGTCGGGTTCTCAGCGCCTCGATGATGCCGTTCATGCCATCGCCGGGCAGGCCGAATACCGTGTCGACTCCCCAATCGATGAGTGTTTCGACGAGAACGTCGGCCGCGGTCACTTTCGCCATGATCATTTCTCCGACAGGGGACGTTGTCGGCGGCCGCTGTGACCGCCAAATCCCTATGTCGCCCGCCTTTCGGTGTTAACCGTCACGTGGCCCAATTGTTCCATCGCGAGCGGGCAACAAATCGCGCTGGATAGCGTTGTCGACGTGACACCCGCTACGGAGGCAACGATGCATAGCAAGCTGCTGCACGAGCAGGACGGTCAGCGGACATTTGCCGTGATCCTGCAAACCGGCGACGAGGTCATGGAGACGCTGGCCGCATTCGCCGCCAGACAGGGCATCACCGCCGCGCAGATCACGGCGATCGGCGCGTTCAAGGATGTTGTGCTCAAGTACTTCGATTGGCAGGCCAAGGAATACGCGAGCATTCCGATCGACGACCAGGTCGAGGTTGCCTCCCTCATCGGCGACGTTGCCGTGTCTCCGTCCGGTAAGCCTGCGCTCCACATTCACCTCGTCGTCGGCAGAAGCGACGGATCGGCGATGGCAGGACACCTTGGTCGCGCGCACGTGCGCCCAACCCTCGAGGTGATCATGACCGAATCGCCGGCCTACCTTCAGAAGGTCGCCGATCCTCGCACCGGACTTGCCCTCATCGACCCGGAGGCAGTCCTGGCCAGTCAATAGTGCCGGGTGAGGTAGTCGCCGGCGCTCAGCGCGAACAGGAAGCCGAGCCAGAAGATGCCCGCGACCGAGGCCAGCCGCACCAGGCTGCTCGATTCCGCCAGCTCCATGAAAAATATGGCGATCAGTGCCGCCTTGGTGGCCGCGATCGTCAAGTTGATGATCGTGTTGCCGTAGCCGAGCGGGACGAAGGCAGACCCGACGGTCAGGGTAAGCAGAACAAGCAGCGTGAACCACACCAGCAGCGGCATCAACCAGAGACGCAAGACGCTGGGCGCACTGCTCATTGCGCGCGCCCCACCAGGTAGAGCAGTGGCAACAGAACCACCCAGATGATGTCGACGAGATGCCAGTAGAGCGCGGCTCCTTCGAAGGTCGTTGCCTCGATCGGGAGGACGCGCCGCCATGTCTGCACCACCAGCGTTGCCACGACGCCGATACCGACGGTCAGGTGAACGGCGTGCACGCCGGTCATGATCCAATAGAGGGTGAAGAAGATCTGGGCGGCCGGTGGCGACAAGGCAAACGACGGGCCCGGCAGCATGCTTGACCAGGTCCTCGTGATACTCGAAGCCCCTTGACGACGAGAAAGGCTGTGTCCGAACGCCGCAGTTGCCGCCAGGCACCACAAGGTCATCCGCCGGAAGCGCGCGTCGGCAGCCCGCACCGCAACGGCCATGGTCAGGCTGCTCGTCATCAGGATAGCGGTATTGAGGATGCCATAGACGATATCGGTCTCGCGCGAGGCGATCCTGAACGCATCGGGATAGAGGTTGCGGTAGATCGTGTAGCCGACGAACAGGCCGCCGAAGAACAGGACCTCGCTCGCCAGAAATACCCACACGCCGAACGAAACGGCCTCGCGCTGACGCGTGAGCGACGGCCAGGGTTCGCGCAAGGCCGCGGGGCGCTCACTCATGACATTTGGCCCTGCGGTCGGAACGGGTGGCTTTCGTTGTCGCCGCCGGTCTCATCCTCCGGGTGGTACTGGTAAGGGCCTTCGGACGACGCGGGGATCTGCCGTCGAAATTTTCCTTCGGCGGCGGCGAGGACGTCTGCCATTCCAGGCCGGTCGCGTGCCACGGGTTGCGGCCCGCCCGCTTGCCGTAGCCGCAGCGACCAGGTCAGGTAGAAAAGCGGCAACAGGTAGGCGACCGCCAGGATCATGGCGCCCGACCGTCGAAATCACGTGCCAGACCTGAAACTGCGGCGGATAGACGTGATAGCGCCGCGGCATGCCCGCATAGCCCATGATGAACTGCGGCAGGAACGTCACGATGAAGCCGAGAAAGGTCGCCATCGCGCCGAAGCGCGCCCAGCTGTTCGGGATACAGCCGGCCGGTGATCTTCGGCCACCAGAAATGCAGCGCGGCGAAGAACGCCGAGACGCGTGCCGCCCACCATGATGAAATGGAAATGCGCGACGACGAAATAAGTGTCGGTGACGTGAATATCGATCGGCACCGAGGCGAGGAACAGCCCGGTCAGGCCGCCGATGGTGAACAGGCCGAGGAAGCCCATCGCGTAGAGCATCGGCGCCTCGAACGATGATCTGGCCGCGATAGAGCGTCGCCGTCCAGTTGAACACCTTGATCGCCGACGGCACCGCCACGACGAAGGACAGGAACGAGAACACCAGATTGGCGTACTGCGACTGGCCGGACACGAACATGTGGTGGCCCCAGACCATGAAGCCGATCACCGCGATGGCCAGCATCGCGTAGACCATCGCGGTGTAGCCGAAGATGCGCCGGCGCGCGAAGCAGGCGAAGACCTCCGAGACGACGCCCATCGCCGGCAAGATCATGATGTAGACCGCCGGGTGGCTGTAGAACCAGAACAGGTGCTGGAACAGCAGCGGGTCGCCGCCGTTGGCGGGGTTGAAGATCGGCATGCCGAGCAGTCGCTCCGCCATCACCAGCAGCAGCGACATGGCCAGCACCGGCGTCGCCAGCACCATGACCAGGCTGGTGGCGTAGATCGCCCAGACGAACAGCGGCAGCCGGCGCCAGGTCATGCCCGGCGCCCGCAGCATGTGGGTCGTGGCGATGAAATTGATGCCGGTGGCGATCGACGAAAAGCCGACGATGAAGACACCGGCGGCGGCGGCGATCACGTTGCCGTTGGAGATAGAGCGTCGACAGCGGCGTGTAGAACGTCCACCCGGTGTCGACGCCGCCGGCGATGATGCACATAGATCGTGAACGCCGCGCCGATGACGAAAATGTACCACGACATCAGATTGAGCCGCGGAAAGGCGACGTCCTTGCGCGCCGATCATCATCGGCAGCAGGAAATTGCCGAAGGTGGTCGGGATCGACGGCACCAGGAAGAACCAGACCATGACGATGCCGTGCAGCGTGAACAGCCGGTTGTAGTGCTCGTCGCTCACGATATCGGCCGTGCGGGGTCAGCAGTTCGAGCCGCACGATCCCGATTGCGATGCCGCCGATGAAAAAGAAGACGGTGATCGACAGGGCATAGAGGATGGCGATGCGCTTGTGGTCGGTGGTCAGCAGCCACGACGCAAGGGTGTGGCCTTCCTCAAGATAGGACGTTCTCGAGCGGTCTCGCCGGGCACACGGTCGAGCGGAATGTCGGTCATTGGCGCTCGTCCATTGCTCGTTCACCAGTCGGCGGTCGCCAGCGATTTGAGATAGGCGATCAGCCTGACAAGCTGGTCCTCGCTCGACCTGGCCTTGAAGCTCGGCATTATCGGCTGGATAGCCGGCGACGACAGTCGTCACCCGGCTGCAGGATGGAATCGCGGAGATAGGCTTCGTCGGCCGTGACGACGCGGCCGTCCGCGAGGTGCACCTGGCGGCCGTAGACGCCGTCGAGATCGGGCGCGTGCACGCTGGAATTGGCACCGTGACAGCCCGAGCAGCCGAGCGAGCGGAACAGCTTCTCGCCCTGCGCGGCGAGGCCTGGCGCTGGCCGGCTGCGGCGGCAATCCAGCGCGCGTAGTCGGCCGGGCGTCATCAGCACGAAGCCGCCCGGTCATGCGCGAATGTTCGGTGCCGCAGAATTCGGCGCATAGCAGGTGATAGATGCCCGGCTTGTCGGCGTTGAACCAGAGATAGGTGGTAGCGGTCTGGCAGCACGTCCTGCTTGATGCGCAACGCCGGCAGGAACATGCTGTGGATCACGTCCTGCGAGGTCATGACCAGCGCACCGGCGTCCGATCGGCGCATGGATCTCGTTGATCTCGCGCACGCCGTTCGGCTGCTGCACCTTCCACATCCACTGCTTGGCGACGACGTGGATGTCGAGCGCGTTCGCGTCGGGTGGTCGAGCGCGCCGAAGCTGGTTGGCGGCCGCCCACCAGAAGATGAACAGGAACAGGAAGAACGTCGCCGCCGTCCACCCGATCTCCAGTTCCCGACGGATGAACCGGGGCAGTTGGCCACGTTTCGCCAGGGAACCGCGGCGGTAACGGATGCTGAAGCCGATAACGAGACCGAAAACGACGACGACGATGGCGGTGGACAATGCCACGAGCCAGAAAAACAGGTGGTCGATCGAACTCGCCGTGCCTGGAGACGTCCGACACGATGCTGAAGGGGCTCATGTCGCCTCCCTTCGCCGCATCTTCAGCACCATCAGGAGAATGCCGCCACCAAGCGCAGCGACTGTGCCCAGGCAGCCGGCGGCCAGGATCCGGGAGATGTTCTCCGTGTAGATGCCCAACGCAGGATCGAAGCCATAGCAGCGCAGCCGGACCTGATCGACGAACGTGCCGACCTTGCCTTTGCCGGCATCGACCAGCGCCAGGCGAAAATCGACCCCGTCGAGGCCGATCCCTGCCAGTACGCGCGCGACATGGCCGTCGGCGGTCAGCACATAAGCCGCGGCCGGATGGGCGAACTGGTCGTGCTCCTTGTCGTAGGTGTAGTGGTAGCCGGCGGCTGCGGTCATCGTGTCGACGGCCGCCTGGTCGCCGCGCAGGAATATCGACGCCTTGGCGAGCGGCGTGCCAACGCCGACGCGGGATCGCTTCATTTCCTCGGCGGCGGCGAGACTGTCCTTCGGATCGATGCCGATGACGATCAGGTGATAGTCGCGGCCGGGAGTCAGGCTCGCCTTTTCGAGCCCGCCGGCCGCGAACGCCACAATCGGGCCGCACAGGTTCTGTGCAGGTGTAGTCGGCGAAGACCAAAATCCCCGGTACCCCGCCGAGCGAATTGCCGAGTGTGACGGTCTTTCCGCCCTCGTCGACAAATG
The DNA here is from genome assembly GCA_963826055.1 of uncultured Alphaproteobacteria bacterium. Classification (GTDB taxonomy): domain Bacteria; phylum Pseudomonadota; class Alphaproteobacteria; order Rhizobiales; family Kaistiaceae; genus JBBDMC01. Next base: position 14,193 of record CAWGVO010000018.1, on the reverse strand, counting down.
AAGCCGTCAGGGGCAACGCGGCGTTCGGCTGCGCATCGACCCGGACGGCGTCGAGATCGGCTGAGGAAATGCCGGCGAGGCCGCTCGTCGGCCACAACAGCAAGGTAGCGAGGAGGATCCGCTTCATGGGCCGCCCCCGTTCGTCTTCGCCCCCTGCTCCAGGGTGTCGATCGGAGCAAAAGCATCGGCACCGCGCGCGGCCTCGATTGCCATGGCCCGGTCGATCGGGATGGCGACGATCCGCTTGTCGCGATCGACCCAGCGGTAGCCGGCGAGGCGCCCTGTCTGGTCCGCCTCCACCCGCTTCAGTTCGGCGGCGGGGTCCGCTTCGAGTTGAGGCGATGGAAAAGTCGCCGGTGCTGGCGGATTCCCCTTCGGCACCTCGACAGAGAACAAGCCCCACAGGCCGCCCATTGCCGTTGCGATCAGCAGCACGACGCCGAGCGCGACCAGATAGCGGCTGCCGCGCCGACACCTCGGTCGACTTGAGGCTTGGCCGGTCAGGCATCGGCCCACCTCTGCAGCGGCCGTCCCCGGCGCCCTGCCAGGAAAATTGCCGCTGCGAACACCATTCCCGCAAAGGCAACGTTGGCAGCGACACCTGCCGCAATCGCCCACACGCCAAATGGCGGCGCAACCAGCACAATGACGTAGATCGTGAGGCCACAGAGCACGAGCGCCCCGGCAGCGCGCACGCCCATTGGGCTGCTTCGCATGCGAGCGAACAGAAGCATGGTGGCGGGTACCACGCGACGTCAGCATCAGGGCCGCGACCGTCAACGCCGCCCATGGCGCCTCCGTGCGTTCGACCAGCCAGGATACCTTGTCGGGAATGTCGCCGTACCAGAGGATGAGCACGGCCATGAAGTCGATGTAAGTCAGGCCGAGGACTGCCGCGAGCAACAGACCGGCGAGATCGCGCGACCACGCCCTGCCCTGTGAGCGAATGGTGCGAACAGGGCGGCGAAGGCCAGCGCCGCCGCGATCTCGGCAATGGCAAGGCTCGCGCCGAACGACGTCGAAACGAACGTCGGTTCGGTCGACAGGATCCAGTCGACCGCGACAACGCTGATGCTCAAGGCGTAGAAGATCATTCCGCACGCCGACAGGACCCGGCCGGCGCCCGACCGCAAGCGCGGGAGCATGAGGGCCAGACCGCACCAACCGGCCAGCGCAACGGCTGTGCGAGCCGCGAACGAAGGAGCGTTCAGGTAGATGTCGGCGACGCTTTGCGAAACACCCGCGAAGGGACGTGCCCATGGAAAAATGAGCCCCGGGACAACCAACAGGGGCACGAAGAAGATCGCCACGACCGGGATGGCCGCGGCCGCAGGCAGCAGCACCGGACGCATTCCAATACCCCAGCGACCGCCGGTGAGCCCATGAATTATCAAGAGGGCCAGACTGCCGAGCGGCACACCGACCACGCAGACAAGCCCGACCAGCCACCCTCCGGCTGCGGCGCGGGGGACCGCGACCCCTATCCCCACAAATACGACCAGTCCCGCCGCCGCGGCGACGGTCGCCCAGGTATTGGAAGGCTGGCGCACCGTCATGGCAGCTTGGCCTTCGCTTCGGGTGCGAGCGCCAGCGTGGCGTGCCGCTGCAATTGCAGCGCGCGGATGTAGGCCACAATCGCCCAGCGATCGCGCGGCGGAACCCGCGCGGCGTACGAATACATCGCGCCGTAGCCGTTGGTGATCACGTCCATGAAGTGCGAGGCCGGCGCCGACCGCAAGCGATCGCTGTGATAATGACGGTGGCGCCGGAAAGCCTCGCTGCACCACAATGCCGTCGCCGTCCCCCGCAAACCCGTGGCAGGGCGAGCAGAAGATGTCGAAGCGCTCGCGCCCGCGTACAACAAGCTCCGGCGTGACCCGAGGTGGATGAACAAGCTGTTCGGCGCGCGCCGTGTCGCCTTCGGCGACAACATGCGCCGGGAGAGGACGCGCCGCGGCCCCGTCGCGCCAGAACCCGGCCGCCGCATAGGTGTCGTACCGCTTCTGCCGGGCCATGCTGAGGTCGCAGCCCGCAAGGGTGACGGCGAGCGCCAGGACGATCAGGGCTTTCACGTTGCCACCTCACGGACGTCTCGGGCGCCTGCCGACGTCAGGAGATCAAGCAGCGCCTGGCGTTCGCGGCGCTCATCAGGTGCCTGCAACAAGAGCACAAAGCGGTCCTGGCTGGCGCGCTCGAAATCCGGCGATCTCGAACAACGGATGATGAAGGCGCGGCAGGCCCGTCTCGACCATCATCGCGGCGAAACCGCACACCGCGGCCGACAGTATTCCGATCGCGAATGGCACCAGCATGAAGGCGGGCCACGAGTGGAGCGGCCGGCCACCGCTGTTGATCGGATAGTTGACGACCGCGCTGTACCACTCGGTTCCGTAGGCGCACGCGGCCACCAGCGCGCCGCCCATGAACATGGCGACCCTCACCCGGGACGGCTCGGCGAGGAGTTCATCCATTCCTTCAACCGGAAACGGCGTGTATGCGTCGACCAGACGCGCCTCGCCCCGCGCCCTCCTGGCGGCCTCGAGAAAGGTGCCGGCTTCTACAAATTCGGCGACGATGACGTTCCTCATGCCGGCCCCTCGCGCAGAAGGCGACGAACTTCGTGCATGGACACCACGGGTACGACGCGGACGAAGACGAGAAACAGCAGCGCGAAGAAGCCGAGGGAGCCGAGGAGCAGCGTCCAATCCCAAATCGTCGGCAGGAAAAGCCGCCGCATGCTGGGAAGAGTCGCGTAGGACAGCGTGTTCCACACGATCAGGATGCGTTCCAGCCACATCCCGACGTTGATCACGATTGCGATAAGCACCACCAGCCAGATCCGGCGCCTGACGGCGCGAAACCAGAACGCCTGCGGGATGGCGACGTTGCACAGCAACATCGCCCAGTACATCGGCGCATAGGCCCCGGTGAAAAAGAAACCGACGAGAGACCGCTCGGCGGCACGGCCGCCATACCAGGCGGCGAACCATTCCGTCGCATACGAAAGACCCATGATCGTGGCCGCCATGAGCATGACCTTCGCCATCACGGCAAAGTGGCCAGGCGTGATGATCGCTTCCATCCGGAAGCCCCAGCGGACGAGCGCCGCCAGCACGACGACCATGGCGAAGCCCGAGTACATGGCGCCGACGACGAAGTACGGCGGGAAGATCGTCTCCGCCCAACCGGGCATGAGGCTCGCCGCGAAGTCGAGACCGACGACGCTGTGCAGCGACACCACCAGCGGCACCGCGAGCGCCGCCATCGTCGTGTGATAGGTCTCGTAAACATGCCAGTGGCGCGCCGACCCGCGCCAGCCGAGGGCGAAGGCACCGAACAATTTCTGTTGCCAGCGCTTCGCCGCCCGGTCGCGCATGGTGGCGAGGTCCGGTATCAGACCGACGTACCAGAAAATGATCGAGAAAAGGATGTAGCTGAGGATCGCCCAGAAATCCCAGATGAGGGCGCTGCGCCACTGTGGCCAGAGCGCCATCGTGTTCGGGTACGGGGTCAGCCAATAGAAATACATCGGCCGGCCGAGGTGCAGGATCGGAAAGAGCCCGGCGATCCCGGCCGCGAACAGCGTCATCGCCTCCGCGAAGCGGTTGATCGACGCGCGCCAGCGCTGGCGGGTAAGCAGCAGCAACGACGAGATCAGGGTGCCGGCATTGCCGATCCCGATCCACCAGACGTAGTTGGCCAGCGGAAAGCCCCACACGACGGTGGTATTGTTTCCCCATACGCCAACGCCCTGGATCAGCAACCAGCTCGCCGACACCACCATCGTCGCCGTGAGAGCAGCGCTTGCGGCGAAGCCGATCCACCATGCCCGCCACGCGAAGTCACCCCGCCGCAACAGCGGCCGGGTGACGAGGTTGTTGACGGCATCGTCGTTGCGTCCGCCGGGCTCCGTCCAGCGCTCGCGCGGCGCCACCCGGGTGCCTGCGGCGGTCATGCCGGACCACCACGCCAGGCGGGATTGGGATTGCGCAGCGGCGCCAGGTATGTGGTGCGCGGGCGCGTGCCAAGGTGGCCGAGCAGCGCGTAGTGACGTGGCGCCTGGCGCAGGTCGTTGACGGTGGAGTCGGACCTGTTCAGGTCACCGAAATGGATCGCTTCGGTCGGACACGCCGCCTGGCACGCGGTCACGACCTCGCCCTCGGCGATCCGGCGTTCCTCCTTCTCCGCCTGACGGCGGGCCCGGCTTATCCTCTGCGTGCAGTAAGTGCATTTCTCCATGACACCGCGCTGGCGCACGGTGACGTCGGGATTGTTGTGGGCGGCAACCGGCGGGTCGCCGAGGTTGGCGTACTCCTGCCCGTCGGCGTAACCGAAGAAGTTGAAGCGCCGGACCTTGTACGGGCAGTTGGCCTGGCAAAAACGGGTTCCAATGCAGCGATTGTACACCTGGACGTTCAGGCCCTCGCCGTCGTGAACCGACGCCCCGACCGGGCACACCGGCTCGCAGGGAGCGTCCTCGCAGTGCATGCACGGCACCGGTTGGAAGCCCTGGAAGCGCTCCGGCGTCGACCAGTAAGCATCGATGCGAAGCCAATGCATATCGCGGCCGGCAAGTACCTCGTCCGGCCCGACGACGGGTACGTTGTTCTCCGATTGGCAGGCGACGACGCAGGCGTTGCAGCCGACGCAGGCGCCGGCGTCGATGACCATGGCCCAGGCGTAGGTGTCGTAGTGGCGGGGCGGGTAAAGGGTCGGCAGGGGTCCCTGTGCGAACGGCTCGCCGAGGTTTCCTGCCGCGAGTTCGGCAAGCGACAGGTTGGGCAGCAGCTCGTCGGCCTCGCCGTCGAGATCGAATTGCCCCTGCAGCGTCGGCACGGTCTGCTGCCGTCCGGTCGCAGAAACCTTGAGGTCGGCGACCAGCCACGGATCATCGCGCGGGCGAATGGGGAAAAGATCAAACCCGGCACCATCGCCAATAGCACCGGCTTTCGTGCGGCCGTGACCGAGGTGAGCGGCAAGGACACCGTCGGCCTGGCCGTCGCTCACATGCGCCGGCCCTTCGACCGTCGCGCCGTGGGTCTCCAACCGAAGGACGTCGCCGTCGTTCACGCCCAACCGTTGAGCGTCATTCCGCGATACGTGCAGGCTGTTGCCCCAAACCTGCTTGGTGAACGGCCGGGCGCATTCCTGCAGCCACGCGTTGTTGGCGTAGCGGCCATCCCACACCGCTGGATCTGGCGACAGGCAGAGAACGGCCTGCTGCGGTTGCGGCGCCGGGGCAGGCTGCGAGAAGCGGGGCGTCGCGGAAACTGGCGTCGCGCGGCTGCCGTCGATGACGCCGGCCTCGAGAGCGCTGCGCCACCACGCTTCGAAATCGGATGCGCCGGTCTGGCTCTGCCATGTCGCGCGCACGAGATCGTAGGACGATGGATCGAGGCTCCCGTTCATCATGGCCACAAGGTCGTGCGCCGTTCGGGTGTCATAGAGGGGACGGATCAACGGCTGGACGATGCTCGCCGTGCCATCGATCGCCCGAAGGTCCGACCAACTCTCCAATGGGTGCGACAGGGGAAGCCGCCAGACGCAGCGCGCCGCGGTCTCGTTGGCGTGAAGCCCGAGGTGGGCGCTGAAGGGCACCGTAGCGATTGCGTCCGCGAGGCCAAGCGCGCCGGCCGCGTCATAGGCCGGATTGGCGCCAATGATAACCAGCGTTTCGACAGAGCCGTCGCCGATGTCGTTGGCCAGAGCCGTCAAGGCCTCTGCGTGGCTTTCGGAGGCCGCATCGACCGGCTCGATCAGGTCGACAGGCGCATCGAGGACGCCGTTGATCCAGTGGCCCAGGGCATGAACTTCGGCGGGCTGGCGCGGGCCGACAAGGACCAAGGCGCGACCGTTCCGCCTGCGGAGATCTTCGGCAGCGTTCCTCGCGAATGCGACCGCTTCGTCGGGAAGGGCGATATCGGCACTCTCGTTGCGCAACGCCGCACCGATGGCGATGGCGACGTTGGCTATGAGTTCCGGCCGGACCGCCAAGCGGTGGTCGGCGGCCGCGCCGGTCAGGGACCAGGCGGGCTCCGCGGCATAGAGGCGGAGAAACGACTCGGCGCCGCCGTCAGCGCCACGCGCCCTGGAAAAATTGCGGGCGTTTCGGATCTGGTCCGGGCCGGCACCCAGAAAATCGCAGTCCAGGCTGAGGACGACTCCGGCGTCGCCGATCCGGGGCAGCGCTGTCAGCGGGCGGCCGAAGGCCCGGGTCGTTCCGGCGCGCTCGGCATCGTCGGAGACCGGCTCATAGCGATGCCATTTCGCTTTCGGGAAGGCCTGCAACAAACCAGCGATCTGTCGTTGCAACGTCGGTGACGTCACCCGTCCCGAGAGGAGGCGCAGGCCGGCGCCATCGCGCCCCCTCTCCATGTCAACTTGATCGCGAAGCGCGGTGGCAAAGGCGTCCCACGACGCTATGCCGCCGGGCCCTGCCACGGCCTGGGCGCGATCCGGATCGTAGAGCGACAGCACCTCTGCCTGCATGAAAACGTCGGTCGAGCCCAGACTCGCCGGATGGCGCGGATTTCCCTCGATCTTGATCGGTCGGCCTTCGATGGACGTGGCGAGGGCGCCACGTCCGTAGCCCGACAGTTCCAGCGTCGTGGCAAAGCGCAGAGGTACACCCGGGACAAGGCGTTCCGGCATGTCGACGTAGGGAACGATCTCTTCGTCCGGACGGGAGCATCCGGCGAGGCCAACTGCAACGCCGCCCGCCAGCGCCTTGATCGCGTTGCGCCTGCTGAGGTGCGGCGCACCATGGCCCGACCTGGTTGTCCTTGGCCTCATCGGTGACACCTTGAACAATCGGACAGGTGATCGACATCGATCATGTAGCGAACCAGCAACTTGCGACCTTGCTCAAATTGGTCGCGAGGAGGTGTCCAATAGGGGTCGAAGACTTTGTCCGCCGGACGCAGATACGGGACAGGGTCGCGATGGCAGTCGAGACACCACGCCATCGTCAGCGGCGCGCCCTGGCGCATCAGCGGCATGTCCGCCACCGGCCCATGGCAGGTCGTGCAGCCGACGCCTTTGGCGATGTGGATGGAGTGATCGAAATAGACGTAATCCGGCAGGCGATCGACGCGACGCCAATGCATCGGAACGTTGTCTGCCAGGCTTTTGCGCACCGGCGCCAGCATGGATGCCTGCGTGAAAAGCTGCGAGTGGCAGGTCATGCACGTGGTGGTCGGGGGCATGCCGGCCACGGGCGAAGTTTCGACGGCTGTGTGGCAATAGCGGCAATCGAGCCCCAACGCGCCGACATGGTGCTTGTGGCTGAACGGCACGGGCTGGTCGATGGTGACCCCTTCGCCAGTCACGTACGGCGACCGCATCACTGCGTACGCGAGCCCGACAAAGACGAACGGACATGCCACCAGCGACACCAGCACGACGCGCGCGATCGTGTTCGCCGCCGGCCGGAACAGCTGGGGCATGGGCGGCCATTTCCTCCGCGTTCACGATTGCTCGTCCGCCCGCGTGAGAGCACGGGCCCGCGCGGCAAAACGTGACCCATTGGATGGGGCCGTCTCACCACATTCACAATGCCTCCGGGAGCGATCGGTTCCATCAATGGAACCCGGATCGGCTGCGACATCTTTTCTTTCGGGTTTCGCCGCGAAGGAACCGCAACCGACGCCTTGCGTTGCCAACACGGAAGGGAGAAATGGGATGCCGACAACCGCGACGCCGACAGTCGCCATCACCGGCGCGTCGGCCGGTGTCGGCCGCGCGACTGCGCTGCGCTTCGCCGCAGACGGAGCTCAGGTGGGGCTGATCGCGCGCGACAAGGCGCGCCTCGATCAGGCAGCCGCCGAGGTGGTCGAGCGGGGCGGACGCGCCCTCGCCTGCCCGGCCGACGTCGCCGATCCGGCCGCTCTGCACAAGGCGGCCGATAATATCGAAGCCGCTTTCGGTCCCATCGACGTCTGGGTGAATTGCGCCATGGCAACGGTCTTTGCACCGTTCCTTGAGATTTCGCCCGAGGAATACAAGCGCGTCACCGAGGTTACCTATCTCGGCTTCGTGTATGCCACCATGGTGGCGCTCCGCCGCATGAAGGAGCGCGATCACGGGGTCATCGTGCAGGTTGGCTCCGCCCTGGCGTACCGGTCGATACCGTTACAGTCCGCCTATTGCGGCGCCAAGCACGCCATCGTCGGTTTCACCAACTCGATACGATCGGAGCTGCTGCACGACGGCAGTCGCGTCAAACTGGCGGTCGTGCACCTGCCCGCCGTCAACACGCCGCAGTTCGACTGGGCGCGCAACAAGATGCCGCGACGGGCGCAGCCGTTGCCGCCGATATACCAGCCGGAGGTCGCGGCGGAGGCCGTCCACTATCTGGCGCACCACCCACAGCGGGAGCTTTGGCTCGGTTGGTCGGCCGTCAAGGCGATCGTGGGTCAAAAGCTCGCTCCCGGTATTCTCGATCACATCATGGCGCGCCGCGCTTACGAGGGTCAGCAGACCGGGGAACCGGCGCCGGCACGTAACGACAACCTGTTTGACCCTGTTCCGGGTGACTATGGATCCCACGGCCGGTTCGATGACTCGGCTACGGCCGATAGCACCGAGCTGTGGGTGGTCGAGAATACACGGTGGCTCGCGGCCGCGGCTGTGGCAATTGCCGCGATCGGCCTCGCTGGCGCGATCGCACTGACCTGAGCATCAGAAATCCCAACATCACCCGCGCCCGGGCGAGAGCGCGAACGGCGCGGTCAGGCAAATGCCTCGGACAGATCGGCTCCTGTCAGCGGCGAGCCCGCGGCGCGGTGCGCCGGCCGCCACCGTTCTTGGAGGCCGCGAAAATTTCGTGGAGTTTTTCGAGGTAGTCCTCGGGCTTCTCCTCGACGGTTGCGAGCTCGTTCTCGGCGCCTTTCACGACGAGGATCAGCTCCGCCAGCTTGATCTGGAGGGCAAGCGTGTCGCGCTTCTGAGAATGCTGGATCAGGAAAACCATCAGAAAGGTGACGATGGATGTCCCCGTGTTGACCACCAGTTGCCACGTGTCGCTGAAGCCGAGGACGGGCCCCAGGCCCGCCCAGAGGACGATGAGCGTCGCGGCGCTCAGGAAGGCCAGTGGCCGGGCGGCAAACGTCGCGGCGCGTTCCGCCACCAGGTCGAACAGCACGTTCGGCGATCGTTTGCCGGTACTACGCCGCCGCCTGCTGCAGCGGGACGCGGTCTTCCTGTGGTCACGATGGCGCATTTCCGGGAACGCCGGTGGGCGGCCAAGGTTCCCGGAACCTTTGGGCGGGGCACAGCGTTGGCTTGCCATGAGCAGACAAGACCTGCGTTCACAAGAGGAGCCTGCCCACGAGGTCGAAGACCGGCGGGAAGCGGCCCTTGATGCCGCGTTGAAAGATTCCTTCCCCGCGTCCGATCCGATCGCCCTCGAACAGCCGGCGCCGCCAGAACCGGAGCAGCCGCTGCGGGTGCCCACCGTGAGGGCGAGGCAGGGCGTCACGGGCCACAACGTCCGACGCGTGCTTCTGTTCGGCACCATGGGCGTGGTGGTTGCATTTGCGCTGATCTATCTGGCGTTCACCGCCTAGGTCCCAAAAGCCACGCCAATCCTGGCTGCGATGGTCCGTTCGGAACCATCCGGCCATACGCCCGTTCCCTCTACGGGCGCTCCAATCGCAAATGAAAGGAGAGCGAAGATGAGCTTCATTCGACTCGCCGCCGTAGCAGCGGCAACCGCCGGCAGCATCGCGCTGTCTGCCACCACGGCCCTGGCCTACCCGGCAACCGCCTCCAACGCGGTGCATGTCAGGTCCGGGCCTGGCACGCAATACAACATCGTCGACACGCTTCACGGTGGTGAACATGTCAACGTGGACCAGTGCTCGCAGGGCTACGGATGGTGCCACGTGGAGCATTCCGGGCCGGACGGGTGGGTGTCGGCCCGCTACCTCGCCGACGCACAGTCACGCCCGCTCAACCGTTTCGCCTTCAGTTTCAACATCCCCCAGCTCGGGTTCAAGTTCGGTGTCGGCCCGCGCGGGCCATATGCGCGGCCCTCGCCCGGCGCCGGGCCCGATCACCATCGCCGGATGGCGCGCGTGTGCTTCTACGAGGACTGGAACTATCAGGGCGACCATTTCTGCGCGCGTGAAGGCCAGGCCAAAGCCCGCCTGAGTGGTCCGTGGAACGACCGCATTTCGTCGATCCGGGTCTTTGGCGACGCCCGCGTCAAGGTGTGCCAGGACTGGAACTACAAGGGCCGCTGCTCGGTCATCGGCGAAAACCACGCCTCGCTCAAGGGGCGCAACAACGACATCATCTCATCGTATCGTGTGATGTAGTCAAAGACGACGGATTGGGACATCCTCGGGGCGTCGCCGTCGGCGGCGCCCTCTTTTTGCGGGCGTGGGGCTTGTTTGCCGCCGACGCCGAAGCAGGTAGGATGGACGCGGTTTCGGCAGGGGTCGGGATGAAATGTCATCCGGCGAGCGCGACGGGCCGTCCGAGGACATGTTCAGCGCCAGGGCCGAGAGCCTCAGACTGGCGATAGAAGTCACCGGCATTGGTATCTGGGACGTCGACGCCCGCACTGGCGAGCGCCGCTGGTCACCGGAATTCAGGGCGATCCTCGGTCTGGCGGCCGACGCGAAGCCTGACCGGGACATTTTTTCGCTGCTTATCCATCCCGACGATGCCGGATGGGTCGACGAGCTGTATCGCCGGGTTTACGAACCGAGCAGCGAGGGAGCCTATGAAGCCGAGTTCAGGATCGTCCGTGCCAACGACAAGGCGGTCCGCTGGGTCAGGACCACCGGACGCGTTACATTTGACGGCGCGGGCAAAGCCGTCCGCGGTATCGGCACGCTGCAGGACGTTCACGAGCACCGCAGGCTGATCGAGGCGCTACGCGAAAGCGAGGAGCGGTTGCGGGTCGCCCTTGCGGCGGGGCGCATGGGCACCTGGCGCTTCGATTTGCGCACGGGAAACCAGGATTGGGACGAAAGGCAATACGAACTGCTCGGCATAGACCCCTCCCTGTCGCCAACCCGCGATCTGTTCCTGTCGGCCGTCCACCCCGACGACCTGGCCAACGTCGGTTTTGACGCCGAAACTCTACCTGGGCCGGGGTCTTTCTCGATTCAGAGTTTCGGGTGATGCGATCGGACGGGACCGTCCGCTGGATCACCGCGCACAGCCTCGCCACCCACGACAGCCTCGGAAACGCCGTCGAGATGATCGGCGTCAACTTCGATATCACCGAACAGAAGCAGGCGGCCGCCCGGCAAAGCTTCCTGCTCAGCGAGCTCAACCATCGGGTCAAGAACACACTCGCCACCGTCCAGGCAATCGTCGCGCAAACCCTGCGAGGCGCCGACAGTCTCGACAAAGCCGCTGAAACCATCCGCGCCCGCCTCGCCGCTCTGTCCAACACACATGACCTGCTCACGGCGACCGAGTGGCACGGAGCCAACCTGCGTAACATCATCGCCGCGGAATTGGGCCCTTACGGGGAGCAGGCAATGCAGGTTAGCGGACCAACGGTGAACCTCAATCCGAAGGCCGCCGTTGCACTGGGCATCGTCTTCCACGAACTTGCCACCAACGCGGCAAAGTATGGTGCGCTATCGGCTTCGGACGGCCGCGTGGAGGTATCGTGGACAGTTTCGCGCGGACGGCCGCCGATGCTCGAAGTCGATTGGCTGGAATCGGGCGGGCCGCCGGTCCACCCGCCGCAGCGTCAGGGACTGGGCACCCGGCTGATGGAAGCCAGCGTCACGGGCGAGTTGGCCGGGAAAGCCAAGTTCGACTACGCCGCAAGTGGCTTGTCGTGCAGGCTTTCCATCCCCCTCGAAGGGGCGGAAGGCCCGTCCGACTAGGGAGGCGAAGTTAAACGAGTTGCGGCGCGGTCCGGACGTGCTCGGGCCGCGGTCCGATGGAGGAGCGCTCTTCCTACGGCGAACGCGTCTGCTGAACCGTCACCGGAGTTGGCGGCGCAGCACCTCGATCCGCGCGACGACGGCCGCTGGCGTCGGCCGGTGCAGACGATGCGGGCGCGATGAGCGGTCGCGCAGGCCAGCAACGCCTTCGACCCTATGCCGGGCGACCCACTTGCGTGCCGTGCGCGGGCAGACGCCAGCATTTCGCGCGGCCGCCCGCGGCGTCTGCCCCCCCAGCACGGCCTTCACCACCCTCTCTCGACCAAGCGGCGTCAGACGGGCATTCTCATGGAGGTTCATCCGGTCCTTCTCCGAGGTGCTGTAGCTTCGCAACTCCAGCTTCCTCGTTCAGGACCGGATGGACAACCTATTGAAAGCTCACAGCTAGACCCTCTTCCGGGAGGCCATCACCGATCATCTCCGTGACCCGCTCTGGATCGGCCAACTGCTTGCCAAAGACCGGAACCCACGCGCCACGAAGCGGTTCATCGAAGGCGCGGGTGAACTGGCTCAATCGATAATGCATGGTAGCGACGGCATCCGTGAGTTTGCCGCCTACGATGTGGTTCGATCGCTGGTGAACCGCGTTACCGTCGCCAAGGAGACGGTAGCCATCACCATCGACCGCGCGGCACTGTCCAGCATGATCGGCGCCAGAGGCGACGACCTGATCCTCAGTGACGATGGGTACACCGATCGAAATCATCGTTGCAGCCAGATGCCTGCGCAGCGGTAAGCAGGTCGGTCTCGTGGCGCCCCTGTCCCTGCGATCAGGGACAAGAAAACGCGCCGCGCGTAAAGCGGCCGACCCATTAACAGCCTCCCTGCGACTTGCGGCCCGGCATCGAGGTTGTTGTATATTAGCGTATTCCAACCCGAACGGGGCTGCCCACAAAGTGCGCGCTTTCCCACGTGTCCGGTCCGCACAGACTGTCGGTGTTCTGCTTGCGGGCGGTCGGTCGCTACGGTTGGGCGGCGGTGACAAGGGTCTCAGGCCGATCGGCGGCCGGCCGATGCTCGCGCATGTCGTCGAGCGGCTGCGCCCGCAAGTGAGCCGACTGGTGCTGAGTGCCAACGGGGACCCCTCGTTTCGCTGACTTTGGCTTGCCGGTGATCCCTGACGCTCCAGGCCGTTCGGTGGGGCCACTCGCCGGCATTTTTGCCGGCATGTTGTGGGCGCGTGAGCAAGTTCCCAACGCTCAGTGGATCATAAGCGCGCCGACTGATACGCCCTTCCTGCCGCGAAACCTCGTGGCGCGTCTTGCGGCGGCGATCGCGACCCCGGAGATGATTGCGGTCGGGCAGTCACGTGGTCGGATTCATCCAGTTATCGCAATCTGGCCAGTGCGGCTCGCAGACGACCTCGGAGGCTGGCTCGACGCCGGAATGCAGCACAGCGTTCACGCTTGGCTTGCGCGTCGTTCATCGGTCGTGGTCGCGTTCGACGAGGTGGGAAACGCGGTCGATCCGTTCTTCAACGTGAACACGCCCGAAGATGCGGCGGTGGCCGCCCGACTGGCGGAGGGATTCGTGTGAGCGGCGTCGTCCTCGGGATCGCCGGCTGGAAGAACTCCGGTAAAGGCACGCTGGCGGTCACGCTGATCACGGAACTCACCGTCGCGGGTTTCGTGTCGCCAGCGGCAGGCACGCGCACCAGGAAGTCGCCGTCGACCAGCCGGCACCGACACTTTCCGGCATCGGCAGGCGGGCGCGGTCGAAGTGGCCCTTGTGACCGGGGCGCGCTGGGCGCTGATCCGCGAGCTCGGCGAGGTGGACGAGCCGACGCTGGATGAGACGTTGGCGCGCGGTCCGCCTGATCGCTGACGCTCACCGCTGGTTCGAAGACCTCCGCACCGGTCGCGTGGCAGCCATCGCCGAGATGGCCGCGCGGGATGGCCAGCAGGTGTCGCACGCACGCCGGACGTTGCCGCCGCATTTCTCGCTCCTGATATCGTGACTATGATCCTGGACGGCCGCCAAGCACCGCCGCTCACACCCGAAAGACCCAAAGTCCGCGGGCTTCCCCTGCCGCTGGAGTGGTTGGAGCAGCGGGCATTGCTCCTGAATAGTAGGCCCGCGGAGCGAGTTACCCGCGCCGCGACCGCGGCCAGCATGTCACCAAAACTGCGGACAGAGAAAAAGAGCCACGAAGGCCGCAATCAGTCGTGCAATTTGGCGACAGAGAGAGACCTCGCGGGTGTCCTGTACTGCACCTGCCGCAACGACGCAACAATTCCGGGGGGAGCCGCATGTCGACGAATGCGCGTCGACTAGCTGG
>CAWGVO010000017.1:0-397563 GCA_963826055.1 uncultured Alphaproteobacteria bacterium | reverse complement strand
GCGGCATCCGGCTCGATCACACCCTTCTTGAAGAGGAAATCGCCGTAAAAGCGGCGCTCGCCGGTTTGCACCACGCAATAGGCCTTCTTCGCCAGATCGTAGAACGCAAACCGGTCGATCGACCCCATCGGCAAGGAACGCCCTTCGGCCCTGTCGATCTCGGCCTGGACTTCCGCCTGCACCGGCGGGATCTCTTCCGGCCGGCCGACGACCTCCATCCGCAGCGCCGGGTGATCGACGAACGTATCGAGTGGCATTACCGACAGGATCGCGCGCGCCGCGCGACCGGCCGTAACGTTGTCCATGCGGAGCGGCCGACCGAGCATGGTCTGGCGAGCGACCGTGTCGGCGGGGAAATTCGTGTCGCAGATGACGAGGTCATCGCCGTGGCCCATCGAGCGCAGGGCGTGGAGGACATCAGCGTTGAGGACCGGATCGATCGATTTGAGCATATGTCGCCCCTTGACCCGCCGCCGGCGGTCTCGCTCCCGCGGCTATCATAGAAGATCGCTTGGGCGACGCGAGGACCTTCGCGCCGGGACGATTGCCCGCAAGAAACGAGGTCAGGCAGGGTCGGCGGCGTCGATGATACGCAGATTGGGGCGGCGGTTGCCCTGCCACTGGTCGATCGACAAGCGTACCGGCGACGTGCAGCGGCCGGCCGCGCCGGGCAAGCAACGCCTCGCCGAGGGCAGAGCCCGCGCCGCGGAAGTTGACCGCCCTGACGGTCGTGCCATCGCCGCCGGCAAGCGTCAGGCGGATGTGGCCGTTGCCGACGGTATCGGCGAAGGCGATCTGGTGGTTGGGGAAGGCGAACACCGGCTCCGGGTGCCCGGAGCCGAATGGACCGGCCCTTTCGACCATCTCGATCAGCTCGACGCTGGCGCCGCGCGCGCCGAGCGCCGCGTCGATCAGCAGGCGCCCGCCCTCGCCCGCCGCCCGGACCTTGGCGCCCAGAAAATCCTCCAGAAACGCCCTGAGTTCCCCGAGACGGGAGCGCTCGATGGTGAGCCCCGCCGCCATGGCGTGGCCACCGCCCTTGACGAGAATGCCGCGCTCGACCGCGGTCCTCACCGCATGGCCGAGATCGACGCCAACGATCGAGCGGCCCGAGCCGGCACCGAGCCCGTTCGGCTGGAAGGCGATGGCGATCGCCGGCCGGCGGAAGCGCTCCTTGAGCCGCGCCGCCACCAGCCCGACCACCCCCGGGTGCGAACGGTCGCTGGCGGTGACGATCACCGCCGGCCCCTCGCCGGTGGCGACCTCGGCATCGGCCTCCGCCGTGGCTTCCTCGAGGATGGCCGTCTCCATCGCCTGCCGCTCCTGATTGAGCCGGTCGAGCTCGGCGGCGATGCGGGCGCATTCTTCCGGCGTCGTCGCTGACCAGCAGCCGGGCGCCCAGCGCCGCATCGCCGATGCGGCCACCGGCGTTGATGCGCGGACCGAGGAGATAGCCGAGGTGGTACGGCATTGGCGGCCCGCCGAGGCGGGCAACGTCGGCGAGCGCCGCGATCCCGCGGTTGCCGCGGCGGGCAAGCGTGACCAGACCCTTGGCAACGAACGCGCGATTGAGGCCAACGAGAGGCACCACGTCGCACACGGTGCCCGAGCGCCACGAGGTCGAGCCACTGGAGAAGGTCGGGCTCCGGCCGCGCCACGCCGTACCAGCCGCGCGCGCGCAGGGCCCGGTTCACGGCGATCACCGACAGAAACGTGACCCCGACCGCCGCCAGATGGCCAAGACCGGAGAGGTCGTCCTGGCGATTGGGATTGACGACGGCGGCAGCGGCCGGCAGCTCGGCGCCAACCTCGTGGTGGTCGATGACGACAACGTCGAGGCCGATCTCGCCGGCCACCGCCAGCGCCTCGAAGCTGGTCGAGCCGCAGTCGACCGCGATCAACCAGCCTGGTGCCGGCCGCCGCCAGCGCCCGCATCGCCTCGACGTTGGGTCCATAGCCCTCGAACAGTCGGTCGGGAATATAGATGCGCGGGTCGCACCCCTGGTGGCGCAGGAAACGCGCCAGCAGCGCGGCGGAGGTCGCCCCGTCGACGTCGTAGTCGCCGAAGACGGCAATCGGCTCACCGCGAATGATCGCGTCCGCCATGCGCGCCGCGGCGGCGTCCATATCGGTCAGCCGCGAGGGATCGGGGAGCAACGCCTTCAGCGTCGGGTCGAGAAACGACGGCACCTCGTCCGCGCCAACGCCGCGGCCCGCGAGCACGCGGGCGACGATGTCGGGCACGGAATGGCGCTGGGCGATGGCGAGGGCGGTCGCGGCGCCCAGTGGAATCGAGGCGCTCCACCCAGCGCCGGCCGGTCAGCGATTGCTCCACGTCGAGGAAGGCGCGGCCGGAACCGCGACCGCCGGCGCCACCCGCCGCGTCGCCCCGCCCGCCATCACAGCGCGTCGTCGAACTTTTCGAGGTCCTGATGCTCGGCCTTGATCCAGCGCACCGTGCCCGAGGACGAGCGCATGACGACGGTGTGGGTGACGATCGCGCGCGGAGGCGAAGCGGACGCCGGCGAGGATATCGCCGTCGGTGACCCCGGTCGCCGCGAACAGGACGTCGCCTCGCGCCATCTCGTTCAGGTCGTACTTGTGATCGATGTCGGTCACGCCCATGCGGCGTGCCCGATCGCGCTGCTCGTCCGAGCTGATCACCAGCCGCCCCTGCATCTGGCCGCCGATGCAGGTGAGCGCCGCCGCGGCCAGCACCCCCTCCGGGGCGCCGCCGGTGCCGAAGTAGATGTCGATGCCGGTCAGCTCCGGCTCGGCCACGTGGATGATGCCGGCAACGTCGCCGTCGCTGATCAGCCGGATCGCGGCGCCGGTTCCGCGCAATTCCTCCACCAGCCGGGCGTGGCGCGGCCGGTCGAGCACGCACGCCGTGATGTCGCGCGCCGACACGCCCTTGGCGGCGGCGAGCGCCGCGATGTTCTCGGCGACCGGCAGGTCGAGATCGACCAGACCCGGCGGGTATCCCGGACCGATGGCGATCTTGTTCATGTAGACGTCGGGAGCGTTGAGGAGGGTACCCTCCTCGGCGATGGCGATGACCGCGATCGCGTTGGCGAGGTTCTTGGCGCAGAGCGTCGTGCCCTCGAGCGGATCGAGGGCGATGTCCACCTTCGGCCCGCGCTTGCTGCCGACCTCCTCGCCGATGTAGAGCATCGGCGCCTCGTCGCGCTCGCCTTCGCCGATGACGACCGTGCCGTGGATCGCCAGACCGTTGAGCTCCCGCCGCATGGCATCGACGGCGGCCTGATCGGCGGCCATCTCGTCGCCGCGGCCCCTCAGCCGTGCCGCCGCCACCGCCGCGCGCTCGGTGACCCGCGCCAGTTCGAGAGAGAGGACACGGTCCAGCGCCGGCCCGCGTCTGGAAATCCGGATTTGTTGGTTCATCTTGGTCTCCGGCCGCCCGTTGCGTCACGCAAGCGGCTCTATCCGTATCATCTGCGGGTCGCTGGCGACATGACCATCGGCCGTGATCCCGTCCAGCGCCTGACGGATCGCCGCCTCGGTCGTCTCGTAGGTGATCAGGATGACCGGCTGCGGCGCCTCGGGCACCGGATGCTCGGGCGCGGTGGTCCTCGGCGCCCGCCGCCGCTGGACGATCGATTCCAGCGAAATGCCGCAATCGGCCATCCGCCGCGCGATCGCGGCGAAAGCGCCCGGCCGGTCGTAGACCGACAGACGAACGTAGTAGCCGCCCTCGTGCGTGCGCATCGCCGCGCGCCGGTAGGGCTCCAGGCTCGAGGCCGGCCGGCCGAACGTCCCCACCCGGTCGCCGCGGGCGATGTCGGCGATGTCGCTCATCACCGACGAGGCGGTCGCCTCACCGCCGGCGCCGGGGCCGGCAAGGACAAGCTGGCCGACGAAATCCGCCTCGACCGCGACCGCGTTGGTCACCCCCTCGATGCGCGCGATCGCGGACGATTTCGGCACCATGGTCGGATGGACGCGCTGCTCGATGCCGCTTTCCGTGCGGCTGGCGACGCCGAGCAGCTTGATCCGGTAGCCGAGTTCGTCGGCGGCCTCGATGTCGGCCGGCGTGATCGATGAGATACCCTCGACGTAGATCGCGTCTGCGTCGATCTCGACGCCGAAGGCGATGGCGGTGAGCAGCGCCAGCTTGTGGGCGGTGTCCTGGCCGCTGATGTCGAAAGTGGGGTCGGCCTCGGCGTAGCCGAGGTGCTGCGCCGCCGCCAGGCACTCGGCGAAGGGCAGGTTGTCCTGCTCCATGCGGGTCAGGATGTAGTTCGAGGTGCCGTTGAGGATGCCGTAGACGCGGCCGATCGTGTTGCCGGCGAGCGCCTCGCGCAGCGTCTTGACGATCGGAATGCCGCCGGCGACCGCCGCCTCGAAATCGAGGCTGACGCCGGCGTCCTCCGCCGCGTGGGCGAGCGCCACGCCGTCGGCCGCCAGCAGCGCCTTGTTGGCCGTCACCACGTGCTTGCCGGCGGCGATCGCCGCCCGAACCGAGGCGCCGGCGACGCCGTCCGCCCCGCCGATCAGCTCGACGAACACGTCGTTGCCGGGGTCGCGGGCGAGCGCCACCGGATCGTCGAACCACTGAAAACGCGAGACGTCGAAGCCGCGATCCTTGCGCCGGTCGCGCGCCGCCACGCCGGCGATCGAGATCGGCCGCCCGCACCTGACCGCGAGGTCGTTGCCGTGCCGCTCGATCAGCCGCACCAGCGCCGAGCCGACGGTGCCGAGTCCGGCCAGACCTATGCGCAGCGCCGCATCCATTCCCGTCATTCCTCTAGCGGCGGGCGCCGGCCATGGGGACGACGTTGTGCAACGTCTTGTCGGACGAATTCCAGGAAACGGCGCACGTTGCGCGCCGCCTGCCGGATGCGCTGCTCGTTCTCCACCAGCGCGATGCGCACGTAGCCGTCGCCGTGCTCGCCGAAACCGATGCCCGGCGCCACCGCCACGTCGGCCTTCTCGATCAGCAGCTTGGAGAATTCCAGCGAGCCAAGCGAGCCGATCTTTTCCGGGATCGGCGCCCAGGCAAACATCGAAGCCTGCGGCGCCGGGATCGGCCAGCCGGCGCGCGTGAAGCTTTCCACCAGCGTGTCGCGCCGGCGCTTGTAGGTCGCCCGCATCTCGTCGATGCAGTCGGTGGGGCCGTTGAGCGCGGCCGTGGCGGCCACCTGGATCGGCGTGAAGGCACCGTAGTCGAGGTACGACTTCACGCGGCCGAGCGCCGCGATCAGCCGATCGTTGCCGACGGCGAAGCCGATCCGCCAGCCGGCCATCGAGAAGGTCTTCGACATCGAGGTGAATTCGACCGCGACGTCGATGGCGCCCGGCACCTGCAGGATCGACGGCGGCGGGTTGTTCTCGAAATAGACCTCGGCGTAGGCGAGATCGGAAAGCACGATCAGATCGTTGCGCCGGGCGAAGCTGACGAGGTCGCGATAGAAATCGAGATCGGCGACGTGAGCGGTCGGGTTGGACGGATAGCACACCACCACCGCCAGCGGCTTCGGGATCGAGTGGGCCACCGCCCGTTCCAGCGCGTGGAAATACTCCTCGTCCGGCGCCGCCGGCAGCGAGCGGATCACCCCGCCCGCCATCAGGAAGCCGAAGGCGTGGATCGGATAGCTGGGATTGGGGCACAGGATCACGTCGCCGGGCGCGGTGATCGCATGGGCGATATTGGCGAAGCCCTCCTTCGAGCCGATGGTGACGATCACCTGGCTGTCGGGATCGACCTTCACGCCGAAACGGCGGCCGTAGTAGGCGGCCTGGGCCCGCCGCAGGCCGTTGATGCCGCGCGAGGCGGAATAGCCGTGGGTGTCCTCGCGGCGGGCGGTTTCCGCCAGTTTCGCCACGATGTGCGGCGGCGTCGGCAGGTCGGGATTGCCCATGCCGAGGTCGATGATGTCGGCGCCGGCCGCACGGGCGCTGGCTTTCAGGCGGTTGACCTGCTCGAAGACGTACGGCGGCAGCCGCCGGACGCGATAGAATTCCGAAATCGACATGGGCGTCGGGCTCGACTCGGGCTCAAGACCAGCCGGTTCCTAGCACCCTCCGGTCCCGAAATCACCGTTCAAACGCTTCTCGGGATCGACGGTCGGCGCCGCGGCATCCTTGCATCCGGCGGGGTCGCTCGCCGGCAGCCCTGGCATCCTGGCTTCTGCGCCAGCGCCTCGAGCTCGGCGATAAGGCGCGCCTTCTCTTCCGGTGACATGAGCTTGCTCTTGGGGTCGGCCGGCCCCGCTTTGCTGGACGCGCGTCGACCGGCAGGGGCTGCGGGTCGGACAGGGCCATCGGCTCCGCATCCGGCTGCGATGCCGCCGCAACCGCCGGTTCAGCCGCCGGAATGGCGCCGACCTGATCGCCAAGACCGGCACCGGTCAGCACCATCGGCTGGGAGGCCGGGCGGGCACTCGGCCACCGGCCGGGCGAATTCGCTTCTCCCCGTCATGCAGCCGCTCGCCACGAGGCCGACCGCCACGATCAGCGCCACGGCGCGAATCCGCCGCGTCCAGGGAGACGGACAATCGCTGCAATGCCGTTGTTTCGATCCGACGCGGTCACCAAGGAGAACTAACCCGCCCTTTGCAATTCCAGTGCTTCACTTCCCGACTAGCGCCGTATTATGTCCAAAAAGCGTGCAACCAGTCCTTGTCCACCACCCCCGACGGGACCGAAATGGCAACCAGCGGCAAGCCTCCTGAAAACAGCCCCGGCATCCGGCATCCCGAGGAATTCGCCGCCAATCTGGCGCGGATGGTCGAGGAAGCCGGCAAGGCCGCCTCGGCCTATCTCAAGCCGCGCGAGGAAGGGAAGGCTCTCGTTCGACTTCGCCGACAGCCTCACCGACGTGGTCAAGACGCTCACCAAGGTCAGCGAATATTGGATGGCGGAGCCCGAACGGGCGCTGGACGCGCAGCAGCGCCTGTTTTCGGCCTACCTCGACGTGTGGGCGACCTCCCTCAAACGAATGATGGGCGAACCCGCCCCTGCCGCCGTCAACCCCGACCCGCGCGACAATCGCTTTGCCGACAGCGCCTGGAGCGAGAATCAGTTCTTCGACGTCCTCAAGCAATTCTACCTGATCACCAGCCGCTGGGCGGAGCAAATGGTTGACGAGGCCAAGGACCTCGACCCGCAAGACGCGCCGCAAGGCCGCCTTCTACGTCAAGCAGATCGCGGCGGCGCTCGCGCCATCGAACTTCGTCTTCACCAACCCGGAAGTGCTTCGCCAGACACTTTCGTCGGATGCCGCCAACCTGGTGCGCGGCATGCGCATGCTCGCCGAAGACATCAAGGCCGGCGGCGGCGACCTCAAGATCCGCCAGTCCGACCCGAGCAAGTTCAAGCTCGGCGAGAACATCGCCACCACGCCGGGCAAGGTCGTCCACCAGAACGACGTCTGCCAGCTCATTCAGTACCGAGGCGACCACCAAGACGGTCCTGAAACGGCCGCTGCTGATCGTGCCGCCGTGGATCAACAAGTACTACATCCTCGACCTCAACCCGGAGAAATCGTTCGTCCGCTGGGCGGTCATCTCAGGGCCACACCGTGTTCGTGGTCTCCTGGGTCAACCCGGATCGACGCCAGGCGCAGAAGAGCTTCGAGCACTACATGCGCGAGGGCATCCTGGAGTCGCTCGACATCATCAGCGCCATCACCGGCAGCGACGAGATCAACACGGTAGGCTACTGCGTCGGCGGCACGCTGCTGTCGGTCGCGCTCGCCTATGCCGCCGCCACCGGCGACCACCGCATGAAATCGGCCACCTTTTTTGCGACCCAGGTCGACTACACCCACGCCGGCGACCTCTCGGTATTCATCGACGAGGAAAAGGTCGCCAGCCTGGAAAAGATGATGAGCGTGCGCGGCTATCTGGAAGGCAAGAACATGGCCGCCACCTTCAACATGCTGCGGCCGAACGACCTGATCTGGCCGTACGTGATCGCCAACTATTTCAAGGGCGAGGAGCCGGCGCCGTTCGACCTGCTCTACTGGAACTCGGACACCACCCGCCTGCCGGCGGCCAACCACTCGTTCTATCTGCGCAACTGCTACCTGGACAACAAGCTCTCCAAGGGCGCCATCAAGATCGGCGACGTGCCGATCGACCTCAAGGCAATCAAAATCCCGATCTTCAACCTCGCCACCGTCGAGGACCACATCGCTCCCGCGCGCTCGGTGTTCTACGGCTCCTCGTTCTTCGGCGGCAAAGTCACCTTCGTGCTGGGCGGTTCGGGTCATATCGCCGGCAGTCATCAATCCGCCCGATCGGCACAAGTATCAGTATTGGACGGGCCCCGCCCCCAAGGGCGACGCCTTCGACGCCTGGCGGGAAAAGGCGAAGGAACACCCCGGCTCGTGGTGGCCCCACTGGCAGGAGTGGATCGAGAAGCTGGATGACCGACGGGTGGCCGCGCGCGAGATCGGCGGCGGCAAGATCAAGCCGATCGAGGATGCCCCCGGCAGCTATGTGAAGGTGAAGGTCGGCGGCGACGGTTAGCGCTATCCGCCCAGTTTCCCCAAGAGCGCGGCGTCCGGATACGAATCGGCCGGCAGGCCGAGCTTCTGTTGCACGTCCTTGACCGCGGCGCGCGTCTTGAGGCCGATCACCCCATCGATCTTGCCGACGTCGTAGCCGCGTCCGGACGAGCAGCGTCTGCACCTGCCGCACCTGTGCGGCACTCAGCGGCTTCGCGCCGGCCCCGGCGCTCACCCGCGGCGCACCGGCAAGTCGGGTGGCGAAATAGGCGGCCGTGGTCGAATAGACCAGTGACGAGTTCCACTGGAGATACACGTCGAAATTCGGGTAGGCGAGAAACGCCGGACCGTTGCGCCCCATCGGCAATAGCAGCGACGCATCGGGACCGTCGGGCAGCGGCTTGCCACCGGCCAGCGTGACGCCCCACGCCGCCCATTGGCTGACCGGCAGCTTGATCGCCACATCTGCCTGGTCCCAAGGCAGCGACTTCGGCACGCGCACCTCCGTCAGCCACGGCTCGCCCGGACGCCAGCCGAGGTGCTGGAGGTATTTGGCGGCGGACGCCAGCGCGTCGGCGGCACTGGCCAGCATGTTGACGCGACCGTCGCCGTCGAAATCGACGCCGTAGTCGACGTAGCGGCTGGCGAGAAACTGGACCTGGCCGAGTTCGCCCGCCCACGGCCCGCGCATCTCGGCCGCTGCTGAGGTCGCCACGATCGATGATCACCAGAGCGGCGAGCAGCTCCTTGCGGAACGCGTCGGGCCGCCGGCAGTCGTAGGCAAGCGTCGCCAGCGACGTCAGCGTCGGGCCGTCGCCGATGTTGGCGCCGAAGTCGGTTTCGAGGCCCCAGAAGGCGGCAAGCACCGGCCCCGGCACCCCGTATTCGCGCTCGATCCGCGCGAAACTACTCTTGTATTTCAAGAGGTTGGCAGCGCCCTGCTGGAGCCGGAAGGCGGCCACCATGCGGTTCGAGAAGGTCAGGAAATCCTGGGTAAACACCCCCTGCGAACGATCCTTTTTGACGATGGACGGATCAAAATCGACGTTGGACAGCGCCGATTGAACCGTCCGCTGCGAGACGCCGGAGGCCACCGCCTCCGCCTTGAAGGCTGCCAGCCACGCGGCGAAATTCTTCTCAGGATGGCATGACTGGGCCGACGCCGGCCCGACCGTCAGCAGGCCAGCGATAGGGTGAGTGCGGCGAGTATCGGCTTCACGCGCCCGTTTCCTGATTTCTGTGGGAGACCAATACTATAGGCCGCGCGGCCTAAACCTCAATGCGGGCGAAGAAATGGCTGCCGAGACCGAGCAGGGCCGCCGCAACCGCGACCAGAACCGTGACATCGATCAGCGAGGCCGAAATGCGACGCGCCGATCATCAACAGGCGCATCGCGTCGATGCCATAGGAAAGCGGGTCGAAACGCACCACCCACGCCATCGCCGCCGGTAGTCCTTCCAGGGGGAACAACGCCCCCGACAGGAAGAACATCGGCATGATGATGAAATTCATGATGAGCTGAAAGCCCTGCATGTCCCGCAACCGCGCCCCGACCGCGGTGCCGAAGGCGGTGAAGATGACCGCGATCAGCGCCATCACCAGCGCCGCCGGCACCAGCAGCGCCCACGATACGGGCCGAAAGCCGATGATCAGCGTCATCACCAGCACCAGCGTGCCCTGGATCAGAGCCACGGTGGCGCCACCGAGTGTCCGGCCGACCATCAGCGCCGTGCGCGGCACCGGCGCGACCATCGTCTCCTTGAGGAAGCCGAACTGGCGATCCCACATCACCTCGATACCGGAAAACACCGACGAAAAGACGATGCCCATGGCGATGATGCCGGGCGCCAGGAACTGGATGTAGTCGCCGGCACCGGCCGCCTGGAAAACGGCGCGAAAGCCGAAGCCAAACGTGACGAGGAACAGAAGCGGCTGGGCGAGCGACGCCACCAGGCGCGCCCGCGAGCGCACGTAGCGCTTCATCTGCCTCAGCCACATGATGTAGATGGCGCGCCCCATCGCGTTGTTTCTTTCCCGGCCCTGCCCGCCTTTCGTCATCGCCACTCGCGACCTCACCGGCGCCGCGCCCGCGCCACCATGCGCATCCGGTCGGCCGCAGCTCCCCTCCTCTTCGCGGATCGTCTTGCCCGTGAGGGACAGGAATGCGTCCTCCAGAGAGGCCGCGCCCGTCTGCTCACGCAACGATTTGGCGGTGCCGGAGGCGATGATCTTGCCGTGGTCGATGATGGCGATCCGGCGCGGCCACCCGTTCGGCCTCTTCCATGTAGTGCGTGGTGAAGAACACCGTTGTCCCGTCGCTTTCGTTGAGCGACTGGAGGTAACTCCACATGTGGTTGCGCGTTTGCGGATCGAGGCCGAGGGTCGGCTCGTCGAGGAAGACGATCCGCGGCGTGTGCAAAAGCCCGCGCGCGATCTCCAGGCGCCGCCGCATGCCGCCGGAGAACTCCTTCACAAGGTTGTCGCGGCGGTCGAACAGTTCGACGAACGTGAGCAACCGGTCGATGCGCTCGCGCCGCTCCGCCTTCGGCACGCCGTAGAGAACGCCGTGGAATTCCATGTTCTCCCAGGCAGTCAGTTCTTCGTCGACCGCCGGATCCTGGAACACGATGCCGAAAGACTTGCGCACGTTGTCCGGTTCGGCGACCGGGTCGTGACCGTTGACCCTGATGGTGCCGGTCGTCGGCTTGGTGAGCGTCGTCAGCATCTTGATGGTGGTCGACTTGCCGGCCCCGTTGGGGCCGAGAAAAGCGAAAATCTCGCCCGCCGCCACCTCGAAACTGATGTCGTCGACGGCGACGAGTTCGCCGTAGGCCTTGGTGAGGTGGCTGACTTCGATGACGTTCATGGCCGGAGCAACAAGCCTTTGCCCGTCACGGCCGCGGCCGCCGGAAGAAGACTACATGGGTTGAGTGTGCGCGATTCCGCAAGGCCCGCCACACGCCGACCGGCGGACCGTACCGGATCAGAAATCGGCCACGTGTGAACCGGCGGTCGTCGCGCGATGCCTTCCCCGCGACGGTTCGACCGCAGGCGTCAGGCGGTTCACCAGGGCAAGCAAATCGGTCTGGCGCCGCGACCCGGTCTTGGCCAAAAGGCGCGAGATATGGGTCTTGACCGTGGTCCGGGCGATGTTGAGCGAAGCGGCAGCCTCAGCGATGCTCTCGCCAAGCATGAGGCGACCCAGCAGGCGCACCTCGGAACGTGTAAGCCCGTAAGCCTCCGCGAACGCTTCGAGCACGCCGGAGGGTGCACACGTCCCGTCGGAGACGAAGACAGCGGCGACCGCGCGCGGCAACATCTGCCGTCGAACGGCGCTCCCGACAAGCGGCAACACATGGGCCGTGGCAACCGTGCCGCCGTCCCGGGCCAACACCATGCCGATGCCCGCGGCCGCGATTTCGGACTCGTCGCGAGCCGCCTGGGCGACAACGCGCCCGAGCCGGGCCGTGGTCTCGTGGTCCCCGGCGCGAAGCCGCCCGCGCAGGACGGACAGCGGACTTCCCGTCCGCAGCATCCGCTGCGCGGGAAGATTGGCGTGAACAATACGGCTTTCCGCGTCCACCAGCAGAATACCGACAGCGACAGCATCGAGCGCTCCCGCCAGCGCATCGAGATTGAAACTCGTCAGGTCGATCAGGTCGGAAATGCCGACCGCCCTGCGAAGATGCGGCGCCAGGATACGGCTAAGCCGGATCTCCCGTTCGCCGATCAGTCCGTGCCGTTCGTGCCGGCACAGGGCACATGAGGCAACCCGGTCAGGCCGCCGGATCAGGATGGTGTCGATGACGTCGACGATGCCTTGCGGCGCCGCCCAATCGCGATAGTAGCCGTTGGCCCTCCAGGCGTCCCTGTCGACGTCCTTGTGGCAGACAAACGGCTCATCGAGCGGCCGTGTGTAGAAATCGGGGACGCTCGCGTGCAGCGCCGCCAGATCGGCGTCGTGCTCCGGCAGGCGCGCCGCCCATGCTGCCGGGATGCCGACCATCCGCTGCATGCGGTGATCCCCAGTGACCGGGTCGGCCACATAGAGGATGGCATTGGCGCAATCGAGAACGTCGCGCAACGCCGCCAGCGTCGCATCCCACCGAGACGGCTCAACCACACAATCGTAAATCGCGCCGATCAGATCGGAAACGTATTGAGCCTCGTCGTTTGGCACAATCGAGGTCATCGTCGATCCATCGCCCTGTGCCCCCACTCCACTCTAGCTGGCAAGCTGGGACGAGTCATCCTTTGGGATGACGACGCCACCATTCACCCGACATAGCGTGACCGCTCGGCATTGCGGCGGGAACCGGAAGACTTTCGCCGGCGCCAGCCTGCCGAACAGTAGGGCCATTGCGCCGCAGAACCGCAGCCATCTCGGCAGGCGCAGAACCGGAGCAGAAGAAATGCGACACGCTATCACCGTCACAGCCGCCCTTGCCGGCGCAGCCCTGATGGGCCTCGTCTGGTTTGGGTCATCGCAAGCGCAGGTGTACCAGGCCGTGACGAAGGTCTGCACAACGGGGTTCACCGCCAGCGGCACCAACAACAGCTATTCCTGCACCAGCGGGGTCTTCAAATGCCGCGCCGGCTTGCAAATACTCCTCACCCGCATCCAGGGCGGCAACAGGGCTTACTACGTCTGCGGTACCCCGGCGGGGTAGCCGTCCGACTCAGGCAACGCATGGTCGGCTGACCGGTTTCGCGCCCGCGCGGGCGACGCGAGAAACCGGCCGGTCGACCTTCCGCGTGGACCCCCACGGCCTCCGGCACCAGGGACCGCTCGCCACCGACTATCGGCGGCGACAAATGGTCCCGGCCCCTTTAAGTCGGCGCCGCAATACCCAGATTCCCTCCAACAATCGTCCGCAAACTTAGCCAATGAGCGGACGGGTGGCAGTCTGCACAAAGGAGGTTGCCATGGAAAAAAGCAACGTCATGGCCATTGACGGGATCAATCTCGTCCTCGCCATTCTCTTGATCGCCAGTCCCTGGATCCTCGTCTTCCCCGCTGGAACAGTGACCTACAACGCGGTGATCGCCGGTCTCATCATCGGCGTCGTCGCGATAGCGGCCCTGTTCGCGTTCGCGCAGTGGGAAGAGTGGGTCAACCTCGTCCTCGGCCTGTGGGTCATCGCCTCGCCCTTCGTCCTCCACTTCACGGGGAACGTCGAGGCGTTGTGGACCCACGTGCTGATCGGGCTCGCCGTCGCAGTGCTTGCGGCGATCGAGCTATGGACGGTGGCCCGTCCGCCGGCCCAGATGGCATCAAGGTAGCCAGAGCACCTGACTGACCAGCGCTGGCCTTCACGCCGATGTCGGCGTGAAGGCCAGATGCGTTTTGGGCTAGATCGCCGCGAGCGCGTTGTCGAGATCGGCGATGATGTCGGCAACATCCTCGATCCCGACCGACAACCGCACCACGTCCGGGCCGGCACCGGCCACCTTGCGCTGCTCCTCGGTGAGCTGGCTGTGGGTCGTCGACCATGGATGGATGATCAGGCTCTTGGTATCGCCGATGTTGGCGAGGTGCGAGAAAAGCTTGACCGTCGACACCACCTTTTCGCCCGCCGCGGCCCCGCCCTCGACCCCGAAGGTCAGCACCGCGCCCGCCCCCTTGGGGCAGTATTTCTTCGCAAGGTTGTGGTAGCGGTCGCCGGGCAGGCCCGCGTAGCTCACCCACGTCACCTTGTCGTGCGCCGCCAGATGCTCGGCTACCGCGCGGGCGTTGTCCGAGTGCTTCTGCATCCTGAGTGGCAGCGTCTCCGCCCCGGTCAGAAACAGGAAGGCATTGAACGGCGAGATCGCCGGTCCGAGATCGCGCAAGCCAAGGACGCGGCAGGCGATGGCGAAGGCGAAATTGCCGAAAGCCTCGCCCAGCACCATGTTGTTGTATTCCGGTCGCGGCGCCGAGAGGAACTTGTAGCGCTTCGACGCCATCCAGTTGAACTTGCCGCCGTCGACGATGATGCCGCCGATCGAATTGCCGTGGCCGCCGATGAATTTGGTCAACGAGTGGACGACGATGTCGGCGCCGAAGTCGAGCGGCCGGCAGAGGTACGGCGTCGCCAGCGTGTTGTCGACGATCAGCGGCACTCCGGCGCGCTTGGCGATCGCCGCCACCCCCTCGATGTCGGTGACGACACCGCCCGGATTGGCGATCGACTCGATGAAGATCGCCTTGGTCTTCGGGTGATCGCCTTCTCGAACGTCGACAGGTCGTCGATGTCCGCCCATTTGACCTGCCAGCCGAAGCTCTTGAACGAGTGGTTGAACTGGTTGATCGAGCCGCCGTAGAGCTGGCGGGCGGCGACAAACTCGTCTCCGGGCTCCATCAGGGCGTGAAACGTGATCACCTGGGCGGCATGGCCCGAGGCGACCGCGAGCGCCGCGGTGCCACCTTCCAACGCCGCGACGCGCTCCTCCAGCACCGCTTCGGTCGGGTTCATGATGCGTGTGTAAATGTTGCCGAACGCGCGCAGCCCGAACAGCGAGGCGGCGTGCTCGGCGTTCTCGAACACGTACGACGTGGTCTGGTAGATCGGCGTCGCGCGGGCGCCGGTGGTCGGGTCGGGCTTGGCGCCGGCGTGCACCGCCAGCGTCGCAAATCCAGGAACGCGGTCTTCAGCCATGTTTCACTCCCTCCGTCTCGGGGCCTGAACCTGCCCTCGCGTTTGATCCGATGCCGGCAACACATACCCGGCGGCGGCGGCCGGCGCTACGGCACCGGCCACCGAAATGTGATCCGGGCGGCAACCGGCTATGCTGCCGGCCGGCGGGAAAGGCGAAAGCGTTTCTACAGCGACCGCGGGTTCGGCCGCCCCGCGCACGGCCGGCACAATGAACAGGAACGCGCCCGCGACGATCAAGGCAGCCATGACGACGAGCACGATCCAGTCCGCCAGCGTCGGCTTGATGACCATGTCGGCGACGATGGTGAAGAGGAGCAGAAAATCGAACTTGGCAATGCTGAGCATCTGCCGGCCGATCGCCACCGCCTGATCGGTGACGCCCGTTGTGGCGACCATCGCCTCGATCTTTTCTGCCCGCGGCCTGATCAGGAAGTTGCCGGTGACGAAGGTGGAAAGCCAGCCGACGATCCCGAGGTCGACCCAAAGAAACGAGAAGCTCCGACCGATCCACGCGGAAAGGACGCCAAACACCAGCACCGCCAGACCGACGACGGAATGAAGAAGCGCGGCGACAGATAGACGACGTGTCTGACGATGCGCAAATAGCCCTCTCTGTCGCTCTGCCTGTCGGCAACCATGCCCAGGAAGACGAGGACGAACCCGCCCCCGATCCACAGGATCGCGCTGACGACATGCAGGAACTTGACGAACTCATACGTTTCCATGAATCCCTCCCACCGAACGCCAAGTATCACCAGGCCCCTGCCTGTGAAGGCGGCACCTGCCTGCCGGCCCGCTAACGGCCGGCTTGCAATCAGCCGCGCGTGCTCGATGTGCGTGCAGCGGTCCATGACCACGGCGACGCCGGCGGCCTCGGCTCTGGCCGCCGCGGCCTCGTCGACGAGGCCGAGCTGCATCCAGATGATCTTCGGTTTCGGTTGCAGCGCCAGCGCGGCATCGACAACGGCCCCCAGCGCCTCGGGCCGGCGGAAGATGTCGACAAGATCGATCGGCTCCGGCACCTCGGCGAGGCTGGCGAACACCGGCTGGCCGAGGATCTCGCCGCCGGCGTGGCCGGGATTGATCGGGATGACGTGGTAGCCGACCTCGAGCAGGTAGCGCATGACCGCGTGGGACGGCCGCTCCGGCTTCCGCGACGCGCCCACGATCGCGACGGTCCGCGTCCCTGAGAGAATGGCGCTAAGTCGTTCGTCTGTAATAGAATCAGCGCTCAAGCGCATCTCCATGCCCGAGTCAATGCCTTATTGTTGCCGGATCAGCACACTTCGCACAATAAACAAACACACCAGTCGCCGGCCGCGGCACCGTGCGCTAAGGTTGTGCCCATAACAAGTTTCGCCGAAGGGCGGACACGGAGGGGTGTCATGCAAACGAAGCGTTTGACAGCGTCCGCTATCTTGGCGGCGAGTTTTTGGGTTGGCAATGCGTACGCCGCCGACGTGATGGCGCCGGAACCCGCGTACGTCGCTCCACCGACGATCGAGGACGTGTGGAAGTGGACCGGGTTTCATTTGGGAATTGATGCCGGCGGCCAGTTCGACTTCGTCCACTCGTCCGTGTACGCCAACAATCAGCATTCCCTGTATGAAACTTGGCAGAATGCCAGCGACGAGGCTGACCTCGGAGCCCACAATTTCTTCTTCAGCGGCGACGTGGGCGCCGACTATCAGACCAACAATTTTGTCTTCGGCGTCTTCGCCAACTACGACTGGTCGCCAAGCAGCAGCTCCGCCAGCCACCAATTGAACACCTCGGCTGATTGCATCGGCTGCAGCGGGGGAGTCAACGACGTCGAGGCGCAACAAACACGCGAAAAAGACGTGGGCAACACCGTCACCTACGGCGATGCCTGGGGAGTTGGCTTGCGTGCGGGCGCGCTGCTCAATCCCAAGGCGCTGCTTTACGTCCTCGGTGGCTACGGCCAGAAGCAGATCAGTTCCCAGAGCAACTATTATTTCGACTACTATAACAACCTCGCTTACTCCTCCGGTCTGAGCGCCGGTGGCTGGCAGCCCGGTTGGTTCGTCGGCGCCGGAGTGGAGACGGCGGTCGGAAAACACCTCTCGCTCGGCCTTGAGTATCGCTTCGCCCAATACAACGGGTTCTCAACCTCTTGCGACCTGGGCAACTGCGCGCAAAGCTACCAGGATGGCAACGGCCCCCCCTATGGCATCGGCGGCCCCTATGAATTCAACGAATCCGGCCTGACGGTGGGCAAGACGATGAGCCACACCATCCGGGCACGGCTCTCCTGGTGGTTGAACTGACGGACCCTGAAGGGTCTGCACCGGCCGCTTTCCGGTAAGATCGCAAAGGCCCCGCTGCGGCGGGGCCTTTTTTCGTTTGCCACGGCCTGAAGGGAGACCGCGGAATGCGCCCGGGATTGTGGTAGCAAGATACCACCAAACTACGCGTTTGGAATCTCTGGCAAAAGCCGCTTGACCGCACGACGGGCCGCGACTAATAACGCGCCAACCGGCGGCGCCTCCTGAGGCGCCGCTTTCGATATTCACGGGCCCCAACCAGCCATGAGCACCTTCAACCTGAAACCGGCCGACGTCGAGAAGAAATGGGTCGTCATCGACGCCGACGGCCTGGTCGTCGGCCGCCTCGCCGCCATCGTCGCGCGGCGCCTGCGCGGCAAGCACCTGCCGAGCTACACCCCGCATGTCGACTGCGGCGACAATGTCATCGTCATCAACGCCGACAAGGTCGCATTCACCGGCCGCAAGCGCGAGGACAAGACCTACTACTGGCACACCGGCCACATCGGCGGCATCAAGCAGCGCACCGCCCGACAGATGCTCGAGGGCAGGTTCCCCGAGCGGGTCGTCGAGAAGGCGGTCCAGCGCATGATGCCCGACGGGCCGCTCGCCCGCCGGCAGCTCAAGAACCTCAAGGTCTACGCCGGCGCCGAGCATCCGCACGCCGCCCAGCAGCCGGAGACGCTGGATGTCGCCGGCGCCAGCCGCAAGAACAAGAGGACCGCCTGACATGGCCGATCTGCAGTCCCTCCAGGACCTCGCACCACAGCCGGAGACGCCGGCGGCGCCCGTCCACGTCCAGAAGCTCGACACTCACGGCCGCGCCTACGCGACCGGCAAGCGCAAGGACGCCGTCGCCCGCGTCTGGCTGGCGCGCGGGGCCGGCCGCATCATGGTCAACGGCAAGGACTTCACCAATTATTTCGCGCGGCCCGTGCTGCAGATGATCGTGCAGCAGCCGGTCGTCGCCTCCAATCGCACCGGCCAGTACGATGTCAACGCCACGGTGTCGGGTGGCGGCCTCTCGGGCCAGGCCGGCGCCCTGCGCCACGGCATTTCGCGGGCCCTGACCTACTTCGAGCCGGAGCTGCGCGCCATTTTGAAGAAGGGCGGCTTCCTGACCCGCGACGCGCGCGTGGTCGAGCGCAAGAAGTACGGCCGCCGCAAGGCCCGCCGCTCGTTCCAGTTCTCCAAGCGCTGATCGGCGCGCACGTCCGAGTTTCAAGGGCGGGCCGATCGTGGCCCGCCCTTTTTCGTATCCACACGTCTGACGTACGATGCCGACCATGACCGAGCCCAGCGACAAACCACCGACCGACAACGCCTTCCTCGGCCCGCTGAAGGGCGGCGCCATCGAGCCGACATACGGCGGCGTCCTGTCGTTCATGCGCCGGCGCTACACCCGCGACCTTGCCGGCGTCGACGTGGCCGTCTGGGGCATTCCCTTCGACACCGCGACCACCAACCGCCCCGGCGCCCGCTTCGGGCCGCAGGCGATCCGGCGCGCCTCCGCCATTCTCGACGGCGACCCGCAGTATCCCTTTGGCCTGGACCCGTTCGAGACGCTTGCCGTCATCGACTACGGCGACGGCGCCTTCGATTTCGGCAAGCCGATGGAGATCGCCGCCGCGATCGAAAGGCAAGCAACGGCGATCGTCGGTCGGAACGTGCAGCTCCTGACTCTCGGCGGCGACCATTTCATCACCTACCCGCTGCTGAAGGCCCACGCCGAGCGCTACGGCAGGCTCGCCCTCGTCCAGTTCGACGCTCACCAGGACACCTGGCCCGACGACGGCACGCGCATCAGCCATGGCACCTTCGTCGCCCGCGCCGTCGCCGAGGGCCTTATCGATCCGGCGAGCTCGATCCAGGTCGGCATCCGGACGCAGGCGCCGGACGATTGCGGCATCGCCATCGTCACCGCCGGCGAGGTGGACGCGTTGGGGGCCGCCGGAGTCGCCGCGCGCATCAAGGAACAGGTGGGCAGCGCCAACGCCTATCTCACCTTCGACATCGACTGCCTCGATCCGGCGTTCGCGCCGGGCACCGGCACGCCGGTAGCGGGCGGCCTCACCAGCCGTGAGGCGATCACGATCCTGCGCGACCTCGGCAGCGTCGATTTCGTCGGCGCCGACGTGGTCGAAGTGTCGCCGCCCTACGACCACGCCGACGTGACCGCGCTCGCCGGCGCGACAGTGGCGATGATGTACCTCGGCCTGCTCGCCGAGCGGCGGCGCGGCGGCTAGCGGAGGAGAACACCATGACCGCGACCGTCTTTATCGATGGCGAGGCCGGCACGACCGGTCTCCAGATCAGGCAGCGGCTGGAGGGCCGCGACGACCTGAACCTGGTCTCCATCGCGCCGGAAAAGCGCAAGGACGTGGCGGCGCGCGCCGAGCTTCTCAATGACGCCGACGCGGTAGTCCTCTGCCTGCCCGACGCCGCCGCGCGGGAGGCGGTCGGCCTTGTGCGGAACAACAAGACCAGGGTGATCGACGCCTCATCGGCCCACCGGGTCGCGGACGGCTGGACCTACGGCTTCCCTGAGATGGACGACGGCCAGCGCCAGGCGATCGTCGAATCCGGCCGCGTCTCGAACCCCGGCTGCTACGCCACCGGCGCCATCGCGTTGCTGCGTCCGCTGGTGACGGCGGGCCTGGTGCCGCCGGGCTGGCCGGTGACCGTCAACGCCGTGTCGGGCTACTCAGGCGGTGGCCGGCAACTGATCGCCGCGTTCGAAGACCCGGATTCCGAGAATGCGACGGAGGACAACTTCCGCCTCTACGCCATGGGTGTCGTGCAGAAGCACATCGCGGAGATGCAGAAGTTTGCCGCGCTCGAACACCGGCCGCTGTTCATCCCGAGCGTCGGGCGCTTCGCCCAGGGGATGCTGGTGTCCGTGCCCCTGCAGCTTTGGGCGATGGAGCACCCGCCGACGCTCGAGGCGTTGCACGGCGCCCTCGCCGAGCGCTATGCGGGCGAACGGTTCGTTGAGGTGATGCCGCTTGAGGAGTTGCTGGAAATCGGCACCGCGTCCTCGCTGGACCCGCGCAACCCGGAGCCGGAAGGCCTGAACGGCACCAACCGGATGCGGCTAGCGGTGTTCGGCTCGCCCAAGCACGGCCAAGCAGTCCTCCTCGCCGAACTCGACAACCTTGGCAAGGGCGCTTCGGGCCAAGCGGTGCAGAACCTCAACCTGATGCTGGGCCTGGACGAGACAACCGGACTGGACTGACGCGGCGTCCGTCGGGCCCCGTAAGCGGGCGGCCTAGTCGACCGCGACTTCGACGTGCCCGAGCCCGGAGATCTCCACGACCGCCTTGTCGCCCTCTTCGAGCCACAGCGGCTCGCTGAGGCCGCCAAGGAGCACGATCTCGCCCGCCTTCAGCGTTTGCCCGCGGCCGACGAGCGCATTGGCCAGCCACGCAAGCGCGTTCAGCGGATGCTGCATGACATCGCTGCCCTTGCCGCGCGTAACCTCGACCTCGTTGATCATGGTGACGCAGGTGACCTTGGACACGTCACCCGCCTTTTCCGCCGCGACCGGATTGCCAAGCACGCAGGCGGCCGAGAAGAAATCGTCAGCGATCAGCGTCGGTGTGCCGGTGCGCGGGAGGTCGATGTAGCGGTTGTCGACGACCTCGGCCGCGGCGAAATAGTAGTCCACCGCGTCGACCAGGTTCTTTGCGTCGTAGGGACCGTCCTCTGGCGGCAGGTCGCGTCCGAGCCGGACGGCGATTTGACCCTCGACCCCGACCTGAACGAACGACTGGTGCTTGAGGCTGATGCCGCTGCCGTAGGTGGCGCCGGCAAAGATACCCCCGGAGCACGGGTTACGGACGCCGAGGTTCTTCCGCATGATCGCGTTGGCGCAGCCGATCTTGTAGCCGGTGCGCTCGCCGAAACGGCTGCGCGCGATGATTTCGTGGACAGCGCCCTGAACCCAATAGGCCTCGGCCTCGTCGCGCGGGCGCATCATCACAGGGAGGGTATCGACCGGCAGAGCGGAAAGGCGCGCGGCGGCGAGCAAGGAAGCGGCGTTCTGGATACGGTCCATCGATCAGCCTCACACAATGGCCATGGCATCAACCGACTTCGTCAGACTTGCGGCCCGCAGATGCGCGACCGCGGCAATGAGAACAACGACGGCACCGAACTGATGAAGCAGCGCCAGCGGCAGCGGCACGACACTGACCAGCGTCGCGATACCCAAGCCCGCCTGCACCGTTACCAGTCCCGCCAGCAGCCACGCCGAACCCGCAACGCTCGTACCCCGCGCCTGGAACGCATGGCCGAGGGTCAGCGCGAACAGCAGGTATGCGCCGAGCCGGTGATCGAACTGTACCGTGGTGACGTTTTCAAAAGCGTTTATCCAGGCCGGCGAATTGGCCATAAGGCCTGACGGCACCAGGCTCCCGTCCATCAACGGCCAGGTGTTGTAGGTCAGCCCCGCGTCGAGGCCCGCGACCAGTCCGCCAAGGAATATCTGGACGAAGGCGAGCCCGACCACGAATGCCGCCACACGCCGCACCCCGGCCGGGGCGGTTTCGTCGCGCGCCGGCCCCAACCCGCGGGCGACCCAGACGACATAGGCCAGGATAAAGCAGGCGAGTGTCAGGTGGGTCGCCAGACGATATTGGCTGACGTCAGTGCGCTCGGAGAGCCCGCTAGCCACCATCCACCAGCCGACCGCGCCTTGCAGGCCGCCGAGAAGGAAGATGGCGACCAGCTTCGGCTTCAGCGACGATTCGACCCGACCGGCGACCCAGAACCCAACCAGCGGCACCAGCACCACCACCCCGATCAGCCGGCCAAGCAGCCGGTGCGCCCACTCCCACCAGAAGATCCCCTTGAACTGGGAGAGGGTCATGTCGGGGTTGATCAGTTTGTACTCGGGAATCTGCTGGTACTTGGCGAACTCCTCTTGCCACTGCGCGTCGTTCAGCGGCGGCACGACGCCGTGGATCGGCTGCCACTCGGTGATCGAAAGGCCGGAATGGGTGAGGCGGGTCGCACCGCCGACCACGACCATGGCGACGATCATCGCCGCTACCAGCACCAGCCAGGCACGAATGAGCGCGCGGTCGTGGATACGATCGCGGATGGTTGTCGAAGCGGTTCCGGTAAGGCTTGCCATGTTCACGGTCCCGGCCCATTCGATACAGGCTGGCCCCCCGGCCGGCAACAGCGCCGGCGACGCAGGTGACACAATGGGCAAACGCACGCGAAAACTCATCGGAACCGCGCTCTTGGTGGTCTTCGTGCCGGTCTACGCCCTGCTGATCGCCGTGATCGCCGGCATGGTGCTGCCGGGCCGGTCAATGCTAGCCCAGAACTCTCTTCTTCCTGGTTACCGGATTACTGTGGGTTTTACCGGCCGGGGTAGTCATCACCTGGATGGTAGGACCCCGTGAAACGGGCTGATTTAGGCGGCTTCGCCGGCTGGAGCCCTTTCCTTTGCCCGCGTCAGACCGTCGCCGAGGTCCTCTTCGTCGCGGGCCGATGCCGCGTCGACCACCAGGAGCTGGATATCCGCCCCGCTGACCGCCTTGACGCGATCGAAGGCGCTTCTGGTGCGCGGATCCGCCGCGCCGAACTCGCTCACCACCACCGCGACCCCACACGCGGGCGCCAGCCCGGCGATCATATCGTCGCGGGCATCGAGGACGACATAGTCGTACGTCAGTGTCAGCGCCGAAAGAATGGTTTCCAGGCGCTCGCCGGCGAGCAATTCAGGCGTCAGCGGCCGCTGGCCGGCCGGGATGAAATGCACCCGCGACTTGCGGTCGCGGAAGATCACCTGGGCGAAAGACGCTCCACCGTCGGCGAGGTTGCTAAGGCCGGGCAAGCCCTCCCCCTCCCCCATGGAAATGGCGTCGGCGTCGTCGCCGCGGAAGTCGACCACCACCACGCGGGCCTCGGTACGAGCGAGCGAGCGGGCCAACGCGACGGCGGCCAGCGGTCGCCCGGCGTCCTCGCATCCCTCCGCCAGCGTTACCAGGATGCGTTTGACCTCGCGATGAACAATATCGCTTGCGATCGCCGCCAGTGACTGCTCGACCCGATCGATCAACGCCGGTGCCAGCGTCGGTTCGCCAGGCATCATGTGACGCACGCTGTGATCGTCGGCCCAGCGCAGATGTCCGTCCACCGGCATTGCATCGGGAATCATCGGTACAGGCCCGGCGAAGACGACCCGGCGCATCGGCCGACCGCTCGCCAGCTCACGCAGAAGCAGGAAGACAACGGCCAGGATCAGCGCCATCACCGTGACCGCCGCCGTCATCGAGGCCTTCTTGGGGAAATCCGGCTCGATCGGCACTGCCGCCTTCGAGATGATGCGGGCGTCGGCCGGCAGATAGTCGGTCTGCTCGCGGGCCAGCGCCTCTCGATAGCGGCGCAGGTACGAATCCAGCAGATCGCGCTGCGCGGCCGCCTCGCGCTCCAGCGCGCGCAATTGCACTCCGGCATCATTTGCCCGTGCGGCAGTCGCCTTGAGATCGGCGAGGTTTCGGTTGATGTCAGCCTCGCGGGCCGCTGCCAGCTTCGTCTCAGCTTCCGCCGAATCGAGCACCTTGCGCGCCTCGGCCGTGATCTGGCGATTGAGATCG
Source organism: uncultured Alphaproteobacteria bacterium (assembly GCA_963826055.1). Classification (GTDB taxonomy): domain Bacteria; phylum Pseudomonadota; class Alphaproteobacteria; order Rhizobiales; family Kaistiaceae; genus JBBDMC01. Next base: position 373,555 of record CAWGVO010000017.1, on the reverse strand, counting down.
CCTAGCTGGGCCGTCAGGGCTTTCATTTGCGGGTGCTGCGGCCCCAGCGTCGCGGAAAGCTGCGCGATCTGCGACTTCAGGGCCACCTGCTGCTCGACCAACCGCTGGATCAGCGGCGAGTTGACCACGTCGGGGACGTTGGGCGTGCCACCCCCGTCAAGGGCCGCCTTGATCTGCGCCGCCTTGGCTTCCGCGGCCGCGCGGTCGGTGCGAACCGTCGAAAGCTGGGTGTTGAGGTCGGCAAGCTGCTGTTCCGGTAGCGTCGCGGCGTCCTGTCCGCCGCCGGTGAAGAGGTCATTCCTGGAGCGGAAATCCTCAACTTTGGCCTCGGCATCCACCACTTTGCCACGCAGATCATCGATCTGGCTCGACAGGAATGCCGCTGCATCCGACGTCGCGCTGCGCTTGGCATCGCGCTGGAGGGCAATGTAGCCCTCGGCAATGGCGTTGGCCGCCGCCGCAGCGAGCTTCGGATCGGCGGACGAGAAGTCGACACCGATCACCCGCGACCGGTCGACTGTGTAGACCGACAACCGATCGTAAAAGGCGCTGAGCACCCGCTCGTCGGCCGAGGACGCGGTCGACTTGCCGGCAAGGCCGTACCGGGCAAGGAATTCATCTATGGCCGACGGTGGCGCCAGCGTCGAATCAAACTCGGCCCGGCTGGCGAGATTGAGCTGCTTGGCAACGGTTTCGGCGAGATCGCGCGACTTGATGAGCTGGACCTGACTGGCGATCGCCTGGTCATCAAGCGGCGCATTGCTCACCTGGCTGCCGCCCGAATCGGACGTGCGCGTCAGGTCCGACTCCCCCGTCTCAATGAGAAGCGTTGCCTCGGACTTGTAGACGGGCGCGATCTGGCCGAGCCCGACATACGTTCCAACCGCCACAATGCCCAAGAAGACAATAAGATAGGGCAGCTTTCTTATCAGGCTCGATAAGAGAGCGCCGGCATCTATTTCGACGTCCGTGAGGGCAGCTGACCGGTTGTCCATAACCAGACTCAGTGATTGTTCGGCTGAAATCATCAACCGTTATGGTAATCACAAAGTTAACAGCCGCCCCTTCGGGGTATACTTTTCGTTAACAGTGCTTAACGAGGCGTTACTGCAAACAGATACTTCCCAGAGGCAGCGCGGCGTCTTTACCAACGGTTAACCATACGGGCCGAATAGTGTCGCCGACACGACGCACCCTCTACCGTCCGGGCCCGCGATGCGTTTGCATGGACTGCTCTTTTCCGCGATCGGCCTCATGCTCCTCAGCGGCTGTGCAACCGACCCCCAGGTCACCAACGCCATCCATTCCGAGCTGGTTTCACCCTACCGGCTGGACAGCGGCGATCGCCTGCGGGTGATCGTCTTCGGCCAGGACGAACTCTCCAATTCTTATGTCGTCGACCAGGCCGGCACCATTTCGATGCCGCTGATCGGCACGCTCAGGGCGCGCGGACGCACTACTGGGGAAATCGAAACCGATATCGCCGCCCGCCTGAAAAATGGCTACCTGCGCAGCCCCGACGTCTCGGTTGAGGTCGACCGCTACCGGCCGTTCTTCGTGATGGGCGAGGTCGGCGTCGCCGGGCAATATCCGTTCGTGCCGGGCATGACCGTCCAGCAAGCGATCGCCGTAGCCGGCGGCTTCAGCGCGCGCGCCGACAAATCGTCGGTCCAGGCGACCCGCAGCATCAACGGTGCCGTCGGCACCGCACGCCTGATGCTGAGCGACCCGGTGGCGCCGGGCGACACCCTCTACGTGCGCGAGCGGCTCTTCTAGAACCATGCGGCTCGATGATGCGCGCGCCCTGGTCACCGACGCGGGCGGCACACCACCCGCCGGGGCGCAATTGAAAATCATCCACTGCTTTCGCGCGCCGGTCGGCGGACTGTTCCGCCATGTGCGCGACCTCGCCGAAGCGCAGGCCAACGCCGGCCATTCGGTCGGCATCGTTTGCGACGCCTCGCCCGGCACGCCATTCGCCGAAGGGGCCATCGCTGCGATGACACCGGCGCTGGCCCTCGGCCTCCGGCGGGTTCCGATGCGCCGCGAACTGGCGCCGTCGGACGTCACCACCGCCTGGCGGCTGAGGAAGGAAATCCGTTCACTCGATCCCGATGTCCTGCATGGTCACGGCGCCAAGGGCGGCGCATACGCGCGGGCGATCGGTACACTGTTGCGGGCGTCTGGTTCACGCGTAGCCCGCATCTACACGCCACACGGGGGCTCCCTCCACTACGAGAGGCGTTCCCTCGCCGGTCGCATCTACTTTCCCGCCGAGCGCATCCTGGCCCGCATGACCGACGCATTCATTTTCGTCAGCCGCTACGAGGCCGACACCTACGCTGCCAAGGTCGGCAGAACGAGGAAGCCCGTGTCGGTGGTGGTGAACGGCCTCTCCCGCGAGGAATTTGTGCCTGTCACCCCGGCCGGAGATGCCCGCGACTTCCTCTTCATCGGCGAGCTGCGCGACCTGAAGGGGCCGGATGTGTTCATCGAGGCCCTCGCCCGCATCCGCGAGCGCACCGGCGAAGCGCCCACCGCCGTCATGGTCGGCCCCGGCGACGGCAGGCCGCGTTACGAGATGATGGTCGCCAGTCTGGGCCTGACGAACCGCGTGGAATTTCGTGATCCCATGCCCGCCCGCGACGCCTTCGCCCTCGCCCGCACCGTCGTGGTCCCCTCACGCGCCGAATCGATGCCGTATGTCGTACTTGAGGCGATCGGCGCCGGTGTCCCCCTGATCGCCACACGGGTCGGCGGCATTCCGGAGATCTTCGGCGACGCCGCCAGCGCGCTCGTCTCGCCAGGCGCCCCCCTGGCACTTGCGGTCGCCATGAGCGCAGCAGTGGCCGATCCCGCTGCCGCACAAGAAGCCGCTGCGCGCCTGCGCACCCGCGCCGAAGACACCTTCACCATCGATGCAATGGTTGGCGGCATCGCGGGCGCATACACGGCCGCCCTGCGTTAAGACTAACGCCAGGTTTCTCACCTGAAGACAATCTGATCGAGTACCTATCGCAGGCGCTCATTAGCTGCCATCAACCGGCCGTTTGACGACGCCGGAGGCGAGATGCGGAGCGTTGTCGAACGCCTGATGATGACCGACCGTAACCAGCCATTTACCGTCTCCGCCGCGGCCGTCGCTGACGCGGCGACCTGGAGCACCCCCACCCGCCGCCAGGCCGCCCTCAGCACCGCCGCCCTGGCGGTCGCCGAGCGGCTTTCGCGACGGCCGGTGTCGCCGGTCTTGTTCACCGGCTTTGCCCGCATCGCCGAGTTCATCCTGCTCATGCTGACCGGGGCAGCGGCGTATCTCCTCTACGTCGCCCCGCGCGAAGGGATCGATCTGCACTACGTGGCCCCCCTCCTCGGCGGTTCATTCGCGGCCGTGCTCTTCGTTCAGGTCGCCCACGGTTACGGCCTGTCGGCCTTCCGGGCGAGCAGCCTGCGCCTCGGACGCATCTTCCTCGCGTGGACGATGGTCTTTGCGCTGTTCGCCGTCGTCGGCTTCCTCGCCAAGATAGGCGATACCTACTCCCGCGTCTGGTTTGCCTCGTGGTTCGTCGCCGGCCTCGTCGTCTTCACCGCCTCGCGGCTGTCGTTGTCGACGGTGGTGCGCAGCTGGACGCGCTCTGGCCGCCTTCAGCGCCGCGCCGTCATCGTTGGCGGCGGCGACGCTGCCGAGGAACTGATTGAAGCGCTCGCCGGCCAGCCCGACAACGATATCCGCATCTGCGGCGTCTTCGACGACCGGAGAGACGACCGCTCGCCATCCATGGTCGCCGGCACTCCCAAGCTCGGAACCGTCGCCGAGCTGGTCGAGTTCGGACGTATTGCCCGCATCGACCTCCTGATCGTGGCGTTGCCGATTACCGCGGAGACCCGGCTGCTGCAGATGCTGCGGCAATTGTGGGTGCTGCCGGTCGACATCCGCCTGTCCGCTCACACCAACAAGCTGCGCCTGCGCCCGCGGTCCTATTCCTTCATCGGCACGGTTCCGTTTCTCGACGTCTTCGACAAACCGATCGGCGATTGGGATTATCTGATCAAGCGGGGCTTCGACCTCGCCATCGCCATACTGGCATTGATCATGCTATCCCCGGTCATGCTGGCGACCGCTATCGCGATCCGTCTGGAGAGCCCGGGCCCCATCCTCTTTCGCCAGAAGCGCTACGGCTTCAACAACGAGCTGATCGACGTTTTCAAGTTCCGCTCGATGCACCACAACCTTGCCGACGCTGAAGCCCGGCGGCTGGTAACCCGCGACGATCCGCGCGTGACCAGGGTCGGACGGTTCATCCGCAAGACCTCGATTGACGAACTGCCGCAGTTGTTCAACGTCGTTGCCGGCCAACTCTCGCTGGTCGGCCCGCGCCCGCACGCCCTGCAGGCCAAGGCGGACAAGCGCCTCTACCATGACGTCGTCGACGGCTATTTCGCCCGGCACCGCGTCAAGCCCGGCATCACAGGCTGGGCGCAAATCAATGGCTGGCGCGGCGAGACCGACACGGAGGAGAAGCTCCAGCGTCGTGTGGAGTACGACCTCTACTACATCGAGAACTGGTCGGTGCTGCTGGACCTGCGGATCCTCGCCCAGACGCCGCTGAGCCTGATCCACACCGAAAACGCTTACTGATCGCGGCCTCGCCAGCGCCGCGATGGCCGGTCACCCCCACCCGACGCCAGACAAGCTGAAGCCGGCGACGCTTGCGCGTCCCCGGCTTCCAGCCGCAGAAACGGGCGAGTCTGCTTGGACTAACCGGCGGAGCCGGCCGGGAACATCGGCCCTTTGCTTCCTCCACCGAGATCGGCCGATCCGACCTTGATGTCGCCGACGATGAAGCGGACCTGGTCGGCCCGGGCGATGATGGCGTTCAACTGAGCAGCGATCCGGTTGGCATCGACGCTGCCGGCGCGCACCTTGCTCAGAATCTCGATCAGGTTGGCGAGCGGCACCCTCCGCTTGTCAACGAGAACGCCCTCGAAGCCGCTCTTCTTCAGTTCGTCGAGCTTGGCCTGAACATCCGCCAGATTGCCCACGGCAAAGTCAGACGACAGTCCGCGCATGAAGGCCTCTGCGGTCGTTTCGAGCGACAGGGCTGGTGTTGATTGTGCCAGGCCCGCGGCGAAGAGTGCGGCGGCTACGATTCGTGCAGTCTTGTCCACTGTGTCGTGTCCCTTCCGAGGATTTCGATAGCGCCCGTTATCGGACGGGCGATCAGTACCTCGTGGCACCCGTACATGTGGCTAAGTCCGGCGGTCGTTTTCGATTCCAATTTTAGAGATGTGTGACAAAACAACCGCGGGGCACCGAATTCGTGGCGGCGGCGGCAAAAGCTCTGGAGCCACGAATCTCAAGTATCGCGCCGGTTTTCTGCCCATCGGCTTAGATCAAACGAGCCATCAACACTGCGGTAACCCTGCCAGCGGCTTTACCCTATTCCGTACTTGATGATGCGTTACCGCCCCCATCCCGATACGTTGCTTTTTAGCTAATTGAAGCTCAAATCGCAGGAATGGGGTCATGTGGCGATTGGTATTGGCGGCAGCTGCCGCCCTCTTAACTATGTCTGCCGCCCACGCGGAGATCGATTGTCGGATCCGGGCACTCCCGCCCGCGTCCTACGCCAACAAGCCGCTACCGCAGGTCAAGTACAAGGGCTTGCCGCTCGCCGACCTCCAGCAGCTCTACCGCAAGTTTGCCGGGCTGCCGCGTCGCGCCGCCGGCCTCGACTATTGCGCCGACCCACTGGGTTTCGTCTATCCGTGGGAGACGAGCGACACGCCGACGATCTACTACCCGACCGATGTGACGCCGGAATGCAAGCGCGAGGTGCTCGCCCACGAGGAGGCGCACGCCAAGGGCTGGCCGATCGACCACCCCGGCGCACGGCTGCAGAGCGGCCCGTGCAAGAAGAGCCGGTAGCGCCCCCCTGCCGCGTTGCACGACGGCCGGTCGGCACCTATAGTCCGGCGCGGTCGGAGCGTGGCGCAGTCTGGTAGCGCACTTGACTGGGGGTCAAGGGGTCGCTGGTTCAAATCCAGTCGCTCCGACCAGGATTTAGCTGCACGAACCCCGGGCGACGCTTTCGGCAAAACCGGGGTAGCTTAGAAACTGCCGCTCCTGCAGCGGCGTCGTCTCACGCACGAGCCGGTCTTCGGACATTCGGCGGGTGGACCGCGATCTGGCAGGCAATTTCGCCGGTGCCGCGGCTTACCGGTTTGATCGCCGGTCCGCGATCCGAGCACGCACGCTTTCGACGGCCTTTTGATAGCTGTGCGCGAGCATCTGCGTGTCGATGCCATAGCTGAAGAAGCGATGGCCCTTGGCCAGCCATCGTTCGACGTCGTCGGCCGAGAACACGAGATTGCCCATCCACACGCGATCCTGCGCCATGACCGCCGCCGTCACGTGCTCGATCGCCTCGCGCACCAACGGATGGTCCGTTTGGCCCATCACGCCCAGAGAACCCGAGAGGTCCGCCGGCCCAAGGAGAATACCATCGATCCCGGTTTCGAGGATCTCCTCGACATTTTCGACACCTTTCTTGTCCTCGATCATCGCGATGACCAACATCTCGTCGTTTGTCGATTGGGCAAATTCGGCAAACTTGGGCACTTGCATGGCAAACTGGTTGGCACGGGTGGAGCGGCACACACCCCGGGTGCCGTCCGGCGGGTACTTTGCCGCCGCAACCGCGCGCGCCGCAGTTTCAGCGCTATCGACCAGCGGCACCATGATGCCCTGAGCGCCCGTCTCGAGAACCTGCAGGATCTCTTTTTCGTCAGCCGACGGCACGCGAATGATCGACGTCATCGATGTCAGCTCGGCGGCCACCACCATGGATTCGACCACGAGCATGTCCTTTGCGGCATGCTCGAGATCGACAATAACGAAGTCCATGCCGGCCAGGCCGGCGATTTCCACCACCCACGGCGTCGGAAAATAGCAAAACGTGCCAATCGCCGTCTTGCCCTCACGCAGCAGCCGCTTGGTCTTGTTTTCTTTCATTCTTCAGTCCGTTCTTGTGGTCCTTCAACCTCAGAGCGGCTCTCGGCTGGACCCTACGGGCAATACAATGCCACCGCGAGCTCGGTCATGAAGCTCAGACTTCGGCAAGCTCGTGATACAGCACACCAACGGGGAACTTCTCCGGACTGGCTTTGCGTGCCTCTTCATCCTCGAGCAGGTTGAACGCCACGCCTTCGACCGACGCCAGTGCAATCGTGAAGTGAGAGCGCTTGTAAAGAGAGCGGACGATCGTTCCTTCCTCCAAGTGCCCCATGATCGCGTAGTCGCCGTTCGTCACGTCGAGGTGGACATGAACGTACGGCGACCCGTCTTTGGCTTTCAGGCCGATCACCCCGTGTCCGCTCGCCTCGAGCGGACCCGGGATGTCGAAGAAGTCGATCGGCGTCGAATTGAGTGGCCCCGCGTGCGGAAAATATGACAGGCGCGCCTTGACCAGCCCTCCGGTGATCGAAAGCACCAACCCGGTATGGATCTTGCGCTCGACCACCACCTGCTTGATGCCCTTCATCAGGTCTTCGTTGGGCTCGAAGTGTGCATAGATCACTTCTTTCAATTTGCCAGCGACGTGCTTGACCATATGTCCTTCTCCTTTACGCGCGTTCGATCGATCGCCGATCAGTCTGTCTCACATGCAAGACTTCCATTCGGCAGGCACTTCGACCTCGCTCATCACCTTGTCGATCGGCGATGGGTCCACGATCGTGCTGAGGTCGTATGATTTCTTGAGCATGCCGGCGCCGTGGTAGAAATCAGCCGCGCCCTGCGCCTCTTTCACGAATGAAGCGTCCATTCCCACCTGGTAGTCGTTCATGCCCATGATCTGCTTGCCGAGGGCAACGTCGATATGCGAGACGTCGCCAACGAGTTGCGCAACCTCATCCTTGTGGCACTTGATGTACTCCTGCGCCATGTAGATGCCGCTGAGATACGCCTCAAGCGTCTTCGGATATTTGCTGGCCCAGTCGGCCGAGGCGAAAATAACGCCCCAATTGTAATAGACGGACTGTGGGCCCTCGTGGCCGGGCCTGTGCGACACACGCCCGTCCGCCCACATCACGCCGTTGGTCTCGGCCGCCTTGATGATCTGAGGTGCCCACATCAGCAAGGCGTCCGCGTTGCCGCCGATGAACCCGGCCAGCGCATCCGACGGCGCCGCGTTCAGCCACTTGACGTTGGCGGGATCGATGCCGTTGGCCTTGGTCCAGTTGAGCCAGAACATCCTCAGCACCGGGATGTCGGGGCCAATCAATGTCTTCAAATCCGTAGGCGATGCGTCGGCGAGCTCCTTCTTCACCACGATCCCGGTGCTACGCGCCCAGTCGGCGACTTGACCGACGATCTTGACCGGGAATCCCTGGTCTTCGACCACCATCGGGTTGGCGAAGCCTCCATGGGCGAGCACGATTGATCCGCCAATCATACCGGGCGGAATATCGCTGCCGCTCTGGTAGTATTTGGCGGTGACGTTAAGTCCGAACTTTTCGAAGAAGCCCTTCTTTTGGGCAGTGATAAGCTGAACCGGCCCTTGGAAGTCGAGGTCGCTGTAGACCGTGATATCTTTGAGCTCCGGCTCCGCAACGGCGCTGCCGGCAACAACCGAAGCCGCTATCAGCAAGCCGGCCATCATGCCCAACTTGCCCACGACTCTCCGACCCTCGTGGCGGCGAGCGTATACACAACCTGTTGTCATCGTTGTTCCTCCCTTGAGTGACGATTGTTCACGTCACGACCTTTTGTTGGCTCGTAAATTGGCGACCGTATTCGTCAACGGCCTGTGTTTTCCGAAACCTCCGGCTTCCATCGCAGCACCCAGCCCTCCAGACGACGCATCCCCGCATCGATGATGAAACCGAGAAAGCCGATGAGGAAGGCGTCGAACAGCATCGTATCGACCTGAAAATATTGACGTGCCCACATGATGCGGTAGCCGATCCCTTGATCGGCGGCGATCAGTTCGGCCGCGACAAGCACGAAGAGAGCCATGCCGGCGCTGACCCTGAGCCCGGTCATGACCGAAGGCATCGCGCCGGGCAGGATGATCGAACGAAAGATCCTGATCTTCGTCGCACCGAGCGAGAGGGCCGCGCGCACCAGAACCGGATCTATGTGGCGCACTCCCTGCATGGCATTCATGTAGGTGTAGAAGTAGACCGCATAGGCGATGAACAGTACGCGCGTCAGGTCGCCGATGCCGAGGTAGAGAATGAACATTGGCAGAAACGCCAATGGTGGGATCGGCCGGAAAATCTGCACGATCGGATCCCAGAGCCGCTGAACAAGCTGGAGGTAACCGCTCATGATCCCGGTCACGATGCCGACCGAACATCCGATCAGGTAGCCCTTCATGGCGGTCGACATGCTCGCCCAAACGTCGGCCCACAGAATTCCGTCGTTCCACTGCCGCATCGCGGTATTGCCCAATTCGAGCGGTGGGATCATGAACAACGGGTTCACAATCCGGATACTCTGATTGAGCATCGCGAAGAGCTGCCAGACCACAAGGAACAGCACGACCGCACCGACCCGCCAAAAGGGGTCGCTGTCCAATACTCTCCCGCTCAACCGGAACACCCAGGCCAACCCACGAGAACCAGTTGGCCTCGCGTCCGGATCCACCCTCAAAGCCATCGACACGACCCACACTCATTGGACTGCTGCATCCCGGCCATTTTGATACAGAATCCTGTTGATTAGGCGTTTCTTCTCAATGAACTCCGGGCTCGTGTCGTTGCGCGGCCGCGGCAAGTCGATGTCGATCACCTCAAGCACCCGACCGGGCTTTGCTTTCATGACGACGACCCGATCAGACATTAGCACCGACTCGTCGATGCTGTGCGTAACCAGCAGTACTGTCTGCGCAGTCATCTGCCAGATGCGCTCGAACTCCTCGCGTAGCGTCTCCCGGGTCTGTTCGTCCAGAGCACTGAACGGCTCATCCATGAGCAGAATATCCGGCGTCGTCGCCAGCGCACGACTGACCGCCACCCGCTGGCGCATACCGCCGGAAAGCTGTTTCGGGAAAGCGTCTTCGAAGCCGGTGAGGCCGACGAGGGCGATCAGCTCGTCGACTTTCCTGGCCCGCGCCTGCTTCGGCATGCCGTTCACGTCTGGGCCGAACTCAATGTTCTGACGCACTGTCATCCACGGAAACAGGGCATGCTCCTGGAACACCACACCCCGATCCCGGCCCGGCCGCGATATCTCTCTGCCACCCACCAGCACGCGTCCGCTGGTTGGACGCATGAACCCAGCCACGATGTTCAGCAAGCTGGATTTGCCGCAACCGCTGGGGCCGAGCAGAGATACGAACTCCCTTTCCTTCACCGACACGGTCACATCTTCGAGCACCCGCAGCCGGCGCCCCGCCAACTCGAACTCGAGGCATACGGACCTGCATTCGAGTGCGGCCATTCAGCCTCCGGTCAATTTCGCATCGTAGGGGTACAGGCTGAGAATCTCGAAGCCGCTTTCGGTGACCACCAAATTCTCCTCCAGCCGCACCGCCTCGTTGCCCTCGCCCACGAGCGTTTCGACCGCCAGCACCATGTTCGGCTCGATCACCACCGGATCGTATTTCGACATGAGGGTAATGTACGGCGGCTCGTGGACCGCCAGTCCGATGCCGTGACCGAATTGCAGCGTAAACTCAGAGTAGTCTTCCTTTTCGTGCAGCTTCTCGGCGATGTCGACGGTTGTCACGCCCGGCTTGATGATATCAATGGCCGAGTACATGTAGTCGTAGCAGGCCTTGTGCAGATCCTTCTGCTTCTGCGTCGCCTTGTCGCCAACCAGGAACGTGCGCACGTAGTCGGACGGATAGCCGTTCAACTGGTGAATGCGGTCGATGATGACGAGGTCACCGGGCCGCAGCGCACGATCGTTCAACGTCCGTCGCCAGTAGGGGTTGGTATGATCGCCGGACGCGACCACGGCATAGCCCTCAGCGCCGTATTTGCACAGGATCACCGCCATCTCGGCCTGGATGTCGCGCTCGCGCACTCCCGGTCGCATCATGGTCTGCGCGACGTCGAAGCAGGGCTCGGCCAGCGCGATCGCCTGCCGGCAACACTGTATCTCGTCCTCGGTCTTCACCTGACGTGCCTCGTAGAGCACGTGACCGGCGTCAGCGAACCGAATGCCAGCCGACTCGAGAGCTGCCGCCATTTTCGTGGTAGGCGCATCGATACCCACCAATGGATCGTTGAGGCCCTCTTCCTTTAGCACCGCTTTCAGGTTCGCGGCCCACTTCTTGGCTGCTTCCATCGGCGCGAAACGCAACGGGATCGCGTAATGAATGCGACCATTCAGCCACGGCGCGCATTGCCGCTCGCGGTCCGCATCACATCCGATTTCCCACACGATCGGCCCGTTGTCACCCGGCAGTAAGCAATGCCTTGACCCCTGGGCCGAAACACCCGCAACAGTGCTGCTGACGTAGCGGATATTGGCTGCGTCGTAACAAAGAAGGGCGTCGAAGCCATGCTTCTTCATCAGCATGCGAGCTCGCTCGGTCCGCTCGCGCCGCATCCGCGGCATGTCGATGCCCGCGGTCCAGTCTTGATTATCGAATCCGTACGACACTCCCAGCATGCCGGTATTCTCCTACTTGTAGATCATCTGTCTGCACCGCTCATCCGCGCGGACCGGATTCTTCACCCGACTTTTCCGAATTCTCAGCATATTGCCCCAGTCTTCTTGTTCACAAAAATCAAAAATGATGAAGCAAATCATCAGAAATGCTGAGTGCAAATCTGTCCCTTGCGCAGCCCGTTTCCCGCCGCCTTGCAGCAGTCTAGGCGGGTGGCCGGCCGGCCACCACGGCCCCATCAAACCGTCCATCTTTGGCTCCGGCCGCAACCCCCGCCGGCGACAACTGAATTCCGCTTGCCGGCCCGTAGAACTCGTCGGGCGCGATCAAGCGCGTTCCCGGCAAGACCGAATCAAGTGGCGGCTCGACTTCCAGCGTCCCGTTCGCAGCCACCGACACACGCGGCTGGTTGATCGCCACCTCCAGCGGAGCCCCGCGCTCGATGATGTCGACAAGCACCGTCATGACGACGGCCGGAATTCTGCGGCCCCCAGGCGTGCCAAACGCGTATCGCGAACCGTCTGCCGTGCGGGCGACAACCGGCGTGATATTGGCCTGCGCAAAGACGTTTCCGCTGCGCGGATCGCGCACAAAGAGATTTGCCCCGCAATTGAGCACGATACCGGTCCCATCGGCGACAAGACCGCTGCCGAACCAAAGCGGTCCGTGCGTGAACGTCAGCGAGACCAGCGCGCCGCTGCGGTCGGCGGCGCAAAGATGACTCGTGTGCTGCACCGGGTGCGACCGGCCGAGCAGGCTGGTTCCAGTTTGCTCGCGCGCCCGCCATGCTTGCCGGAGAGCGGATTCGATCCGCCGCAGGGTTGCCGGGTGATCATGCGCGTTCCACGCCGCCGACCCCGCTGCCGCGAGGGCATCGCTCAGAACACCGAAACCGGACGTGGTTGGTTCGGTCCCATGGACCATTGCCGGACCGACTGCGACTTCCACCGCCGGAAGCACAGAGGCCTCCAAGTCGGCGAGGTCGCGCTGCCGGAGACTTCCCCCGGCTTTCGCGGCCGTCGCAACAACAGATTCGGCGATCCGTCCCGAAATCAGCGCGGCAGGTCCATCGCGCTGCACCGCCTCAAGAGTTGCCGCCAGGTCCGGCTGACGAAGCCGGTCACCTGCCTCCGGCCGGCGGTCGCCTGGTCCGAACACCTGCGCGAAGGACGGCTCCACCTTTGCCCGATCGCGAAATGCCCAGTTCAGCGCGCGCCCAAGATCGTCGCCGACCACGAAGCCGTCGCGGGCGAGTGCAATGGCCGGCGTCACTATCTCGGCCCAGGGCAGCCTTCCGTAAGTCCGATGAAGCAACCACAGGCCGGCGACGACTGCCGGCGGGGATACAGACGGGCCCGAGCGCACGAAAGGACCCCGTCGCGGCGCATCACGCAACACATCGATATCGAGGGCATGCGGCGCAGCGGTATTGAACGCCACCTGCGCAGTGGGAGCGCCGGGCACATCAACGACTGCGAAGCCGCCGTATCCACCGATGCCGCAGTTGGCCGGATCCGTCACCGCGAGAGCCAACGCCGTGGCCGCGGCCGCATCGGCCGCAGTGCCACCGCGATTGAGCATCGCGACACCGGCTTCCGCCGCCTCGACACGGGCCGCCGTCACCATGCCGTCGGACAAAGGCAGCACTACCCGTCGACTTCAATCACAATCAGAGGCTGACCGAACTCCACACCTTCCCCGTCGCCAACCAATATCTGCTTGACGGTCCCCGCCCGCGGCGCCGCGATCGAGTTCATCAGTTTCATCACCTCGATGATACACAGCACGGCATCGGACGCGACCGTGTCGCCGACGCTGACGAAGGGCGCCTCGCCCGGCGCCGGCGCCCGGTAGAACGTACCGACCATGGGAGCCTCAACGACAATCTCATTCGACCGACGAGCCGCGAGCGCGCTCACCGAGGGCGGGCTTTCAGCCATCACGGTTGCGGCCATATCTGCCGGCGGGCGGGCGGGCGCCTGGCTCGGCTGCGCCTCTCCCCGAACCTGCTCGCGCGCAGTGGAATGGGAACCGCGCGAAATGAAGATTTCGATCTCCCCGTATTTCAGCGAAAACTCGGCAATGTCGGGAGCCGACTTGACGATGTCGATGATCGTCTCGATATCGTGTCGAGTGAGGTCTGCGGCACCGTCCCCGTCCCGCTTGCGGCCACTCATTGCGCGGTCACTTTCAAGCTGAGCTCCGCACCTTTGACGCGAACGCGGGCGTCGCTCTTGCGGTCGACCAGTGTCTTGACCAGATCGACGACCGGAGACCGAACTGGATATTCCGTCTCGAACGGCTGCACAGCCAACATGTCGTCGACCTGCTTGCCGGCAAACATAATGCGCAACAGGCGCTCGTCATCGGAAGCATGCGGATACTTCGCCCTGATCCTGGCCACCATCGGCTCAAGTGGCTTTGGCTCAAGCGGAATGTCCCGCGACCCGTTCGCAACGATGCGGTCCATTGCCTCCGCATCGACCGGCCCGAGCAGCTTGCCGTAGTAGCCAAGCACATACTTCTTCACCTCGTTCGGCACCACCCGATAGCGCTCGCCGTGCACTACGTTCATGACCGCCTGGGTGCCAACAAACTGGGAGAACGGAGTAATCATGATCGGCCAGGCGAGATCACGCCGCACGCGTGCGCACTCTTCAAGCAGCGCCTCGAACTTGTCGCCGAGGCCCGCGATCGAGAGTTGCTCGCGGAAGTTGGACAGCATCCCCCCCGGAATCTGATGCTCATAGTGAAAGGCATCATATTCGGCCGGGACGCCAATCGGCTTGCCTTCCCGCTTCGCGATCATCGCGAAGTGCTCACTCATCTCGTCCACCAGGCCGTCGTCGATATTTACGGTGAATCCCATGTGACGGAGATTGCGGACCACCGTCTGTGTCGCAGGCTGCGCCGCGCCGTTTGCCAACGGCTTTACCGACAGGTGGAGCTGGTCGCAGCCGAGCTTGGCACCCTCCAGATAGACCAACGGCGCTAGCCCAGTGAGGCAGTGGCTGTGAAGCTCCAGCGGGCGCGATCCCGCCACCTCACGCAATATCGGAACCAGAGTGCGGATTCGATCGACCGTCAGCAGCCCGCCCGCGTCCTTGAGCATAAGAGAGTCGACATCGGCACGCTCGATCAACGCCCGGGCGGTATCGGCGTAGTGCTGGTCCGTATGCAGCGGACTCTCGCAGAACGACAGCGCCCCGAACGTATAGGCTCCAAGCGCCTTGGCACGACGAAGACCGCCGACGATATTGTCCACATCGTTCAATCCGTCGAAAGCACCGATCACTCGGAACCCGTTCGCGAACAGGCGTTCGACCCACAACTCGATCACGTCGTCCGGGAAAAAGTCGAATGCGGCAATGTTCTTGCTGCGGATGAGCGCACGAAAGCGCGTGTTGGGCGCCGCTTTGTGCACCAGCCGCACCCGCTCCCACGGATCCTCCTTGAGGTAACGCACAGACACGTCGAACTGGATCGTTCCCATCAGATCCACCGACTCAAAGCCCACCCGATCGATCGCAGGGAGGATCGGCAACATGTGGGCTGTCCGCATGCGGGTGGCCCACAGGCACTGATGCGCGTCCCGGAGTGTTGTGTCGATGACGCGGATTTCCCGCGAAGTCGCGCTTTGACCAGCGCTCATTCCGTTCGCTCCGTCTCTCCCCAATCTATCCGATCGGCGCCGGCGGCGCGCGCCCCGAACCGTCCACGCCCGGTTATAGTCGGCAATACACTTGAACTGAAATGAAATTCCATGAACAATATGTTTCGATAAAACTCAAGGAAGATGCAGGTCAGATCATATTCGGAGTGATGCGTTGTCAATCCGCGAGGTCAAGACTTTCCTGGCAATTGCCGAGACCGGATCGTTCGCTGCTGCGGCGCGCGCAATCAACCGCACGCAGTCGGCAGTCACCATGCAGATGAAAACATTGGAAGACGAACTGGGCGTCATCCTGTTCGACCGTTCCAAACGTCCGCCGGTCCTGAATGACGCCGGCCGCGCTTTCGTGCCGAAGGCGCGGGAAGTCACTCTTGCCTACGATCGCCTGTTTCAGGACGTCGACGGGCAGGCGATCGGAGGTCACCTGCGGCTGGGCGTCGTACCGAGCGCCATCACGGGCATCATGCCCAAGGCGCTCGTCGCGTTGCGGGCCAAGTATCCGCGACTGCACATCGAACTGGTGATGGGCCTCTCCGCTGATCTGGTCAATCGAATGCGCCGGGGAATTCTCGACGCCGCAATCGTCAGCGAAATGCTGGAAAGCCGATCCGGTCTCGAGTGGTCGCCGTTCGCACGCGAGCCGCTCGTTGTCATCGCCCCTATCGACGCGCCAAACCTGTCCGCCGAGGAACTGATAGCCGCCTACCCGTTCATCCGCTACACGCGGGTCGCCTGGGTTGGCCAGTTGATCGACCGCCTCATCAGGCGGCGACGGCTTCAGGTCAATGAAACCATGATGCTGGACACCCTTGAGGCTATCACCACCATGGTTCATCACGGCCTCGGCGTATCGATTGTGCCACTGCGCGCTATCAGTGCCTCCACCGACCTCCCCCTGCGCAAGGTCGCGTTCAAGGGCGCGCCGCTTCATCGCGTCATCGGGCTTGTTCATCCCATCGGGCATCCCAAGACCGTGCTCGCTGAAACCCTTCTCGCCGAGTTGAGGACGCTCGTGTCAGGGAGCGGCAGCCAGTCGACATTCGTTTCCAACCGGATGAAATCGAGCACGCGGCGACCCATCGCCGACGGCGCGAAAAAGCGCATGTCCCGCAGCGGCTCTCATAAAAAAAAGTAAATTTAATGTTCAGTCTTATTCCCTATTTCTGACGGAGCCTGCTTGCTAGAATTCGGCGGCAAGCTGGACTGGGACAATATGGTCGGCCCGGCAGGAATTCAGGTCCGACATGCAATCCGATCTGACAGTATCTGTATGGCGCGGCGGCGAGGACGGCGAATACCGCGCCTACCAGGTGCCCGCGCGCGACAACCAGACCGTCCTTGACACGGTCACGTGGATCCAGCGCCACGTCGACCCGACGCTGGCGTATCGGTTCGCGTGTCGCGTGGGGGTGTGCGGGTCGTGCGCCATGACAGTCAACGGCAGGCCGCGCTGGACCTGCCGCACACGCCTGTCGAGCGTGGTCCGGGACGGACGCGTCGAGGTGGGGCCGCTCGAGAACCTGCCGGTAGTCAAGGATCTTGCTACCGATATGCAGACCTTCTTCGAGAAGTGGCAGAAGGCAGGTGGCGCCTTTGTGCCGTCGAGAACGAGAGAAGATCCGCTTGAAGCGATCAAGCCGGATGACGAGGCACGGCAGGCGGCCGACCTCGCCATCGAGTGCATAAACTGCGGCATCTGCTACGCCGCGTGCGACACTGTCCGCTGGAATCCTGACTATCTCGGCCCGGCGCAACTCAATCGGGCGTGGACACTCGTAAATGACGTCCGTGATGCCGATAACACCGCGCGCCTGCAGGCGGTCGCCAGCTCTGGCGGCTGCCACGCGTGCCACACCCACGAATCATGCCGCGAAGTGTGCCCCCTTTCGCTCAACCCGACAGCTTCGATCGCGGCCCTCAAGCGAGCAACGACGCGCGCGTACATGAAGGGCGAGATCAAGCCGTGAACGTGCGTCTCTACGTCTGGCAACGCCTGACCGCGGCCCTTCTGGTGCCGATGATCCTGATCCACGTAGCCGTGATCTTCTACGCCACGCGCCAAAACCTGAGCGCCGCCGATATCCTTTCGCGCACCCGCGGCAGCATCGCTTGGGCACTTTTCTACGGCCTCTTCGTGTTCGCCGCCGCCATTCACGCCTCGATCGGCATCCGCAACATCCTGGCTGAATGGATGAGCCTTGGCAGTCGGCGCGCGAGTTTCTGGGCGGGCGCTTTCGGCGTTCTGTTGATCCTTCTCGGCCTTCGGGCCGTCACCGCGATCGTCCTGCCATGACCGCACGCGCCGCTCACGCCCTTAACCACCGCCGACACGTACTTTGGCTGGCGGCGCTTGTTCACCGTCTATCGGGTATCGGCCTTGCCGTTTTCCTTCCGTTGCATTTTCTCGCGCTCGGCCTGGCGATCAACGGTGATGCGAGCCTCGATCGGTTCCTGAGGTGGACCGAACAGCCGATCGTCAAGCTGGCTGAAAGCGGCTTGATATTCCTGGTCGTCGTCCACCTGCTTGGCGGGCTGCGGCTGCTTATTGTCGAAAATCTCTCGTGGTCGGGTCGTCAGCGGCAACTGGCGACCGCAGCGGCCGCCGCAGCGGCCCTGGTCGCGTTCGTATTTCTTGTCAGGGTGTTCTGAGAAAAGCCGTGGCACTCGAACGTCTGACAACCGACATTCTGATCCTTGGCTCCGGAGGCGCCGGGCTGTTTGCCGCCCTGCACGCTCACAAAGCAGACCCCGCACTCGACGTCATCGTGGCGACGAAGGGCCTGCTCGGCAAATGCGGCTGCACGCGGATGGTCCAGGGCGGCTACAACGCCGCCATCCACAGAGGCGACTCCGTGGAGCGCCACTTCATGGACACCATCGAGGGCGGCAAATGGCTCCCTCACCAGGAACTCGCCTGGACGCTGGTAACGACCGCGATCGAGCGCGTTCGCGAACTGGAGAACGAGATCGGCTGCTTCTTCGATCGCAACCCCGACGGCAGCCTGCACGGCAAGGCATTCGCCGGCCAGACTTTCGACCGCACGGTTCACAAGGGAGACCTCACCGGTATCGAGATCATCAATCGGCTGATGGAGCAGGTGTGGGCGCGCCCTGGCGTGCGCCGAATGGAGGAGCACCGGGCTCTCTCTCTCATCCCTGCAAAAGACGGCAGCTCCATTTCCGGCGTCCTGATGGCCGACATCAGAACCGGCGAGATGCGTTTCGTGGAGGCTCGCGCGGTCCTCCTGGCAACCGGCGGCGGGCCGACGATGTACCGCTACCACACGCCGTCGGGCGACAAGAGCATGGACGGGCTTGCCATGGCGCTGAGGGCAGGTTTGCCATTGCGCGACATGGAAATGGTTCAGTTTCACCCGACCGGCCTCTTGGCTGGTCACGACACCCGGATGACCGGAACCGTCCTCGAGGAGGGGCTGCGCGGTATCGGCGGCCATCTGCTCAACGGTGACAACCGGCGCTTCATGGCCGACTATGACTCCGCACTCGAACGCGCCACTCGCGACGTTGTCAGCCGATCCATCTACTCCGAGATGAAAGCGGGGCGAACAACGCCGAACGGCGGCGTATACATCTCCATGGGCCACCTTGGCGCGGACAAAGTTGCCCGGCAGTTCAAGGGAATGGTCGATCGCTGTCGCGACTGCGGCTTCGATCTGGCGGGGGGCCTGGTTGAGGTCGTGCCGACGGCGCACTACTTCATGGGTGGTGTGGTTTGCGAGCCAGACACCTCGACCGAGATTCCCGGTCTTTTCGTCGCCGGAGAGGACGCCAGCGGAATGCACGGCGCCAACAGGCTGGGAGGCAACGGCGTCGCCAATTCGACCGTGTTCGGCGCCATCGCTGGCGACGTCATGGCATCCTGGGTGACGCATCAGGAACGACGCCCTCCCGACGAGGACATACTCGCCTCCGAGCAGGTGCGCGCAATGCATCCTTTCACGCAGAAACCGGGAGACCTGAACCGCTTGCGCGAACGATTGTACGATGTGATGTGGGACGACGTCGGCGTCATTCGCGACAGGGGGCGGCTCGACCGCGCCATCGCCGCCCTCGACGAGATCGAGTCCGAACTGCTGGCAACCGGCATTCCCGACGACAGCCGCGCCTTCAACCTGACTTGGCACGATTGGCTCAACCTGCGTTCGTTGTGCGAGACCAGTCGCGTGATCGCACTTGCCGCGATCCGCCGGGAGAATTCGCGCGGCGCTCATTTCCGTTCCGATTTTCCCGAATCGGGCGACCTTCATGTCTCGCGATTCACGGTAGCGCGGCGGAAGGACGGCGCGATCGAAATCAGCGACGAGCCGGTCCTCTTCACACACGTCAGTCCAGGCGAGACATTGCTCAAGGAACAGGTCGCGGCCGAGTGACATGGAGGCGCCGATGATCCCTATCTCTTCGATTCAGCGGACCGCCGAGGATCTCATGGCCAAGGCGGCAATCGAGATACCGGACGACTACCTCGACGGCCTGCGCCGCTGCGCCGACACCGAGAAGGGCGACCTGTCCTCCTTTGTTCTCCAGGCAATGCTGGAGAACTATGAGGCCGCCAAGGAGGACCGGCGCGCGATGTGCGGCGATACCGGCGTGCCGCGATGGTATGTCAAGATCGGCAACGAGGCGCGCGTCGAGGGCGGCCCCGTAGCGCTGGAAGCGGCGCTCCGTCGCGCCACCGCCAAGGCAACCGACGAGGTGCCGCTGCGCCCAAACCGCGTCCACCCGCTGTGGCGCACCGACCACAACAACAACTGCGGTATCGGCGCGCCCGAAATCGAATACGCCTTTCATCCCGACGCCGACTGGATCGAACTCACCACCGTGCACAAGGGCGGCCTGTTCGGCACCGACTATCGCATGCTGTTTCCCGGCGACGGCATTCAGGGCATCAAGCGCTTCTTTCTCGACACCCTGATTTCTTTTGGCAAGCGCGGCCTCGCCTGTCAGCCGGCGATTGTCGGCATCGGTCTAGGTGGATCGAAGGACATTTGCATGGTGCTTGGCAAGCAGGCCGCCTGCCTGCGCGTCGTTGGCTCGCGCAATCCCGATCCGAAGATCGCCGAGCTGGAACAGGAGCTCATGGACATGGGCAATGGCATCGGTATGGGTGCCATGGGCTTCATGGGCTCCTCGATGGTCATCGACTGCCACATCGAAGTCGGCTACTGCCACACTGGCGGCATGCCCATGAGCATGCACATGTTCTGCCTCTCCTCCCGTCGGGCGTCGGCTCGCCTCGCCGCCGACGGCACCGCCACTTTCCGCACCGACCCGGCATGGTTCACCGACTATATGCGCCGCGAAACCGTCGAGTGGGGTGCGTACGCGGCCGAGGCAGCGGAGTAGCACAATGGCCAAACCCGCCTTGAAAACGGTTCACCTCGATCTGCCTGCCAGTACTGACGACCTGCGCAAGCTGGAGCTCGGCACGGTCGTCTATCTCACTGGCCGCGTGTTCACCGCGCGCGAGGGGGTCTACAAGCGAGCCGTTGAGGAGGGCGCCGGCATGCCCGCACCCAGGGAAGTGCTCGGCGCCGTCAACTTTCACTGCTCGCCGGCGGCCCGCGTCAACCCCGACGGCACCTACACGGTCGGCGCCGTCACCGCCACCGCCTCTTTCCGCTTCGCCCCCTGGCTCGATCGTTGGTTCAAGCTGTCTGGATGCAACGTCATCATCGGCAAGAGCGGCATGACAAGCGAGGATTATCGTCGGTTCTTCGTGCCCAACAACGCGATCTACCTGACGACGGTCGGCTATGGCACCGGCGCGCTGCTCGCCCGCGGTACCAAGCGCGTGATCGACGCCTTCTGGCTGAAGGAGCTTGGCATCGCCCAGGGTGTGTGGGTGCTTGACGTGGAAGGTTTCGGGCCATTCATCGTGGAGAGTGACCTCGACGGCAATAGCCTGTTCGAACGCGAGAACGCCAAGATCGCACCGCGCATCGAGAAGCTGTACGCGGGGACCAAGCCGGCGACGCTCCACCGCTACGGGGAGACCGACGACAAGACCAAGGAATTGATCTAGCCACAAAGGCGGGACGCAGACAGACAGTGGCCGAAACCGGCATCAAACTATGGTTCCAGGCGCTGGTGCCACAAGCCGCCAACACCGGTCCCTACTACACCTCACTGGCAGCCCACCTTGACGCCGTCAAACGGCCCGGGACCACCGTCGACCTGCACGGCATGCCGGCCGAAGCGCTCCCCCCGAACATGTCCATCGCCGCGTTCACCCGCAATCGCGCCTCCGAGACGATCCAGGAGCGGTTTATGGCGGAGCGGGTATTGCGCGCCACGGCGAAGGGATATGACGGCTTCTTGATCAGCCCCCTGCAAGCCCCTGGCCTTGAGGTGGCGCGCACACTGACCGACATTCCCATCGTCGCGTATGCCCAGGCAGCAGCCGCAATCGGTCCGTCGCTGGGCGATCGCCTTGGCGTCATTGGCTTCAACGAGATCCTGCTGCCGCGCTTCGTCGAGCGTGTCGCGGCATACTCGGCCCGTCCGTGCATAGGCCACGAGGATGTTGGGCTTTCCTACGAGGATGTCGTCGGCCTGTTTGCCACCCGCGCGCACATCGATGCCGTTGTCGGCGCCTGCCGGCGCCTGATCGCGCGCGGGGCCGACGTGATCGTGCCGGGCCAAATGATCCTCGCCGAGGCGCTGTGGGCAAGCGGCCTTCACCGGGTCGACGACGTGCCGATCATCGATGGCCTGGGGTGTCTTGTCCTGCTCGGCGAAACGATGGTCATCCTGCGACGCCAATCCGGCCTCACAGTGAACCGCGCCAGCTACAGCTGGAATATGGCCGATACGGACCTGAAGGCAGCCATCGCCCAGGGCGGCAACCGCCAATAACATCGTGGACGATCACTGCAACAACGAAAACAGATCATCCATCCGGCGCCGCTCGAGGGTGAGGACGGTGTCGAGCAACCTCTGAGCACGGTCCGCGCCATCTTCGGCGGCGTATTGCCCGAAGTACTGTCTGAACTTTGCCACCACGGCGTCGGTTGCCCTTTCGTCAACACCCGCCGGAAGATCGGTGACTTCGGCTTTCAATTCCCGGCCGTCGCTCAATTCGATCACGACCCGCGCCGGAGTGATTGCGCCGGCCTTTGCGTCCGCAACGCTCGAGTAAGTGACCGATCGGGCAACACGCAGGATTTCGGGATCGCTCCGCGCCGCATCCCCGTACAGGGAAATGTCGAGCTGACCCCGAGTCAGCATGCACGCCGTGCCGAAAGCCGCCGACGCGAGGGCCGCCGCGGCGGTGACGCTCCCCTCACCGATCGGGTTTGCCACGACGTTAGCGGCATCCTGCGTGAGAAATATGTCCACGCGGCGGATATTCGACAGCGGGCCTTCGGTCTCGATCAGACGGCGGGCAGCCTCGTAAGCGGCGTGCGACTCTCGCGCGCCCGGGTAGGTGCGGATACTCGCCGCGCAAGAAAGGAAACGATCACCCAATCCGTCGAGGACCGCCTCACGATCGTACTGGCCGCGCTCGTATTGCCGGTAGTAACCCAGCTTCCCTTCAAGCGATTGTTGCGGGCCATCGACGCGTTCAGCTGCCAGGAGCGCCGAGAGAACCCCTGCCCGCGTGGCAAACCCCGCCTGCAGCCGCTTGGCGCTGGTGCCCTCCAATCCCGGCTGCAGCGTCCCCGCCGACTGGCAGTACGCCACGCCCATCGCGTTCCTGATGCCGACCGCGTCCAGACCCAGCAGTTTTGCGCAGGCGGCCGCGACCGCGATATTGCCAAGAGTCGTTGTGCGCGACCACGACAACGGGCTGGTGGCCGCCCTGGCAAGCCGGCAAAGCACATCGGTTCCAAGCGCATTGGCGACAAGCAACTCGACGGACGGCAACTCGCCCAGCATCTGCGCCACCGCCAGCGTTCCCGAGACCACCATCGAATGAGGTCGCACCAGCGCCTCGTCGTATACGTCGTCGAGCTCCCACGCCTGCGCGTGAGAAGTGTTCAGCATCGCCATCTCTGGCGCCGGCGCTCGAATGCCAAACAAAGTGTTCGAAGAGCCGCAAGCGCCATACATCCTCTCCACCAGGCGCGCCGCCTCGGCGCAACCCGGAGCGCCGATGCCCACGGCAACGACTGCGATCCAGTCCAGCAGGTACAGCTTTTCGGCAGCCAAAGCTGACGCCGGGATCGACGCTTCGCTGCCAGTGGCGACGTGTTCGGCGAGAGGCGCGCTGAGGTCCGTGACGGCCGGCCTAGAGGGCGGCACGCGTGCGTCCTCCATCGATCTGGGTGACGGTACCGCTGATCCAGGCGGCCTGACGCGAGGCAAGGAACATGAAAATCGACGCAATGTCGTCCGCGGTGCCGAACCGCCCGAGCGGCACCGCCTCCAGGGCACGTCTCTTGATCTCTTCAATCGGAATGCCGAGCTTCTCGGCTCTGTAGCTCAACAGGTAGTCGAGGCGCTCGGTCGGCACTGGACCGGACAGGATCGTGTTGACGGTGATGCCATCCTTGCCAAGCGTGTCGGCAAGCTCCTTGTTGAGGCCAAAAACCCCCGCCCGGATACAATTGGTGAGCGTGACGAAGGGCACCGGTTGCTTGGCGCCCACCGATTGCAGATTGATGATCCGACCCTGGCTGCTCTTTCGGAGGTACGGCACCGCGGCGCGGATCATACGAACCGTGCTCATCAGGTTTGTCTGAAAAGCGCTCTCCCAGTCGTCGTCGCTCAGGTCGAAGAAGCCGCCGGCAACCGGCCCGCCGGCATTGGTCACCAATACGTCGATGCCACCCATGCGGGCCGCGGCCTGCTCGATGAGGGCGGCGGCACCCTGCGCCGTCGACACGTCGGCCACCACCCCGATCACCGTCGCCCCGGTTTTGCTCTCGATTCCCGCACGGGCGGCTTCGACGGAGTCCGCGTGCCGGCCGTTGACGCACACTGTCATGCCTTCGTACGCGTAACCCTCGGCAATCGCCTTGCCAATGCCAACCGACGAGCCAGCGACCAATGCACATTTCCCACCAAGTCCAAAATCCATCGTCAGGCTCCAGGGGACGTTGTCACGCCAAACTTCACGAGCAGCATGCGGCGCGTCGGCCGCGACTATGCATCATCGACGTACTGACTGCGCACCCTGCGAGCGCCAGCGAACTGGAAGGCCGACACGACAAGTATGGCCGCCGCAGCCAGCAGGAAGATCAGTGCGGCCGGCCGATAGACGAATATGTCAAAGGACCCGGCGGACATGGATAGCGATTGCCGCAGGGCACGCTCCATCAACGGACCGAGGACAAACGTCAGCACCATTGGCGCGAGCGGAATTTCCACTTTGTGGAGAAGGTAGCCGACGACCCCAAATGCCCCCATCAGGACGACATCGAACGTGCTGTTTCTCAGTGAATAGGCCCCTATCACCGCAAACCCGAGGATAAGCGCCGTCAGGACCGCATATCGGATTCTTAAGATCGACACCCAGATCGGGATAAGCGGCAGGTTCAGGATCAGCAGGATGCCGTTGCCGATGACGAGGCTGGCGATCAGCGTCCACACCGCGACCGGCTGCTGCTGGAAGAGCAACGGCCCCGGCGCAATGCCATTGATGATCAGCGCGCCCATGAAGACCGCCATAGTCGGCGAGGTCGGGATGCCCAACGTGAGCAGCGGGATCATGGTTCCCTGAGCATAGGAGTTGTTGGCCGACTCGGGACCGGCCACGCCTTCGATCATTCCGGTACCGAAAGCCTCCGGTGTCTTCGATATTTTCTTTTCCAATGTGTAGGAGAACATCGTCGCCACCATCGCGGAAACGCCCGGAATGAGCCCGAGCAGGAATCCCACAACGGTGCCGCGCGCGATCGGCCACGCCGACACGCGCAAATCCTTGGCGGACGGGCGCAGCGACCGCATCGGCGCTTCCATCAACTGCCGGCCCGGGCTCTCGATATTCAAGAGTATCTCGCTGATGCCGAAGAGGCCCATTGCCACGGGCACGATGCTTATGCCGTCGAGGAGCGGTACCAACCCGAAGGTAAACCGGGGCGCTCCCACCATCGGGTCTATTCCGATCATGGAGACCAGGAGACCGAGCAGCGCCGAGGCAACAGCGCGCTTGAGTGAGCGTCCCGATAGTCCCACCACCAGCGACAGGCCGACCACCGTCAGTCCGAAAAATTCCGGTGGTCCAAACTTCAGCGCAACCGCCGCCACCGTTGGCGCCACAAATGCGATCACGAACGTAGTCGACACACCGGCCACGAAAGACCCGATCGCCGAGATCGCCAGCGCCGCCCCGCCGCGGCCGCGCCGCGCCATTTCGTATCCGTCAAAGGTGGTTACGACAGATGCCGCCTCGCCAGGGATGCGCAGGAGTACGGAGGTGATCGTGCCACCGTACATCGCGCCGTAGTAAATCGCCGCCAGCATGATGATGCTGCCGGTGGGATCCAGCCTGAGCGTGACCGGAATCAGCACAGCGATCGCCGCCGAGGGCCCGAAACCCGGAAGCACACCGACCAGCGTCCCAACAAAACAGCCGACGGTCGCGTATATGAGGTAGTGCAGTTGAAGCGCGCTTACAAAACCTTCGCCGAGGAGCCGCAGACCTTCCACCGCAGCCTACCGCGACGAGCGCCGACGGCGCCAGAACAGTGCGGATACCCGACCGGGGCGTTGCGCCATTGTCTAGATGCCGAGAAAACCGACGGGCAACGGCACCTGCAGCCACACCGCCATGACATGATAGACGCCGAAGCTGCCCACGACGGCAACCAAGGCGATGATGATCGGACTGCGCTCCCCGAGCCCGAGCATAGCCAGCAGGTAGAACCCCAGCATCGTCAGTCGGAAGCCAAGCCATTCCATAGCCAACGAGGCGACGATCAGGAGAGCCAGGACGCCAATCATCTGGAGCCGGGCTGCCCGCGACGCTGGCGACTCTGCCAGGGTCGCGGTCGGCGGACGTTCACCCGATACGGCTTCGTAGATCATCAGAAGCGAAACGAAGGCCAACAATATCGCCGAGCCCATCGGCAGAAAGCCGGGTCCGGGCCCCAAACGGGTGTTGATGGCGAGCCGGCTGGACATCGCCATCACCACACAGGCCACGATCAGAAAAATGACCGCGGCCGCGAGGTAGGGCTTGTTTGCCGCATCCCACCGCGACCGCATCACTTCCTGTGACGTCACTTCGCTCCCTCGGCGGCGAGCTTGAGCAGCGGCTCGACGCGCTTCTCCAGGTCGGCCCAGGTCGCGCCGAACTCTTCCACGCCCTCATATTCGGGCACGAAATACATCTGCGCCATCTTTTCCTTGAATTCCGGCGTCGCCATGGTGTCGCGGACCGCCGCTTCAAGCTTGGCGACCACCTCCGGCGGCATGCCGGCCGGCCCTGCCAGTCCGTTGGTAAAAGGCACCACAACGTCGTAGCCAAGCTCACTCAACGTCGGCATGTCGGGAAGGAACTGGTTGCGAACCGAGTCGGCGATCCCGAGGCCGACAAGCGTTCCGGCGTCCAGATGCTGCCGGGCCGCCGCCGGGCTCGAAACAAAAAAGTCGGCGTTGCCGCCGAGCACCGCGGCAAGCGCTTCTGCGGCGCTGGCAAAGTGCACGTACGCGAACTTGGCGCCACTCACCTGCTCGAGCATCAGCGCCGACAAATGGGTATTGGTATTGATGCCGCTGGTGGCCGCGATGACTTTCTGCGGATTTGCCTTCCCCGCCGCCACAAGATCGTCAATAGTTTTGTACGGGCTCTTTGAATTGACCACTAGAACGTTATTCTCTCGATCGACGTTGGCGATCGGCTGAAAGCTGCTCCGGTCGTAAATCGCACCGCGTGACTTGTCGAGGTACGTCACTAGCATCGTCATGAAGGTGATCACGCCGATGGTGTAGCCGTCAGGCTTTGAACGGACGAGTTCGGTCATCGCGACCTGATGCGCAGCCCCTGGCTTGTTGACCACCTGAACTGGGGTGCCAAGTTGCTTCTGCATGCCGTCTGCAACCAGCCGGGCGATGAGATCGGTACCGCCGCCGGCGCCCAGCCCAACTAACATCGTGATGGGCCTGCCCTGGACGGGAAATTCCTGCGCATCGGCACTGGGCGCGATCGCGACGCCGGTCGCCACCATTGCCAGCATGCCAAACCCTGTCACTAGAGCGTGTACTTTACTGCGACTTGTGCAATGCATCATGTCCCTCCGACTGACCGCGCCCCACGTACCAAGTCGACGCTGCTAACGTTACGTTAGAGACGCGAGTCATGCACATCAAATGAAAAGCAATGAACCCCAAATTCAATTTTTCTGGAGGAAAAAAATCGTCGTCCCGCCACGCCGCGCCGCAGCACACGACCCCGCGAGCGCGTGCATTTGTCCCCCTTCGACAAAGTACGGTTGATGCGGACACGACGAAGGGGTAGCCAGACAACCTGACCAAAGTGGTCGTCCTCGACTTCAAACCACGAAACAATGGCGCAATTGGCCTTCATGGCTGGGCGCGGTGGCCAATGCGGCTGAAATTCCTCGACAACGGCTACGTGCTGATGGTTGTCACAGCGGCCCTGTGGTCCGCCAATTCCACTATTGGACGCGGGGTTCACGATGAGGTGCCGCCAATCGGCCTCGCATTCTGGCGTTTCGTCGTCGCGTTGCCGATTTTCGCGGCCCTCGCATGGCCGCATCTTCATCGCGACATCAGGGTCGCGATCCGGCACTGGCCAACGATAGTCGCGCTGTCGGTGCTGAGCATCAGCACCTACAACGCCTTCATCTACATCGGGCTCAATCACACAACCGCGATCAACATGGTTCTCATCAACACCGTGCGGCCCGCCATCATTGTCCTCATGTCGCTGGTGTTCTTTCACGAACCGGTATCGAGGACACAGGCACTCGGCTTGGCCCTGGGCGTCCTTGGCACAGGTGTCCTTCTGTTTCGCGGTGACATCGAGGCAGCCCTCAATCTCGAACTGAACGTTGGCGACCTTTGGATCCTCGCCGCCACGGTATCATGGGCCATCTACACGGTCTTTCTGCACAAGCGGCCGCCCGACATGCATTCGGCGAGCTTCCTGGCCATTGCCACCGCAATCGGTGTGACGGCATTGCTTCCGTTTTATCTCTGGGAGGCACGTTTCGTTGAAGCGGTACCACTGACGCAAACGACCCTGTGGAGCGTCGCCTACCTCGCCATCTTCGCTTCCGTCATGGCCTACCTCGCCTACAACCGAGTGGTAGACCTCCTTGGCGCCAACAGGGCCGGCGTCGTCTCCTATTTGATCCCGGCTTTCGGTGTAGCACTGGCAATCGCATTTCTTGGCGAGACAATTCACCCGTTCCACGTGGTCGGCATTGCGCTCCTGCTTGGCGGAACGTACCTGGGCAGCTACCGCAGGCCCCGGGCCGCACGTCCTCAGGCCTGATGCAAAAGTGGTGCGTCGCACGGTTGCCCGCGCGGCTCTGCCCTATCGCATGATCGAACTTGGTGTGGTCAACGGACCATACTCTGGCCATTTCGTCATCTGAATGTCCCTTCGTCCGTCCAGGGCTCCCCCAAACTGCGGAAACCGCGCGCCAGCAACTTCGAGCGCAGGTGTCAAAATTTGAAAAAAGTCAGCTTGATGATCGGCGTCAGGCAACGGATTCTAGGCACGACGCCTGAATTGGTCACACCGATACGCACTCAGGCAGGCTTGTCCAGCGTCGCGCCTTGGTCGGCGGGTCTTAGTGGACGTCGTCTAACGCCGACAGGAACACCGCGGGTCGGCGAATTCCATCCCGTTGAGCGTCCGCTCCAGATCTCACGCGGGCTGAGTGCGTTTTCGGGGCGCGGTCCGAGAGCGCGAGCGTGATTTCCCGAGTGGTGTCCTTTAGCTGTACCAGGTAACGGTGGGCAAAGCTCTCCGTATCCAGATAGCCTTTCGGCCACAGCAGGGAGACCGCCCCCATCAGTTCGCGGCCCGCATAGATCGGGCACGCGATCGCCGCCAGACCATCGTCAAGCCGCTTCTCGACCGCGACGGATGTGATCCGCACGCCGTAGCCGCGCCGGCGGGTGGCCTCCAGATGCGGAAGGTACTCGGCGTTCGACATGCGGTAGCGTTCAAGGCCCCACCGGCCATCGCCCTTGGTGTGGGCCGCGATCCGGCGAAAGGCCTCGTTGCCCATTTCGGCGATGCAACACATTCCGGCGGCCGAACCGAAGATGTTGACCTCGTGGTTCACAAGCCCGCGGTAGAGGTGAAAGGGGCTGAGGGGACGAGTGGAGTCGAGGACCCGCATCCGCTCGCCGGCGATAAGGTGGACGTCCGAGGGCCACTCGACGACGCGGGTTAGTTCGGCGACGAATGGGATCGCCACATCGACGACCCATGCGTGCTGGCTGGACATCTTCTGGCCGGCCGAAACCGGCAGCGTGACCATACCGCGGTAGCGCCCGTCAGCCAGCGATCGGCGAACCAGACGCCGCTCGACCAGTGTGGCCAGAAGCCGCCGGATGGAGGCTTTCGAGATACCGCTGTGCCGGTGCAGTTCGGCGAGACTGCAGTCTCCCTGCTGCGCCAGCAGCTCGATGATCGTGATCCCGCGATCCAGCGATTTGTTTTTCAGATCAGTCCCCATCCCGCAAAGTGTGCCGCCTGGCGGCACGTTTCGCAAGGCTCTGTTGAGCCCTGCCCGGGAACACCCGAAAGTGTGGGCCGGGAGGAAAAGCCAACGCATGCATAAGGCGTTGACGGGGACGTACGACATCATCGCGACGCTGATCGCCGTCGCGATGTCGATTTTCGCCATCTACGTCGCGGCCTTCGGCGTTTTCGACAACGTGCTGGTCTCGGGCCTGACGGTGCTGATGGCGGCCGGCTTCGGCTTCGCCGCGTTTCGACCGGCCAACCGGCGCACACCAACCACGTTGCTTCTGCTCAATGGAGTGCTGCTCGTCGTCTACACGCTGCTGATCCTGCAGTGGATCGACCTCATGTTCCAGCAAGAGATCTTTCTGATCTCGATCACGCGGTTTCAGGACATCTGCGCGTGGGTGGCGATTGCACTGACCGCTTACATGGCGTGGGCCTATTTTGGTTCGCCGATCGTGCTGGTGGTTGTCGCGGCGGCTGCGTACATCCTGCTCGTGGCGGGCGAAGACTGGACGCGGGTCGCCGAGAACCTCTGGTACTCGTCGGATGGCGTCTTTGGGCGCCCGGTCGAGGTCGTCGGGCGCATCGTGCTGGTCTACATCGTGCTGGGCGCCGTGCTGCAAAGCGCCGGCGCCGGCGCGGTCCTGCTGCGATTGGCATTCGCCGCCACCGGCCGCTTCGTCGGCGGTCCCGCGCACGCCGCAATCCTCGGCTCGGCCGCGTTTGGCACCATGTCCGGGGCGGCGGTCGCCAACGTCGTGTCGACCGGCGTTTTCACGATCCCCGTCATCAAGAAGGTTGGCTTCTCACCGCGCTTTGCCGGCGGCATCGAAGCGGCCGCCTCGACCGGAGGTCAGATCATGCCGCCGGTCATGGGCGCCGTCGCTTTCCTCATGTCCGACGTCACCGGAATCTCCTACCTCCACATCATCGTGGCCGCCACCATTCCGGCGATCATGTACTACGGCTCGCTTTTCGCCATCGTGTACGTGGAGGCGAAGCGGCTGGGCATCCAGCCGCTGCCGGAATCGGAGCGGGTGACGCTGACGACGAAGGACTACATCCAGTCGTTCGCCTTCTGGGTGCCCCTGGGGGTCATCGTCGCAGTTCTGGTAACCGGCCGCACCGCGCAGAATGCCGGGGCCTATGCGCTGACGGCCTCGGTTCCGCTCTGCCTGGTCCTCTTCCCGGAGTTCCGCAATCCGAAGCGCTGGTGGGAGGCCCTCTACGAGGCGGGCCGCGCATCATGCACGCTGATGGTCGTTGTGGCCGCCATCGGCTTCGTCATCGGCGTGGTGAACATGACCGGCATCGGCCTCAGCTTCGCCGAGAAGGTGCTCCACTTCTCCGGCAGCTCGCTCCCCATGGCGCTGGTGATGGTGATGCTTGCCAGCCTGGTGCTGGGCATGGGCGTGCCGACCGGGGCAGCCTATCTGATTATCGCCATCGTGCTCGGGCCGGCGATCCAGCGCCTGGGCGTGCCAGCGATCGCGGCGCACCTGTTCATTCTCTACTTCGGCGTCATGAGCTCGATCACGCCGCCGGTGGCGCTGTCGGCCTTCGCCGCGGCGCCGATCGCCGGGGCGGGACCGATGGAGACCGGCTGGGCCGCGGCCCGCCTGGCGGCGGCCGGCTTCATCATTCCCTTCATCTTCTGCTTCCACACCGACATCCTGCTTGTGGACGTGGAGGCAACGCTGTTCGGCGTCGTATGGGCATGCGCCGCGTTCGCGCTCTCGACCTGGGGGCTCGTCACCGCCATCAGCGGCTGGGAGGCACATGCGCTGCCGCTGTGGCAGCGCGGCACGCGTCTCGTGGCTGGGATCGCAGTCCTGGCCGTCGACCCGCGCGTCGCCGTCCCCGCAGCACTCGCGCTCGTCGCGGCAACGATCATTCGCCGCGGCTTCGGCAGCCCCCGTTCACTGCAGCAGCCAGACGGGTAATCAAACAGGGAGGAAAGAGATGAACTACTGGCTCAAAGGAACTGCCACCGCGCTGGCGCTTGCTGCCAGCACCGCTGGCGCCCATGCCGTGGATCTGAAGCTGGCGACCATCGCGCCCGGAACGTCGGCTTACCTGGCGATGACCACCTTTGCCACGCTCGTCAACCAGAGCCTTCCCGACGTCAACATCACGGTCGATGCCACGGGCGCCGCGACACAGCACATGATCGACGTCGCTGAAGGCAAACTCGACATGTGCATGACCTCACCGACCGTCTACAACTTCATGCACAGCGGCACGGTGATGTACCAGAAGGTTGCCGACGCCCCGAAGCTCTCGGATAACCTGCGGCTGATCTATTGGTTCCCGCTCGGGCAATACCACATCGTCACCTACGCATCCGACAACCTCAATACTCCCGCCGACATCAAGGGCAAGCGGGTGTTCCTCGGCCCTCCCGGCGGCGGCGCCTGGGCGGCCGCGAACAGCTGGGTGAAGATCATCTCCGGCTACGAGCCGGACAAGGACTACGAAAACGTCAAGGCGAGCTGGTCGTCGGCCTTCCAGGGCTTTCAGGACCGGCAGTTCGACGTCTATGTTATCTCGGGCATCGCACCCTTCCCGCAACTCGAACAGCTCTCCCAGACCTCGAAACTGCGCATCCTTGGTTTGTCCAAAGACCAGTTCGAAGCCAATTCCGAGGCGAAGGATTTCGTCAAGATCAAGGGTGAGGAGCTCGGCATCATCAAGGCCGGCGTCTACGGCAGCGGCGTCGTCAACACCGACGATGTCTACACGCTGGGGGCGGTCGTTGGCGTGGCCGTGCGCGCCGACGTGGACGAGGACCTCGTCTATCGGATGACCAAGGCGTATTGGGAAGCCTCGAAGGAAGCGGTGAAGACCCAACCCTGGCTCAAGGACGTGACACTCGAGTACGCCGTTCAGGACGGCGGCCTGAAGCTCCATCCCGGAGCACAGCGCTACTACAAGGAAATCGGCCTCACGATCCCGGAAGGGACACTCAACTAGCCCCCGTTGCGGCCGCCCGCATCCGACGGGCGGCCGGTGTCCATGCACGTTCACCATTCACGTCCTGCAACCGTGCGGCGCAGCACCGATTTCCGACGGTCAGCCCGCCGTTTGTGGTGCGTCCGCGTTGCAGCCCGACGCCGATTTTGCTTTAGCCATACGCCGCTTGTGCAATTCGCAGCCCCTTCTGGTATGGCACGTTCTAGTGTAAAGCGGTGCGAGGGGAGGATGACTAAGGGAGGATTCCTCGAATGTTGAAGCATAAGGCAGCGATTGCGGCTCTCGGCTTGGGTTTGACCTGGTCGATGGCCGCGATGGCACAGGACACCATCAAGATCGGCCTCATCATGGCCTACTCTGGTCCGTTCGCCGACACGGCAAACCAGATGCAGGCCGGCATCGATCTCTGGCTCGCCGAACATAACGGCGAGGTTGCCGGGAAGAAGGTCGAACTCGTCAAAAAGGACAGCGGCGGCCCCAATCCGGACGTTGCCAAACGCCTCGCGCAGGAACTGGTCGTGCGCGACAAGGTCGACATCATTGCCGGCTTCACGCTGACGCCCGAGGCGCTTGGCGCGGCGGATATTTCGAAGCAAGCCAAGAAACTGATGGTCGTGATGAACGCCGCTACGTCCGTCATCACCGAACAGTCGCCCTACATCGTCCGCACCTCGCTGACGATCCCGCAGCTCAACTATCCTTTCGGCAAGTGGGCTTTCGAACACGGCGGCGTCAAGAGCGCCTACACGCTGGTCGCCGACTATGGTCCCGGCCATGACGCCGAGTCTTCGTTCGCCAAGGGCTTCAAGGAAGCGGGCGGGACGATCGTCGGCGCCGATGCCAGCCCCGTTGCCAATCCGGACTTCTCGGCATTTGTTCAGCGCATCAAGGACGCCAATCCCGAGGCGGTATACGTCTTCATTCCCGGTGGCGCGCAGCCGCCAGCACTCGGCAAGGCACTGTCCGATCGCGGCCTGACTCCGCCCAACGTCAAGTTGTTCGGCCAAGGTGAGCTGACCCTGCCGGAAGCGCTGGACAGCATGGGCGACAGCGCCAAGGGCATCATTACGACTTTCCACTATACCCTCGAGAGGGACGATCCGATCAACAACGCGTTCGTGAAAGGCTACCGCGACGCAAACAGTGGGCGCAGCCCCGACCTGTTCTCCGTCGGCGGCTACGACGGCATGCACCTGATTGACGCGGCGTTGATGAAGACCAACGGCGACACCAGCGGCGACGCGCTCGTGGCAGCCGCGAAGGGGATGTCATGGGACAGCCCACGCGGGCCGATTTCCATCGACCCGGATACGCGCGACATCATCCAGACGGTGTACATCCGCGAGGTCCAGGAAGTGAACGGCAAGCTCCAGAACGTCATCATCGACACGATCCCCAACGCGAAGGATCCTCTGCACGGTGCAAAATAATCGGCGGCCGGCCGCCTGAGCCGTGATCGCCCGGCTCGCTATCGTCGCGTTCGACGGGTTCGCCTTCGGGATGCTTCTTTTCGTCCTGTCGGTGGGCCTGTCGGTCACGCTCGGCCTGATGAACTTCACGAATCTGGCTCACGGCGCGTTCGGCATGCTCGGCGGCTACACCGCGGTCGTGTCGATGCGCCTTGCCGGCCTTCCGTTTCTGTTGGCACTACCCGCCGCTTTCATCGTGGCCGCGGCGGCGAGCATTCTGGTCGAGCGGACCCTCTTCCGCCGCCTCTATCAGGCAGGAGAGCTCAACCAGGTCCTGTTCACCATCGGCGTCGTCTTCGTGGCGGCGGCACTCGCCACTTATTTCTTCGGGACGGCGCAGCAGGTGATGCCGACACCATCGTGGCTGCGCGGGTCGGTCGAGGTTCTCGGGTTGCGGCTCGGGGTCTATCGCATCTTCCTGATCGTGGTCTCGCTGGCGATTACCGCTCTCCTCTTCTTCGGTCTCGAGCGTACCCGCCTGGGTGTGCAGATCCGTGCCGCCGTCGATAACCACAGGGTGGCAGAAGGGCTCGGACTGAACGTCGACCGGGTCTTCGCAACCACTTTCGCAATCGGCAGCGGCCTCGCCGGGCTTGGCGGCGCCCTTGCGGTCGAAATCACCGGGCTCGACCCATCGTGGGGCTTTCGCTTCCTCGTCTACGTGCTGATCGTGGTTTCGGTGGGCGGGCTCGGTTCGGTCACCGGCTCGTTCGTCGCCGCGGCAATGCTCGGCATTTTCGACGTTGCCGGCAAGTATTTCGTGCCCGAAGCCGGGTCATTCCTGATCTACGTCGCCCTGGTCGCCGTCCTCTTCGTCAGGCCCCTGGGACTGTTCGGCAAGCGGTGATGGCCGACATGGCGGAGGTGACCCAGCTACAACCGACACCGCTGACCTGGCTCAGGAATCGGAGCCGGTGGTCGATCTACGAGATCGTGTTCTGGCTGGCGACGCTAGCTCCTTTCTTCGTGTTCACCGATTACCTGCCACTGGCCAGCCAGATCGCCATCGCCGCGCTGTTCGCCTTGTCGGTGGATCTCGTGTTGGGCTACGCCGGCATCGTGACGCTCGGCCATGCGATGTTCTTTGGTATCGGCGCCTATTCGGCCGGCCTT
The DNA here is from genome assembly GCA_963826055.1 of uncultured Alphaproteobacteria bacterium. Lineage (GTDB taxonomy): Bacteria > Pseudomonadota > Alphaproteobacteria > Rhizobiales > Kaistiaceae > JBBDMC01. The sequence goes on along the minus strand of CAWGVO010000017.1, from coordinate 338,068 downwards.
GCCAGCGCGCACGGCTGGGGCGAGCCCCTGACCGGCCTTGCCGGCGCTGGGCTCATCGCCGCCGCCGTCGGCGGCGGCGTGAGCTTCCTGATCGTGCGGGTCCGGCACCTCGCACTTTTGATGATCACTATCGGCCTCGGGCTGCTCCTTTACGAACTCGCCAACGCCATGTCGTGGCTCACGGGTGGCACTGACGGGCTCCTCGGCATCGAGACGTGGCCGATCGCTGGCATCTTCGAATTCGATCTATGGGGAACCACCGCCTACGGGTACGCCCTTGCCGCTCTTTTCCTGGCGCTGCTCGCCAGCCGCAGGATCGTCAATTCGTCCTTTGGTCTTGCCCTTCGCGGCGCCCGCGAAAACCTGCTGCGCATGCCCGCCATCGGCTCCGACTATCGCATCCACCTGCAGGTGATCTATACAATCTCCGCCGGGATGGCCGGCATCGCGGGCGCACTGCTGACCCAGACCACCAACAGCGTTTCGCTCGATACGTTGAGCTTTCAGCGTTCCGCCGACATCGTGGTCATGCTGATCCTCGGCGGTACCGGCCAGCTATATGGCGGCATCGTCGGCGCCATCATCTTTCTTGTGGCCCGCGATCGCCTCTCCGGGATAACCCCTGTCTTTTGGTACTTCTGGATTGGCATCATCCTGATGCTCGTCGTCCTTTTCATGCCGCGGGGCATTCTCGGAGGGCTGAGCCGGCTTGTGGGCAGAGGATCATGACCGCTGAGCTCGGCTCGGCGCTCCGCGTAGAGGCCCTGCAAAAGAGCTTCGGCTCGCTTCGGGTCGCCCGCGATATCTCCCTCGAGCTCCCGGTCGGCGCACGCCATGCTCTTATCGGCCCGAACGGCGCCGGCAAGACGACGCTGATCAATCTGATCACGGGGCAGCTCCGCCCCGATGCTGGACGCATTTTGCTCGCCGGAACCGACGTTACTTCGACATCTGTCGCGGCCAGGGTGCGCCAAGGTCTCACGCGCACGTTTCAGATCAACACGCTGTTCCCCGATCTCACGCCGATCGAGGCGGTCGCGCTCGCCGTCTGCGAACGCGAGCGTACCGCGGGACAGTTCTGGCGAGGGCTCGCCACCCACGACCGGGCAATCGTCGAAAGCTTCACAATCCTGCAGCAGCTCAAGCTCGGCGACGTCGCGACGAAAACCACGCGCACCCTGCCCTACGGCCAGCAACGGCTGCTCGAGATCGCCCTCGCGCTCGCCACCCGGCCGAAGGTTCTTCTTCTCGACGAGCCCGCGGCGGGCGTGCCCAAGGACGAGACCTCCGTTCTCTTCGGGGTCATCGGGGCCTTGCCGAAGGACATCTCCGTGCTGTTCATCGAGCACGACATGGATATCGTTTTCAGCTTCGCGTCGCGGATTGTGGTGCTCGTCCAGGGCAGCGTATTGCTCGAGGCGGAACCCCAGGTCGTGCGCAACGATCCGCGCGTTCGCCAAGTCTATCTTGGCACAGGTCGCCATGGCTCAGCCGCTGCTTGAACTTGTTGATGTGCGGGCCGGATACGGCGAGGCCGTCGTGCTCGACGGCATTTCGTTGTCCGTACCGCAAAGAGGCAGTTTGGCGGTGCTCGGCCGCAACGGCGCTGGCAAGACGACGCTGCTGCTGACGGTGCTGGGCTTCGTGCCGCTGCAGCGGGGCACGATCCGGTTCAACGGCGCCGACATCTCCCGTCTCGCGCCCCATGCGCGGGCCGCGGCGGGGCTCGGCTGGGTACCGCAGGAGCGCGAGATATTTCCGTCGCTGACGGTCGCCGAAAACCTGGTCGCCATGGCCCGACCGGGCCGCTGGGATCTCGACGCAGTGTACCAACTGTTTCCGCGCCTGAAGGAGCGCAGTCGCAACCTCGGCAATCATCTCTCCGGCGGCGAACAGCAGATGCTGGCCATCGCCCGCACGCTGATGACCAACCCGTCGCTCCTTCTCCTCGACGAGCCGCTGGAGGGCTTAGCGCCCATCATCGTCGAGGAACTGATGGGCGCCGTGCGCCGCATGGCGAAGGAAGAGGGAACCGCGCTGATACTGGTTGAGCAGCACGCCGAAGCCGCACTCGACCTGACGGAGGATGCAATTCTCCTCGAACGGGGCGTGATCGCCCACCACGCGCGGTCGGCCGACCTGCTCAGGGACGAGGCAACGCTCGACCGCTACCTCGGCCTCGATCTAGCCAACATCGACAATCATTCCAGAGGGCAGGCGGAAGCATAAGCGGCAGGGGCGCGGTCAGCGCGCCTGATCGAGAAGCCGCTTCAGCTCCAGAAGTTCCGAGAGCGCGGTTTGCAGACGCCGCACTTCGTCGTTGGTTAGCTTTTCCGCCGACGGCTTGCCGCCTCGCCCGGCACCCCCATTGCCGACATCGGGAACGGCATGGAACTCGCGCGGGTCAAAGGTCGGCTCGATCTGATCGTCGTCGTCGTCGTTGACGTCGTCGAGCTCGACCATATCGGCAAAGTCCGGCTCGACACCTTCCGGCTCGTCCTCTGGCGCCTGGTTCGCCATCAGCGCCTGGATTTCGCCCCGCCCGGCCGAGATCACGAACCGCGGTCCCTGCTCCCGCAGGATGCGCTGCACGCCACGGATGGTGTACCCCTCGCCGTAGAGGAGGTGCCGGATACCGCGCAGAAGGTCGATATCGTCAGGCCGGTAATAGCGCCGCCCGCCGCCGCGCTTCATTGGCCTGATCTGGGCGAAGCGGGTTTCCCAAAACCGCAGTACGTGCTGCGGCAGGTCGAGCTCCTGCGCGACCTCACTTATCGTCCTGAACGCCTCTGGTCCCTTTGACACCACTGTCCCACCGCACCACACCGCCACGCGACGCCGAATTTAGTCTTCCTGCCCCTCGCCCAGCCCACCACCGTTGACCAGCGCCTCGTTGATCCTTTGTTTCAGGACATTGCTCGGCTTGAACACCATCACTCTTCTCGGGGAAATGGGCACCTCTTCGCCGGTCTTGGGATTGCGACCAACGCGCTGTCCCTTGCTGCGCACGACAAACGAGCCGAACGACGACAGCTTCACCGCCTCACCGCGCACGATGGAGCGGCTGATCTCGTCCAGCACCAGTTCAACCAGATCGGCCGACTCGGTGCGCGAAAGGCCGACCGTCCGATAGACAGCCTCACACAAATCGGCCCGCGTTACCGTCTTGCCCCCCATGGCCTCATACTTCCATCGGATGGTGCCGCAATGCAAAAATTGTCGCTGAACGCCAAGACGATAGCCTATTTCGCCCGCACTTTCGAATCAACCGATCTTGGCGAGAGAAACGATCACAATCGTGACTACCACCTCAGAATGGCGGACCCCCATGTGAAGCCGCCGCCCATCGCCTCCAGGAGGACGAGATCTCCCCGCTTGATGCGGCCATCGCCGCTGGCTTCCGCCAACGCCAGCGGGATCGAGGCCGCCGAAGTGTTGCCGTGATGGCCCACGGTCCTGACCACTTTCTCTGTCGGAATGGCGAATTTCCTGGCTGTCGCGTCGATGATACGCACGTTTGCCTGATGTGGCACGAACCAGTCGACGGCGGACGCATCGAGCCCCGTGGCGGTGAAGGCATCGGTGATAACGTCGGTGATCATGTTAACCGCATACTTGAAGACCTCGCGTCCCTCCATTCGGACATGGCCGACGGTGCCGGTCGACGAAGGCCCCCCGTCAACGTAGAGCTTGTCCTTGTAGCGACCGTCTGACCGCAGGTGCGCAGTCAACACCCCGCGGTCGCGGTTGCCGCCGGTTTGGTCCTGGCGCTCGAGGACCACAGCGCCAGCGCCGTCGCCGAAAAGGACGCAGGTCGCCCGGTCCGTCCAGTCGAGGATACGCGAGAACGTCTCCGCCCCGATCACCAGCGCCCTGTTTCGCCTGTCCCGCGCGGATAAGGGCATCGGTCGTCGCAAGTGCGAACACGAACCCGGAACAGACCGCCTGCATGTCGAACGCGGATCCGCCGGTCATGCCGAGCTTCTCCTGGACGGTCACAGCAGCCGCGGGAAAGGTGTTGTCGGGGGTCGAGGTCGCCAGCACGATCATGTCGATATCGGCGACGGTTAGCCCTGCGTTGGCGAGCGCACGGCGGGCCGCCTCGGCGGCGAGGTCGGAGGTCATCTCGCCTTCGGCCGCCACGTGACGCTCGCCAATGCCGGTGCGCTGCCGGATCCATTCATCGGTTGTGTCGACCAGCTTGCTGAGGTCGTCGTTAGTGAGGACCTTCTGCGGCAGGTATCCGCCGCAGCCCAAAACGACCGAACGCGCGTTCGTCACATGGCACCCGTCTTGGCGATGAGACTGGTCTCCGCCTCGTGCGCCTGGCGGTAGGCCGACAGGTCCTGGTTGATCTTTCCGACGATCCCGTTCGTCGCCACGCCGTGGCCGATCTCGATCGCCGCCGCAAAACCCTCCGCGTCGGCACCGCCATGGCTCTTGATCACGATGCCATTGAGGCCGAGAAAAACGCCGCCGTTCATCCGCCCGGTGTCGAGCTTGCCCCGCAGGCTGTCGAACGCGTTCCGGGCGAGCAGGTAGCCGATGCGGGCGAAGATCGAGCGGCTGATCGCCTCGCGCAGATAGGCGGAGATCTGTCGGGCCGTCCCCTCCGCCGTCTTCAACGCGATGTTGCCGGCGAAGCCCTCGGTGACGACGACATCGACCGTGCCCTTGCCGATGTCGTCGCCCTCGACGAAGCCGGCATATTTCAGATGTGGTAGATCGGCCTCGCGCAGCATCTGGCCCGCGATACGGATTTCGTCGAGGCCCTTGATCTCCTCGACCCCGATGTTGAGGAGACCAACGGTCGGCCGCTCCACACCAAGCAGAGCCCGCGCCATCGCGGCGCCCATCACCGCGAACTCGAACAGCTGCTCGGCGTCCGCGCCGATCGTCGCGCCGCAGTCCAGAACGACGCTTTCGCCACGCAGCGTCGGCCACAACCCGGCGATCGCCGGCCGGTGGATTTCGCCGGCGCTGTGCAGGCAGAACCGGGCCATCGCCATGAGCGCGCCCGTGTTGCCAGCCGAAACGGCAAAATCGGCGCCGCCCGATTTCACCGCCTCGATCGAGCGCCACATACTGGACCGCCAACGGCCGGCCCTGAGCGCCTGACTCGGCTTGTCATCCATTCTGACCGCGATGTCGGTGTGCTCGAGCTCCGACGCTGCCTTCAGCGCCGGGTGGCGCTCCAGCAATGGCCCCACCATGGCCCGGTCCCCGAACAGCCGGAAGCGGAGATTCGGCACGCGAGCAAGGGCGAGCTCGGCCCCCGGCAGCACCACCTCGGGGCCGCGGTCGCCTCCCATGACATCGAGTGATGCTGTGACGGTCGCCGCCATCAAGTCTCCACGCTGGTCCGTACCCGGTTCACCACCGGCGCCCGGTTCCGCCGCCGCGCGACCGCGAAAGAACGCGAACATTACAGGCTTCCGAGGGCGAGACAAAGCGTTTCTGCCCCTTGACTTCAGCCCCGTCGCGGCTTTTTTGCGGCGAGGTCGGCAAGCACGGCGAACGGCGACTGCTTGCCAACTTCATCCTCCTCAATCGCCTCGGCCGGCAGCACCGCTCCCGGTGCATGCGGATACGGGTCGATAGCAAGCACAAAGGCCTCCTCGACCAGGGCCCCGATGTCGATCGACGGTCCGGCGAGAACCTCAGGAGGCTCCGGCCCCTCGGCGGGGATAACGACCTCCGCGCCAGGTTTCGGCGGCTTCGGCGCATCCGGCGCCCCTTGCGGCACGAATCGCAGCGACATCGGCTCGTCGATGTGCTGGTCCACCGGAACCAAGGCTCACCACGCAGGTCTGGACGATGTCGGCAGCGACGCGCCCCTCAACCGACAGACCGCCGCCGGCTTCGCGCGTGAGCGTCGCGGACGCGGTCAGCCGCCTTGACCGCGACGAGGTCATAGGCCGCCGCCAGCGCCGCCAACTCATCGTCGTTGGCCACGATCTCGATCTCCAGGCCCGCCGCCGGCACATCGGCGAGTTGGACCGGCCGCGACAGGACCGCCGATTCGCTCACGGCTGCGCTCCCGTCGCCGCGAAGGCGGCCGGGTCGGGGAACGCCGGCCCGGCGTCGAACAGCGCCGAGTCAGACTGCTCGCCGAGCGCCTTCGCCGCCGCCACGACGTAGCGGGCGAGCTCGCGGTTCTGCGCCTGGCAGGTTGCGGGCAAGTGTCGCGGCAAGGTCCTCGAAGCGTCACCCGCCGCAAGGCCGCGACGATAGGCCATCAAGCGGCCGTAGAACTGCTCGGCCACGCGCTTCATCTGCTTCGGCACCCCCATGTCGCTGATCCCCAGTTCGCGCAGCGATCCGTCCATGTCATTGCAAAACAAATCGAAAATATGCTGGCCCAGATGCCGATCGGCCGCCCCGCCCACTCCCAACCGATCGACGACGAGTGCCGTGTGCAGCACCACCATCTCGAACCTGCCGGGTATCGTGTCAGGCACGCCGAAGTCGGCGTAGAACGCCGGCGATCGGGCACGCGCCACGATCGCGCCGTAAAGGGCCGCTGCAATGCGTCCGTTTTCGCGGTCGCGCCGAAGGCGGCGCCCTATCATCGACGGCGCTCCCGATTTTCCAGGCTGAGAGACATTGCACGCGGGCCTAGCTCAGGCTAGGGGAAATGCCAAGATCGCGACCGCCCAGGAAGGACTTCATGCCGCCAGGATTGCCATCAAGAGTACTCATCCCGGGGATGTTGGGCCTGTCGCGCGTCGCGGCGACGATCGCCCTGGCCGCCCTGGCCGGTTGCGCGACGGCTGACGGCGGCGGGCGGCACGGCCTCTCGTCCACAAGCCAGCACGGCTACGTTGTCCCGCCGATTGCCCTTGAACAGATTCCGCCCGGATCCAGCAAGGACCAGGTGCTGATCGCTTTGGGCTCGCCATCGACCACGGCGAACTACGGCAACGACGTCTACTACTACATCAGCCAGACCCGCCGCCGCGCCGCTGCCTTCATGCGCGGACAAAGTCATCGATCAGAGGATTGTCGCCGTCTACTTCGACGACAAGGACCAGGTCGAGCGGGTCGCCAACTACGGCCTGAAGGACGGCAAGGTCTTCGACTTCGTCAAGAACGTAACCCCGACCGGCGGCGCCGACCAGAATTTCGTCCAGCAGGTATTGTCGGGCGTCGTTGGTCTGGGCCCGAAACTCTAGGGGCGGCCCGGCCCCTCAGACCGCGCGCGAAAGCACGGCGAGCAGCAACAGCGACACGATGTTGGTGATCTTGATCATCGGGTTGACGGCGGGTCCGGCGGTGTCCTTGTAGGGATCGCCGACGGTGTCGCCGGTGACCGCGGCCTTGTGCGCCTCCGAGCCCTTGCCGCCGTAGTTGCCGTCCTCGATGTACTTCTTGGCATTGTCCCAAGCGCCCCCGCCCGCCGTCATCGAGATGGCGACGAACAGGCCGGTGACGATCACCCCGAGCAGCATGGCGCCGAGCGCCGAGAAGGCGGCCGCCTTGCCGCCGATCCAGCTGATCAGGAAGAAGACGACGATCGGCGACAACACCGGCAACAGCGACGGCACGATCATTTCCCTGATCGCGGCGCGGGTGAGCAGGTCAACGGCTTTGCCGTAGTCCGGCTTGTCGGTGCCGGCCATGATGCCGGGCTTTTCACGGAACTGCCGGCGGACTTCCTCAACGATCGCGCCCGCCGCCCGACCGACGGCGGTCATGGTGATGCCGCCGAACAGGTAGGGCAGCAGGCCGCCGAACAGAAGGCCGACGACGACGAAGGGGTTGGAGAGCGTGAAATCCACGTGGACGTCGGTGAAATAGGGGAACTGCGCCGGGTCGCTTGAGAAGTGGGCGAGGTCCGACGTGTAGGCGGCGAACAGCACCAGCGCACCGAGACCAGCCGAACCGATGGCGTAACCCTTGGTGATCGCCTTCGTCGTGTTGCCGACCGCGTCAAGCGCGTCGGTGGTCTTGCGGACGTCGGCGGGCAGGTCGGCCATCTCCGCGATGCCGCCGGCATTGTCGGTCACCGGCCCGAAAGCGTCGAGGGCGACCACAACGCCGGCGAGCGCCAGCATGGTCGTCACCGCAATGGCGATACCGAAAAGCCCGGCGAGCGCGTGGGCGACCAGGATACCGGCGATGATGACCAGCGCCGGCAACGCCGTCGATTCGAGCGAGACCGCCAGGCCCTGGATGACGTTGGTTCCGTGCCCGGTGATCGAGGCGGCAGCGATTGACTGGACCGGACGGTGATCGGTGCCGGTGTAGTACTCGGTGATCCAGATGATCAGCCCGGTCACCACCAGACCGGTGGCGCCGCAGAGATAGAGATCGATGCCGGTGAAGCCCATCGGCGCCAGCGGCTGGTACATCGAGCCGAACACAACCCACGCGACCGGGTAGAGGACGATCAGCGACATGACCGCCGTGGCGATGAAGCCCTTGTAAAGGGCCCCCATGATGGAATTATTGGCGCCAAGCCGCACGAAGAAAGTGCCGATTATCGAGGTAACGACGCAGGCGGCACCGATCGCCAGCGGAAAGATCATCGCCGCCGTGGCGAGTTCGCTGCCGGCGAAGAAGATGGAGGCGAGCACCATCGTCGCCACCACCGTTACGGCATAGGTCTCGAACAGGTCGGCCGCCATGCCGGCACAGTCGCCTACGTTGTCGCCGACGTTGTCGGCGATCGTCGCCGGATTGCGCGGATCATCCTCGGGGATGCCGGCCTCAACCTTGCCGACGAGGTCGCCACCAACATCGGCGCCCTTGGTGAAGATACCGCCGCCAAGACGGGCAAAGATCGAAATCAGCGAGGCGCCGAAGCCGAGCGCGACCAGCGCGTCGATAACGACACGATCTCCCGGCTGATAACCGGCAAACCGGGTGAGGATAAGATAGTAGACCGACACGCCGAGGAGCGCGAGACCCGCCACCAACATGCCGGTGATCGCACCCGCGCGGAACGCGATGCCGAGACCCGCGGCGAGGCTCTGGCTCGCCGCCTGGGCGGTACGCACGTTCGCCCGCACCGACACGTTCATGCCGATGATGCCGGCCGAACCTGACAGGACGGCGCCGATTGCAAAGCCGATTGCCACGGGAAGCGACAGGAACCACCAGACGATCAGAAAGATGACGATGCCCACCGCGGCGATGGTCATGTACTGCCGGCGAAGATAGGCTACCGCCCCTTCCCGCACCGCCTCCGAGATCTCCTGCATGCGCGCAGTGCCGGCGTCCGCCGCCAACACCTCCCGTCCCGCCCACACGCCGTAGGCAACGGAAAGCAAGCCACAGAGGATGATCAAATAGAGCACGTCACTTCCCTCTCATTGTCAGGGAGCTAATCGGTGATTCGCCCGCCCGAATCATATGAAAAACGGCCGCGCTCAAAGCCAGCGGCCGCTTCAGCCCGGCGAGGGTATGGCCTGCCCGCGCCCGGTCGTCAAGGTCCAAGGAGAGCACGAATTCGGCTGGAAACGGCGACCTTCAAGCCACTCGTCGCCGTCCGGTGACAGCCGAAGCGGCTAGCGCCAGAGCGCATGCACCGATAATCGGCAAGGCAACCCAGTTGATGCGCTCCCAGCCGACCGTCGCGAACAGGTGACCCGACGACAGCGAGGCGACCGCCACCGAGCCGAATACCAGGAAATCGTTGAGACCCTGGACCTTGCTCTTTTCTTCCGTACGGTATGTTTCCGTCAGCATGGCGGTCGCGCCGATGAAGCCAAAGTTCCAACCGACTCCGAGAAGGATGAGCGCCAGCCAGAAGTTCATCAGGTCGATGCCGGCGATGGCGACCAGCGCACAGGCAGCGAGCAGCGCCAGGCCTACGGCCATGATCGGTTCCTTGCCAAAGCGCGCGACCAGGTGGCCGGTGAAGAAGCTTGGCGCGAACATGGCGAGCACGTGCCACTGAATCCCGAGCGCGGCATTCGTCTGGCCGAGGCCGCAGGCGACCATGGCAAGCGGCGCGGCGGTCATCAAAAGGCTCATCGATGCGTATGAGCCAACCGCGCAGATGACGGAAACGATGAAATGCGGCTGGCGAACGATCTCGCCCAGCGGCCGCCCGGCCCGCCGGACGACGACTTCGGGGACCTCGCGCGTCCCGCCACCGAGTTGCAGCAACACCAGCATGCCGGCAAGCGCCAGCGCGCTGGTAGCGAAGAAGGCCCCGGCAAACGGGATCGGCTCAAGGAGATTCCGGGTGAAAATTGCGGTTTGCGGGCCAATGATAGCTGCCGCCACGCCGCCGACAAGCACCCAGGAGATCGCTTTGGCGCGGAAGGCGGGGCTGCCCGCATCTGCCGCGGCGAAACGATACTGCTGCACGAACGCGCCAGCGAAACCAGCCAGCGCGAGGCCGACTACGAAACCGATAAACGAACCGAAAAGCACCGCCGAGCCCGCCGTCAGCCCCGCTAGAATGCCGAACGTGGTCCCGACAACAAAGCCCGCACGACGGCCGATGCGACGCATCAGCATCGCGGCCGGAACGGCCCCGATAGCAACACCAATGGTGTACCCGCTGACCGGCAACGTCGCCAGCGACTTGTCAGGGCCAAGCAAGTACGCGCCGGTCAACCCGCCAAGCGATACCGCTACCGGCGCCACCGCCCCGCCGAACGCCGCCGCCGTCGCCAGGACAAGGGCGTTGCGCCTTGCCTGGGGATGGTCTTCCTCGACCGCCTGAGCGACAAATTGGGTCATCGAGCACGCGCCCGTCGTGGCGACGATGCGCTCCCTAAAAGTGCGTGTGGCTCGTCGCGTCAAGGCGGATCGGTTGCCCCGTCGCATCCTTGACGACCGGGGGACCTCCGCCCGCCACAATACGGCCGATCCGCGTCACCGGAACGCCAGCCGCCCGCGCCTGGCGGGCGAAGCCGCCGGCCGCCGATGCCGCCACCGTTGCCAGTATCTCGTAGTCATCGCCCCCGTTGAGCACCGCGGAGAGAAGCGCATAGTCATCAACCAAAGCGCGCCGCGCCGCCGTCGACAACGGCACGCGCAGCGACTCGATCTCCGCGCCCACCCCTGAGACCTCGCAGATGTGAGCGAGATCCCCCACCAGGCCGTCGGAAATGTCGATTGCGCTGGTCGCGTGGCGGCGCAACACGGGCACGAGCGGCAAACGCGGCTGGGGATGCAGGTAGCGATCGAGGAGATATTTCTCCCCTTTCGAAACCGACAGCCGCTCCTGACGCAGCCGCAAACCGAGCGCGGCGTCACCGATGGTGCCGGAAACGAAAATGGCGTCGCCCGGCCGCGCCCCGGAGCGCACTGATCATGCGCCCCTTGGGCACCCGCCCGATGGCAGTGATTGAGATGGTCACGCCGCTCGGTGCCCGGATGGTGTCACCACCCAGCAAGGTCACGTCATAGCGAGCCTGATCGGCTTTCAGCCCGGCCGCGAACTTGCGCATCCAGGCCTCGGTCCAGTTGCCGGGAAGCCCCAGCGAAAGCAGGTAGCCGAACGGAGCTGCGCCTTTCGCAGCAAGATCCGAGAGGTTCACCCTGAGTGCCTTGCGTGCCACCGAATCGGGTGGATCGTCGGCAAAGAAATGCACCCCTTCCGCCACCATGTCGGAAGTCAGAACCAGGTCTTCGTTCGGTCTCTGGCGGTAGAGGGCAGCGTCGTCCGTCAGCCCGAATGCGCCGCGCTCCCTCGCCAGCGGCCGGAAATAGCGCTCGATCAGCTCGAACTCACCGGGACGCCGCGCCCGCTTCGCTGCCATGGCTACGAAGCCGCCGGGCCGGAAAACTCCGCCGGCCTCAATTTGCGCGCCAGCGCGTCAAGCACCCCGTTGACCATCCCCGGGACCTCCTCTTCGAAGAAGGCCTTGGCGACCTCCACGTACTCGCTGATCACAACCCGGCCCGGTACGTCCGGCCGCGACGCGAGCTCGAAGGCGCCGGCACGCAGGATTGCACGCAGTGTCGCGTCGACACGGGCAAGCGGCCAGTCGGGCGAAAGGGCCGCATCGATCGCCGGATCGAGGCCCCGCTGGTCATGAACGACGCCAGCGACGATATCGCGGAAAAAAGCCTTATCGGCCTCCCGGTACTGATCGCCATCAAGCTCCTTGCCCAACCGGTAGGTCTCGAATTCGGCAATCACTTCGGGCAGCGACGCGCCTCCGAGGTCCATCTGGTAGAGTGCCTGCACGGCGGCAAGCCTCGCCGCCCCGCGCTGGTTGGCGGGCCGCTGGCCGCGGCCGGTGACAGCGTCGGATGCGAGGCATCAAAACACCTTGCGATTGGCCGGCCCGGACCGGCGTGCAGGCGTCATAACCCAAAACGCTGCCGGAGCGCGATCATGTGGAGCGCCGCCTCGGCCGCCGCGCCGCCCTTGTTGCCGCCGTTGGCGACGCGGGCCCTCGCCCACGCCTGATCGTCGTTCTCCACCGTCAGGACGCCGAAACCCACAGCCAGCGATTTTTCCGCCGCCAAATCCATGATCGCGCGCGCCGACTCGTTGGCGACAATGTCGTAGTGCGTCGTCTCCCCGCGGATCACGCAGCCAAGGATGACGTACCCGTCATAGGAGGTGCCGCCGCTGTCGGCCCCCGCCAGCGCCATCGACAAGGCGGCCGGCAGCTCCAACGCCCCGGGAACCGAGACCCGGTCGAACGTGGCACCCGCCGCCTCGATCGCCGCGACCGCGCCGCGCAGCAGCTCATCGGCGAGGTCCTCGTAGAAGCGGGCCTCGATGATCAGGAGGTGGGGCGAGCGGGCGGCCATTGTCTGTTGCCTGTCTGGAAACCGGCCGCCACCAATCATGTCAGTCCCGGACTGTCCAGAAAAAAGGCAATTCCGAAGGATCAGCCAGTCGCCGTCAGCCGCGCCACGTAGCGGGCCACCGTATCGACCTCGAGGTTGACGCGATCGCCTGGCTGCCGCGCCCCCCAGGTAGTGACCTTCAGCGTGTGCGGGATGAGCAGGCAATCGAAGCGGTCGCCGTCAACCCCGTTGACGGTGAGCGAGGTTCCGTCAAGCGCCACTGACCCCTTTGCCGCGATGAAGCGGGCAAGGTTGTGGGCGCGCCTCGAAGGTGAACCGCGTCGTCTCGCCGAGGTCCTCGCGCCGCACGATTGCTGCGACCCCGTCGACGTGCCCGCTCACCATATGGCCGCCGAGCTCGTCGCCGAGCTTCAACGGCCGTTCCAGGTTGACCGCGGTGCCGACCGTCCAGTCGGCGACGTTGGTTACCGCCAGCGTCTCCGGCCCCGCCTCGACGTCGAAAACGCTGCCGCCGTCGCGGGCCTCACGGGAAACGACGGTCATGCACACGCCGCCACAGGCGATCGACGCACCGATCGCGATCGAACTCGGCAGCATAGCGGCTCGCGATCGACAGGCGGCGCACCTCGGCGCGCTGATCCAGCCGAACGAGTGAACCGACGTCCGAAACGATGCCGGTGAACATGGCTACTGCGCCCGAACGTACCGGCGAAGCTGATCGTCGCCGACCGACGAAGTCTCGATCAACCGGTAGCGCGGGCTGCGCTCGACCGCCGACATCGCCATGCCGGCGAGCGCGCGCACGCCGTCGGTACCGACGACCACCGGCGCCCGCAAGATGACCACCTCGTCCACGAAGTCGCCCGCGACCAGCGAAGCGGCCACCTCAGCGCCACCTTCTGCCAGGATGCGCGAAAAGCCCCTCTCGGCGAGCACGGCGAGCGCCTGACCGAAATTGACCCCGCCGCCGGCACCTGCATCCACCTCGATCAGGCGAAACGCCGGCATCGGAGAGCACCGACTTCCGCTCCGGCGGCGCCTCCGGCCCAACCACCGCGAACAACGGCCTCTCCTTCGCCGACTGGACAAGGCGCGACTCCGGCGGCATGCGCGCCAGCGCATCGAGGATGACGCGCGTCGGCGACCGGTTCTCCAGGCCAGGCAAGCGCACCGTGAGGCGCGGATCGTCGATCAGGACTGTCCCGATCCCCACCATTACCACATCGAACATCGTGCGCATCGCCTGGACGGCGATGAAGGCCGCCTCGCCGGTGATGATCATGCGCTCTCCCGTCCGCCTGCCGATCATGCCGTCGGCCGAGACGGCGAGCTTGAGCGTCACGTGGGGCCGCCCCTTGGTGATACGGGCGATATGGCCGGAAAGCGCGCGCGCTGCCGCGTCGGCAAGGACGCCGGTGGTGACCGCGATGCCGGCTTCGGCGAGGAGCTCATGGCCCTTGCCGTTAGTGCGCGGGTCCGGGTCGGTGATGGCCGTGACCACCCGCGCGACGCCCGCATCAATCAGGGCCTGGGTGCAGGACTTCACCCGCCCCTTGTGGGCGCACGGCTCCAGCGTCACGTAGACCGTCGCGCCACGGGCAGCGGCACCGGCCTCCTTCAGTGCCTCCTTCTCCGCGTGCGGGCGTCCGCCCTCCGCCGTCCACCCTCGTCCGACCACGACCGGCGTGCCGTCGGTCCTGACGATGACGCAGCCGACCGCCGGATTGGTCCCTGTCCAGCCGAGGTTGCGGCGGCCGAGACGCAACGCCACCCCCATCATGCGGCGATCGAATTCCGCGTCGAGCGGGGCCGGCGAAGCTTTCTTGCGGCGGGCGGCCATGGCCTTGCTCAACCCTCGCTGACCTTGGCCGGGGCTTCGCCGGACAGCTCGCCGAGAACGGCCTTGAAGTCCTCGGTGTCACGGAAGTTGCGGTAGACCGAGGCGAAGCGGACGTAAGCGACCTCGTCGAGGCTGCGCAGGCCCTCCATGACCATCTGCCCGATCCGCTCCGACGGGATGTCGTTCTCGCCCGAGCTTTCCAGCCGGCGGACGATGCCGTTGATCAGGCGTTCCACTCGGTCGGGATCGACGGCACGCTTGCGCAGCGCCACCTGGACCGAGCGCATCAGCTTGTCACGATCGAACGGCACGCGCCGCCCGTTCCGCTTGACCACGGTCAGCTCGCGCAGCTGCACCCGCTCGAAGGTGGTGAAGCGGCCGCCGCAATCGGGGCAGACACGGCGACGCCGGATCGCGGTGTTGTCCTCCGACGGCCGCGAGTCCTTCACCTGGGTGTCGGGATTGCCGCAATAGGGACAGCGCATGGCTTGAGGCCGCCTCCGCAGAACCGCGAGCGCTTACCGGTAGATCGGGAACCGGTCGGTCAACGCGTGCACCTTCTTGCGAACCGCGCTTTCCACCAGGGGCGCGGCGCCGTCCTCCGACTGGGCAACGGCGTCGAGCACCTCGGCGATCAGCCCTCCGACCTCGCGGAACTCCCGCACCCCGAAGCCGCGTGTCGTGCACGCCGGGGTACCGAGGCGAATGCCCGAGGTGACGAACGGCTTCTCCGGATCGAAGGGCACGCCATTCTTGTTGCAGGTAAGGCCAGCGCGCACCAGCGCCTTCTCCGAGATGTTGCCCTTGAGGCGTTTCGGTCTCAGATCCACCAGCATCAGGTGATTATCGGTGCCGCCCGACACGATCTCGAAACCAACACCGCGCAACGTCTCGGCAAGCGCGCGGGCATTGTCGACCACGTTGCGCGCGTAGACCTTGAAATCGGGCCTCAGCGCCTCGCCGAACGCGACCGCCTTGGCAGCGATGACGTGCATCAGCGGGCCGCCCTGAAGGCCGGGGAACACAGCCGAATTGACCTTCTTCGCGATCGCCTCGTCGTTGGTGAGGATCATGCCGCCACGCGGGCCGCGCAGCGACTTGTGGGTAGTCGTGGTGACCACGTGGGCGTGCGGGTACCGGCGAGGGATGAACGCCGCCGGCGACCAGACCGGCAAAGTGCGCCATGTCGACCAGCAGGTAGGCACCGACCGCATCGGCGATCTCGCGGAAGCGACGGAAGTCCCAGTGGCGGGAGTATGCCGTGGCACCGGCGATGATCAGCTTCGGCTTCGCCTGCTCGGCGATCCGAGCAATCTCGTCGTAGTCGAGGAGTTGGTCCTCGCGCCGCACGCCATACGGCACGACCTTGAACCACTTGCCCGAAACGTTGACCGGCGATCCGTGCGACAGGTGGCCGCCGGCGGCGAGGTCGAGGCCCATGAAGGTGTCGCCTGGCTCGAGCAGCGCCAGAAACACCGCCTGGTTCATCTGGCTGCCGGAATTGGGCTGCACGTTGGCGAACGCCGCACCGAACAGCCGCTTGGCGCGCTCGATGGCCAGCGTCTCGGCAACATCGACGAACTCGCAGCCACCGTAGTACCGCTTGCCCGGATACCCCTCGGCATACTTGTTCGTGAGCACGGAGCCCTGCGCCTCGAGCACGGCCTTCGAAACGATGTTCTCCGACGCGATCAGTTCGATGTCGTGCCGCTGGCGACCAAGCTCGCCCGCGATCGCCTCGGCGATCTCGGGGTCGCTCTCGGCAAGGCCGGCATCGAAGAAGCCGGGCGAAACGGCATCAGCCGCGACGTGGTCGCTCAATGACATGGCCTCAAGTCCTGAAAAAGCTAAGAGCTGCGGCGCCGAGGCGCCACCGAAATCCGGACCCGGCTGGCATTAACATAAACCCGAGCGGCGCGCCAAGGATCGGCGGCGCTCCCCTCCCCGCCTCCGTCGGCCGCTAAAGCGGCTGGCCGGCAACCTGCGAGGCGGCGGTCTCGATCCCGTCGAGACTGTAGATATCGTTGCGGAAATTGACGATGCCGTCCTCGGTCGCCCACGCAGTGATGTAGGTCCAGAACAGCGGTACCGGGGTCGGCAACCTGACATCCAGCCGGTCGTTGTTGCGAAATTCCGCGTCAATCCGCTCCCGGGTCCAACCGGGCGTATCGCGCAGCAGCCAGACGATCAGCTCGCGGATGTTCTGAACCCGCACACAGCCCGACGAATCGAAACGGTAGTCCTCGTTGAACAGGCTCTTGTGTGGCGTGTCGTGCATGTACACGCCTTCCGGGCTCGGGAAGTTGATCTTGACCAGCCCCAGCGAATTCTCGTCGTAGGGATCCTGGCGGAACATGTAGTTAACCGCCTGGTCCGTGTTCCAGTCAATCTGCGTCGGCGACAGCTCGTTGCCCTTGGGGTCGTAGATGCGGATGCGATAGCGCGTCAGATAGTCCGGATCCTTCTGCATGATCGGGATCAGGTCTTTCCTGATGATGCTCGCCGGAACCGTCCAGAACGGATGGAAATTGATCTCGGTGATCTTGGAATTGACGATAGGCGAAGGCCGGTCGACCTTGCCGACAACGGCGGTATGACGCGAGACAACCGCCCCGTTTTCCACCGCCTCGACGGACGCGGCCGGGATGTTGACCATCACGTAGCGACCTTGGGGAAGCTTGGCGGTCAGTACTTTCAGCCGCGTCAGGTTGGTGGAGAGCTGTGTCAGGCGCGCCGTCGCCGGAACGTTGAGGGCGTCGTAGGTGGATTCGCCGACGATTCCGTCTGCCTGGATGCCGTGACGCGCCTGGAAGCGTTTGACGGCGGCGTCGACATATGAATCGAATACGTCCGAGAACCCAGAAGCCGCCGGCATGTCGCCGGAGATGGTGAGACGCTGGCGCAACTGCGTCACGGCCGGGTCGCGCACGCCGATGCGCAACACCTTTGCTGCCGGAACCATCGGCCACCCACCGCGCGCTACGATGTCGGCGTAGCGCCCGATCGCGTTCTGAAGGGACTGCACGATCTGTGGCGAAAGAATCGGCGTCGAGGTGCGGACGTCGGCCGCACCGACCGAGGCAGCATCAAAGCCATCAGACCATTCCGCCCCGCCGCTCTGGATCGCCTGACTGATGGGGTCCTGGGCCATGGCCGGAGCCGACCACACGGCGGAACCGCACAGGGCCACAGCGAACCCGGCGAAGATCAATCGTTTGGCGCGAACCGGCATCCGATCCCCAAATCCCCTGCAAACAATTTGAATCTTTATCACGTCCAGCGCGTTAACGGGCTACCATGACCGCCCCACGGTGGCAACGCGAGGAACACCTTCACCGCTTGGCCAGAGCATTGCTTGCCGAGGCTATATGGCCCTTTCACGGCGCCGGTCTAGCGACACGAGCGCACAGGACAGCCTGTGGGCTCACCCGCCTCCGTCCAAGCAAAAGGCCCGGCCGGAGGCCGGGCCTTCGAAAATCGAGCTCTAAGGTCGGGAATCAGAGCCGATAGAGAATCTGATCGGTCCAGAAACGCTCCAACCGCTGCAGCGAACGGTTGAGCGCGCGAAAATCCTCGGCGGCGATGCCACCCACCTGATCGATCGAACGGATGTGCCGATCGTACAGATGATTGACGATATCCGCCACTTCGCGGCCCTTTTCGGTCAGGCTGACGCGGACCGAGCGCCGATCCATGCGCGAACGCTGGTGATGGATGTAGCCCATCTCGACCAGCTTCTTCAGGTTGTACGAAACGTTGGACCCGAGATAGTAGCCGCGCGTCCTGAGTTCCCCGGCGGTCAGCTCGGATTCGCCGATATTGAACAACAACAGCGCCTGAACGCTGTTGACGTCGGAACGGCCGGCCCGGTCGAATTCGTCCTTGATGACGTCGAGGAGGCGGCGGTGCAGACGCTCAACCAGCGTCAACGCCTCCATGTAAAGCGGCTTCATCCCCTCGCCACTGGGCTCGGTGACAGCCTCAACTGCCCTTTTTACACTAGCCATGATCGCCTCTCTGTTTGGGCGGGTATGCTCCCGCTTGTGAAGCGACCTTAATCAAACCAGCTAAAAATCGCCTTAAGGTGCAGCCTTAACAAGGACTTACCGGATTAGCGCCAATTGCAGGCGAATTGGCGGCCGCGGGTCACTCGCTCGGCTGACGGCGCGCCATGACCGTCAAAGCCACGAAAATCCCGAAGGTAACCAGGTGAAAGGCGACCACCAGAAGGTCGCTGCCGAAGGTACGGATGAAGACCGTGTGGAACGATATCTCCGACACCAGAGCGAAAATCCAGATCACCTTGCCCCAGGCAACCCGCTGCCAGAGCCCCACCGCGGCAACGAGGTCGACCACCGCCAGGTCCATGGTGGCAAGCTTCCACGGGGTCGACATCGCCTCGAACCCCCCTTCGGCGCCGGAAACCACACCGAGAATGACGGCCCACTGCCTGAGACCCAGGAGCATCATCACCACGGCAAGAGCTATCATGTAGTAGTCTAGCGTCACCTCCTCGCGGGCCCGCTCCGGAGGGGTCAACGACATCTCGTCTCTGCTCGACATGAGGGCCCTCCGCCGGATCGGGCAAGTCGCCCGCATTGAAAGATGGTATGGTCCGCCGGCCTCCACCAAAGCAAGACCTGCCATGACCCGAGAAAACGCCCCGTTCTCAGCCGACCCCCGGACCAAGCCGGACATGGACGCCATCCTCGGCGGCCGGCGGATGCGCCGCAACCGCCGCACCGAATGGTCGCGCCGGCTGGTCCGCGAATCGACGCTCAGCACCGACGACCTGATCTGGCCGATGTTCCTGATCGACGGTGATCACGTCCGCCGGCCGGTGGCGGCCATGCCCGGAGTCGAGCGCCTGTCGGTCGACGAGGCGGTCAAGGACGCGGAGCGCGCCGTCGGGCTCGGCATCCCGGCGATCGCACTCTTCCCCTACACCGACCCCGCGCGGCGCGACGACACCGGCTCGGAGGCCCTCAACCCCGGGAACCTTGTCTGCACGGCGATCCGCGCCATCAAGGCGGCGGCGCCCGGCCTCGGGATCATGGCCGACGCGGCGCTCGACCCTTATACCAGCCACGGCCACGACGGCCTGCTGGTCGGTGATGAGATCGTCAACGACACCACCGTCGAACAACTCGTCGTCCAGAGCCTCATCCAGGCAGAAGCCGGCGCCGACATCATCGCTCCCTCAGACATGATGGACGGGCGGGTGGGCGCCATACGCCGCGCTCTCGACGCGAACGGCTTCCAGCAGGTCCAGATCATGGCCTACACCGCCAAATACGCGTCGGCCTTCTACGGCCCCTTCCGCGACGCCATCGGCACGTCGAAGACGCTGAAGGGCGACAAGCGAACCTACCAGATGGATCCGGCCAACGGCGACGAGGCGCTGCGCGAGGCCGAACTCGACATCGCCGAGGGCGCCGACATGATCATGGTCAAGCCGGGGATGCCGTACCTCGACATCCTGTGGCGCCTGAAGGAGGCCTTCGCCATGCCGACGTTCGCCTATCAGGTGTCGGGCGAGTACGCGATGATCCGCGGCGCTGCCGACAACGGCTGGATCGAGGGTGAAAGGGCGATGATGGAAAGCCTGACGGCCTTCAAGCGCGCCGGCGCCGAGCGGCGTGCTGACCTATTTCGCCCCGTTGGTGGCGGAACTGCTGGCGCGTTGACGCTGACGGCAGTGATCCCGACCCTCGCCGATATCCGTTCCGCCGCCGACCGGATTGCCGGCGTGGTCCTGCGCACGCCGTTTCTGCCGGCCCCCAGGCTCTCCCGTCTCTCCGGCGCCGAGGTCTGGGTCAAATACGAGAACCTGCAGGCAACCTCGTCCTTCAAGGAACGCGGGGCGCTGACCAAGCTCCTGTCGCTGACGGCGGACGAACGCGCCCGCGGCGTGATCACCATGTCCGCCGGCAACCATGCCCAGGCCGTCGCCTACCACGCCGAACGTCTTGGCATTCCGGCCACCATCGTCATGCCGAAGCCGACACCGTTCGTGAAGGTCGCCGCGACCCGTGGCTTCGGCGCCGACGTGATTCTTGAAGGCGAAACGCTGGCCGACTCCCAGGTCGTCGCCGAGGCAATTCTCGCGAAGCGCGGCGCCACATTCATCCATCCTTACGACGATCCCCTGATCGTCAGCGGCCAGGGAACGATCGGCCTCGAAGTCGTAACCGATCGCCCCAACCTGGACGCGGTCCTGGTGCCGGTCGGCGGGGGTGGGTTGGTTTCCGGGATCGCCATTGCCGTCAAGGCGCTGGCGCCGACCGTCGAGGTCATCGGCGTCGAGACAGCGCTATATCCGTCGGTCTGTGCGGCCCTCAGCGGCGACCCCGCGGTTTGCGGCGGGGAGACGCTGGCGGAAGGTATCGCGGTCAAGAACGTCGGCAAGCTGACCATCGAGATCATCCGCCGCTACGTCGACGATGTGGTTGTGGTCAACGAGGACTGCCATTGAACAGGCGGTCGCGGCCTACCTGATGTTGCAGAAGACCATGGCCGAGGGAGCGGGCGCCGCCGGGCTCGCCGCCATCATCGCCGACCCCGACCGTTTCCGCGGCAGGCGCGTCGGCCTCATTCTCGCCGGTGGCAACATCGACCCCCGGCTCGCCGCTTCGATCATGGTACGCGAGCTGGCCCGCGAGGAGCAGGTGGTCTCGGTGCGCATCCTGATCAGCGACCGGCCGGGCGTGCTCGGGGACGATCGCCATGACCATCGGCGAGCACGGCGGCAACATCCTCGAGGTCTTTCACCACCGCACGATGCTGAACGTGCCGGCCAAGGGCGCCGGCGTCGAC
The DNA here is from genome assembly GCA_963826055.1 of uncultured Alphaproteobacteria bacterium. Classification (GTDB taxonomy): domain Bacteria; phylum Pseudomonadota; class Alphaproteobacteria; order Rhizobiales; family Kaistiaceae; genus JBBDMC01. The sequence goes on along the minus strand of CAWGVO010000017.1, from coordinate 316,683 downwards.
GTGACCATGGAGACCCACGGCCGCGACCACGCCGCCCAGATCATCGCCGCGCTCGTCGCCAAGGGCTTCCGGGTCGAGCGGGTCGAGCCGATGCGGCACGACGAATAGGCAACGCCTTGTTTCGGCTTCGCCAAGCGCCCATTCTTTCTGACAGCACGACCGACGCGATTCAGAAAGGGTCAAATGAGCGAGACCGACAGCAAATCACCGCCGAATCGCTTCATCTACGATCCCGACACACGGCCGGAGTTGTTCGACGGCATCCTGTCGAAGCGGATCATCGCCTTCGTCGTCGACGCCATCCTGATTGTCGCATTGATGATCCCGGCCATCCTGGTGGTACTCGTCCTCGGCTTCGTCACCCTCGGCATCGGCTGGCTGTTGTTCCCGCCGCTGTTCGCCATCGTCGCGCTCGCGCTACGTTGCGCTGACCCTGGGTGGTCCGGCCTCGGCGACCGTCGGCATGCGCATGGCCGGGATCGAGATGCGCACCTGGAGCGGGCAGAAGATGTTCCCGCTGCTCGCCATCATGCACGCCCTGATCTTCTGGTTCTCGATCGGGCTGCTGACGCCGCTGATCCTGCTGGTCGGCCTGTTCACCTACCGCAAGCAGCTCCTCCACGACATCCTGCTGGCCGTCGTGGCACTCAATTCCGGCCCCCTCCACCGGCTGGAGGCCGTAGGCACGCTCGACGCGGCGTTTGGCCATGCGGCTTTGACTTCTCGTTCGCAGCGCCCTGGTATTATGGTGGCCGGAACGCAACGCACCCAGAATGACCCAGCACACCACCGAGACCCCGCAGTTCTACCTGACAGCGCCGGCGCCCTGCCCCTACCTGCCGGGCCGCGCCGAACGCAAGGTGTTCACCCATCTTGTCGGCGACCGCGCTGCGGCGCTCAACGACATCCTCACCCAGGGCGGCTTCCGCCGCAGCCAGAACATCGCCTATCGCCCCGCCTGCGAGGGCTGCCGCAGCTGCGTCTCCGTGCGCGTGGTCGTGGATGCATTCCGGCCGACCCGCAACCTCGCCCGCGTCCACAGGCGCAACCAGGACCTCATCGGCGCCGAAACCTCGGCGAGCCCCTCCTCCGACCAGTACGCGCTCTTCCGCGCCTACCTCGATTCGCGCCACGCCGACGGCGGCATGGCCGACATGACGGTGCTCGACTACGCCATGATGGTCGGCGACTCGCACGTCGATACGCTGGTCATCGAGTATCGCTTCCGCGGCCCCGACACCGCCATCAACGGCCGCGGCGAGGGGCCGCTGATCGCGACCGCGCTGACCGACGTGCTCGCCGACGGCCTGTCGATGGTCTACTCGTTTTTCGATCCCGACTACGCCGACCGCTCGCTCGGAACGTACATGATCCTCGACCACATCGCCCGCGCCCGCCGCATGGCGTTGCCCTACGTCTATCTCGGCTATTGGGTCGACGGCTCCCGCAAGATGGCCTACAAGCGCCGCTTCGGCCCCCAGGAGCACCTGGGTCCGCGCGGCTGGGTCAGGGTTGATTAGATCCGTGGAGCGCCAGCGTCGGTCAGGCGCGCCTTCCCCAGTGCGATTCGTCTGGGGAGCCGACTCACCGTATGAGGACGGAACCCAACGTCTGCGCAGGCTTGCTGACCAACCATGGCATCCAACAAGACATCGACGTACGACTGCAGTCGCTGCCCGGCCTACTGCTGTACCTACGCCGAGATTTCCACGAGCAAGCGCGACATAGAGCGGCTGGCCGCGCACTTCGGCCTCGATGCCGCGACCGCCGAGAAGAAATTCACCAAGCCGACCGACGACGGCAAGAAGCGGATGCTCCGCCACCGCCGCGATGAGCACTTCGGCACCGCCTGCATGTTTCTCGACAACGAGACCCGCGGGTGCACCATCTACAAGGCGCGGCCGCAAATCTGCCGGGACTTCCCCGGCACGTACAAGTGCGGCTACTACGAATTCCTCAAGTTCGAGCGCTACCTGCTCGACGATCCGGAGTGGGTCTCCACCACCTGGAACAAGTAGGCGGACCGCCACGAGACGGCCCGCCTTCGTACAGACCGCGCGTCGACCCGCTAGATGGTCATCTCGCGGCGGCGCGACCGGCCCGCCGGCTTGCGGACTCGTGAGACCTTGGCTTTCACCGGGGTCGCCACCGCAGAAACCTCGCCGGGGTCCGGGGCCTGCTCGGTAAGCGTCCGCTCGGCCAGCAGCCAATGCTCCAGCTCAAGCCCCGCCGGACGGCCGCTCTGCTCCCAGAGCTCGTACGCCTTCACCCTGATCAGGTCTTCTTTGACCGCTTTCATCCCAAATCTCCTCGTCTCTCACGACGACTCACCCGCGCCGGAGTCTACGCCGGCGGCCGCGATGAGCCCCAAGTTTTTCGTGCAAATCCCGCGCCACGACGGGGCGCGGCCCTAAGTCAGGCGGACGATCCGGACCCGAACGTGCCGTGACGCGGGAAACCTGGCGGCGGCAGACGGCCTGCCTGGGCACGGGTGCCGACCCACTCTTTCAGTTCCTTGAGCGGGCGGTTGAAAGCGCGGCCTGACGAATCGTGCCACGTGAGGCCGTCGGCCTTCGCGAAGACGCGTACGTCGGCGATGCCGCCGTCCTTGTACCGCTGTAGCCGCACGCCCTTGCCACGGGTCATCTCGGGAACCTGGTCCAGCGGAAAGATGAGCAGCTTGCGGTTCTCGCCGAGGACCGCCACGGTGTCGCCGGCGGCCTCCACACACACCCGCATTTCTTCCGGCGCCGAAACGGTAAGCACGTGCTTGCCCCTGCGGGTGTTGGCGAGCACCTCCGCCTCCGGCACGATGAAGCCCCGAGCCTCGGTCGAGGCCACCAGCAGCCTGCGCTGGGGATCGTGGACGAATACCGCCAGGACGTCGTCCGCGGAATCCATGTCGACCATCAGCTTGATCGGCTCGCCGTGGCCGCGCCCTCCCGGCAGCTTGTCTGCCGCCAGCGTATAGAAGCGCCCCCCCGTAGAGGCGACGATGACCTTGTCGGTGGTCTCGGCAGGGAATGCGAACTTCAGCCGGTCGTCGCTCTTGAAGGTCAGCGCACCGGTATCGATGTCGTGCCCCTTGAGCGCCCGAATCCAGCCCTTGTCGGAGACGACCACGGTGATCTGCTCGCGCTCGACCATCGCCGTCTGCATGTCCTCGACATCATGCTCTGGCGCTTCTCCGAAGCTGGTGCGACGACGACCAAGCGCTGTATCGGGACCAAAGGCTTTTTTGACCGCCTTGATTTCGGTGGCGACCGCATCCCACTGCTTGTCCTCCGATTTGACCAGCGCGCTCAAAGATTTCTGTTCTTTGGTTAGCGCGTCGCGTTCCGACCGGATCTCCATCTCCTCCAGCCGGCGCAGCGCGCGCAGGCGCATATTGAGAATCGCCTCAGCCTGCACATCGGTCAGCTTGAACGTCTTGATCAGGACCGGCTTCGGCTCGTCCTCGGTTCGGATGATCCGGATCACCTCGTCGAGGTTGAGGTAGGCGACGAGATAGCCGTCGAGCACTTCCAGGCGATGGCGGATGCGCTCGAGGCGGAACCGGCTGCGGCGCACCAGCACCTCGCGCCGATGCGCCAGCCACTCGTTCAGAACTTCGCCAAGGCCCATGACGCGCGGCACGACGCCTTTGGACAGCACGGTCATGTTCAGAGGCACACGGGATTCCAGGTCGGTCAGCCGGAAGAGCGACTCCATCAGGAGGGCCGGATCGATGGCGCGGCTCTTCGGCTCGATGACGACGCGGATGTCCTCCGCCGACTCGTCGCGGACATCGGCGACCAGCGGCAGCTTCTTCGCCTCCATCAGTTCGGCGATTTTCTCGATCAGGCGCGCCTTCTGCACCTGATAGGGAATCTCGGTGACGACGATCACGTAGGTGCCGCGCCCCTGGTCCTCCTGGTTCCAGCGCGCGCGCACGCGGAAGGACCCGCGACCGGTCTTGTAGGCTTCGGCGATGGTCGCCCTGTCGTCGACGATGATGCCGCCGGTGGGCAGGTCCGGACCGGGCACCAGCTCCACCAGTTTGTCGATGCGGGCGTTGGGGAACTTGATGAGATGGAGGGCGGCATCGCAGAGCTCTGCCGCGTTGTGCGGTGGGATGGCGGTCGCCATGCCGACCGCGATCCCCGCCGATCCGTTGGCAAGCAGATTGGGAAAGGCGCCCGGCAGCACCACCGGCTCGCGGTCGCTGTCGTCGTAGGTGGGCCGGAAGTCGACCGCATCCTCGTCGATACCGTCGAGGAGGAGGCGCGCCACCTCGGTCAGCCGCGATTCCGTGTAGCGCATGGCAGCGGCGTTATCGCCGTCGATGTTGCCGAAGTTGCCCTGCCCCTCGATCAGCGGGTAGCGGACGGCGAAATCCTGGGCGAGCCGCACCAACGCGTCGTAGATCGCCTGGTCGCCGTGCGGGTGGAAGTTGCCCATCACGTCGCCGACGATCTTGGCGGACTTCTTGAAGGCGCTGCCGGGATCGAGCCGCAACTGCCGCATACCGTAGAGGATCCGCCGGTGCACCGGCTTCAGCCCGTCGCGCACGTCGGGAAGCGCCCGGTTCATGATCGTGGAGAGCGCGTAGGCGAGGTAGCGCTGCTCCAGCGCCTCGCGGAGATCGACCGGCTCGATCTCCCCGCCGGGGGGAATCAGGGGTTTGACCATGGGGGCGACTTAGGCCCGAAATCCTTGCGATTCAAGCGCTTGCGCGCTCGCGATCAGCGCGACAAACCGCGCCCGCGCGTCGGGCGGCTCAACCCCGCGCGGCTCGAACACGTGGCGGGCGAGGAAGTAGCCGGTAAGGCGGAATGCGTTGCCGAGATCGCCCGCCGATGGCGGCGTCGCCGATGGCGCCTCCAGCAGGAACGCCGGCAGCGGCAACAACCTGTCGCGGTAGGCCTCGCCGGCCGAGCGGCTGACCGCCCGCCCCGTCTTGGGCGACACATAGGCCAGATCATCGTTGGCGCCGGTCGCCGCGCAGCGGTCGAGATCGAGGCCGAAGCCGAGGTCTTCCAGGAGCTTCAACTCGAAACGAACGATGAGGGCGCCCGCCACACTTTTCTGGTCGAGAATGTCGACGATGGCTTCAAGCCACTCGTAGAGCTGCGGATGCGGATCGCGCTCGGGCAGGAGTCTGAGCAGCCCGGCGAGCATCTGGATGCCGTAGAGGCCAGCCGCCGTGTCGATCAGGCGTGCCGCGCGCTGAACCGTCGGCTCAATCGTGAAATGGCCGAGGTGTTCGTGCAGCCGCGCCCGCCATGTGGCCGTGACCGAGTTCCCCGGCTGCAGGATCGGCTGCCAGCGACGCGAGCGGCCGCCGCGCACCAGACCGAGGTGGCGGCCGTGATCGCGCGTCATCAGCTCGACGATCAGACTGGTCTCGCCGTGCCGGCGGGTGCCGGTGATGATGCCCTCGTCGGTCCACTGCATGGCGTGCAATCTAGCGCCGAATTGGCGGCCGGCCCTACTCCTTTGGGAACTCGATGCCCATTGCCCGGTAGCGTTCCGGATCGTCCGCCCATTTCTCGCGCACCTTGACGAACAGGAAAAGGTGCACCGGTTTCTCCGCCGCCTCCGCAATTTCGGCGCGCGCCGCCATGGAAATCGCCTTGATGGTGGCGCCCGCCTTGCCGATCACGATCTTCTTCTGGCTGTCGCGGGCGACGAAGATGGTCTGCTCTACCCGGACAGAGCCATCCTTCTGCTCGCGCCATTCATCGGTTTCCACGCTCGCCTGATAGGGCAGCTCCTGATGCAACCGCTCGAACAGCTTCTCGCGCGTGATCTCCGCCGCGAGGCTCCTCAGTGGCGTGTCGGAGATTTCATCCTCGGGGTAGTGCCAGGGCCCCTCGGGCACGACGTCGGCAAGGTATGCGAGAAAGTCATCGAGCCCGTCGCCGGTCGTGGCCGACACCATGAACGTGCGCACGAACGGGACCGCGCGGTTGGCCTCATCGGCCAAGGCAAGCAGACGTTCCCGCTTCACGAGGTCGATCTTGTTGAGAAGCAGGACCTTCGGCTGGCGGACCTCCGCAAGCCCCGCAAGGAGCCCCGATGCCTCGTCGGTCAGGCCCTTCGCCGCGTCGACCAGCACCACTACCAGATCGGCATCGCGGGCTCCGCCCCAGGCGGTCTCCACCATCGCCCGGTCGAGGCGCCGCTTCGGTTTGAAGATACCGGGGGTATCGACGAACACGATCTGGGAGCGCCCAACCATGGCGATACCGCGCACGATCGACCGCGTCGTTTGCACCTTGTGGCTGACGATGGAGACCTTGGTGCCGACCACCCGGTTGACCAGCGTCGACTTGCCGGCGTTTGGCGCACCGATCAGCGCGACGAAGCCGCAACGGGTGGGCAGTGCCTCGCCGCTCACCCGTCCTCCTTCCACACTCCCTCGCGGATGAGAACGGCCGCGGCGGCCGCCTGCTCCGCATCGCGACGTGCACCCCCCTCACCGTGACCGGACGCCAGCGTGCTCATCCGCACCTCGACTGCGAAGCGCGGCTCGTGATCGGGGCCGCGCTTGCCGACGATTTCATAAGTCGGCGTTCCGTGGCCCTCGCTTTGCGACCACTCCTGCAAGGCAGTTTTCGCGTCACGCCTTGGGCCGTGCCCTTCCATCATCCGCTGACGCCAGTTGTCGCGCACGAAACGGGCAGCCGCGTCCAGGCCGCCATCAAGATAGATGGCCCCGATCACCGCCTCGCAGGCATCGCCGAGAATGGTCGATTTCTCGCGCCCACCCGATTGGACCTCGCCGCCGCCGAGCAGGATCACGGACCCGAGATCGAGCGCCAGTGCCGTCTCAACGCAGGTCTGGTTACGAACCAGACTGCTGAATCGGGCCGCGATCTCGCCTTCACTGGCGCCGGGGAAGGCCTCCAGCAGCATCTCGGCAACAACGAGCCCGAGAACGCGGTCGCCGAGGAACTCCAGCCGCTCGTAAGTATCCATCGACGGCGCCCGCCGCCCGGCAAAGGCGCTTGCGTGAGTCAACGCACGGGTCAGCAGCCCGCGATCGGTGAACCGGTAGCCAATGCGCCCCTCCAGTGCGGCAAGCGCAGCGGCCCCGCCGGGCTTCATAAAGTCTTGAACAGCCGGTCCCAGCGGACGATCCACGGCCATTTCCACACCGCCAGTGCGCTCTGCCCCTCATCCACCGAGAAGAAGATGATCGTGGCCCGTCCGACCAGGTTCTCGAACGGCACGTAGCCGACGCCGCCGGACGTAGGAGCCACGCGGCTGTCGGTCGAGTTGTCGCGGTTGTCGCCCATCATGAAGTAGTGGTCGGGCGGCACCTCGAAGACCTGCGTGTTGTCCTCCATGCCGTTGGGGTCGAGATCGAGCGTGTCGTAGTTCACCCCGTTCGGCAGCGTCTCGCGATACCGCGCGACACTGGTGGTGTTGCCGAAAGCATCCGTCGACACGAAATCCGCGATCCGTTCCCGCTTCACCGGCGCGCCATTGATGTTGAGGACGCCGTTGATCATCTGGATGCGGTCGCCGGGCAGCCCGATTACGCGCTTGATGTAGTCGGTCGTATTGTCACGCGGCAACTTGAACACGACGACATCGCCACGTTTAGGCGGCGCCGACCAGATACGGCCGTCGAAGAGATGTGGACCGAAGGGCAATGAAAATCGCGAATATCCGTAAGAATACTTCGACACGAACAGATAGTCTCCGATCAGGAGCGTATCCTCCATCGACCCTGACGGAATGTTGAACGGCTGGAAGAGAAAAGTCCTCACCAGCAGGGCCAGGACCAAGGCCTGGATGACAACCTTTACGGTTTCGCCGAAACCGCCGCTGTTGGCATGTTTTTCCGATGCCACGCTCATGCTCTCTGCCCACTGACCAGGTTCCGGCCCGTCATACCGGCTTGATCGCACCGGCGCAACGCCACCCTGGGGCCGCGCCGCAGGGTCACGCGCCCACCGCCGGAACCGCTTCGATGATCACCAGGGCTTGGGCAATCGGGAAATCGTCCGTGATGGTGACGTGTATTTCAGTCCGGTGGCCGGGCGGCGTCAGTTCCTTCAGCCGCGCCGCCGCCCCCCCGGTGAGCGCCATCGTCGGCTTGCCCGAGGGCAAATTGACCACCCCCATGTCGCGCCAGTAAACGCCCCCCCGAATACCGGTTCCGAGCGCCTTGGAACAGGCCTCCTTGGCGGCGAAACGCTTGGCGTAGGAGGCCGCCCGCAACCGGCGCCCATCCGATTTGCGCATTTCAACGTCTGTGAACACGCGCAGCGTGAAGCGGTCACCGTGGCGCTCCAGCACCTGTTCGACGCGGCGGATGTCGACCGCGTCATTGCCGATACCGATGATCATGCCGTCGCGACCTCGGCCCGCGCCTCGTCCATCAGCCGGCGCATCGTCCTCACGCTCTCCGCCAGCCCGACGAAAATGGCCTCACCGATCAGGTAGTGGCCGATGTTGAGCTCCCGCACTTCCGGAATGGCAGCGACCGGCTTCACGGTGTCGTAGGCCAGGCCATGGCCGGCGTGAATCTCCAGCCCAAGGCCGGCACCGTAGCCCGCCGCCTCGACCAATCGCAACCGCTCACGCTCGAAAGCCTCCGGACCCGACTGCCATGCCTCGCAATAGGTGCCGGTGTGCAACTCGACCACCGGAGCGCCTAGAGCAGCGGCCGCATCGAGCTGGCGGCGCTCCGCTTCGATGAACAGCGACACCCGAATGCCGGAGTCGCCCAGCGCGGCCACGATCGGCCGCAACCGGTCGCGCTGCCCCGCGGCATCGATACCACCCTCGGTGGTCCGTTCCTCGCGCCGCTCCGGCACGATGCAGGCCGCGTGCGGGCGGTGGTGCAAGGCGATCGACAGCATCTCGCTGGTCGCCGCCATCTCCAGGTTGAGCGGCAACGACAGACGCCGCAGCCGCTCGATGTCGCGGTCGCCGATGTGCCGGCGATCCTCGCGCAGGTGCGCCGTGATACCGTCGGCGCCGGCCGCGGCGGCAATCTCTGCCGCCCGCAGCGGATCCGGATGGTCGCCGCCGCGCGCGTTGCGGATCGTGGCGACGTGGTCGATGTTCACCCCGAGACGGAGCCGCGGCTCGATCATAGTGGTCCGATCCTCTCTGCCGGAGCAGGACGTGGCTGGCTGGCACGCTCCCGCCGGCGAACGGCAAGCCGGTCGCGGCGGATGGTCTGAAACTCCCGGACTGAATAGTGCACGACGACATAGAGCACCAGTGCCGCGGCCAGGCCAAGCGGCACGGCACCAACCATCATCGTGCGAATGAGTGGCAGGATCGCGGAGAAGGATTTCCCGCCAAGACTGCGCGAAATCTCGCCGCTTTCCATGACACGACCGGCCCCGCCGAGGATAGCGTGGCCAAGCTTGAAGGTCGCCGCCCAGATCAGGGGGAAGGTCAGCGGATTGCCGATCGCCGTACCGATGGCCGCGGCCAGCATGTTGCCCCCGACGAGAAAGGCGATCGCGAACCCGATGAAGAAGTGGAATCCGATGAACGGCGTGAACGAGGCGAACACGCCGGCCGCCACGCCCGCAGCGATGGCGTGCGGCGATGCGGAAAGCCGTATCACCCGTTTGGCAAGGTATCGCGCCGAGCGTGACCACGAGTTTGGCGGCCACGCCGCTTGCCGCAGGCGGGTCCAGAGGCTCGGTTGATCACGGCGGCGAAAGAGCATGGCGCCAGCTCACGCGAGCCCGCGGCTGCCCGGCTTGACGGCGGGAATGCGCGCCAGCTCGGGCGGGATGGCATCAACCGGATAGGCCGGCACCGCGTACCGCGCCAGCGCAATCAGCGGGACGCCGATATCGGCCTCGCCATCGGAACGGTCGATCAGGCAGGCACCCGCGACAACTGTTCCGCCAAGACGGCGAACGGCATCGATCGTCTCACGAACGGACAGGCCAGTCGTTACGATGTCCTCGACCACCAATACGCGCGCACCCGGCTCGAGCTCGAACCGCCTGAGCCGCATCTCACCCGCCTCGCGCTCGACCCACATTGCGGGCACGCCGAGGTGGCGGGCGGTCTCATAGCCCGGCACGATACCGCCGACCGCAGGCGCAACGATCACGTCGATAGGGCCGAGGCCGGCCTCTCGCACGCGCTCGGCAAGCCCCCGACAGACCTTCTCGGTGAGATCCGGGTACATGAAAACTCGCGCTTTCTGGATGAAGACCGGACTTCTGAGGCCGGAGCTGAGGATGAAATGCCCCTCCAGGATCGCTCCGGCTTGCTTGAAGACATCGATCGCCTCGGCTTCGGTCATCGTCGCCACCGTCATGACCCGACGCGGCTTACGCTGCCGACCACCGCCAGGCCGCGCAGTTGCGAGAGCACCCGGTTGAGGTGCCTCACATCGGCGACCTCGACGTCGATCACGAGGACGGAGAAGTCGGGTGCCGATCGGGTGATCGCTATGTTGGAAATGTTGCCCTCGTTATCGGCGATGACCTGAGCCACCTGGACCAGCGTGCCCGGTTCGTTGATCGCGGTCACTTCGACGCGCGCGGAAAAGCGCTGCCGGCGGTCCTCGTCGACATCCCATCGCACGTCCAGCCACCGTTCGGGCTCGTCATCGAACGCCTTCAGCGCCGGCGCCTGAATCGGGTAGATGGTTATTCCCTCGCCCGGCGTCAGTATGCCCACGATCCTCTCGCCCGGTAGCGCCCCGCCTTCCGCAAAACGCACCGGCATCTCGCCGTCGATGCCGCGAATGGGGATGGCGCGATCCTCGGGCCGCGACGGTCCTACGACCGGCCGCCGCGACAAGCCGGGGATGCGGAACTTCATGCCCGCGCCGCGTTTGAGACCGAACCAGCCCTCCTCTCCGCCCGGCTTCGGCCGCGGCGGGCGTTCGTCCTTGTGGTCGGGATAGATCGCCCTGAGCACATTGACCGATGGAATCTCGCCGCGCCCGACGGCGGCAAAAGCGTCCTCGACGTTGTTCTGGGCGAGCCTTGGCAGCGCCGCGCGCACCATCTCTTCCGCGAAGGGTCGGCCGGCGCGAGAAAACGCCCGCTGCAGGATGTGCCGGCCGAGGCCGGCGAACTGCTTGCGCACCGCCGAACGCGTCGCCCGCCGAATTGCCGAGCGCGCCTTGCCGGTGACAACCATCGCCTCCCAGGCCGCCGGCGGCATCTGACCTTTCGAGCAGATGATCTCGACCTCGTCGCCGTTCTTCAACTCGGTCATCAGCGGCATGTTGCGCCCGTTGACCCTGGCACCGACGCACGTGTCGCCGACATCGGTGTGAACTGCATAGGCGAAGTCGATGGGGGTGGCACCACGCGGCAGGGCGATCAGGCGACCCTTCGGGGTAAAGCAGAACACCTGATCCTGGAACAGCTCGAGCTTGGTGTGCTCCAGGAACTCCTCCGGGGTATCGCCTTCCGCCAGCATCTCGATCGTACGCCGCAGCCATTCGTACGCGCGGACCTCATCGGCAAAACCCGTCAGGTTGGTCGCCCCGTTGCCGTTGGTCCCACCATTCCCGCGTCCGTTGCCTTTCGCCTTCGCCGGCACGACGCCGTCCTTGTAAAGGGCATGCGTCGCGATGCCGAACTCGGCGACCCGATGCATCTCGGCGGTGCGAACCTGCAACTCCACCCGCTGGCTGCCCGGCCCAACGACCGTGGTGTGAATCGAGCGATAGTCGTTCTGTTTCGGCGTCGAGATGTAGTCTTTGAAGCGGCCGGGAACCGACGGCCACGTCGTATGAACGACACCGACGGCGCCGTAGCATTCGGCCACGCTGCCGACGATCACGCGGAACCCCAGGATGTCCGAAAGTTGCTCGAAGCTGACGGCCTTGCGCTCCATCTTGCGGAAGATCGAATAGGGACGCTTTTCGCGCCCGCTGACCTCGGCGGCAATCCCGGCTCGTCGGAGGCGTTCGGTGAGCTCGCGCTCGATGCTTTCGATCAGGCTGCGGTTACGGTTGCGCAGATCCGCCAGCCGCTTCGAGATCGTAGCATGGGCAATCGGATTGACCGTGCGGAAAGCAAGCTCCTCCAGCTCCTCCCGCATGTCGTGCATGCCCATGCGCCCGGCGAGCGGGGCGTAGATATCCAGCGTCTCCTCGGCGATCCGCCCGCGCGCCTCCTCCGGCATGAACTGGAGCGTGCGCATGTTGTGCAGCCGGTCGGCCAGCTTGACCAGAAGAACGCGGATGTCGGCCGAGATCGCCAGCAGGAGCTTGCGCAGGTTCTCGGCCTGCTCGGCTTTCTTCGAAACCAGATCGAGCTTGCCGATCTTGGTCAGACCCTCCACCAGACGGCCGATGTCCTCGCCGAACATCTGGTCGATCTCGCTGCGCGTGGCGTCCGTGTCCTCGATGGTGTCGTGCAGCAGCGCCACCGCGATGGTGGCGTCGTCCAGTTTGAGGTCCGTGAGGATCGCAGCGACTTCAAGGGGATGGGAGAAATAAGGATCGCCATTAGCACGCTGCTGCGAGCCGTGCTTCTGCATGGCGTACACGTACGCTCTGTTCAGCAGGTTCTCATCCGCGTTGGGATTGTAACGCGTGACCCGCTCGACCAGCTCGTATTGGCGCATCATGGCGCGGACATCCGACAGCTCCAGCACCCGCCGCGCCCGGCGGGGCCCGCATCACGGCATTGTTCATAATACCGTAAGGTGTCGTGAAAGTTTATCCGCAGGCCGACTTTGGAGGCGGCAGCCGCCCGAATCAGAATTCCTCGGTCTTGTCCGGCGGAACCATGCTTTCCAACCCGCGCAGCAGCTCTTCCTCCGACATACGATCGAACGTGACCGCGCCGTCGTCGCCACCGGCTTCAGCATCGGCAGCCGCTATCAGGGGCACCGGCTCGGGCTCCGGCTCGTCGACTTCCACGTATTTCTGCAGCGAATGGATCAGATCTTCCTTGAGATCTTCGGGCGCGATCGTCTGATCGGCGATTTCACGCAACGCCACGACCGGGTTCTTGTCGTTGTCGCGGTCAACCGTGAGCGGCGCCCCGCTCGAGATCATCCGCGCCCGGTGGCTGGCAAGCAGCACCAGCTCGAACCGGTTGTCGACCTTGTCGACGCAGTCCTCGACGGTCACGCGCGCCATAAGCTTTCTCCATTCGGAATACCGCGGCGCATATAGGCGCTCGGGCCGGCGAACGCAAGGTATTCGTTGACGAACCCCTCGCCAGACGGGATTGGTCATGCGCGGGGCGGTCGAATCTGCTAAGATAACGGGCAGCGTTGCTTTTGACGCGCCTTCTCGCAGAAGTACCAATTCTATTAAACGGCTTCTCGCCCGACGCATTCGAATAACTTACGCACCAATTTAGTAAAGACGCCGCGCCATTGTGAATACGGACGACGGTGCATCCCGGGAAGAGAAAGTCAGATCGGCGACCCAAACGGCAAGGACGCCAATTCGCGTCCAGCCAAAGACTGGACAGAGACAAACATGTTTGACCCCCGTGAAAAGATCGCCTTGTTTATCGACGGCGCCAACCTTTACGCGACAGCAAAATCGCTGGGCTTTGACATTGACTACAAGCGACTGCTCCAGGAGTTCGAGTCGAAGGGCTACCTTCTCAGGGCGTATTACTACACGGCCCTGGCGGAGGAACAGGAATACTCATCCATTCGACCGCTGATCGATTGGCTCGACTACAACGGCTACACCGTCGTCACCAAGCCGACAAAAGAGTTCGTCGACGCTTCCGGCCGCCGCAAGGTGAAGGGCAACATGGACATCGAACTGGCCGTCCACGTCATGGAGATGGCCGACAGCGTGGACCATTTCGTGCTGTTCTCCGGCGACGGCGACTTTCGCTCGTTGGTCGAGGCGGTGCAGCGCAAGGGGCGCAAGGTGACCGTGGTCTCGACCCTGTCGACCCAGCCACCGATGATCGCGGACGAACTGCGCCGTCAGGCCGACCACTTTATCGAGCTGTCGAGCATGAAAGCAAAGATCGGTCGTGATCCGGGAGAGCGGGTGCAACGCCAGGCCGAACGCGCACAAGCCTCGACCTTCGAGGAAGAATTCGAAGAAGACGACGCGTTCTGATCACCGCGCAACCTGAGACAAGCCGATGGCCGGACGTGAACCGGACCGCGACTGCGCGTTCTGCCCGCGGCTGAAAGCCTTCCGCGACGGCTGGCGCGCCAGGGAGCGGGCCTGGCACAACGCGCCGGTGGCGACCTTCGGGCAACTGCACGGCCGGCTTCTGGTGGTTGGGCTTGCACCCGGCCTGCGCGGCGCCAACCGCACGGGCCGGCCATTCACCGGCGACTACGCCGGCGACCTCCTCTACCGCACGATGATCGCCTTCGGCTTCGCGAGCGGGCGGTACGAGGCACGGCCAGACGACGGTCTGACGCTCGTCGACGCCGCGGTCACCAACGCAGTCCGTTGCGTCCCTCCGGAAAACAAGCCGACGACGGCCGAGATCAAAAACTGCCGACAATTCCTGACCGCCACGATCGTAGCCATGCCGAGGCTGGTGGCCATCCTCGCCCTCGGGCGGATTGCCCATGACAGCGTCGCCAGTGCGTTGGCGATTAAGCGAAGTGCTGTTCCCTTCGCCCACGCTGCCGCTCATCCGCGACGGAGCGGATCACCCTCTTCGACAGCTATCATTGCTCGCGCTACAACACCAACACCGGCAGGCTCACGGAAGCGATGTTCCGGACGGTGTTTGAGAACGTCCGCAAGCATCTCGACAGCGGTTAGGCACGTCAGCGAAGGGGCGCCTCATCCCTTCTCCCGCATCACCCGCGCTTTCTCTCGCTGCCAGCTGCGCTTCTTCTCGGTCTCCCGCTTGTCGTGGAGCTTTTTGCCGCGCGCCACCGCCAGTTCGACCTTGGCGCGGCCGCGATCGTTGAAATAGATCTTCAGCGGCACGATCGTCATGCCCTCGCGGTTGACCGCGCCGATGAGCCGATTGATTTCCCGCTTGTGCAGCAACAGCTTGCGCGCCCTGCGCGGCGCATGCTGGAACCGGTTGGCCTGCAGGTACTCGGGGATATGAGCGTTGTAGAGCCACAACTCCCCGCCCCGCTCCCCGGCGTAGGAATCGGCGATATTGGCCCGCCCCTCGCGTAGCGATTTTACCTCGCTGCCGGCGAGGGCGATGCCCGCCTCATAGGTTTGCTGAACCTCGTAGTTGAAGCGCGCGCGCCGGTTGACGGCGGCCACGCGCCCCGCCGGCTTTTCCTTTTTCGCCGCCATCAGATTCAGTTGATCAGGCCGGCGTGCACCATGGCGGCGCGGATTTCACTCCGCGCCGCTTCCGACACCTTGACCAGCGGCAACCGCACTTCGTCACTCATCTTTCCGATCACCGACAGCGCGTATTTCACGCCCGTCGGGTTCGGCTCGATGAACAGCGCCCGGTGCAACGGCATCAGCCGATCCTGATAGGCAAGCGCAGCTGCGTAGTCGCCAGCGAGACACGCGGCCTGGAACTCCGACAACAGCTTGGGCGCGACATTCGACGTCACCGAGATGCAGCCGTGGCCGCCGTGCGCCATGAACGCGAGGGCGGTGGCGTCCTCGCCGGAAAGCTGGTTGAACGAGGGGCCCATGGCGTGACGCTGGAGGCTGACGCGCTCGATCCTAGCGGTCGCATCCTTGACCCCAACGATGTTTTTCAGCTCGAACAGGCGAGCCATCGTCTCCACGGACATGTCGATCACCGACCGCGGCGGGATGTTGTAGATGATGATCGGGATGCCGACGGCGTCGTTGATTGCCTTGTAATGCTGGTAGAGACCCTCCTGACTGGGCTTGTTGTAGTATGGGGTCACCACCAGCAGGCCATCGGCCCCGGCTTTCTCGGCGAAACGGGCAAGGTCGATCGCCTCGGTGGTGTTGTTCGAGCCGGCGCCGGCGATCACCGGCACCCGGCCGGCGGCCACCTCGATGCAGACCTCCACCACTCGCTTGTGCTCGGCATGGCTGAGGGTCGGGCTTTCGCCGGTGGTACCGACCGGGACCAGCCCGTTGGTGCCCTCGGCGATCTGCCAGGCGACAAAGGCGCGGAACGCCTCCTCGTCGAAACGGCCGTCGCGAATTGGCGTGGCCAGCGCCGTGTAGGAACCCTTGAACATCAAAGTGTTTTCCACCGGCCGAATTATGGTCAAAATTCGGCTGTTTCTCTCGGTCGCGACCATAGTCCGAGCGTGTGGGCCGGGCAATAACCTTCCCCGCCGTCAAGCAATCGTTCATGATGGAACCATAGGTTTCAAGTCGAGGTGGGGGATTGGGAAACGGCGCGTTCCACCGGGGAGTGCGTCGATTGTGGGCCGGAAGGACCGACGACCAGTGACGAGCGGGCTTGCCAGCGCCGCCCCGCGCCTGCGACCGAGCAGGCGCCGCTTGTCGTGGCAATTCGTGGCCGGCTCGGCATGCGCCGGCTGGCTTCTGGTCGCGCCGGAGGCGCCCGCCGTTTCCGGCACGCCGCTCCCGGTTCTGCGGGTCGCCGAGACGGTGCCGGTACCGCGGCTCTCCCCCGGCAATGATCCCTCCGACGCGATCGGGACGCTGATCTCCGACGACGAGGACCGCGAGGCCGCCGCGCACGAGGACAGCTCCGCGCCCGAGGCCGGCGACACGACGGCGATGCCGGACGCCGGTTCCAACGCCGACCCCGCGCCCCGACAGCGCCGACGTCCTCAATTCGGCCGGACTCAAACTCGCCCTCCAGGCTCTCGCCAAGGGCGACCCGGCCGGCGCCACCGTCGCCGCGTATGCGCTGCCCAACCGCGTCGACATCCGCATCGTCGACTGGCTGGTCGCAACCAGCGGCGACAAGCAGGTTTCGTCGTTACGCATCGCCGACGTCAGGAAGCGTCTGGCCGACTGGCCGGGCCAGAGCCTGCTGCGGCTGCGTTACGAGCAGGCCCTGATCCGCGAGAAGCCATCAGCCGATGACGTCATTCGCGCCCTCGGCGGCAGCAAGCCGATATCGGATGACGCCAATATCTATCTCGCGCAGGCGTACCTCGACGCCGGCCGCAAGGACGACGCAACCAAGCTGATCCGCGATTTCTGGCGGACGCAGAACCTGTCGGAGTCGGAGGAGCAAACGGTCCTCTCCAGCTTCTCGGGGCTGCTCACGACCGCCGACCACAAGGCGCGCATGGACCGCCTGCTTTACGACGAGCGGACCGACGAAGCGCTGCGCACCGCCAAGCTCCTGGACAAGAACCAGCAGGCGCTCGCGAACGCCATCGTCGCCGTCATCAAGGGGAGCTCCAAGGCGCAGAAGGCGCTCGACGCGCTGCCAACGTCGGTCAAGAAGGATCCGATCGTTATCTATTCGCGCATCCAGCTGCTGCGCCGAGCCGACAAGCTCAAGCAGGCTGCCGCCCTGCTCAATTCCGCCCCGCGCGATCCCACCGTCATCGTCGATCCCGATGCCTGGTGGATCGAGCGCCGCCTCATCTCGCGCGCCGAAATCGACGCGGGCAATCCTAAGCTTGCCTATGAGATCGCGGCCAACCATTCGGCCGAGTCGGCCTCATTGCGCGCGGAGGCGGAATTCCACGCCGGCTGGTACGCGCTGGAATTCCTGCACCAGCCCGAGGTGGCCGCCAAGCACTTCGCTGCGATCGCGGCGATCTCAACCCGGCCGCTCAGTCTGTCCAGGGCCGAATACTGGCTTGGCCGCGCTGCCGCCGCGGCCGGCGACACGGCGGACGCAACGACCCATTTCCAGCGTGCGGCCGCCTACCCGACCGCCTTCTACGGCCAGCTCGCGTCGGCCCGCCTCGGCCAGACGCAGCTCGGTCTGTCCAGGCCACCGGCGCCAACAACCGCCACCCGCCAGAATTTTCTGTCGCGCGAACTCGTTCAGGTGATCAAGCACCTTACCGCCGCAGGCGCCACCGATCAGGTCGGCCTGTTCTATCGCCATCTCGCCGAGACCCTGTCCGATCCCGCGGAAATCGTGCTGCTCGCCGAAATGGCCGAGCAGAACGGCGAGCATCAGATCGCTCTCCAGATTGGCGTCATCGCCGGTGGGCGCGGCCTGCCGGTCGATGCCCTCGCCTACCCGACCGCCGCGATCCCGGCATCCGCAAAGACGCCACAGGTCGACCGGCCCGTCGTCTTCGCCGTCGCCCGCCAGGAAAGCAATTTCAATCCCGAAGCAACAAGCAGCGCCGGCGCGCTGGGCCTGCTGCAACTGATGCCGGCTACCGCCAAGGAGGCGGCGAAAACGGCCGGCGTCGCCTATTCCAAAGCGCGGCTGACCTCGGATCCCGGCTATAACGCCACGCTCGGCGCCGTCCATCTCGGCGGGCTTATCGACAACTTCGGCGGCTCGTACGTCATGAGCTTCGCCGCCTACAACGCCGGCGCCAGCCGCGTCGCCCAGTGGGTAAAGCTGTACGGTGACCCGCGTGACCCCAAGGTCGATGTCGTCGACTGGATCGAACGAATCCCGTTCACGGAAACGCGCAACTACGTCCAGCGCATCATCGAGAACCTGCAGGTCTACCGCGCCCGCCTCGAAACACCGACGCTGATGATCGAGGCGGACCTCAAGCGCGGCACGCCGGGGTGATCGAGTGACAATGGCCGAACGAGGCCGGCGCTCGACGCCGGACGACACAGGCGAGCCGAACAAGAAGCCGGGCCGACGTTCCGCGAAATCACCTACGCCAGCACCGACGGGCTGACCCTGTTCGCGCGCGACTATGGCGACCCGCTTTCGCCGTGGCTGCCGGTCGTCTGCCTCGCCGGGCTGACGCGCAACAGCCGCGATTTCCACGACCTCGCGCTCTACCTTTCCGGCGACCGCTCACGCCCACGCAGGGTCGTGACCTTCGACTACCGCGGTCGCGGACGCTCGCAGTGGGACAAAAACAGCAAGAATTACAATCCATTGGCGGAGATGGCCGACGTCCTCGACGGAATGGCCCGGCTCGGCATCGCGCGTGCCGCCGTGGTCGGCACCTCGCGCGGTGGCATCATCGGCATGTTGATGGGTGTGGCGCGGCCGCGCACCGTTGCCGCCCTCGTTCTCAACGACATCGGACCGGCGCTCGAGGCGCGCGGCCTTGCCCGTATCAAGAGCTACGTCGGCGCCACGCCGATGCCGGATGATTGGGCCGATGCGGCGCGCATCCAGCGGCGGCTGCACGGCGGCCAGTTTCCCACCAAGAACGAAGCGGACTGGGATGCGTTCGCGCGCCTCACCTACCGCGACGAAGCAGGGCATCCGGTCAGCGACTACGATCCGGCGCTTGCCCATACACTGCGGGGGATCGAACTCGATCAGCCGGTGCCGACACTTTGGGACGAATTCGCCGCGCTGAAGGCGATTCCCGTCCTGGTGCTGCGCGGCGAGAATTCCGATCTCCTGTCGGCCGAGACGGTCGCCGCGATGAAGGCAAGCCATCCGCACGTCGAGACGATGGAGATCGCCGACG
Organism: uncultured Alphaproteobacteria bacterium; assembly: GCA_963826055.1. GTDB lineage: Bacteria > Pseudomonadota > Alphaproteobacteria > Rhizobiales > Kaistiaceae > JBBDMC01. Next base: position 297,273 of record CAWGVO010000017.1, on the reverse strand, counting down.
AGGGACACGCACCGTGGCTTTGCCCGGGCCCGGTCCTCGAGCGCATCGCCGCCTTCGTCGCCACGGCGGAGGGTATCCAACCGCCCGCTGACGCGGTGATTCCGAATCCCGAAAGGACGTACGACCTCGATGCCCCGGCGGCATCGAGCACGTCCTCCCAAACTTAGATGAGCTGGTCCGGATCGTCGTCCGCTACGGCGGGTCGAACCTGATCCTGCTGGCGGCGGGCGCGGCGACGTTCGGCCGACTTCGTAAAACCGGTGTCGCCGCCGCTCGCCAGGATGATCGCCTGACCGACCCAGTCGTCGCGCTCGATCCGTTCGGGAAACGCGAGCTGCTGCGCCACCCAGCGCATCTCGGCCGGCGTCCACGCGGCGATCTGGCCAAAGTGGAAGATGCCGAGGTTGTTGAGGCGTATCTCGTTGCGCTCCCCAATCCCCCTGATTCGCTGCAGGTTGTCGGGCACCCCGTTGCGCGGCTCGGCAAGGCTCGCCGGGCGCATCGGCACGATGTCATCGGCGAGCACGATGCGTGGCCGGTCCGCCTCGAACTCGTCGTCCGCCAGATCGGTTTCGGCCTCGGCAACGAGTACCTCTTCACCCTCCGCGCCGGCCGCATCGCTCTCTGGCGGCTCCACGTCGGGGTTCAACTCAAACAGTTCTTCGAGCATCGCCGCGTCCGGGTCCACTTCGGTCGGCGGCGCAATCCGCGCGGCTTCTGGTGCCGTTGCGTCGACGATCCTGCGGCGCGGCGGCCTCCACGCCGGGCCGATGCCAAGTCGGTCCTTGATCCGGTCGACCACCTCGCCGACCGAATCGACGAACTCACCCTGGATCGCCGCGAAGGGGCTGCGGGAAACCGCCTCGTACGCCAACGCCCCCATCGTGCAGCCGATCAGGAAGGTTGCCAGAACCATCAACCAGACTTCAAACAGGTGCCAGATCATGGCTCGTCGGGCCCCCGCTCCAGCCAGGCGGTCAGCTCATCCGCACGGCGCGGGTCTTGGTACCACCAACCGACCGCGGCGCCGGCCAGGAGGGTCGCGAGCAGGAACGGCCAGTAGGCCCCGATCATGTAAAGCATCTAGCCGCCCTCCGGCAGTTCGACCTTGAACTCGATTCGCCGATTGGCCGCCTTGCCGGCAGCAGTGCTGTTGTCGGCGATCGGCGCCGACTCACCGTAGCCCACCGCCGTCAATCGCTCCCGCCGGACTCCCGCTGCGACCAGGAAGTCGACGATCGCGTCAGCGCGCGCCTGCGTACGCTCGCGGTTGCGCGACGCCGACCCGTCGGAATCGCTATGCGCGCCGATCTCGACGCCCGTGTCCGGGCATCGGGCTATCGCCGCCGAAACCCGATCGAGAACCCCGTAGCTGTCGGCGGTGATCTCCGCCTTGTTGCCGTCGAACTCGATCGGCCCGGTCATGAGGACCGCCTGCAACAGGTCGCGGCAGCCCTCGGCCGTCACCGGCTGCCCACCCTGCCCGGCCATGAGGCGGTCAGCGGCGACGCCGTAGCCGTCGGGCAAGGTGGCCCGCAACGACTCGTCGATGTCCTCCACCGCCGCCGGGTAGAACGCGACACCGCCGATGGAGACCGCCTGGTCGACAATCCCGACGTGCCCGCCAGCGAGCCGGCTCAACGCACGCAGGGTCGCCGTCGTCGCATCGACGAAACCGCCGGGCTGCCCACTCGCGTAGACGAGTTTGTCGGAAATGGCGACGGCACCGAAATCGCGGTGCGCCGCGGCCAGAATCGCCTGCCGCCCGTCCGCATTGGCAACGTTGCCGCTGATCACAAGGCCCCCAGCCCGCGCGCTCCGCCGCGAATTGATATGGCGAGACAACGGGGGGAACGACACTCGCCTTCTCCAGATCGAGGCTGGCGGGAAGCGTACCCGCGTTGTCGGCGACGATCGCGACATAGTCGTCCGGCGTCGCGGCCTCCCCCTCGATCGAGTACGTCTTGTCGCCGAGAACGACCTTGCCATGATCGAGCCTTGCCAGCTCGCCCATCGCGAACTTGACCGCGCCGATCCAGTCCATGCGGGGCTCGCCCGCGGCGACCCGCACACGATCGTCGATGGTCGTGCCGGCGAAGAGGCTCTGCGCCAGCGCCGACAGCTCAGCCCGCCGATCCGCCGACGGGACGAAACCGGTGAGCACCACCTTGCCGTTGGCGATCTCGCCCTGCCATCCGTACTGCGCCACGGTCGCCGGATTCACGTCCGCCGCCACCACATGCATCCCTTGCGGCAGTGCGGTGGTCAGGCTGGCGAGCAGCGCCTCGTAGTCATCGACGCTCTTGGCCTTGCCGGCGATGTCGAGCGTCAGCCCGTCGAGGGTGACCCCGCCGTCGTCGAGTTGCTCGAGCGCGCTCACGGCAAACGTCGCCGCCTCGACAAAGCCGGCCGGCTCGCCCGAGGCGATCGTAAGGTTGTCCACCACCGGCCGGTCGGCAAGCACCGCCTTGACGGCGGTTACCAGGGTCTGATGGACGAGCTCGTTGGGAACGAACCCGGCGAGCGTCACCGACTTGTCGTCGAAGCTGACCGACCAGACAAACGGGTCCGCCCGCGCAGGCAGGATGTCGACCGGGCCGAGGGTGACGGCGCCGGGGACCGCGGAGGCAAACGCGGTCCGTGCCTCCGCGTAGGCGCCTGCGTCGACCGCCGTGCCGGACACCGCCAACGTCGAATTGGTCAGCGTCACCAGTCCGTTGGTCAGCTCGGCGAGGCGCGCCAACGCAAATGTCGTCGCGGCGCTGAACGAGGCCGGCGCCCCGCGGGCCAGCGCCATGCGATCCAGAATCTCCGCCTGCGGCAACGCCCGGCGCGCCGCCGCCAGCACCGACGCGCGCACCCCCTCCGACGGAACCGACCCGTTCAGCGTCACCGACCGCCCGTCACGACGGGCCGACCAGACGAAGGGAGAAGCCAGCGCCAGCAGGCTGCTCGCGTCCGCCACAGTACGAACCCCGGCCACCGCCGTCGCCGAGCGAAGGGCGAGCTGTTGCGACTCGGGGGACGGCGCCGTGCCGCGGATAACCACGCTGCGGGCAGAAACCGCAACCGAGGCCCAGTCCTGGCCGTCCGCGGCGAGCCGCGCCTTCACCCGGCCGGCCAGGTCATGCTCGATCGCGCCGTGCTCGACCAGAACGGCGACGATCGCAACCAGAATGGTCACGATCAGACCGGGGCGGATCCACCTGCGCCAATTCATCCCGCTTGTGCTTCCCGACGCCTCACGGCGCCACGGTTGCGCAGGCCGCACGCCCCGCGGAGAGGCCGATCAACGACCCACGTCCCGACAACGCCGCAGGCCCTTAGCAGCCCGCGGCGACGCGTTCCAGCCCCCCCGTGCGCGCGCCATATTTGCCAACTTCGCCGGCAACCGCAAGCGGCTCCGGCGCCTCACCGCAGAGCGGACCCCGCCCGCGCCATCGCCCGGTCAGACGACAAAAGAAGAGCCCGGCGGATCGCTCCGCCGGGCCCGTAAGTGTAGGTCTGAAGGTCTGGACTAGCCGTCGATTAGTCGGCGCCAAACGTGCGCTTGAGTTCGACGCGGCCGCCCCAGACACCGCCCTGCGCCCAGGTCACGCGACCCTCGACGCTGAACTCGCTGACAGGCTTCCAGATCAGGCCCGCGGCACCGCTCCAGGTATTGGAGCCGCTGCTGCCGTTATGCAGGAAGTTGACCAACCCGGCCAAATCCAGGGTCGAGGCCAGCGGCACCTTCGCCGAAGCATACGCGCTCCAGTTTGTGTACCCGTTGGCACCGCCGCCCACGAACTTCGAGCCCGTGCCGACTGCGGCGTTCAACTTCAGGCTGAACGGCCCCGGCTTGAACTCGATCATGCCGTCGACGCCGTAGACCGTCATGCTGCTGCTGTACGACGGCAGGTTGGCGATCTGCGAGAAACCGGCCGACAACTGGGCATTCCAGTTGCCCTGGCTGGCCGTCAAAGCCGCCGTGATGTCCGGCATCGAGTAGCTCGCCGGCAGCAACGTGCCCCACCGATCGCGCGGGTCTTCGACCGCGAACTTCAGTCCGTAACCACCCATCGCGAACGAGAAGCTCAGGGCGTCCGTCTTGATGTCTTCGCGTGTGGCCGTGCCGATGTACCCACCACCCGGATCGAAGATCGAGCTGTCGTACCCGGCTTTGAAGCCACCCAGCATCAGGTAGGCCTTGTCGATGCCGAAGTTCATGCCGCGCATGTAGGCCTTGTCGAAGTACAGCGTCTGGTCGTAACCGGGACCATGGAGCACGCCGGCGTTCGCGACATACTGCGTCTCGGCCGAATTGTCCGTCGACGCCTTCATCTTGATGTAGGCAACGAGGTCGCCGTACTCGGTCGCCGACTTCGCGGTCACCGAAACCTTCGCCCCGGTCACGAAATCCCAGCCGGCAGAATGATTGGACTGCCCGCTGTAGTCGTCGTCGAAGTCACCAGCATACCCGGTGCCGGTTCCCAGCGTCTCATACTCGGTGTAGTCACCGCTCATCACATTCTTGCTGTTGTGAATGTTGACGTCGAAGGTGACTTCACCACCGATGTTGATGCAGGTCGTCGTTCCCGGGATATACCAATAGCCCGTTCCGAAGGCATCGCAGACCTGCACATAGTCCACCGGCTCGGCGACCGTCAGGTCTGCTGCCTGCGCGCCCCCGACCACCGTGAACACGGCGGCGGAGCTAAGCAATAACGTCTTCAGTTTCATGTCCTGACCTCCAAACCATGTTCCAGGGGCAGGTCTGTCCTTTGCCGAAGCTCCCGAGCCGTAACCCGGAATGTGAGCGCCTGCGAAGTCTGTCCCAATCCCCGCGAGTTGCACCTTGCCGGTACGTAGTGCCCACCCCAGGGCTGCCGGCTGGTCAACACGACACGCGGTGCACCCGCGATCGCGAGTCGCACCTTATCGAAGCTGCCGGAGGCTGCAACGACGAAAGCGGGTTTTCCCGGCCAAACGCATTTGTTTTCAGACCCATGTTGCAGATTTGGCACGTTTCGTCCCAGCCTGTTTATCCTTCGATAAGGAATGGAGCTCGCCCGCAAACCACCCACTGTGCGCCGATCGCGGACGGTTTGAGTTGCTTCGACTGCATCATTTCGGCAACACCTGCGATGGAAGACCTGCCGATTCTTTGACCAGCGTCCGTGACATCGCCCTTGATCCGGACCCTTCGGCTCGTTAATGCCGGCAAGTGGAGAGGTGGCCGAGTGGTCGAAGGCGCTCGCCTGCTAAGCGAGTATACGGTCAAAAGCCGTATCGTGGGTTCGAATCCCATCCTCTCCGCCACACGTCGACGGCGATCCTGACGCGCGACTCGCACCGGCGCGGTGAGGTGAGCGCCGGTTCAGGCACGCGAACTCGACCAGCGCCCTGTCGCCCACGCCAGCGATTCCAGCGGCCGTGCCGTCGCGATGCTGGCGGCACCCGCGGGTCGCCGCCGCCCCAACAGCGGTGGGACCGGCGCCTGTGCATGCACGGGCCGCCGTGATCATTTTGGCAGGTAACCGAATCGGCGCATCTGCTCGCCGTGGGAACGGATAATCCGCTCAATCTGCCGGTCGGTCAGGAGGTCGCGCCAGCTATTGGCCTCGCCGGCTCGAAAATGACTGTCCGAGCCGCGCGAGCGCTCGTGAAACCCGGTCTCGCGCTCCTGTTGCTTGAGCCGGGTGAAGGCCGAATACTCGATCGCCAGGCCGAGCTGGATATTGTCCGGCGTGAGCCCAACGAACCGCGCCAGTTTGCCAAAGACTTCAGCGGGATGGGCGAGTGCGTCTTCATAGCGAAACACGAAGACCCTGAATTTCGAGGGCCCGGTCCAGCTGCTCACGTTCTCGCTCCACGAGCCGATCACCTCGTGGGTCTGCTTCTCGTTGGCCGCGGACGTCCAGCCCGACATCTCCATCCACGCGATCGCCCGGCCGAGGCTGATGCCCATGTGTTTCGCGTATGAAACGACAACGTCCAGCGGATTTCGAACCACGTAGATCGCCCCGCCTGTAGCATCGGCGTTGATGATCGGCACTCCGCAATCAAGAGCCCGCACCGCGTGGGTCTTGAGAAGAGTGAAACCCTTCCGCCGCCCGGCCACCATTGCCTGCCACTTCGGCCGAAGCTCGGCAATCTGCTGACGGCTGAGCCCGGCCAAGGGGTGGGCGTCATCCAAACCGGGGTAGATCCCGATGTCCCAGGGCGCGAACCGGACGACGTCCGTCAGGTCCGCCGGACCGCGCATTCCCGCCACCACGCGCGAGATGTTGTAGAGGAAGACGCGCGTCCAGGTGTTGCCGGATCGCGGGTACGACGCGAGCCACATGATCCCCGAGTAGGGCCTGAATTGCATGGATTGCGTCGGACGCGACGCGGCAATCGTCACAATGCGGATCCCCGAGCCCCGAAGAGAAAGTGAGAGAAAACTTCATACACGAATCCACCGGAACACCCAACGATATGGCCCGCAAGCGTCCGATAATGGAGAGGGCAAACCGGCGCGAATCGGGCGAACCCGAGGCGCGGCTCGCAAATTGTGGCCGACCGCGCCGAGATTTGCCCTTTTCCGGTCACGGCTGGAACCTCTTGTCACCAAAGATCGCTGGAATCATCCCGTCCGCTAGAAGAACGGGCGGCGGGGTCCGCGTCTTGAGCGCCAAGGTTCCGCGTCAACTCAAACCGTCTCCGCCCCCTGTTCCCATTCGGCAATCGAGGGCTGACGACGGAGGCTCAATGATATGAGAATGTTCCTAGTAGCGATGGCTGGTCTTGGGTTCGCGGCCTTGACCGCCGGGACCGCATCAGCGGCCTCGCCCGCCTATTGCGCGCTCTACGCCCGCGAATACGCCAACCAGATGGTCGACGTCGACGCATCCGCCAAGGTCGAGATCAACGTCCAGGACCAGGCCTACTACCGTTGCCTGAATCAGGACGAAGATCCGGCCCTGCCATCTGCCTCGGCCTATTTCGGCGCCGAGGTGGAGAATCCGGCGGCCGCTCCCTCCCTCGCCACGGTCACCGAGCCGCCCCCAACGACAGACAGCGGCAAACCGACCGCCGGCGGCGAAGCCCCGAAAAGGGCCGTAGTCGCTTCCGCGTCATCCGGGGGGCACGGCCGGGGGCTCGTCCAATGGTCGACGGAATGGGTGGCCAAGTGCGAGAAATACTATCCCAACTCGTTTGATCCCGACACCGGGACCGTCCTGCCCTACCACTCCGGCAGCCGCCGGATGTGCCCCTACTAGGACCAGCCGGCCGGAATTGCCGTGAGCGACGCCCGGGCGGCGTCGCCGCGGCTCATGCCCTGACGAAACGACCGCTGGCAACGGCGGGCGCTTCGTCGTAGTGCTCTGACGCAGACAGTTGGACCGTGCCACCCCGCACGTGCCGATCGTCCCCAGTCACAGCCGCATGATCTTCCGGGAAGACCTCCAACATGCCCGAAAAAAGCGCCAAACGGCTTCGCTCCGAGGCCTGGTTCGACAATCCGGACAATCCGGGCATGACCGCGCTCTATCTGGAGCGCTACCTCAACTACGGGCTGACGCGCGAGGAACTGCAATCGGGCAAGCCGATCATCGGCATCGCCCAGACCGGTTCGGACCTCGTTCCGTGTAATCGCCATCACCTGCAACTGGCGAAGCGGGTGCGCGAAGGCATCCGCGAGGCCGGTGGCATCGCTATGGAGTTTCCCGTCCACCCCCTCCAGGAAACCGGCAAACGACCGACGGCGGCGCTCGACCGCAACCTTGCCTACCTCGGCCTGGTCGAGGTTCTCTTCGGCTACCCGCTCGACGGCGTCGTGCTCACGACGGGCTGCGACAAGACCACGCCCGCCTGCATCATGGCGGCGGCGACGGTCGACATCCCGGCGATCGTTCTGTCGGGCGGGCCGATGCTCAACGGCTGGTGGCACGGCAAGCGCACCGGTTCCGGCACGATCGTGTGGAAGGCGCGCGAACAACTGGCCGCCGGCGAGATCGACTACGAGGAGTTCCTCAAGATAGTGGCCTCGTCGGCCGCCTCGGTCGGCCACTGCAACACCATGGGCACTGCCACCACCATGAATTCGCTGGCCGAGGCCCTCGGCATGAGCCTGCCGGGCTGCGCGGCGATCCCCGGCCCCCATCGCGAGCGCGGCCAGATCGCCTACGAGACCGGTAAGCGCGCCGTCGCGCTGGTGCGCGAGGACCTGAGGCCGTCCGCCATCCTCACCCGCGAGGCGTTCGAGAACGCCATCGTCGTCAACTCGGCGATCGGCGGCTCGACCAACGCTCCTATCCACATCAACGCCATCGCCCGCCACGCCGGCCTCGACCTCACCGTCGAGGACTGGCAGCGGGTCGGCCACAAGGTGCCGCTCCTGGTCAACCTGCAGCCGGCCGGCACGTATCTCGGCGAGGAATATCACCGCGCCGGCGGTGTCCCCGCCGTGGTCAACGAACTGATGAAGCGCGGGCTCATACGCGAGAACGCCCTGACCGTCAGCGGCAGGACGATCGGCGACAACTGCCGCGGCCGCGAGACCGACGACCGCGAAGTCATCCGGCCGATCGACAATCCGCTGGTCACCGACGCGGGCTTTGTCGTGCTGCACGGCAACCTGTTCGATTCGGCGATCATGAAGACCAGCGTGATCTCGCGTGAGTTCCGCGACCGCTACCTGTCGGATCCGGCCAGGCCCAACGTCTTCGAGGGCCGGGCGATCGTTTTCGACGGTCCGGAGGACTATCACCAGCGGATCGAGGATCCCTCGCTCAACATCGACGAGAACTGCATGCTGTTCATCCGCGGCGCCGGGCCGATCGGCTATCCGGGCAGCGCCGAGGTGGTCAACATGCAGCCGCCGGCCGCCCTCATCAAACGCGGCGTCCATTCGCTGCCCTGCATCGGCGACGGCCGCCAGTCGGGCACCTCCGGTTCACCCTCGATCCTCAACGCCTCACCGGAAGCCGCCGCCGGCGGCGGCCTGGCACTGATCAAGACCGGCGACCGTGTCCGCATCGACCTCAACACCGGCGCCGCCGACATCCTGATCCCGGATGATGAACTGGCGAAGCGCCGCGCCGACCTCGAGGCCCGCGGCGGCTATCCCTTCCCTGCCAGCCAGACGCCATGGCAGGAAATCCAGCGCGGCATGGTCGACCAGCTGTCGCGAGGCATGGTGCTCAAGCCCGCGATCAAATATCAGCACGTCGCCAGAACAATGGGTCTGCCTCGCGACAGCCACTGACCGGTATGGGCAAGATCAACGCTGAATGGCACCGGAACCATCCGATGCCCAGGAACCCAAACCTGGATCAACGCATCGAATGGCACATCGCCCACGCCAGGGCGTGCGGCTGCCGCGAGATAACCGGCAAACTTCGCGAAGAGATGATCGCCCGCGGCATCGACGTCGATGCCCTGACCGCGAGGCAGCGCCGCCCGTCGCGTTGAGCGGCGCCGCCTCCCGGTCGGATCGCACCCTTTAGTGGGTGGTCAGCCACTCACGTGCCGCGCGCTGGGCGGCGGCGATATCGGCCTCGCTCATCTCGAGCGCCAGTTGCTGGCGGTAGTAGGCCGCCTCCTCGTTGCCGCGCGCGGCGGCAAGGTTGAACCACTTGTGGGCCGCAACAAGATCCGATTCGACCCCGGTTCCCGTCGAGTAAATCATGCCGAGCTCGAAGAAGTCCTGCGTGTTCGGCTTGCCCTCTGCCATCGACGCGATGTTCGCGCCACCCATATCCAGCCGTGCCATTGCACTCCCCGTTCGTATTGGCGTTTTCGCCATTGGCCTCCGATGGGGTTGAGTGTCACGAGATCGCTTCAAAGACGGGTTAAGGATCGGCCTTAACGAAATTAGAATGGCGGAATAAGCACTTAGAAACCACGATGGTGTTGCGCCGCTGATTCCCTTGGCAAATCGACGCCTGGCAGCGGCGGGCTTTACCAAACGTTCAGCGCGCATGAACTCGGCAGTAACCAGAATTCCAGGATCGCATTGATGGATGCTCAACCAACGCGGCAACGAGGCAGCCTCTTGGCGGCCTGCGCGACCCGTCCGATAATGACAATTCCTCCCCGCACCCGCAGAGGCCAATCGTGAAGCCGTTCAGCCTTGCCCTCATTGTGCTCGCAGTCATTGGCCTCACCGGCTGCTTCACCTCCGACCAGGCCCTGCTCACCGACGGCGATTCGGTTGCGCCGTACGCGTCGATCAGCTTCCGCGACAAGGGATCGAGCGATGCCAGCCTGTTGACGCGCCAGGGCAAGGCATACGTGGCCCAGGCGAGCGACAACGCCATCACGATGCGGTTCATGCCGCTCGACCGGCCGGACCTGTACGTCGCCGAGGTGTCCGGCACCGACAACGGCGACCAGCGGCGGCTCTACGCGCTCGTCAAGGTCAACTTCGCCGCCGGCACCGCCGAGACGTACAAGGCGATCGCGGGCGACAACGACGCCGGGCCCGGACTGCGCGCCTGCGAGGATCACATGATCTGCATCGACGATCTGAAGGCGTACATCGCCAGCGCCGAGGCGGCGATCGACGCCGGCGCCGAACCGGACGGCAGCTACCAGTTCACCGTCGTCAAGGGCGAGTCCGATCTCGAACTCAAGCCTACAGCCCCAGCTTCTCCTTCAGGAGCGAATTGACCGCCTGCGGGTTGGCCTTGCCGCCGCTCGCCTTCATCACCTGACCGACGAACCAGCCGAGCGCCGCCGGCCTGTTCTTCACCTGCTCGACCTTGTCCGGATTGGCGGCGATGATCTCGTCAACGATCGCCTCGATCGCGCCGGTATCGGTGACCTGCTTCAGGCCGCGCTTCTCGACGATTTCGGCGGGATCGCCGCCTTCCGTCCAGATGATCTCGAACACGTCCTTGGCGATCTTGCCGGAGATGGTGCCGGCGGCGATGAGGTCGAGGACGGTGCCAAGCTGGCCGGCCGAGACCGGGCTGTCGCCGATCGCCTTGCCCTCGCGGTTGAGGCGGCCGGCAAGCTCGTTGATGACCCAGTTGGCAGCGAGCTTCGCGTCGCGCCCACGCGCGACCGCCTCGAAATAGTCGGCCGTCTCCTTGTCCGCGGTCAGCACGTCGGCGTCGTACGGCTTGAGCCCGTAGTCGGCGAGGAAACGCGCCTTGCGCGCGTCCGGCAGTTCCGGCAGCGCCGCCCGCAGCGTCTCGACCCAGGCCGCATCCAGTTCCAGCGGCAGCAGGTCGGGATCGGGGAAATAGCGGTAGTCGTGCGCCTCCTCCTTCGAGCGCATCGACCGCGTCTCGCCCCGGTCGGGATCGAAGAGCCGCGTTTCCTGCTCGATGACGCCGCCGTCCTCGAAAACGGCGATCTGGCGCCGCGCTTCGTGCTCGATCGCCTGGCCGATGAAACGGATCGAGTTGAGGTTCTTGATCTCGCAGCGCGTGCGAAGCGCCTCGCCCGGCCGGCGCACCGACACGTTGACGTCGGCGCGCAGGTGCCCTTTCTCCATGTCGCCGTCGCAGGTGCCGAGGTAGCGCATGATCGTTCGCAGCTTGGCGAGGAACGCCTTCGCCTCGTCGGCCGAACGCAGGTCCGGCCTGGTGACGATCTCCATCAGCGCCACCCCCGACCGGTTGAGGTCGACGTAGCTCATGGTGGCGTGCGCCTCGTGCAGCGATTTGCCGGCGTCCTGCTCCAGATGCAGCCGCTCGATGCCGACGCTGATCGTTTCGCCCTCGCCGAGGTCGACCGACACCTCGCCTTCGCCGACGATCGGCTGCTGGTACTGCGAAATCTGATAGCCCTGCGGCAGGTCCGGGTAGAAGTAGTTCTTGCGGTCGAAGCGGCTCCTGAGGTTGATCCTCGCCGCGAGGCCGAGACCGGTGCGCACCGCCTGGGCGACGCACTCCTTGTTGATCACCGGCAGCATCCCCGGCATCGCCGCGTCGACCAGGCTCACGTGCGCGTTGGGCGCCGCACCGAACGCGGTCGACGCGCCGGAAAACAACTTCGCCCTGGAAACGACCTGGGCGTGGACCTCCATGCCGACGACGACTTCCCAGTCGCCCGTAGCGCCCTTGATCAGCTTTCTGGCATCGGCCGCGCGGGTCATACGCCCCCCTCGGTCAGCAACGCCGTGACGATTGCCTGCCATTCATCGTCGAGCGGACCGCTCGCGTGCGGTTTGCCGGCACGGCGATACCAGTAGCCGGCGTTCGCCTCGTCGCCCTCGATGCGGTGGAGGTGGGCATGCACCCATGCCGCCGGCCTCCCCTCGTCGTCCTGCACGATCTGGTGGGCCTTGTCCCACTCGCCCCTGGCGACGTGCCACATGGCGGTCACCGGCCCCGAAAGCCCGGTCGGCGGGTCGCTCTGAGTCGTGGAGGCGCGCAGGGCTTGGCGTCGCCGTGAGCTCATGTCTGCCACCACGTGTCCGGCGGGCTGAACCGGCCGGCGGCATCCTCGATCACCTGGGCCGTGCGGAAGAGCATCTCCTCGTCGAACGGCCTGCCGATCAGTTGCAGGCCCAGCGGCAGCCCGTCGGCGGTCACCCCGGCCGGCACCGCGATCCCCGGCAGCCCCGCCATGTTGACCGTCACGGTGAACACGTCGTTGAGATACATCTCGATCGGTGAGGCGGTGGCCATGGCTCGATGCCGAACGCCGCAGTCGGCGTCGCCGGCGTCAGGATGGCGTCGACGCCGTCGGCGAACGCCGTCTCGAAATCACGCTTGATCAGCGTGCGCACTTTCTGCGCCTTGAGATAGTAGGCATCGTAGTACCCGGCCGACAGAACGTAGGTGCCGATCAGAATCCGCCGCTTGACCTCCTTGCCGAAGCCGGCCGAGCGGGTGTTCTCGTACATGGCGATCACGTCGTCGCCCGGCACGCGCAGGCCGTAGCGGACACCGTCGTAGCGTGCGAGGTTCGATGACGCTTCGGCCGGCGCAACGATGTAATAAGCCGGCAAAGCATATTTCGTGTGCGGCAGCGAGATGTCGACGATCTCGGCGCCGGCCTCGCGAAGCCAATCCTTGCCTGCTTCCCACAGCGCTTCGGCCTCCGGCGGCATGCCGTCGACGCGGTACTCTTTCGGGATGCCGATCCGCAGTCCCTTCACGCTCTGGCCCACTGCCGCCTCGTAGTCCGGCACCGGCAGGTCGACCGAGGTCGCGTCCTTCGGATCGACGCTCGCCATCGAGCCGAGCAGGATGGCGGCGTCGCGCACCGTGCGGGCGAGCGGGCCGGCCTGGTCGAGCGACGAGGCGAACGCCACGATGCCCCAGCGCGAGCAGCGGCCGTAGGTCGGCTTCACGCCGACGATGCCGGTGAACGCCGCCGGCTGGCGGATCGAACCGCCGGTATCCGTGCCGGTCGCCCCGGCGCACAGGAACGCCGCCACCCCGGCCGCCGAGCCGCCCGACGATCCGCCGGGGACGAGCGCGGCGTTGGAGCCCTTCGATCGCCACGGGTTGACCACCGGACCGTAGTAGGAGGTCTCGTTGGACGAGCCCATGGCGAACTCGTCCATGTTGAATTTGCCGAGCATGACGGCGCCGTCCGCCCACAGGTTGGCGGTGACGGTCGATTCGTACGTCGGCTTGAAACCGTCGAGGATGTGGCTCGCCGCCTGGGAGTGGACGCCCTCGGTGCAGAACAGATCCTTGATGCCGATCGGCACGCCTTCCAGCGGCCGCGCCGAGCCGGCCGCGATGCGCCGGTCGCTCTCGGCCGCCATCGCCAGCGCCTTCTCCGGCGTCTCGACGATGTAGGCGTTGAGCGCCCGCGCCTTCTCCATCGCCGCGAGGTAGGCGCCGGTGAGCTCCACGGCCGAGAACCGCCTGTCGGCGAGACCTGTCCTGATCTCGGCGATGGTGAGCCTGGTGAGGTCGCTCACTCGACCACCTTCGGCACCTGGAACAGGGTGCCCTCCGCCGCCGGCGCGTTGGCGACGACCTTGTCGGCGTCGTCGCCCTCGGTGACGACGTCCTCGCGCTGCTTCATGGTCATGGGCACCACCGCCGTCATCGGCTCGACGCCGGCGACGTCGACCTCGTCCAGCTGCTCGACGAAGCCGAGGATGGCGTTGAGGTCGGCCTTTGAGCGCCTCGGCCTCGTCATCGCTGACGGCGATGCGCGCGAGATGGGCGACCCGCTTGACGGTGGCTTTGTCGACCGACATGAGGCTAAATCCGGGGTGAACCAGCGCCCTATAGCAGAGGCCCTTTTCGCCCGGCAAGGCCGCCGCGGCGGCTGATTGCGCCGCGGGCGGCGGGCGGCTAGCCTCGCGCGACACCGAGCCACCCCGCGATGCCGGCACCAGCCACCGACCCGGGCATTCCCGGTTTCTGCCGCGACTGCCTGTCGCCGGCGCCGGCTTCCGGCGCCCGCTGCCCGGCCTGCGGCAGCCCCGCAGCTCGTCCGCCACCCCGAGCTCTATCGGCTCGCCATCGCCCACCTCGACTGCGACGCCTTCTACGCCGCCATCGAGAAGCGCGACGACCCCTCGCTCGCCGACAAGCCGGTCATCGTCGGCGGCGGCAAGCGCGGCGTGGTGGCGACCGCCTGCTACGTCGCTCGCATCCGCGGCGTCCATTCCGCCATGCCCATGTTCCAGGCGCTGAAGGCCTGCCCGGACGCGGTGGTCATCCGCCCGAACTTCGAGAAGTACACGGCGGTCGGGCGCGAGGTGCGCGCGCTGATGCTGGAGCAGACGCCGCTGGTCGAGCCGATATCGATCGACGAGGCGTTCATGGACCTTTCCGGCACCGAACGGCTGCACCACGCGGCCCCGGCCCTCACCCTCGCCCGCCTGCAACGGCGCATCGAGAGCGAGATCGGCATCACGGTCTCCATCGGCCTGTCGTTCAACAAGTTCCTCGCCAAGGTCGCCTCCGACCTCGCCAAGCCGCGCGGCTTCTCGGTGATCGGCGAGGCGGAGGCGATGGCGTTCCTCGCCGACAAGCCGGTCGGCCTGATCTGGGGCGTCGGCAAGACGTTTGCCGGCGCGGCTCGCGGCCGACGGCATCCGCACCATCGGCGCGTTGCAGAGGATCGACGAGGCCGATCTGGCGCGGCGATACGGCACGATGGGATTGCGGCTCGCGCGGCTGGCGCGGGCGCAGGACTCGCGCACCGTAGAGCCGCGCGGCGAGGCGAAGAGCGTCAGCGCCGAGACCACCTTCGGCGAGGACATCGCCGACGCGCACGCGCTGAAGGCGATCCTGCGCACGCTGTCCGAGAAGGTTTCGCGGCGGCTGAAGAAGGCGGAGCTTGCCGGCCTGACCGTGACGCTCAAGCTCAAGACCCACGATTTCCGCATCCGCACCCGCAGCCGCCAACTCGCCGACCCCACCCGGCTCGCCGACCGCATCTTCACCGCCGGCGCCGAGATGCTCGCCCGCGAGGCCGACGGCACCCGCTTCCGCCTGATCGGCATCGGCGTTCCGAATTCGTCGACCCGCGCCTTGCCGACCCCGACGATCTGTTCGACCCGGGCGCGCGCAAGCGCGCGGTCGCCGAGGCCGCCATCGATTCGATCCGCGACCGCTTCGGCACCGACGCCGTGGCGCTCGGCCTCGTCTTCGACCCCGACGGCGGCGCGCAAACCGCCGGCACGATCGCCGAAACGCTGATGCTTGCGGCGCGCGCGGCTTTTGCGCCAAACAGCCGCTGCCCGTTTCGTGGACGGAGGAGACATACGCAAAATGGCCGAAACCGCCGCAGCGCGCCTGAAGGCGCTGGGCGTCACCCTGCCGGTGCCCAGCGCACCGCAGGCCAACTACATCCCCACCGTCATCGTCGGCAACCTCATCTTCGTGTCCGGCCAGATCTCGCCGCCGCCGACGGCACGAAGGTGCTCGGCAAGCTCGGCAAGGACCTGACCGTCGAGGAGGCCCGCGCCGGCGCGCGCATCTGCGCCATCAACATCCTCGCCAACCTCAACGCGGCGCTCGGCGACCTCGAGAAGGTCGCGCGCATGGTGAAGCTCACCGGCTTCGTCAACGCCATGCCGGATTTCCTCGACCCGCACCTGGTGATCAACGGCTGCTCCGACTTCCTCGTCGACGTGCTCGGCGAGCGCGGCCGCCATGCCCGCTCCGCCGTCGGCATGGCAACGCTGCCGCTGAACGCCGCCGTCGAGGTCGAGGCGATCGCGGAGATCGCTTGAGCGCACCGCTCGCCGCCGTCGACTGGCTGACCGCGCGCCCGATCGCGCACCGCGGCTATCACGACGCCGCGGCGGGGCCGCATCGAGAACACGCTGCCCGCCGCCGAAGCGGCGATCGAGCGCAACTTCGCCATCGAGTGCGACGTGCAAGCGAGCGCCGACGGTCGGGTGGTGGTCTTCCATGACCACACGCTCGACCGGCTGACCGACGGCAAGGGACCGATCGCCGAGGCGTCGCTCGACGCGCTGAAGGCGGTCCGCTTCAAGCGCGGCGACGCCCGCATTCCGACGCTGGAGGAACTGCTCGGCCTCATCGACGGGCGCGTGCCGCTGGTGATCGAGATCAAGAGCGCGTGGGGCAAGGACCGTCGGCTCGAGGCGGCGGTGGCGGCCATTCTGTCGACGTACATCGGGCCGGTTGCGGTCATGTCGTTCGACGCGGGATCGATGGCGGAGATGAAACGGCTGGCGCCGGGAATTCGCCGCGGGCTCACGGCCGACAATTTCCCGCGCATCGACTGGCGGCATCTCTCCAAAGCCACCCGCCTCGCCAATCGCAATCTTCTCTCGGCGCCGTCGACGTTGCCGAGTTTCATCGCCTACGGCATCAAGGCGATGCCGGCGCTGGCACCGCTGGCGCTTCGACGCATCGGCGGCATGCCGATCCTTACCTGGACGGTGCGCACCCCGGCCGATCGCGCGCGCGCCGCGCGGTGGGCCGACCAG
Organism: uncultured Alphaproteobacteria bacterium; assembly: GCA_963826055.1. Lineage (GTDB taxonomy): Bacteria > Pseudomonadota > Alphaproteobacteria > Rhizobiales > Kaistiaceae > JBBDMC01. Next base: position 280,412 of record CAWGVO010000017.1, on the reverse strand, counting down.
ATCATCTTCGAGGGCTTCGACCCCGACGCCGGATGACGGCGACCGCTTGCACGCGACGACGCGCGGCCTAAGTTTGGTATACCCGCCTTCCCCGGAGCGCTCCACCGTGGCCGCCACGCCCGCGACCTTCCGCGTCGTTTCCTCGCTGAACGAGATCGCCCGCGCCGACTGGGACGCGTGCGCCAATCCCGGCTGGCCGTGCGACCGTCCACTGGCGGCGGCGCCAGGCATCGGCCGCGCCTATAACCCGTTCGTTTCCCATGACTTCCTCTGGTCGCTGGAGGAATCCGGTTCGGCGACCAGGGACACGGGCTGGCTCGCCCAGCACCTCGTCCTCGACGGCGACGACGGGCATCCGGCCGCGGTGATGCCCTGCTACATGAAGTCGCACTCGCGCGGCGAGTACGTGTTCGACTACGGCTGGGCCGACGCCTATGAGCGCGCCGGCGGGCGCTACTACCCCAAGCTTCAGGTGTCGGTTCCGTTCACGCCGGTGACCGGACCGCGGCTGCTCACCGGCGACCGCGACATCGAGGAGCGGCAGAGTCTGCTCGCCGCCGCCGGCAGCGAACTCGCCCGCCGCCTCGGCGTTTCCTCCGTGCACGTGACCTTCGCCACGGAGGCCGAGTGGCGGCTGCTCGGCGGCGAGGATTACCTGCAACGCACCGACCAGCAGTTCCACTTCGTCAACGAAGGCTACCGCGACTTCGACGATTTCCTCTCCGCCCTCGCCTCGCGCAAGCGCAAGGCCATCAAGCGCGAGCGGCGCGACGCGCTCGCCGGCGGCATTGAGGTCGACCTTCTGACCGGTAGCGACCTCACCGAGGCGGCGTGGGACGCCTTCTTCACCTTCTACATGGACACCGGCTCGCGCAAATGGGGGCGGCCGTACCTCAACCGGCAGTTCTTCTCGCTCGTGTCGGAGCGCATGGCCGACCGCATCCTGCTGATCCTCGCCCGTCGCGGCCGCCGCACCATCGCCGGCGCCCTCAACTTCATCGGCTCCGACACGCTCTACGGCCGCTACTGGGGGACGACCGAAGAGCAGCCGTTCCTCCATTTCGAGCTCTGCTACTACCAGGCCATGGACTGGGGCATCGCCCACGGCATGAAGTGCGTCGAGGCGGGCGCGCAAGGCGAGCACAAGCTCACCCGCGGCTACCGGCCGGTCACCACCTACTCGGCCCACTGGATCGCCGATCCCGGCTTCCGCCGCGCCGTCGCCGACTACCTCGGCCGCGAACGCCGCCAGGTGGCGCACGACGGCGAGACGCTCGCCGCCTACCTGCCGTTCAAGGAAGCCGCCGATGGCGTCGTGGGAGATCGCGAGTAGACGGTAGGCAGGCGGGGCGGAAACGGCTATGCCCTTTGCCGACCGCCGAGCGACGATTGCGCAACCAGGGTGCCATCGCCATGACCGAGGCCTACGAGCCCGACAACATCTTCGCCCAGATCCTGCGCGACGAACTGCCGTCGACCCGCGTCTACGAGGACGACCATGCCATCGCGATCATGGACGTGATGCCGCAGGGCCCCGGCCACACGCTGGTGATCCCGCGCGCCGCCTCGCGCAATCTGCTCGATGCCGATCCCGCCACGTTCGCGGGCGTGATGGCGGTGATCCAGAAGGTCGCCCGCGCCGTCAAGGAGGCATTCGACGCCGACGGCGTCACGGTGATGCAGTTCAACGAGCCCGCCTCCGGCCAGTCGGTTTTCCATCTCCACTTCCATGTCATTCCCGCGCATCGAGGGGATTCCGCTGAAGCCGCACCTCGGCGGCATGGCCGACCCCACCCAGCTCGCCGAGCACGCGGCCAAGATCAGACAGGCGCTGAGGTAAGCCGCCCGGACAAGTTCGTACGCTTTCAGGCGATCGGGTGTGCCGCCTCGATCCGCTCGGCGACCAGTTCCTGCAGCCGCCACAGGTGCGGGTCATGGATGTCGAGCGCCTCGAGCCCATTTACCGTCGCGTGAAGATAATCGGCCATGGAGCCGAGATGACCGGCGGCGACGGCCAGGACGTCGGCCACGCGCTCATCGGACAGGTCGCCGACGTAGCGCCCGCTGTTGCGGTCGATGACGAAGGTGATCGCCGGCACGCGCTCACCCCGGCTCTCCACGTTCGCCCAGATCGGAGTCATGGGATCGATCTTCGATCGCATTTCCCGCCGAAACAAATCGAGGAGACCGGTCTCGACTTCCTCCGGCGGCAGCCGGTAGGCAACGCCTTCGCATTCGCCGCCCTCGTCGAGCACCAGCATCAGGCCCGGCTGCTCCAGTGACCCGCGATATCGCGTGATCCAGCCGAAACAGAACGAGCGATGCCAGCCGCGCACGACACCGACGCGGCGTTCGGTGAACCTGAACGGCGGATTCCAGATCAGAGAGCCGTAGGCAAAGACCCATACCTCGCCGTCCTTCGGTCCCGCATCGCGAAGCCTCGCGACGACCTCGGCGCGATCGGCATCCGTGGCCCACACCACATCGGGGTAGGCCGCATCACCCGGGTCCTCGATGTGACGGGCGACCCGGGCGACCAGTTCCGGGGTCAGGCGCATTTGTCGGGGAGTGGCGGGCATGAGGATCCGGTACGCAGATGTGCGGCACAAAGTCATACCACGCGCACGGGCTCGCCGGGAGAACCCCTGCCCGACGCCATGCAGGCGGTATCGACGCCGATGGCCCGAACAAGCCGGCTATCGTGGAACGAAGAAGGACACCGGACCGTCGTCGACGATCGACTCAGGCCGGCCCGCGCCCTCCCATCACGCGAGTCGCGAGCGGTAGGCGCCGGCCCACTGTGGCCGGTATCCCTGCCAGATTCATCCGGGTCAAACCTTGTTCCACATCCGCGAAACGTGTTTGTCGGAGGTAGCGGGCGATGGCGCCGTAGTCAGTTGTTTGCGGCAGGTAAGACCACCCTATCCCCAGCCCGGTCCGGGGCAAAGGATCCACGCCGCGAGGTCGACCCGCTCGGCCTGCCTCGCGGGTCTGATCCGTCAGGTCAACCGGCCGACCGAGAAACGTCTTCCAGGGGCTTTCCTCAAGAAAGCGTGTCATTTCCGGATAGATGGGATGGCCGTAGCTGAAGTCGGGGTTCAGCCACGGCTTGCGCCTTCCGACGAAGTGAGTGACGACGGGTTTGCAGACGGCGCCGACGAAAGTGATGTTCACAAATGGAGGCATGTTGAAAGCCGGCGACATCTCCAGCCAATTTCCCGAGAGGACCCGATTGACGGCGATCTGATCGTTCGCGTGCAGGTTCATCGCGGTACCAAAGAATCGTTGATCAAGCGCGCGCTCGGTGTAGCGTCGGCGATCGATCAGCAATACGCCGGCGTTCAGGTACTTCCGATGGGTCTGGCAGCCCGCTCTAGCGATATCCGCTTCAGTCTCGGCGCCGCCCGCGTAGGCGCTCAGCAGGCAACGGCTTGCCGCGATCGCGTGGCCCTTCATGTCCAGGTCGAACAGGCGGAAGAAGGCCGAATCCTCGACGTAGGTGTCGACGTCCAGATAAGCGATCCGCTCGACCTCGTCGCCCAACAAACCAGGCAGGAAAAAGCGAAAGAACGATGCCCCACTGATGTGCTCGTTCACGTTGGGCATGCGGACCCTTGTGCCACCGCGATCGAATTCGATCATCATCAGCTCACAGGGAGGCCCGAACTCCTTGGCCACCGCTATATCGCTCAGCGAGTCGGAAAAGATGACGATCCGCACGTCCGATCGCGGATTGATAGCGGCCAGGCGGTGCGCCGCGAACACGGCCGCCGGCATCTGTCTGCCATCGGTGGCAAACGCAATCACATTGCTTTTGGACACAATGACGACCCCCATCACACGCCGGGCCGCGCGCCAAATCAGGCGGCGGCGGACGTCCCGAATGAGCCCTCGAAGCGCCCTACACCGTCTTCAGGGGAACCTTGGGGACGAGGCCGCGCTTGCCACCGTCGCCGCCGGCTTTGTCCGGCGGCTTCTTCGGCGCCGCCTGGGCCTTGCGCGGCCGCCGCCGGCGCGGCGCCCGCCGCTTCTTGGGCAGCGGCTCCGGCTTCGGCGTCACCGGTCCATCCTCGATCGCCTCGAGGTTGAGCCCGTCGCCGGCCTCATTGACCGTAACCTTGACGGTGCCGCCCTTCCTGAGCTTGCCGAACAGCACCTCGTCGGCGAGTGGCTGCTTGATGTGCTCCTGAATGACGCGGCCGAGCGGACGCGCCCCCATGCGCTCGTCGTAGCCCTTCTCGGCGAGCCAGGCGATCGCCTCCTCCGACAGGTCGAAGGTGACGCCGCGGTCGGCCAACTGCGCCTCGAGCTGGAGGACGAACTTCTGCACCACCTGGTTGACCACCACCGGCGGCAGCGCGCCGAAGGGCACGATGGCATCGAGCCGGTTGCGGAACTCCGGCGCGAACAGCCGGTTGATCGCCTCCTGGTCGTCGCCCTGCTTGACCGATTTGCCGAAGCCGATGGCGGGCTTGGCGAGCTCGGCGGCGCCGGCGTTGGTGGTCATGATCAGGATGGTGTTGCGGAAATCGATCTGCTTGCCGTTGTGATCGGTGAGCTTGCCGTGGTCCATCACCTGCAGAAGGATGTTGAACAGGTCCGGGTGCGCCTTCTCGATCTCGTCGAGCAGGATGACGCAATGCGGGTGCTGGTCGACGCCGTCGGTGAGGAGACCGCCCTGATCGAAGCCGACGTAGCCCGGGGGCGCCCCGATCAGCCGCGAAACGGTGTGACGCTCCATGTACTCGGACATATCGAAGCGCAACAGCTCCACCCCCATCGATTCGGCGAGCTGGCGCGCGACCTCCGTCTTGCCGACACCGGTCGGACCAGAGAACAGATAACAGCCGATCGGCTTCTCCGGCTCGCGCAAGCCGGCGCGGGCGAGCTTGATCGCCGAGGCAACCTTCTCGATGGCCTCGTCCTGGCCGTAGACCACCCGCTTCAGCGTCGTGTCGAGGTGCTTCAGCACCTCGGCGTCGTCTTTCGACACCGACTTTGGCGGGATCCGCGCCATGGTGGCGATGGTCGCCTCGATCTCCTTGACGCCGATGGTCTTCCGCCGCCGCGACTCCGGCAGCAGCATCTGCGAAGCGCCCGTCTCGTCGATGACGTCGATCGCCTTGTCCGGCAGCTTGCGGTCGTTGATGTAGCGCGCCGACAGCTCCACGGCTGACTTGATCGCGTCGCCCGTGTAGCGGACGCGGTGATAGTCCTCGAAGTAGGGCTTCAGCCCCTTGAGGATCTCGATCGCGTCGGGGATGGTTGGCTCGTTGACGTCGATCTTCTGGAAGCGGCGCACCAGCGCCCGGTCCTTCTCGAAGAACTGGCGATATTCCTTGTAGGTGGTCGAGCCGATGCAGCGGATCGTGCCCGACGCCAGCGCCGGCTTCAGCAGGTTCGACGCGTCCATGGCGCCGCCCGAGGTCGCACCGGCGCCGATCACCGTGTGGATCTCGTCGATGAACATGATGGCGCCGGGGAATTCCTCGATCTCCTTGATCACCTGCTTGAGGCGCTCCTCGAAATCGCCGCGGTAGCGGGTACCGGCGAGCAGCGTGCCCATGTCGAGCGCGAAAACCGTGGATTTCCGCAGCACCTCCGGCACGTCGCCCTCGACGATGCGCTTGGCGAGCCCCTCCGCGATCGCCGTCTTGCCGACGCCGGGATCGCCGACGAAGCAGCGGATTGTTCTTCTGCCGCCGGCAGAGCATCTGGATGGTGCGGCTGATCTCCTGCTCGCGACCGATCAGCGGATCGATGCGGCCCTTCTTCGCCTTCTCGTTGAGGTTGACGCAGTAGGCTTCCAGCGCGTCGGCCTTCTTCTTCGACTCTTCGCGGCCTTCCACCGTCGCCGCATCGTCGTCAACGCCGCGCACCGGGCGCGACTCCGACATGCCGGCACGCTTGGCGATGCCGTGCGAGATGTAGTTGACCGCGTCGTAACGGGTCATGTCCTGCTCTTGCAGGAAATAGGCGGCGTGGCTCTCGCGCTCGGCGAAGATGGCAACGAGCACGTTGGCGCCGGTCACCTCCTCGCGTCCGGACGATTGCACGTGGATGACGGCGCGCTGGATGACGCGCTGGAAGCCAGCGGTCGGCTTGGAGTCCTCGCTCGAGCCGGTGGCGAGGTTGGCGAGTTCGGTATCGATGTACTCGACCAAATTGCGGCGCAGCATGTCGAGATCGACGTTGCACGCGCGCATCACCGCAGCGGCGTCCTGATCCTCGACCAACGCCAGAAGCAAATGCTCCAGCGTGGCGTATTCCTGGTGGCGCTCGCTGGCGAGCGCCAGCGCCTGATGCAGAGCTCGTTCAAGGCTGCGAGAGAATGACGGCACCTGAAAACCTCATTTCTTTTCCATCACGCACTGTAGCGGATGCTGGTGCTTGCGGGCGAAGTCCATGACCTGCGTCACTTTGGTTTCGGCGACTTCGAAGGTGTAAACACCGCACTCCCCCACCCCATGCTGATGCACGTGCAACATGATCCGGGTCGCCTCCTCCCGACCCTTCTGGAAAAACACCTCCAGCACATGCACGACGAACTCCATCGGCGTGTAGTCGTCGTTCAGAAGCAGCACCCTGTACAGGCTCGGCCGTTTGGTCTTCGGCCGGGTCTTGGTGACGACGCTAGTCCCGGTGTCGTCGTCATCAAAATCAGGGCGCCGAGTTCGAATTGCTCATCGTTCCTTGCGTTCGACCTAATTCGATCGACGGTGAATCCTGCCGGCAAACGGGCGCAGGCGCAATCGCCTTCGCAATCAAAATTTCAAAGGAACGCGCCGCGCGCGCCGGGTCCGCGCTCAGCCGACAGCCTCGCATGTGCGTATCTAGGCACCGCAACCGTGGTTTGCGAGGGGCCGGCCCCAATGAAAAAGGCCCGGCGCATCGCCGGGCCTCTTCCTGACATGTTTCGCCGTCGGCCGCGGGCGGCCCGCCGGATCGTTATTTGCCGAACCGGCCGAAAAACGATTCGTAGGGCTTGTACGCGCTCCTGGCCATATCGGTGACGATCTCGTTCATCTTGGCGATCTGGCCGACATAGCCCTCGTAGGCCGAGCGCACGAACTCCGACTGGACCTCGAAGGCCTTGTCGAGGGTCTTGACGCCCGCCAGCTTCTCGAAGGCGCTGGTGCTCGCGTCAAGCGTGCGCTTGGAATAGTCCGCCGCCTCAGTAGCGATGGCCGAAAAGCCCTTGCCGAACGCATCGGCGCTCGCAAGCGCCAAGTCCATGTTTTCCTTGCCGAAAGTCTGCATGCTGTCGAATCCGTTGTTCATTGTCGTTGTCCTCGCGTGCGAACCGCCCTCCGCATCGGAGCGGCGCGGATGTCTTCGGCTCTAATATGTGCAATGCAACATAATTGTCAAGAGATTTTTGTGCATCGCACAATTCGGCTTGTCCACAGCTCACCGCGTTTGCGGCCTTTGCTTGGACTTTCAGTCGCGAGTGTGGCCGTTTTGCGCTTTACCGAAACGTAACTTCACTTTCATACTGTCCGCATCGCAGCCGGGGCGGCGAATCGATGGGACAGCGCCGCCAGCGTGCGAGTTCCGCCGGCCTGCGAGGTTGCCGACCGACGGGGTTCGGCGATGTGGGATGACCGGGGCGAGGTGGCAACGCATTGCGACTGTCGTTGGGGTCAGGATGGAGGCCGGCGCACCGGGGTAGCGCTGGCAAGCGTGCGGGTCTTGTGCTGATGCGGAAACAAATGGCGACGTTGCGGCGCCTTGGCCTTGCGTTTTTCAAGGCAGGGATATTTGCGGCCATTGTCGCTGGCCTTCTGGCGGTGGGTCCCGGCGCTGCGCTTGCCGCGCCCGACGCCGCGATCGTCGTGGACGGCAAGACCGGCAAGACGCTTTACGCCGACCACGCCGAACTCGAAGCGGCATCCGGCCTCGCTGACCAAGATGATGACCCTCTACCTGCTTTTCGATGCGCTGGAGAGCGGCCGCGCCAGCCTCGATGCACGGATTACGGTCTCGGCACACGCCGCCGCCCAGGCGCCTTCCAAGCTCGGCCTCAAGGCCGGCTCGACCATCACCGTGCGCGATGCCATCCTGTCGCTGGTCACCAAGTCGGCCAACGACATGGCGGTTGCCATCGCCGAGTACCTCGGCGGCTCGGAGCGCAACTTCGCCACCCAGATGACCCGCAAGGCGCGTGAACTCGGCATGGCCGGCACCACCTTCGTCAATGCCTCGGGCCTGCCGGACAACGCCCAGATCACCACCGCCCGCGACATGGCGACCCTCGGCCGGGCGCTGCGCGAGCACTACCCTCAGTATTTCTTGTACTTCTCGACGCCGAGCTTCGTTTACAGCGGCCATCGCATCGCCAACCACAACAACCTCTTGGGCCGGGTCGACGGTGTCGACGGAATCAAGACCGGCTACACACGCGCCTCGGGCTTCAACCTTGTCGCTTCGGTCAAGCGCGACAACCGCGAGATTGTTGCCGTCGTCATCGGCGGTGAGACCAGCAAATGGCGTGACCAGCACACCGCGGAACTGATCGCCAAATACCTGCCGAAGGCCTCGAGCGGCGCGCGCACTGCCTCTATTCCCGGCGGTCCGAAGAGCGGCTTCGCGAGCACCGTACCGGTCGACGATATCCCGATGCCACGGCTCGCGCCCGGCGTGGGCGACGCCTTCGCCAACGCCTCCGTGGCGCCGCTCACCGTCGCGAACAATACTTTCGTGCGCGACCCGGTCGATCCGGAAGGCGACGCCGCCGTCGGCGACGAGACCCAGGCCGAGCAGGCGCCGAGCGTCGCCGTGCCGGGATGGAAGATCCAGATCGCCGCCGCGCCGACCCGCTCGTCGGCCGAAGAGATCCTCGACCAGGCGCTCACCACCGCCGGCGAGGTCCTCGCCAAGGCGACGCCCTATACCGAGCCGGTCGCGGTCGGCACCGCCACGCTCTACCGCGCCCGCTTCGCCGGATTCAACGACAAGAACGCTGCCCAGACGGCCTGCGCCTATCTGGTCAAGCGTCAGTTCAATTGCTTGGCACTGAGCAACTGAGCAACTTTCGCAGGGGTCCATTTGTAATGCGTAACGGACTTAGCGATGTCTGCCGAGAAGCCAGTCCTTAGCCTGATTGATTTTCGCCGCGAGGAACGTCGAGCCCCCCTGGTCGGGGTGCACGCGCTTCATGAGCCGACGGTGGGCCGCCCGGATTTCCGCCTCACCGGCACCGGGCGCAAGGCCAAGGATCTCATAGGCCTGCTCATCAGTCATGGCGCTCGCATCCGCCGTGCTGCGCGGCCCCGCTGCCGCGTCACCCTCGACGTTTTCACGCCATCCGGGCATCCGGCGGTCGAGATAACCTTCGAGTAGCGCCAGGCTGTCGCCGTCCCCGGCGACTTCCTCCCTCAGCCTGAGCAGCGCCGCCTCGTCGAGGTCGTCGAGGTTGCGCCCGGCCGCCGTTCCGGCAAGCACGCGCCCATTCATCATGCCGGTGTCGTGATCAAGCCGCATTTCGAGGAACGCCGACCGCACGACCGAGGCCGTACCGCCCGAGCGGCGGCCGCCGCCGAGGTCAAAGGGTCCGATCCTGCCCGACGTGATCGCCGAGAAGCCGAGAGCGACGATGACAAGACCGACCCCGATGCGGCCGCCGAAGGCGAGCACCCCGCCGACCGCGATCAGGACGGCTCCGATGGTGTAGCGGATGGCCCTGACCAGGCTGGCCGCTTCGACCGCGACGAATGCCCGCGCCAGCAGCAAAAACACGACCAGGATAACGAGACCGACGCCGAAGGCGGTCATGTGCGGCTTGATCTGCGCCAGAAGCAGCCGGCCGCCCGCCCCGCTTCCCTCCAGCGCCTTGAGGCCGCCGGCGGCATAGACCGCGGCGGCACGCAGCAACTGGCGAAGCTCGCCGGCAGCGTTGACGTCGAAGCGCGCGTAGGCACCGCCCGACAGCCGGGCGATCTCACGGAAGCCGCGCTCGACGACCGGATCGCGCCCCTCCTGGAAGATGAATACCTTGACGCCAAGCATGCCCAGCTCGCCCGCCGTGGCGGCGAGGTTGTCGATCTTCTCCTCCAGGGCGTCGCCGACGAACACCAGCACATCGACCTTCTTCTTGCCGGTCTCGCGGCGCGCGTGGCTGAGAATCTTGCCGATCTGGGTCTGGCCGCCGCGGCACTGGATGCTCGGTCATCAGGTCGCGGAGCGCCCGCGCATCGCTGACCCAACGGCTGGCGCGGCATTCGTTGAACCCGCGAAAATAGGCAAGCTGGATGTCGAGCCTGCCCGACCTTGCCGGCCTCCTCGAACATCTCCGCCTGAAGCCTGAGGGCCGTATCCCACGTCGGCTGGCGGCTCATGGTTGCGTCGAGGGCGAAAATCAACCGGCCGTGACCGCCGCCGGCAGCCGGCGCCAGCGCCCGCGCCTCGGCAAGGAAGGCGTCGATCTCGCCTGACTTCGATCGTGCCGCCGGCTTGCCAGCCGCCTTGCGGCCCACCGGCGTCTTCGCTGTTGTCGCCCATGGAAACCGGTCCCGAGCCGACCGGCCGCTTGCCGGCCGGTCATCCACCCATCATGTGGCGCTCAACCGACCCGGCGCAACTGGACCTGAGGGTTGGAAACAGGATCCGGGGCGGTCGACGCACGCGCCCTTCCGGCCGCGGCCGCCCCGGCATCGGCAGGTTAAGGGTGTCTACGAGGGCGCAAATCTCCTCGCGGGCGCTGATGTGGGAGAACGTCGGCTCCCCGCCGAGCAGGTGGCGGTTTAGCGAATCGAGCGCCGTCAGGCCGCGCGGAAACAGCTCCCGGAACACGACGCGTTCGGAAATGCCCGCCGCCACGCGGAAGCCCAGCCGGGCTGACAGCTGCTCGAGCCCCGTTTCGATCTTGCGGCGGTTGCGGGTCTCCAGCGCGCTCAGCCGGTTGCGCACCACCACCCAGTCGGTCGTGCGCTCGTCCACCATCTGGCGCTGCCGCTTGGATTCGAAGACCAGCTCGGCGTAGTGGCTGGGGCCGATCACGTCCAGCGTGTCCGGGTCCACCCGGCCAAGCACGTCGAAATCGATGAAGCTGTCGTTGATTGGCGTCACCAGCGTGTCCGCCATCGCGTGGCTCACGCGCATCAGATAGGTGTTGGAGCCTGCCGTATCGACGACGACGAAATCGTAGCCGAACTCGGCCCTGCTGATCGCCTCGGCGAAGGCGCGGAACTCGCGCTCCTCGATATCGGCGACCAGTTCACCTTCACCGAGAGGCACGGTGAAGTGGGTCGGCAGCTCGAGGTCCACCCCGGTGCGCTCGCGCCAGTAGGCGCGGTTCTCGATGTAGCGGGTGAGCGAGCGCTGGCGGCCGTCGGTGTCGATCGAGGCAACCCGGGCACCGGCCTTGAGCAGAGCGACGACGATGTGCATGGCCGTCGTCGATTTGCCGGAACCGCCCTTCTCGTTGCCGAGCACGATGACGTGGGCGGGATGCGGCCCTTTGGTCTCACGCGACATGCCGATTTATAACCCGATTCTGGCCCGAATTGAGAATGACACGGTTTTGAAAACGACGCAGCAGTTGCATGCGTTTATTTTGCGCGCGTGACTATCCTGCCTTCGACAACGGCTCCGGCAGGGCCTCTTCCTCGTTGGCGGCCGGCGCCGGCACCGGCAGGTTCAGGAACGCCACAAGCTCGGAGACCTCACGGCGCGCGGCGAGGTGCGACATCGTCGGCCGGACGCCAAGCGTCGCCTCGGTCGAAAGTGTCGAAGGCGGTGAGCCCCATCGGGAAAAGCTCGCGGAAGATGACGCGCTCGCACACCCCGTCGGCGACGCGGAACTCCAGCAAAGCCGCCAGCTCGCTTGAGGGCGGCGACCATTTTCGTCTGGTTGCGGTTGGCCAGCGTCGACAGCCGGTTGCGGATGACCACCCAGTCCGTGTCGCCGCTACCGGAGAGTTGACGGCTCGCGCATGCCCTCGCGCACCAGTTCGGCGTAGTGGCTCGACCCGATCACCACAGAGCTCTGCGGATCGACCCGGCCGATGACGTCGAGGTCGATGAAGCTGTCGTTGATCGGCGTCACCAGCGTGTCGGCGATGGCGTGGCTGAGACGCATGCGGAAGGAATCGTTGGCCGGCGTGTCGATCACCACCGCATCGAACGTCTGGCCGAGCCGGTCGACGATCGCCTTGAAGGCGGCATACTCGTCCGCCTCGGCCTCGCTGACCGTCTCGCCCTTGCCGGCCTTGACCGAGAAATGGGTCGGCATCTCCAGCGCCAGACCGTGCTTGCGACCCCAGCGCGCCCGGTTTTCCAGATAGCGCGTGAGGGAAAGCTGACGGCTATCAGTGTCGATCGAGGCGACCCGCCGGCCCGGATTTCAGGAGCGCGACGATGATGTGCATCGCCATCGTCGACTTGCCCGAGCCGCCCTTCTCGTTGCCGAGAACGATGACGTGCGCCGACTTTGGCGTGGGCCTAGTTCTGTCCACCTGAGCGACAGCCCGACAAAACGCGCGTTCCAGTGAAATTCGCGGGGAAGTTCGGGCCAAAAGCGCGAAAAATCCGTCAACATCATCGCCAGCTCACGCCCTTTCGCCGCCGGAACCACGACGAGTCACGACGCAAGGTTAGCGCAGATTTTGCGATTCGGCGCAGGATTGAATCGAACGCGAGAGCCGCGGGCCCTAGCGCAGGCCGAGCGCAGCGAGTTCGGCGCTGAGCGCCGCCGGCAGGTCGTCTCCCCTCCCCGGCTTGAGGTCGCGCGGCGCATCCGCCGGATGCGAGGTATCGCCAGCCCTGGAACGGCCGCCGCGGCTGCCACTCGGTGAGGACGAGCCTCGGCTCCAGCACCAGCCGGCAGCGGCCGATGCCCTCGTCGTCGACGAAAGGCCGGATATCGAGGAGCCGCTGGCGCGCCTGCACCGTGCCCTTGATCACCCAATAGAGCGATCCGCCGTCGGTGAGCTCGTCGACGCGGCGCGGCACCATGCGGGTGACGTGGACGTGCTCCGCCCGGCCGCCGCGCCGGCGGCGCGCCTTCTGCCGCTCGGCGATCCACTCGGCGAGGTCCTCGACTGAATCGCAGCCGACGCAGAGCTTGATGAGATGGAGGGTCATGGGCCGACACACTCGCCGCCCGGACGGCAGAGGTCAAACCGCCGGTCGGCGATGTCCACAGGCCGAGCCGGCGAAAGCCTTACTTCTTGCGCCCGGCCGAACGGAACCCTTGGCGAGCTTGCCGGCCTTCTCGAAGGCGGCGCGACCGTCGCTCCACTGCATGCCGACGGTGGTCTTCATGCCTTCGATCGAGCCGCCGGCCGCCGCGGCGATCAGCGCCGGGGTTATCGCGCCGATGTCATCGAACTCGGCGATGACGGCGAAATCGTAGTCGCCGAACGTGAAGTAGGACCCGATGAACTTGCCGCCGGCCGCCTCGAGCAGCTTCCTGGCGTCCTTGGAGCGGTCCTCCGGCCTGGTCGACCATCGCGGCCATGGCGTCCTTCGTGTAGCGGCCCTGTATGATGAAAATCATGGCACAGCCCTCCCACCCGCCGCGCTGATGCGCGGCGGGCGGCGACTATATCAGATCAGCCAGCCAGCTCGACGGGGATCTTGATGTAGGACACGCCGTTGGCCTCCGCCGGCGGCAGCTTGCCGGCGCGGATGTTGGTCTGGATCGAGGGGAGCAGCAGCAGTCGGCGCCTTCAGCTTGGCGTCGCGGCCCTCGCGCCAGGCGACAAACTCGTCCTCGCTGACGCCGGCCAGCTGGACGTTGTTCTTTTCCGCGCCGATGGTGGTCTCCCACGCGTAGTCGTCACGGCCCTCGGGCAGGTAGTCGTGGCACACGTAGACCCGGGTTTCGTCCGGCAGCGCCAGGAGCTTCTGGATCGACCGGTAGAGCGTGCGCGCGTCGCCGCCGGGGAAGTCCGCCCGCGCCGTGCCGTAGTCGGGCATGAACAGCGTGTCGCCGACGAACACCGCGTCGCCGATCACGTAGGACACGCAGGCCGGCGTGTGGCCGGGCGTGTGGAGCACGTGCGCGTCGATGCTGCCGACCGCGAAGTGCTCGCCCTCGGCGAACAGGCGATCGAACTCGCTGCCGTCGCCGGAAACGTCGATGGCGTTGAACACCGGGCGGAAGATCTTCTGGACCTCGCGGATGTGCTCGCCGATGCCGACCCTGGCGCCGGTCTTCAGCTTGACGTAGGGGGCGCCGGAGAGGTGGTCGGCGTGGGCGTGGGTCTCCAGCACCCACTCGACGGTGAAGCCCGCCGCGTCGGCGGCGGCGACGATGGCGTCGGCTGATGTGGTCGATGCCTTGCCGGTCGACTGGTCATAGTCGAGCACCGGATCGATGATGACCGCGCGCTTCGTCGCCGGATCGGCGACAAGGTAGCTGACCGTATTGGTCGGCTTGTCGAAGAAAGCGCGGATTTCCGGGGTCTTGTTGGGCTGGCATGACCAATCTCCATGGCGAAACGGGTTCGGGTATTGACTGATATATTAGCACATACTAAATTAGTCAACGCTAATGGATGTCGCCATGCGAACCATCGCCACCATCGACTATGCCGACCTCGCCGACAAGGCGGAGGAGGCCTCGCGCCTGATGAAGCTGCTCGCCAATGAGCGCCGGCTGCTTCTGCTCTGCCGCCTGGCGGGCGCCGGCGAAATGCCGGTCGCCGCGCTTGCCGAGGCAGTGGGCCTCAGCCAGTCGGCGCTCTCCCAGCACCTCGCGCTGATGCGCGCCGAGGGACTGGTGGCGTTCCGCCGCGACGGCCAGACCCTCTACTACCGCATCGACGATCCCGTCGGCCGGCCAGTTCCTTGCGATGCTCAAGGACATCTATTGCGACAAATCCCACGACCCCGCGCAAAGGAAGCCATCATGAACGAACCGCGTCTCGTAAACGTCTCCGTCGAGGAAGCGCATGCCCTGCTCGCCGAAGACGCCGTCCTCGTCGACGTGCGCGAACCCTACGAGCAGGCGCGCGAGCGCATCGCCGGCGCCGTCGAATTGCCGCTGTCGCGGCTTGCCCGCGGCGACGCGTCCGACCTGCCGACGGACAAGACGGCGGTGTTCCTCTGCGCCTCCGGCACGCGCACCACGATCAACTCGGCGGCGCTCGCCATGATCGCCGGCGGCCGCGGCTACAACATGGTCGGCGGCATCGCCGCCTGGAAGCGGGCCGGCCTGCCGACCGAGCGGGGCTGAGCGGTCGCCTTCCCGGAATCGCCGTTCTGCCGTATGCCGTGCTGACCGCAAACAAGCGGTCGCGAGCGGGGAGACGGGGCCATGCGGCTGATCCTGGGCATCGTCATCGGCGTGGCGCTGACGGTCGGCGCCGCCTACTACCACGACACCCACCTGCCGCCGCAAACCGCCAAGACCGAGCTGGCCGACCGGCCGATCGTCGACTGGGGCGTTCTCGGCGCCGTGGCACGGCGGGGGCGGGATGTCATCACCGGCCTGGTCGGCGGCAAGGGCAAGTGAAAGTCGCTGGGTTCAGTCGTCCCACACCGGCGCCAGCGACACGAGGCCCGCGAAATGCTGGTTGTGGCTCTTCGATAGCGCGCTGATGGCGGCCATCTCCTCGGCGTCGAGGGCAAAGTCGAAGATGGCGAAGTTCTCCCGGATACGCTCCGGGCGAGCGCTCTTGGGGATGGTGACGATCCCGTCCTGCTGGACCTCCCAGCGCAACACCACCTGGGCCGGCGTCCGGGCGTGGCGCCCGGCGATGGCGACGATCACCGGATCGGCGAGCACCGCCTGGCGGCCAATCGGCGCGTAGGCGGTGAAGGCCATGCCGTGCGCGGCGACGGCGGCGCGCAGCTTCGGCTGCCCGAGGTAGGGATGGTATTCGCACTGGTTGGTGACGAGCGGCGCATCGCTCGCCGCCCACGCCTCGTCCAGGAGGGCGATGTTGAAGTTGGAGACGCCGATGTGGCGCGTCCACCCGCATGCGCTTGACGTCGTTCAGCGAACGGATCGTCTCGGCGACGCTGAGCTCCTTGCTCGGCCAGTGGATCAGCACCAGATCGACCTGATCGACGCCGATCGCGCGGAGGCTTCGTTCGACCGACGCCTTGAAACGGGCGTCCTCGAGGTCGTCCGGCCGAACCTTGGTGGTGATGAAGATCTCGTCGCGGGGAACGCCGGCGGCGCGAATGCCCTCGCCCACCTCCTGCTCGTTGGCGTAACTCGCGGCCGTGTCGATGTGCCGGTAGCCGACGCCAAGCGCCTCGGCGACGGCGCGGACGCATTCGTCGCCCGTCAGCCGCCAGGTGCCAAAGCCGATGGCGGGAATTTCGGCGCCGTGGGCGCTGACGACCTGCAACGCCGACTACCCCGCCGCCTGGCGGACGGCATCGATGACCCTGCCGACCTCCTCGTCGGTGAGGTCGGCGTGCAGCGGCAAACTCAGCACCTCGCGGGCGAGACGCTCGGAGACCGGCAGGGCGCGGCCGTCGTAGTCCTTGAAGGCGGGATGCTGGTGGAGCGCCAGCCGGTAGAACAGCCCCGTGCCGATGCCCATGGCGTCGAGGCGGGCGCGCACCTGATCGCGATCGGCGATACGAATGGTGTAGAGCGCGTAGGCGCTGGCGTAGCCGGCGGGGATCAGCGGCACCTGGACGATATCGGCAAGCGCGGCGTCGTAGCGCGCGGCGATCGCGCGGCGCCGCTCGAGCTCGTCCGGGAAGACGTCGAGCTTGGCGAGCAGCACCGCGGCCTGCAGCGTGTCGAGCCGGCCGGTGAGGCCGAGCACGATCGCCTCGTCGCCGGTGCCGGCACGTCCGTGCGAGCGGATCATGCGCAACCGTCTCGGCGAGCGCCGCGTCGTCGGTGAGCACCGCGCCGCCGTCGCCGTAACAGCCGAGCGGCTTGGTCGGATAGAAGCTGGTGGCGGTGATCTGCGCGAGCGCGCCGACGCGGGCGTTGCCGTGACCGCCGCCGAAGCTCTGGGCGGAGTCGGCGAGCACCTCGAGGCCATGACGAGCGGCGACCGCCTGGATCGCCGGCGTAGTCCGCCGGCAGGCCGTAGAGGTCGACCGGCATGACGACGGACGGACGGAGCTTGCCCGCCGCCTCGGTCTCCGCCACCGCCCGCTCGAGGTCGGCGACGTCCATGTTGAAGGTCGCCGCGTCAACGTCGACGAACACCGGACTGCGCCCCGATCGCCGCCACCGCACCGGCCGTTGCGGCGAACGTGAAGGCGGGGACGAAGACGGCGTCGCCGCGCCTTCACGCCCATCGCCATCAGCGCGATCATCAGCGCGTCGCGGCCGCTCGATACGCCGACCACGTGGCCGACGCCGGCATAGGCGGCGAGCCGCCGCTCCAGCTCTTCCACCTCGGGCCCGAGCACGAACTGGCCGTGGGCGAACACCGCATCCATGCGGCGATGGAGCTCGCCACCGAGGCGGGCGCGCTGGCGATGAAGGTCGAACAGCGGAATCTGGCCGACCGGCGCGGCGGCAAGGACGGGACGTGCGGTCATGCTTCCACCT
The DNA here is from genome assembly GCA_963826055.1 of uncultured Alphaproteobacteria bacterium. Lineage (GTDB taxonomy): Bacteria > Pseudomonadota > Alphaproteobacteria > Rhizobiales > Kaistiaceae > JBBDMC01. The sequence continues at coordinate 262,936 of CAWGVO010000017.1, read as the reverse complement.
GCGCCCTGACCGGCGCCGCCGGCTCGGCAATCGCCGCCCGCACCCGCTCGGCGACGAGAAGGGCGGCAAGCCCCGCCCGGCCGTCGACCTCAGGCGGCGCACCGCCGGCGACGGAGGCGAGGAAGGCGTCGATCTCGGCGGCAAGGTTGTCGTGGGGATCGAACCTGAGGGTGTCGATCGTGCCGCCGCCGCGGCTGACGGTGGTCAGGCGGTCGGCGCCCAAGATCGGCGGCGAATATCGTGCCGGGCTCCGTCACCGTCAGCCGGCGCTCGGTCTTCTCCGCAACCCGGCTCGCCGACAGGGTGGCGACGACGCCGTTGGCGAACGTGAGCCACGCCTCCGCCTCGTCGGCGAGCCCGCTCCTCGACCGCCGCGCCGCTCGCCGCCACCGAGGCGACCGGCGCGCCGGCGAACGTGAGCACGTGGTCGATATCGTGGATCATCATGTCGAGGACCACGTCGACGTCGGTGGCGCGGCCCGACCATGGCGCGCGGCGAACGGCCGCGATGCGGCGCGGGTCGGTCACGCGCGCGCGCATCTCCCGGACCACCGGCGAGAAGCGCTCGATGTGGCCCACCTGGAGAACGATCCCGGCATTTTCGGCGGCGCGAACCAGAGCCTCCGCGGACGCACCATCGGTCGCGATCGGCTTCTCGACGAGCACGTGGACACCGGCCTCGATGAAGTCGCGGACGACGGCGGCGTGGCCGCCGGCCGGCACGGCGACCGAGACCGCATCGACCGCGCCGATGAGTGCGCGATGGTCGGTGTGGGCCGCACAGTCGAAGTCCGCGGCCGCCTGGCGGGCGCGGGCGGCGTCCATATCGGCGACGCCGACAAGCCGCGCACCCGGGTGCGCGGCGAAATGGCGGGCGTGGTGGCGCCCGAAGACGCCGAGGCCGACAACGCCCACGCTGATCAGACCGTCACCCAATGATTGCCGTCAGGGCTTCTGCCCTTCCTTCGTTTTGTTGCCGCGATGGTCGCCGTCCCGTTCGGGCTCCATGTCTAGCCGATTTGCCGGCGAAGGCGAAACCGGAGGCTATCCCGCGGCCAATAACATATTGCTGCACCGCGAAACAGGCCGCGAGGGCCTCATCTCAGGCCGAACCACCAGGCCGCCAGCGCCAGGAACGAGAAGAAGCCGACGACGTCGGTGAGCGTGGTCACGAACGGCGACGACGACGACCGCCGGGTCGACCTTGAGCCGGTCGAGGGCGAGCGGGATGAGGATGCCGCCGAAGGCCGCGGCGATCAGGTTGGTGAACATGGCGAGGCCGATGACGATGCCGAGGTCGGGCACGCGGAACCAGACGTAGGCGATGACGCCCATGACCACGGCGAAGGCGAGGCCGTTGAGGAAGCCGACCAGGAGCTCGCGGCCGATGATGCGGAACGCGTTGTGCGGGCCGAGGTCGCGGGTGGCGAGCGCCCTCACCGCCACGGTCATGGTCTGGGTGCCGGCGTTGCCGCCCTGGCTCGCCACGATCGGCATCAGCACGGCAAGCGCCACCATGCGCTGGAGCTGGTCCTCGAACAGGCCGATGACCAGCGAGGCGATGATGGCGGTGACGAGGTTGACCGCCAGCCACGGGAAGCGGCCGCGCACGATCGCCCACACGCTGTCCGACAGCGCCTCCTCGCTGCCGACGCCGGCGAGCCGCTTGATGTCCTCGTCGGCCTCCTCCTCGATGACGTCGACGATGTCGTCGATGGTGATGACGCCGACCATGCGGCCGGCCTCGTCGACCACGGCGGCGGAGACCAGGTTGTAGCGCTCGAACACGCGGGCCACGTCCTCCTGGTCGTCGCTGGCGTTGACGGTGTGGATCGTCGTCGCCGGCGATATCGGTGATCACGGTCGGCCGCTTGGAGCGCAGGAGACGGTTGAGGGCGACGGAGCCGACCGGCTTGTTGGTCGGATCGACGACGAACAGCTCGTAGAACTCGTCCGGCAGGTCGCGCGCCTCGCGCATGTAGTCGATGGCCTGGCCGACGGTCCAGAACGGCGGCACGGCGATGAAATCCGTCTGCATGAGACGGCCGGCCGAATTCTTCCGGGAACTCCAGCACCCGGGCGAGCGCTACCCGCTCGCGCGGCGGAATCTCGGCAAGGATCGCCGCCTGCTCGGTCGGCTCGAGGTCCTCCAGGATGGTGACGGCGTCGTCGGAATCGAGATCGCGGACGCCCTCGGCGACGTCGCCCGGCGGCAGGTCCTGGAGGATCTGCACGCGGACCGGCTCGTCGAGCTCGGTGAGCGCGGTGAAGTCGAAGTCGTCGCCGAGAAGGCCGATCAGCCGGGTACGCTCGTCGGCGTCGAGCGCCTCGATCAGGTCGGCGACATCGGCCTCGTGGAGCGTGCCGGCGAGTTTGCGCGCGGCCGCCGCGTCATCGGCAGCGATCGCGCTGCTCGACCGAGGCGACGAAATCGGCGGCAAGATCGCCGCGCTCGTCGCGCACGGCAACCGGGGCGTCGCTCTCGCGGATATCGGTCGGATCGCTCACCGCGGCTCTCCTCGGTTGGCGACATCGCGGCAATCGGGACGGCGCGAGGTGTAGACCGGCCGCCCTCGCCGCACAAAGGGATTCGGTGCCGGCCCGCTGAAATCAGATCGGCGGCAAAGGCCGCCGATCAGGAAGGCCAAACTGGTGCGGTCGAGAAGACTCGAACTTCCACGGGTTGCCCCACAGCGACCTCAACGCTGCGCGTCTACCAATTCCGCCACGACCGCATGAAATCGGGCTTCATGTAACAAATCGGACCTTGCCCTTACAAGGCAACGGCGATCGCCTCAGACTCCGGCCGAAAGCCTTGCGCAGCTCGTTCTTGCCCGGTCCAGCACCGCGCGGCGGTCGTCGGCAAGGCCGCTGCCGGCGCGGTTGATGTAGAAGTTGAGCATCGACATGGCCGACTGGAGCGGCGTCCCCTTGCGCCGGGTGCTGGCCTCGGCAGAACGCTTGAGCGAACGAGCGATCCGGGCCGGATCGTCCGAGGTGAAGACCCCCTTTTCCAGGTCCAGGGCCGTGCTGTGCTCGGTCACTTCCTGCGACCAGTAGTCGGGCTTCTGCCGCTCCGAGCGTGATTTTGCGGGCATCTCGGAAACTCCTTTTTGCCCGCCCCCACGACCCCATATAGGATCGGCGCCAGACGGGAAAACGCAAGCGACCATGGCAACAGCGGAACTGGTCAGGACCATGCGGCCGCCGGCGGAAACCGCGGCCGTGGAATGGGTGGTGGCAGACGCACCCGTCGCCTACCCCGACGCCGTCGCCGCCATGGATCGCCACGCAGAAGCGATCCGCGCCGAGGGCCTGGCGGAGAAGGTGTGGCTGGTCGAGCACCCGCCGCTCTACACCGCCGGCACCAGCGCCCGCGACGCCGACCTCATCGCGCCGGCCCGCTTCCCGGTCTACCGCAGCGGCCGCGGCGGCCAGTACACCTATCACGGGCCCGGCCAGCGGGTGGCGTACGTGATGCTCGACCTCAAACAGCGCGAGCCGGACCTGCGCCTCCTGGTGCGCACGCTGGAGGAATGGATCATCGCCACGCTCGCCGCCTTCGGCGTCCGCGGCGAGCGGCGGCAGAACCGGGTCGGCATCTGGGTGCCACGGCCGGACAAGGGCGCCGGCCGCGAGGACAAGATCGCCGCCATCGGCATCCGCGTGCGCCGCTGGGTGACGCTGCACGGCATCGCCGATCAACGTCGCCCCCGACCTGGAGCACTATTCCGGCATCGTGCCGTGCGGCATCACCGACCAGGGCGTCACCAGCCTCGCCGACCTCGGCGTCGATGCGTCGGTGGCCGAGGTCGACGCGGAACTCAGGCGTGCGTTCGAGCCGCTGTTCGGAAAAGCCGCGCCCTACTCGGTCGGCAGTACCGTGAAGCGGGCGAGCGGCGGCCCGACGTAGTCGTTCGCCGAACACGCCCGGTGACGCGGGCACCGAGCGGGCCACGGTTGCAGGCGACGACCATTGCGTCCACCACATGCGTCCTCGCCTGAGAACACCGCCTCGACCGAGCGGTCGTTGCGGTTCCTGACCCAGCCGGCGAGGCCACGCCGGACCGCCTCGTCCTCGACCCAGGCGCGATAGCCGACGCCCTGGACGCGGCCCTCGATGCGCAGATGGACCGATTTCATGCCGATCTCCCAGGTCGGGGCGATTGCCGGTCAAACGGGCCGTCGCTACTATTTTGTCGGGCGTCACCAACAGCTACGCGACACGGCCACCATGAACAATCGCAAACATCTCATTCCCGTCATCGTCACCGCCTGGAGCAGTCTTCGCCAGTCCGGTGCTCGCCGGAGAAACGCCCATCAACAACGGTCCCGGCACCACGCCGCCGGCGCCGACCACGCCCGACCTTTCGTATCTGTGCCTCGCCGGCATCGGCGGACCGGGCAAGGTGCTGTACCTGACCCTCAACCGCCCCGATGACTGGCCATACGACCGCACCGGGACGTTCATCCAGCGCACGGTCAGCGCAGCGTGGATGCAGGCGATGCACGGCCAGCCCTCCGCCGTGAACGCCCATTGCCTGGAAATCGCAGACCAGCGACATTCAGCGCGTGCGTCAGCAGTACGTCGATCAGGCGAACAAGTTCGGCGACCGCATCGTCGACATGGATTGGCACTACGGCGAGGTCGGCGCCGCCACGGCGGCGCACTAGCGCTCAGGGACAGAGTCTTTGTGGGCGACGGGTGGCACGCCAAAATCGCGGCGGCCTGCCGACGCCTACTCAAACTCCATGATCACGTCGTCGACCGCAAGGGTATCGCCGGCTTCGACGGCGAGACGGGCGACGGTCGCGTCGCGCTCGGCCCTGAGCACGTTCTCCATCTTCATCGCTTCCACCACGGCGAGGACCTCGCCGGCCCGCACCGCCTGCCCGGCGGCGACGTCGATCCTCACGACCAGCCCCGGCATCGGGCAGCGCAGCTCCCTGGAAGCCGCGGCCGACCCGCTTCTGCGGCACCAGCGCGGCAAGCGCCGCCACGTGCGGCGCCATCACCCGCACCGTCACGGTCACCCCGCGACACGAAAGCACGAGGCCCGCCGGATTGCGGCGAACCTGAACCGTCATCGCGTGCCGGCCGACCTTGCCCGCCCACACCGGCTCGCCCGGCCGCCAGTCGGAGACGACTGGCTGCGTCTTTTCATGCGGCCCGATAGAGAGGACACCATCGGGGCCGCGCTGGGCGGAAAGTGTCCGCTGGCGCTCGCCGACCGCGACGACCCATTCCTGCCGCCACGCCCCGCCCTCGCCGTTGAGCCGTCCCGGCAGGGAGCGGAACCGTTGACGATCGCGAGCTTCGATCGCCAGCGCCACCGCCGCGAGGCGGTCGACCATCAGCTTGTCGACGGTGATCGACCGCGGCGGGATCGGGAAACTCCTCCTCGATGAAGGCGGTCGACAGCCGCCCCTCGCGCCAGCGCGCGGCTGGCCATGATCGCCGACAGGAAGGCGCGATTGTTGGCGACGCCATCGATGACGAAGCGGTCGAGGGCGTCGGCCATAGCGTCGATCGCCGCGGCGCGATCGGGCCCGTGGGTGACGAGCTTGGCGATCATCGGGTCGTAGTGGATGGAAATCTCGGAGCCCTCGCCGACGCCGCTGTCGACACGGACGGAGGTCTTGCTGTTCGCGCCCTCGGCCGGCGGCCGATAGCGGTCGAGCCGGCCGATCGACGGCAGGAAGCCGCGGGACGGGTCCTCGGCGTAGAGCCGCGTTTCGACCGCCCAGCCATCGAGGCGGACGTCGTCCTGGGTGAAGCCGAGCGGCTCGCCGGCCGCGACCCGGATCATCTGTTCGACGAGGTCGATGCCGGTGACCATCTCGGTGACCGGGTGCTCGACCTGCAGGCGGGTGTTCATTTCGAGGAAATAGAAGTTGCGGTCGGCATCCATGATCAGCTCGACCGTGCCGGCCGAGTCGTAGCCGACGGCCTTGGCGAGGGCGACCGCTTGCGCCCCCATGGCCGCGCGCAGCGCCGCGTCGACCACCGGCGACGGCGACTCCTCGACCACTTTTTGGTGGCGGCGCTGGATCGAGCATTCGCGCTCGCCGAGGTGGACGACGTTGCCGTGCTTGTCGCCCAGCACCTGCACCTCGATGTGACGCGGCGTCTCGATGTAGCGTTCGATGAAGACGCGGTCGTCGCCGAAGGCGGAAAGCGCTTCCGAGCGGGCCGAGCGGACGCCGGCAGCGACCTCGGCGTCGGTGTAGGCGACCCGCATGCCCTTGCCGCCGCCGCCGGCGGACGCCTTGATCATCACCGGCAGGCCGATTTCGGCGGCGACGGCGATGGCGTCGCTGTCGTTGTCGACGGTGCCGAGGTAGCCGGGAACGGTGGAGACGCCGGCGTCGGCGGCGAGCTTCTTCGATTCGATCTTGTCGCCCATGGCGGCGATGGCGCCGGCGTGCGGGCCGATGAAGGCGATGCCGGCGGCGGCGAGCGCCTCGGCGAATTGGGCGCGTTCGGAGAGAAATCCGTAGCCGGGATGGACGGCGTCGGCGCCGGTGGCGCGGCAGGCCGCGACGATCTTGTCGATCGCCAGATACGAGGCCGCGGCCGGCCGGCGGGCCGATGGCGACCGCCTCGTCGGCCATTTCGACGTGGAGGGCATCGCGGTCGGCGTCGCTGTAGACGGCGACGGTGGCGATCCCCATCCGCCGCGCGGTGCGGACGATGCGGCAGGCGATCTCGCCGCGGTTGGCGATCAGGATTTTGGCGAACACATGCCCCGCCGCCCTCCCGCGGCCGTTTCCGGACCTTTTAGGCTGCCGGCCGCAAACGGGCAACCACGCCGAACCTAGCCCAGCACCAACCACGCAACCCCGCCCCCCGCGGCGAGAGCGACGAGCGTGACGGCCAGGTACATCAGCCCGAACGCCCGTCCGCCAACGAACAGCGCTATCGCCGATTTCGACAGGGAATTGGCCGCCACCGCTACGAGAATGGCGATGTCCGCCTCGACCGCCGACAGTGACGCGCCGCCTATCCGGGTGATCGACAGCGTGATGGCGTCGACGTCGGCAAGGCCGGTGGCTGCGGCGAGCAGAATGATGCCGCGACCACCAAAGGCGGCGGTCAGCGCCTTTGAGGCCACCAGGATAACCGCCAGCAACGCAGCGAAGCGCAACACCGTCAAAAGGTCGAACGGATTGGTGAAGGCCGGCCCCGCGTCGCCCTCGGCCCGCCGATCCGACCAAGATGAACCAAACAACGCGAGCGCAGCGGCAAAGCTGGCGACCGCCGCCACGAGCAGCGGCCCCGCAAGCACGGCGACAAGACTGGCGCCGAACAGGATGACGATAACCAGCACCCGACAGAACATGACGGTCGACGCCAGCAGCGCGCCGGCCAACGCGATGCGCCGCGTCTCGGGCCGCGCGTGAGCCTTGCGCGCGGTATCGAGCGTCACGGCCGTCGACGAAACGAGGCCGCCGGCAATGCCGGCAATCAAGGTCCCGTACCGATCGCCGGCGAGCTTCACCGCCACGTAGCCGATGAACGAAACTCCGGCGATGGCGATGGTCATGAGCCACAGGCTGTGCGGGTTGACCGCCTGATACGGACCGAAACCCCGGTCGGGCAGCACCGGCAAAGCGACGAAGCTCATCACCAGCAGGATCAGCGTCGCCCGCAGCTCCTGCCAGGTCAGCGCCTCGATCCAGTCGTGCAGGTATGCCTTCGCGGCGAGCAACGCCGCAGTGACAACGCCTGCGGCGGCCGCCGCCGCCATTGAGCCGACAACGGCGTAGGCGCCAAGACCGAAGGTGAGAAAGCCGGCCACCAGGGTGGTTGCGCCCAGAGTGCCTTCGCGCTCCGCCTCGCGCCATTTGAACAGGGTGAAACCGCCCGCGAATCCGAGAAACGCGATCGCCAGCGCGACCGCTCCAAGACGATCGGCGACCAGCGCCCACACGCCGCCCGACAGGCCGATAAGGGCGAAGGTTCTTAGCCCTGCTGTGCGCTCGCCCTCGGCCTGCGCACGCTCCCGCCACCCGCGCTCCAGGCCGATGAGCAGCCCTATGGCGAGGGCGAGGCCGAGGCGGGTGAATATCTCCTGCTCGTTCATGCCGGAACCCGGACTTCACGCCGCCTCAGCGGCAGCATGGCGAGGATGCCCGCCGCCGGTCCGAGCGCCATCGCCGCCAGCACCGGCCGCCAGCCGAAGGCGCCGGCGGCGAGCGGCGTCACCTGCACGGTAACGATGGTGAGCGCGAAACCGAGCGCCGTCTGGAAGGTCAGCAGGCTGCCGGCGAGATGCGGCGGCGCCGCGTCAGCGACCAGCGCCGAGAACTGGCCGGAATCCGGGATGACGGCGATCCCCCAGATCACGACGAGCACGAACGTGACCCAGACCGGTCCGCCGAAGGTGATCGCGGTCAGCACCGCGGCGGTCCCGCTCGCCGCCATGGCCAGGATGGTCACCTCGGCCTTGCCGACCCGATCGGCGGCGACGCCGGCGACGACACAGGCGAGGCCGCCGAGGGCGATGGCAACGAAAGCAGTGAGCTTGCCGAGACTGACGGCCTCGCCCGGCGCCAGCGAGGCGGCATAGGAGGCCGCCGAGGCCACCCCCACCCAAGCCCACATGGCGAACAGCTCCCACATGTGGCCGAAGTAACCGAGGTAGGCGCCGCGGATGCGCCGGTCATGCCAGGCGATCCGGATGGCGCCCAATTCCAGGTGCGGCGCGTGGGCATGGTGCGGTCCGAGCCCCGCCGCAAGCACCAGGAGCCCGCCGGCCCCGGCGAGCAAGGACACGGTGGTGACCGCCAGCCGCCAGTCGGCCCCGCCGAAGAAGGCCGCCAAATACGGCACGCCGTTACCGAGCGTCAGCGCGCCGATGAGGAGCCCGACCAGCAGGCCGCGATCGCGCGTGCCCCAACCGACGGCGATCTTCATGCCGACCGGGTAAACGCCGGCGAGCAGCGCGCCGGTGAGGAAGCGGGCGGCAATCGCCACGTCGCCGCCGAGCGGCGCCACGAGCAGCACCGCGTTGGCGAGCGCGGCGACGATCGCCGACAGCGCGAACACACGGCGCGGATCATGGCGGTCGGCGATGCCGCTGATCGAGACGACGAGGGCGCCGACGACGAAGCCCGCCTGCACGCCGGTCGACAGCAACGCCTGGCGCACCGGCGCGATCGCGCCCTCGCGCACCATGTCGGGCAGCACCGCGGCGGACGTGAACCACAGGCTCATGCCCGCCATTTCGGCGAGGACAAGGACGGCGATGGAAGCGCGTTTGGAGGGGGCCATGGCGGCGTTGACCCTCGCACTGCGAGGGTGTGGGGACAATGGCCCCCGCGGCAGGGCTGGTACGCGCCTGCCCCTCGGGTAGGACGCCGTCAGGCGGCCCTGGAGATCAACTCCTTGAGGGACGGGTGCACCTGCGGCGCCTCCTTGCCGATGAAGCGCAACAGCGCCTTTTCGTTCTCGCCGACATGGCCGTCGCGACGGATGCGCTCCGCCAGCCACTCCGCCTCGCCGCCGGTGACCACCTCGGCAGCGCGAATTTGCCGGTCCATCGCCGCATTGCGGGCGGCCCACGCCGCTTCCGACGAAGGCACGGTGTACGCCTTGATGATGCCCTTGAGGCCGCCTGCCGCCATCTTGGCGAAGAAACCGCCAACGCCGGCATCCGGCGAATCGAGCCACCGCTCACGCGCCAGCGCCACCTCGCGCGGCGGCGCCTCATAACCGGACGCCGCCATGATGCAGTTGGCGATCGCCTTGACGAACAGGTCGGTCCACTCCGGATCGTTGTTGGCGCCCTGGCTGGCGTCATTGATGTCGAACAGCACCTCCGCCTCGGCCCGGGTGATGGCGAGACCGCCCTGGCCGCCGAAGGCGTAAAGGATGCGTCGCACCAGAGCTGCCTCGCCCCTGGTGACGCGTCCACGCTCCAGGCGCTCGCCGTCGGCGAGCGGCCCATCGCCGCTCACCACCGCCAGTTCCACCTGGCGCAGCGCGAACTTCACCAAATTCTCCGGCGACGTCTGCGCCGCCTCCAGCACCTTGACCAGAAGCTCCAGTTCGGTGCCCGTCTTGACCACGCCGTCGGACGAGATGCGCGCCACCAGCCAGTTGGCGTTGGCGTCGCTGATGTAGCCGGCCGGCTCCTGCTGGTTGACGATGAAATCGGTCGCAGCCTCGACCAGCAGCGCCGCCCACGAAGGATCGGACGTTTTCGCCGCCTCGTCGATGCGGAAGAGCGTGTCGATTTCGTTTGGGTCGATCGCCCCGTCGCCGCCGTAGACCGCCCGTCGCGCATCAAGCGCGTCGGCGGCGGTGACGTTGCCGGAAGACTTCACGCGCGCGAGGATTTCGCTGGTCGACATGGCGTTGTTCCCGTTGGTCCCGAGGGGCCTCGACGGTATGAAGAAATTGCTAACGAAGCTTTGATGGACGCCGCGGAAGGGAAATTAGACTTGAAATTTCAGACTGTTACGCGACGAGCCCGACCGACCGGCGTATGAGACGATGCAAGGCGAATCGGAATCACCTCAGGCGGAACACCCCGGCCGACGCCTTGAAGACGCCGTTTACCGCCCATATGATATCACGATGATATCACGGAGGCGGCCCATGGGCCCCCGTGGCAACCGGAGACGACCGATGGCGCAGATGATCGTGAGAAACATCGACGAAGAGACGGCCGCTCGCTTCAAGGCCAAGGCGAAGGCCGCAGGCAAATCGGCAGAGCAACGGCTGCGTGAATTGGTGGAGGACGAGGCGCGCCAGAACATCGAGGACGTCCTCAATGACCTCGATGCGATCCGCGAGACAACCAGAGGCAAGCCGGTCGTCGACCCTGTTGCGAGCATTCGTAAGGACCGGGACACCGGCTATGGCCGTCTTTGACGCCAACGTCCTGGCCGGACTGATCGTATCGCTGCCATGGTCTGACAGGGCGCGCCGGGCCGTGGCCGGGCAACCGATGCGCATAGCCCCCTCTCTCCTGCCAGTCGAGATTGGCAACGCGATCTGGCGGAATGTTCGCTCGGGAAGCTTGAGCAAGGACAACGCGGCATTGAGCCTACGACGCGCCGTTTCCATCGTGTCGCTGATACCGGTTGAGCAGCTAGCCGACGCGGCGCTTGCAATCGCAATCGAGCACGATCATCCGATCTATGATTGCTTCTACCTTGCCCTCGCCCAACGGGACAATCTCACATTGATTACGGCCGATCGGCGGTTGGCAAAGCTCGCGGAACAGGTGGGCGTTGAGGCCGAATTGCTGGCCGCGTAGCCAGGCCAAGTCCTACAACGGAATGTTGTCGTGCTTCTTGGGTGGGTTCTCGAGAGCCTTGCCCCGGAGCAACCGCAGCGCGCGGGCGATGCGTGGACGGGTGGTCTGCGGCGCGATGACATCGTCGATGTACCCGCGCTCGGCGGCAACGAACGGCGACATGAACCGCGCCTCGTATTCCTTCGTGCGCCGCGCGATCTTCTCGGCGTCGCCCGCCTCCTTGCGATAGATGATCTCCACCGCCCCCTTGGCGCCCATCACCGCGATCTGCGCGCTTGGCCAGGCGTAGTTCACGTCGCCGCGCAGGTGCTTCGAGGCCATGACGTCGTAGGCGCCGCCGTACGCCTTGCGGGTGATGACGGTGACCTTGGGCACCGTCGCCTCGGCATAGGCGAACAGCAGCTTGGCGCCATGCTTGATGAGGCCGCCGTATTCCTGCGCCGTGCCCGGCAGGAAGCCCGGCACGTCGACAAAGGTGACGATGGCGATTCCGAAACAGTCGCAGAAGCGCACGAAGCGGGCGGCCTTGCGTGAGGCGTCGGAGTCGAGCACCCCGGCGAGCACCATCGGCTGGTTGGCGACGAACCCGACGGTGCGGCCCTCGATGCGGCCGAAGCCGGTGACGATGTTCCGCGCGAACGATCCCTGGATTTCGAAAAACTCGCCCTCGTCGATGACCTTCAGGATCAGCTCGCGGACGTCGTAGGGCTTGTTGGGGTTGTCCGGCACCAGCCGGTCGAGGGAGGGTTCCTCGCGGCTCGCCGGATCCTCCGTGTCGATCTCGGGCACCTCGCCGCGGTTCGACAGCGGCAGCAGGTCGATCAGCCGGCGCATGGCGGAGAGCGCGTCGACGTCGTTGTCGTAGGCGCCGTCGGCGATCGACGAGCGGGTGGTGTGCACCGAGGCGCCGCCGAGTTCCTCCGGCGTCACCGTTTCGTTGGTGACGGTCCTCACCACGTCCGGCCCGGTGACGAACATGTAGGAGGTGTCGCGCACCATGAAGATGAAATCGGTCATCGCCGGCGAATAGACGTCGCCGCCGGCGCACGGTCCCATGATCACGGAAATCTGCGGGATGACGCCGGAGGCGAGCACGTTGCGCTGGAAGACCTCGGCGTAGCCGCCGAGCGCCGCCACGCCCTCCTGGATGCGGGCGCCACCGGCGTCGTAGAGGCCGATGATCGGCGCGCCGGCCTTCAGCGCCATGTCCTGAATCTTCGTGATCTTTTCGGCGTGCGCCTCGGAGAGCGAGCCGCCGAAGACGGTGAAGTCCTTGGCGAAAACGAAGACCGGGCGGCCATGGACCGTGCCCCAGCCGGTCACGACGCCATCGCCGGCGATTTTCCGCTCCGCCATGCCGAAGTCGGTGGCGCGATGCTCGACGAACATGCCGAACTCCTCGAACGACTCCTCGTCGAGCAGGACGGAAATCCGCTCGCGGGCGGTGAGCTTGCCGAGCTTGTGCTGGGCCTCGATGCGGCTCTCGCCGCCGCCGAGCCGCGCCGCCGCCCGGCGTTTCTCCAGTTCGTCGAGGACGTGCTTCATGGTCCCTCCTCCCGCGCATTTCTCGGCTGTTGCTGCATAGCACAAAGCGGCGGAGGACGGGGGGCGCGGGGAGGACGTCCGTAGCCCGGATGAAGCGAAGCGAAATCCGGGGCATTCCCACGCACGCACTCCCGGATTACGCTGACGCTCCATCCGGGCTACCTAGCATTCCGATAGCGCGCCACCGGTCGTAGTAGAGACCTTGGATGTCGTCCGCCGCCGAATTCATCGGGAAAACTTTCGAAGCGAGCATCGGCGAACCGTGGGACTTTGAATCTGCGGCGGGAGACAATCGGCTGACCGGACGCGTTGTCGAAGCAACAAGGGTCGCCGGCATCACGCACATTGCTGCCGATTGTTCCATGTTCCGAGTGGACGATACCGCCATCTCTCGCGTCGTCATGACGCCCCGCCACGTGGGCAAAGACTTCAGGCTTGATGCCGCTGTTAGCGCCAACATCGCCTTCCGTAAGAAACCCGCCGTCGACGATAAAATTCCATTGAGCACCGACGACAGGCAGGTGGGTTGGCTGATAGGTGTTGTCTCTTTCGGATCGGCTCGGGCGCTCACTGACAAGAGCTGAAACCGCCGCAGCGACTACCCCGCCAAAATCAGCGCCGCGGCCGCCATCTCCCGCCAGCGCGCCGCCGCTGGGCGAGCGCCGCCTCGTCGCGGCCCCACCGGCTCATCTGCCAGTCCTCGTCGACGTGGGCGGCGGCCCATGCGGCCTCCGGGCGCGAGCGCGCCGCGCGGCGAGCGCCAGCGCGATGAAAGCCGAGCCGGTAAGCGTCGTGACGGTGTGGAGCGCGGCAAGCGCCAGCGGATCGAGTGGCGCGACCGCCGCGGCCACCGCCGCGGCGACCCGCGGGTCCTGGGCGACATGGACGACGCCCCCGGCGAGCACCAGGTCGACGCCCAGTTCGTCGCGTACCCACGCCACCACCGGCGCCCACGCCGCCTCCTGCGCGTCGATCAGCGACTGCGGCCCCTCGGCGCGGTAGCAGATGAGGTCGGTTCCGGCATAGGCGACGATATCGTTCCGCACCGCCTCCATTTCGCCGGCGACGCGGTCGATGGCGGCGTTGACGATGCGCGTGAGCGGCATGGCGGCGGGATCGAGAACCTCGCCCTGCCCGGCCCATTCGGCGGCAAGCGCCTCGGCGACGGCTTCGCGGGCGACAACCATCGGCTTGCGGCCGGGCGTCCTGGCGACGCGACCGTCGAGGGTGAGCGCGAAGCCGCCCTCGTGCGGTGCGGCGGCGGCTTCCTTGTAGAAGCGGCGGGGCAGCTCGCGGCGCGCCAGGCGCTGCGCGGCGGTCATCGGATTGGACGGCGGCTCACTCACGAGTCATCGCCTCCCTCGCCCGCCTCGTTGCCGGCTTCCACGTCGAAGCCGAGCAGGTTCCAGCTCTGCTGCATGTGGGAGGGAAGCGGCGCCGTCACGTCGAGCGTGCCACCGGCCGGATGAGGAATGACGATACGGCGGGCGTGGAGATGGAGCTTGTTCTGCATGCCGCCGGGGAGCTGCCACTCCGCATCGTTGAAGTATTTCGGGTCGCCGACGATCGGGTGACCGATGTGGGCGGCGTGGGCGCGCAACTGATGGGTGCGGCCGGTGACCGGCCGCATGGTGAGCCAGGCGAGGTTCTGGCCGGCCTTGTCGACCACCGAATAGAGGGTCACCGCGTGGCTCGCGTCGTCGGCGCCGTGACGGGCGACCCGCATGCGGTCGCCCTCCGGCGTGCCCTCCTTGGCGAGCCAGGTGGAGATGCGGCCCTGTCGCGGCTTCGGCACGCCCTTGACCAGCGCCCAGTAGATCTTCCGGCTGTTGCGGGCGCGAAAGGCCTGGGCGAGCTTCTGGGCGGCGAGGCGGGTGCGGGCGACCACCAGCACGCCGGAGGTATCGCGATCGAGCCGATGGACGAGGCGCGGCTTCTGGCCCTTGCGGTCGGTGAGCGCGGCGAGCATGGCGTCGATGTGCCGGGTCAGCCCCGAGCCGCCCTGGACGGCGAGGCCGGCCGGCTTGTTGAAGACGAACACCGCCTCGTCCTCGTGGAGCAGGATGGAGCGGAGGTATTCGCCGTCGTCACGCGGCTTGCCCCCGCCCCGGACCGCGTCGCGGTTCGACCCTCTCCCTTCGGGGGCAGGAGAAGGTCCGCCAGCCCCCAGCGGCGGCACCCGCACCGCCTGGCCGGGCTCCAGCCGGGTGCTCGTCTTGACCCGGCCGCCGTCGACCCGTACCTGACCGGAACGCACCAGTTTCTGAAGGTGGCCGAAGGAGAGGTCGGGGTAATGCGCCTTGAACCAGCGGTCGAGGCGCATGCCGGCTTCATCGGGTTCGATGGTGCGGGTTTCGACGGATGCCATTGTCGGGGCCATATGTTGGCGCGGCCTCATAGCATCAAAGCCGCCGGCCTGGCGAGCACACGGCCGGACGACCAGGCGCTAGTATCGTCCGCGATTACAGGCGATTCGGCACGTCGTTCGGCGGCGGCCGCATCCGGGACGGGAAGTTGATGGCAGTCTACCTGTGGATCGCGGTCGGCAGCGCCGCCGGTGGCGTGGCGCGCTTCTGGTGCTCCGGCGTCATCGCCCGCCTGGTCGGCGAGACCTTTCCCTGGGGCACGCTGGTGGTCAACGTCCTCGGCTCCTTCATCATTGGCCTCGTTGCCGCGCTCACCGGGCCGGAAGGCCGCGTGTTCCTCGGCTCAACCACACGACTGGCCATCATGGCCGGCTTCTGCGGCGGCTACACGACGTTTTCGTCGTTCAGCCTGCAAACGCTGGGCCTGCTCAACGACGGCCAGTTCCTCTACGCCGGCGCCAACATCGTCCTGTCGGTCATCGTTTGCCTTCTCGCCGTGTGGGCCGGTACGCTGGTCGCGGGCGGGATCAATGCAATGAGGTGGATCTGACCATGGTCATGCCCCGCGACGCGGTCCTGCTGCGCGTTTTCTGCGGCGAAGACGACCGCCACGGCTCTGTACCGCTCTACGAGGCAATCGTGCTGAAGGCCCGCGAAATGGGCCTGGCGGGCGCCACGCTGCTGCGCGGCGCCATGGGCTTTGGCCGGTCCAGCCACCTCCACACGACCAAGATCCTGCGCCTGTCGCAGGACCTGCCGATCGTCATCGAGATCGCCGACGCCAGCGAGAAGATCGATGCGTTCCTGCCGGTCCTCGACCAGATGATGGGGAGCGGGCTGGTGACCCTGGAAAAGGTCCAGGTGCTGCGATACGGGACGGGCGACGGCGCCTGAGGCTCAGGCGGCGAGCGGCTCGGTCTTCACCGCCTTGAGCTTGCGCCAATAGTCGCGCGGCAGGTCGCAGGCCTCGGCGAGCTGGACCAGATACCGGATGTATTCGGCCGACGGCAGCCGCTGCTCCGCCGAGGGCGTGGCGACATAGGTATCGGCGTCCGCCTTCTTTCCGCTCGGCAGCACCACCGTTATGCGCGCGCGCACATACGGGTTGTCGGCGATCGCGCGCCGCCGGTCGTAGCCCTGGCGCTCGTCGAGACGATGGAGGTCGGTCTCATCGATCTCGTACAGCACGCCCCACACCGCCTCGTCGGCGGCCGGCTCCAGGCTCGCCACCGCACTCTCCCTGATGTGTGACCATCGCGGAAAGCACAGCGTGTAGCCATCGAGCCGCGCCTTGTTGACGTAGCGTGCCTGCGGGCAACGCTGACGCATTTGACTCGGGTCGAGATCCGCCCCGTAAGCGTAGTAGAGCATCCGCCGCATCCCCTGCCCCATCGCAATGGATACGCGAGTCGCGGCGCGGTGCCCATCACCTGATTCGCCGACGCTGGATCAACGGGGATAACTCGCGCGCGCGGGTTGCCTTCGACTGAAAGCAAGCCGTCGCATGGCGATGACGCGTGCTATCCGGTCGGCACCGCTCGCAAGACGACCAGATAGGCCCGTGGCAGGTTGTGATAGCGCGCGCCGTCGATGATGAGGTTCATGTAGGCGGCGGAGGGCAACGCGACGGTGCCGTCGGGAACGGCAACGTAAGTCTTTGCAGCCACCGGTTCCGACCCGCCGACCCGCAGCACGGTCAGCCCGCGGAACTCCTGATCGTTGAACTCCGGTGGCCCTTCCGGATCGAAACCGTTCTGGGAGTGCAGCACGTAGAGGTCCTCGTCCGGTATCTCGTAGAGTGCCCCGAAAACCGTTTCGCCCGGCCGCGGGGCGAGGCTCGCGGACGCGCATCCCCAGGTTCGCGAAAAACGGGGGAAGGTCAGCCGGTGATCCGGCAGTCGGGCAACACCGAGCGAGTGATAGCCGGGGCAGATTTCCGCCATCCGCCCGGGATTCATGTCAGCGCCGTATGCAAAATAAATCATGGCAGCAGCCTTCTAGCGCGGCGGCTGCCCGTCGGCAAAACCCCTTATTTATCGGCGCACTGGCGCCGTACGGCCCGCGCCGACATTGCCTAAGCGGCGGCGTCGGTCGGAACGCTGTCGTCGAGCGACTTCACGAACGAGTTGGCGAAGCGGGCGAGCCCATCCCAATCCGTGTATTCGTGGTCGCGGGACGTATCGGTGGCGTTTCCCTCCTTCGCCGCGATACGCCGCATGATCCAGCGGGTGAAGAAATCGTACCGGGTGTACGCCAGGGCCCCCGCGACGTGCTCGATACGCGGCGGAATCCATCCGCTCTTGTCGCTGAACCGGTCGAGCCACTTCTGAAGCTCGGCGATCGCCTGTTCGTGGTGCCGTGTGTTCGCCGCCGCCATCGTCACAGATACGAATGCGGAAGGCCTGGCGTTCAGCGCCGCCACATGCTGCCGCACGAACCGGACAACCGCCGGCCGGTAGGCGCCCATCCGCATGGACGAGGCGATGATGGTGGCATCGAAGGTCGCGGGATCGACGTCGCCGGCGCTTCCGGCTTCCTTCACCTCGACGAGGGCGGATCGCCGCAGGCGCTCGGCGAGGAAATCCACTACCTTGCGGGTCTGGCCGTGCGACGTTCCGTAGACGATCAGGATACGCATGGGCACCTCCATCGCTGCAACGGAGGCATCTCTGGCACCGCAGGGCGAGCAACGCCTTGACCGGCGTCAAATGGATCTGGGCCGGCCGTCCGCTAGGTCGGGCGCACGGATGCCGATGACCGTGAAGGTCGTCAGCAGCAGGGCGATGGCAGCGATCACAAACAGCAAACGCGGCTCCCCGTGGTCGAGCACCGGGCCGATCAGCAACGGACCGATCAGGCTGCCGGCGTCGAGCCCGGAATAGACCAGGCCGAAGGTCCGACCCAGGTTGCCAGGCGGCGCGGCGTAGCGGACGAGCAGGTCACGCGAGGGCAAGGTCACGCCGGTAAAGACTCCGACAAGGAGAAGCAATCCCGCGATCATCGGCATCGGCAGGCCGACCTGGATCAGCGGCAGCGAAAAGAGCCCGGCGGTCACCATGCCCGCCCCGGCGACCAGACGGTGGTGGCCGTACCGATCGACGATGACCCCGCCGACGAGCGTGCCCCCGATCGAGCCGAACTGCACGAGCGACACCGCCAGCGTCGCCGGCGCCAGCGCCACGCCGTATCCGGCGGTCAGCGCCGACACGGTGAAGTTCATCATCCCCGCAAGCGCGAGCGCGCTGAGGAAAAAGAAGGCAAACCCGAAGATGACCACCGGCAAGGCAAGGAGATCGAGAAAACCGACCGCCGGCGGCACACCATGACGAGCACCACCGCTGGCGTGGGGATACGCCTCGTCCGCCCGCAGCCATTCGCGACTGACCAGGAGGGCAATGGCAACCGCCAGACCGAACACGCCGGCGCCGAGCAGCGCCGGACGCCAACCCCACATCGCCCCGGTGAAACCAACGACCACCGGCGACAGCGCGAAGCCGAACGTGCCGCCCATGGTATGGGACGCGAACGCCCTGCCCTGCCGGGCCTGGCTCACCCGCCGGCTGAGGATCGACAGGTCCGAGGGGTGGTAGACGCTGTTGCCGATCCCGGCAGCAAAAGCGAACGGAAACAACCATACGAACGACGGCGCCAGCCCCATGCCGACCGTCGCCGCGCCCTGCAGCGCCACGCCCAACAGCAGAAGGCGGTGCGGACCGAAACGGTCGACGAGAGCGCCGGCGACGGGCTGGGAGACACCCGAGGTGGCATAGAACAGCGTCAGGACAAACCCGAGTTCGGTGAAACCGACGTGGAAATCCGCCTTGATCAGCGGCAGCAGCGGCGCCATCGCCAGCATGACAAAATGGCTGGTGAAGTGCGCCACGCTCACCAGCCCGATGGTGCGCGCGTCCCCTGCAAGGCCGACGGGGGCCAATCCCGGTTTGGCGATGGTCACGGGGGGTGCGGCTCGCTCAGTTGGTCAGATGGGCGATCAGATTGACCGCGACCCACGCGGCAACGATGAGAACACCGAGGGCGAAGATGTCATCGACCATCCGGCGCAAGAACGGCTTCTTCCTTCGCCGCGCCGCGCGTGCCGCCATGACGGAAGCGACAAACCGGCTCCAGACGCGGCTCGCCCGCGCGGCCAACGTCGGCGGCCCATCCGTCACGACCATGCTCACCCTCCGCCCCGCTCGCGCCTCAGCTTTTCCCAGTGCGCCAGCCGCTTCCGGATCTCGCGCTCGAAGCCGCGGTCGGGCGGGTTGTAGAACGTCTGGCGGCCGAGCGCCTCCGGGAAATAATCCTGGCCGGAGAAGGCCTCCGGCTCGTTCTGGTCATATCGGTAGCCGGCGCCGTAGCCCTCCTGCTGCATCAGCCGCGTCGGCGCGTTGAGGATGTGCTTCGGCGGCACGAGCGAGCCCGCTTCCTTGGCCGTGCGCATGGCCGCGCCGAAGGCGGTGTAGACGGCGTTCGATTTGGGCGCGGTGGCGAGGTAGACCGTCGCCTCCGCCAGCGCCAGCTCCCCCTCCGGCGAGCCAAGGTAGTCGTAGGCATCCTTGGCGGCGAGCGCGACCACAAGCGCCTGCGGGTCGGCCATGCCGACGTCCTCGCTCGCCATGCGCACAAGCCGGCGGCCGATGTAAAGGGGCTGCTCGCCGGCATCGAGCATGCGGGCAAGGTAGTAGAGCGCCGCGTCGGGGTCGGAGCCGCGCACCGACTTGTGCAGCGCCGAGATGAGGTTGTAGTGGCCATCCTGCGACTTGTCGTAGATCGGCGCCCGGCGCTGGACGACGGAGAGCAGGCCCGCCTGATCGAACACCTCGCCGGGCCTGGCCGCCCGCCACACCTCTTCGGCGAGCGTCAACACCGCGCGCCCGTCGGCGTCGGCGAGGCCGATCAGCATCTGCCGTGCCTCGTCATCAAGGGGAAGCGCGCGGCCCTCGACCGTCTCGGCGCGCTCGAGGAGATGGGCGAGCGCCTCCGCATCGAGCGGCCTGAACACCAGCACGCGCGCCCGGCTGAGAAGCGCCGCGTTCAGTTCGAACGACGGGTTCTCGGTGGTGGCACCGACGAGGGTGACGGTGCCGTCCTCCATCACCGGCAGGAAGGAGTCCTGCTGGGCCCGGTTGAAGCGGTGGATCTCGTCCACGAAGAGCAGCGTGCCCATGCCCGTCTGACGCCGGGCGCGGGCGGCCTCGAACACCTTCTTGAGGTCGGCGACGCCGGAAAAGACCGCCGATATCTGCTCGAAATGGAGATCGGTCTCGCGGGCAAGCAGTCGCGCGACGGTGGTCTTGCCGGTGCCCGGCGGCCCCCAGAAGACGAGGGAGCCGAGCGAACCGGACTTGAGCATGCGGGTGAGCGCACCCTTCGGGCCCGAGCAGATGGTCCTGGCCCACCACCTCGGACAGCCGCTCGGGGCGCAACCGGTCGGCAAGCGGCCGTGGCGCCGCCTTGTCGAGTCCAGCCGCCTCGAACAGCGTCGCCATCGCCTCTCCTAGCCGAGAATCCGCTGGCGGATCACCTGGTTGCCGCGCTTGACGGTCAGCGACCACGAGCGCGTGCGCGCCCCGGCAACATCTTCCAGGGTCCTGGTCGAGTCGATACTCGTGCCGTTGACCTCGGCGATGATGTCACCGCGCTGGAAGCCGGCGTAGGCCGCCGGCGACCCGTCCGCTACACCGTCGACGATGACGCCCGTCGGCTCGCCGCCGTAGCCGAGCTCTTCGGCAACGGCGGGTGAGAGGTTGACCACGTGCAGGCCGGCGAGCGGAGAATTGCCATCGATCGTGCGCTCGTCGCGGGCGACCGTCTCCGGCGCCGCCTGCAGCCGCACGTTGGTGCGGTAGAGCTTGCCGTTGCGGATGACCCGGAGCTCGACCGTGCTGCCGACCCCCTTGGTCGCCAGCCGGTAGTTCAACGCACCGATGTCCTCCACATCGACCCCGTCCACCGCCGTGATCAGGTCACCGGCCTTGAGGCCCGCATCATGTCCGGGCCCGGAGTTGTCAACCGTTGCCACCAGCACGCCGTGCGGCGTATCGAGGCCGAGCCCATCGGCGATCTCCGGCGTCACCGACTGGAGGTCGGCGCCAAGCCACGGCCGCGCGGTCGAGCCGCCCGTCGAGGCGGCCTTCGCCACCACCTTGACCAGATTGGACGGGATGGCGAAGCCGATGCCGCTCGAGCCGCCCGAGGGCGTCACGATCATGCGGTTGATGCCGATCAGGCGGCCGTGCATGTCGACCAGCGCGCCGCCGGAATTGCCCGGATTGATGGCGGCGTCGGTCTGGATGAAATACTGGTCCTCCGACGGCCCGCCGGGAATGTGGGCGAAGGCGGAGACGATACCGCTGGTGACCGTCTGGCCGACGCCGAACGGGTCGCCGATGGCAAGCGCCAGGTCGCCGACCTCGACCTTGTCGGAATCGGCGAAGTCGATGGTCGGAAAGTCGCGGCCGCCGCCGCGGATGCGCAGCACGGCGAGATCGGACCGCTGGTCCTTCAAGATGATGTCGGCGGGAAACTCGCGCTTGTCGGAGAGCGCCACCTTGACCTCGTCGGCCTGGGCGATGACGTGGAAATTGGTGACGACGAGTCCGCTCGGGTCGATGATGACGCCGGAGCCCAGCGACTGCTGGACGCGCGAGCTGGGAGCGCCGCCGAACTGGTCGCCGAAGAACTGGCGGAAGAAGGGATCGGAGAAGAACGGCGATACCGACTGACGAATGGTGCGCGAGGCGTAGACGTTGACCACGGCCGGCGCCACGCGCTTGACGATCGGGGCGAAGGAGAGCTGGACCTCGGCCGAGCTCGCCGGCACCTGCCGATCCTCGGCGACCGCGAGCGCCGGAACCGAGAACCACCGCCAGCGCGACGGCAAGGATGCCTGGATACGTGCGAAAAGCCATCCGCGAGATTCCCTTGTGAACCGTCGCCCTTGAGCCGAATGTTATACCAAATGGGGCGGTGGCATGGCGCGGGGGCCTTGCCCCGCCCGGCTCACACCAGGCCGAGCGCGACCAGGCTCTCACCCATGGCGACCGCCGCCTCTTCGGCGCTGCGGAAGCGGATGCCAAGTACGGTCTGCGCCTTTTCGTTGGAAACCGGCCTGACGCTGGCGTGGTTGCGCACCAGCCCGCGCACGGTGGGGATGAGCCGGCTCAGCCCGAAGATGACCGCAGGTGGAATCTCCCGCCGCGGCACCTTGCGGGCGTGGGACGGGATGGCCTCGGAGAGCATGCGGGCGATGTCCTTGAGCCACACCGTGTTCGAGGCGGCGATGAACCGCTCGCCGGCCGCTTCCGGCACTTCGAGGGCCCGCATGTGGGCCTCGGCCACGTCGCGCACGTCAACCATGGTGAAGGCGAGCGGCGGCAGGCCGGGCAGGCGGCCGCCGAGCAGGAGCTTGATCAGCACCGACCCGGAGGCACCGCCGGTACGATCGAGCAAGGGCCCGAAGACGGCGGTCGGATTGATGACCACCAGCGTCATGCCCGAACTGTCGCGGTCGATGAAGTCCCAGGCCGCCCGCTCGGCGATGGTTTTCGACTTCGGGTAGGCGCCGATGTCGCCGCTGATGTCGGACCAGTCGTCCTCGGTGAAGACGTGGCCGGGACCGTGGGAGTAATTGTTCATGACCGCGGCACCGGACGACGTCATCACCGTACGCTCGACACCGGCGGCCGCGGCGGCGTTCAGGACCCGTAGCGCCCCGTCCCGCGCCGGCACGATCAGCTTGTCAGGATCGCGCGGCGGCCAGAGTTTGACCGGTGAGGCGGTGTGGAGCACCAAGCGGCAGCCGGCGACCGCCTCCGGCCAACCCTCGTCACCGGAAAGGTCGGCACGGACGAACGTCAGGCGATCCGTCATCGCCACCGACCGCGGCGCGCACCACCGGTTCGGCCTCGGGCCGCCTGAGCGTGCCGCGCACGCGGTAGCCGCGCTCCAGCGCCGCCTTGATGCAATGCTTGGCGATGAACCCGCTCGCGCCGGTCACCAGAATGAGGTCGCCTTCCGCCACAGCGCTCTCCCCGATCGCTAAGCCGTCAAGATGGAACGGCGAAGACCAAATGGAAAGGGCCGCCGAGCGGAGCCGGCGGCCACGCGGACAGGCGCAACCGGACTAGGCGCCCGCTCCGGCGGTAACGCCGCCTTCCGCCGCCACCGCAGCAGCATGGCGGGCGCGATCCTCGACGCCCTTGGCCTCGACGTCGCGGTCGACGAACTCGATCACCGCCACGGGCGCGCTGTCGCCGTAACGGAAGCCGGCCTTGAGCACGCGGGTGTAGCCGCCGGCCCGCTCCTTGTAGCGCGGGCCGATGGTGTCGAAGAGCTTCTTGACGGTGCCGACGTCCCGCAGCTGGGCGATCGCCTGACGGCGCGCGTGCAGGTCGCCGCGCTTGGCCAGCGTCACCAGCTTCTCGACGATCGGCCTCAGGTCCTTGGCCTTGGGAAGCGTGGTGACGATCTGCTCGTGCTGGATCAGCGACGAGGCGAGGTTGGCGAACATCGCGGTGCGATGGCTCGACGTCCGGTTGAACCTACGACCGGATTTGCGATGACGCATGGTTTCTCTCCCGTCGCCGTCCTGGCGGGCGGCCTAGTAGTGGTCTTCGTAACGCTTGGCCAGCTCGTCGATATTCTCCGGCGGCCAGTTGGCGACTTCCATGCCGAGATGGAGACCCATCTGGGCGAGCACTTCCTTGATTTCGTTGAGCGACTTGCGGCCGAAGTTCGGCGTGCGCAGCATCTCCGCCTCGGTCTTCTGGATGAGGTCGCCGATGTAGACGATGTTGTCGTTCTTCAGGCAGTTGGCCGAGCGCACCGACAGCTCCAGCTCGTCGACCTTCTTGAGCAGCGCCGGATTGAACGCGAGCTCGGGGATGGCGACCTCCGCCGTCGGCTTCTCCGGCTCCTCGAAGGTGACGAAGATCGACAGCTGGTCCTGCAGGATGCGCGCCGCGTAGGCGATCGCGTCCTCCGCCCTGATCGAGCCGTCGGTCTCCACCGACAGCGTCAGCTTGTCGTAGTCGAGCACCTGGCCCTCGCGGGTGTTCTCGACCCGGTAGGAGACCTTCTTGACCGGCGAATAGAGGCTGTCGACCGGAATGAGGCCGATCGGCGCGTCCTCCGGCCGGTTGCGGTCGGCGGTGACGTAGCCCTTGCCGGTGTCGACGGTGAATTCCATGCGGATCTCGGCGCCCTCGTCGAGCGTGCACAGCACCAGGTCGGGGTTGAGCACCTCGATGTCGCCGACGGTCTGGATGTCGCCGGCGGTGACCGTCCCCGGGCCCTGCTTGCGCACCACCATGCGCTTCGGGCCCTCGCCGTGCATCCTGATGGCGATTTCCTTGATGTTCAGGATGATGTCGGTCACGTCCTCGCGCACGCCGGCGATCGAGGAGAACTCGTGCAGCACGCCGTCGATCTGGACGGCCTTGACGGCGGCGCCCTGGAGGGAGGAGAGCAGGATGCGGCGCAGCGCGTTGCCGAGCGTCAGCCCGAAGCCGCGCTCCAGCGGCTCCGCCACCACAGTGGCGTAGCGGCGGGCATCCGGGCCCGGCGAGATCTCAAGCTTGTTCGGCTTGATCAGCTCTTGCCAATTCTTCTGGATGGTCACGAGCCACTTCCTTTCGGTGTGATCGCCGCTCCGGGGAGGTCCGCGGCGGGGCGGCCGATCGCTCGGCCGCAATGTTGAAAACGTCCGCTCCAGCAGCCGCTAGACGCGGCGGCGCTTGCGCGGTCGGCAACCATTGTGGGCGATGGGGGTCACGTCACGGATAGAGGTGATGATGAAACCCGCGGATTGCAAGGCCCTGAGCGCCGACTCGCGGCCCGATCCCGGCCCCGAAACCTCGACCTCGAGCGTCTTGACGCCATGTTCCGTCGCCTTCTTGCCGGCGTCCTCGGCCGCCATCTGGGCGGCGTAGGGCGTCGACTTCCGCGACCCCTTGAACCCCATCAACCCCGCCGAGGACCACGAGATGGTGTTCCCCTGGGCGTCGGTGATGGTGATCATCGTATTGTTGAAGCTGGAATTCACGTGGGCGACGCCGGAAGTGATGTTCTTGCGCTCGCGGCGGCGCACGCGTGTGGCATCTTTCGCCATGTCTGACCTTTCGAGCTTGTCCGTTCAGCGCGGACTGACCGCCGCGCCCCTCGACGCCTTACTTTTTCTTGCCGGCGATCGGCCGGGCGGGCCCCTTGCGGGTGCGCGCATTGGTATGGGTGCGCTGGCCGCGCACCGGCAGCCCGCGGCGGTGCCGCAACCCCCGGTAGCAGCCGAGATCCATCAAGCGCTTGATGTTCATCGCCACCTCGCGCCTGAGATCGCCCTCGACCAGATGATCGCGGTCGATGATGTCGCGGATCTGGCCGACTTCGGCGTCGGTGAGCTCGTTGGTACGCCGCTCCGGCGGAATCCGGACGGCCTCGACGATCTGCTTGGCCTTGGTCGAACCGATCCCGTGGATGTACTGGAGCGCGATGACGACGCGCTTGTTGGTGGGTATGTTGACGCCTGCGATGCGGGCCAAGCTGGTTCTCTCCTCTGGACGGCCGTCGGACGGCCGCAAAACCCTTGAATTTACGCCGTTCCTGACGCCAAACGCACAGAGCGGCCCCGGCGACCTCTTCCGGCGGCCGGCACCGCTGATCTGCATAGCCAGAATTGTGGCCGGTAGATAGCGATCCCGCCGGTTTTCGTCAACTGCCGCCTCATGGTCCTCATGCCGCAGTCACCGCGGCGAGAACCGCCTCGATCGCCCTCGTCACCTCGTCCTTGCTGCCGGTCCCGTCGACGGTCGTCAGCAGCCCCTTGCCGCGGTAGTAGTCGGCGAGCGGCCGCGTCCGCTGGTGGTAGACGGACAAGCCGCTTGTGCAGCGTTTCGGCGTTGTCATCGCCGCGCGCACCGTCGGTTTCCTTCGCCCGCGTCTCGATGCGCGCCAGCAGATACTCCTCGCTGATCGCGATTTCTATGACCGAATCGAGCGTTGCACCCATATCCTCAAGTAGATCGTCAAGCGCCTCGGCCTGCGCGATCGTGCGCGGGAACCCGTCGAGGATGAAGCCCCGGGCGCAGTCGGGCTGGCGCAGCCGCTCCGCGACGATCGGCACCATCACCTCATCGGGAACCAGTTCGCCGCGGTCCATGAGCGCCTTGGCGCGCGCGCCGAGCGCCGTGCCCTCGGCGGCGGCCGCGCGCAGCATGTCGCCCGTCGACAGCGCCACGATCCCGTGGCTGGCGGCCAAACGCGCCGCCTGCGTCCCCTTGCCCGCGCCTGGTGGCCCGAGCAGCATGAGCCTCATCGGCTCCGCCCCCTCAGCTTCGACTTTTTGACCAGCCCCTCGTACTGGTGGGCCAGAAGGTGGCCCTGGATCTGCGAAATCGTGTCAAGCGTGACGTTGACCACGATCAGCAGCGACGTTCCGCCGAAATAGAACGGAACCCCAGTGTAGTCGATCAGGATTTGCGGCAACAGGCAAACCAGCACGAGATAGATCGCGCCGACGGCGGTGACCCGCGTCAGCACGTAGTCGATGTACTCGGCCGTGTTCTTGCCCGGCCGGATGCCGGGAATGAAGCCGCCGTGCTTTTTCAGATTGTCGGCCGTGTCGGTCGGGTTGAACACCACCGCCGTGTAGAAGAAGGCGAAGAAGATGATCATCCCGGCGTAGAGCGCCATGTAGAGCGGCTGGCCGCGGCCGAGCAACGCCGTCACCGTCGTCAGCCAGCCCGGTCCCGAGCCGGCGGTGAAGTTCGCCACCGTCACCGGCAACAGCAGCAGCGAGGAAGCGAAGATCGGCGGAATGACGCCGGAGTATTGAGCTTCAGCGGCAGGTGCGACGACTCGCCCTGGAACATGCGGTTGCCGATCTGGCGCTTCGGGTACTGGATCAGCAGCCGCCGCTGGGCACGCTCGACGAACACGATGAAGCGCGATGACGCCGATCGCCATGACGCCGACGGCAACGATGACCACCGGCGACAGCGCCCCCTCGCGGCCGAGCTCGAGGGTCCCGACCATTGCCTGCGGCATGCGGGCGATGATGCCGGAGAAGATGATCAGCGACAGGCCGTTGCCGATGCCGCGCGCGGTGATCTGCTCGCCGAGCCACATCAGGAACATGGTGCCGCCGGTCAGCGTCACCACCGTGGTGAGGATGAAGAACGGACCGGGGTTGATGACGACGTTGGTGGCGCCCTGCAGGCCGACGGCGATGCCGTAGGCCTGCGCCGCCGCCAGCACCACCGTGCCGTAGCGGGTGTACTGGTTGATGACCTTGCGGCCCTGCTCGCCTTCCTTCTTGAGCTGGTCGAGCGTCGGCACGATCGACGTCATCAGCTGCATGATGATCGACGCCGAGATGTAGGGCATGACGCCGAGCGCGAAGATCGCCATGCGGCCGACGGCACCGCCGGCGAACATGTCGAACATGCCGATGATGCCGGTCGAGTTGGCCTGAAAGGCCTGCGCCAGCGCCTGCGGGTCGATGCCCGGCACCGGCACGTAGGTGCCCAGCCGGTAGATCAGCAGAACGCCGAGCGTGAACCAGATGCGCTTCTTGAGCTGCTCGGCCTTGGCGAAGGCGCCGAAATTGAGATTGGCCGCGAGTTGCTCTGCCGCCGATGCCATGGTCCGCTCCGATCCGGCCTACTCGGCCGATTGCGCCGCCGCCCCCACGATAGTCGACACGAGCCGCCCGCCTCCTCCACCGCCGCCCGCGGCGGATTGCGACGCGCCGGCGACCTCGAAGGCGACCTTGGCCTTGAGCTCGCCGTTGGCGAGCAGGCGCACGCCGTCACGCACGCGGCGGATGACGCCGGCCGCCTTGAGCGCCTCGGCGGTCACCGGCTGGCCGGCGTCGAGCTTGCCGGCGTCGATCGCCTTCTGCACGCGGTCGAGCCCGACCGCGTTGAAATCCTTGGCGAAGATGTTGTTGAACCCGCGCTTCGGCAGGCGCCGATGCAGCGGCATCTGGCCGCCCTCGAAGCCCTTGATGGCGACGCCGGTGCGCGACTTCTGGCCCTTGACGCCGCGGCCGCCGGTCTTGCCCTTGCCCGAGCCGATGCCGCGGCCGACGCGCATGCGGTCCTTGGCGGCCCCTGGCCGGTCGGACAATCTGATTGAGTTTCATCGGGTCGGTTCCTCAGGCCTCGTCGACGACGCGAACGAGGTGCTTCACTTTGGCGATCATGCCGCGCACGGCGGGCGTGTCGGGCAGCGTCCGCCGGCGGCGGATCTTGTTGAGGCCGAGGCCGACCAGCGTCGCGCGCTGGTCGCCCGGCCGGCCGGATCGGGCTGCCGGTCTGCTCGACGGTGACGGTCTTGCCGCTCGGTGCCATTGCGAACGTCCTCCTTGCGCCGCTCAGGCTTCGGCAGCCGCTTCCGCGTCGACGTCGCGGCGGCGGGCCTGCAGCGTCGAGACCTTGATGCCGCGCCGCGCCGCGACCCCGCGCGGGCTGTCCTCGTGCTTCAGCGCGTCGAAGGTGGCGCGCACCATGTTGTAGGGGTTGGACGAGCCGAACGACTTGGCGACCACGTCCTGCACGCCCAGCGTCTCGAACACGGCGCGCATCGGGCCGCCGGCGATGATGCCGGTACCGGCCGGCGCCGCGCGGCAGACCACCTTGCCGGCGCCGTGGCGGCCGTTGACGTCGTGGTGCAGCGTCCGGCCCTCGCGCAGCGGCACGCGGATCATCGTCGCGCTTGGCCGCCTCGGTCGCCTTGCGGATCGCCTCCGGCACCTCGCGCGCCTTGCCGTGGCCGAAGCCGACGCGGCCCTTCTGGTCGCCGACCACGACCAGCGCGGCGAAGCCGAAGCGCCGGCCGCCCTTGACCACCTTGGCCACGCGGTTGATGTGGACCAGCTTGTCGACGAACTCGCTGTCGCGGTCGTCGCGGCCGCGGTCACGGCCGCCGCGTTCACGCTGTGTGATTCTCTTGCCATCTGCCTGGTCCGTTGGTCCGATATCGTTTCGTTGCCGGCGCTTCAAGGGCGCCTCAGAATTCAGCCCGCCCTCGCGGGCGGCGTCGGCCAGCGCCTTGACCCGGCCGTGATAGAGATAGCGCGCCGCGGTCGAAGACGACGTCGTTGACGCCGGCGCGACCGCCCGCTCGGCGAGCAGCTTGCCGACCTCGCCGGCCGCGGCCGTGTCGGCGCCGGTCTTCAGCTTCTCGCGCAGCGTCCTTTTCCAGCGACGAGGCGGCGGCGAGCGTCCGGCCCGGCCGTGTCGTCGATCACCTGGGCGTAGATGTGCTTGGACGAGCGGAAGACGCGTCAGCCGCGGCGCGGCCGTGCGCCGCCGCGCTTGACCGAGCGGCGGACGCGCGCGATGCGGCGCTCCGTGAGTTGTCGTTGCCATGGCTGTTGCCCGCTACTTCTTCTTGCCTTCCTTGCGGAAGATATACTCGTCGGCGTACTTGATGCCCTTGCCCTTGTAGGGCTCGGGCTGGCGCCAGCGCGGATCTCCGCGGCGACCTGGCCGACCTGCTGCTTGTCGATGCCGCTGATCGACGATCTCGGTCGGCTTCGGCGTACTCGATCGTGATGCCCTCCGGGATCGGATAGTTGACGTCGTGGCTGTAGCCGAGCTGAGCTTCAGGTCTTGCCCTGCACCGCGGCGCGGTAGCCGACGCCGTTGATCTCCAGCTCCTCTCGAAGCCTGGTCACGCCCGTCGACCAGGTTGGCGACCATGGTGCGCGCATGCCCCACACGGCGCGCGCCCGCTTGGACTCGTCGCGCGGCGTCGACCGCGATCGCGCCGTCGTCCAGCGTCGACCGCGACGTCGTCGTCGGCCAGCGAACGGCAGCTCGCCCTTCGGCCCCTTGACCGAGACCGTCTGGCCGTCGACCGTGGCGGTCACGCCCTTGGGCAGCTGTCACCGGTTTCTTGCCAATTCGCGACATCGTACCAATCCGTTCATATCGCTGCCGCGCCGCCTCAGAATACGCGGCAAAGCACTTCGCCGCCGACATTCTGGTCGCGCGCCTCGGCGTCCGACATCACGCCCTTCGGCGTCGACAGGATCGACACGCCGAGGCCGTTGGCGACGCGCGGCAGGTCCTTCACCGAGGCGTAGACGCGCCGGCCCGGCTTCGAGACGCGCTCGATCTCGCGGATCACCGGCTCGCCGTCGTAATACTTCAGCTCGATCTCGAACTCCGAGCGGCCGTTGTCGTCGTCGACGCGTCGATAGCCGCGGATGTAGCCTTCCGCTGCAGCACGTCGAGCACGCGCGCGCGCAGCCTCGAGGCCGGCGTCGAGACCTTCGACTTGCTCTTGCGCATCTGGGCGTTGCGGATGCGGGTCAGCATATCGCCCAGCGGATCGGTCATCGTCATCGGCGCTCTCCTTACCAGCTCGACTTGACCATGCCGGGGATCTGCCCGGTGGCCAGTCGCGCAGCGCGATCCGCGACAGCTTGAGCTTGCGGTAATAGCCGCGCGGCCGGCCGGTCACCTCGCAGCGGTTGCGGATGCGCACCGCGAGGAGTTGCGCGGCAGCTCGGCCAGCTTCAGCCGCGCCTGGAAGCGCTCCTCCAGCGGTCAGGCTCTCGTCGTTGGCGATCGCCTTCAGCGCCTGCGCGCTCGCCCGGCGTACCGCGCCACCATCTGGCGCCGGCGCTTGTTCTTCTCGATCGAACTCTTCTTTGCCATTCGGCTCTCACCTATTGCCGGAACGGAAATTGAACGCCTCAGCAGCGCGCGCGCCTCGTCGTCGGTCTTCGCCGTGGTGCAGACGATGATGTCCATGCCCCAGATCTCGTCGACCTTGTCGTAGTTGATCTCGGGGAACACGATGTGCTCCTTGATGCCCATGGCAAAGTTGCCGCGGCCGTCGAAGCTCTTCGGGTTGAGGCCGCGGAAGTCGCGGACGCGCGGCAGCGCGACGTTGACCAGACGGTCGAGGAACTCGTACATCCGGTCGCGGCGCAGCGTGACCTTGCCGCCGATCGGCATGCCCTCGCGCAGCTTGAACGTGGCGATCGACTTGCGCGCCCGGGTGATGACCGGCTTCTGGCCGGCGATCAGCGCCAGGTCGCCGAGCGCCGACGTGACCTTCTTGGTGTCTGGCCACCGCCTCGCCGACGCCCATGTTGAGCACGATCTTGTCGACCGCGGCACCTCGATCGGGTTCTTGTAGCCGAACTCGCTCGATCAGCGCCGGCCGGATCGTCGTCGCGTAGTGCGCCTTGCAGCCGCGGCTTGTAGCTGTGTCTCAGCCATCGATCGAGTCTCCCGTCCGCTTGGCGAAGCGCACCTTGCTGCCGTCGTCGATCAGCGGAAACCGACGCGGGTCGGCTTGCCGTCGCTGGGATCGGCGAGCGCGATGTTGGACAGGTGGATCGGCAGCTCCTTGGCGATGATGCCGCCCTGCTCGCTGGCGGTCTGCTGCTGTGGCGCTTGACCATGTTGACGCCCCGCACCACGCCCGGTTGTCGTCCGGCAGCACGCGCGATGACCTCGCCGGTCCTGCCCTTGTCCTTGCCGGCGAGCACGACGACCCTGTCGCCCTTGCTGATCTCGGCGGCCATCTACAGCACCTCCGGCGCGAGCGAGATGATCTTCATGTGGTTCTTGGCGCGCAGCTCGCGCGGCACCGGCCCGAAGATGCGGGTGCCGATCGGCTCGTCTGCGTTGTTGATCAGCACCGCGGCGTTGCGGTCGAAGCGGATGACGCTGCCGTCGGCGCGGCGGATGTCCTTGGCGGTGCGCACGACGACCGCCTTCATCACGTCGCCCTTCTTCACGCGGCCGCGCGGGATCGCCTCCTTGACCGAGACCACGATGATGTCGCCGACCGAGGCGTACCTCCGCTTCGAGCCGCCCAGCACCTTGATGCACATGACGCGGCGGGCGCCGGATTGTCGGCGACGTCGAGATTGGTCTGCATCTGGATCATCGTGCTTGCCCGCGTCTCGTTCTCTGGTCAGGCGCCGGTCGTCACCGAGACGACCACCCAGCGCTTGGTCTTGGAGATCGGCGCGCTCTCCTGATCGCGACCGCGTCGCCGACCTTGTACGCGTTGTCCTCGTCGTGGGCGTGATACTTCTTCGAGCGGCGGACGGTCTTCTTGAGCAGCGGATGGGTGAAGCGGCGCTCGACCCGCACCACCACCGTCTTGTCGCTCTTGTCGCTGACCACCGTGCCGTGCAGGACGCGCTTCGGCATCTCGACTTAACCTTTTGCTCTTGGCGCGCATTTTCCGCCGTGATCGTCTTGATCCGCGCGATGTCGCGGCGGACCTGGCGCACCCGCGCCGGTTCTCGAGCTGGCCGGTCGCGCGCTGGAAGCGCAGGTTGAACTGCTCCTTCTTCAGCTGCTCCAGCTCGTCGGTCGAGCTGGTCGTCGGTCATCAGCCGTATCTCCGACGCCTTCATCGCTCGTGCTCCCTCAGCTCTCAGTCGGCGATGCGCTGCACGAAGCGCGTCCTGATCGGCAGCTTCGCCGCGCCGAGGCGCAGCGCCTCGCGGGCGAGC
Source organism: uncultured Alphaproteobacteria bacterium (assembly GCA_963826055.1). GTDB lineage: Bacteria > Pseudomonadota > Alphaproteobacteria > Rhizobiales > Kaistiaceae > JBBDMC01. The sequence continues at coordinate 230,264 of CAWGVO010000017.1, read as the reverse complement.
TCCGCCGGCACGCCGTCGATCTCGAACATGATGCGGCCCGGCTTGACCCGGCACGCCCAGAATTCCAGCGCGCCCTTGCCCTTGCCCATGCGCACTTCGGTCGGCTTCTTCGACACCGGCACGTCGGGGAAGATGCGGATCCACACGCGCCCGGCGCGCTTCATGTGGCGGGTGATCGCGCGCCGCGCCGCCTCGATCTGGCGCGCGGTGACGCGCTCCGGCTCCAGCGCCTTCAGGCCGTAAGGAGCCGAAAGTCAGCTCGGCGCCGACCTTGGCCTTGCCGTGGATGCGGCCCTTGAACTGCTTGCGGAACTTGGTGCGCTTGGGTTGCAGCATGTCGTCTCTGTCCTTATGCCTCAGGCCGTCGCCGGCTTCGCGCCGGCGCTCCGCCGCCGGCCTGCTCGGCGCCCTCGATCAGCCGCTGCTCGGAGGCCATCGGGTCGTGCTCCAGGATCTCGCCCTTGAAGACCCACACCTTGACGCCGCAGGTGCCGTAGGCGGTCTTGGCGGTCGGCCGACGCCGTAGTCGATGTCGGCGCGCAGCGTGTGCAGCGGCACGCGGCCCTCGCGATACCACTCGTGCGGGCGATCTCGGCGCCGCCGAGCCGGCCGCCGCAGTTGATGCGGATGCCCTCGGCGCCCAGGCGCATCGCCGACTGCACGGCGCGCTTCATGGCGCGGCGGAACGCGACGCGGCGCTCGAGCTGCTGGGCGATCGCCTGCGGCGACCAGCTTGGCGTCGATCTCGGGCTTGCGCACCTCGACGATGTTGATGTGCACTTCGGAGTCGGTCATCGCCGCGACCTTCTTGCGCAGCTTCTCGATGTCGGCGCCCTTCTTGCCGATGACGATGCCCGGGCGCGCCGAATGGATCGTCACCCGGCACTTCTTGTGCGGCCGCTCGATGACGATCTTGCGACACCGCCGCCTGCTTCAGGTCGCTCCATCAGCACCTTGCGGATCTTCATGTCCTCGTGCAGCAGCTGGCCGTATTCGCCCTTGTTGGCGAACCAGCGCGAGTCCCAGGTGCGGTTGATGCCGAGCCGCAGCCCGATCGGATTGACTTTCTGACCCATCAGGCGGCTGCTCCTCGACTTCGCGCACGACGATCGTCAGGTGCGAGAACGGCTTCTCGATGCGCCCGACGCGGCCGCGCGCCGCGCGGCGTCCAGCGCTTCATGCACCAGCGACTTGCCGACGTGCGCCTCGGCGACGACCAGCGCGTCGACGTCGAGCTCGTGGTTGTTCTCGGCGTTGGCGATCGCCGACTCCAGCGTCTTCTTGACGTCGCGCGCGATCGCGCTTGCGGCAGAAGGTGAGCTCGGCCAGCGCCGTCGCCACCTTCTTGCCGCGGATCAGCTGCGGCAACCAGGTTGAGCTTCTGCGGCGAGATGCGCATCGTGCTGGTGCGCGCCCTCGCCTCGCTGTCATCAGCGGCCGCTCGCGCTTCGGCTTGCCCATGCTCAGCCCTCTTCGCCTTCTTGTCGGCGGCGTGGCCGTGGAAGGTCCGCGTCGGCGCGAACTCGCCGAACTTGTGGCCGACCATGTCTTCGGTGACCAGCACCGGGATGTGCTTGTGGCCGTTGTGGACGCCGAAGGTCAGGCCGACGAACTGCGGCAGGATCGTCGAGCGGCGGCTCCAGATCTTGATGACGTCGTTGCGGCCGCTCGCGCGCGCCTTGTCGGCCTTCTTGAGCAGATAGCCGTCGACGAACGGGCCTTTCCAAATCGAACGCGCCACGTGGTCAGCCTCTCCACTATCACTTCTTGCGCACATGACGGCGCGCGCGATGAACTTGTCGGTCCGCTTGTTGTTGCGGGTCCGCTTGCCCTTGGTCGGCTTGCCCCACGGCGTCACCGGATGACGGCCGCCCGAGGTGCGGCCTTCGCCGCCGCCGTGCGGATGGTCGACCGGGTTCATGGCGACGCCGCGCACACTCGGCATGCGCCCCAGCCAGCGGTTGCGCCCGGCCTTGCCGATGATGATGTTGGCGTGGTCGGGGTTGGACACCGCGCCGACCGTCGCGATGCACGTCTGGTGGACCAGCCGCTGCTCGCCCGAATTGAGCCGAGGATCGCGTAGCCCTGGTCGCGGCCGACATACTGGGCATAGGTGCCGGCCGAGCGCGCGATCTGGCCGCCCTTGCCGGGCTTCATCTCGACGTTGTGGACGATGGTGCCGACCGGCATGGCGACCAGCGGCATGGCGTTGCCCGGCTTCACGTCGGCCTGCCTCGCCGCGACCACCGTGTCGCCGGCGGCCAGCCGCTGCGGCGCCAGGATGTAGCGATCTCGCCGTCCTCGTAGCGGATCAGCGCGATGAACGCGGTGCGGTTCGGATCGTATTCCAGCCGCTCGACCACCGCCGGCACGTCGAGCTTGCGCCGCTTGAAATCGACCAGCCGGTAGGCGCGCTTGTGGCCGCCGCCGCGCCAGCGCACGGTGACCCGGCCGTGGTTGTTGCGCCCGCCCGTCGAGTGCTTGCCCTCGGCCAGCCCCTTGACCGGCTTGCCGCGGTACAGCTCCGAGCGGTCGACCAGCACCAGCTGGCGCTGGCTCGGGCGTCGTCGGCTTGTAGTTCTTCAGTGCCATGGCGGATCGCTTCCTCTCAGAGCCCGTCGTCACGTCGATCATCTGGCCCTCGGCCAGGGTCACGATGGCCCTCTTGGACGTCGCCCTGGCGACCGCTGATGCCGCGGAAGCGCTTGATCTTGCCCTTGCGGTTCAGCGTGTTGACCGCCTGACCTTGACCTTGAACAGCGCCTCGACCGCCGCCTTGATCTGCGGCTTGGTCGCGTCCGCGGCAACCATGAAGACGACCTGGTTGTGCTCCGACGCAGCGGTCGACTTCTCGGTGATGACCGGCCGGCGGATCACGTCGTAGTGCGAGCGCGCATCATTTGAACCGCTCCGTCAGCGCTTCGACCGCCGCCTTGGTCAGCACCAGCGTGTCGCGGCGCAGGATGTCGTAGACGTTGATGCCCTGGACCGGCAGCACGTCGATGTTGGCGATGTTGCGGGCGGCCAGGCGAAATTGGCGCTCGACCTCGGCGCCGTCGACGATCAGCGCGTTGACGAAGCCGAGCTTGGCGAACTGGGCGGCGAGCTGGCGGTCTTGGCGTCCTTGACGTTGGCGTCGGCGATGACCGATCAGCTTGTCGTCGCGCACCTTGGCGGACAGCGCATGCTTCAGCGCCAGCGCCCGCACCTTCTTCGGCAGGTCGATGGCATGGCTGCGCACCACCGGCCCGAACGCCTTGCCGCCGCCGCGGAACTGCGGCGCCGCCTTGTCGCCGTGGCGGGCGCGGCCGGTGCCCTTCTGCTTGTACATCTTGGCGCTGGTCATGCGGATCTCGCCGCGCGTCTTGGTCTTGTGGGTGCCGGCCTGGCGCTTGGCGAGCTGGTAGCGCACCATGCGCTGCAGGATGTCGGCGCGCGGCTCAGCCCGAAAATCTCGTCGGGCAGCGCGATCGTGCCGTCGGCCTTGCCGTCGAGGGTGGTGACCTTGAGTTCCATCTACGCGGCCTCCTTCGCACCGGCCTCAGGCGCGGCAGCTCTCGGCCGCCGCCGCCGGCGCCGCGGCCGCGCCACCCGGCGCCTTGAACGCGCCCGGCATCGGCACGCCCTCGGGCAGCGCCCGCTTGACCGCGTCGCGCACCAGGATCCAGCCGCCCTTGGCGCCGGGCACGGCGCCCTCGACCATGATCAGGCCGCGCTCGACGTCGGTCTTGACGATCTTGAGGTTCTGCGTGGTCACGCGCACGTCGCCCATATGGCCGGCCATCTTCTTGCCCTTGAACACCTTGCCCGGGTCCTGGCGCTGGCCGGTCGAGCCGTGGGTGCGGTGGGTGACCGAGTTGCCGTGGCGTGGCGCGGCCGCCGCCGAAGTGCTGGCGCTTCATGACGCCCTGGAAGCCCTTGCCGTGCGACGTGCCGGTGACGTCGACGAACTGCCCGGCGACGAAATGGTCGGCGGTGATCTCGGCGCCGACGTCGATCAGGTTCTCCGGGCTCACCCGGAACTCGGCGACCTTGCGCTTGGGCTCCACCTTGGCCGCGGCGAAATGGCCGCGCATGCGCCTTCGGCGTGTTCTTGACCTTGGCGAGGCCGGCGCCGAGCTGCACGGCGCGTGTAGCCGTTCTTCTCCACGGTGCGCTGGGCCACCACCTGGCAGTTGTCGAGCTCCAGCACGGTCACCGGCACCTGCTCGCCGGCCTCGGTGAACAGGCGGGTCATGCCGACCTTCTGTGCGATCACGCCTGAACGCATGATTTCGTCTCGCTTCCTCGCCGTCCGGCCTAGAGCTTGATCTCGACGTCGACGCCGGCGGCGAGGTCGAGCTTCATCAGCGCGTCCACCGTCTGCGGCGTCGGATCGACGATGTCGAGCAGGCGCTTGTGCGTGCGCATCTCGAACTGCTCGCGGCTCTTCTTGTCGATGTGCGGCGAGCGGTTGACCGTGAACTTCTCGATCCGCGTCGGCAGCGGCACCGGCCCGCGCACGCGCGCGCCGGTCCGCTTGGCCGTGTTGACGATCTCGCGGGTCGACGCATCGAGAATGCGATGGTCGAACGCCTTGAGCCGGATGCGGATGTTCTGGCCGTTCATGGGGTTGTCAGAGGACAGACGTCACGCAACGGACGACCGGTTGTCGTCGTCGCGGGCTGTCCCGTTTCTCCTTCTGTCCTCTGGTCTCTGACTCTTTGTTCGCAGCCGTCACTTCAGGATCTTCGAGACGACGCCCGAGCCGACGGTGCGGCCGCCCTCGCGGATGGCGAAGCGCAGCTTCTCCTCCATGGCGATCGGCACGATCAGCGTCACCTCCATCGACACGTTGTCGCCCGGCATCACCATCTCGGTGCCTTCCGGCAGCGTGCACCACGCCGGTCACGTCGGTCGTGCGGAAGTAGAACTGCGGGCGGTAGTTGGTGAAGAACGGCGTGTGGCGGCCGCCCTCTTCCTTGGTCAGGATGTAGGCCTCGGCCTGGAACTCCGTGTGCGGCGTCACCGAGCCCGGCTTGCACAGCACCTGGCCGCGCTCGACGCCTTCGCGGTCGACGCCGCGGAGCAGCGCGCCGATGTTGTCGCCCGCCTGGCCCTGATCGAGCAGCTTGCGGAACATCTCGACGCCGGTGACCACCGTCTTGGTGGTGTCGCGGATGCCGACGATCTCGACTTCGTCGCCGACCTTGACGATGCCGCGCTCGACGCGGCCGGTCACCACCGTGCCGCGGCCGGAGATCGAGAACACGTCCTCGATCGGCATCAGGAACGGCTGGTCGATCGGACGCTCCGGCTGCGGGATGTAGGCGTCGACCGCCTCCATCAGCTTGAGGATCGCATCGTGGCCGAGCTCCTTGTTGTCGCTGCCTTCCAGCGCCAGAAGGGCCGAGCCGCGGATGATCGGCATGTCGTCGCCGGGGAACTCGTACTTCGAGAGCAGCTCGCGCACCTCCAGCTCGACCAGGTCGAGCAGCTCCGGGTCGTCGACCATGTCGCACTTGTTCAGGAAGACGACGAGCGCCGGCACGCCGACCTGGCGGGCAAGCAGGATGTGCTCGCGGGTCTGCGGCATCGGGCCGTCGGCGGCCGACACCACCAGGATCGCGCCGTCCATCTGCGCCGCGCCGGTGATCATGTTCTTGACGTAGTCGGCGTGGCCGGGGCAGTCGACGTGGGCGTAGTGCCGGTTGGCGGTCTGGTACTCGACGTGCGCCGTGTTGATGGTGATGCCCCGCGCCTTTTCCTCCGGCGCCGCGTCGATCGAGGCGTAGTCCTTGAACGTCGCACCGCCGGTTTCGGCCAGCACCTTGGTGATCGCCGCCGTCAGCGTCGTCTTGCCGTGATCGACGTGGCCGATCGTGCCGATGTTGCAGTGCGGCTTGTTTCGTTCGAATTTCTCTTTGGCCATCGGGGCTCTCCGTCTTTCTCGAAGTCCTTGGTCGTTGAGGCGGGCTCGGATCAGGCGAACTTCGCCTGAACCTCCTGCGCCACGGCCTGCGGTACCTGCTGGTAGTGATCGAACTGCATGGTGTACTGCGCCCGGCCCTGACTCATGGACCTGAGCGTGTTGACGTAGCCGAACATGTTGGCGAGCGGCACCATGGCGTTGATCACCTGGGCGTTGCCGCGCGTGTCGGTGCCGGCGATCTGGCCGCGCCGCGAATTGATGTCGCCGATGACCGAGCCGAGATATTCCTCCGGCGTCACCACCTCGACCTTCATGATCGGCTCGAGCAGCACCGGCCCGGCCTTTTCCAGCGCCTCGCGCAGGGCCGCGCGACCGGCGATCTCGAACGCCAGCGCCGAGGAGTCGACGTCATGGTAGGCGCCGTCCACCAGCTCGGTCTTGACGTCGACGACCGGGAAGCCGGCGAGCACGCCCGAAGTCAGGACCGATTTGACGCCCTTTTCGACGCCGGGGATGTATTCCTTCGGCACGGCGCCGCCGACGATCTTCGAATCGAACGTCGAACCGGCCCCCTGCCCCGCGGGCGATACGTCGAGCTTGACCCGGGCGAACTGGCCCGAGCCGCCGGTCTGCTTCTTGTGCGTGTAGTCGACCGTCGTCGGCCGCGTGATGGTCTCGCGATAGGCCACCTGCGGCGCGCCGACGTTGACGTCGACCTTGTACGTACGCTTCAGGATGTCGACCTTGATGTCGAGGTGAAGCTCGCCCATGCCCTTGAGGATGGTCTGGCCGCTCTCCACGTCCGTCGACACGTAGAACGAAGGATCCTCGGCCGCGAGCCGCTGCAGCGCGACGCCGAGCTTCTCCTGGTCGCCCTTGGTCTTCGCCTCGACCGCGATCTCGATGACCGGGTCGGGGAAAACCATCTGCTCGAGCACCACCGGCTTCTGCGGATCGCACAGCGTGTCGCCGGTCCGAGCATCCTTGAGGCCGGCAAGCGCGACGATATCGCCGGCGTAGGCCTCCTTGATGTCCTCGCGGTGGTTGGCGTGCATGAGCAGCATCCGACCGACGCGTTCCTTGCGGTCGCGCGGCGAATTGAGCAGCGCCTGACCGCTTTCCACCTTGCCCGAGTAGATACGACAGAACGTCAGCGAGCCGACGAACGGATCGTCCATGATCTTGAAGGCAAGGATGGCGAGCGGCTCGTCGTCGGACGGCCTGCGCACGATCTCGTCGCCGTTTCTCGGGTCAACGCCCTTGATCGCCGGCACGTCGACCGGCGACGGCAGGTAGTCGACCACGGCGTCGAGCAGCGACTGCACGCCCTTGTTCTTGAAGGCCGAGCCGCACAGGACCGGGAAGAAGGCGCCGGTGATAACCGCCTTGCGGATCAGTCCCTTCAGCGTCGCCTCGTCCGGCTCGGTGCCGTCGAGGTAGGCACGCCATGGCGTCGTCGTCCAACTCGACGGCGGCCTCGATCAGCTTCTCGCGATATTCCTTGGCCTGATCGAGCAGGTCGGCGGGAATGTCGGTGTCCTCGAACTTGGCGCCGAGCGACTCCTCGTCCCAGATACGCGCCTTCATGCGCACCAGGTCGATCAGGCCCTTGAAGTTGTTCTCCGCTCCGATCGGAAGCTGGATGGCCACCGGCTCGCGCGCCGAGCCGCTTAACGATGTCGTCGAGACACTTGAAGAAGTCGGCGCCGATCTTGTCCATCTTGTTGGCGAACACGATCCGCGGCACGCGATACTTGTCGCCCTGGCGCCAGACCGTCTCGGTCTGCGGCTCGACGCCCTGGTTGGAATCGAGCACGCACACCGCGCCGTCGAGCACCCTCAGCGAGCGCTCGACCTCGATGGTGAAATCCACATGGCCGGGAGTGTCGATGATGTTGAGGCGCTTTTCGCGCCAATAGGCGGTGGTCGCGGCGGACGTGATCGTGATGCCACGCTCCTGCTCCTGCTCCATCCAGTCCATGGTGGCAGCGCCCTCATGGACCTCGCCCATCTTGTGGCTGCGGCCAGTATAGAAGAGGATCCGCTCGGTCGTCGTCGTCTTGCCCGCATCGATGTGGGCCATGATGCCGAAGTTGCGGTAGTCCTCGATCTTATGGGTTCGCGGCATTGGCCGGCCTCTTCGGGGTTGTTACCAGCGATAGTGCGAGAACGCCCGGTTGGCTTCCGCCATCCGGTGGGTATCCTCGCGCTTCTTGACGGCGTTTCCCCGATTGTTCGCCGCGTCGAGCAGTTCGCCCGACAGCTTTTCAGTCATTGTCTTTTCGTTGCGGCCGCGCGCCGCGCCGAGCAGCCAGCGAATCGCCAGCGCCTGGCGCCGGTCCAGTACGCACCTCGACCGGCACCTGGTAGGTGGCGCCGCCGACGCGGCGTGAGCGCACTTCGATCGCCGGCATCACGTTGTCGAGCGCCTGGCGGAAAACCCCCAGCGGATCCTGCTTGGTGCGGTTCTCGATCAGCTCGAAGGCGCCGTAGACGATCTTCTCGGCGACAGATTTCTTTCCGTCGTGCATCACCGAGTTCATGAACTTGGTGACCACGTCGTTGTGGTATTTCGGGTCCGGGATGATCTCCCGTTTGTCGGCGCGATGGCGGCGAGACATCTTCTCTTCAGCCTGTTTCTTCTACGAAAAAACGACCCGAAATCACTTGGGTCGTTTGGCTCCGTACTTGGATCGGCGCTGTTTGCGGTCTTTGACGCCCTGGGTGTCAAGCACGCCACGCAGGATGTGGTAGCGTACGCCCGGAAGGTCTTTCACGCGGCCGCCGCGGATCATCACCACCGAGTGTTCCTGCAGATTGTGGCCCTCGCCCGGGATGTAGCCGATCACCTCAAATCCGTTGGTCAGACGCACCTTGGCGACCTTCCGGAGCGCCGAATTCGGCTTCTTCGGCGTGGTCGTATAGACGCGCGTGCACACCCCGCGCTTCTGCGGGCTCTCCTGCATCGCCGGCACTTTGTTACGCTTCACCGGCTGGTGCCGCGGCTTGCGGATCAACTGATTGATCGTCGGCATGCTTCGCCCATCGATTGTTCGCGTTCGAGCGACCGGCCCGACACACCCAAAAGCGCCTCAGCCCGTTTCCCGCGGGCGGCGCTTCCTGAACAGAGGATCACGGCTCAACGCCGCGATCATGTCATCAAAACCTCTTTCGCCAGACCGGGTCAGCGTCTAGGCCCTCTTCATCCGCCAGCGTGGCGCCGTCGGAACAAAGGGCCTACCACCTGCCCGAAAGCGCGCGGAACCTAATGTTTCGCAACCTCTGCGTCAACCCCGCGCAACGACTTTTTCTGGCGATTTCGAACCCCGATCGCCACCGGAGCGACCGCCAGCGGTCATCCGTCATCCTACCGTTCAAACTCGGCCCCATCATCGCAGCCGACTCGGGCCGGCCGATTGCCCCGGCGTGGGCTCGTCACTAGATGTCCCCAGTTCAGACAGCCAAGGTGGTCCGGGCGACCGCCGACGAGACCGAGGCATGGACGCCACGACTGGAACGACGATGAGCCGCGGCAACGCGCTGTTGCGGGCCCGCGTGGCGGTTTCCGCCATTTTCCTGTCGCTCGGCGCCGGCGCAGGTATCTGGGCCGTCTACATTCCGATCGTCCAGTCGCGCCTCCACATCGATCCCGGCATCCTCGGACTGGCCCTGTTCACCATGGCGATCGGCGCCATGGCCGGCATGCCAGCCAGCGGTTGGGCGCTGGCGCGCTACGGCTCGCGGCTGCCGACGGCCGTTGTCGCCGTTTTCTTTCCCGCCGACGGTGGCGGCCCCGCTCCTGTCACCGTCGGTCCCCTTCCTCTTCGCCAGCCTGTTGGTGGCCGGCCTCGCCATGGGCGCCCTGGACGTCGCCATGAACACCCAGGCCTCGGAAGTCGAGACCGCCCGCGGGGTGCCGACCATGTCGTCCTTCCACGCCTTCTTTTCGCTCGGCGGCCTTGCCGGAGCGGGGGCCGGCGCCGGCGCCATCTCGCTCGGCTGGGGCAACGGGCTGGGCGGGACAATGGCCGCCGCCGCGCTTCTGGTACTGGGGCTCGTCGCCGTCCCCCACCTGTGGCGCGGCGAGACAAAGGCCCCCGTCGGACCGAGGTTCGCGCTTCCGAACCGCGCCGCGCTCGGCCTCGGCCTCCTGACCTTTCTGTCGTTTGCCGTGGAGGGCGCCGTGACCGACTGGAGCGCCGTCTACCTGACGACGGTTAAGCTCTCCGGCCCGGTGATCGCCGCAACCGGCTTCGCCGCCTTCTCGGTCGCCATGACGGCATTCCGTCTCCTCGGCGACGGCATCATCCCTTCGGCGACGGCATCATCGCCCGCGTCGGACCCGGCCCCACGGTTTCCGTCGGCGGCATCCTGATCGCCGCGGGGATCGCCACCGCCATCGTCTCGCCCTGGCCGCTCGCCGTCGCCGTCGGCTTCGGCATCGTCGGCGTCGGCGCGGCGAACGTGGTGCCCGTCGCCCTCAGCGCCGGCGGGCGCACCCCCGGCATGCAACCGAGCGTCGGCGTCGCCGCCGTGCTGACCCTCGGCTACGTCGGCTTCCTGGTGTCACCCCCGACGCTCGGCTTCATCGCCCACACCTTTGGCCTCTCCACCTCCCTCGGCCTGGTCGGCCTCATGGGCGCGGCCATCGCCGTCGCGGCCCGCCAGGTCCGCCGCTAGCAAAAAGGGCCGCCCGTTGGGGCGGCCCTCTTCATTTGGACAGAAGCGCAAGCCTACTCGGCGGCGCCCTGGAGTTCGCCCAGCACCTCCTCGTCTCCGGAGACCTCGGCAGCCCGCTTGCGCTCTTCCAGGATGAGGTCGTCGCGGTGGCTGGCGACGTGGCGGATGCGCCCGACCATCGAGCCGGTGCCCGCCGGGATGAGCCGGCCGACGATGATGTTTTCCTTCAGGCCCTCGAGCGGGTCGATCTTGCCCTGGACGGCGGCCTCGGTCAGCACCCGCGTCGTCTCCTGGAAGGAAGCGGCCGAGAAGAACGAACGGGTCTGCAGGCTGGCCTTGGTGATGCCAAGCAGCACCGGCACGCCCTCCGCCTTCTTCTTGCCTTCCGCCTCCATGCGGTCGTTGACGATGTCGAGGTCGAGCTGGTCGATCTGCTCGCCGGGGAACATGTCGGTGTCGCCCGCATCGGTGATCTCGACCTTCTGCAGCATCTGGCGAACGATCACCTCGATGTGCTTGTCGTTGATCGTCACACCCTGCAGCCGATAGACGTCCTGGATCTCGTTGACCAGGTAGCCGGCGAGCGCCTCGATCCCCTTGATGGCAAGGATGTCGTGCGGTGCCGGATTGCCCTCGACGATGTAATCCCCCTTCTCGACGGTATCGCCTTCCTGGAGATGGAACGGCTTGCCCTTCGGGATCAGGTATTCGGCCGGCTCGGCCCCGTCCTCGGCGGGCTCCACGATGATCCGGCGCTTGTTCTTGTAGTCGCGGCCGAACTTGATGGTGCCCGCGGTCTCCGCGATGATGGCGTGGTCCTTGGGACGGCGCGCCTCGAACAGCTCCGCCACCCGCGGCAGACCGCCGGTGATGTCGCGCGTCTTGGCGCTTTCCATCGGGATACGGGCGAGCACGTCGCCGGCCTTGACCTCGCTACCCGGCTCGACCGACAGGATCGCGTCAACCGGCAGCGGATAGCGGGCCTCGGCACCGCCGCGGCCGCTCTTGCGCGCCTTGGCGTCCTTGCCCTTGACCACCATCGCCGGCTTGAGGTCGGCACCGCGCGGGTTGGCCCGCCAGTCGACCACAACGCGCTTGGTGATGCCGGTCAATTCGTCGGTCGTCTCCGACACCGAGACCCGATCGACCAGATCCTCGTACGCCACCGCGCCGTCCACCTCGGTGAGGATCGGACGCGTATAGGGATCCCATTCCGCCAGCCGCTGGCCGCGCTTCACCGTATCGCCGTCGTCGACGAGGAGACGGGAGCCGTAGGTGATGCGGTTGACCGCGCGCTCCGTCCCGTCGCGGTCGACGATGACGAGTTGCATGTTGCGGGCCATGGCGATGTTGCGGCCCTCGGAGTCGGTAACGATGTTGCGGTTGCGGATCTCGATCTTGCCCTCGAAGCCCGAATCCAGGGTCGACTGCTCGACCACCTGCGCCGTACCGCCGATGTGGAAGGTACGCATGGTGAGCTGGGTGCCGGGCTCGCCGATGGACTGGGCGGCGATGACGCCGACCGCCTCGCCGAGGTTGACCGGCGTGCCGCGGGCAAGGTCGCGCCCGTAGCACTTGGCGCAGACGCCGTTCTTGGTCTCGCAGGTCAGCACCGAGCGGATGCGGAACGCCTGAACGTTGGCCTTCTCGATCCGCTCCACGTCGCGCTCGTCGAGTGTCTGGCCGGCGGGCGCGATCACCTCGCCGGTTCCGGGATGGAGAACGTCCTCCGCCGCCGTGCGGCCAAGGACGCGGTGGCCGAGCGTGACCACCACCTGACCGGAATCGACGATCGCCTGCATCCTGAGGCCGGCGTCGGTACCGCAATCGGCCTCGGTGACGATGCAGTCCTGGGCGACGTCGACCAGGCGGCGCGTCAGATAGCCGGAGTTGGCCGTCTTCAGCGCCGTGTCGGCGAGACCCTTACGAGCACCGTGGGTCGAGTTGAAGTACTCGAGCACCGACAGGCCTTCCTTGAAGTTGGAGATGATCGGGCTCTCGATGATCTCGCCCGACGGCTTGGCCATCAGGCCGCGCATGCCGGCGAGCTGCTTCATCTGGGCGGGCGAGCCGCGCGCACCGGAGTGGCTCATCATGTAGATGGAGTTCATCTGCTTCTGGCGGCCGTTCTCCTCCTTCTCGACCGCCTGAATGCGCTTCATCATCTCGTCGGCGACGCGATCGGTGCACTTGGCCCACGCGTCGACCACCTTGTTGTACTTCTCGCCCTGGGTGATGAGGCCGTCGTTGTACTGCTGCTCGTAGTCCTTTGCGAGCTGCTGGGTCTCCTCGACCAGCTTCGCCTTGGCATCCGGGATCACCATGTCGTCCTTGCCGAACGAAATGCCGGCCTTGAACGCATTGGTGAAGCCGAGCGCCATGATGCGGTCGCAGAAGATGACCGTCTCCTTCTGACCGCAGTGCCGGTAGACGGCATCGATCATGTTGGAGATTTCCTTCTTGGTCATCAGCTTGTTGACCAGGTCGAAGGAAAGGTTGGGGTCGCGCGGCAACAGGTCGCCGAGCAGCATCCGCCCAGGCGTCGTCTCGTAGATGTGCGTCACCGGCTTGCGGTTGGCGTCAACCGTCCTGTACCGGCCGCGGATCTTGGTGTGCAGCGTCACCGCCTTGGAGGCGAGCGCGTGCTCCAGCTCGCCGATGTTGCCAAAGGCGGTGCCCTCGCCGGGCTCGCCCTCGGCCATGATCGACAGATAGTAGAGGCCGAGCACGATGTCCTGCGACGGCACGATGATCGGCTGACCGTTGGCCGGGTGCAGGATGTTGTTGGTCGACATCATCAGCACGCGGGCTTCCAGCTGCGCCTCCAGCGACAGCGGCACGTGCACGGCCATCTGGTCGCCGTCGAAGTCGGCGTTGAAGGCGGCGCAGACCAGCGGATGAAGCTGGATCGCCTTGCCCTCGATCAGCACCGGCTCGAACGCCTGGATGCCGAGGCGGTGGAGCGTCGGCGCCCGGTTGAGCAGCACCGGGTGCTCGCGGATCACCTCGTCGAGGATGTCCCAGACCTCCGGCTTTTCCTTCTCGACCAGCTTCTTGGCCTGCTTGACGGTCGAGGAATAGCCCTTGGCGTCGAGCCGCGAATAGATGAACGGCTTGAACAGCTCGAGCGCCATCTTCTTCGGCAGCCCGCACTGATGCAGCTTCAGCTCCGGACCGACCACGATCACCGAGCGGCCCGAGTAGTCCACGCGCTTGCCGAGCAGGTTCTGGCGGAAGCGGCCCTGCTTGCCCTTCAGCATGTCGGAGAGCGACTTCAGCGGCCGCTTGTTGGCGCCCGTGATGACGCGCCCGCGCCGGCCGTTGTCGAACAGCGCGTCGACCGCCTCCTGCAGCATCCGCTTCTCGTTGCGGATGATGATGTCGGGGGCCCTGAGCTCGATCAGCCGCTTCAACCGGTTGTTGCGGTTGATGACGCGGCGGTAGAGGTCGTTGAGGTCGGACGTCGCGAAGCGGCCGCCATCGAGCGGCACCAGCGGTCTGAGGTCCGGCGGGATCACCGGCACCGTCGTCATGATCATCCAGTCCGGCCGGTTGCCCGAACTCGATGAACGACTCGACCAGCTTCAGCCGCTTGGCGAGCTTCTTCGGCTTCAGTTCGGAGGTGGTCTCGGCGATCTCCTGGCGCAGATCCACCGTCGAGCTTGGTGAGGTCGAGGCCGACCAGCATGTCGCGGATCGCCTCGGCGCCGATCTTGGCGGTGAAGGAGTCCTCGCCGAACTCGTCCTGCGCCTTCAGGTACTCGTCCTCGGAGAGGAGCTGGCGCTCCTTGAGCGAGGTGAGGCCCGGCTCGGTGACCACGTAGTTCTCGAAGTAGAGGATGCGCTCAAGGTCCTTGAGCGTCATGTCGAGCAGCAGGCCGATGCGGCTCGGCAGCGACTTCAGGAACCAGATGTGGGCGACCGGCGCGGCGAGCTCGATATGGCCCATGCGCTCGCGGCGCACGCGCGCCAGCGTCACCTCGACGCCGCACTTCTCGCAGATGATGCCCTTGTACTTCATCCGCTTGTACTTGCCGCACAGGCACTCGTAGTCCTTGATCGGGCCGAAGATGCGCGCGCAGAACAGCCCGTCACGCTCGGGCTTGAAGGTGCGGTAGTTGATCGTCTCCGGCTTCTTGATCTCGCCGAACGACCACGACTTGATCTTCTCCGGGCTCGCGATCGAGATGCGAATCTGGTCGAAGACCTGGGCCGGAGCCGGGGCGGGATTGAAGATGTTCGTGATCTCTTGATTCATCGAATGTCTCCTTCGCGGCCCACCGGGCGGGAGGCGCCCGGGCGGGTCCGCAGGTAAGGGATTGGCCGCATCGGCAAAGGGCTGACGTCTGTCCTTTGCCTATTCGGCCGCGTCGGCAGTCGGCAGCGGTTGCTGCTGACCCGGCGCCGAGTGGTCGAGCTCGACGTCGAGGCCGAGCGAACGCATTTCCTTGACCAGCACGTTGAAGCTTTCCGGGATGCCCGCCTCGAACGTGTCGTCGCCGCGCACGATCGCCTCGTAGACCTTGGTGCGGCCGGCGACGTCGTCCGACTTGACGGTCAGCATCTCCTGGAGCGTGTACGCGGCGCCGTAAGCCTCCAGCGCCCACACCTCCATTTCGCCGAACCGCTGGCCGCCGAACTGCGCCTTGCCGCCGAGCGGCTGCTGGGTGACCAGCGAGTACGGGCCGATCGAACGGGCGTGGATCTTGTCGTCCACCAGGTGGTGCAGCTTCAGCATGTAGATGTAGCCGACCGTGACCGGGCGATCGAACTGCTCGCCGGTGCGCCCGTCGTAGAGGATCGACTGGCCCGACGGGTCGAGGTCGGCCTCCTTGAGAAGCTCGACGATGTCCGGCTCGCGGGCGCCGTCGAACACCGGCGTCGCGATCGGCACGCCCTTGGTCAGCTGCTCGGCGAGGCGGACCGTCGACTCGTCGTCGTAGTCGGCGACCTTCTCGTTCTTGGCGTTGGCGCCATAGAGCGACTTCAGCACCTTCCTCAGCGGCTTGACGTCGCCGTTCTTCTTGTAGCTCTCGACCAGCGCGCCGATCTTGAGGCCGAGGCCGGCGCACGCCCAGCCGAGATGGGTCTCCAGGATCTGGCCGACGTTCATCCGGCTCGGCACGCCGAGCGGGTTGAGCACGATGTCGACCGGCGTGCCGTCGGCGAGGTGGGGCATGTCCTCGACCGGAACGATCTTGGACACCACGCCCTTGTTGCCGTGGCGGCCGGCCATCTTGTCGCCGGGCTGGATCTTGCGCTTCACCGCGACGAAGACCTTGACCATCTTCATGACGCCGGGGGGCAGCTCGTCGCCGCGCTGCACCTTCTCGACCTTGTCGATGAAGCGCTTCTCCAGGCCCTTGCGGCTCTCGTCGTACTGGTTCCTCAGCGCCTCGATCTCGGCCATCACCTTGTCGTTGGAGACGGCGAACTGCCACCACTGGCTCTTCGGGTGTTCGTTGAGGGCTTCGCGGGTGATCTTGCCGCCCTTCTTGAAGCCCTTCGGCCCGGCGACCGCCATCTTGTTGATCAGCATGTCGGCAAGGCGGCCGAAGACGTTGCGGTCGAGGATCGCCTGCTCGTCGTCGCGGTCCTTGGCGAGCCGCTCGATCTCCTCGCGCTCGATCGCCATGGCGCGCTCGTCCTTCTCGACGCCGTGGCGGTTGAACACGCGCACCTCGACCACCGTGCCGGTGACGCCCGGCGGCACGCGGAGCGAGGTGTCGCGCACGTCGGACGCCTTCTCGCCGAAGATGGCGCGGAGCAGCTTCTCCTCCGGCGTCATCGGGCTTTCGCCCTTCGGCGTGATCTTGCCGACCAGGATGTCGCCGGCCACCACCTCGGCACCGATGTAGACGATGCCCGCCTCGTCGAGGCTCTTCAGCGCCTCTTCCGAGACGTTGGGGATGTCGCGGGTGATCTCCTCCGGCCCGAGCTTGGTGTCGCGCGCCATCACCTCGAATTCCTCGATGTGGATCGAGGTGAAGACGTCGTCGCGCACGATGCGCTCGGAGAGCAGGATCGAGTCCTCGAAGTTGTAGCCGTTCCACGGCATGAACGCGACGAGCACGTTGCGCCCAAGCGCCAGATCGCCGAGGTCGGTCGACGGGCCGTCGGCGATGATGTCGCCCTTGGCGACCGGATCGCCGACCCTCACCAGCGGCCGCTGGTTGATGCAGGTGTTCTGGTTGGAGCGCTGGAACTTCATCAGCCGGTAGATGTCGACGCCCGACTTCGACGGATCGAGGTCCTCGGTGGCGCGCACGACGATGCGGGTGGCGTCGACCTGGTCGACGATGCCGGCGCGCCGCGCCCCGATCGCCGCGCCGGAATCGCGCGCCACGATCGGCTCCATGCCGGTGCCGACCAGCGGCGCCTCGGCCTTGACCAGCGGCACCGCCTGGCGCTGCATGTTGGAGCCCATCAGCGCGCGGTTGGCGTCGTCGTTCTCGAGGAACGGGATCAGCGCCGCCGCCACCGAAACCAGCTGCTTCGGCGACACGTCCATGAAGTCGACCTTGTCGGCCGCGACCATGATGACGTCGCCGGCGTGGCGGCAGGTGACCAGGTCGTTGACGAAGCGGCCCTTCGGGTCGAGCGGCGCGTTGGCCTGGGCGATGGTGTACTTCGCCTCCTCCATCGCCGACAGGTACGCCACCTCCTCGGTGACGCGGCCCTCCTTCACCCTGCGGTACGGGCTCTCGATGAAGCCGTACTTGTTGACGCGGGCGAAGGTCGCGAGCGAGTTGATGAGGCCGATGTTCGGACCTTCCGGCGTCTCGATCGGGCAGATGCGGCCGTAGTGCGTCGGGTGCACGTCGCGCACCTCGAAGCCGGCGCGCTCGCGGGTGAGGCCGCCCGGCCCCAGCGCCGACAGGCGGCGCTTGTGGGTGATCTCCGACAGCGGGTTGGTCTGGTCCATGAACTGGGAGAGCTGCGAGGAGCCGAAGAACTCGCGCACCGCCGCCGCCGCCGGCTTGGCGTTGATCAGGTCCTGCGGCATGACGTTGCCGATCTCGACCGACGACATGCGCTCCTTGATCGCCCGCTCCATGCGGAGCAGGCCGATGCGGTACTGGTTCTCCATCAGCTCGCCGACCGAGCGCACCCGGCGGTTGCCGAGGTTGTCGATGTCGTCGATCTCGCCGCTTGCCGTCGCGCAGCTCGACCAGCGTCTTGATGACCGCCAGGATGTCGTCCTTCCTCAGCACGCGGACGGTGTCGTCGGCGTTGAGGTCGAGACGCATGTTCATCTTGACCCGGCCGACGGCCGAAAGGTCGTAGCGCTCCGCATCGAAGAACAGCGACTTGAACATCGCCTCGGCGGTCTCCACCGTCGGCGGCTCGCCCGGGCGCATCACCCGGTAGATGTCGAACAGCGCGTCCTCGCGGCCCTCGTTCTTGTCGGCGGCGAGCGTGTTGCGGATGTAGGCGCCGGTGTTGACGTGATCGATGTCGAGGATGACGATTTCCTTGTTGCCGGCCTCGACCAGCACGCCGAGCACCTTCTCGTTGATCTCGTCACCGGCCTCGGCGTAGATCTCGCCCGTCTCCAGGTTGACCATGTCGCTGGCGAGGTAGTGGCCGTAGAGGTCCTCGTCGACCAGCTTCAGCGCCTTGACGCCCTTCTCGGCCGCCTGGCGCGCGCCGCGCGCGGTGAACTTGCGGCCGGCCTCCAGCACCACCTCGCCGGTGTCGGCGTCGACCAGGTCGTTGACCGCCCTGAACCCGCGCATGCGGTTGGCATCGAACGGCAACCGCCAGCCGTCCTTGGTCCGCTTGTAGACGACCTTGTTGTAAGAACGTGTCGAGGATCTCCTCGCCGTCCATGCCGAGCGCGTAGAGCAGCGACGTCACCGGAATCTTGCGGCGGCGGTCGATGCGGGCGTGGACGATGTCCTTGGCGTCGAATTCGATGTCGAGCCACGAGCCGCGGTACGGAATGATGCGCGCCGCGAACAGCAGCTTGCCCGACGAGTGGGTCTTGCCCTTGTCATGGTCGAAGAACACGCCCGGCGAACGGTGCATCTGCGAGACGATGACGCGCTCGGTGCCGTTGACGATGAACGTGCCGTTCATCGTCATCAGCGGCATGTCGCCCATGTAGACTTCCTGCTCCTTGATGTCCTTGACCGACTTGGCGCCGGTCTCCTCGTCGACATCGAACACGATCAGGCGCAGCGTCACCTTGAGCGGCGCTGAATAGGTCATGCCGCGCTGGCGGCACTCGTCGACGTCGTACTTGGGCGGATCGAAGTCGTAGCGGACGAACTCCAGCAACGCCGTGTTGGAGAAGTCGGAAATCGGGAACACCGACTTGAACACCGCCTGCAGGCCCTCGTCCGGGCGCCCGCCCTCCGGCTCCTGCACCAGCAGGAACTGGTCGTAGGACGCCTTCTGAACCTCGATGAGGTTCGGCATCTCGGCCACTTCCCGAATGGAACCGAAGAACCTGCGGACCCGTCTACGACCGGCGAACGTCTGGTTCATGTTCACTCCTCGTCTGAAATTCCCTGAACGGCTGTCCGGAACGCCGCGACCACCGCCTGACGCGGCACTCTGGACAACGGTTCGCTACGCTTCACTTTTCGCGGGAAACGCCGGCGAACCGGCGCTCCCGGTACTTTTCAGTTTCGTCATGGCCGGGCCTGGCGCCCGAGGATGACGTTGCCGGGAGCGCTCACGCGCTCCCGCCGTGTTACTTCAAGTCCACCTTGGCGCCGGCGGATTCCAGCTGCGCCTTGAACTTGTCGGCATCTTCCTTGTTGACGCCTTCCTTGACCGCTTTCGGGGCCGCCTCAACCAAGTCCTTCGCCTCCTTGAGGCCGAGGCCGGTGATGGCGCGCACTTCCTTGATCACGTTGATCTTGTTGGCGCCGATCTCGGACAGGATGACGTCGAACTCGGTCTTCTCTTCCACTTCCGCGGCGGCGCCGGCACGCCGGCCGCCGCCGCCATCATGGCAACCGGCGCGGCGGCGGAGACGCCCCACTTCTCCTCGAGCATCTTCGACAGCTCGGCCGCCTCCATGACGGTCAGTTGCGAGAGCTCATCCACGATCTTCGACAAATCAGCCATTTCTTTGATTCCTTTACGGTTCGAACCTGAGTTGACCAGTGAACGGCCTCACGCCGCCTCGCTCTTTTCGGCATACGCCCCGACCACCCGCGCGACTTGCGCCGCCGGTGCCGCGACGACCTGCGCGATCCGCCGCGCCGGGGTGGAGATCAGCCCCACCAGCGTGGCCCGCAGTTCGTCGAGCGACGGCAAGGCGGCAAGCGCCTTGACGCCGTCGGGGTCGAGGTTGGTTCGGCCGAAAGCGCCACCGAGAATGATCAGTTTCTCGTTGTTCTTGGCGAATTCGACCGTGACCTTGGGCGCCGCCACCGGATCGCTTGAGTACGCGATCACCGTCGGACCGGTGAACAGGTCCGCGATGTGGCCGACGTCCGTGCCTTCGAGAGCGCGCTTGACGAGGCGATTCTTGGCGACCCGGACCTTGCCGCCGGCTTCCCGCATGCGCGCCCTGAGGGTCGTCATGTCGGCGACGGTAAGACCGGTGTAGCGGGCGACGACGACCACCCCGGTGTCCTTGAACACCTGGCTGAGCGCCGTAACGACCTCGCCTTTTTCCGCTCTGTCCACTCTCTTCACTCTCCACTTGGCGGCCACGAAGGGGACCGCCGGTTGCGTTTGCCACGGGTTCCGAAGAAGCCCGCGACGCTCACAGCCTGTCCCCCAGCCGGCGCATCCTGCGCCGCTTGGGCCAAGAGGTTCGAACCGGAAAACCCGGTTCCCTCCCGTCTATTGCGGGCGATCTCGATTAAGCCGGCATCCCGGCGCCCGCAGTCTCGGACAGGACCGGGCCGGACGGGAGACCCCGCCGACCCTTCTTGCCGCCCGGTTACCCGGACGGAAGCTCTTATCTCCGGCGCCCCCTCAGGCGCCTGCCAGCGTCGCCGGATCGACCTTGACCCCCGGGCCCATGGTCGAAGAGATGGCGACCCGCTGTACGAATGTTCCCTTGGCGCCAGACGGCCGCGCCTTCTGCACGGCATCCGCCAGCGCCTTGATATTGGCGACCAGCGCCGGCGCATCGAAGCTAGCCTTGCCGACGCCGGCGTGAATGATCCCGGCTTTCTCCACCCGGAACTCCACCGCACCGCCCTTGGCGGCCTTCACCGCCGCGGTCACGTCCTGGGTGACAGTGCCGACCTTCGGATTGGGCATCAGACCGCGGGGGCCGAGCACCTTTCCGAGACGGCCGACCAGCGGCATCATGTCGGGAGTGGCGATGCACCGGTCGAAATCGATAGTGCCGCCTTGCACCTGCTGCACCAGGTCCTCGGCGCCCACCACGTCGGCGCCAGCGGCCTTTGCCTCATCCGCCTTGTCGCCGCGCGCGAACACCGCGACGCGCACACTGCGGCCCGACCCGTTCGGCAGCTGGCAGACGCCGCGCACCATCTGGTCCGCGTGGCGCGGATCGACCCCGAGGTTGATGGCAACCTCGACGGTTTCGTCGAACTTGGCGGTAGCGCGCTCCTTGACCAGCTTCACCGCCTCGTCGATCGGATAGAGGCGCGCCGGTTCGATGCCCTCGCGGGCAACTTTGGTCCTTTTGGCAACATGGGGCATCGGCCTACTCCACCACCTCGAGACCCATGGAGCGGGCCGAACCCTCGACCTGCTTGATCGCGCCATCGATGTCGACCGCATTGAGATCGCTCATCTTCTTCTCGGCGATCTCACGCACCTGCTGGCGCGTGACGCTGCCGGCGACGGAGCGCCCGGGCGTCGGCCCGCCCTTCGGCAGGTTCGCCGCCTTCTTCAGAAAGAAGCTCACCGGCGGCGTCTTCATCTTGAATGTGAACGACTTGTCCACGTAGTAGGTGATCTCTACCGGGATCGGTGACCCCTTCTCCAGGTCCTGGCTCTGGGCGTTGAACGCCTTGCAGAACTCCATGATGTTGATGCCGCGCTGACCGAGCGCCGGCCCGATCGGCGGGGACGGGTTAGCCGCCGCCGCCGGCACCTGCAATTTCAAAAATCCGGCAACTTTCTTCGCCATTTTTCGCTTTCCTGTCTCACGCCGGCCGCGACCGGCAAGGAATGGTGTGGTCCGGCTGCGATGAGGCGCCTGGCGAGCGCCCCCAACCTCCCACGATCACAAGAAACGGGTCAGAGCTTCTCGACCTGCCCGTATTCCAACTCAACCGGCGTAGCCCGGCCGAAGATGGACACGGCGACCTTGAGCCGCGCCCTGACTTCGTCGACTTCCTCGACGAGGCCGTTGAACGACGCGAAGGGACCGTCGGCCACCCTCACCTGCTCGCCGACCTCGAAGCTCACCGACGGCTTGGGACGCTCCACACCCTCCTGCACCTGCTGGAGGATGCGGCTGGCCTCCGCCTCCGAAATCGCGACCGGTTTGTTGTCCGCGCCGAGGAACCCGGTCACCTTCGGCGTGTTCTTGATGAGGTGATAGGCCTCATCCGTCATAGCCATCTTCACCAGCACGTAGCCGGGGAAGAACTTGCGCTCGGCATCGACCTTGCGGCCACGCCGGACCTCCACGACCTTTTCGGTCGGCACCAGGATCTCGTCGAACAGTTCGTCCAGCCCGGCCGCATGCGCCTTCTCCTTGATGGAGTCGGCGACCTTGCGCTCAAAGTTCGAATAGGCGTGGACGATGTACCATTTCTTTTCCATTCCGCCGCCTTTAGCCGCCGCCCAGCCCGAGCAACGTCGTCACACCAAGGGAAATCACCTCGTCCACGACGAGAAAGAAGACCGCCGCCAGCACCGCCATCGCCAGCACCATAACAGTGGAAATGCCCGTTTCCCGCCGGGTCGGCCACACAATCTTGGCGGCTTCCGCCCGCACTTGCTGGAGGAATTGAAACGGGCTGGTTCTTTCGGCCATCAACGGCTCATAACTGATCGGCACGCGAACCATTGGCTCGCGCGCCGCGCGCTCGGAAGGTGTACTTAAGGCCTTCGGATACGATTCTCAAGCCCCAATTCGCCGGAAAAATGCCTGCCAAATCCGGCTTTTTTGAGCCAGCGAGGCTACCCCCCCCTGGTCGACTGGCTTCTGCGACGGTCCAAGCGGTGCGTTTGACACTTTGGAGGTCTTACGCCACTTTCCGTTTTCGCAACGCACACAGCGGCGATGGTAGGGCCATGGTGTTGGAGCGTCAGGTCCTGCTGACGGGTGGCGCGGGTTTCATCGGCTCGCACCTGTGCGAACGACTGCTGGCGCGTGGCGACGAGGTCCTTTGCGTCGATAATTTCTACACCGGCACCCGCGCCAACGTCCGCCACCTGCTCGCCAATCCGCGCTTCGAGCTGATGCGCCATGACGTGTGCCTGCCGCTCTACGTCGAGGTCGACGAGATCTTCAATCTGGCCTGCCCGGCCTCGCCCGTCCACTACCAGCTCGACCCGGTCCAGACGACCAAGACCAGCGTCCACGGCGCCATCAACATGCTGGGTCTCGCCAAAAGGCTGAAGGCCAGGATCCTGCAGGCCTCGACCTCGGAGGTCTACGGCGACCCCGACACCCATCCGCAACCGGAGGCCTATTGGGGCAACGTCAACCCGATCGGCCCGCGCTCATGCTACGACGAGGGCAAGCGCTGCGCCGAGACGCTGTTCTTCGACTACTGGCGCCAGCACAAGCTCAGCATCAAGGTCGCCCGGATATTCAACACCTACGGGCCGCGCATGCACCCCAACGACGGCCGGGTGGTGTCGAACTTCATCGTCCAGGCGCTCGGCGGCAAGGACATCACCGTCTACGGCGACGGGTCCCAGACGCGCTCCTTCTGCTACGTCGACGACCTCGTCGACGGCCTGATACGGCTGATGGAATCCCCCGACAGCTTCACCGGTCCGGTCAATCTCGGCAACCCGACCGAGTTTTCCATCCGCGCGCTTGCCGAGACGATCATCGACATGACCGGTTCCCCGTCGCGCATCATCCACCGTCCCCTGCCGGCCGACGATCCGCGACAGCGCCGACCCGACATCAGTCTGGCGCAAGAGGTGCTCGCCTGGGAGCCGACGACGGCATTGCGCGCCGGCCTCGAGCCGACCATCAGATACTTCGAACAGCTTTCTGACCGCGCCTCCCCTCCACGACGAATCTCACGCCGGGGGGCCGGAGGAGTGACCCGGTGAGGCCCTACGGCGTCCCCGGCAGGCCGCGCGCCGCCAGCGCCTCGGCGATCTCGTCGAGCACCAGCGGGTCGTCGATCGTCGCCGGCATCTTGTAGGTCTCGCCGTCGGCGATCTGCCGCATGGTGCCGCGCAGGATCTTGCCAGAACGCGTCTTCGGCAGCCGCGCCACCACCATCACCGTCTTCAGCGCCGCCACCGGTCCGATCTGCTCGCGCACCAGCCCGACGACGTCCTTCTCGACCGTGATCGTCTCGGCCTTGACGCCGGCCTTGAGCACCACGAAGCCCACCGGCAGCTGGCCCTTGAGGCTGTCGGCGACGCCGATGACGGCGCACTCGGCGACTGCCGGGTGGCTCGCGAGCACCTCCTCCATCGCGCCGGTCGACAGCCGGTGGCCGGCGACGTTGATGATGTCGTCGGTGCGCCCCATGACGAACAGGTAGCCGTCGGCGTCGATGTAGCCGGCGTCCGCGGTCTGGTAGTAACCGGGGAAGGCGGCGAGGTAGTTCGAGCGGAAGCGCTCGTCGTTGCCCCACAGCGTCGGCAGCGCGCCCGGCGGCAGCGGCAGGCGGATGACGATGTTGCCGAGCTTGCCGGGGCCAACCGGACGGCCGGCATCGTCCAGGACGCCGACGTCATAGCCCGGCATCGCCACCGTCGGCGAGCCGCGCTTGACCGGCATCAGTTCGATGCCCACCGGGTTCGCCCCGATCGCCCAACCGGTCTCGGTCTGCCACCAGTGGTCGATCACCGGCACGCCGAGCTTGTCCTCGGCCCACCTGACCGACTCCGGGTCGGCCCGCTCGCCGGCGAGAAACAGCGTGCGCAGGCGACGAGATGTCGTAGTTGGCGATCAGCTTGCCGTCGGGGTCTTCCTTCTTGATGGCGCGGAGCGCCGTCGGCGCCGTGAACAGGGCAGCGACGCCGTGCTCGGCGATCACCCGCCAGAAGGCACCGGCGTCGGGCGTGCCGACCGGCTTGCCCTCGTAGAGCACCGTCGTGCAGCCGTGGATGAGTGGCGCGTAGACGATGTAGGAATGGCCGACCACCCAGCCGATGTCGGACGCCGCCCAGTACACCTCGCCGGGCCTGACGTCGTAGATGTTGTCCATCGACCAGTCGAGCGCGACCATGTGGCCGCCGTTGTCGCGCACGATCCCCTTGGGCTGGCCGGTGGTGCCGGAGGTGTAGAGGATGTAGAGCGGGTCGGTGGCCTTGACCGGCACGCACGGCTCGGCGCGGCCGGCCGCCCGCGCCTTCCCCACCTCCTCGGCATAGTCGAAATCGCGCAGCGGCCTCAGTTCCGCCCGATGCTGATCGCGCTGGACGACGATCATGCCGTCCGGCTGGTGGCGCGACTGGCCGCACGCCGCCCGCGCCAGCGGCACGTAGGGGACGATGCGGCCGGGCTCGATCCCGCATGAGGCGGTGACGATGATCTTCGGGCGTGCGTCGTCGATGCGGCT
The DNA here is from genome assembly GCA_963826055.1 of uncultured Alphaproteobacteria bacterium. GTDB lineage: Bacteria > Pseudomonadota > Alphaproteobacteria > Rhizobiales > Kaistiaceae > JBBDMC01. Next base: position 205,019 of record CAWGVO010000017.1, on the reverse strand, counting down.
CGCCAGTTCGTGGGCGGCGAAGCCGCCGAACACCACCGAATGGATGGCGCCGAGGCGGGCGCACGCCAGCATCGCCACCAGCGCCTCCGGGATCATCGGCATGTAGATGATGACCCGATCGCCCTTGCCGACGCCGCGGTCGGCAAGCACGGCGGCGAAGGCGGCGACCTCGTCGAGGAGATCGACGTAGCTGATCCGCCGCTTCACGCCGGTGACCGGGCTGTCGTAGATGATGGCGGCCTGCTCGCCGCGCCCGGCCGCCACGTGACGATCAAGCGCGTTGTGGCAGGTGTTGCAGACGGCACCGGCGAACCAGCGGCCGTAGACCCCCATGTCCGGGTTGAACGCCGCGTGCCACGGCTCCTCCCACGCGATCGCCTTGGCCGCCTCCGCCCAGAAGCCGATCGGGTCGTCGCGCCAGCGCGCGTAGACCTCGGCATATCTTCCCATGTCGACGCCTCCTCCTCAATCCGCGCCCGCCAGCGCCGGCTGGCGCCGCCGGCGTCGCGCCTGAACCGCCGGCAGAAAGACGCAGAACGTGGCGCCCCCGCCCTTCGGCGAGCGCATCCAGATGCGGCCGCTGTGGTGCTCGACGATGTGGCGCGAGATGGTGAGGCCGAGGCCGCTGCCCGAAGGCCGGCCGGTATTGCGGTCGCGCGCCTTGGCGAACTTCTCGAAGATGATCTGCCGGTCCTGTGGGCGGACGCCCTCGCCGTTGTCGCTGACCTCGACCAGGTAGCCGCCATCGTCGGCACGGCCGCAGACGCTGACCCGCCCTTCGGTCGGATCGCAGAACTTGGCGGCGTTGGACAACAGGTTGATGAAGACCTGCATCAGCCGGTCGCGATCGCCATGCACGACCGGCGCCTCCGGCGCGATGGTGACCGCGACCTGGCATTTCGTCTCACGGAAGAGCCCGCCGGTGGCGGCGACCGCGTCCTCCAGCACCGCCCTCGGATCGACGTCGGCCATGCGCCAGTCCGCCTGGCCCTGCTCGAGGCGGGTGAGATCGAGGATGGTGTCGAGCAGGCGCGTCAGCCGCTGGGTCTCGCTGGAGATGATGGCGAGGAAGCGCCCGGCCTCCGCCTCGTCGATGCCGTGGCTGTCGCTGAGGATCTCGGAGAAGGTGCGGATCGAGGTGAGCGGCGTGCGCAGCTCGTGGCTGACGGTCGACAGGAAGTCGTCCTTGAGGCGGTCGAGCTCCTTGAGCTGGGCGTTGGCGCGGGTGAGCTCGTTGGCCGTCGGCTTCCAGCTCGCGCGACTTCTGCTCGAGCTCGCGGCTGTAGGCGATCGCCTGCTGGGTCTCCTCCAGGATCGCCATCACCTCGTCGAAGCGCAACAGCTCGCCCTTGGCGATCGAGGCGACCATGCCGCGCGCCGAGGCGGCGCCGACGCTGCCGGCGAGCATGCGCTCGACGAAGGCGATCAGGTCGGCGTCCGCCTCGAGGCCATCGCCGATGTGCTCGCCGCGCTGGCGGGCGTAATCGCTGATCGCGCGGGCGGCCCGGTCGCGTCCCATGAAGCGCTGCATCAGCGCGTAGAGCTCGTCGAACGCCGCCGACCGGCGCCAGATCTGGGCCTCGCCCGGCGGCCGGCGGAAGACGTCGACGAAAACCGTCGCCTGGATGCGCTCGATCATGTCCTGCCGCGAGAACAGCGACACCAGGATATAGCCGCCGATGTTGGCGAGCATGCTCCAGAACAGCGCGTGGCTGAGCGGCTCCCAGCCGCCGAGGCCGAACAGCGCCTCGGGTCTCAGGAAAGCGATACGCCACGGGCCGAAATCGAGGATGCCGTCGGGAAACAGGCCGCTGCGGATCAGGAGCGGCAGCAGCATCGTGTAGGCCCAGGTGAGGAAGCCGAGGACGAGACCGACCTGGGCTCCGGCGCGCGTGCCGTTCTTCCAGAACAGCCCGCCGATGATCGCCGGCGCGAACTGCGCCGCCACCGCGAACGACACCAGACCGATCTGGGCGAGCGGACCCGATTCGCCGGTCACGCGGTAGTAGACGTAGCCGAGCATCAGCACGGCGAAGATGCCGGCGCGGCGAATGAACAGGAGGAGCTGGGTAAGGTCGCCGCGCGCGTCGAGCCTCAGCCACCTGATGCGCAGCAGCGCCGGCATGACCAGGTCGTTGCACACCATCGTCGACAGCGCGACCGCCGCGACGATCACCATGGCGGTCGCCGACGACAGGCCGCCGATGAAGGCGAGCACGGCCAGCGTCTCGCGCCCCTGCGAGATCGGCACGGTCAGCACGTAGAAATCGGGATTGGCCTCCGCCGGCAGGAGCGTCAGGCCCGCCGCCGCGATCGGCAGCGCAAACAGGCTCATCAGCAGCAGGTAGAGCGGAAACAGCCACGACGCCGTCGCCAGGTGCCGCTCGTCGACGTTCTCGACGATGGTGATGTGGAACTGCCGGGGCAGGCAGACGATGGCCGCCATCGACAACAGCGTCATGGTCAGGAAGCGCATCCGCATCGTTCTCCGGCATACGCACCAGATTGCGCAGCGCGGAGGATTGCGATGCCGCCGTGATGTCGATGCCCATGTCGGGACCGAAGGCGAAAACGACGAACAGGCCGACCGCCAGGAAGGCGAGCAGCTTGACGCACGATTCGAAGGCGATGGCGGCGACCATGCCCTCGTGATGCTCGTTGGCGTCGATGTGGCGGGTGCCGAACAGGATGGCGAAAACGGCCATGCCGACGGCGGTCAAGAAGGCGGCGTCGCCGAGGATGGTCGGCGGCAGCGCCGCAACAGAGGTCGATGGTCCGCGTGCTGGTTGTAGCTGACGAGCACGGCGAAGCTCGTCGACACCGCCTTAAGCTGCAGCGCGATGTAGGGCATGGTGCCGACCACCGCGACGACGGTGACGATCATGCCGAGGCTGAGGCTCTTGCCGTAGCGCGAGGCGATGAAGTCGGCGATCGAGGTGATGCGCTGCGACTTGGAGATGCGCGCGATCTTCCTCAGCACGAACCACCAGCCGAGGAAGACGATGGTCGGGCCGGTGTAGATGGTCAGGAACTCGATGCCGCGCCGCGCCGCCGTGCCGACGGCGCCGTAGAACGTCCACGAGGTGCAATAGACCGCCAGCGAGAAGGTGTAGACGATCGGCGAGCGGATCAGGCTGCGCCCGGCCTCGGCCCGCCGGTCGCCGTAGTAGGCGATGGCGAACAGAAGTCCGAGGTAGGCGAGCGCGACGACGACGACCGTGGCGGTGCTCGGCATGGCTCAGGCCGTCGCCCGCCGGCTCTCCCGTCGCGCCGCTGGCGCGCCCGTCGTCGGATTGCAGGTCGACCATGCGCGAGGCGAGCCACCCGCCGAGCGCGATCGCCACCAGCCACACCGCGAAGCAGGCGACGTGCAGGATCGGCAGGCCGAAGATCATGATCGGAAGGTCGAAGATCGTCACGATCGGCGGCGTCAGCAGGATGAAGGTGGCCACCGTCAGCACCAGCGCCCGATCGGCCAGTCTCCCCTCCGGCGTCAACGCCCTCCTCCTCCGCCGTCCGCTATGCCGGCGCCGTCGCGGCGAGCAGCGCCTGAACGCGCGCCACCACGTCGCGATTGGAGAACGGCTTGGTGACGTAGTCGTCGACGCCCAGCTCTTCCGCCCGCCGGCGGTCGCGCTCGTGGCCCTTGGCGGTGAGCATGATGATGCGCGGCCGCTGGCCGCCGGCACTGTCGCGCTTGATGGCGGCCACCACCTCGAAGCCGTCGAAGCCGGGAAGCATGATGTCGAGGAGGACGAGATCGGGGCGGAGCTGCCGGGTCATCTCGACCGTCTGCGGACCGTCGCGGGCGACCGCGACCTCGTAGCCCGCCCGCCGCATCAGGAAGGACAGCGCCTCGACGAGGTTGCGTTCGTCCTCGGCCACCAGGATGGAGTGGGTCATTCCGTCCCTTTCGCCGCGCCGTCGCGCGGTTTTTTTCTTGTTTTCTGGGCCGATCATACCGTGGCCCACGGATCATGTCACCGCCGCGCGCCGGGCGCGCCGGCGCCACCGGCGGCAGCACCGGGGCCCGCTCGAAGGCGCGCGCGGCGCAATCCTCGCGAGCGCACGAGCGGCAGGTCACCCCCACCGGCACGCGCACCCGGACGCGTCGAAGTCGAGCCCGTCGGCGTAGGCAAACCGGCCGGCGTGCGACGATCGCGGCGCCGATCATCACCGCGTGGGCGCTCTCTCCCGCCGCCGCGACGTCGGCCCGGGCCACGAACAGGTAGCGCTCGCCGTCGGGCAGCTCGACGACCTGGGTGACGACGCGACCGGGGGTGGCGAAGGCGTGGTGGACGACCCAGCGCGGACAGGCGCCGCCGTAGCGCGGCAGCGTGAGGCCGGAGGCGCTGAAGCGCTTGGAGATGTTGCCGGCGATATCGGTGCGCAGGAAATGCAGCGGCACGCCCTCCGGCGCCCGGCCGCCGGAGCGTCGTCAGCCGGTGGCAGGCCTGCTCGAAGCTCACGTCGAAGCGGCGGCCGATGGCCATGACGTCGCGGCGACACGCCTCCGCCGCCGCGTGAAATTCGGCGTAGGGCATGATGAGCGCGCCGGCGAGATAGCTGGCGAGCGCGCGTCGAAGCGGCAGCGCGCGAGTCCGGCGAGGTCAGGCGGGCGCGTGCGACCAGGTCGTCGATGCGCGGGCCGTGCTCGAGCGCGCCGAGCAACCGGGCCAGGCGAAAGCGTGTGCTGACCCGCCCCAGCCGGTCGGCGAGCAGGAACGCGCCCTCGTCGGCCGCCAGCCGCTCGCCGCCGGCCGGCAGATCGGCCGAGGGACGGCGCACAACCGCGATGGCGTGCCGCCGGCGCAGCCGCTCGCGCAACGCCTCTTAGCTCGCCCCGTACCCGCCGTCGAGATCGGCAAGCATCTCCTCGGCCGCCGCCTCCAGCCGCGGAAAGTAGTTGGCGTTGTCGGAAACGAAATCCTCGATCTCCTCGCGCGGCGAGGGATGCGGACGGCGGGAGCCCCGCCCGCTCATGAAGTCGAACATGTCCGACGCGCCCGCCGCCAGCCGCTCGCTCTCCTCCACCAGCGTGACGACGAAACGCGCGCCGCTCGGCGTCGCTGAGATCGCCGTAGTCCTTCAGGATCTCCGAATAGGAACGGATGGTGGTGATCAGCGCCAGGATCTGGTGGCTGGCTTCCGCCAGGAACGACTCCTCGCCGAGACGCTCGCCGATCAGCTCGGAGCGGATCTTGGCTTCGCGGTAGGCGCGGTAGACGGCGAGGATGGCGCGCGCCGCCTGCGGACTGGTGGCGACGATGTCGGCGCCGTCGCCGCGCCGCCATGCCGACGGCGGCCAGCGCCGGATCGTCGGCGATCTCGCCGAGCTCGGCGATCAGGCGCGCCTCCTCGGTGCCGGCAAGCGCCCGGCTGTCGAGGTCGAGCGCGGCGGCCAGCTGATTGAGCAGCGCGCCGCCGATCGGTCGCTTGTTGTGCTCGATGAGGTTCAGGTAGCTCGACGAGATGCCGACGCGGGCCGCCAAGCGCCTTTTGCGACACGGCAAGTTCCTGCCGGCGCTTTCGAATTCGCTGTCCGATCGGGGCACGCGCCATGGAAGTTTCCGGGCCTGCCAACTGTCACGACTTTTACAAGCACCTCGGCCAATCGTGCAAGAGATTGACAAAATAGTTGTTGAAAATCATAGGGTTGTTGACCAGTTTCACAAGAGGCCCTTAGCGTCACCGGCTCGGGGAAGAGTAGGTAAGAGCACGAGGGCGACCCTCCCCGTCCCCAAAGAGGAAACGTCCGGAGGAACACAAAATGACAGACCGGAAGACACGGCTCGACAAGCCGTTCTCACGGCGTGCGGTGCTGAAGGGCTCGCTCGTCACCACCGCAGGATTGGGCGCGCTCACCATCGGCCGCCTCGGCCCGCTGCACTTCGTGCGGGACGCCTGGGCGGATGAAGTGCCGATTGGCAACTACCCGAAGGCGACCTCGGGATCGTCGGTCAAGTTCGGTTTCAACATTCCGCTGACCGGCCCCTACGCCGAGGAAGGCAAGGACGAACAGAAGGCCTATCAGCTCGCCGTCCAGCACATCAACGGCGAAGGCGACGGCGGTCTGCTCAAGACCATGACGCCGAATGCCCTCAAGGGGAACGGCGTGCTGGGCAAGAAGATCGAGTACGTGATCGGCGACACGCAGACCAAATCTGACGCCGCGCGCGCCTCGGCCAAGCAGATGATCGAGAAGGACGGCGCCATCATGATTACCGGCGGCTCCTCGTCGGGCGTCGCGGTTGCCGTTCAGTCGCTGTGCCAGGAAGCCGGCATCATCTTCATGTGCGCCTTGACGCACTCCAACGACACCACCGGCAAGGACCGTCGGCGTTATGGCTTCCGCCACTTCTTCAACGCCTACATGTCCGGTCAGGCCATCGCGCCGGTTCTCGCCGAAGAGTACGGAACGGACCGCGTCGCCTATCACCTGACCGGCCGACTACACGTGGGGCTGGACGCAGCAGAAGTCGATCCAGGACGCCACCGAGGCTCTCGGCTGGAAGACCCAGGCGAACGTGCTGACACCGGTCGGCGCGCCTGACTTCTCGCAGTTCATTACGCCGGTCCTGAGTTCGGGCGCCGACGTTCTGATCCTGAATCATTACGGCGGCGACATGGTCCATTCGCTCCAGCAGGCGGTGCAGTTCGGCCTGCGCGACAAGATGGCCAACGGCAAGCAGTTCGAGATCGTCGTGCCGCTCATCTCCGAGCTCATGGCGAGCGGCGCCGGCGACGCCGTCAAGGGAATCCTCGGGACGTCGAACTGGAACTACAAGCTGCCCGACGACGCCACCAAGGCGCTGACCCAGTCGTTCGGCAAGGTCTATGGCGCGCCGCCGTCGCAGGCCGCCCAGACGGCCTACGTCCAGACCCTGCTCTACGCCAATGCGGTCGAGACCGCCGGCACGTTCTATCCGCCGGAAGTCATCAAGACGCTGGAAGGCTACAAGTTCGACGGCATGGGCAACGGCCCGACCGAGTACCGGGCCGCAGACCACCAGTGCTTCAAGGACGTGCTGGTCGTGCGAGGCAACGAGAAGCCTGAAAACCAGTTCGACCTGCTCAACATCGTGAAGGTAGTGCCGCGCGCCAAGGTCGAATACGACCCGAACAGCCCGGACTTCAATCCGGACGGCAAGGCCGATCTCGGCCCGTACGTGCCTGCCTAGGAAGGCATAACCAATGCGCGGCCGGCCGTCCTTCCGGGGCGGCCGGCCGTTGTGTTGAGACGCATACCCGGTTCGCGTTGGGGCAGTTTCAAGGTAGAACTGAACCCGTTTGCGGCGGGTGGGGACGATGCTGGACGCAATATTCCTTCAGTTTCTGAATGGCCTCGACAAGGGCGGCGCGTACGCGCTTATCGCGCTCGGCCTGACTCTGGTCTTCGGAACCCTGGGCGTCGTCAATTTCGCGCACGGCGCCCTTTTCATGCTGGGCGCCTTCTGTTCGGTCGCCTTCCAGAACATCCTGACCATGTCGGCGAAGGTGAAGGACGAGTCCGTCACCTTCATGGAAGCGTTCAAGGAAGTTCCTTACCTGCAACTGTGGTTCGGCGACGTCGGCCAGACGATCATCGACTATGCCGTGCCGCTGTCGATCCTGTTCGCGATTCCTGTGATGCTGCTCATCGGCCTTGCCATGGAGCGCGGCCTCATACGCTTCTTCTACAAGCGCAGCGGCGCCGAGCAGATCCTGGTCACCTTCGGGCTCGCCATCGTTCTCCAGGAAATCGTCAAGGCGATCTGGGGCGCCAATCCGATTCCCATCAACGCCCCGGCGGCCTTTGCCGGCAGCGCCAATGTCGGCGCCTGGCTCGGGCTCGGCGCCGGCGTCGTCTATCCCTGGTGGCGTCTCATTTATCTCGCCTTCTCGATCGTCGTCATCGGCGCCGTCTTCACCTTCCTCCAGTTCACCACCTACGGCATGGTCGTGCGCGCCGGCATGCGCGACCGCGAGACGGTCGGGCTGCTCGGCATCAACATCGGGCATCGCTTCACCATCGTCTTCGGACTTGCCGCCGTCGTCGCCGGGCTCGCCGGCGTCATGTACGCGCCGATCGTGTCGCCCGACTACCGCATGGGCATGGAGTTCCTGGTGCTCTCGTTCGTGGTCGTCGTGGTCGGCGGCATGGGCTCGCTCGCCGGCGCCGTGCTCGCGGGCTTCCTGCTCGGCATCCTTCAGTCGTTCGCGTCCCTGAACGGAGGTCATGCGCCTCGTCCCCGGCATCAACCAGGTGATCATCTATCTGGTCGCGGTGATCGTCCTGCTGGTGCGCCCGCGCGGCCTGCTCGGCCGCCAGGGTGTCATGGAGAGCTGAGGCCATGACCGCGTGCAACGGCAGAGCAAGGACCTGCTCATGATGGCCATCTTCACGGTGGCCGTGCTGACGATGCCGATCTGGCTGGCGCCGCTCGGCGCGGGCTATCCCGACCTCCTCCAGCGCTTCGCCATCTACGGAATCTTCGCGATCGGCTTCAACATCCTGTTCGGCCTCACCGGCTACCTGTCGTTCGGCCACGCCGCCTTCCTCGGCGTGGGTTCGTACACCACCATGTGGTCGTTCAAGCTTCTGACGATGAATGCGTTGCCGGCGCTCTTTTTTGCCGTCCTCCTTTCCGGCATCGCCGCACTGATCATCGGCTACCTCAGCCTGAGGCGCTCGGGCATCTACTTCTCGATCCTGACGCTCGCCTTCGCGCAGATGTCCTACAACCTCGCCTATTCGGTGCTGAGCCCGATCACCAACGGCGAGACCGGCCTGCGCGTTGTCGCGCGGCGATCCGCACTATCTCGATGCGGCTTTTGGCTGGATCGCCGGTGCCGAGCCTGCCGACGCCGGAGTTCTTCGGCATCAAGCTGGCCGGATACGGCGGCTTCTATTTCGCGGCTGTCGTACTGATCATCGCCTTTTTCGTTGCGCTCAGGATCTTCCGGTCGCCGTTCGGAATGGCCCTGAGGGCGATCAAGTCGAACCAGAACCGTTTGGGCTACGTGGGCTTCAACACGCGGCCCTACGCGCTGGCCGCTTTCGTCGTCTCCGGCATGTATGCTGGCCTTGCCGGCTCGCTGCTCGTCGTGACCGACCCGCTCGCGGGCGCCGAGCGCATGCAGTGGACGGCCTCGGGCGAGGTGGTCCTGATGACCATCCTCGGCGGCACCGGCACCCTGCTCGGGCCGTTGCTCGGCGCCGGGATCATCAAATACTTCGAGCACATCTTCTCCGCCTTCAACCAGCATACGCTGGAGAGCGCCTTCTCGTTCCTGCCCACCGCCGTGCGCGACGTCGTGGTGCCGGTCGCCAACCTTTTCGTCGGCGGCGGCTGGCAGCTCAGCCTCGGCCTCGTCTTCATGCTGATCGTCATCTTCCTGCCCGGCGGCATCATGGAAGGCCTGCGCCGCCTGGCGCTCGCCATCGGCCGCCGCGGGCCGCCGTCACCGTCGATGCGTCAAGCCCAGCAGCCGGCCGAATGAACACGCAAGCCGCCCCCAACGTCGTCCTCCGCGTCACCGACGTGCACAAGAGCTTCGGCGGCCTGCACGCGCTGAGCGACATCAACCTCGACATCGAGGAGGGCAGGACCCGCGCCATCATCGGCCCCAACGGCGCCGGCAAGTCGACGCTCCTCAACATCTGCGTCGGGCGGCTGCCGCCCGATTCCGGCTCGGTGGTGTTCGCCGGCCAGACGCTGACCGGCAAGCGGCCGCACGAGATCAACCAGCTCGGCGTCGCCCGCGTCTTCCAGACGCCGGAAATCTTCCCCGACCTGAGCGTCCTGCAGAACGTGATCATTCCGGCGCTCGCCAAGCGCGACGGCGCCTTCAAGGTCAACGGCTGGAAGTACCTTTCGGCTGAGAGCGAGCTCACCGCAGCGCGCCGAGGCGGTGATCGACGATGTCGGCCTTGGCGACAAGCTCGCCCAGGAAGCCGCCAGCCTGTCGCGCGGCGACAAGCGCCGGCTCGAGCTCGCCATGTGCCTCGTCCAGGAGCCGCGCCTCCTCCTCCTCGACGAGCCGACCGCCGGCATGTCGCGGCTGGACACCAACCGCACCATCGACCTCCTCAAGAAGATCAAGGCGCGCGGCATGACCAAGGTCATCATCGAGCACGACATGCACGTGGTTTTCAGCCTCGCCGACCGGGTGACGGTTCTCGCGCAAGGCCGTATCATCGCCGACGGGCCGCCCGACCAGGTGCGGGGCAACCCCAAGGTGCAGGAAGCCTACCTCGGGGGCGCCCATCAATGACCATCGCCGCCGACATTGCCGTCCCGATGACGATGACGACAGACAAATCCGCGACCGCCACCGTCGCCGCGCCGGAGGCCAGCCGACGCCTTCTTCGCCTGCCGCGACATCCACGCCTTCTACGGCGAGAGCTACGTCGTTCAGGGCGTCTCGCTCGACATCAGGGAAGGCGAGATCCTGGCGCTGCTCGGCCGCAACGGCGCCGGCAAGACCTCGACGCTGCGCGCGATCGCCCGCACCGACACGCCGACGCTGAAGGGCGGCGAGATCGTCCTCGGCGGCAAGGCCATCCATCCGATGCGTTCCTACGAGGCGGCGCGCGCCGGCATCCAGTTGGTGCCCGAAGACCGCCGCATCATCGGCGGCCTCAGCGTCGAGGAGAACCTGGTCCTTGCCCAGGTCGCCGAACCGCGCGGCTGGTCGCGCGAACGCATCTACGAGGCCTTCCCGCGTCTGGCCGAGCGCCGCCGGCAGGAGGCGACGACCCTGTCCGGTGGCGAGCAGCAGATGCTCGCCGTCGCCCGCGCGCTTTCCCGCGAGATCAAGCTGCTGCTTCTCGACGAGCCCTACGAGGGACTGGCCCCCGTGATCGTCCAGCAGATCGAGCAGATCGTCGCCAACATCAAGGCGGAAGGCATCACCACCATCATCGTCGAGCAGAACGCCATCGCCGCCCTGGAGCTTGCCGACCGCGCCGTCATCCTCGACATGGGTCAGGTCGTCTTCTCCGGGCCTGCCGGCGAAGTGCTCGGAAACGAAGAGCTGAGGGCCAACTACCTCGCGGTGTGAAGCCGCCTGCTCAAGCCAGCAGCCCGTCGAGTGACGGCATGACCGCGGCAGGGGCGAGGTCGCCGATACTCGTCGGGCTGGCCGGTGCGGTTGATCCACACGGCGCGAAGGCCGAAGGCGGTGGCGCCCGCCACGTCCCACCGATTGGAAGACTGGAACGATATTTCGCTCGCCGCCACGCCGAGCCGCTCCACCGCCAGTGCGTAGACCCGGGGATCGGTCTTGTAGGTGGCGATCTCGTCGACGGAAATGATGTGATCGAGGAGCGCCTCGATGCCGGCCGAGCGGGCCGCGTCGGCCAGCATGTCGCGGCGACCCGTTGGAGAGGATGGCGAGGCGGGCGCCCCCTGCCCTCAGCCCGGCGAGCACGCTCCGGCACCTCCGCGAACGCGTCGAGCTCCCGGTAGGCCGCGAGCAACGCCGGCCTGAGGTCGACCCGCGCCGGCGCCGCCGCGGCCAGCGCGAAATCGAGCGCCGCCTCGGTGAGCGCCCAGAAGTCGACGTAGCGCCCGGCGAGCGTGCGCACCCACGTGTATTCGAGCTGCTTCACCCGCCAGATTTCCGACAGACGCTGGCTTTCGGGGCCGATCGCCTCGGCGTGGCGGCGAACCGCCGCGTGCACGTCGAACAGCGTGCCGTAGGCGTCGAATACGTAGGCCGCGGATCTCATTGCCGCTCCCTGATCGCCTTCAGGCCGCCAGCCAGCGCGTGACAGCCGCCAGCGTCACCACGTCGTCGCGTTCGCCGGCGCCGGCGATGTGCCGGTAGGGCCGGTCGGGTTCACCGAGATCGCTGAGGACGGCGAACGCGCCGGCAAAATCCTGGTCGTCAGTGTAGACGCTGGGCGTAATGATCGTGCGGAGCCCGGCAGCGCTCGCCGCGCGAAGGCCGTTGACCGAGTCTTCCAGCGCGACAGCCTCTTCCGGCGCGACCCCGAGTTCCGCCAGCGTATGCCGGTAGATGTCGGGAGCCGGCTTCTTGTTCGGAACCACGTCGCCGGCGCCAACCGCGTCGAAGAGCGCCATCCCGTCCGGCCCGAGCGTCGCCTTGATCAGCCATTCGACGTTGGGGAGACTGGTAGTGGTTGCGATCGCCATGGGAACACCCGCGGCCTTCGCCTCACGGATCAGCCGCTTCACGCCCGGCCGCGGCTGCGCCGCGCCCCCGCGAACCATCGCGGTGTATCGCTCGGTTTTGGCGGCGTGGATCTCCGCGATCAGCGGCAAGGCGGCCCTGCCCCCGTCGGGATCGAACGCCGCGATGAATCCCCGCATCCGCTCCTTGCCGCCGGTGATCTCGAGCAGCTTCTTGTATGTCGGCCGGTCCCACACCCAGGGCAGGCCATAGGCGGCGAAGGTCTGGTTGAATGCCTCCCGGTGGATCTCCTCGGTCTCCGAGAAGGTCCCGTCTATGTCCCAGACGAGGGTCAGCGGTCGCACGGATCGGGATCGAACTGGCTGTGGTGGGGCACGTCAGCGACCGCTCAGGGGGCTTCGAAACTGTGGCCGGGCGCCGATCGCATCGACCCCGAAACATGGCAGGGGCAGAGGGACTCGAACCCCCGACCTACGGTTTTGGAGACCGTCGCTCTACCAACTGAGCTATACCCCTATCGGCAGCAGAGGTCAGATACCAGAAATCGGGCGGCGGACGCCAGCCGTTTGACCGGAGCGAGGCGGCCCGCGAAGAATGGAGCGGGTGAAGGGAATCGAACCCTCGTCATCAGCTTGGAAGGCTGTTGCTCTACCATTGAGCTACACCCGCTTCGAGGAGACAGATACCAGAACCCGCGCCCGCGATTAAGCCCGCACCGCCAGGGGCCAGGATTGGTGGGCCGTTCAGGGCAAAACTGGGCACTGGGTCTTGATAGTTGGCCTGACCGCGCGTCAAGCTAAAAGCTCCCAAAAGCGAGTGGGTCATGCTTCAAGGCTTCCCGGAAGATCATGAACTGATAAGCTTCTTTGAAGCCGAGCCCGCTATTCTCGATCCCGGAGTGCCTTGGGTTTACAATACGCTCGATTTTTCAACCAACCGGAACGGGATCGAAGTCCGCGCTCGAATAGCTCCTTCATATAGGGAACTAACGCTACGCTTGCTGCTGGATGGGTATGAACTGGCACTGTTCGAGTTGAAAGAGGCGGAAGGTTTCCGCATCGACGCCGACAAGCATCGCGAAGCGCTCGTGGTCACATTTGCGGAGCAGCGCAGGCTTGAAGACTTTGTGCTTCAGTTAAAACCGAGCATTTGTGTCTCGTGGGGTAACAGGCAATTCCCTTGAGGTGCTGGATGGTGGTGCACATTCCAGGATTGGTGGGGGAGGTAGGACTCGAACCTACGAAGGCGTTCGCCAGCGGATTTACAGTCCGCCCCCTTTGCCACTCGGGACACTCCCCCTTGGGACAGGATCGTCGGCATTTTCGGCATGCCGAAGCCGGTTTCCCGTGGGAGGCGTCTTATGACCACGGGCCCTCGCCCTGTCAACGCCGCGCCCCACGACGGAGATGGTTGCAGCATCGTTTTTGGGCAATCGCGGTCGTGTTTGTCGCGCGCCGGCCGGGGCTGTAGAAGGCAGCCCCGAAAGGACCTGCAGCCCCAAATGACGCGCGCCCCGCATGACCAGCCCCGAAGCGGTGCCAACCGCCACGGCACACCCCGCCACCCGCCCCGCTCGCCAGCCGAGCGGCGCCCGGAGGCCCTGTGGATCTACGGCATCCACCCGGTGCTGGCCGCCCTCGCCAACCCGCGCCGCACGGTCCGCCGCATCCTGGCCACCCGCAACGCGCTGGCTCGCCTCACCGAGGCCGGCGCGACATTCCCGCTCGCTCCGGAGGACACCTCCCCTCGCCTGCTCGATCGCCTCCTCGGCGGCGAGGCCGTCCATCAGGGCGTCGCCATCGAGGTGGCGCCGTTGCCCCCGCTTTCGCTGGACACGCTGGCCGGTGCCAACCTCATCGTGGTCCTCGATCAGGTGACTGACCCGCACAACGTTGGCGCGATCGTGCGCTCGGCTGCCGCCTTCGCGGCGGATGCGGTCGTCGTCACCGGCCGCCACGCGCCGGTGGAGACCGGCGTGTTGGCGAAGGCCGCCTCGGGCGCCCTCGACACCGTCCCCTGGATAGAGGTCGGAAACCTTGCCCGCGCCCTCGCCGACATCGGCGCCATGGGCTTTGCCCGCATCGGCCTCGACAGCGAAGCCGACGCACCGATGGAAGATGCCGTTACCGGCGGGCGCATCGCCCTGGTGCTCGGCGCCGAGGGCAAGGGGTTGCGCCGCCTGACGCGGGAGACATGCGACCGCCTCGCCCGCCTGTCGGTCCCCGGCGCCATCACCAGCCTCAACGTTTCGAACGCGGCGGCGCTGGCGCTCTACATCGCCCGCCGCCACCTCGACAGCACCAAAAGCTGACGGCCGGACCCGCCCCCGAGCAAGGGGCAGACCCGGCCGTTCAATCATGCGCCAGACCGTCAGAACTGCTTCGGCACGTCCGGTCCGAGCTGGGGCGCCGAGTAAGGCAGCACGGGCATCGGTCGGTTGTCGACGTAGAATCCGTTCCGGTTGGGCATCTCCACCTTGGGCAGGCTGTTGGCGTCTATCACCTCGCTCTTGTCGATGATGTTTGCCTCGCCAAGGATATAGGCCACCAGCGCATAGACCTCATCGGGCTTGAGTGAGTCCGGCGCGGTGAACGGCATCGCCCGGTGGATGTAGTCGTAGAGCGTCGTGGCGTAGGGCCAGTAGCTCTCCACCGTCATCACCGGCTTGGTGGTGTTCAGGGTGCCGCGCCCGCCGATCAGGGCCGGCCCGCCCCCGGTCCCGCTGACGCCCTTCAGGTCGTCGCCATGACAGGCGGCGCAGTTGTCGGCGAACAGTTGCTTGCCCTGATCGTAGGTACCGCTGCCGGCTGGCAGACCGGCGCCGCTCGGCGGGTACGCAATGTCCCAGGCGGCGATGTCGGCGTCGCTCGCCGGTGAGCCAAAGTCGTAGGCGGCAGGATAGCCGGTCTGCTGCGCAGCCGCGATTCCCACGCTGAGGACGAAGCCGGCCGCTACAGCGCAGCTGGCGAGCCTTGAGACCCTATGCCAAGTAAACATTTTCGACACTCCCGTCGGCGCTGACCTTCCACGATTGGATGCCGTTGTAATGATAGGTCGGCCCAACCCCCTCTTGTGCGGTGAGGAACTGCTTCGTCGGCTGGACGTAGCCCGTCTCATCAACGGCGCGACTCTGCAGCACCGCGTCGCTGCCGTCCCACTGCCACGGGAAACGGAAGCGCGTGTGGGCGAGCGGAAGCACGGGCTCCTGCAACGATGCCAACGCCCAGGACTTGCCCCCATCGGTGGAGATTTCCACCCGTTGGATGGCGCCGCGGCCGGTCCATGCGAGGCCGGTGATCTCGTAAAAACCCGCTCCCGGCAGCTTCATGTCACCGGAGGGGAAGGTGATCACCGACTTCGCTTCCATCATCAGCGAGAACTGCCGCGCCTTGCCGGTGAGCGTGATGAGGTCGGTGTACTTCGACGTCTCCTCGCGGGTCATGAACGGCTTGTCGCTGACCTCCAGCCGGCGCAGCCACTTGATGTTGATGTTACCCTCATAGCCAGGCAGCATCAGCCGCATCGGATAACCGTTTTCTGGCCGGGTTGCCTCGCCGTTCTGGGCGTAGCTGATGAATGCGTCGCTCATGCATTTCTCGAGCGGCACGCTGCGCGTCATCAGCGCTCCGTCCGAGCCCTTCGGCAAGCACCCATGCGGCACCGTCCTTGAGGCCAACCTGCTCAAGCAAGGTCGACAGTTTGACGCCGGTCCATTCCGACGTGCTGGTCAGGCCGTGGGCGAGTTGAGCTGTCTTGGAGGCAGCCCTGCGGGCATCACCGCCCGAGTTGCCCGAGCATTCGAGGAACATGATCCGCGACATCGACGGGAACTTCTTCAGGTCCTCGACCGAGTATTTCATCGGTCTGTCGACCATGCCGTGGATGATCAGCCGGTGTTTGGCGGGATCGATCGTCGGGATGCCGTTGTGGTGACGTTCATAGTGCAGACCCGACGGCGTGATGATGCCCTGGACGTAGTGCAGCGGCGTCCTGCTGCTGGTTCCGGTCGACGAGGCAGCCCGGATGGCGGTCTCAAACTGCGAGCGGAGACCATAGCCGCCATCTTCCCCGGCAACCCGACCGGGCACGCTCCACGGTGGATCGGCGATCGGCCAGTCGCCGGCGCCCGGAGGCACCGCCGCCTTCGCCGATTGTGACGGCAACACCGCGGCTGCCGCGGCCGCCGCGAGCAAACCGGTGCCGGCCATGAACTGGCGGCGGCTTGCCTTGGGGAACATCCCCTCCTTACATTCGCAATCTTCCTGCGGTGGCCGAACGAGATCACCGGGCTCAAGCGGCTCGCCGATTCCCGGCAAGCGACTTGGCCGATCACTGGCTTGTCGCGTCTCCATCACTTTTCTCCTCTGGATGCCAAACAGCACCGCGCCCCGTCTGATGACGGAGCGGCACGCACACACCAAAACGTCGCCCTGGGAGGAAGCGAAGCAACAATAGTCTCACAAATGAGGGGCGGGAAGCGAAAAATTTTCGTCTGTCCGATTGGCGATGGACCGCCCGGGCCTGCGCAGGCAAACGGCGGCGACCCTTGTGGCACCCGAGACGCGCTGTTACGTCTTGCGCACTGGGCCGGCATAGCTCAGTCGGTAGAGCACCTGATTTGTAATCAGGGGGTCGCGGGTTCGAATCCTGCTGCCGGCACCAAAGGTCTTTTCCAACCCATTTCCGTAAACATTCGTGGCACGGGGACGGGTTGCAAAACGACTGCGGAATGGGAACCATGCGCGACAGTGATGGCGAGATTCCTTTTCTTGCCGAGGTGCGGCCTGGCTACGACGAGCCGCGCATGAATCGTCCTGCGCGCAGGCGGCCATTTCAAATGAAGCTCCTTGTCGCCACCCTGGTCGCGCTCATCGTCGCCGCCGCTGGCCTTGGGGCGGCGATCTACATCCAGAGGACATCGCCACACACGACGCAGATCGCGGCAGGCCCCGCCCCGGCGTCCGCGCCCGCCGCAGCGCCCGCTCTCAAGCCAACCCAGGTGCAGGCCGATGCCCCGCCTGCTCCCGACGCGAACGACCAGGCGGCCGATCAGCCGAAGGTGGTCAAGCAGGCGACCTACGGAGACTGGATCTACAGCTGCGTCGAGCTGCCCAACAACGGCGGCACACCGTGCGGCATCGCCCAGCAGATCTCCATCGCCCAGACCAAGCAGACCCTGTTCCTGTGGCGCATCAGTGAGGACGGAAAGGGCGGCTTCGTCTCGACCTGGCAGACTCCGACCGACATCTTTGTCGGACACGGCCTCACCATCGAGGCCGGAACGCCCAAGCCGCTGGTCATTCCCTTCCAGCTTTGCACGACCCGCGGCTGCCAGGCGGTTGCAGCCGTCGAGAAGAGCTTTCTCGACACCTTCGGCAAAACCGACAAGGCAACCGCCAGGTTTGTGGTCATCAATGGCCGCGAAATCACGATCAACGTGAGCGTCAAGGGCCTGCCGGACGCCCTGGCGCAACTCGAGGCGCACTGACGCCAAATCCGACGATTTGAGGCGATCCCCAGCCCGCGCGGGTGCGTTCTGGCACCCGCAAACGGACGCGCCTGCCCGCTCCTAACGGTCTGTTAGTCCTGTTGGTTTCGGCATCCTTAACGGGTGCGGTGCTAATGCGACGGACAAGGGTTCCGGGAGTGGGGATTGGGCCGGGTGAATCTGAAACCGAAATCGGCTGAGATGTCGCGCGCCTTCGAGGCATGCCGCGGCTATTTCGCCATGGCCGCCCTGTTCAGCCTCGCCATCAACCTGCTCTACCTCGCCGCACCGCTCTACATGCTCCAGGTCTACGACCGCGTGGTGTCGAGCGGCAGCATCGTTACGCTGGTGATGCTGACCATCATCCTGCTCGCTGCGCTCGCCTCGCTCGCCGGCCTCGACAGCGTTCGCGCCCGCATCCTCACCCGCGCCAGCATCCGCCTCGACCGGTTGCTTGCCGGCCGCGTCGTCGCCGCGACCGTCGAGGGCCGCGTCAACGATGCCGTCCGCAGCCAGCCGCTTCGCGATTTCGACACCTTCCGCCAGACGATCACCGGCAGCGGCATCCACGCTGTCTTCGATCTGCCGTGGTCGCCGATCTACATCGGCGTCATCTTCATGCTCCACCCCCTCCTCGGCTTCTTCGCGCTGGGCTCGGCGGTGGTGCTGTTCGTCATGGCGATCGCCAACCAGTGGCTCATCCGCCACCCGCTCGCCGAGGCCAACATCGCCGCCAGCCGCGTCTACAACTTCACCGAGATGAGCCTGCGCAACGCCGAAGCGGTGCGGGCGCTGGGCATGGTCGACGGCCTGCTCAAGCGCTGGGGCCGCGACCGCAACCTCGTTCTCGAGCGGCAGACGGTCGCCAGCGACCGCGCCGCCGCCATGTCGAGCGCCATCCGCTTCCTGCGCATGTCGATGCAGTCGGTGATCCTCGGCCTCGGCGCCTATCTCGCCATCGAGCGGCTGACGACGGTCGGCGCCATCTTCGCCGGCAGCCTGCTCCTCGGCCGTGCCCTGCAACCGATCGAGCAGGTGGTCGCCTCGTGGCGCAACCTCGTCGGCGCCCGCGCCGCCTACACCCGCGTCCGCGACCTGCTGCAAGCCAACCCGGAACACCAGCGCACCATCAATCTCCCGCGACCGGCCGGCCGCGTGTCGGTCGAAGGCGTGAGCTACGCTCTGCCGGGCACCAGCAAGTTCATCCTGCAGGGCGTGTCGTTCCGTCTGGAGCCCGGAGAAGCGCTTGGCATCATCGGGCCGTCGGGCGCCGGCAAGTCGACGCTCGCCCGCCACCTGGTCGGCGTGGTGAGGGCGACCACCGGCTCCGTTCGCCTGGACGAAGCGGACGTATCGATCTGGTCGCATCATTCGCTCGGCCGCCATCTCGGCTACCTGCCGCAGGACATTGAGCTCTTCGCCGACACCGTGGCGGCGAACATCAGCCGTTTCCAGTCGGACGCC
Source organism: uncultured Alphaproteobacteria bacterium (assembly GCA_963826055.1). Lineage (GTDB taxonomy): Bacteria > Pseudomonadota > Alphaproteobacteria > Rhizobiales > Kaistiaceae > JBBDMC01. The sequence continues at coordinate 185,926 of CAWGVO010000017.1, read as the reverse complement.
GACGCCGAGATCGTGCAGGCGGCGCGCCTCGCCGGCGTCCACGACATGATCCTCCGCCTGCCGAACGGCTACGAGACGGAAGTCGGAGAAGGCGGCGCCGTTCTTTCCGGCGGCTATCGCCAGCGGATTGCCCTTGCCCGAGCGGTGTTCGGCGATCCGAGTTTGGTGGTGCTCGACGAGCCCAGTTCCAACCTCGATTCCGATGGCGACGCGGCGCTCGCCGATTGCGTCGCCCAGCTGAAGGCGAAGGGCACGACGGTGGTCATCGTCTCCCATCGTCCCGCAACGCTTGCGACCGTCGACAAGATCCTGCTCTTGCGCGATGGCCGCGTCGAGACCTTTGGCGAACGCGCCGAGGTGATGACCCGCCTGACCCGCGCCGTACGGGTCCAGGCGGTGTCCGCCAGCGGCACTCCTCCGGCGGCAAGAGCGGCTGGAGCCTGATGCCGATGTCCGGGACCGCCATCGCTCGTCAGGACCGTTCGCCCCGCTCCGCCGGCGACCCGCCGCCTCCGCGCGAGTCGGCACGCGGTGCCGTAGTCGCCGGTTTCGCGATCCTCCTGGTTTTCTTCGGCGGGTTCGGCGCCTGGGCGGTTACCGCACCCCTGAACAGCGCCGTCGTCGCCAACGCGGTCGTCAAGGTGGAGGGCAACCGCAAGAGCGTCCAGCACCCTGACGGCGGCACCGTAACGGCACTCCGTGTCCACGAAGGCGATCATGTGAATGCGGGCGATGTCCTCCTGACGCTCGACGACACCGACGCGCGCGCCCAGGTCCAGCTTCTCGCCGAGCAGCAGGTATTGCTGGAGGCGGTCCAGGCGCGGCTCGAAGCGGAGCGCGACGGGCTCGATACCGTCACGTTCCCACCTGACCTCGCCGCCCGCCCGGGCGACCTGTCCGTCGCGGCCGCGACCGCAGGCCAGATCAAGGAGTTCAGCAACCGACGGGCCGCGCTGGAGGGACAGAAGCAGGTGCTCGCCCGGCGGGTTGACCAGCTCAAGGAATCGATCGTCGGCAACGATGGCCAGAAGACCGCCTACCAGCAGCAACTGGATTCGGTGGTCGGCGAGAAGGCGAGTCTCCAGCCCCTGCTCGATCAGAACCTGATACCCAGGGCCCGCATACTGGAGCTCGACCGAACCGAAGCCGGCATCCGCGGCCAGATCGCCGAAATCGCCGCCAGCACCGCCAAGGCTGGTCAGGCAATCAACGAACTCAACGATCAGATCGCCCAGCTCGACAAGGACCGCGCCGCGGCCATCTCAAGCGATCTGCGGGATACGCACGCAAAGCTTCTTGACCTCGCACCGCGCCTGATAAGCGCGCGCGCCGCTCTCGCACGCACCGTGTTGCGCGCGCCTTACGCCGGCACGGTCGTCGGCCTCAATGTATTCTCTGTCGGTGCGGTCATTGCCCGCGGCGAGCGCATCCTCGACATCGTGCCGGACGCGACGGCAATGGTGGTCGAAGCCCAGGTCGCGGTTGAGGACATCGCCGATGTCCACCCTGGCATGACCGCCGAAGTCCACTTCACCTCATACAAGCAGCGGGTGACGCCGTTGATCCACGGCACCGTGACGGAAATCTCGGCCGACCGGCTGACCGATGAGCGTACCGGCCACGCCTACTACGTTGCCGAAGTCGCCGTAGACCACCAGGAGCTGGCGGAGAGCCCGGAAATCCATCTCTACCCGGGGATGCCCGCGACCGTCATGGTCGTGACCACGGAGCGCACGGCCTTCGACTACCTTGTCGGGCCCCTGTCGGCCTCGTTCGACCGCGCCTTCCGCGAACGCTGATCGGCGGCACCTGACCGCCGGAACGGCCAAAGTCAGCGCCCGGCAATGTTTGCCGCGACCGCGCGGTTCTCCGCGCGGCCAACAATTCTAGTCGAATGCAACCGACGATCGTAACCAGTGCGCAGGAGCCGCTTCCTACACTTTGCGATCGATCGCCACGTCCGATCCAATCTCCGGTTGTGGCGGCACAACGGACTAGGAGAGAGAAATGGCAAGACAGGTGTCGGTTTTGGGCGGCATGGCCATATTGTTGAGCGTCGCGTCATGGCCAGCGGCCGCATTTGACGTGGGCGTGGGCGGCATCAGCGTCAGCACGGACACCAGCGGTGGTGGAATCGGCGTTTCTGTTGGTGCGGGCGACAGTTCCACGAGTGTTTCGGTGGGTGGCGGATCCGACGGCTCGGTCGCCTCGGTTAGCACCGACACCGGCGGCACATCCGGCTCTGGCGGCATATCCATTGGCGGCGACAGCATTGCTTCGGTCGGCGGCGGTGTAGACGGCACCGGCGCCAACGCCGCAATCACCAACAGCAATGGCCAGCTCGTCGACCTCAATCAGTCAGGCAAGACGACCCAGGGAACGATCAACCTCGGCGGCCTGACGAGCGGCCTCGGCGGTCTTCCCGACCTGTCGGATCTGCCGGGCCTGATCCCCCTGCCCGACATCCTCGGCGGCATTCCCGGCACGCCGGGCACTCCAGGTACGCCAGGCCAACCCTCCACCGGCCTGCCCGGTCCCGGCGGTGGCGGCTCGGTCACTCCGGTCCAACTCGCCCAAGCGTACGGAACCCTGGACCCGAACGAGCAGATGCTTCTGCGCACGAAATGCACTGCGGTCCTCCACCGTCCAGGGTCCTACGACGTCGGTCTGGTGACCTTGTGCAAAGTGATCGGCCGTATGAGCCGCTAGTTGCCTGAACTACCGCGGGAGGGCCCACGCCCTCCCGCCAAATTTTTTTCCCCACATCGCGAGGCCAAACTCTATCGTCAGCATGGAACCGCGATGAAGCGTAAAAATGTAATCGAATACACCGACGGCGCTTAACCCGGCAGCGGTAATTCGCTCGTAAGCTTCCCGTAAATTCATTCGCGAGCTTTGTCCCTTTTGAGGCTCGCCCTGGTTCAAGGACCTGCAGCAGCTCAACATCGCTTGCAGTCGGGGCGTCACCGGAGACGGTGGCGCCCCAACGCTTTTCGAGCCAGCGTCAGGCGTAGCTTGGTGGGCTCCGCCCGAGGCTGATGCAGGCGGCGGCCAGCGTATTCGCCATCAGCATGGCTATCGTCATCGGCCCGACGCCCCCCGGCACCGGTGTGATCGCGCCCGCGACCGCGACGGCTTCGTTGAACGCCACGTCGCCGGTGAGCCGAGTCTTGCCCTCGCCGCGCTCGGGCGCCGGGATGCGGTTCATGCCGACGTCGATGACGACCGCGCCCGGCTTTATCCAGCTCCCCCGGATCAGCTCGGCCCGCCCCACGGCGGCAACCACGATGTCACCGCCCCGCACCGTGGCCGCGAGGTCGCGCGTGCGCGAGTGCGCGACGGTGACCGTGCAATTCTCGGCGAGCAGAAGCTGCGCCATCGGCTTGCCCACCAGATTGGAGCGGCCGACCACCACCGCGTTCAGCCCGGTCAGCGCCGCACCCACCGCCCGTTTCGCGAGGATCAGCGAGCCCGCCGGCGTGCACGGCACCATCGCACCGGGCATGCCGTTGGCAAGCCGCCCGGCATTCACCGGATGCAGGCCGTCGACGTCCTTCGCGGGCCGGATCGCCTCGATCACCCTATGCCTGTCAATGTGGTCAGGCAGGGGCAACTGCACGAGGATGCCGTGCACGCCCGGATCGCGGTTGAGATCCTCCACCAGGGCGATCAGCGACACCTCGTCGGTTGCGGCCTTGAGCGTGTGCTGGACCGAATGGAAGCCCAGCTCCTCGGCCTTGCGGCCCTTGCCGGCGACGTACACCTGGCTCGCCGGGTCGTCGCCGACGAGAACCACCGCGAGCCCCGGCACCACCCCCGCCTCCGCCTTCAGCCGCGCGGTCTCCGCGGCAACGCGCTGGGTGACCTCGGCCGCGACGGCGCGCCCGTCGATCAGCGTGGCGCTCCGTTCAGCGGAAGACAACCGTGCGCTCGCCATTGATCAGAACCCTGTGCTCGAGGTGAAAGCGGACAGCGCGCGCCAGCACCGTCGCCTCGGTGTCGCGGCCGATGGCAACCATCTCGTCGGCCGACATCGAATGATCGACCCGCTCGACGTCCTGCTCGATGATCGGCCCGGCATCGAGATCTGGCGTGACATAGTGCGCGGTAGCTCCGATCAGCTTGACGCCGCGCGCATGCGCCTGCTGGTAGGGCCGCGCGCCGACAAAACTCGGCAGGAAGGAATGATGGATATTGATCGCCCGCCCCTCCAGCCGCGCGGCCAGGTCGCTCGACAGGATCTGCATGTATCGGGCGAGCACCACCAGATCGATGCGCTCCTTGTCGAAAAGGGCCGCGAGGTCCGCTTCCTGCGTGTGCTTGGTTTCCTTGCTGACCGGCATGAACAGGAAGGGCAGTCCTTCCGCCTCCACCCGGCGACGCAAGGTCTCGTGGTTGGAGACCACAGCCACCAGTTCCATCGGCAACTGCCCGATGGAGTTGCGATAGAGCAGGTCGTTGAGGCAATGACCGAAATTGGATACGAGGATCATGACCCTCGGCTTCGCCGAAAGGTCGTGAAGCCGCCAGTCGAAATCGAACGCGGTCGCCACCGGGTGGAAGCCCCGGTGGAAGGTTTCCGCCGTCACCGATGACGGCGCCGCGAAAGAGACACGCATGAAGAACCGCATCGTCTGCGGATCGCCGTATTGGGCGCTCTCGACGATGTTGCAGTCCTGCGACGTGATGCAGTTGGCGACGGCGGCGACAATGCCGCGCCTGTCGCCGCACGAAAGCGTCAATACAAAACGCGCCGGATCGGCTGGCATGGGAGGTCCGTCTGGAAGGGCGGGTCGAGCCGGAGAGCACTACCGCCCGCGGCGCCTGTCCGCAACCGCCGATGCTGCCGCGTTGGAAAACCCGCCATGCCGTGCTACGGCCCTGCCGGCTTTGGGCTGGAGGCGGAAAATGGCGGGCGAACGGCTGACGGGCGAGAGGATTGCCTTCATCGCCAGCAGCGTCGAGGAGGCCGGCGCCGCCGAAAGGCGGCTTGCCGCCCGCTACGGCAGCGTCAAGCCCGAGGATGCCGACGTGATCGTGGCCCTCGGCGGCGACGGACTGATGCTGCAGACCCTCCACGCCTTCATGAACACCGGCAAGCCGATCTACGGCATGAACTGCGGCTCGGTCGGCTTCCTGATGAACGAGTTCGGCGAGGACGACCTGCCGGCGCGGCTCGCCGCCGCCGTCGAGACAGCCATCCACCCGCTGGCGATGCACGCGGTCGATGCTGGTGGCGCGCACCACACCGCCTTCGCCATCAACGAGGTGTCGCTGCTGCGCCAGTCCTACCAGGCGGCCAAGCTTCGCGTCGCCATCGACGGCCACGTTCGCCTCGAAGAGCTGATCTGCGACGGCATCCTCGTGGCGACCCCGGCCGGCAGTACCGCGTACAACCTGTCCGCGCACGGGCCGATCCTGCCGATCTACGCGCCGCTGCTGGCCCTGACGCCGATCAGCGCCTTCCGCCCGCGCACCTGGCGGGGCGCGCTCCTCCCCGATCACGTCGAGGTCAGGATCACGATCCTCGAAACCGAGAAACGCCCGGTAAACGCCGTCGCCGACAACGTCGAGTTCAAGTCAGTGGCGGAGGTGACCGTCGCCGCGGACAAAGAGGCGGAAAGCCTGATTCTCTTCGACCCGGATCACTCCTGGGACGAGCGCATCCTGACCGAGCAGTTCCGCTATTAGCCGGCAGCCGGCAGCCGGCCGCGAGACTTCACCGCGGCGGCTTCAGACGGTGCGAGCCAAAATACGGATCCGCGACGCCGGTGCTTTTGACGACCGGAGCGAGGTGGGCCAGATAGCTCGCGCACGCGGCCATTTGCCGATGCCGCAGTTCGTTGTCGCTCACGGTTTGTCTGTATTCTCGCCAGTCGCGTATTGCTTCGGCGTACAAAGCCTCCCATCTCGCGACAACCGGGGCCATCCCCGCTGTTTTGCGGATGAAATCGGATACGACGGCGGCGTCGCGGTCATCGTAGCGACGAAGCTCGGCGACGATTGCTTCGACGGACAGAGGGGCCCGCTGCATCGTCCTGATTCCGAAATTGAGCGGTCGCATTCGATTGACATTGTCGCTGGTTACCATGCCACCCAGGCCGGCGTTGTCGAGCACGATCACGGCGCAGCCGGTCGCCATGGCTTCCAGTGCCGCGCGTGCCTTGGCGAACACCACGTCATATTGTGGCAGCAGGTCCTCGGGGCGCTCAATTGGATTGCCGGCGCGATGCCCGGCAACATCCACCCTCTCGACACCGACCGCGCGACAGGCCTCGCGTACGGCTCCCTCGATCTCGCTCCCGGCATAGTTGCTGAAGATCAGGGCGGCCCCCGGTCTGGGTGGCAGCGGAGGCCTGCGCACAAACCGGTCCATGTCGACAAAATTGTAGATCGTCTCGATTTTGGACGCGTCGAGGTCTCGCGAGGTCAGCAATCGTTCGCGACACAGATCGTCAACCGCAACGTAGCGCCGGATGTTGGGGTGCAACGGCGGCATCTCGATCCAGGGTGACCACCCGTGGCAAACAAACACGGCCGGCGAATCGGGAAAGGTCATCAGCGCCATCATCGTCTCCATGTGATGGTGGCCGTGCACAACGTCGGGGACCGCGTTGAGGTCGGTCAGATCACTGATGACGGGTACCGTGGCTTGTCTCAGGTCGCGGGCGACATCACCGAGCACAGTGCTGAAAGCAACCGGAAAATGGCCCCGCCTCATCAGCGAGGTGGCGATGTCACGCGCGTACAGTTCCGACCCACCCCTTACGTCCAGGGAGTTGTTGGTGATGAGTACGCGCAGGCCGGCTTGACCATCTTCCCTCATGCGTTTGCCCCCCGGTTTTCACGCGTCGAAGCCGCCATCGTGAGACGGCGATCGTCAGGTCGTCGCGTGTGCGGCGCTCACGCGGTGATCGGCCTCACGACGGTCGCAAGGGCGTCATTCGCGAGCCAGGCGCGGCCCGAGAGACATTTCCAATTACGGTGGCGCCTGCGGCCACGTCGCGCGCCACGACACAACCGGCTCCGACAATCGCCGCTTTCCCGATCACCACCCCCGGCAAGATGACGCAGCCGCCCCCGATCTTCGCACCCTGGCATATCCTAGGGTAGCTGAGGCCTGCATCGTCGAAATTGTCATTGAGTGTCAGGACGCCGGGGCCCACAAACACATCGTCCTCGATGACGACGCCGCGCGTTATGTGGCACGCCGTCTGGATCGAGACCCTGTCGCCGATGCGGCAATCACATATGTTGCAATGTGAGCCGACGGTCACCCCGGAGCCAATGATGGCGCCCTTGTGAATGAGCGTCAGCGAACCGACCCGCGTCCCGGGTCCGATGGCAACCCCATCCTGCACCTCCGTGAGGTCGGGGTTGTAGAAGTGGACCCCAGGGAAACGTTGCTCGAGACTGCCAGTTGAACGCATGAACATGGCGATCAGGCCTGTCGTGGCTGTGTGAACCTAACACGACCGCCGGGTCCGATCAGCCCCGTCCGGCGACACAGGGTTCGACCGTCGTATCGGGACCCGCCCGGGACGCGTTTGCCGGATTATCGGCACCGCCGGCGGGATTGGCCCGAGCGCCCGAGACCGGACGCGCCGGTTCACGACAATTCGGGGGGAAGGGCCTGGCCGGCGATACGAAGCGGGGCTCGTCCTCCCCGCCCCTACGCTGCGGAAGCCTCGCGGGCGTATTCGCGGGCGGCGTCGCGCGCCTGATCGGCCGCGAAGCGGCGGAGCATAGCAGCAAGCTCGTTCGCCTCCCCTTCGGTGATATCGGCGTAGCGCGTAATCACCGCGTCGACGATCTCACGGGTGAAGCGGTAACGGTCCTGGGGCTCGCCTTCCTCTTCGGCGATCCGCCGCCAGGTATCGAGCGCCGCCGAGAACCCGTCATAGGCGAGCCGCGGCAGACCCGCCTTGGCGCAGATTGCCCTCAGCGCCGTCGCCCTGCCGGCCCTCACCAGGTTCGACACCCGCTGCCGCGGCACATGGGCAAGCACCGCCAGGCCAGTCTCGAAGAAATCGACGTTCCCGGCGCACACCGCCCGAAGCAACAACGCCGTGGTCAACTGGCCGGTGATGCGCAAATGCTCGACGAGGGCGGGCAGGTCCTCGGTCTCGGTCTCGGCCGCGATCGCCACCGTGGCGCGATCGCACGCGTCGCGGGTGACGGTCTTCGCCCGCGCCTCGCTCACCCACGACCTGCTCACGATCATCTCGCCGAGCAGGTCACCGAGGTGGCGCACCAGCATCTGGTGCACGTCGGCCGTGAGGTCGGGACGCGCCAACATCGCCTCCCGCAATGCTGCGTCGTCACCGAAACGCTCGACCATGCGCCGGAAGCTGATGGCGGCGATGGCCGCCCCGCGGTTGGCGACCAGCGTCACGCACGCATCGCGTTCGCCGACCTCCGCGATCGACGCCGCAACCCTGCTCGAGACCACCGGCCGCGAGGCGACGGCCACCTGCAACGGCTCCGAAGCGGCGGCCACGATGTCGACCAGCTCCGAATCGATCAGCAGCGGCGAACGCTGGAGCGCGACCGCGGCGATGTGGGACTGATCGGCGGCAAGGGTGACAATAACGTGGCGCGGTGCCTCCGGGCTCGCCGCCAGCGCATCGGCGATGGCGAAGCGAACGTCCGGCGAAGCGCTGTCGAGCAGCACGGTCAGCGCCGCCTCCATCGCGTTCTTCACGTCCTCGTCATGCTCGTTGGCGAGGTACGCCCGCCCCAGTGCGAATGCCGCTTCCGGCCGTCGGTCCGGCGGCGCCGTTTCGACCCATTGCAGGAATTGGTGGACGATCATGCGCGACCCCGTCTTCAACGCCGGCCGCCATCCTGCCGCCCGAAGTCCTTAACGTTTCGTTCACCAAGGTTTTCGCCATTTTCCGCGGATTGTGGCGACCGACCAGGCGATTGGGCCAGAAAGCCGCACGCGGAGCGGAAACGTTTCCGATACTGACTTGGCGTATTTGATCTTGCACAATACCGGGACCGCCGTCGGGCTCGATAATAGGCCGCGAAGGGAGTCGATCATGAAGCGCCGAAGCGTCACACTCTTCAGCATCCTCGCCGGCAGCGTTTTGCTTGCCGGCTCCACTGCGCTGGTGCCGACCACGCCTGCCTGTGCCCAACAGCAGCAGATCAGCTACGCCGACGACATCGCGCCCATCTTCCGGGGATGGTGCGTCTCCTGCCACCAACCCGGCGGCCAGGGTACGGTGGCCAGCGGGCTCGACCTCACGACCTATGCCGGCCTGATGAAAGGCACCAAGTTTGGGCCGATGGTGATTCCCGGAGACCCCGACCGCAGCAACCTGATCGTCCTGATCGAGGGCCGCGCCGACATCTCCATGCCGCTCGGCCACAAGCCGCTACCGGATTGCCTGCGCCGCAATATCTGGTCGTGGATCTTCCAGGGCGCCAAGGACAACTGAGCGCGGCAGTCGGCCACACCCGCCGTCACGCCACCGGCGGTTTCCAGTGCGTGACCACATCTCCGAGCACCGGGCGCGGCCGCTCGGTCGGCGGCACGCTCGGCGTACCGATGTGGACAAAGGCAACGAAGCGCTCGCCCGGTTCGAGCCCGAGCACCGAACCAGCGTCCCTGTCGTACGCGATCCAGCCTGTGGTCCAGTTGGCGGCGTAGCCCATAGCGTGCGCTGCCAGAACCAGGCTCATCGCCGCGTTGCCGGCCGACAGCACCTGCTCCCACTCCGGAATCTTCGGGTGCGGCGCCGCGCGAGAGACGACCGCCACCACCAGCGGCGCCCGCGCCAGACGGACACGCTCTTCCTCGATCTTCTTTTCGTCGGCGTCGGGATTCTTCTGGTGGAAGAGCACCGCGAGCCTTTCCCCGACCTGCCGACCGGCGTCGCCGGCAATGACGATGAAGCGCCACGGCGCCAGCTTGCCGTGATCAGGCACGCGCACGGCGATGGTCAGCATACGGTCGAGCTCCGCCTGGCTCGGCGCCGGCGGTCCCAAAAAAGATACCGGAATCGATCGGCGGTGTTCCAGAAGGTCGAGGGCATCGGTCATCAGCATTTCCCGGGTATGGAAGGAGGGCGACATTCGTCGGATTCTGCCGGCAAGGCAAATGAGGCGCCCACGGCTCAGAGCAAAGCGCCGGCCCGGCAAGCGCCTTGAATTTGCCACGGAAACGGCGATTTTGGTCGGGCTGCGAAGACGGACGTGATTTCAGAGGTCATGGCAGAGGCAGGACGCCGCAGGACAAGAGCGGTATCGCGTCGGGGTGGGGTCGCGGCCGCATCGCTGATTGCGGCCCTGTTGCTGGTCGTGGCAATGCCGGCCGCCGCCCAGAAGGCGGAGGTGCCGCTGCCGAGGCCATCGCCCGCCGAGGTGCAGGCCCCGCCGAGCGCCGACGACGGCGGCGACGCCGTCATCGACGAGGGTGATTCGGGCGACTCGCTGGGTGGCGACAGCAGTCTCGACCAGGTCGACGTGCCTGCCGATGGCGACGCGGTTCTGGACGATGACACGGGTGACGTCGGATCGGTCGGCGCAGATTCGCCTGCCGCCGATGCGGGGCCGGACGTTGGTCCGCCCGCCGACGTCAGGCCGGGCTCCTTCACATTAGAGGCTAGGCTCACGGCCGACGGGCCGGCGCTGCAGGACGGCGTCAAGTGGCGCATCTTCGGCGACGCCGCCGGCCCCGATGGCAAGTTGCCGGTACTCGGCGAAGCGACCGGCGGTGTCATTTACGTCAAGCTCGATCGCGGCACCTACTACGTCAACGCCGCCATGGGCCACGCCGGTGCCACCAGCCGCATCGACGTGACCGAACCGACCGGCGGCAAGGTGCTGGTGCTGAACGGCGGCGGCATCCGCCTCCTTGCTATCAACGGCGACGACGAAGTCCTCACCGCCGGCGAAGTCAGCTTCGACGTATCCGCCTACGACGAGGGCGGCGACAGCTACGCGCTCGTCCGCCAGGCGCCACCCGGCCACGTGATCGCCCTTGCTGCCGGCACCTATCACGTCGTCTGCCACTATGGTGACGCCAACGCCGTCGTGCGCGCCGACATTCGTGTCGACGCCGGCAAACTGACCGAGGCGACGCTATACCAGAAGGCGGCGCGACTGACGCTGAAGCTCGTCGAAGCGCACGGCGGCGAAGCGCTTGCCAACACCGCCTGGTCGGTGACGACGTCCGATGGCGACAGCGTTCTCGAAAGCGTCGGTGCTTTCCCGTCGGTGGTGCTTGCCGCCGGTGAATACCGGGCGGTCGCCAAGCACGACGGCAAGGTCTACGAGAGCAACTTCAAGGTCGAGGCCGGCCTGAACCGCGACGTCGAAGTTCTGCTGCGCTAGCTCGAAGGCGCGAAGGCTGCGCTTGGTTTCCGCCGCCTGGTCGGTCTGCTATCGTGCCCGATTGCGGCGCGCGGGCGAGGCGTTGCGTGGACGAAGGCGACAAGCTTTCCAACCTGATCGGCGATATCTACGACGCCGCGCTCGATGGCGCCCTGTGGCCCAGCGTTCTGGAAAGGATGACCGGCTTTGTCGTGGGCCACGGCGCCACGCTCTTTTACAAGAACGCTTCCCTGCGGACGGGTGGAGCTCTCTTCGAGTGGGGAATGGACCCCGCCTATCGCGACCTTTATTTCGAGCGCTACGTTCAGCTCGATGCGGCCACCGTTCGACACTGCTTCGCCACCATCGACGAGCCGATGGCGACGGCGGATCTCGTCCCCTACGACGAATTCCTTGAATCGCGGTTCTATCGCGAGTGGGCGCGCCCCCAGGACCTCGTCGATTTCGTCGCCGTCGTGCTCGACAAATCGGCTGCCAGCGCCGCCCTGTTTGGCGTCTTCCGGCACAAGCGGCACGGCATCGTCGACGACGATGCGCGACGCCGGATGCGGCTCCTCGCACCGCACGTGCGACGCGCTGCATTGATCGGCAGGCTGATCGACCTGAAATCGGCCGAGGCGGCCGCCGTTGCCGACGCCCTCGACACCGTGAACGCTGGCGTATTCCTGGTCGATACCGCGAAAAGCGTCGTCCATGCCAACACCGCCGGACAGGCCATGGTTCAGTCCGGCCATCTGTTGCGCGCGCCAGGCGGGACACTCACCGCCGGTGACGGCGTTGCGGACACGATCCTGGCCGGTGCCATCGCGGCCGCTCAGGCCGGCGATCGGGCGGTCGGCACCGACGCGATTGCCGTTTCGCTCGGCAAGCAGGATGGTGTGCCGTTCGTCGCGCACGTCCTGCCCCTGACCTCCGGCGCGCGTCGTCAGGCCGGTCAGCGCCACAGCGCTGTCGCCGCCGTCTTCGTCCGCAAAACGTCGATGGAGGGTCCGTTGCTGCCCGAGGTCATCGCCCACACCTACCGGCTGACGCCGACCGAATTGCGGGTCCTGCTGGCCATTGTCGAGGTTGGTGGCGTGCCGGACGTTGCCCAGGCACTGGGGATCGCAGAGACGACCGTCAAAACCCATCTCGGGCGCGTCTATCAGAAGACCGACACCCGGCGTCAGGCGGACCTCGTCAAGCTCGTGGCGGGCTTTTCAAGCCCCCTTACGGGATGAGCAGAAGCGCCTCAAGCCATCCTCCGATCGGAGGACGCCGGCATGGCAGAGACCTGATGCAGTCGAGGCGAGGCCCCTCGAAAGGCGCGACCAAAATGTTGAGGCTGACAATTCTGACGACGGTCACACTGATTGCCATGGCCGATGTGCCGCTGCACGCAACGAGCCGGACAACCTGCACTGCCTGGGAAAGCGGCAACTACACGCCGACGATAGACGGCGTCGCGTACAAGTGCACATCCAAGAGAACCTGCACAACGACAGAAACCGACCCGGACGGACAGTGCCGGAAGGTATTTGGATGTTCCACGACCAACGAAATCCAATTCGCCAATTGCACGAAAGCAGCAGCCACCGGGCCCGCGACCACTGGAGGCAGGCCACCGGTCGGAGGGGTCCTCGATCCGGGCCCACGCCAGCCTCCCAAGGACCACCCTTCCACGTTTGGGACCCTGAAAGCCCAATGAGGGTCGCTCCGTTCGCCTCTTGCCGGCAGCACCGCGACTCCTGCCGTGATATCCTGCCGTCATCGGCGGCAGTAGTTGTCCGCCCCGGTCCGCGCACGGAGGCGCCCATGACAAGGTCAACGACGGCAGCGGCGGCAGCACTCGTTGCTCTCGCCCTTTCGGGAGCCGCCGAAGCGCAATCGACCAACAGGTTTCAACTCCTGGGAACCAGGATCGTTCTCGACTGCCACATCCAGCAGTTCAAGGAGATGGTAGTGACCAACTACAGCACCTCGGCGATCGCCGCGGGCACCACCATCAACTTCGACGCCACCCGCTACGGCAGCAACCAGCATTACACCGGCAGCTTCAAGAGTCCGGCGCTTGGTGTCGGCGCGTCGGTCCATCGCGGCGTCGAGCAGTCGAGCTCGTGCACCGCGTGGTACAATCGGTCGCTATTGAACAGCAACCCGCAGAACTACCAGCTCAACGCGCAGTGAACCGGCGAGCCTACTCGGCCTCGGCGCCGAACTGACGGCGAACGTCGGGCGGCACGGCCTCGACCCGCAGCGCCGATACCGCCTGACCGAGCGACATCGACACCTGTTCTTTCTGACCGAGACGCCGGACGTTCACCGTGCCTTCCTCGTCCTCGCGTTTGCCGCAGACGAGAATGACCGGGATTTTCGCCACCGAGTGCTCGCGGACCTTGTAGTTGATTTTCTCGTTGCGGAGATCGAGTTCGGCCCGCAGCCCCGCCTTGGTCAGGTCCTCATGGACACGGCGGGCATACTCGTCGGCGTCGGAGGTGATGGTGCAGACCACGACCTGAACCGGCGCCAGCCACAGCGGAAAGTGACCGGCGTGGTTTTCGATCAGGATGCCGAGGAAGCGCTCCATCGAACCGCAGATGGCGCGATGGACCATCACCGGCGTCTTCTTCTCGCCGTCTGAATCGACGTAGAACGCGCCGAAGCGCGCTGGCATGTTGAAATCGACTTGCGTGGTTCCGCATTGCCAGTCGCGGCCGATGGCGTCCCGCAGCACGTATTCCAGCTTCGGCCCGTAGAAGGTCCCCTCGCCCGGATTGACGCCCGTCTTGACGCGACCGCCCGACTGGGCAGCGATCTGGTCAAGCAGGCGCCCGAGCACGTCCTCGGCATGGTCCCACATGGCGTCCGTCCCCACCCGTTCCTCCGGCCGGGTGGCCAGCTTCACCGTGATTTCCTCGAAGCCGAAATCGGCGTACGTCGACAGGATCAGGTCGTTGATCTTCAGGCATTCGTCGCCGAGCTGTTCCTCGGTGCAGAACACATGGGCATCGTCCTGGGTAAAGGCGCGCACGCGCAACAGTCCGTGCAGCGCGCCGGACGGTTCGTAGCGGTGCACGATGCCGAATTCGGCGAAGCGGATCGGCAGGTCGCGGTAGCTTTTCAGCCCGTGCTTGAAGATCTGCACGTGCCCCGGACAGTTCATCGGCTTGATGGCGTAGACGCGATCGTCGTCCTCGACGTCGTCGCCGGCCGGCCGCGCCGCGAACATGTTCTCACGGAACCAGCCCCAGTGGCCGGACGTCTCCCACAGCGACTTGTCGAGCACCTGCGGCGCGTTGACCTCCTGGTAGGTACCCCTCAGCCGGCGCCGCATGTAGCTCACCAGCTCCTGGAACATGGTCCAGCCCTTGGGGTGCCAGAAGACAGTCCCCGGCCCCTCCTCCTGGAAGTGGAACAGGTCGAGTTCGCGCCCGAGGCGGCGATGGTCGCGCTTCTCCGCCTCCTCCAGCATGTGGAGGTACTGGTCGAGCTCCGCCTGGGTGCCCCATGCCGTGCCGTAGATACGGGTCAGCATCGGATTGCGCGAGTTGCCGCGCCAGTAGGCGCCGGCGACCTTGGTCAGCTTGAACGCCTGGCCGATCTGGCCGGTCGAGACCATGTGCGGCCCGCGGCAGAGGTCGAACCACTCGCCCTGCCGATAGATCTTGATCTCCTGATCCGGAGGGATCGCATCGACCAGCTCGACCTTGAACATCTCGCCCATGTCGGCGAACACGCGCTTGGTATCCTCGCGCGTCCACACCTCCTTGGTGAACGGTGCGTCGCGCCGGATGATCTCGCGCATCTTGGCTTCGATCTTCGGCAGGTCCTCCGTGGTGAACGGCTGATTGCGGAAGAAGTCGTAGTAGAAGCCGTTCTCGATCACCGGCCCGATCGTCACCTGCGTGCCGGGGTAGAGGTCCTGCACCGCCTCCGCCATGACGTGCGCGGCGTCGTGGCGGATGAGCGCCAGCGCCCGCGGGTCGTCGCGCGTGACGATTTCGATGCGCGCGTTCTTGCTGATCGGGTCGGCGAGGTCGGCGACCGTCCCGTCGAGCGCCACCGCCACCGCCTTCTTGGCGAGCGACTTGGAAATGCCTTCGGCGATATCACGACCGGTGACCCCGGCGGGAAATTCGCGGACGGAATTGTCGGGAAAGGTAAGCTGGATCATTGCTCTCTCCTGCTCACTCCCGCGTACGAGCGCGGGTAAGCGGTTGGGTGGCTGCGGCCGCCGCCGACTCCGGTTAGGTGGACGAAACCGCCGCGTCCGTCAAGATTTCGGATCGAGGCCGGCTACGGACCGACGCGCGTCACCTGGCCGCGGATTTCCCCCGCCGGAAAGGCCGGCGTATGGAAATTCAGATAGTACTTACCGGAAAGCAGTTGGTCCGCCTGGGCATCCGTCAGCGTCGCGATTCCCGTCGCGGGACTCGCAAGCTTCGTCAGCGGAATGACGATCGGCGCGTTGGTACCTGCAGGCGCCGGACCATGGAAATGGGCCGCGGTCGGAGCGCTGGTGAGGCCCGAATATTCGATCGTCCAGGTCAACATGTGGGTTGTCGTGTCGTACGACACTTCGGCCTTGCCGGTAGCGCGGCTTTCGGCCGGGGGCACTTCGGCCGCCGGCGAAAGGGTCGCGGTCAACGCAATGACCTCGGCATGGGCGGGGCCGTGTCCGGCCAGGCCCCACACGAGCAAGGAAGAGGCGGCCACCCGCCGGACTGCGTTCGCCATCAATGGTGCGATCCCCCCCAACACGGACTGCCTTGACCGGTCCGTACCTTCGACCCGGCAAGGGTACAAGGGACGGAACCGGGCCACAACCGGTGCAACCAAGCCTTAAGCTAGGGCACCTAGGGTGGTTCGCCCAGCGGTCCGGAGCACCAGAGTGCAGTCCACGGATACCGACGATCGGCCAACCGAGGTGGCCCACTCGCCCGCCGGCAGGCCGCGCCGTTTCGGCCTGTTCCACAAGCTCGTTGCGATCGTCGTCCTCACAAATCTGCCCGTTCTGCTTCTCGGTTCGTGGTTTGTCTCGGAGTATCGCAAGAACACCCTTGCCGCCGAGAAGGAGCGGGCAGGCATCGCATACCTCACCGGCGTGTGGCCTGTACTGGATGCCTCGATCCGCCGGAGCGATCCGACCCGCAGTCTCTCCCGCGTGGCCGACGCCGGCGCTCGCTTCGACCAGGTGATGCGAACCGGCATCTACCACATGAGTTTCGTCGACGAGACCGAAAAGGGCGGGTCGCGGGCGGTGGACGCCGGACACGATTTCATCATGCGGATCGCCGACAATTCCGGGCTGACCGTCGATCCGGACCTCAGCACCCTGCAGGCGATCAATATTGTCAGCACCCGCATTCCCGATGTCGCCGCGGCCGCATACCACCTCGTCTACGGCGACAGCGACGACGGCGCCGCCATGGAGGAATCGGCGCTGGACCGTTTCCAGCGTTCGTCAACGCAGATGATGGCGTCCCTGAGCGCGACCGACGCGCTGAACTTCGAGCCCGGCCTCGCCAGACGGCTCACGGCTGCCTACATCGACCTCAACACGGCCACCAACCAATTCCGGGCGACCGCCGCCGCGGCGGCGAACGACGACGGCAGCGTCGATCGGCACGCGTTGATTGACAGCCACGTTGCTTTCGAGACGGCCCTGTCCGTTTATTGGACCACCGCGGTCGAAGCACTCGATCGACTTCTCGCCATCCGCATCGCCTATCTGCAACAGGCGTTGCTTCGGGACCTCGCGCTCGCCGGCACGGTGCTGGCCCTGGTGCTGGGCCTGGTCTGGCTCACGTCGCGTTCGATCACCGGCCGGCTGGGCCGCCTCGGACACGCCATGGACAGCATGCGGCGCGGCCAGTTGAACATCAGCGTTCCCCATGCGTCCGGGCGCGACGAGGTCGGCGAGATGGCGCGCGCGGTCGAAAACTTCCGCAAGGGTCTCCTGGAGAAACGCCGCGTCGACCAGGCCCTGCTCCAGCATCAGGTTGACCTGCAGACCCAGAACCTTCGGTTCGATTCCGCTCTGCGCCACATGTCGCAGGGGCTGGCGATGTTCGACCGCAATAGCCGGCTGATCGTCTCAAACGCCCATTTTGCCGAGGTCTATGGCCTGGACGAGACGTACACGGCGCCCGCGACCTCCGCCGCCGAGATCATGTTGCACCTGCTGGAGAAAGGCACGTTTGCCAACTCGGTCGCGGAGCGTATCCGTGCCGGTGATTCTCCCCTCGGCATGAGCGGACAGGCGCGCGATGCACTCCTCGAGATGCGCGACGGGCGGATGATCTTCGTCAGCCAGCGCGCCATGCCGGAAGGCGGCTGGGTCTCGACCCACGAGGACATCACCGAGCGGCGCCGGGCGGAAGCCAGGATCGCCTACATGGCTCACCACGACGAACTCACCGGGCTCGCCAATCGCTCGCTGTTCAAGGAGAGTATCGCCGAGGCGGCGACGACCGCCGCGGAGGGCGATTGGGCGGCTGTGCTCTGTCTCGACATCGACAATTTCAAAGGCGTCAACGACACGCTTGGTCACCCGGTGGGCGACGCTCTTCTGAAGATTATCGCCGAGCAGACTCGATGACACTGTGTCGGAGCGGGGGACGGTCGCGCGACTTGGCGGGGACGAATTCGGCATCGTCATGCCTGGGCTGACCCACCCTGATGACGCCGGCACTTTTGCCCAGACGCTCGTCGGGGCGCTCAGCGAACCTTACGAAGTCGACGGCCACGAGGTCATCATCGGCGCCAGCATCGGCATCGCCCTCGCCCCGACGGACGGCGTCGACGCCGATCAACTGTTGAAGAACGCCGACATCGGGCTCTATCGCGCCAAGGACGACGGGCGCGGCACGCATCGCTACTTCGAGCGCGCCATGGACGCCCGTCTGCAGGCGCGCCGGGCGCTGGAACTCGACCTGCACAAGGCGCTCGCCACCGATCAGTTCATCGTCCACTACCAGCCGCAGGTGAACCTCGCCGAATGTGCCGTGCGGGGTTTCGAGGCTCTCGTCCGCTGGCAGCATCCCGAAGGCGGCCTCGTCCGGCCCGATGAGTTCATCCCGCTCGCCGAAAAGAGTGGCCTCATCGTGCCGCTCGGCCGGCTGGTGCTGAATCGTGCCTGCCGTGATGCCGCCACCTGGCCCGACGGCATCAAGGTCGCGGTCAACCTGTCACCCTCCCAGTTTCGCGATCGCAACCTCGTTTCAACCGTCGTCGGCGCGTTGTCGTCCTCGGGGCTCGCCCCCTTCCGTCTCGAGCTTGAAATCACCGAATCCGTCCTGTTGCAGGACAACGAAGCCACGCTGGCGACCCTCCATCAGCTTCGGGCTCTCGGCGTGCGCATCGCCATGGACGATTTTGGCACCGGTTATTCATCCCTGAGCTATCTGCGCAGCTTTCCGTTCGACAAGATCAAGATTGACCGCTCTTTCACGCACGATCTCGAAGACAAGTCAGACAGCGCCGCCATCGTTCGCGCCGTCGCCGGCCTGGGTGCGAGCCTCGGCATTGCCACCACCGCCGAAGGCGTTGAAACGAAGGCGCAGCTCGAAATCATACGTAACGAAGGCTGTACCGAGGTCCAGGGCTACGTCTTCAGCCCGCCATTGGACATCGCCGGCGTTCAACGGTTTCTTGTCCGCTTCCGTCGGGACATGGCCGAGGTCGCGTAGGGCCTTTCGGCATCCGCGGCGTCAGCCACGCGGCTACCTTCGCCCCGGCAACCCGCCTTGCCGAATGCCTCGGCACTCCTTAGAACCGCTCCAAGATGGAGCAAAAGACCCATGCCGCTCTTCCCCTTCTCCGCCCAGAAGGCGTTCTCCGATCTCAGTGATCGCGAAGTGCTGGCCCTTGCTGTCCAGAACGAGGAGGAGGACGGCCGCATCTATCGCGAGTTCGCCGAGCGGCTGCGTGAATCCTACCCGGCCACCGCCGAGATCTTCACGGCCATGGCCGAGGAAGAGAACGACCATCGTCGCCGTCTGCTGGAGGCCTTTCAGGAGCGTTTCGGCGACCACATCCCGCTCATACGCCGCGAGGACGTGCGTGGCTTCATTCGCCGCAAGCCGGTGTGGATGAGCACCACGTTTGATATCGACGCAATGCGCGACCGGGCGGCGTCGATGGAGGCCGAGGCGGAGAATTTCTATCGCCGCGCCGCGGCACGCTCGAGCGACCCGGCCGTACGCAAGCTCCTCGGCGACCTCGCGGACATCGAGGCCGGCCACGAGGCGATGGCCGAACATCTGGAGGCCGGCGTCTCCAAGGACACGCGCGAGCAGGAACGCGAGACGGCCCGCCGGGCGTTTCTCCTCCAGGTCGTCCAGCCGGGTCTCGTCGGCCTGATGGACGGCTCGGTTTCAACGCTGGCGCCCCTGTTCGCCGCCGCCTTCGCCACCCAGAACACCTGGTCGACCTTTCTCGTTGGCCTTGCCGCCTCCCTCGGCGCCGGCATCTCCATGGGTTTCGCCGAGGCATTGTCGGATGACGGCACCCTGACCGGGAGGGGTCATCCCTGGGCGCGCGGCCTCGTCACCGGCCTCATGACCGCCGTCGGCGGCCTCGGCCACGCCCTGCCCTACCTGATCCCGCATTTCTGGACCGCGACCACGCTCGCCGTGATCGTCGTCATCGTTGAGTTGTGGGCGATCGCCTGGGTGCGCGCCCGCTACATGGACACCCCGTTCCTGCGCGCCGCGTTCCAGATCGTCGTTGGCGGGCTTCTGGTCTTCGCCACCGGCATTCTGATCGGCAACGCTTGAGGCTGGTCGCTAGTCCCTGAGATCGAGGCGGGTCTTCGGGTCGATGTGGGCACCGGTCCACTGCCCGTACCGCCACGGCAGGTACCAGCGGGCGTTGTCCGGCACCACTTCGGGGATCGGATCGTATCCGGAAGCACCGCCCGGCCCGCAGCGCTGGAAGCGCGCCAGCCCCATCCAGGCGCCCGCCCACAAACCGTGGCGCGAAATCGCATCCTCCGTGTAGTGCGAGCAGGTCGGCAGATACCGGCACTGACGGCCGAGAAACGGCGACAAGGTCAGCCGATAGAGCCAGATCAGGCCGATCCCCGTCAGGGCCGGAATGCGCCCGAGCGCGTTGAATAAACTCGTCATGTTCCGCTGCTACCAACGCAGTCGCTGCCCGCGAGCCCCATCAACAGAATATTCACCAGCCGGGCGCAACCTGTTGGCACGTCGGGCGTTCACTTGGGATGACGGGGCTGCACCAGGAGGTGTCCAGAATGTCCCAGTTCCTCCAACGCTACGTCCAGTACCGGCGTGTCGGTTTTGGACGTTGGGCCGCCATCCGCTTTGCCTGGCTCGTGGTCACGGCCCGGGTGAAGCCCGCCGAAGCCCTGCGTGTCGCCAAACGAATTTAGCCGCCGGCCACCGCCTTCGTCTGCGCCCGCCTCGCCGCGATCTGATCGACTGCGTCGACCACGGCGTCGAAGGTAAGCAGCGTCGAGGCGTGGCGCGCCTTGTAGTCGCGCACCGGCTCGAGAAACTTCAGGTCGGCAAAGCGACCCTCCGGCGGCGGACCGTTCTCCTTTAGCATCTTGACCATGGTGTCGCGCACCTGGCGCAGTTCCTCGGCGCTGGCGCCGACAATGTTCTGGGCCATGATGGCGGAAGACGCCTGACCGAGCGCACAGGCCTTTACGTCGTGGGCGAAGTCCGTCACCACCTCGCCGTCCATCGCCAGGTCGACGGTCACCGTCGAACCGCACAGGCGCGAATGGGCGCTCGCCGTCGCGTCGGGATGCTCCAGCCGTCCGAGCCGCGGAATCGAGCCGGCGAACGCCAGGATGCGCTTGTTGTAGATGTCGTCCAGCATGCGGCAAATATAGGCAACCGGCCGCCGGACCGCTATATAGGCCCTGAAGCAACGGTTGGCGCCCCCACCGGGCGCGGAGAACGTGAATGGATGCGTTGTTGAAAAAGCTGGACGCGACTGCCGGAAAGCCGGCCGCGGCCAGGCGCCCGTCCCGGGAGGAAGCCGAAGAGGCCGTGCGCACGCTGATCGCGTGGGCCGGTGACGACCCCGCCCGCCCGGGTCTCAAGGACACGCCGAAGCGCGTCGCCGCCGTCTCCGAGGAGTTCTTCGGCGGCTATCGCCAGAACCCCGCCGACGTGCTCGACCGCACTTTCGAGGATCTCGGCAGCTACGACGACATCGTGGTCGTGCGCGACATCCCGTTCTATTCCCATTGCGAGCACCACATGGTGCCGTTCATGGGCCGCGCCCACATCGCCTACTACCCCGGCGAGCAGGTGGTCGGCCTGTCGAAGCTGGCGCGCCTGGTCGACGTCTTCGCCCATCGTCTGCAGACGCAGGAGCGCCTGACCGCCGACATCGTCGCCGCCATCGACGAGGTCCTGAAGCCCCGCGGCATCGCTGTGATGATCGAGGCCGAGCATCTGTGCATGACGTTGCGCGGAACCCGCGCCCACGGTGCAAGGACCGTTACCACCCAGTTCACCGGCGCCTTCCGTGACGATCCGGCCGAGCAACAGCGCTTCGCGACCCTGGTCAAAGGCGGCGCCGCCGACGCCTGAGCCGGCCACCGATTGCGCCCGCGGCACCGCGGGCGGTCCGTCGTGCACAGCCAAACGAGAGCTGCCATGATCGAGGCTTCCTCGCCATTTGCGCCGCGCCCCGGAGAGCACGCGGTCGAGACCGGCACCGTCCTCGCGCCCAGGTTCGACGCCGACGGCCTGATCGTCGCCATCGCAACCGACGCCGGGAGCGGCGAGGTGCTCATGGTCGCCCACATGAATCGCGAGGCCCTGTCACGCACGATTGCGACGGGTGAAGCGTGGTTCTGGAGCCGGTCGCGGCGGAAGTTGTGGCGCAAGGGAGAGGAAAGCGGCAACACCCTTGCCGTCACCGACATGCGTGTCGATTGCGATCAGGATGCCATCCTGATCAAGGTGCACATCGCCGGTGCGGGGGTCGCCTGCCACACTGGCTACCGTTCGTGCTTCTACCGTTCGGTGCCGCTCGGCGCCGCGCCCACGCCGGACCTCGAGCTGGTCTTCGACGAGACGATGCCGCGCGTACGGCATTCACGCTGACGGTCACGCCGTGGCGATGTAGGCACGCATCTCCTCGGCCTCGCGCTCGACCTGTTCGATGCGGGCCTTCACCACATCACCGATCGAGACGATGCCGGCGAGACGGCCGTTGGTTGCCACCGGCAGGTGCCGGAACCGGCCGCGCGTCATGCGGCTCATCACGTCGTTGATGGTTTCGTCCTCGGTGCAGGTCACCACCTTCCTGGTCATCACCGTTTCGACGGTCTCCGCCAGCGCCTTGGCGCCGCCGCGGGCGATGGCCCTGACGACGTCGCGTTCCGAAACGATACCGACGATGCTTTTCGACTTGTCGACGATCACCAGCGCACCGATCTTGTGGCTGGCCAGCGTATCGACCGCCTCACCCAATGTAGCGGTCGCAGTCGTCGTCACGACCTCGCGTCCCTTCTCGGCGAGGATTGCGGCTACGGTCATTGGCGCTCCTCCATTGTCTTCCCAACCCACCGCCACACCCCAAGATGCGACGTTCCGTCGCACCTGACAATATGCAATGCAACAAGTTGCGGGTCAGCCCGCCTTGCGGACCGGGTCGAACAGCGGGAACAGCAGGAGACCGGCCAGGAACCCGCCGATGTGGGCGTCCCAGGCGATGGCGCCGGAAGCGAGACCCGGGCTCGCCCCGCCCAACCCGAAAACAAGGTTCACCGCGAACCATACGCCGAGGAACGTCAGCACCCGGCCGTCGCTGAGAACCGCAAGGAGCGGCGGCGCCGGCTGCCGATAGACCCCCGACCCCTCCTGCCCCCGCCACAGCGGGCCTCCGTGCGCGAACACGAACCGGCTGGCGCCTGCCATGTGCGCCGAGATCGCGGCCGACGCACCGACCATCGGCGTCGGCGATTGCGGATAGACCACGAGATGTAACACCGCCCCGGCAACGGCACCCACAGCGGAAAACAACAGGAAGCGTATCGCTCCCAATCGCCAGGCAAGCGGACTGCCGAACGCGGCGAGCCACAGTGCGTTGATCAGGATGTGCCCCCACGTCGCGTGCAGTAGTGCATAGGTCAGGAAGCTCCAGATACGCGCGCCCTCGCTGCCCGGAAAGACGGCCGAGTACGCGGACGCCGCCGATACCCGCAGCGGGATGAAAGCAAAGGTCGCAATCGTCCATGCGTCGCTGCGCGGATCGAGCAGCCACGCACGCAACGCGTGTATGGCGAGCAGCGTGCCGAGCAGACCGATCACAACCGGTGGAAGGTTGAACATCGGCTGGCGGCGAGCCGGGTCCCAGAACCGTTGAGCAGAATCACGCATGCGCCGGAACCTTAGCGCCGCAGCCGGCCGAATAAAGGCGGCCGGCCTCAAAAAGCCCCCGTTGCAGGCGGCCTACCGTCGCGGGTTCGCCCTCTCTTTGATGGCACATGGTCTGCAGCGTGCCCGCCGGGATCGGGAAAAAGGCGCAAAGCCTGTCCTGTTCCTGCACGCCATTACCCCAACGGGACTGTTGGGGACCGGCCGTGGAACCACAATGGGACGGGATGGGGCGAAGCATGAAACACGCGGTCTCTCGCGAGCTTTACGAATATTGGAACCGGGTGCGCGGCAGCCAGCCCGCGCCTGAGCGCAGCGCCATAGAACCGAGCGACCTGCGCCGGATCCTCCCCGACACCTTCATCCTCGAGGTCAACGACCGCGAGCGCTACTCCGTCCGCCTCGCAGGAACCCGCGTCTGCTCCCTCTATTGCCGCGAATTGAAGGGGACCAATCTGCTCGACTTGTGGGAGGAAGAGGATCGCTCGGCGATAGCGACCCTTGCGGCGGCAGTTGTGGAAGACGGCGCTGCGGCCGTGGTGACCATCGACGTTCGCACGGCCCGCGACCAGAACGTCGCCTGCGAGATGATCCTGCTGCCGTTGCGCAACGGGGCCAAGTCGTTTGATCGCGTTCTTGGCAGTCTGGCCGCCCTCGAACGGCCCCACTGGCTGGGCAACGAACCGGTGGTCCGCCAGGCGATCACCAGTCTCAGGCTGATCTGGCCCCAGGAAACGCCCCGGTTCTTCCGGCGGCGCACCGACCCGCCGGCGCCGCCAAGGCCATCGGCGCCGATCCCCTTCCCGCTGCCCAATTCGCGCCGTCGGCGCCATCTGTTCGTCGTCGACGGCGGCAAACAGTAGGCGTTCTTTTTGGTAAACGGGGGGCCGCGTCCGTTACAGCTTGTTAACCGCAATGATCGATGATTTCGCCTGTCCTCGCGGTAAATGAGCTGATCGTCGCCTTCGATGGCTTCAACCCAGACGTTCCGGCAGCGCTCGCTGGTTCGGCACCATGATCGGCGCCGTTACCAGCGCGTTAATGTCAATCTGCTCGGCCGTTTCATGCTGGAGGATCGCCGCGAGTATCCGCTGCAGACGACCGACATGTCGCCCGGCAGTCTTTCTGTGACGAGCCCGATTACCGGCCGCGTTGGCGAACGCGTGGTGGCCTATCTCGACCATATCGGCCGCGTTGAGGGTCAGATCACCCGGGTTTACGAGTTCGGGTTCGCCATGTCGATCAACGCCACGCTGCGCAAGCGCGACAAACTCGCCGCCAAGCTTACCTGGCTCGCCAACCGCCATGAACTCAACCTGCCCGAGGACCGGCGCCACGACCGCATTACCCCGAAGGTCGCCGCGACCAACGTTTCGCTGCCCGATGGCCGCGAATACCGGGCTCGCGTCGTGGATGCGTCGCTGTCCGGTGCGGCGCTGGCGATCGAGGTGAAGCCGCCCATTGGCTCGCCAGTGATGGTCGGCAAGCTCCGGGCCCGTGTCTTGCGCCACTTCGATGAGGGGATCGCCGTCGAGTTCGCGACACTGCAAACCCAAACCTCGCTCGACCAGAACCTCGGCTGACCGCCTCCGATTCGACGTTGAAAGCCGCCTCCGGGCGGCTTTTTTGTTGCCCGCAGCGACGCGGCCGAACCGCCAGGCTATGGTTAGCAAGCAGTTTCCCGTACGTCTAAAATTCTAATACAATTAGATTATACTTTGATTTCCAGTATTATGCCACAATAAAAAGTCCCATGCCATAATGCTCTCAGGTTGGGGAGAGCGTAATGCGTAACGGGACAATACATCTACTTGGCGGGTTGGCCGTAATACTGGCCACGTGCATCGCCCTGGACAGCGCCATCGCGGCGGCCAACGAGCCGTTCATGGCGACCGGCGGCATCACATCGCAGCCGATCGGGCACTTCGAGTTCTGCATGGCGCACCGCGCCGAGTGTCATCTGGTTACGACCCGCGACCCGCGCGTCCGTCTGACGCCCAAACGGTGGAACGAGCTGACGACAGTGAACGCGACAGTGAATCAAACGATCGAGCCGGCCACTGACATGGCGGTCTACGGCCGCCCCGAGGTTTGGGCCTACCCGACCACGCGTGGCGACTGCGAGGATGTCGCCCTGCTCAAGCGCCTGGATCTCATCGAGAAGGGCTGGCCGGTTGGTGCCCTGCTGATGACGGTCGTGCGCCAGCCGAACGGCGAAGGCCATGCCGTGCTGACGGTGCTCACCGACCGTGGCGACCTCGTGCTCGACAACCTTCGGGGGCCCATCCTGGTGTGGAGCGAAACCGGCTACCAGTTCGTCAAGCGGCAATCGGAATTCGACACCGGAGAGTGGGTGGCGATCAACGGCGCCCAAGACCCATTGGTCGGGAGCCTGCGTTGAACCGTCCCGCCTGCTAACAGGAAACAACGTTTGGGACTTTTGGACCTGGTCGCGTCCCACCCCCCGTCCCCAAGATCAGGTCCATAGAGCCGGCCCCCGCCCCGGGGCCGGCTCACCTTTTTCTGGCTTCCGCAGGGGCCGGCCGATCCCCATATGGGCGTTTCCACCATGAGGAGGGTTCCGCCATGCTGGACACGCGCCACCAGTTTGTTCTCGACACCGGCGATTACCGGAACGACGCCCCGGCGCTGCCAGACGGCGACGCCGACACGGATTTGCTCGACACCTACTCGACTGCCGTGGCCGGCATCGTCGAACGCGTTGGCCCGGCTGTCGTGCGCGTCGACACCCGTCAGCACGGCGCTACCGCGACGCGTGGCGCGGGCCTTGGCTCGGGTGTCATCATCTCGCCGGACGGGCTGATCCTGACCAACAGCCACGTTGTCAGCGGCGCCCAGGCGATCGGACTCGCCGACACCGAAGGCCGCACGACCGACGCGCAGCTGATCGGCGAGGACGCCGATACCGATCTTGCGCTCATCCGCGCCAACGCCGCCCGCGACCTGCCGGCGGCCAAGCTCGGCGATTCCAAGCGGCTTCGCCGCGGCCAGCTCGTCGCCGCTATTGGCAACCCGCTCGGCTTCGAGTGGACCGTGACCGCCGGCGTCATCTCGGCGCTCGGCCGATCGTTGCGCGGCCGCACCGGTCGCATGATCGAGGACGTGATCCAGACCGACGCGGCCCTCAACCCCGGCAACTCGGGTGGGCCGCTGGTCTCGTCCCGCGGCGAGGTTGTCGGCATCAATACGGCTGTGATTCCGGGTGCCCAGGGCCTCAGCTTCGCCGTCGCCAGCAACACCGCCAGCTTCGTTCTCGGCGAATTGATCCGTCACGGTCGCGTTCGCCGCGCCTTCATCGGTGTCGCAGCGCAGACCGCGCCCATCCCGCGCCGATTCGCGCTGGCGGCCGGCGTCGAACGCGAAACCGGCGCCATGCTGACGACCGTCGATCAGACTGGGGCGGCGGCCGCCGCCGGCCTGATGCGCGGCGACATTGTAGTGGCCCTTGACGACCAGCCGGTGACCGGCGTCGACGACCTCATCCGGCTGCTGACCGCGGAACGGATCGGCCGCCTTGCACCGATCGACATCATGCGGCTCGGCCGCCTGCGCCGCTTTGACGTGACCCCCGGCGAACGCCCGGCCAAGCGAGCGCCGTCGGGCAGCACCGCGCCCCGCGAGAAATCAGCCGAGCGGCCATGAGCCGCGGGCGCTCGATGCGATCGGCTCACACCGCCGCCACACCTCCGGATCGCCGCTTTGGGCGCCCACCCACAAATAGACGGTCGTCTCGTTGGCTAGCCGCATGTAGATCGTCGTTCCCGCAGCCGGCTCGGGTGCCGGCACCGCGTACTCGAACGAGTGACGGCCATAGACACCGGTGGTCTGATGTCCCTCCGGGGTGATGATCGTCGGACCGTCGATCGACATGTGGCGGCCATCTTCCTTGCACCATGTGCCGTCGATGACATCGGCAAGCGCAACGACGCCCGTCGAGAGCCAAAGCGCTATCGCGGCAAATCCCAAGCCCAGTCGTTTCATGAAAAGACCTCCATCGGCGCCCCCGGCGGCAGGCCGCTGCCACCGAATTGAGAATGCCATGACGGCCCAAACCGTGCACGCCTGACGGCTCCAGTGCCGGCGCGCGCTACATGAAGCCCTTCCGATAGCGCTTCCAGTTGGCAACGTAGTGAGCCGCCGAAGCGCGGTTGCGGGCGATCTCGTCGGCGCTGAGGGGCCGCGCGACCTTGCCTGGTATGCCGACAACCAGCGAGCCCGGTGGGACCTCACGCCCCTCCGGTACCAGCGCGCCGGCCCCGATCAGGCAGTCGTTGCCGATCCGAGCGCCGTTCATCACCATCGCGCCCATACCGATCAGCACGTTGTCGCCGATGGTGCAGCCGTGGACGATGGCGCGATGGCCGATCGTGCAGCCGGCGCCGATCGTCAGGGGAAAGCCCATGTCGGTGTGGAGCACGGCGTGCTCCTGCAGGTTTGTGTCGCGGCCGATGGTGATGCGCTCGTTGTCGCCGCGCAGCGACGGCGCCGAACCAGATACCCACCCCCTCGCCGACCGTCACCTTGCCGACCACCGTCGCGCTCGGAGCGATCCAGCATTCCCCGTCCGCCGGCAGTTCCGGCGCCACGCCGTCAAGTTCGTGAATGCTCACCGCCCTGCCCCGCCAACACGCTGCGCGATCCCCATCCACTAAGGCGATCGGCCGGCCGGCACAAGCAAGGGTTCAAACCGGCCGCACGCCGACTGAAATCACCACCTGCAGGACCAGGATGCCCGAACAGACGCTCCACAGACCGGCGACCAGAACGCTCGCCGCGATAAGGCGCATGGCTTCCCCGTCCCACGGCCGCCGGCGCAGGGCGTAGTCCATGATGATCGCCGGGCCGCTGACCCCACAGAAAATGAACGTGGTAGCAAGGCCGAGCCAGCTTTGCCCGAGCAGGGCGAAGCGCGCGGGCTCCGACGTCACCATCTTGAAGAAGCTGGCTGCGATGCCCGCGGCGACAAACCCCACGGCGGCGCAGTAAAACAGCAGGAATCCGTCCCTGAGCACGGTTCTGACCTCCGCCGTCTCAAAACGGGCACGATTGCCCCCTCGCGACAACGACGGTGCAAGCTGCATACCGCACATCGAAGATGCACACTATGCAACAACGGATTGAAATTATTGACGTTTATCCAGAACCGTCAGCGTCCCGAAATGGTTGACGCTTCGTAAAGCCTCCCCGCACGCCGGGCTGTTCCGTGGGTGTTGCGCCCGTTGGGAAGGCTTGTCGGAACGCTGCCCGGCCATCTGACACCGGCTGCTGGACGATGTGGTCAGCGGGAAATCGAACCCTACCTGTTTTCGGCCGTGCCGATCTCGACGTTCGCCAGCCGGCCGTCGACCTTGCCGACCTTGTAGACGTAGATCGTTTGACCGATGTCTCTCGTCGCGGCATCGATGGCGACGGGACCGCGCGGGCTCTCCCAGGCCAGGCCCCTTGCTGCGTCAACCAGCGCCTGACCATCGGCATCGCCGTTCGTCTTCTTCAGCGATTCATAAATGAGCCGCATGCCGTCATAGCCGCCGATCGAGTAGGCATCGGGGTTGTGGCCGTACTCCGCCACATAGGCGTCGACGAACCGCTTGTTGAGGGGCGTGCCCTGCCGGGAATCGTAGTGGGTAGCGCTGATGATCCCGACGGCCAGGTCGCCCATGGCGGCCAAGGCCTCGTCGCTGACCAGCGCGCCGGGGCTGAGGATGGTGGGACCGGAAGGGATCAGTCCCTTCTCCGCCAGCGCCCTGCCGGCCGCGATCGGCTGAGCGCCGCCCGGCACCCAGAAATAGATGGCTTCCGGATTCGCGTCCTTGGCCCGCTGCATGAAGGCCGAGAAGTCAGGGTGGTCAACCGGCGTGAAATCTGCACCAAGCACCGTGCCGCCGGCGGCCGTGAACCCGCGCACAAACCCCGCCTGCGCGTCGTGGCCAGGGCTATAGTCGGCAGCGATCGTATAGATCCGTCGGGTGCCGTTTGCCGCCGCCCATCTGCCGAAAGCCTCGTTGAGCTGGCCCGCGGAGACGGACACGCGCGTCATGTAGTCGGACTTCTCGGTGATGCCGGTGGTCGCCGCCCCCATCACGACCATCAATTTCCTGGCCTCAGCCGAGACGTCGGCGGCGGCGAACGCGTTCGGCGTCAGCAGGAATCCGGTGAGGACATCGACTGTGTCGCGCACGACCAGTTCCTGCGCGAGGCGCTTCGCGACCCCGGGATCGCTGCCGCCAACGTCCTTGCGAATGATCTCCACCGTCTTGCCGGCAACCTCCACGCCGTTTTGCTTCACGAAGAGCTTGATGCCCTCGTCCACATGGGCCGCCGGGTCGGCGAATTGGCCGGAATAGGGCAGGATGACGCCAACTCTGACGACACCCTGCGCGTTGGCACCGGCCGACACCGTAAACGACACGGTCGCGGCGACGAGCCCGATCAAGACGCTCCGCATGACCCACCCTCCCGGAATGCCGGGCTTCTCGGTCCCCGGTCAGCGCGAACCAATAGCATGGGCCAGATAGCGCCGCGATGGGGTACCCGCCGTTGGTCGCGGTGCCCCTAATTGGACGGGTGTGGCGGCCCGGCCACAGTCAAAGAATCTCGTATTCTGCGTCCCCGAAATTGATCCGGTCGCGGCCCATTCGAACTACAATCGATGCCGTCCGAGGTGGTGCGAGGCGCGACATGATTCCGAAGTTCTCACGACTTCTTTTGCTGGGGACGATGTTGTCCCCCGTTTGCGCTCCGGTGCTGGCGGCCGACGTGACTGGCGCCGTCACCTATATGGCACCGCCCGGCACCGATCCGGCCACGCCGGCTCCCGCGACAAGCCGGATCAGCGGCTATCTCGAAGGTTTCGTTGGCTACGCCAATAACGACGCTTATGATGCAGGCACACTCTTCGGCGGCGCCGGACGTTTCAACATCTGGACCTCAGCGAACACGGCGTTGCAGCTTGATGCCTGGGGCAACTCCTACTCAATTTCGAGCGGCCCGACGGACTCGGCTTTCGGCGTGGCCGGTCATTTCGCATGGCGCGATCCCAACAGCTACGCGCTGGGCGGGCTGGTCTCCTATGGTCACAATTCTTTCTCCAGCAACTCCTGGGCCACCGTTGGCATCGACGCCCAGAAGTATTTCGGGAACCTGACGGCGTACGGCCAGGCGGGCTTCACCTTCGGTGCCAGCGGCTACTCATCCTCAACCAGCGCGCGAGGGTTCTATGTGATGGGAACCTTGCGCTACTTTGTTACCCCCAACTTTGCGGTCTCCGGGAATTTCGGGGGAGACTGGTTCACCAACACCTACAGTAACCACTCCAATGGCACGCGGTGGGGCCTGAAGTTGGAAGCCAAGCCGCAGTCGATGCCTATTGCGGCATACATCAGCTACGAGGGGTCCAGCCAGGCATCCATCAACGAGAACTCGATCGTTGGCGGCGTCCAACTCCTGTTCGGTCAGGGTTCGCTGCAAGCGATGGAGCGCAACGGCGCCGGCTTTGAGGACCAGAATCCCGTATACGGCTCCCACCGGCCGCATTTTTGGACTCCCTACTAGGCGCCGGCGGCGTAACAAACTGGGAGCGTGCGCGCGGCCGGTTGCGCCCCGCCTCTTATCGCTCTCGCCCAACCCGGTGCTTCACTGATCGTGGCTGGATCCGGCGCTCTGTATGACGCGTTTGCCGAAGTCGCCCGGCGTCAGGAACTTTGCGTCGCGATCGTCGGCCAGCCGCAGAACCTGACCTACCTCGCCCTGAAGACCGCCATCGACAAAGTCGCCGCCACCATGGCCGCACACGGCATGGGCGGCGGGCGGCTGACGGTGGCCGACTTCACTCGCCCCGAGCTCAACGTCATCACCCTGTTTGCGGCCAGCAGGATTGGAGCCGATCTCGCATTCGCGCCTCTCGCCGATGCTTCCAGGTTGTCCCTGAAGGTCGACTTCAAGCTCACGGATGACGGCATACCGCCGGCGCAGCGCGAGAGCGCCCTCGTCGTCGACCAGAGCTGGTTCGCCACAAGGGCGGCCGCCAGTTTGCCGGCGCCCGCCGCACGAGCCCCAGCCCGTCTGATATTCGGCACCTCGGGCTCCACGGGCGAGCGCAAATATGTCGCGCTGAGCGAGGAGCAGATACTCGCCCGGCTGGAAGGTCGGCAGTCCTACATCGGCCCCGACACTCGCCTGCTGTGCACCATCGGCTCCCGCACCGCGGTTACGATCGAGTCCCGTGTGGCGGCCCTGCTCGCCGGCGGCTCCATCGCGGTTCTGCCGATCAACGCCGATCTGCCCCACCATATCGACGTCTTCGCGATCAGCACCATGATGTCCACGCCGCTGATCGTTGACGACCTCATCAAGATGGACCTTCCAAGGCGGATATTCTCGTCTCTCAAGACACTGACAATCGGCGGGGCATCGCCGGCGCCGGCGCTCTTGCAGGCCGCGTCCGAGCGGATTTGCGGCAACATCTTGATTGGCTACGGCAACACCGAGTTGGGCAGCATCGCGCAATACCGCTACAGCCGTGCCGACTACGCACCGGGGAAGGTCGGCAAGGTATTGCCGGACATCGAGATGATGCTTGCCGACGGCCATGGGCGGCCAGCGGCGATCGGTGAAGTCGGCCAAATTCGGATCCGCCGCCGTGGCGCCAAGGCGGTCGCGGGCTACGTCAGCGCCGGCGGGCACGCCGACCCGGATCGCTTCACCGAAGACGGCTGGTTCGTGCCCGGCGATCTTGGCGTCATGGACGCCGAGGGCAATCTGACGTTGGCCGGCCGTGACGACGACGTCATCAATGCCAGCGGCAACAAATACAGCATCGACCTGATTGAAAGCGTCATCGAGGAAAAGACGGGCTGCCGCTGTGCGGTGCTGCGCAGCCAGCGAACCGAGGCAGGCGAGACGTTGACAGTCATCATCGACTCGACAAGGCCGGTTCCGGCGAGCGACATATTCGCACTCGCGAAAGCGCGCTTCCTCCGTCTCGACATCGGCGCTGTCTACGTCGTCACCGATATCAAAACCACCGATGCCAAAAAGGACCGGACGGCCCTGGCGCGACTGCTGGCGACGCAACCTGGCCTGTTCAGACGGCTCTGATCTTCCCGGCCTAGTCGAGGTCGATGTCGAGGATCGCCATCGTGAAATTGTAGGAGAGGTCGCCGTCCTCCGTGTCGCGGAAGACAACGCCGACGAATTCGTCGTCTATGTAGACCTCGGCCGAATCGTCCTTCTGCGGCCGCTGCCGCACCTGCATCGCCGGCATGTTGAACCGCCGCCGGAAGAACGTCTCGAGCTTCTGGATCTCTTTGCGATCCACCCTGTCACCCCCTCTGTTTCTGTTCGATGCCGCTCAGCCCGACGAGTTGTCGGCGATCGTCTGGTCCATGAGGCGCGCCGGCTCCGCATCGCCGGTCTTGCCGATGAGCCGCGCCGGCACCCCGGCGACGGTCGAATGCGGCGGCACTGATCTCAGCACCACCGAGCCCGCGGCGACCTTGGAGCTTTCGCCGATCTCGATGTTGCCGAGGATCTTGGCCCCGGCGCCGATGAGGACGCCATGGCGGACCTTGGGATGGCGATCGCCGCCGTGCTTGCCGGTGCCACCCAGGGTGACACCCTGCAGGATCGAAACGTTGTCCTCGATGACAGCGGTACCGCCCACCACCAGGCCGGTCGCGTGATCGAGGAAGATGCTACGTCCGATCGGCACCGCCGGATGAATGTCGGTCTGGAACACCTCGGACGAGCGGCTCTGGAGGTAGAGGGCGAAGTCCCTGCGGCCCTTCCGCCAGAGCGCGTGCGCGAGGCGGTGGGTCTGAATGGCGTGGAAGCCCTTGAAGTAGAGCACCGGCTCGATGCGCCGCTCGCAGGCCGGGTCTCGATCATAGACGGCGGCGATGTCGCAGCGCAGGATTTCGCCGAGCTCGGGATTTTCCGCCAGCGTCTCACGGAACGCGCAGCGGATGACCTCGGCGCTCACCACGGGATTGTCGAGCCGCTGGGCAACGCGGTGGACCACCGCATCCTCGAGGCGCTCGTGATTGAGCACCGTGGCGTACACGAAGCTCGCCACGGCCGGATCGGCGGCAACGATCGACTCGGCCTCGTGCCTGATCTCGAACCAGATCGGATCAACCTGACGCAACGCGTCGCTCGACGACTGGGAAGCCCTGCTCGACATCAAACTCACCTTGCCCGAAGGGTCGCCAAAAGGACCGGCAACCTATCACATGCCCGCCAACGGCTGCCACAGCCGCCAGCTTTATGACCACAGCCGGTTAACGAACCCGGCGGGCCCGCCCGCAAGCACCTAAGCCTTCAGGCCCACATTGCAACCCCGGAGCGGGGATTGGGGGGCACTGAAGTCACGGACGCCGCTTCAGGAAGTCGAGGACGCCCGCCTTGAACTGCCGGTCGCCGGTGGCGAGCATGTGATCGCGGCCGACGATATCGAGCACCTCGGCCCCCGGGATCAGCTCGGCGAGCGCGCTCGCCGAGCCGGCGACCTGATCCTCGCTGCCGACGGCGACCAGCACCGGCACCCGGATCGTGGCGAGCACGGCGGCGGTGATGCCGGGCCGCTGCCCGCGCAGGCATGCGGCCAGTGCCGTAAGGTCGCTGCGGGTGCGGTCCGCGAACGTGCGATAGCCGCGGGCGACCGCGTCGGCGATCGGTTCGCCCGCCTCCGCCTCCAGCGCCTGCACGATCGGCTCCACGTGAACCGTCGGACGGGTCATGGCCACGCCCATGCCGCCGATGACGAGCGAGCGCACCTTGCCGGGATGGTCGAGAGCAAGCACAGTCGCGATCCGCGCCCCCATCGAGTAGCCCATGACGTCGGCGCGCGCGATGGCAAGATGATCGAGAAGATTGGCCGCGTCGGCCGCCATCAGGCTGAGGCGGTAGGCGTCCGGATCGATGAGCTTGGCGCTGTCGCCGTGGCCGCGCACGTCCATCGCCACAACCCGCCGCCCGTCGCCGACCAGGGTCTCGATCCAGCCGGTGGAGACCCAGTTGACCGCGGTGTTGGAGGCAAAGCCGTGGATGAGAAGGATCGGGTCGCCCTCGCCGAGGTCGCGGTAGGCAATGTCGATCCCGTCCGAGGAGAAATGGGGCAAGGGCGGGTCCTCTGCGGCGAGTCCCGGCAACCCTACCCAATCACGGCCGGCGCGGCTATTGTCCGGCCGTCCGAGGCCACCGGAGACGTGCGAGCCATGGCAGACAGCGCGGTCCCCCATTTCCAGAACGATGCCGGCGCCAATCGCATCGACATCGGCGTGCGCGAGTTCATGTGCGAGGGCGCCACGCCCCCGTTCGACCATCCGCACGTGTTCCTCGACATGGGCGACGCGACGGAAATCGTCTGCCCCTACTGCTCCACCCTCTTTCGCTACCGCGCCGACCTCGGCCCGATCGACACCGACCCTCCCGGCCACCTCGTCGGCGAGCTCGTGCGCTAGGGGCAAGGACCTTTTGCCATGGGCGAAAGGCGGGCTTTGGTCATCGCCGGCGCCGGCATCGCCGGGCTGACGGCGGCGCTCGCGCTCACCGCGCGGGGCTTCAACGTGGTCGTCTCGGAACGCGCCGAGAAGCTGAGCGAACTCGGCGCCGGCATCCAGATCGCCCCCAACGCCGGCCGCATCCTTGCCGGCCTCGGCCTCGACAAGGCGCTGGCCGCCGCCGCGATCGAGCCGGCGGCCATCGACGTTTTCGACGGGCCGACCGGCCGTCTCATCACCGCGATCCCGTCGGAGACTTTCCGCGCCCGCTACGATTTTCCCTACCGGGTCATCCACCGCGCCGACCTGCAGTCGATCCTCGCCGCCGCAATCGCCCGCGCCGGCATCCGTCTCGATCTCGGCGCGCCGGTGGAGGGATATGTCGGACAGGGTGACGCGATGCTGGTGCGCGCCCGCAAACCCGGCGGCGGCACCGACGTCATTTCTGCCGACGGGCTGATCGGCGCTGACGGGGTCTGGTCGACGGTCAGGCAGACGATCGCCGGCGCCGCCATACCGGCCGCTACCGGCCGCAGCGCGTGGCGCGCGCTTGTCGCCGCCGATGAGGCCCGCGACATCGTCGCCACCGACCGTGTCGGCCTGTGGCTCGGGCCCGACGGCCACCTCGTCCACTACCCGGTGGCGCAGGGCGCCGCCGTCAATCTCGTCGCCATCGTCGAAGAGGCCTGGGACAAGCGCGGCTGGAGCGCGCCCGGCGATGCGGCGGTCCTCGCCGGCCGATTCGCCCGCTGGTCGGCGAAGGCGCGCGCGCTGCTCAAGGCGCCGATCTCGTGGCAGAAGTTCGCACTCGCGGCGCTTCCCCCCGACGCCCCCTGGGTCTCCGGCCGGATCGCGCTGATCGGCGACGCCGCCCACGCCATGACGCCGTTCCTGGCCCAGGGCGCGGCGATGGCGATCGAGGACGCCGCGGTCCTCGCGGAAACGCTCTACGCCGCCACCGACCTCCCCGCCGCGCTCGCCGCCTACGCCGAAGCCCGCCGCCCGCGGACGGCCGCGGTCTCCGCGGCCAGTCGCCGCACCGGCGAGCTTTACCATTACCGCGGCATCACCTCGTTCGCCCGCAACGCCGCCCTTCGCTTCGCCGGACCGCGGCTGGTGATGGACCGCAACGACTGGATTTACGGCTGGCGACCCACCAGCGCGGAAGTCGCAGACCGTACCATTGACGCGGATCAACCCTGATCCGACGGCCGGCGATAGTGTGTGAAGGGCTGACGTTGTCAGATGGACAATTGCCTGCCGATTCCTTTGGCGCCGCAGGTATGATTTGATCGTGCCGGCCCGGCCGGCAGGAAGGACGCTCCAGTGACCGCACCCCACGACGGTTCCATACTCGCCGACAACCCGCCCGACGACGCTACCGCCCTCCCCCTCATCGCGGCCGCCGGGGAGCAGGCCGCCATCCCCGCCTACCTGCAATCGGTCTACCGCTGGGCCTACCTCGACCCGACCAACGTCCGCCTGCTCGACCGGGACATCGTCGCCGCCACGATCCTGTTCGGCAACTACGACCGGCTGATGCGCGCCTGCCTGTCCGAGGTCAGCCCCGGCGATCGCGTTCTCCAGGCCGCCCACGTCTACGGCCGTTTCATCCGCAAGCTTGCCGAGCGGGTCGGCCCCACCGGACGCCTCGACGTGGTCGACGTAGTGCCCTTGCAGGCCGCGCTTTGCCGCAGGAAGCTGCAGGGCTTGGCGCACGCCCGCGTGCGCGTCGCCGACGCGGCCGACGCCGGCGACGAGCGCTACGACGTGGCGAGCGCCTTCTTCCTGCTCCACGAGATACCCGACGAGCAGAAGCGCGCGGTGGTCGACGCGCTGCTCGCCCAGCTCGCGCCCGGCGGCAAGGCGGTCTTCGTCGACTACCACGGACCCGCTGCCTGGCATCCCCTGCGCCAACCGCTGAGACAAATGTTCCGGCGTCTGGAGCCCTTCGCGGAAAGCCTGTGGCACAACCCCGTCGCGGCATTCGCCGCCGACGCGGGCTCGTTCCGCTGGCGGACCGAAACTTTCTTCGGCGGCGTCTATCAAAAGACAGTCGCCGAACCTCGCTGACCACACACGGCATGAACGCAAATCTATTCACCCGCGTCGAAGCGGCAGCGGATCCGGCCGCTCCGTTCCTCGAAACGATGGACGGCCGCCGCCTGTCCTATGCGCGACGCCTTCGCGCTGTCCGGCCGCCTCGCCAACGCGCTCGTCGCCCGCGGCGTCGGTGCCGGCGACCGCGTGGTGGCGCAGGTCGCCAAGACACCGGAGGCGCTGGCGCTCTACCTGGCGTGCCTGCGCGCCGGCGCCGTCTACCTGCCCCTCGACACCGCCTTCACCCCGAACGAGCTGGCCTACTTCGCCGGCGACGCCGGGCCGACGCTGATCGTGTGTGCGCCGGCAGTACGCGACGCCGCTACCGCATTTGCCGCCGGCGCCGCCGTCGAGACCCTCGACACCGATGGCAAGGGCAGCCTGGCGGACATCGCTGCCGGCGCGTCGAGCGCGTTCACCACGGTCGAGCGCGCAGACGACGACCTCGCGGCCCTCCTCTACACGTCCGGCACCACCGGCCGCTCGAAAGGCGCCATGCTGACCCACGCCAACCTCGTCTCGAACGCACTGGCGCTGGTCGACGCCTGGCGCTTCACCCGCGACGACGTGCTCATCCATGCCCTGCCGCTCAACCACACCCACGGCCTGTTCGTCGCCACCAACACGGTCATGCTCTCCGGCGCGGCGATGGTGTTCTTGCCGAAGTTCGATGCCGACGCGATCCTGCAGGCGATGCCGCGTGCGACCGTGCTGATGGGCGTGCCGACCTACTACACGCGCCTGCTCAAGCATCCCGGCCTCACCCGGGAGGCGGCCGCCGGCATGCGTCTTTTCACCTCCGGCTCGGCGCCACTGCTGGCCGAGACCCACGTTGCCTTCGCCGCGCGCACCGGGCACGCCATTCTCGAGCGGTACGGCATGACCGAGACGTCGATGAACACATCGAACCCCTACGACGGAGACCGGGTTCCGGGGACGGTTGGCTTTCCCCTCCCGGGCGTCCAACTCCGCATCGCCGACGCCGACACCGGCGCCGTCCTGCCGCAAGGCGAGGCCGGGATGATCGAGGTGAAGGGCACGAACGTCTTCAAGGGCTATTGGCGGCTGCCGGACAAGACCGCCGCCGAGTTCCGCCGCGACGGCTTCTTCGTCACCGGCGACATCGGCATCATCGACGCTAAGGGCTACGTCGCCATCGTCGGCCGCGCCAAGGACATGGTGATTTCCGGCGGCGTCAACGTTTATCCGAAGGAGGTCGAGGCCGAGATCGACGCGCTGCCCGGCGTCGTCGAGTCGGCCGTGATCGGGACGCCGCACGCCGACCTCGGCGAAGGCGTCGTCGCGGTGGTCGTCCCCACCGGATCCGATTCAACGAGCGAGGCGGCGATCCTCGCCGCCCTCGACGGCCGTCTCGCCGGCTTCAAGCGGCCAAAGCGCGTGGTGATGGTCGACGAATTGCCGCGCAACACCATGGGCAAGGTGCAGAAGAACGTGCTGCGCGAGCGCTACCGGGACATCCTGGCGGAATCGCCGTAACGCCGGCGTGCTTATCCGCTCGTACCCCTCCCCGAAAATCGCCGCCGCTTCGCGCCCGCGATTTGTCGGCCCTCCCGCAAGGGGAGAGCTGGCTCCGCATCGTTTCGCTCGATGCGTTTCAGGCTTCAAGGAAAGTGCGCGCTAATGACCGGGCTTCGCCGGCTTCTTCAGCAGGCGGTAGCGATCGGGGTCCAGCCGCCGATGCTGCGACGGCGGCGGCGACTGTTCCTGCTGCTGTTGCGGTTTGGCCTGCGGCGAACCGTTTTTGACGGCAGCAGCCGCCTGCGCGAATTCCTGGTTCGCCTCCTGCCGAGCACGGGCGCTGAGCGTCGCGCTCCGCCAGCGGTCGACCACCACGTCGATGAAATTCTGGTCGACGTTGCGGCCGAAGTCGGTGTCCGCCGCGCTCACCGCCTCGCTCTTCGGCAGCGCGTCTGGCGGCAACCGCTTGAAGGAGAGCCGCGTCGGCACCGACACCGCCTCGCCGAAGGCGAACACCTCACCCGTGCCGAGAGACGGCACGAAGCCAAGGAGGTTGGCGGCCGCGTCGGAAACGGCGGAGCGGATCAGCGCCTGGTCGCGCTC
The DNA here is from genome assembly GCA_963826055.1 of uncultured Alphaproteobacteria bacterium. GTDB lineage: Bacteria > Pseudomonadota > Alphaproteobacteria > Rhizobiales > Kaistiaceae > JBBDMC01. The sequence goes on along the minus strand of CAWGVO010000017.1, from coordinate 146,535 downwards.
GTTCGACATGCGCATGACGAACAGCGTCGAGCACTGGGAAATGATGGTGGCATCGAGCTCGGCCGGACGCTGCGTCACCAGTCCCAGGAAGACGCCGTACTTGCGGCCTTCCTTGGCGATGCGCGAAATCGCCCGACGCGTCGGCCCGAAGCCGACTTTGCGGTCGGCCGAGGCATAGCGATGCGCCTCCTCGCAGATGAACAGCAGCGGCAGCGTGCCGTTGCTCCACAGGCCGAAGTCGAAGGCCATGCGCCCGAGCACCGAGACCACCGAATCGACGACCTCCGCCGGGAAGCCGGCGAGCTGCATGATCGTCATCGGGCAATCGTTGATCGGCAGCCGGAAGAGCTGGCTGAGCACGCTCGACATGACGTCACCGCCGACGTTGGCGTTCTCGTACATGAAGGCGTAGCGCGGATCGTTGATGACGCTCTCGATGCGGGCGAGAAGCTTGACGTAAGTCGAACGCGTCTGACGGTATTCGAGCTTGCCGATGCGCTGCTCGATAAGGGTAGTGATGTCGGCGATCCGATACGGCACCGGCGTGTCGACGGTGAACCCGGTGCCGCGGTTGTCGCTCTTCTTCGCCGAGAGCGCACTCTCGCGATTTGAATAGAGCTTCTTTGCCACCGGAATAAGCTCGGCCAGCAACTCGACCTCATCGTCGAGGCCGGGGCGGCCGCGGAAAACGACGTCGATCGTCTCCTCGAAGCTGAACAGCCAGAACGGCAGCTTGAGGTTGGCCGGGGTCAGCACCTGGGCACGGCTGCCGAAACAGGTGCCGTATTCGTTGTGCGGATCGACCAGGAAGATTCTGAGATCGGGACGGCTATCCAGGATTTCGCGGATGATCACCGCCACGCCGCTCGACTTGCCGACGCCGGTGGTACCGAGTACGGCAAAATGCTTCCTCAGCATCTCGTCGACGTTGATGTAGGCGGACAGCGTCGTATCCTGCTGAAGCGTGCCGATCTGGATCGTGTCGGATCCGGAGATGTCGTAGATGATCTTCAGCTCGGCGTTCGTGGTCGACATCGCCGGATCGCCGATCGCCGGGTAGTCGGTAACGCCGCGCGAGAAATACTCGGTGCCGTCCTGCCGCCGCCGGATCTCGCCCATCAGGTCGACCAGGGCGGTAACCATGAAGCCGCGCTCACGCGCAACCGACAGAGTCTGGATGGAGGCATCCGTGACCACGCCGACAACGGTCTTGTCGGCGCAGCGAATGCTGAGGAACTTGCCGACCGTGGCCCGATCCTCATCCGGCTCGTTCCAGTTCGTTTCCGGCAGGCCAACCGTCGCCTGCGAGCCGCGCACTGACAGCACGCGCCCGATCACGGCATCGGATCGGGGCATTTGAGCTGCAGGGCTGGTCAAGGCGGTCAAACCGAACGTCCCCCGTTTTGTTGGCGGTCGGGCGCCGTCGCAGCACCCGCCACACTGCAGTTTTATAAAATGAGACTTGAAGTTCGGTTAACCCGAACGCTCAAGCTTTACCGACCGTGTTTGAAGCATGTCGAGGCGCGCCGGCAGGCAGTTCGGCCGACGGTGGTGCGGACGCCCGGACTCGAACCGGGACGGGGTTTCCCCCTAGGGATTTTAAGTCCCTTGCGTCTACCAATTCCGCCACGTCCGCCCTGTCACAACCGGTAAGCCGGCGATCCCGCCTCCGCAAGCCGTGGCGGCCAGACCGCCGGCGAGGCTCGCACATCCATCGTCCGAAAAACGTTGAAAAGTGCACCTGGCACTATTTCGTACGATATATCTCTTGACGACCGCCGCGGGACTCGCTACGTGAGATGTATCGTAAGATACACGACGAGGAACACCAGATGCACTATCACTCACGCGAACAACGTCACGCCCGCCGCGAGGAACGCCGGGAGTGGGACGCCGCCCGGCGGGGCGCGTTCAAAGGCGGTTTCGGTCCGTTTGGCGCCGGCTTCGGCGGACGCGGCGGGCGGGGCGGCGGCATGTTCGGCATCGGCAAGATGCTGGCGGACGGTGACCTGAGGGTCGTCGTTCTCGCCCTGCTCGAGGACGGGCCCCGCCACGGCTACGACATCATCAAGGCCGTCGAGGAGCGCTCGCACGGCTTCTACAGCCCGTCGCCGGGCGTCGTTTACCCGACCCTCACGTACCTGGAGGAGGTCGGCTACGCCTCCGCCAACAGCGACGGCAACAAGAAGACCTACACGATCACCCCGGCCGGTCGTGAACATCTCGCCGAAAACCGCGAGTTGGCCGATTCGGTACTCGACGGCATCGACAGGTTTGGCCAGAAACTCGGCCAGATGCGCGACTGGTGGGAGAACCGCAATACCGGCAGAGGTCGCGACCGCGACATCCCGGGCGTCATCGACGAGGTCAACGAGGCCCGCCGCGAGTTGAAGGCGGCGATCGCCGAGGCGCTGGAGGATGCCGGCGAGACCGTCCAGCGCCAGGTCGCCAAGGCGCTCAGGACCGCCGCCGAAGCTATCCGCAGGGTCCGCAAGGACGACGGCGAGGTCATCGACCTCTAGCGCGCCTCCATCGCGCGGACGCCCGCCGGCCGGTTTTCGGCGGCGGGCGCTTCCCGAGGCGCATCGACCGAAACGCTTGGCGGGCGACAGCCCGCTTTCAGCGTGGCAGAACGTGGCATGGCCGATTTCCCCACCACCGTCGCCGGGTCGCTGCCCAAGCCATCATGGCTCGCGGAACCCGACCGGCTATGGGCCCCGTGGAAGCTCGAGGGTGACGAGCTTGCCCGCGCCAAGCGCGACGCGACCATTCTCGCGGTGAAGATGCAAGAGGACGCGGGCATCGACATCGTCAGCGACGGCGAACAGTCGCGCCGCCACTTCGTCCATGGCTTTCTGGAATTCGTCGACGGCGTCGATTTCGCCCACCAGGTGGAGATGGGCATCCGCGCCAACCGCTACACCGCCATGGTGCCGACGGTGACGAGCGCGCTGAGGCTGAAGGGCCGCGTCCACGGCGCCGAGGCGCGGGCCGCACGCGCTCATACCACCCGCAAGCTCAAGATCACGATGCCGGGGCCGATGACCATCGTCGACACCATCGCCGACCGCCATTACGGCGACCGCGTCGAGATGGCGATGGCCTTCGCCGCCCTGCTCAACCAGGAGGCCCGTGCGCTGGAAGCAGACGGCGTCGACGTCATCCAGTTCGACGAACCGGCGTTCAACGTCTACATGGACGACGTCCAGCGATGGGGCATCGACGCGCTGCATCGCGCCATCGACGGCCTCGCCTGCACGACTGCGGTGCACATCTGTTACGGCTACGGCATCAAGGCCAACCTCGAATGGAAGGCCTCGCTCGGCGGCAAGTGGACCCAGTACGAGGCCATCTTCCCGGCCCTGGCGGAAAGCCGCATCGACCAGGTGTCGATCGAGGCGCGGAATTCGCACGTGCCCCTGGAACTGCTCTCCCTGCTCAAGGGCAAGGACGTGCTCCTCGGCTGCATCGACGTCGGCACCGACACGGTGGAGTCGGCCGAGGACGTCTTCCGCCGTCATCGAGGCGGCAAGCGCCTTCGTGCCGCCCGAACGCATCCAGCCGTGCACCAATTGCGGCATGGCGCCGATGGCGTGGGACCTTGCGTATGCCAAGGTGGCGGCACTTGGAGCCGGGGCGGCGCTGGCGCGCGAGCGTTTCGTCTGAGGCAGCGGACCGTCAGCGCGGCACCAGCCATTTGAACGCCTCGCGCACGACCGCGGCGCCGCCACTCCTGATCGGATCGCCGTGCGCGATCAGCACGCGCTCGATCGGCCAGGCAAGGACGCGCCGGAGCGCGACCTGCGCCTGCCGGCGGTGAATGAGGAAACTGGCCCGCCACTCGCGTGGCGCGCCGGGGTGCGGCGCGACGATCCCGTCGAGCCGCGCCACCAGGCCGCGCCAGCCGGGGAACCAGTCCCGCGCGAAGTTCTGGATGAGGTCGGTGAAGATCGCCGTGCCGCTGGCGCGGTGAAAGAAAACCACCTCGGTGAGAAATGGACTGCCGTGCATGATCACCTGGTCGACGTCGGCCGCCCACGCCGGGTCGGGCGCGTCGGCAAGATCGGCGTCAAAGGCGAGGTCCTTCCGTTTTCGGCGCAGGCCGGGTGGAGCGTAGAGCAGCGCCTCCGGATAGGCTTCCTTCCACGCATCGAGGAAGAGATGGTGCAGCTTGTTCGGCGCGACCAGGAACCGGACCGGACCAAGCTCATCCACGGCGGCCTTCAGGTCCGCCGTGAGCGTCGATCGGAGACCACACGAACAGCCCACCATCGCTCAGGCGGATCAGCGCCATGCGCGTCGGATAGGGAAAGCCGTAGAACGAAACGACAGGTCCCTCGGCGACCCACAGGCCGGGAGCGAATTCCTCCAGCGGTGGGTGCGCCATGTTCGCGTTCCCTCGTGTGCCGCCGCACCAAACAGCGGCGCGTCCCTCAGCCCGCCGTTCCCTGGGCGATCGGCGGCTGGAACGAGTAGCCCATGTCCCACGGGAAATAGATCCAGGTGTCCTGGCTGACCTCGGTGATGAAGGTATCGACCAGCGGCCGGCCGGCGGGCTTGGCGTACATGGTCGCGTAGTGGCACTTCGGCACCATCTGGCGCACCAGCTTCGCGGTCTTGCCGGTGTCCACCAGATCATCGATGACCAGCACGGCAACCCCACTGCCACCGGCGAGGTCGACGATGTTCTGGCCGATCGGCTTCAGCACCTCGAGGCCCCCCTGCGCCTTGTAGTCGTGGTAGGAGGCAACGCACACCGTCTCGATCAGCCGGATGCCGAGTTCGCGCGCGATGATGGCGGCCGGCACAAGACCGCCACGGGTGACGCACACCATCGCCTCCCAGCTCCCCTGCCCCGACAGCCGCCACGCCAGCGCCCGCGCGTCGCGGTGAAACTGATCCCAGGAAACCGGAAACGCCTTGTCCGCGCGCGGTTCCGACATTGCCCCCTCCATTGACGTAAGCTCCCGCTTTTCTTCGGCGCACCAGCCGATGCAATTCTAGCCGTGGTTCGCACCGCCGCAAAATGAAGCCGCGCCTTATTGGTCCAGTTTCGCCCGCACATCCGCGAGCATCGCGGCAACCGCTTCCGCCGCCGCCTCCAGCCGCCCGGGATCGCGCGACCTCAGCACGAGTGTCGTTGTGAACCCGGCCTTTTCGTCGAACGTCGGGTAGCTGCCGATCTTGACGTCCGGAAAGTCGGCCTGGACCGCGCCAAGCGGCGTGCCGATGTCGCCCTCTTTGAGACCCGCCGCGACCGAGCGCGACAGCACCCGCTGCCCCGTCTTCAGGCGCGGCGCCAGCGCATCGAGCATCGCCTGCATGATCGCCGGCACCCCGGCCATCACGTGAACGTTGCCGATCGTAAAGCCCGGCGCTTTCGACACGGAATTCTCGATCAGTTCGGCACCGACCGGCATCCGCGCCATCCTGAGCCGCGCCTCGTTCATCTGCGGGATCCGCTGCATCAGCAGCGCCACCGCCCCCTCATTGACCTCGACCGGCACGCCGAACGCCTTCGCCACCGACTTGGCGGTGATATCGTCGTGGGTCGGGCCGATGCCGCCGGTTGTGAATACGTGGGTGTAGCGGGCGCGCAGCGCATTGACCGCCGCCGCGATCTCCTCCTCCACGTCCGGCACCACCCGCACCTCCCTGAGGTCGATGCCGATGTCGGTCAGGTACTCGGCGATGTAGCCTATGTTCTTGTCTTTTGTCCTGCCGGACAGGATTTCGTCGCCGATCACCAGGATCGCCGCGGTCACCGCGTCATTTCCCTCGGCTGCAGTCTCTTCGTCCACCTATTCCTCCGACAACCTGCCGCGCGCCTCGAAACGTGCCGCATTGGAGCGGCGATCGCCTCCCGGCGCAAGCGTCGAAGCAGGGACGCCGTCATGCCGAATTTTGCGCTAGCGCAAGGACGCATCCGCCGGCCCGCCATTCATTGGACATGTCGACCCGCGGAGAAACCATGCGCCCGGACCTTATTGCCCGATACGCCGGGGAACGGCTTCCCCGCTACACCAGCTACCCGACGGCGCCCCATTTCGGCCCGGCCGTATCGGCGGCAACCTACTCGGACTGGCTTGCAACGCTCTCCGCCGACGCGCGGGTATCCCTCTACGTCCACATCCCCTTTTGCCGGCGGATGTGCTGGTACTGCGGCTGCAACACCGCGGTCACGCTGCGCGACGAGCCGCTGCTCGCCTACGCCGAGACCCTCCGCGCCGAGATCGCGCTGGTGACGGCAGCAGCCGGCCGGCGACTGCGCGTCACCCACCTCCACTTCGGCGGCGGGACACCGACGATCCTGCCGACCGGCACGTTCGCGGAACTGGTGAGCGGCCTCACGGCTGGCTTCACATTTGACGACGACACCGAGATCGCGATCGAGATCGATCCGCGCACCCTGACCCCGGCGATGGCAGCCGCCCTCGGCAGGGCCGGGGTCAGTCGGGCGAGCCTTGGCGTCCAGAGCCTCGACCCGGTCGTCCAGAAGGCGATCGGCCGCGTCCAGAGCCTGGCCGAAACCGCCGATGCAATGGATCGCCTGCGGCAGGCAGGCATCGACGGCATCAACATCGACCTCATCTACGGGCTGCCGTATCAGACGGTCGCCTCGTGCCTGGCGACAGCCGAGGCGTGCCTTGACCTCCGCCCTGACCGATTCGCTGTCTTTGGCTACGCCCACGTGCCGGGCTTCAAGAAACACCAGCGCAAGATCGACGCCGCCACGTTGCCCGACGGCGCGGAAAGGGCCGACCAGGCCGAGGCCATTGCCACGCGGCTGAAGGCGGGCGGCTACCAGCGCATCGGCCTCGACCACTACGCGCTGCCGACCGACCCCATGGCGATCGCCCAGCGCAGCGGCGAACTCCACCGCAATTTCCAGGGCTACACCACCGATGACGCGGCGACCCTCATCGGCCTCGGCGCCTCCGCCATCGGCCGCCTGCCGCAGGGCTACGTCCAGAATGAACCGACCGTCAGGGCCTACGCGGCCGCGATCCGTTCCGGCCGCCTCGCCACCTGCAAAGGCTTCGCGCTGACCACGGAAGACCGCCTGCGTGGCGACCTGATCGAGCGACTGATGTGCGACTTCCGCGTCGACGTCGGCGCCGTCTGTCGTCGCCATCGCCAGCCGGTGGAGCGGGTGGCCGATGCGTTTCCCGCGCTCGACCGTCTCGCCGCCGACGGCATTGTGCGACGCGATGGCAGCCTCATCGAGATGCAACCGGAGGCGCTGAGCCTCGTGCGGGCCGTCGCCGCGAGCTTCGATTCCTATCTGCCTCAATCGACCCGCACCCACAGCCCGGCGCTGTAGCCTGAGGCCCGCCAAGCTGGCGTCCCGCCGGACCGCGGTGTAAGCGCACGGGCGCCATGCGCTTCACCGCTCCCCTTGTCGAAGGGCGCCTCGTCCGCCGCTACAAGCGCTTTCTCGCCGATGTCGAGCTTGCCGGCGGCGAGACGGTGACCGCCCATTGCGCCAACCCCGGCGCCATGACCGGCCTCGCCGAACCGGGCATGCGCATCTGGTTGTCGCGTTCGGCGAGCCCGACCCGCAAGCTGCCGTGGTCGTGGGAACTGGTCGAGGCCGACGGCGCGCTGGTCGGCATCAACACCGCCCACCCGAACCGGCTCGTCGCCGATGCACTCGCCTCCGGCGCGATCACGGAGCTTGCCGGCTACGAGGTCCTCCGGCGCGAGGTCCGTTACGGCAAGAACTCGCGCGTTGATATCCTGCTCGCCGGGCCGGGGCGAAGCGACACCTACGTCGAGGTCAAGAACGTCCACCTGTCGCGGCAGCCGGGCCTCGCCGAGTTCCCCGATTCGGTCACGGCGCGCGGCACCAAGCACCTCGCCGAGCTTGCCGACATGGTCGCGGCCGGCCACCGGGCGGTGATGCTCTACCTGATCCAGCGCACCGATGCGGAACGGTTCACCCTCGCCCGCGACGTCGATCCGGCCTACGGCACCGCCTTCGACCGGGCGCGGAACGCCGGCGTCGAAATGCTCGCCTACGATTGCCGGATCACGCCGGTGGAGATCGCGGTCGGCCGTCCGATTCCTGTCCTCGGGTGAGGCGTTGCGGCGCTTGCGCGGCCCGTGGAAAGTCGCCATATCCTCGCGGTCATGGTCAACTACATCGACGCCGCCCTGGCGCCTCTCAAGAACGACGGCCAGGTCAAGCTGCACGGACCGGCCGACTTCGCCGCCATGCGGCGCGCCGGCCGTCTCGTCGCCGAATGCCTCGACGCGCTGGGCGACATCGTGACACCCGGCCGTCCCACCGAGGTGATCGACCGTTTCGTCTACGATTTCGCCCTCGCCCACGGCGCGATTCCGGCGACGCTTGGCTACAAGGGCTACATGAAGTCCACCTGCGTCTCGATCAACCACGTCGTCTGCCACGGCATCCCCGGCGACAAGCCGCTCCGCGACGGCGACATCGTCAACGTCGACGTGACGCTGATCGTCGACGGCTGGCACGGCGATTCAAGCCGCATGTACAAGGTCGGCAGCGTCAAGCGCGCCGCCGAGCGGCTGTGCGAGGTTACCCACGAGGCGATGATGCGCGGCATCGCCGCCGTGCGCCCCGGCGCCACCACCGGCGACATCGGCCACGCCATCCAGGAGTACGCCGAGGGCGAGCGGTGCAGCGTCGTGCGCGACTTCTGCGGTCATGGTGTCGGCCGCCTGTTCCACGACGTGCCCAACATCCTGCACTACGGCAGCCCCGGAGAAGGCATCGTGCTGAAGCCCGGCATGATCTTCACCGTCGAGCCGATGATCAACCTCGGCCGGCCGCACGTGAAGATACTGTCGGACGGGTGGACGGCGGTGACCCGAGACCGCTCGCTGTCGGCGCAGTACGAGCACACCGTTGGCGTCACCGAGGCGGGGCACGAGGTCTTCACCCTGTCGCCCAAATACGACGCCGCGCCGCCGGCCTGAGTATGAGCGGATTTCGCGACAAGGCCGGGGGACTTCCCCATTTCCACGGCCACCGCGAACGCCTGAAAGCCCGCTTCCACGACGCCGGTCCCGAGGCGGTCGCCGACTACGAACTGCTCGAGCTGATCCTGTTCCAGGCCCTGCCCCGCCGCGACGTGAAGCCGGTCGCGAAGGCGCTGCTCACCCGCTTCGGCAGTTTCTCCGAGGTGCTTGCCGCCCCCGAAGCCCGGCTCACCGAGGTCGACGGAGTCGGCGAGGCCGTCGCCCATCACCTCAAGGTCATCCAGGCCGCCGCGCAGCGCTTTGCCCGCGACCCCGTGCGCACCCGCCCGCTGCTCAACTCATGGTCGGCCGTGATCGACTACTGCCGCGCCGCCATGGCCTACGAACCGATCGAGCAGTTCCGCATCCTTTTCCTCGACAAGAAGAACGCCCTCATCGCCGACGAGGTGCAGCAGCGCGGGACCGTCGACCACACGCCGGTTTACCCCCGCGAGGTGGTCAAGCGCGCCCTGGAGCTGTCCGCGACCGCCATCATCCTTGTCCACAACCATCCCTCCGGCGACCCCACCCCGTCGCGGGCCGACATCCAAATGACAAAGTCGTTGATCGATATCGCCCAGCCGCTGGGCATTCTCGTCCACGACCACATCATCGTCGGCAAGGACGGCCATGCCTCTTTCAAGGGCCTCAAGCTCATCTAGACCATGGGTGATTCGCGACCAGCCAACGGCGCTCCATGCGAATTCACGCCAGATTCCGCGGGACCCGGCGGCGCCGCGAGCCGACCGCCCGCATGCGCCGGACGCTGAAAACCGGGCATTTCGTCGCGCCTGCCGGCCAGCGCGCCTTGCCGCCCGGCCTGTTATATGCATGTCATACGCAGTTGATTCATCCGACACAGATCGTTGGCACCGTCCGCCGCAAATGATCATCGCCCCAATGAATCTCGCGGCAGTTGCCCTCCCTGTCCTCGCCCCCTTCGGCAGCACCGCCCCTCGCCACGTTCAGCGGCCAGCCATCGCCCACCCCCGCCGCGCCGCCCACTCCATGCGCTCGATCCGCGGCCTACTCAGATGGCGCGGCCACAAGGGCGCGCCGGTTCACCCCTTCTCAAGGCTGCTTTCGTCGGCCATACGATGAGTGAGGACTCCAACCCGATGAGAGCCATGCCTCCGCCGCGGCAGTACCGCACCCTGTTCCTGTCCGATCTTCATCTCGGCACCCGCGGTTGCCAGGTCGCCCACCTCCTCGATTTTCTAGCCAAGCACGACGCCGACACCATCTACCTCGTCGGTGACATCATCGACGAATGGCGTCTGCGGGTACGCTGGCACTGGCCCGACGACCATTCCAAGGTGCTTTACCACCTGAAGGAAAAGGCGAAGACCGGCACCCGCGTGGTCTACCTGCCGGGCAACCACGACGAATTCGTTCGCGCCTATTGCGGCGGCAGCATCGACGGCTTCGACATCACCGACACCGTGGTGCACGAGGCCGCCGACGGCAAGCGCTACCTCGTCGTCCACGGCGACTGCTTCGACGTCGTCCAGGCACAGGCCCGCTGGCTCGCCTTCTTCGGCGACAGCGCCTACGCCACCGCCCTCGCCGTCAACACCTTCGTCAACCGGCTCGGCCAGCGCCTCGGCATGCCCTACTGGTCGTTCTCCAACTGGGCCAAGATGCGAGTCAAGGCGGCGGTCAATTTCATCGGCCACTACGAGCAGGCCCTGGTCAAGGCGGCGAGCGAGCACGCCGTGGACGGCGTCGTTTGCGGCCATATCCACAGCGCCACCATCCACGACGACTTCGGGTTGTCGTACGTGAACTGCGGTGACTGGGTGGAGAGTTGCACGGCGATCGTCGAGCACGACGACGGCCGCCTGGAGATCATCAACTGGGCCAACCAGAGCGAGCCCGCGGCCCTCGAACCCCAGGTCGAGAGCCAGGGCGTGGCGGCCTGAGGGCGGCGCCTTACCCCACCTGCCCGTGTCGCCGGATTGGCGTCCTTCTTGCAAGTCGTTCTAAGCTCTGGTTTCCACGGTCAGGGATTGGCCGGGACAGACTTGTGGGACGGAAGCAGCCATGACCGCGGCCTTCAACGAGATGTTCGCCAGCGACCGCGTCTGCCGGCCGGGCTATGAATTTCTCCAGCGCTGGCTGGAATCCACCCCGCCGGACCTGCTCGCCCGCCGCCGCGCGGAGGCGGAACTCCTCTTCCGCCGCATCGGCATCACGTTCGCGGTGCGTGGCGACGTCGAGGCGGAGGAGCGCATCATCCCGTTCGACATCATTCCCGCGCGTCCTCACCCGCGCCGAATGGCAGCGGCTGGCGCAGGGGCTCGAACAGCGCGCCACCGCTCTCAACCGATTCCTCGCCGACATCTACGGCAACGCCGAGATCCTCGCCGCCGGCAAGATCCCCGCCGACCTCATCTACCGCAACCCCACCTTCCGGCCGGAGATGGCCGGCTTCAGGGTCCCCCACGACCTCTACGTCCACATCGCCGGCATCGACGTCGTGCGCGTCGACGACAAGGACTTCTACGTGCTGGAGGACAACGCCCGCGTTCCCTCCGGCGTCTCCTACATGCTGGAGAACCGGGAAGTGATGATGCGGCTCTTCCCCGATCTCTTCGCCATCAACCGCATCGCCCCGATCGAGAACTACCCGGAGGAACTGCTGGCGACACTGCTGTCGCTGGCACCGCGCTCGGCGCCGGCCGAGCCGACGGTAGCGCTGCTGACGCCCGGCCCGTTCAACAGCGCCTACTACGAGCACTCCTTCCTGGCCGACAAGCTCGGCGTCGAGCTGGTCGAGGGTCGTGACCTTCTGGTCCGTGACGACGTGGTGCTGATGCGCACCACCGAGGGACCAAAGCGGGTCGACGTGCTCTACCGTCGCCTCGACGATGATTTCCTCGATCCCCTCGCCTTCCGGCCCGACTCGTCCCTCGGCGTTCCTGGCCTGATGAACGTTTACCGCGCCGGCAACATCACGCTCGCCAACGCCATCGGCACCGGCGTCGCCGACGACAAGGCGGTCTACTCGTACATGCCCGAGATCGTCCGCTTCTATCTCGGTGAGGAACCGATCCTCAACAACGTGCCGACGTGGCGCTGCCGCGAGCCCGACGCCTGCCGCTACGTGCTCGACCACCTCGCGGAGCTGGTGGTCAAGGAGGTCGCCGGTTCAGGCGGCTACGGCATGCTGGTCGGGCCGGCCGCCGACAAGGCGACCCGCGTGCACTTCGCCGACAAGATCAGGGCGAACCCGGACAACTTCATCGCCCAGCCGACGCTGGCGCTGTCGACCTCGCCGACCTTCGTCGATGCCGGCATCGCCCCCCGCCACGTCGACCTCAGGCCCTTCGTCCTCTCGGGCACCGACAAGGTCCGCATCGTCCCCGGCGGTCTCACCCGGGTGGCGCTCACCGAGGGCTCGCTGGTGGTCAACTCCAGCCAGGGCGGCGGCACCAAGGACACCTGGGTGCTGGACGCATGACATGCTGAGCCGCACGGCCGACAGCCTGTTCTGGCTTGCCCGCTACGTCGAGCGTGCCGACAACACCGCCCGCATCATCGACGCGGCGCGCCGGCTGACCGCCATGCCGATCTCCTACGCCGGCGAGACCAACGAATGGGAATCGGCGCTTGCCGCTGCCGGCGCGCTGTCTTTTTTCAAGGAGCACCACGCCAACGCCGACCGCGAAACGGTCGTCGATTTCCTTGGTTTCGATACCGACAACCCGTCGAGCATCACCCGTTGCCTGCAGACCGCCCGCCACAACGGCCGCGCCGAACGCACGGCGCTCACCACCGACATGTGGGAAGCCATCAACGCCGGCTGGCTGGACCTCAGGCGCTTCAACCGCCGGCAGATGGACCGCGACACGCTCACCGAGTTCCTGAACCACGTGAAGGAATCGTGCCTGCGCTTCGACGGTTCCGCCTATCGCACGATGCTGAGAAACGACGCCTATTCGTTTCTGCGCCTCGGCGTCTATCTGGAGCGCGCCGATTCCACCGCCCGCATCCTCGACGTGAAGTACCACCTGCTGTTGCCCGAAGGCGCCCCGGTCGGCGGTGGCCTCGACTATTTCCAATGGTCGTCGATCCTGCGTTCGGTCTCCTCGGTGGCGGCCTACCACTGGGTCTATCACGAGAGCCTCAAGCCATGGCTGATCGCCGACCTGCTGGTCCTCAACAGCCAGATGCCGCGCTCGCTGGCGAGCTGCTACGAAAACCTCACGATCTTTCTCGATCAGCTGTCGCAGGCCTATGGTCGCCAGGGGCCCGCCCAGCGGGTCGCCCGCTCGATCCACACTCGCCTCAAGAACTCCGACATTTCGGACATCTTCCAGAAGAAGGGCCTCCACGAGTTTCTCACCGAGTTCATCGCCGACAACAATCGTCTCGGCGCTGCGATCACCGAGCAGTACCTGACCTGAAGGCCCGCCCATGCGCCTCGCCATCCGCCACGAGACCGTCTACACGTACGAGACACCGGCCCGGCGCGCGATCCAGACTCTACGGCTGACGCCGCGCGGCTACGACGGCCTCTTCATCGTCAACTGGCGGATAGACGTCGACCACGACTGCCGCCTCGACCAGGCGACCGATCCGTTCGGCAACGTCGTCCACAATTTCACCGTCGAGGGGCCGCTTGCCGAACTGGCCATCGTCGCCCACGGCGAGGTCGAGACCGTCGATACTCACGGCGTCGTCACCGGCCAGATCGAGCGCTTCCCGCCGGTCGTGTTCTTGCGCGACACCGCCCTCACCACCGCCGACGCCGCTATCCGCGGCTTCGCCGACACCATCGCCACGGAAGCGGGCCCTGACCGCATCGCGCTCATGCACGCGGTCATGGACGGTATCCGCACGCGCATGCGCTTCAACGTCAATGCGACCGACACCGGCACCAGCGCCATCGAAGCCTTCGCCCTCGGCCACGGCGTTTGCCAGGACTTCGCCCACGTCTTCATCGCCGCCGTTCGCCATCTCGGCATCCCCGCCCGCTACGTCGGCGGCTACATGCTGAGGGCCGACGACATGAACGAGCAGGCCGCCGGCCACGCCTGGGCGGAGATTCTCGTCGACGACCTCGGCTGGGTCGGCTTCGACCCCGCCAACGGTATATGCCCGACCGACGCCTATGTGCGCCTTGCCGCCGGCCTCGACTATCTTGAAGCTGCCCCGGTCCGCGGCGCCCACTACGGCGGCGCCGGCGAGGGCCTTGCCGTCAGGGTCACGGTCGCGCACGTCGGCCCGGCCCGCCGCTCCCAGCCGACCGCCTCTCAGTGGCAACGGCAGGGCATCGCCGACCCCGGTCAGCGATGAGGCAACAACGGCCGTCGAGGGGATGCGGGACCGTCGGGACCGAAGAGAAAGAGGTCCCACGGCTCGTAGCGGCGGCAGGCGTAGACCGGACATTCGGCCTGGTCCGCCGCCGGCACAGACGTCGCGGAGGCCCGCTGGTCGGCGTCGCAGTACTGGTCGCCGGCGACGTACCGGTCGAACCGCAGGATGTTGTCGGGCGGTCGCCACTTCAGGACAACCGCGCCTTGCGACGCGACGGCCGCCTGAATCGAGGCGCAACTCATGGTGGTCGGGTCGTACCGCGAGATGGCCCCTGCCGCCGACGGCACCAGAACCAGACCAAGCGCCATGCCGACCGCCGCCAGCCTGACGTTCGAGACCCGTGCGCGCCTGAAGCTCATCATGCCGACCTCCAATCCTTACCTGCGGTTGTCTCTTACCAATGCGCTGATACCAAATGCGCCAACCCGCCGCTCTGTTCCAGGCCGATCGACAGGCCGGATGCGACGCGTTTTCCATTGCGACTCGCCCAAAAAGCTCCAAAATCCGGCGGAAACGGCCGCGGGGCCGGGAAACGGGTCCTTCCATGACTTATTGCGTAGGCGTCCTTGTCCGCGACGGGCTGGTGATGATCGCCGACACGCGCACCAACGCGGGCATCGACAACATCGCCGTCTATCGCAAGCTCCACCTGTTCGAGAATCCGGGGAAGCTGGTCATCGGACTGGCAACCGCCGGCAACCTCGCCGTCGGCCAGGCGGTGTTGTCGCTGGTCAGCGAAGGGTTCGAGAACCGCGACACCGGCGTCACCGAGACACTGATGGACATGCCGAGCATGTTCAAGGCCGCCCAGTTCGTCGGCCGCGCCATACGCGAAGTCCACAGCATGGACGGTCCAGCGCTCAGCCAGCCGCAGGCCGGCGGCTTCGACGTGTCGATGCTCCTCGGCGGTCAGGTTGCCGGCGGCCGCTTGCGTCTGTTCCTGGTCTATGCCGCCGGCAATTTCATCGAGGCGACGTCCGACACTCCCTATCTGCAGATCGGCGAACACAAGTACGGCAAACCGATCCTCGACCGCTCCGTCACCGACACCACCACGCTCGACGACGCTCTCAAGCTCGGGCTGATCTCGATGGACTCCACCATCCGCTCCAACCTCGGCGTCGGCCTGCCGATCGACCTGCTCGTCATTCGCCGCGACGCCGTCAAGGTCGACCTGTCGTATCGTATCGAGGCGGCAGAGCCCTACTTCCATGACCTGCGCGAACGCTGGTCCGCGGCGCTGCGCGCCGCCCATCGCGCCATTCCGCCGCCGCCGTACCATCGGTAACTGTAACCGGGAGGCCAGCATGGCAAAGCCGCCACCACTGACACTGGGCCAAAGGGCGACCTTCATCGGTTTCGTGATCCTTGGGCCGATCATCGCCGCCCTCGGCATCTACTACAACGACTCTCTCTCCGGCTTCCTCGCCGGGGCCGTCCCAGGCGGCGGCGCCGCCATGACGATCGTCGGGCTTACGATGCTCTTCTGGCGGCCGGAATTCGGCAAGGGTGACGACTAACCCGCCTGCCCTGCTTGAGCGACGACCGGGGCCGCCACCGTTTCGCCCCGCCCCGCCCGCCAACGCCCGAACCGCAGCACGAAGAGCGTGAACAGAAGCGACGGCCCGAGTTCGGCGATGCCGTTCTGAACCAGGGTCTCCATGTCGACGTAGGCCCCGACGACTTCCGCGTGCTCTTCCGGCACGTCCACGAGCGACCCCCAGAACAGCACGACCGCCACCGCCAGCATCATGAACCCGAAAAACAGGAGCACCCGGCTTCGTCGCGGGAACCAGCGCCCGTCGATGTTGGTGATGCTGTGGCCGGAGGTGAAGAGGTCCCACAGGAGGGCGACGACCACCACCGCCGCCGCCACCAGCGGACCGCTCTCGCCGGCATGGTGGATGAGCGCGTAGACCACGTTCACCAGCAGATAGAGCATGATCAGCCCGGCGTTGAACAGGAAGATCGAACGTATGAGGTCGCCGACCGCCGGTTCGTCCCGTCGCGGGTAGAGCCAGGCGAGCCCGCCCAGGCTCCCCGCCCCGAACACGAAGAAAAGACTGGTGTAAGGCGGAGCCATGTCCGCGCCATCCAATCTTATCGGCAGCGTCTGGATGGCGAAGGTCAGCCCGAGAATCACGCCGTAGAGGAGTGTCGGCGCCAGCCACGCGCCCGCGCTCTCGCGCCCCGCCCTGATCAGCGCCGCGGCGGCTGCAAGGCCGAGACCAAGGGCGGCAACGCCAGCCGACGGCCACAGCGGTAGCGGCCCCACCGGGCTGTACGGCGCCACGAAGTTCACCAGAAACACTTCGTTCAGCAGGTTGAATCCGATCACCAACAGCGCCAGCGCCGCCCACGGGAATTCGATACGCCAATCGCCCTGGAACCCCGCCCGCCGCAGCACCCAGCTCAACACCAAGAGCGCGATCACCGCCGCCGGGATCCGGTAGACCACGGGATAGCCGGTGACGATTGCCGCTCCGAGCGTCACCGCCAGCGCAGCGGCTACCGCGCCGATGTAGAGAACGCGCTGACGGCGGCGCGGCTCCAGCTTCTCGATCCGCCAGCGCAGGAACGCGTCGCCGATCTCGGCCCAGTCGGTGCCGGCGAGCACGAAGATGTAGGCGAGCGGGATGCGCAGCAAGATGATCAGCAGCGCGAAGGTGGTTGGCAGCGCCGCGATCATGAGGGCGATCGGAACGACGCCCAGCGCGATCAGCCCCCAGACGATCCACGGATGGCGGCGCTCCGGGCTGTAGGCCTGCTCGTGTGCCTTCGGCAGCCCGACGATGATCGCCATCCACATGAAGACCAACAGCACCACCGAGAGCTTGTCGAACGGATCGTTGAAGAAGCCGAAGATGCCGATGACGTAGATCGCCAGCAGCGCGCCGAAAAAGACGATGGCGCCCCTGAGGTCCGCCGCCGCCAGCCCGAGCAGGCAGAGCGTCAGCGACACCATCAGCGACGCATACGCCAGCAGGTAGTTCGGCAGCTGGATGCGCATGTCGAAGAAGTGGACGGTGCAGGTCTCGGCGCTGGCGAAGAGGGCGCAAAGATCGGTCTCGCGCAGCACCATCATCACCGCCGCCACGGCCATCTGGGCGAGAACGACCAGCGTGAGCGCGCGCAGCGGCGGCTCCATCGTGCGCGGGTCGAACCAGCGGTGGCGAAGCGACGGCCCGTCGTCGTCTTCGTGCACGGAGAGAGCGTGGTCGCTCATCGGAAAGCCCCCGTTGGACACACGCACGGTGCCACGGTAGCTTCCGCGCGCAAACCCCGAAAATGGTCCTGGGAGAAGGCGGGTGTCGAAGGACGCGAAGATTGCCCTGGTTACCGGTGGCGGATCCGGCATCGGCAAGACCGCCGCGCTGGCGCTCGCCCGCGCCGGCTGGTCGGTCGCGCTCGCCGGCCGCCGGGCCGAACCGCTCGCCGCCGCGCAGCGCGAGATCGAGGCGCTCGGCATGCCCGCCCTCGCCGTCCCGACCGACGTTGGCGACCCGAAATCGGTGGCTGCCCTCTTCGCCAGGGTCAAAGAGACCTTCGGTCGCCTCGACCTTCTGTTCAACAACGCCGGCGTCTCGGCGATCGGCGTCGACCTGGAAGACATCCCCTTCGATCAGTGGCAGGCGGTTGTCGCCGCCAACCTCACCGGTCCCTTCCTGTGCACCCAGGAGGCCTTTCGCCTGATGAAGGCGCAGACACCACGCGGCGGACGCATCATCAACAACGGCTCGATCTCGGCCCACACACCGCGGCCGAATTCCGCCCCCTACACCGCGACCAAGCACGCCGTCACCGGCCTCACCAAATCGACCGCCCTCGACGGGCGGCCCTTCGACATCGCCTGCGGCCAGATCGACATCGGCAACGCCGCCTCGGAGATGGCCGCGCCCCTCGGCAAGGGCGCACGCCAGGCCGACGGCTCCATCGCACCCGAACCGCTCATGGACCTCGACCACGTCGGCCAGGCGATCGTTTACATGGCCGGCTTGCCGCTGGCGACGAACGTGCTGTTCATGACGGTGATGGCGACGACGATGCCGTACGTCGGCCGCGGCTGAGGCGTCAGTCGACCCGGCGCAGGCTGACGCGGCTGCCGGCGCCGACCCGCTCCAGACGGCGCACATCGTCCGCCGTCGTTGCCCAGATGTTGCATGGGCTCGCCAGCCGCGTTTCGTTCCCACGGCTGAGCGGTGTCCTGCCGAAGCCGATGGCGATCGCCTCGCCGTCCGGCCAGTAGGCGATCTCGCCCGGCGTCACCACCGCGCGGGCATGGTCCTCGCGCGCCACCGACACCGGCACGCCGAAGTAGACCTCCTCGCCCCAGGTGAGCACCTCGCCGTCGAACGGCAGCGCCGCCCACACCGCGCCCGCCGTCGGCGTGCCGAGAAGGTCGAGGGTGATCGTCACACCCTCGAACTCGATGATGACCTGGCGCATCCCTCGTCCCGTCTCCCTCCGGCCGGGCCGCGCCGGCTCAACTAGTGCAGGCGGAATTCGGCCGAGATGGCGCGCAACTCGCGCTCGCTCACCAGTCGCTGGTGCGCGACGGTCACCGAGTGCAGCGGACCGTCGAGCTCCCGTTCCCAGAATTCGAGGAAGCGGTGGAGCTCGGGAAACATCGGGGCGAGGTCGTACTCCTGCCAGACGAATGTCTGCAGGACACCGGGGTGGTCAGGCATCCTGTAGAGAATGTTTGCCGTCGTCAGACCAAATCCGCGCAATTGCTGTTTGTACGTCGCGAGCACCATCGCAAAGCTCCCAGTCCCGACACCGAAATGTGTCGACCAAGGTTTGCCCACCCACCGCATCATTGCAACGCGGCATGGTTAATTTTGGTTCAACGGACGTGAGATTGGCAGCGACCTTCCGCGACTGCTGACAGGTCAGCCTGCGGAACGCTCGCTTGGATGCGCCGCCGCCATGTTCGATTGCCGCAGCTTGTCGCTCAGGCTGCGCTCGATGGCGAGTTCAACCGCGTCTTGCAGGTCGACGTGACTGTCGAGCAGCCGATAGAGTCGCTTCGCCTCGAAGCTCAGATAGCGCACCGGCGTGGCGCACATCGCCGTCGCCGTCGCCGGCTCGCCGGTCGACATGCCGATCTCGCCGATCAGCGTGCCCGGTCCGCATTCGGCGACCTTCTTCCCGTCCACGACGATGTCGATCTGACCGCGGGTAATAAATCCGAGTTCGGTCACCGGCTCGCCGATCCGCGTGAGCGCCGTCCCGGCGATCACCTCGCGCCAGCGGCCGACATCGAGGAGCCGGCGCACCTGGCTGGGCGCCAGCGTCGGCACCACCGTCTCGTGGAACAGCCGCTCGTCGCCGCTGAGCGGGCTGCCGAAGCGATGGCTGCTCGCCGCCACGACGCGAACCAGCGCCACGACGAACAACAGCCCCCACCAGAACACCCCGATCGGATCGTGGGCGACCAGAACCGACAGAAGGACGCCGACGAGGGCGGCCACCAGCGCCATCACCCGCACGAGGCTCAGTGTCGGCATGGCGAGCGCCACCACCACCAGGAACAGGGCGGCGTTCCGGGCAAGAGTCGCCGGCGCGAAGAAATCGGTAAGCCACATCGACATTGGCGTTCTGTTCCCCTTGCGAGTCAGCGCGGCCGCTGGAGGCGGAACATACGCCAATTCGTCGCAGCCGGTGAACAGGTTGTTGGCGGGTCAGCCGGCCCGCCCGCCGAGGGCGGCGAGAGCCCCGGGGGTGTCGACGTCCACGGCGACCGCGGGCCCGCATTCAACCGCAGCGACAACCTCACCGTTGGCCGCAATCAGATGGCGGCCGCCCGCATCGCCGGTGAGCGCCTTGAGGGCATCGAACCAGGCCGCCGACCACACCACCGGGTTGCCGCGCTCACCGCGCCAGGTCGGCACCACGATCTGGACGCCTCCCTCCGGGTCGAGGGCAGCGGTCACGCGATCGATCGTCGCCGCATCGATCTGTGGCATGTCACCGAGAAGGACCACCGCGCCGTCGGCGTCCGGTGGCAGCGCGGCGACCCCGGCGGCAAGCGATGTCGCCAGGCCCGCCGCGTAGTCCGGGTTGTGAACGATGGCGAGGTCGAGGCCCGCGACGGCCGCATCCACAGCCGCCGCGCCATGCCCGGTCACCACCGTCACCGGTGACGCGCGGCTGGCGAGCGCCGCCTCGGCGACGATCCTCACCAGCGGCTTGCCGTCGATCGTCGCCACGAGCTTGTTGACGCCGCCCATGCGCTCCGACCGCCCCGCCGCGAGGATCAGGGCCGCGATTTTCACGCCGCTGCGTCTTTGGCCACCGCGCCGCGGGTGCGCAGCATCGCGATGACCTCCGCCAGGATCGACACGGCGATCTCCGCCGGCGACTGCGCCGCGATGGCAAGCCCGATCGGCGCATGAATGCGCTTGAGCTGCACGTCGCCGACACCGCGTTCCCTCAGCCGCTCCAGCCGCCGCCCGTGGGTTTTCTTGCTGCCGAGGGCGCCGACGTAGAAACAGCCCGCCTCAAGCGCCGCCATCAGTGCAACGTCGTCGATCTTCGGATCGTGGGTGAGCGCCGCGACCGCCGTGAAGGCGTCGAGCCCGACCTTGGGGAGCGCATCGACCGGCCATTCTGCGATCAGACGAACGTCGGGAAACCGCTCGGCGCTGGCAAACGCCGTGCGCGGGTCGATGATCGTCACGTCGAAGCCGGCGAGCGTCGCCATCGGGGCGAGCGCCTGGCTGACGTGAACCGCACCGATCACCACAAGGCGCGGCGGCGGCAGTTGGACGGTCAGGAACGCTTCGTCGGCGCCGGTCTCGACCAGCCCCGACTTGCCCGACTGAAACCGTGGCGCCAGCACTTCGGCAAGCGGGTCGGCCGCAACGTCGGCTTCGCGCACGACGCGCGCCGCGCCGGTCGCTATCTCCGTCACCACGATCACGGCCTCCCGCCTTGCAAGCGCGGCGTTGATCTCTTCCAGCGTCGCGAGGTTCATCGCGCCCGCCTCAGGCCACCTTCTCGACGTAGATCCTGATGCGGCCGCCGCACGACAGGCCGGCCCTCCAGGCGGTCTCGTCAGCGACCCCGAACTCGAGCATTTTCGGCTTGCCGGCCCCGATGACGTCGACGGCCTCGGTGACGACCTCGCCTTCGACGCAGCCGCCGGACACCGAGCCCTCGAAGTTGCCGTCGCCGTCGACCACCAGGTGGCTGCCGACCGGCCGCGGCGCCGAACCCCAGGTCTCCACGACGGTGGCGATCGCAACGTCCCGGCCCGCCTTGCGCCAGGCCTCCGCCGTCGCCAGCGTGTCACGGTCGGTCAGTGAAACGGTCATGGTCATTCCTCTCGATATGTTCGAGTGAATATAACGCGCGCCACCCCGCGAAAAAACCTCCAGCCGGCGAAAATCGCTGACGACCGCCCTTCCCGCCGCGGCCGAACGGGATCACAATCGCCGTATGACAACCTCTCGACGAAGCCTCCGGAACCGCGCGGCCCGGTTTGCGCGCCCTGCCGCGCACCGTCGTCGCGCTGGGCTTCGTGTCGCTACTGATGGACACCTCCTCGGAGCTGATCCACAGCCTGCTGCCGGTGTTCCTGGTCAGCGTGCTCGGCGCTTCGCCGGTGATCGTCGGGCTGATCGAGGGTATCGGCGAGGCAACCGCGGCGATCACCAAGGTCTTTTCCGGCGTGATCTCCGATCGCCTCGGCAAACGCAAGCTCCTCGCCGCCCTCGGCTACGGCCTCGCCGCCGTATCGAAGCCGCTCTTCCCGCTCGCCGGGTCGGCGGGGACGGTGCTCTTCGCCCGCTTCATCGACCGTGTCGGCAAGGGCATCCGCGGCGCCCCACGCGACGCCCTCATCGCAGACGTGACGCCGCCGGCGATGCGCGGCGCGGCCTACGGCCTCCGCCAATCGCTCGACTCGGTCGGCGCCTTCCTCGGCCCGTTGCTGGCGCTGGTCCTGATGTTCGCCTACGCCGACAACTTCCGCGCCGTGTTCTGGTGGTCCGTCCTGCCGGCGGCGCTATGCGTGCTGCTGATCATCTTCTGGGTCCAGGAGCCGGACGGCGTCAAACCGGATGGCCGCCGCGGCTCCCCGATCAGCCGCGCCGAACTCGCCCGCCTGCCCCGCGCCTACTGGATGGTTGTGGCGGTCGGCGTCGTCTTCACGCTCGCCCGCTTCTCCGAAGCGTTCCTCCTGCTGCGAGCCCAGAACGCCGGCCTTGCCCTCGCCCTGGTACCGCTGGTTCTGGTGTGGATGAACGCCGTATACGCGCTCCTCGCCACGCCGGCCGGCGCGCTGTCCGATCGCGTCGGCCGCCGCCGCCTGCTGCTCGTCGGGCTGGTGGTGCTGATTGCGGCGGACCTTTTCCTGGCGCTCGGGCCGGGCCTCGTCGGCGTTTTCGTTGGCATTGGCCTGTGGGGCGTCCACCTCGCGTTCAGCCAGGGCCTGCTCTCCGCCCTGGTCGCCGACACCGCGCCCGCCGACCGCCGCGGCACCGCCTTCGGCGTGTTCAATCTCGTCACCGGGGTGGTGCTGCTCGCCGCGAGCGCACTCGCCGGCACGCTGTGGGAGGTGATCGGACCGGACGCTACGTTCCTCGCCGGGGCGATCTTCACGGCAATGGCGGTAACGTTGCTGGTCGCGACGCCGGCACGCAGCGCTTGATCTCACATGCCGCGGTAGTTCGGCCCGCCGCCGCCCTCCGGCGGCGTCCAGTCGATATTCTGGTTGGGGTCCTTGATATCGCAGGTCTTGCAGTGGACGCAGTTGGCGGCGTTGATCTGGTACCGCACCGCGCCCTCCTCAATCCATTCGTAGACCCCGGCCGGGCAATAGCGCGTCGACGGACCGGCGTAGACGTCGTGCTCCGACGACTTTTGCAGCGCCAGGTCGGCGACGCGAAGGTGGACCGGCTGGTCCTCCTCGTGACGGGTATTGGAGACGAACACCGACGACAGCCGGTCGAACGTGGCCACCCCGTCCGGCTTGTCGTAGGCGATCGGCCGCGCCTTCGCCGCCGGCACGGTTGCGGCGTGATCGGGGCCACCGTGGGCGAGGGTGCCGAACAGCGAGAAGCCGAGCGTGTTGGTCCACATGTCGAAGCCGCCGGCGGCGATCCCGGCGACCGTGCCGAGCCTCGACCACAACGGTTTGACGTTGCGCACCGGCTTCAGGTCGCGACCGATTTCGGACGTCCGCCAGCCATCCTCATAGACGTCGAGCGTATCGTGGGCGCGGCCCCCCGCCAGCGCCGCGGCGACCGCGTCGGCTGCCTGGATTCCCGACAGGATGGCGTTGTGGCTGCCCTTGATGCGCGGCACGTTGATGAACCCCGCCGCGCAGCCAAGCAGCGCCCCACCCGGAAACGTGAGCCGCGGCACCGACTGCCAGCCACCCTCCG
Source organism: uncultured Alphaproteobacteria bacterium (assembly GCA_963826055.1). GTDB lineage: Bacteria > Pseudomonadota > Alphaproteobacteria > Rhizobiales > Kaistiaceae > JBBDMC01. The sequence goes on along the minus strand of CAWGVO010000017.1, from coordinate 122,824 downwards.
AGATGGCGCGGGCGCCGTAGGAGAGACGCTCGCCTCCCTCCAGCAGTGCGCGGACCGACGGGTGGCGCTTGAACCGCTGGAACTCCCCAAACGGCGACAGGTACGGGTTCTTGTAGTTGAGGTGAACCACGAACCCGATCGACACCAGGTTGTCGCCGTAGTGGTAGAGGAACGAACCGCCGCCGGTGCGGTTATCGAGCGGCCATCCGAAAGTGTGCTGCACCAGCCCCGGCCGGTGCTGGGCCGGGCCGACCCGCCACAGCTCCTTGAAGCCGATGCCGAACTTCGGTGGCTCGCGCCCCTCGCCGAGCCCGTATCGCCGGATCAGCTGCTTGGCGAGCGAGCCGCGCGCACCCTCGGCGATCAGCGTGTACTTCGCACGGAGTTCCATGCCGCGCTGGAACGACGGCTTGCGCGTGCCGTCCTTCGCCACGCCCATATCGCCGGTGGCGACGCCGACGACCGTACCGGCCTCGTCGCGCAGCGTTTCCACCGCCGCGAAGCCGGGGAAGATGTCAACGCCCAGCGCCTCCGCCTTCCCCGCCAGCCAGCGGCAGACGTCGCCGAGCGAAACGATGAAGCAGCCGCGGTTGTTCATCAGCGGCGGCATCATAAAATTGGGCAGACGGATCGCGCCCGCCGGACCGAGCCACAGGAAGCGGTCGGCGGTGACCGGCGTGCGGATCGGCACGTCTTCTTCACCGCGCCACTCCGGCAGCAGCCGGTCAATGCCGATCGGATCGATCACCGCCCCCGACAGGATGTGCGCCCCGACCTCGGAGCCCTTTTCCAGGACGACCACGGAAGCGTCAGGCGCCGCCTGCTTCAGCCGGATCGCGGCGGCAAGCCCCGCCGGCCCCGCGCCGACGACGGCCACGTCCACATCCATCGATTCCCGTTCCGGCAGGTCGTTCGCGTCAGTCACTGTCATCCTCGTCGGCATCCATTCGCGCCGGGCAGGCTATAGCAGAAGATGGCCGCTCGCTCGCCCCCAAGGAGCGGGAAAACGGGTGGGCAGTCGCGGCGTATGTGCTAGGCTCGGCGCAGGCAGCCGCAAATCCTCAACCAGAATTCTGGCTGCGCAGCGGGAGGAAGCGACATGAAAGGATCGACGTTCACGACTTTTGCCCTGGCGACGGCCGCGCTCGCGGTTGGCGCCATCGCCACACCGGCCGCGGCCTTTGACCCGAGCAACGTCGAGTGCATCGCGCCGGCCGGCGCCGGCGGCGGCTGGGACTTCACCTGCCGCCAGTTCGGCAAGGCCCTCTATGACGAGAAGGTCGTTCCCGGTCCCGTCCAGGTGACCAACATGGCCGGCGCCGGCGGCGGCGTCGCCTACGCCGACGTCGTCGCCAAGCGCAACGCGGACAACAACCTGATCGTCGCGGCCTCGTCGGCCACGACCACGCGCCTCGCCCAGGGCGCTTTCCCCGGTTCGACCATGGATCAGATGCGCTGGGTCGGCAGCATCGGCTCCGACTACGGCGTCATCGCCGTCGCCAAGAATTCGCCGATCGGCTCGCTGAGCGAGCTGATGGCCAAGGTCAAGTCAGATCCAAGCTCCATCGCCTTCGCCGGCGGCTCGGCGGTCGGCGGCTGGGACCACCTCAAGGTGCTGATCGCCGCCAAGGCAGCCGGCATTTCCGACGTCAAGTCCATCAAGTACGTCGCCTTCGACGGCGGCGGCGAAGCGGTCACCCAGCTTCTCGGCAATCACGTTCAGGCCTTCACCGGCGACCTGTCGGAGGCCAAGGGCTTCTCCGATTCCGGCGACATCAAGATCCTTGCGGTGCTGGCGCCCGAGCGTCTGCCCGGCAGCGACTTCTCCGGCTTCCCGACCGCGAAGGAGCAGGGCATCGATGCGGTCGGCGCCAACTGGCGCGGTTTCTACGCTCCCGGAAAAATGTCGGATGACGCGTACAATTTTTGGACGGCTTCGGTGAAGAAGGTCTACGACTCGCAGGAGTGGAAGGACATCATGACCCAGAATGGCCTGATGCCTCTCGACCTGCAGGGCGACGCCTTCACTGCCTTCGTCAAGAAGCAGATTGACGACACCGAGACGCTGAGCCGCGAGATCGGCATCCTTCAGTAACCCTGGGATGCCACGGGGGGTGAGCGACCGGGCGCTTGGCGTCGCCTGCCTGCTGCTCGCGGGCTTCTACGCCTACTTCGCGGCCCAGACGAAGATCGGATTCATTTCCGATCCGATGGGCCCGAAGGTTTTCCCGTACATCATCGCCGGCGTGCTCGCGCTCGCCGGCGTTTACCCCCTGCTCAAGCCCGATCCGGCGCCGGACTGGCCGCCGGCTACCCGAATCCTGGAGATCGTTTTCGCTACCGCGGTGATGATCGCCTACACCTACGCGCTGCCCGAGGCGGGTTTCGTTCTCGCCACCGCCGTTGCCGCGGCACTTCTGAGCTGGCGGCTGTCGGCGGGCCCGCTTGCCGCCGCCGCTGCCGGAGTCGTCATCTCCGTCGGCATCTACGTCGTGTTCCACCTGATCCTCGGCCTGTCGCTGGCGCGCGGGCCGTGGGGCTTCTGAGAAAGGGCGGCTGATGGACGCGCTCGGCCACCTTGTCGACGGCTTCGCCATCGCGCTCACGTGGCAAAACCTTGGCCTTGCCCTCATCGGCTGCGTCATCGGCACCGTCATCGGCGCCCTCCCCGGCCTCGGGCCCTCGAACGGCGTCGCCATCCTCATTCCGCTGGCCTTCACGCTCGGCCTCGCGCCGACGCCGGCCCTGATCCTGCTCACCAGCGTCTACTACGGCGCCATGTACGGCGGGCGCATCTCGTCGATCCTGCTCAACATCCCCGGCGACGAACCGGCGCTGATGACGACACTCGACGGCTACCCGATGGCGCGCAAGGGCCAACCGGGCGAGGCGCTGGCGCTCTCGGGGCTCGCCTCCTTCGTCGGGGCTTTCTTCGCCACCTGGGGCCTGGTTTTCGTCGCGCCCCAACTGGTCAAGCTTGCGCTGCTGTTTGGCCCGGCGGAGTATTTCGCGCTCTACATCATGGCCTTCGCCACCCTCGGCGGCGTCGCCAGCCGCAATCAGGCCAAGGCAGCCATCGCCGCCGCCCTCGGGCTCGGCATCGCCATGATCGGCGTCGACGGCCAGACCGGCGTCCCGCGCCTCACCTTCGGCAATATCCACCTCTACGACGGCATCGACTTCCTGGTTGCCATCGTCGGGCTGTTCGCGATCTCGGAGGTGTTTCTCTTCCTCGAGCACAAGGGCGAGGGCGAACGCGGCAAGCTGCCGACCATCGGCCGCATCACCGCGCCGTGGTCGATGATCCGCGGCTCCCTCGGCACCATGGGCCGCGGCACCGTCGTCGGCTTCCTCGCCGGCGTGCTGCCGGGGGCCGGCGCCTCGCTCGGCTCGTTCATCGCCTACACGCTGGAGAAGCGGCTGAAGGACCGCGACGGCACCTTCGGCACCGGCGATCCGCGCGGCGTCGCGGCGCCTGAGTCCGGCAACAACGCCGCGGCCGGCGGCGCCCTGGTGCCGATGCTGGCGCTGGGCGTCCCCGGCTCCGGCACCACCGCCGTGCTGCTTGCCATGCTGCTCACCCTCAACATCACGCCGGGCCCGCTCCTGTTCAACCAGCATCCCGACGTGGTCTGGGGCCTGATCGCAGCGCTCTTCATCGGCAACGTCGTCCTGCTCCTCCTCAACATCCCCCTCGTCGGCATGTTCGTGCGGGTGCTCCAGGTGCCGCCGCGTTTCCTCATGCCGACGGTGGCGATGATCTCTTTCGTCGGCATCTACGGCATCTCCGGCTCCACCTTCGACCTGCTGGAGATGATCGCCTTCGGCGTTCTCGGCTACCTGCTGCGCAAGCTCGACGTGCCGCTGGTGCCGGTGATCCTCGGCGTCCTCCTCGGCAACGCCATGGAGGTCAACCTGCGCCGGGCGCTGACCATCTCGGACGGCGACTGGTCGATCCTGGTGGGAAGCCCCATGGCGATCGGCCTGTGGACCTTCGCCATCGTCGGCTTTCTCGCCCCGCTTCTTTTCAGCCGCTACGTCCGCCCGAAGGTCGCCGACGAGGAACCCGCCGAAGGTGCCGACCCGGATTAGTGCTGACTACCGCGCGGCGCTGACCCGCCAGATGGTGCCGTTGCCGTCCTCGCTGACCAGGAGCGCACCGTCGTGGGCGACCGCGATCCCCACCGGCCGGCCCCAGACCGCATTGTCGGCGAGCACCATGCCGACCATGAAATCCTCGTATTCGCCGGTCGGCACCCCGTCGGACATGGGAATGCGCACCACCTTGTAGCCGGTCCGTTTCGAACGGTTCCACGATCCGTGCAGGGTGACGAACGCGCTGCCCCGATACTCCTCGGGGAACGCATCGCTGTCGTAGAAGGCAATGCCGAGCGGCGCCGAATGCGGCTGGATGAGCACGTCGGGAACCGTCACCTTGTCGGCAAGGTCCGGCCGCTCGCCAGCGTGGCGCGGGTCCTCGTTGCCGCCGATGTAGTACCAGGGCCAGCCGTAAAAGGCGCCCTCGCGAATGCGTGAGACGTAGTCGGGCGGCAGGTTGTCGCCGAGCCCGTCGCGCTCGTTGGTGGCGCACCACAACGTGCCGGTCTTCGGCTGCACGGTAAGCCCGGCACAGTTGCGGATTCCCGCGGCGAACACCCGTCTGTTGCCGCCCTCCGGGTCGAAGACGAGCACGTCGGCGCGGTTCTCCTCGCCGCCCCACGTGGCGCCGAGGCCATGCGCCGCTTCCCATTCCGGAATGGCGCCGGCCGCCAGCGGCCGCTGCCCTTCCGCCACGTTGGAGCCGGAGCCGACAGCGACGTAGAGGCGCTTGCCGTCGGGCGAGAATGCAATGTCGCGCGTGATATGACCGCCGTCGGGCAAGCGGGCGACGACCGTCTCGGGGGCGCCGCTGGCAGCGAGATCGCCGCTCCGATAGGGGAAGCGCACGATGCGGTCGGTTTCGGCGACGTAGACCCACTCCGGGTCGGGGCCGAGCGGGTAAAAGGCGATGCCGTACGGATAGCCGAGGCCGTCGGCGAATACGCTCTGTTGCGTCGGCGTCGCCACCCCGTCAGCGGCGCGGAAAACAAGCACCCGGCCGGCACCGCTTTCGGCAACAAAAATGTCGCCGTTCGGGGCGATGCGGATCGTCCGCGGACCCTCGAGCCCGCTGGCGAAGAGATCGACATGGAACCCGGCGGGCACGGTCGGACTGGCCCCCGACGGGCGATAAACAAGGCGAGGCGGATTGCCGGCCGAATTCGTCGCGTATGGCGGCGGGATGTCAGCCGCCGTGATCAGCCGGCGCACACCGGGAGCGTCTCCGTGCCAGTCGCCCATGGCGGCGGCGCCCATCTTCAGGGTGCTTTGCGCTTCGGCGGCGCCGACACCCATCACGAAAGCCACGGACGCCGCCCGCGCCCACCAGGTCCGTATCATTCCGCTCCCCTCGATTTGAGGCAGGATATGGCGCCGCGCCGGCTGCAATCAACCATCGACCGAGCCGTCGATGAGGGGTAAACGCGGCGTGCGTTCATGGTACTCTGCCGCCACCCGAGCACTCCCGCCGTCGCCGCGCGATCAAGCCGACCGAACCGCATGAGCCAACTTCATCCGCAGAGCGCCACCGACCTGCTCGCCTGGTACGCCGAGATGGGGGTCGATACGGCGCTGGAAGAGGATGCCATTGACCGGCTGGCACCGGCGGCCCCACCGGAACCGGTGTTTTCAACGCCGCTACCACCGCCGGAACATTCAACGCCATTCCCGCCGCCTCAGCCCCTGACGTCGATCGCGCCGGCCCGTACCACCGTGGCGCCCCCACACGAGAGCGAGCGGGCGGCGCGCGCAGCGGCGGCGGCAGCGACCAACCTCGACGAACTGCGCGCCGCGCTCGAGGCTTACGAAGGCTGCGGCCTCAAGCGCACCGCCACCCAGCTCGTCTTCGCCGACGGCAACCCGCAAGGCCGCGTCATGTTCGTCGGCGAGGGACCGGGACGCGAGGAAGACATCCAGGGACTGCCGTTTGTCGGCCGCTCCGGCCAGCTTCTCGACCGCATGCTGGCGGCGATCGGCCTCGACCGCACCAAGGTCTACATCGCCAACGTGGTGCCCTGGCGCCCGCCCGGCAACCGCACCCCGACGCCGCAGGAGACCGCCGCCTGCCGCCCGTTCATCGAGCGGCAGATCGAACTCGCCGACCCGGATTTCCTGATCTGCCTCGGCGGGCCGGCGGCGGCAGAGCTGATGAACAACAAGGGGGGCATCCTCAGGTTCCGCGGCCAGTGGCACGACTACGACACCGGCCGCCGGGTGATCCGCGCCATGGCGACGCTGCACCCGGCCTATCTGTTGCGCCAGCCGCTCCAGAAGCGCCTCGTCTGGCGCGACTTCCTGATGATCAAGGAAGCGCTGGACGCGAGCGGCTGACGGCCACGGCTTCGGCGCACGCTCGATACACGGAGCCATTGACTATGATCGCCACATCGCGTTCGCGTGTGGTGAGGCACGATTCGCCGTTTTGACGCCAGGACGCCCGATGGTCCCCCAGCTCGTCGCCGTTGCCGCGCTGCTCCTCGGCTCCGGCTTCCTGCTCATGGCGAGCGGGCTTCACGGCCTTCTCTTGCCCATCCGCGGCACCATCGCCGGTTTCTCGACCATCGAGCTGGCGCTTCTCGGCACCAGCTGGGCGGCGGGTTTCATCGCCGGCTGCCTGACGCTGCCGGCGACGGTCCGCCGCGTCGGCCATATCCGCAGCTACGGCGCGCTCGCCTCGCTGTCGGCGATCACCATCCTGCTCAACCTGCTGATCCTCTCGGCCCCGGCCTGGATTGCGCTGCGCGCCATATCGGGCTTCTGCTTCGCCGGCGCCGCCATGATCGTGGAAAGCTGGCTGAACGAGCGCGCCACCCGCGAGAACCGCGGAACCATCTTTTCGGTTTACCAGATGGTCAATTTCACCGCCTCCACCAGCGGCCAGCTCATTCTCGCCATCGAGCCGCCGACCGATTTCTTCTATTTCGTCATCGGCGCCATCCTCTACTGCCTGGCGATCTTGCCGACCGCCCTGTCGTCGGTCGCGGTGCCGCGTCCACTGAAGACCACCCGCCTCGACATCCGGCGCCTCTACAGCAACTCGCCTGTGGCGGCGATCGGCTGCTTCCTCGTCGGCCTGGTCAACGGCGCCTTCGGCACACTCGGCCCGGTCTATGCCCAGCAGATCGGCCTGCCGATTCGCGACGTCGCCACGCTGACCGCCGGCGCGCTGCTCGGCGGCGCGCTGATCCAGTTTCCACTCGGGTGGATTTCCGACCGCACCGACCGCCGGCGCGTGCTCCTCGCGGTTGCCATCGGCGCCTTCGTCATCGGCGTCACGCTGGCGACCCTCCACCCGCGCACACCGCTCGTCGTCACCGGCCTCGCCATCGTCTTCGGCGCGATGATCTACCCGATGTACGCGCTGTCGGTCGCCCATGCCAACGACTTCGCCAGCGATGACGAGTTCGTCCGGATCGCCGGCGGTCTCCTCCTGCTGTATGGCTTCGGCACCATGGCCGGACCGGTGATCGCCGCCCAGGCCATGGACCACCTTGCGCCGGACGGCCTGTTCGCCTTCACCGCTGCCGTCCACCTGATCATGGCCGCGTACGTGTACCTGCGCATGAGGCGCCGCGCGCCGCCGACCCCGGTCGCACGTGAGACCTTCCGCGGCATGCCGGTGCCAAAGACGGTAACGCCCGAGAGCGCCGTCCTCGACCCCCGCGCGGCCAGCGACGAGCAGACCGATACCGGTTGACGCCGGTTGTGCACTGCAAGCCGGCTTGCTACCAAATGAAGTCAGGCCACAGGGGCGAGGACGAATTGGGGCGCGCGATGGACTTCTGCACCGCCGGCGGAACGCGGATGGGGCCGCGATAATATGGCCCGCCGACAGCACCGCCGTCGCCTTTCGCGGCCATTTTCGGCGGGGGCGTCGTGCCGGCCGACGTGATCATAGAGGCGGACGACGTCAGCAAGTGGTTCGGCGGCGTCCGGGCAGTGTCCGACTGCTCCCTCACCGTCGCGCGCGGCTCGATCACCGGCCTCATCGGACCAAACGGCGCCGGCAAGACAACGCTTTTCGACATCATCGCCGGCAATCAAAAACCGGACAGCGGCCGCGTCGTTTTCAACGGCGAGGACGTGACCGGCCTCAAGCCGCACGAGCGCTTTGACCGCGGTCTGCTCCGCACCTTCCAGATCGCGCACGAGTTCTCCAACATGACCGCCATCGAGAATCTGATGATGGTCCCCCCGGCGCAGCCCGGCGAAAGCCTGTTCGACGTGTGGCTGCGGCCCCGCCACGTCAACCAGGTCGAGGCGAGCGTGCGCTCCAAGGCCGACGACGTGATCCGCTTCGTCGGCCTCACCGCCGTGCGCAACGAGCTCGCCGGCAACCTGTCGGGCGGCCAGAAGAAGCTGCTCGAGCTCGGTCGCACCATGATGGTCGACGCCAGGGCGGTGCTGCTCGACGAGGTCGCCGCCGGGGTCAACCGCACGCTCCTGAAGGACCTCGCCGCCAACATCCAGCGGATGAACAGCGAGCTCGGCTACACCTTCTTTGTCATCGAGCACGACATGGACCTGATCAGCCAGCTCTGCGACCCGGTCATCGTCATGGCGGAGGGCACCGTCATCGCCGAAGGACCGATGACGGCGATCCGCGCCCGCCAGGACATCATCGACGCTTACTTCGGCGCTCCGGCGGAGACCTCCGCGTGAGCCTCATCGAGATCGCCGGCGTCGAGGCCGGCTACGGCGGCGCCCCCATCCTTCATGGCGTCGACATCGTCATCGATGCCCACGACATCGGCGTCATCGTCGGTCCCAACGGCGCCGGCAAGTCGACGATCCTCAAGGCCGTCTTCGGGCTGGTGGCCATCAGCGGCGGCAAGGTCACCTTCGACGGCCACGACATCACCAACGCCGAGCCCGACCGCCTGGTGCCGATGGGCTTGAGCTTCGTGCCGCAGGAGTTCAACGTCTTCACCTCCATGTCGGTGGAGGAGAACCTCGAGATGGGCGCTTACATCCGCCGCGACGACTTCGCCGGCACCATGCGTTCGATCTATGCCATGTTCCCCGACCTCGCCGAGAAGCGTCGCCAGAAGGCCGGCGAACTCTCCGGCGGCCAGCGCCAGATGGTCGCGATGGGCCGCGCGTTGATGAGCGAGCCCAAGCTGCTGCTGCTCGACGAACCGTCGGCGGGCCTGAGCCCGATTTACACCGAGCACGTGTTCGAGCACATCCGCAAGATCAACGCCAGCGGCGTCGCCATCCTCATGGTCGAGCAGAACGCCCGCCGGGCGCTCGCTCTGGCGACGAGGGGATTCGTCATCGCCAACGGACAAAACCGTTTCACCGGGACCGGCCAGGAACTGCTCGACGATCCCGAAGTCGCCAGAAGCTTCCTCGGCGGGTAAAGCAACTGCGATGAACGAATTCGCTTTCTTCATCAATAACGTGCTGGTCTCCGGCATCGTCCTCGGCTGCATCTACGCGCTCGGCGCCATCGGCGTGACGCTCATCTTCGGCATCCTGCGCTTCGCCCACTTCGCCCACGGCGACATGATGACCATGGGTGCCTTCGTGTCGTTCGTACTGGCGGCGATCGCCGCCTCCCTCGGCATCCACACCTTCTGGCCGACCGGCTTCATCGTGCTGCCGCTCGCCATCCCGATCACCGCCGCCATCGCGCTTCTTATCGACCGCCTCTGCTACCGCCCCCTGCGGGCGCACGGCGCCAAGCCGGTCACGCTGCTGATCGCCTCCATCGGCGTCACCCTGATGATCCAGGGGCTGATCCGCCTCTTCTTCGGCACCAGCAACCGCTCGTTCTTCGAAAGCGAGCCGAAACAGGTCTTCCGCATCCTCCTGCCGTTCGAGGGCGCCAAGCGCCCGATCAGCCTCTCCGAGCCGCAGATCCTGCTGGTCGCGGTGACCGTCCTGTCGGTGATCGCCCTCCACCTGTTCCTCACCCGCTCTCGCCTCGGCAAGGGCATGCGCGCCATGGCCGACAATCCCGACCTCGCGCGGGTGAGCGGCATCAACACCCGCGAGGTCATCCGCGCCACGTGGATCATTGCCGGCGGCCTCGCCTGCATGGCCGGCACCATGCTCGCCCTCGACGTCAGTCTGAAGCCCGACCTTGCCTTCAACATCGTGCTGCCGATCTTCGCCGCCGCTATCGTCGGCGGCCTCGGCCAGGCATACGGCGCCATCGCCGGCGGTTTCCTCGTCGGCTTCGCCGAAACGCTGGCGGTGTTCAACTGGACGGCGGTGCTGCGGCCGTTCACCGGCCTCCTGCCGGCCGGCTGGACCCTGCCGCCCGATCTGTCTCTGGTGCCGACCGACTACAAGCTCACCGTCGCCTTCGTCATCCTGGTCGTGGTGCTCCTGTTCCGCCCGACCGGCATCTTCCGCGGGGCCTCGACATGACCGGGTCGCGCAACCTGAGCGACGCCGCCATGATCGGTGCCCTCGCTCTCCTTGTCGTCGCCGTCTTCTTCTGGCTCGGCACCCCGGTCACCATCCAGCTTCTCATCAGCGCGTTCACCTATGCGCTGATCACGCTCGGCCTCAACATTCAGTGGGGCTACGGCGGCCAGTTCAACTTCGGGGTCATGGGCTTCCTGATGCTGGGCGGCTACGCCGTGGTGCTGATCTCCTATCCTCTGAACGAGACGTTCTGGCATTCCGACGGGCCCGCCCTCCTCGGCCGCGCTCTCGTCGCGGCCGTCATCGGCGGCCTCCTCATCTTCGCGGCCAACCGGTCGAACCGCATCGGCATCACCGGCGGGTTCCGCGCCTTCCTGATCGTGATTGCGTGGGCGGTCGCCTACATCGGCTACCGCTCGCAGATCGACCCGGCCACGACCGCCATCGAGGCCAAGGCAGGGTTCGTCGGCGGCCTCGGGCTGCCGGTCCTGCTCGCCTGGCTGGTCGGCGGCGTGCTGGCCGGCAGCGTCGCCTGGGTGATCGGCAGGATTTGCCTGGGGCTAAGGACCGACTATCTCGCCATCGCCACCATCGGTATCGCCGAGATCATCCGGGCCTTCCTCAAGAACATGGATTGGCTCACCAAGGGCACCCTCACCGTTTCTCCCCTGCCCTGGCCGGTGCCCGCCCCCGCCGACACCGGCATCACCGACCAGACGCTTGCCTTCTCCTTTGCCCGCGGGATGTTTCTGAGCGTCGTCGTCGTCACCGTGGCGATCATCTTCGTTCTGCTGCAGCGCGCTTACGGCGGCGCCTGGGGCCGGCTCATGCGCGCGATCCGCGACAATCATGTCGCCGCCGAGGCCATGGGCAAGGACGTCAAGTCGCGGCAGGTGGAACTGTTCGTTTTCGGCGCCGTGCTCATGGGCATCGGCGGCGCCATTCTGTCGACGTACGTGCAACTGTATGACCCCGGCGGCTACCAGCCGATCAACCACACCTTCATCGTCTGGGTGATGGTCATCGTCGGCGGCGCCGGCAACAACCTCGGCGCCATGTTCGGAGCCGTGCTGATTATCGTCGCCTGGAACCTGTCGGAGCCGTTTTCGCTGCTGGTGTTCCAGTGGCTCGACAGCGCCCTGCAGGCGCTCAACATTCCCACCATCCCCGACATCAGCTCGCGGGCGCTGCAGATGCGCGTCTTCTTCCTCGGCCTGGTGATCGTGCTGGCGCTGCGCTACGCGCCGCGCGGTCTGATCCCGGAGCGGATTCGCCGGCACGAGGTATGAAAAAGGGCCCGGGATTGCGCCCGGGCCCTGAAATCCGCCTCGTTCGCCGCCGGCTTACATCGCCGGGCCGACTTCCTTGAACGAGCCGCCAGCGACCGTCATCTCGACGATCGTGCCGGGAACGTCGCCGTTCTGGTCGAACTCATACGAGCCGCCGGCGCCCTCGTAGTTGACGTCCTGACCGGCGTCGATGAGCTTCTTGGCCTTCTCCCACTCGCCCGGCAGGATCACCTCGCCAGGGGCCCCGGCCACTTCGCGGAGCGCCTTGTTGAGGCCCTCGCGCTTGTTGCCGTTCTTCTCGACCGCCAGCGCCAGCATGAACATCGCGTCGTACGACTGCGCCACGTAAATCTCGGACGGCTTCAGACCGGCCTTTGTCGCCGCGTCGTCAAAGATCTTGGCGCCGGGAACGTCCGGCTGGCCCGGCTTCGTACCGATGAAGCCCTCGACCGCCGACGCGTCGATGCCGGTCAGCAGCGCATCGCCGATCATGCCGTCGCCGCCGATGTAGGTGGTGAAGGCACCGGACTCGACCGCCTGACGCAGGATCGTGTTTCCCGAACCCGATGCGTAGGCCAGGATGACGAGGTTGAGCGATCCGCTGGCCGACAGCGTCCCCAGCTCGGCGCGGTAGTCCGCCTTGCCCTCTTCGTGCGCCACGTTGGCAGACACCTTACCGCCACCGGCGGTGAAGGCCGCCGTGAACGTATCGGCGAGACCCTTGCCGTAGTCGTTGTTGACGTAGGTCACCGCCACGTCGTTGATGCCCTTCGACTTCAAAAGATGCGCCAGCACCTGGCCCTGGTAGGCGTCCGACGGCGAGGCGCGGAAGAGCAGATCGTTGTCCTTGACGTCGGTGACCGCCGGCGCCGTGGCCGACGGCGAGACCATCACCACCCCCGCCGGCACGGCGTTGGTGTTGGCGACCGCGATGGTGACGCCGGAGCACATGGCGCCGACGATGGCGACGACCTTCTCGGTATTGATCAGCCGGTCGGCGGCGGCAGTGGCCGATGTGGCGTCGGCGCAGGTATCGTCACCGCGCACAGTCACCAGCTTGCCGCCCTGGATACCGCCCTGTTCGTTGATCTGGGTCGCGGCAAACTCCGCGCCCGCGGCCATCGGCGGCGACATCGCCTCGAGCGGACCGGTGAAGCCCATCAGGATTCCGATTTTCACGTCGTCGGCAAACGCCGAAGACACCGCCGCGACTGAAACAACAGCCACGGCCGAAGCCAACGCGATTCTCAGTTGACGCATGTTCTTACCTCCAAACGACAATATCGAGCGCCCGCTCACGCGGATCGGCTGAACTCGGCAATCCTCGGGATCGACGCCCCATTGGCCGCCACATTAGCCATTTTTGCAGTGGAGTCACCATTTTGCCCCGGCTGACCCGGTCGTTGAGGCGCCTCCGGGGCGGATTTTCGGGGTTTCCGGGCCTCGGACGTGCGTCGCGGCAGTTGCCTTGTCGGCGGCGCGGTAGCAGGTTTGACCAAACCTGAACCTTCCATCGGAGCGTCCCAGTGCCCGGCCATCTCCACCCCCAAGCCGCCGTCCTCGCCCTTGTGGCGGCCGCCCTGACGTTCACCGCCGGCGTCGCCCATGCCGAGGTCGTCATCGCCGTCGCAGGCCCGTTCAGCGGCAACCTTGCCGTCCTCGGCGAGGAGATGAAGGCCGGCGCCGAGCGGGCGGTCGCCGACATCAACCAGGCCGGTGGTGTCAACGGCGAGACGGTGCGGCTCGAGGAGATGGATGACGCCTGCGACGCCAAGACCGCTGACGCCGTCGCCAACCAGCTTGCCGGCAAGGGAGTCGCCATGGTCGTCGGCCACCTGTGCCTCGTCTCGTCGATCGCGGCCTCGACCGTTTATGCCGGCAACAAGATCGTCGAGATTTCGCCGGCCACTACCTATCCGAAATACACCGACGAGCGACCGGGGCCTGGCATCTTCCGCCTTGCCGGACGCGACGACCAGCAGGGCATCGTTGCCGGCAATTTTCTCGCCTCCCGGTTCGGCAACAAGAACATCGCCGTCATCGATGACAACAGCACCTACGGAAAGGGCCTCGCCGACACCGCCCGCCGCGCCATGAACGCGGCCGGCAAGAAGGAGGCGTTCACCGAGACCTACCAGCCGGACGCCGCCGACTTCAGCGACCTCGTGTTCCGGATGAAGGCGAGCAACATCGACGTGGTCTACGTCGGCGGCTCCTACCCGGACGTCGCCCGCATTGCCCGCGCGCTGCGCGACCAGGCGATGTCCACCATCATCGTCGCCGGCGACGCGCTGATGACCGAGGAATACTGGAAGGCGGCGGGTGACGCCGCCGAGGGCACGCTGGTGACCTTCCCGCCCGATCCGCGCAAGAACCCGGCGGCGGCGAACGTCGTCGCCGAATTCAGGGCAAGCGGCATCGAGCCCGAAGGCTATGTGCTCAGCAGCTACGCCGCCGTTCAGATCTGGGCCGAAGCGGCCACCGCCGCCGGCTCGACGGCATTCGATGACGTCGTGCAGACCCTGTCCAAGGGCCGGTTCAAGTCGGTCCTCGGCGACGTCACCTTCGACGAGAAGGGCGACATGAACCTCCCTGGCTTCGTCTTTTACGAGTGGAAAGACGGTGGCTACGACAACCCGCAAATGTAGGCCTCCAGCGTGAACCAGCCGCTCCGCAACCTTCTCACCGACGTGGTCGGCCTCCATGTCGGCAATGCCGACGAGGCCGCGCTGAAGTCCGGCACGACCGTCGTTGTCTGCGACCGGCCCGCCGTCGCCGCAGTCCACGTCATGGGCGGTGCCCCCGGCACCCGCGAGACCGACCTGCTGGCGCCGGAGAACACCGTGGAGACGGTCGATGCGGTCGTGCTGTCGGGCGGCTCCGCCTTCGGCCTCGACGCCGCCGCCGGCGTCATGGGTGCCCTCGCCGCGGCCGGACGCGGTCACATGGTCGGTACCGCCCGTGTGCCAATCGTGCCCGCGGCGATCCTGTTCGACCTTCTCAACGGCGGCAACAAGACATGGGGCGAGACCGCACCGTATGCGGCGCTTGGTCGGGCGGCCTACGCCGCCGCCGGTGAGACTTTCGCCCTCGGATCGGTTGGCGCCGGCGCCGGCGCCACCACGGCCAATCTCAAGGGGGGCCTCGGCTCCGCGTCGGTGCGCCTCGCCGGCGGCGTGACCGTCGCCGCACTCGTCGCCGTCAATGCCGTCGGTCAGGCGACGATCGGCGACGGCGCCCATTTCTGGGCCGGCGCATTCGAGACGGCAGGCGAGTTCGGCGGCCTCGGTCTGCCCGCGCCGTTACCCGAGGATGCGACGCGGCTGAGGCACAAGGCGCAGGCCCGCCTTGGCGAAAGCACCACCATCGCGGTCGTCGCCACCGACGCGCCGCTCACCAAGGTGCAGGCCAAACGCTTCGCCGTCATGGCGCACGACGGCTTCGCCCGCGCACTGTGGCCGGCCCACACGCCCCTCGACGGCGACCTCGTCTTCGCGCTGGCAACCGGCCGCGCGACATCGGCTCCACCGATCAGCATGATCACGATCGGCTCTGCCGGCGCCGCATGCATGGCCCGCGCCATCGCCCGCGGCGTCTACGAGGCGAGCCCGGCGTCAGGCGACCTGCTACCCGCCTGGCGCCAACGCTTCGCCAGCTAGCCGGTCACACCAGACCGAAGAGCGCGAGGAACAGGACGACCTCGGCCCCGAAACCGACCAGGAACGCCAGCGTGCGCAGCACGGGGATGCCGACCGTGTAGAACACCAGGTGCGCCAGCCGCGCGTAGAAAAAGATAGCGCACGCCGCGACCGTGGTCGGCGTCGAGATGTTGACCACCGCGAGCATAAGCACCAGGGGCGCGAAGAGCGCCAGGTTCTCGATGGCGTTCTTGTGCGCCGCCATCATGCGTACCGCCCATTCCGACTGCCGTGGCGGCGAGACCGGCGGATTGCCGACCGTCCCCATGAAGCCCCAGACCGCAAACCGGTCAAGCATGTAGGGGACCCAGATCAAACCGGTCACCGCCACCACCATAGCCAGCCAGAGTATCTCCTTGGACATTTCGCGCCCTCCTTCTGCCAACCGCGATTCGCCAACAACGGCAGTGTTATAGCAATCGCGGGCGGCACTCTCCCACCTCCGGCGGCTGATCGATTGATTTGACGCAAATGGCCACACCCTCGCAGTCCCGGCGGCAGCGGCCCGGATTGTGACGGCAACGCCCCTCTGCTAGACCGCGCCCCGTGAGCAACGGAGGGGCAGCCCCGCGATGATTCCGCGCTACACGCGCCCCGAGATGGCGTCGATCTGGTCGCCGGAGACCAGGTTCCGCATCTGGTTCGAGATCGAGGCGCACGCCCTCGACGCCATGGCCGACATCGGCGCCGTGCCCAGGGAGGCCGCCGCCGCCGTTCGCGCCAAAGGGGCCGACATCACCTTCGACGTCGCCCGCATCGATGCCATCGAGCGCGAGGTGAGGCACGACGTGATCGCTTTCCTTACCCACCTCGCCGAGATCGTTGGCCCCGAGGCGCGGTACCTCCACCAGGGCCTGACCTCGTCGGATGTGCTCGACACCTGCCTCGCGGTGCAGCTCGTGCGCGCCGCCAACCTGCTGATGGCCGACGTCGACACGCTGCTTTCAGCTTTGCGCCGCCGCGCCGAGGAGCACAAAAACACCGTCTGCATCGGCCGCTCGCACGGCATCCACGCCGAGCCGACCACCTTCGGGCTGAAGCTCGCGGTCGCCTACGCCGAATTCGCCCGCGCCCGCCGCCGCCTGCACGCAGCCCGCGAGGAAGTCGCCACGGCCGCCCTTTCCGGTGCCGTCGGCACCTTCGCCAACGTCGACCCGCGGGTGGAGGCCCATGTTGCCCGCGTCATGGGCCTGAGGCCCGAGGCGATCTCCACCCAGGTCGTGCCCCGCGACCGCCACGCCGTCTATTTCGCCACCCTTGCCGTCGTCGCCTCTTCGGTCGAGCGGCTCGCCACCGAAATCCGCCACCTCCAGCGCACCGAGGTGCGCGAAGTCGAGGAGTATTTCGCGCCCGGACAAAAGGGTTCCTCGGCGATGCCGCACAAGCGCAACCCCGTCCTGTCGGAGAACCTCACCGGTCTCGCCCGCCTGGTGCGCTCAATGGCGCAGCCGGCCATGGAGGACGTGGCCCTCTGGCACGAGCGCGACATCTCGCACTCCTCCGTCGAGCGGGTGATCGCCCCCGATGCCACCATCGCCCTCGATTTCGCACTCCATCGCCTGGCCGGGTTGATCGACAACCTGATCGTCTACCCCGACGCCATGCGGGCCAACCTCGACCGCCTCGGCGGCCTCGTTCACTCGCAGCGCGTGATGCTGGCACTGATCGACAAGGGGCTGAGCCGCGAGGACGCCTATGCCGCCGTCCAGCGCAACGCCATGAAGGTGTGGGCCGGCGAAGGCGATTTCCGCACGCTGCTCATGTCGGACCCCGCCGTCAGCCGTGTTCTGACTGCCGCCGAGGCCGACGACCTGTTCGACCTCGCCTATCACCTGAAGCACGTCGATACGATTTTCCGGCGCGTGTTCGGCGTCGAGGCGTCGGGCTAGTTCACGCCTCTCGGCGCCGGTATCGGCATCGGGCGCATTCCGCCAACGCAAGGATGAAAAAACGCCGCCGGCAAGCCGGCGGCGCGAAAGCTTCTTCCAGAGCAGCGCCCGGACTGAAATGCCCGGCGCTAGTTCATGCCTCTCAGCGCCGACACCGAACTTGAGATCGACACCGCCACGACGACCTTGTCGGCATCGGGCCCGCCGTAGTAGCGCACGTCCGCCGACAGCCAGTCGAGCGGGGCCCATGAAGCGCCGGCGTTCCAGGAGAAGGTCCCGTCCTGCGAGCCCACGGCACCGGAGAGCGAGATGTTGTGCATCAGATCGAACGCTGCGTTGCCCTCGACATAAGTGGCGCCACCGTCAGGGTTCACGAACACCGACGCACCAAGCGTCAACGGATCGACCGGGCTGAAGGTCGCCTTGGCGTAGAACTCGCCGCCGGCATCGCCATCGTTGCAATAGATGTACCGGACGTAGCCAAGGTCGAAAGAAACCGGTCCGAGATCCGGCCGGAAGCCGACCGACAGATCATTTTCCCAGTCGGTGCTGCCAAAATCGACGTTCGACCCCCAGTAGCCCACGTAAAACTTGCCATAGTCGAGTTCGACCCAGGGCTGAACGGCGGGGTTATGGTCGCTTTGAGTAATGCCGCGCGAAATGTAGTCCGACGTGATCCCTACGCCGAAAGCAACGTCGAACATCGACGCGGTGCCCGCGGAGTCGTTCGCCGCCAGAGCCGGAGTCCCAACCGCAAGCAAAACCGCAACTGAGGCGCCCGTCAGGAGCCCCCACCCAGTCAAGCCACGTATGCTCATCTCAAATCCCCGCCACGAATGCCGCCCGACCCCGGACGGTGAATCAACCCCGCCTCAATTTCTCAGCGGCGCGAAATTGCGGCAAGAACAGATTTTAGGCAGAAGGAGGTTAAACTTCCGGCGTGGCCAAAAAACCACAAACAAGACTCGTTCTCGTCTGCACCCAAAGTAACGAACAATTCACAACTTGCGCGAGACAGACCGGCCGGCAGATGTCACCGCTCAGGACTGCTTCCTGGTCTCCTCGATTGCCGTCTGCATGAGATCGGCCATCGTGCGGCGGATCTGGTGGTCGGACTGATCGACGCCCGCCGCGTCGAAATCGCGGCGAATCTTGGCGAAGACATCCTCCTCGCCCGCCTTCTCGAAATCGGCGGCGACGACCTCTTTGGCATAGGCTTCGGCGTCGGCACCGCTCTTGCCAAGAAGTTTGGCCGCCCACAAACCGAGTTGTCGGTTGCGTCGCGCTTCCGCCTTGAACTGTAACTCGGCGTCATGCGCGAATTTCTTCTCGAAGGCATCCTCGCGCTTGTCGAACGTCGTCATGTCGGGGCTCCCCTGGCGACCGCTGGCCGTCGGCTGATGCGGTCTTGCATATCGTCTGGTTCCGCCTAAATCAACGTGGTCGGCCGGCCCGCAAATGGCAAGCGGCGGGACGCGCCAGAACGCTCATTGTGCAACGGTGGGCGATCGCATATGGTCCGGCCGCACGGCGCTTTTTCGGGCGCCCGAGTCGGCTCCCAGGCTGTTGTCGCGACATGGTTTCGCTGCCCGGATCCCTGACAAGATGGACTTTCTCAAACCACGGTACGTGCCCATGAATCGTCGCCGGCGCATCTACGAGGGCAAGGCCAAGATCCTCTATGAGGGCCCGGAGCCGGGAACGCTGATCCAGTTCTTCAAGGACGACGCCACCGCCTTCAACAAGAAGAAGCACGACGTCGTCGACGGCAAGGGCGTCCTAAACAACCGCATCTCCGAGCACATCTTCAACCACCTGAACAAGATGGGCATCCCGACCCATTTCATCCGCCGGCTCAACATGCGCGAGCAGTTGATCCGCGAAGTGGAGATCATCCCGCTCGAGGTGGTCGTCAGGAACGTCGCCGCCGGCACGCTGTCCCAGCGCCTCGGCATCGAGGAAGGCACCGTCCTGCCGCGCTCCATCATCGAGTTCTATTACAAGAACGACGAGCTCAACGACCCGATGGTGTCGGAGGAGCACATCACCGCCTTCGGCTGGGCGACGCCGCAGGAGATCGACGACATCATGGCGCTCGCCATCCGCGTCAACGATTTCCTTTCCGGCCTTTTCCTCGGCGCCGGCATCCAGCTTGTCGATTTCAAGATCGAGTGCGGGCGCCTGTGGGAAGGCGAGATGATGCGCATCGTCGTCGCCGACGAGATCTCGCCCGACTCGTGCCGTCTGTGGGACATCCAGACCAAGGACAAGCTCGACAAGGACCGTTTCCGCCGCGACATGGGCGGCCTGGTCGAGGCCTACCAGGAGGTCGCCCGCCGCCTCGGCATCCTGATCGAGCAGGAGCGGCCGAAGGGTTCCGGTCCCGTCCTCGTCCAGTAGGGACGAGGAGTCCCGTGAAGGCGCGCATCACCGTCACGCTGAAGACCGGCGTTCTCGACCCGCAGGGCAAGGCGATCGGCGGCGCGCTCGCCGCCCTCGGCTTCGGCGGCGTCGATGCCGTTCGCCAGGGCAAGGTCTTCGACATCGAGCTTGCCGAAACCGACCCGGCCAAAGCCGAGACCGCTCTCAAGTCTATGTGCGACAAGCTCCTCGCAAACACGGTGATCGAGGACTACGATATCGAGTTGGTGCGCGGCGCACCACAACCGGTCGGGAGCCATGAGAATGGCTGAAGTGACGAACGAACTCATGTTCGAGGTCCTGAAGCGCATTCAGGAACGCGTAGACATGACTGACAGGAAGGTGGACGAACTGAAGGGCGAAATGCAGGCTTTTCGGGGTCACCTCGTCGCTGTCCAGCAGGATATTCACAACATCTACTCGACGCTTGACCGTCAGGATGCGCGGCTTGATCGAATCGAGCGGCCGCTCGACCTTGTTGAGCCGGCATCAGATTGAGCCGGCGAATTGCCTGAAGACAAGTGGCCCGTCGCGCCAAGGCTCGCTCTATGAAATCCGCCGTCGTCGTCTTCCCCGGCTCCAATCGCGAGCGCGATATGATCGCCGCGCTGACCGACATCGGCGGCAGCGCCGCCGGCGAAGGTCTGGTACACCGACACCGAACTCCCCGCCGTCGACCTGATCGTGCTGCCCGGCGGCTTCTCCTATGGCGACTATCTCCGCTCCGGCGCCATCGCCGCCCGAGCCCCGGTGATGCGGACGATCGCCGCGCGGGCCGCGGCCGGCGTGCCCGTCCTCGGCATCTGCAACGGCTTCCAGATTCTCTGCGAGGCGGGCCTGCTGCCGGGCGCGCTCATGCGCAACGCCAGTTTGCGCTTCGTCTGCCGCGACGTGCATCTGCGGGTCGAGACGACCGACTCGGTCTTTACCCGACGGTACGCGAAGGGCGAGGTCGTCCGCGCTCCTGTCGCCCACGGCGACGGCAACTACCGCTGTGATGACGACACTCTCGCGCGCCTGCGGGGTGAGGACCGCGTTGCCTTCCGCTACGTCGACAACCCCAACGGCTCGCTCGACGACATCGCCGGCATTCTTGGTGAGCACCGCAACGTGCTCGGCATGATGCCCCACCCGGAAGACCTGATCGAGCCGCTCCAGGGCGGCACCGACGGCCGCGCGCTGTTCGAAGGGCTGCTGGCCGCGGCATGAACGCCCCTGCCGCGATCACCCCGGACGTCGTCGCCGCCCACGGTCTGACGGCCGAGGAGTACCGGCGCATCATCGCGCTCATCGGCCGCGAGCCGAACCTGACCGAGCTTGGCATCTTCTCGGCCATGTGGAACGAGCACTGCTCGTACAAGTCGTCGAAGAAGTGGCTGAAGACGCTGCCGACCACCGGGCCGCGCGTGATCTGCGGTCCCGGCGAGAACGCAGGCGTCGTCGATATCGGTGACGGGCTGGCCGTGGTCTTCAAGATGGAGAGCCACAATCATCCGTCGTTCATCGAGCCGTACCAGGGCGCGGCGACCGGCGTCGGCGGCATCCTCCGCGACGTCTTCACCATGGGTGCAAGGCCCGTCGCGGCGCTGAACGCGCTTCGCTTTGGCGCTCCCGGTCATCCGAAGACCCGGCATCTGGTGTCCGGCGTCGTTGCCGGCATCGGCGGCTACGGCAACGCATTCGGCGTGCCGACCGTCGGCGGCGAAGTCAATTTCCACCGCGGCTACGACGGCAACATCCTGGTCAACGCATTCGCCGCCGGCATCGCCGAGGCCGACAAGATTTTCTATTCGAAGGCCGAAGGCGTCGGCCTGCCCGTCGTCTACCTCGGCTCCAAGACCGGCCGCGACGGCATCCACGGCGCTTCCATGGCGTCGGCCGAATTCGATGACGCCTCCCACGAGAAGCGCCCGACCGTCCAGGTCGGCGATCCGTTTTCCGAGAAGCTGCTGCTGGAAGCCTGCCTCGAGCTGATGGCGTCCGGCGCCGTCGTCGCCATCCAGGACATGGGAGCGGCCGGCCTAACCTGCTCCGCCGTCGAGATGGGCGCCAGGGGCGACCTCGGCATCGAGCTGGACCTGGACAAGGTCCCCTGCCGCGAAGCGGCGATGACTGCCTACGAGATGATGCTGTCGGAGAGTCAGGAGCGCATGCTGATGGTGCTGCGGCCTGAAAAGCAGGCCGCGGCCGAGGCGATCTTCCGCAAGTGGGGTCTCGATTTCGCCATCGTCGGCCGCACCACGAACGACCTCCGTTTCCGCGTCAGCCACCACGGCAAGGTCGCCGCCGACCTCCCCATCAAGGAGCTTGGCGACGAGGCCCCCGAGTATGACCGGCCTTGGGTCGCCCGCAACGGCCCGCCGCCGCTCGGCGCCGTCCCGGAATCGACCGACTGCGCCGCCGACCTCGCGCGAATTCTGAACTCGCCCGACATGAGTTCCCGCCGCTGGGTCTGGGAGCAGTACGACCACCTGATCCTTGGCAACACGATCGAGCGCCCCGGCGGCGATGCCGCGGTGGTCCGTGTCGCCGGCAAGAAGGGCCTGGCGTTTTCCCTCGACGTCACCCCGCGCTACTGCGCCGCCGATCCGTTCGAGGGCGGCAAGCAGGCGGTGGCGGAATGCTGGCGCAACCTCACCGCCGTCGGCGCCGAACCGCTCGCCGTCACCGACAATCTCAACTTCGGCAATCCTCAGAAGCCGGAGATCATGGGCGAGCTGGTCGGCGCGATCAAAGGCATCTCGGAGGCCTGCCGGACACTCGCCTTCCCGGTCGTCTCCGGCAACGTCTCGCTCTACAACGAGACCAACGGCGCCGCCATTCCCCCGACCCCGGCCATCGGCGGCGTCGGGCTCGTCCCCGATGTGGCGGCCGTCACCACCCTCGCGTTCAAGGCAGCCGGCGAGGACATCTGGCTTGTCGGCGCACCCGATGCGTGGGGCACGCACCTCGGCCAGTCGATCTGGCTCCGCGAAATTCTCGGCCGCGAGGAAGGCCCGCCGCCGTCCGTCGACCTCGCCCGCGAGAAGCGGGCGGGCGACTTCGTCCGCGCGCGTCATCCGTGACGGCCTCGCCACCGCCGTCCACGACCTTTCCGACGGCGGCCTCGCCGTTGCGCTCGCCGAGATGGCGATGGCATCGGGCATCGGCGCCACGGTGGATGCGCCGCCCGCGTCGCCGACTGCAGCTTTCTTCGGCGAGGACCAGGGCCGCTACCTTGTCACCGCCACGCCCGGGGACGGCGCGGTATTTGCACAGCAGGGCGGCGGCGTCCGGTGTCACGTTCGTGCGCATCGGCACCACCGGCGGCGACGTACTCCGTCTGGGTGACTGCCGCCCCGTGGCTGTTGCAAAGCTCCGCGAGGCGCATGAGAATTGGTTTCCGGCGTTCATGACCGGCTGATCAAGGGAATCCCGTCATGGCGATGACCGCCAACGACATCGAATCGTTGATCAAATCGGCCTTGCCCGATGCCAGGGTGACCATCCGCGACCTCGCCGGCGACGGCGAGCACTACGCCGCGGAGGTCGTCTCGGAGCGTTTTCGCGGCATCACCCGCGTCCAGCAACATCAGCTCGTCTACAAGGCCCTGCAGGGCCGCATGGGCGGCGTGCTGCATGCCCTGGCGTTGCAAACCAGCGCACCGGACTAAGGGGCGACAAGGCGCTCTATTGCGATTTCCCGCGCGCAACCTATGCTATTGGCAGCGTGATTTGCGGCCGCTGCCGCCCCCAAACCCACCGGAGATTCGCCAATGAGCGACATCCAGGCCTGGATCGACAACGAGGTGAAATCGAGCGACGTCGTGCTTTTCATGAAGGGCACGCCGACGTTCCCGCAGTGCGGCTTTTCCAGCCAGGTCGTCCAGATCCTCGATTATCTCGGCGTCGACTACAAAGGCGTCAACGTGCTGGAGAACGCCGATATCCGCCAGGGCATCAAGGAATATTCCAACTGGCCGACGATCCCGCAGCTCTACGTCAAGGGCGAGTTTGTCGGCGGCTGCGACATCGTCCGTGAGATGTTCCAGCAGGGCGAGCTCCAGACGGCCCTCGTCGAGAAGGGCGTCACCACCAGCCAGCCGCAGTCGGCCTGAGCCCGGCACCGATCGGACATGAAAAAAGGCCGCCCGAAAGGGCGGCCTTTTCGATTCGGACGTTCCGCGCCTCAGCGCGAATAGAATTCCACCACCAGGTGCGGTTCCATGTGCACCGGATATGGCACATCGGAAAGCCCCGGACGGCGGACGTACGTCGCCGTCATCTTGTTGTGGTCGGCGTCGATGTAGTCGGGCACGTCGCGCTCGGCGAGCTGGGTGGCTTCAAGCACCAGCGCCAGTTGCTTCGAGGCATCCTTCACGGACACCACGTCGCCCGGCGACACCCGGTAGCTGGGGATCGTCACCCGCTTGCCGTTGACCTGGATGTGGCCGTGGTTGACGAACTGACGCGCGGCGAACACCGTCGGCACGAACTTGGCGCGATAGATGATGGCGTCGAGCCGGCTCTCGAGCAGGCTGACCAGATGCTCCGAGGTGTCGCCGGTCCGGCGGATCGCCTCGTAGTAGATGTTCTTGAACTGCTTCTCCGAGATGTTGCCGTAGTAGCCCTTCAGCTTCTGCTTGGCGCGGAGCTGGGTGCCGAAATCGGAGGGCTTGCCCTTGCGCCGCTGCCCGTGCTGGCCGGGGCCGTATTCGCGGCGATTGACGGGGCTTTTCGGGCGCCCCCAGATGTTCTGTCCATGGCGGCGATCGATCTTGTATTTCGCCGGCGCGCGCTTGGTCATCGCGTATCCCTCGTTGCTCCAAAGGGTTTAGGCGCCCTCCTCTGCCGCCCCTTGCGGGGCCGGCCGACAGAGAGGCGAGGCAGCGCGCCTTCGTCTCTCGCGGGTCGCAGGAAACGCCGCGCGGACCGTCTCGGGCAACGCGCGGCGGCCGGGTCATAGCGCCGGGTAGCCGGCTTTGTCAAACCGGCGGTTGCCCTACCCCCGCCCCCGCTCGGTCGTCACGGTGCCGTCCGGCAGCCTGTGGGGCCGTGTCGGGCGCTGCTCCAGCGCCGCGATGGCACCCCTCAGGGTGCGCACCTCCTGGTCGGTCAGCCCCGCCCGCTGCAGCATGGCCCGCAACGCCAGCACCATGTGCGGCTTCTTCTCCGGCGGGCGGAAGAAGCCGGCCGCCTCGAGGGCGGATTCCAGGTGTTCGAACATATGGATGAGGACTGCCTTGTCCGCGGGAGGCGCGATTCCGTCGGCGAACGGCAGCGCCACTGCTTCGCCGGCCAACCCCGAGAGGCGCCATTCGTAGGCGAGGATCAGCACCGCCTGGGCGATGTTGAGCGATGAAAATGCCGGCTCGACGGGCAACGTGACGATCTCGTCGGCCAGCGCCACCTCCTCGTTGGAGAGCCCCGTGCGCTCGCGCCCGAACAGGATGCCGACGCCAGTGCCGGCCGCCGCCAGGGCCCGGCAGCGCATCGCTGCCTCGTGCGGCCCGACGACCGTCTTCGCCACCTCCCGCGCCCGCGCGGTCGTTGCGAACACGAAGCCGAGGCCGGCGATCGCTTCCTCAAGCGAGGCGAAGACCCGCGCCCGGTCGATGACGGGATCGGCGCGGCTCGCCGACGCGCGCGCTTTTTCGTTCGGCCAGCCCTCGCGCGGGTTGACGAGCCGCAGGTCCGCGAGGCCGAAGTTGGCCATCGCCCGCGCCGCCGCGCCGATGTTCTCGCCGAGCTGGGGCTCGACAAGGACGATTGCCGGCTCGCCGATGGGGGTCCGATCCGCCATGATCCGGCCACCTAGGACAAGCGGCGAAGGCCGGTCAAGGCACCGGCTTGGAAGACCATTCCGGTTGCTGGCGGTCGGGAGTATTCTCAGCGCCTCAACCATTGCGGGAGGCGACAATGACCAACATGGATATGACCGCTGGCCGGATGGGCGATATCAGGCCACACACTGGCTGGTTCATCGCTATCGGCATCATCTTTCTCATCGGCGGCGCTTTCGCCATCGCCATGCCGCTGCTTGCCTCGATCACGGTGGCGCTGGTCGTCGGCTGGTCGCTTGTGTTCGTCGGCGTGCTGCAACTCGTGCATGCCTGGGGCGTCCGCTCATGGAGCGGTTTCATATGGCAGCTCGTCATCGGCCTGATCATCCTCGTCGGCGGCATCGCCATGCTCAACAACCCGATCGTGGCGGCGGTCACCCTGACCTTGCTCCTCGGCGTCATTTTCATCGCCAAGGGTGTGGTTCAGCTCATCCTCGGGTTCAATTTCCGCCCTCACCCGGCCTGGGGCTGGATCGTGGCAGCCGGCGTGCTCGCAATCGTTGTCGGCCTGATGATCCTCGCCTCGTGGCCGTCGTCGTCAGCATGGGTTCTGGGAACGCTCGCCGGCATTTCCCTGATCTTCAGCGGATGGAGCTACATCATGATTGCGCTGGCCGCCCGCCGGATGGCGTCGATGTAAGTCGAAGCGGCTTTGCACGCCCGCCCTGCGATGCTATAGGCGCGCCGTCACACCGCCGGCTCCGGTCAGGAGCCGGCGGTTTCCCGATCATGAGCATCGAGCAAGGGGCGCGCCGGATGCCGAGAATAAAGGTCGCCAACCCCGTCGTCGAAATGGACGGGGACGAGATGACCCGGATCATCTGGCACATGATCCGCGACAAACTGATCCTGCCTTATCTCGACGTCGATCTCGTCTACTTCGACCTCGGCATCGAAAACCGCGACGCCACCGACGACCAGGTGACCATCGACGCCGCCGAGGCGACCAAGAAACACGGCGTCGGCGTCAAGTGCGCCACCATCACCCCGGACGAGGCGCGTGTGACCGAGTTCGGCCTCAAGAAGATGTGGCGCTCGCCCAACGGCACCATCCGCAACATCCTCGGCGGCGTCATCTTCCGCGAGCCGATCATCTGCAAGAACGTACCGCGCCTCGTGCCCGGCTGGACCCGGCCAATCATCATCGGCCGCCACGCTTACGCCGACCAGTATCGCGCCACCGATTTTCACTTCCCCGGCAAGGGTAAGCTCACCCTCTCCTTCGTCGGCGACGACGGAACGAAAATCGAGCGCGAAGTGTTCGACTCGCCCTCGGCCGGCGTGGCGATGGCGATGTACAACCTCGACGATTCGATCACCGATTTCGCGCGGGCCTCAATGAACTACGCGCTGACGCGCAAACTGCCGCTCTACCTGTCGACCAAGAACACCATCATCAAGGTCTACGACGGCCGCTTCAAGGATATCTTCCAGTCGATCTTCGATGCCGAGTTCGCCGACCGCTTCAGGGCCGCCGGCATCACCTACGAACACCGGCTCATCGACGACATGGTCGCCGCATCGCTCAAGTGGTCGGGAGGCTACATCTGGGCGTGCAAGAACTACGACGGCGACGTCCAGTCCGACTCGGTCGCCCAGGGCTTCGGCTCGCTCGGTCTGATGACGTCGGTCCTGTTGTCGCCCGACGGCCGCACCGTCGAGTCGGAGGCCGCCCACGGCACCGTCACCCGCCATTTCCGCGAGCACCAGAAGGGCAACCAGACCTCGACCAATTCGATCGCCTCGATCTTTGCCTGGACGCGCGGGCTTTCCCACCGGGCCAAACTCGACGGCAATGATGCGCTCGCCCGCTTCGCCGACACCTTGGAGAAGGTGTGCGTGGCGACGGTCGAATCCGGCTTCATGACCAAGGACCTCGCCCTCCTGGTCGGCCCCGACCAGCGCTGGCTGACCACCACCGGCTTCCTCGACAAGGTCGACGAGAACCTCAAGAAGGCGATGGGTTAGGTAGCGGACGCCGGCTATCCGGGCTTGAGGTTGCCCGACGGAACGTTGCGGTACAGCGGCTCGGTCAGGCAGGGAATCCCGCTCACGACGTACTTCAGCGCGTTGCCGCCGAGAGAGATCGAGGCCGACGTCTTTGCCGCGGCGATGCCGTAATCCGACCACAGGGCACCGAAGGAGCCGCTTACCTTGCTCTCCCACACGCCGATCGCCGCCGCGTAGGAGTCATGCGCCTCCCCGTAGACGGTTGATCGCTTGCACGTCTTCGCGGCCGCCGGCGGCACGACGAACAGCGTCGCGACCGCTGCGATCATGGCTGACGCGGTCAAGGCACGAAGCATGGCGGAACCTCCGATCGGCCCCTTCGATCGCGGGATGATAGCGGGCCATCCACCGGCCAACAACCGCAGGGCAGGGCGCCTGCCGCCCTTTTTTCGACCTCTTCGGGCACCATGGGATCGGCCGACGGAAAACGGGGAAGACCCTTGCATAAGCTGTCTCGTATCCTGGGGGGCGTCGCCATCGGTGCCGCCACCGCGGCCGCGGCCATCTTTCTGACGAACACCAGCGCGCTCGCCCCTGCCGCGACCGGCCAGCCGCTGATCATCGCCCATCGTGGCCTTGGCCAGACGTTCCGGCGCGACGGGCTGACCGGCACCACCTGCACCGCGTCGCGAATCTTTGAGCCCGAGCATCCCTACATAGAGAACACAGTCGCCTCGTTTGCCGCCGCCTTCGCCGCCGGTGCCGACATCGTCGAGTTCGACGTCCATCCGACCACCGACGGACATTTCGTGGTCTTCCACGACTGGACGCTCGATTGCCGCACCGACGGCACCGGCATAACCCGCGACCACAGCCTCGCCGAACTGAAGGCACTCGACATCGGCTACGGCTACACCGCCGACGGAGGCAAGACGTCTCCGTTTCGCGGCCAGGGCGTCGGCCTCATGCCGACCCTCGCCGAGGTGCTCGACGCCTTTCCCGGCCGCCGCTTCCTCATAAACATCAAGAGCGACGACCCTGCCGAGGGCGCGCTTCTGGCCGAACGCATCGGCGCCCTGCCGCAGGACCGTCAGTCGCTCATCATGGTCTACGGCGGCGGCAAGGCGATTGACGCATTCCGGCAAGCGCAGCCCGATGTCACCGTGCTCGGCACCGACGACGCGAAAAAATGTCTCATCCGATACGAACTGCTGGGCTGGTTCGGCGTCGTCCCCGCCGAATGTCGCGGGTCGCTGTTCATGATACCGATCGACTATGCCCCGTACGTCTGGGGCTACCCCAACCGGCTGACCGCGCGGCTGGCCCGCTACGGCACCCGCCTCGTTCTTCTCGGGGCCTACGACGGGTCGGGCTTTTCCAGCGGTATCGACGAAGTGTCGGACCTTTCACCGGTCCCGCCGCGACTTGACGGTGCCATCTGGACCAATCGTGTCGACCGGATCGGCCCGGCCCTGCGCGCTCGCTAGCTCTCGGTCGCCGGCCTGCCCGCCGCGACCCGCGCGATTTCGGCCTCGCGCTGGAGCGCAAGGCGGGCGTCGACCGCCTCGTCCGGCAGACCCTCGCCGGCAAGCACCCGCCCGGCAAGTTGCAGGCTGCCCTCCAGCGTTTCCGGCACCGCGCTCGCCACCCCGATCTCGGTGAGCCGGCATGCGTGCGTCGCATCCTTGGCCCGGGCGTGGATCACCGCGTCCGGCCAGGCCGACCGGATCGCCCGCACCATGCGCTCTTCCGCCTCCGCCGCGTCGGTCGTGACCACGAACGCCCGCGCGTTGGCGCCACCGACGCGCTGGAGGATTTCCCGACGGCTGGCGTCGCCATAGAAGACCGGTCGCCCCGCCGCGCGCTCGGCCCGCACCACGTTGGCGTCGAGATCGAGCGCCACGTACGGGATGCGTTCGGCGTCGAGAATCTCCGCCACCATCCGCCCCACCCGCCCGAAGCCGCCGATCACCACATGCTCGGCGAGGTCCGCGGCAGCACCGCCAACGCCGTGACGCGACGTCTCGCCGTGGCGGGCGATTTGCTCGGCCAGCTTGCGTCCCATCCACGCCAGCGCCGGCGTCGACAGCATCGACAACGCCGCCACCGTCATGAAGAACTGCCGCTCGGCCGGCTGCAACAGGCCAACGTCGCGCGACAGCGTCAGCACCACGAAAGCGAATTCGCCCGCCCCCGCCAGCAGAAACGCCGCCTCCACCGCCACCGCCGTCTCCAGCCTGAACAGGCGCCCCAGCACCAACACCACCACCCCCTTGATCGCCAGCAGGCCGATCACCGAAGCGACGATGGCGACGAAGCCGGCCGCTATCACCGTCGGGTTGAACGTCATGCCGACGGTCATGAAGAACAGTCCGAGCAGCAGGCCCTTGAACGGCTCGATATCGACCTCGACCTGGTGCCGGTATTCGCTTTCGCCGATCAGCAGGCCTGCGAGAAAGGCGCCGAGCGCCGCCGAAAGGCCGACCGCTCCCGTGATGAGCGCCATACCGATCGCCAGGAACAGGGTGATGGCGACCACCGCCTCGCGGCTGCCGGTCTTCGCCGCCAGTCGCATCAGCGGTCCGACCATGAAGCGGCCGACGATGACGATCAGCGCGACCGCGACAGCCGCCAGCGCGATCGCCCGCGCCACCGCACCCGATACGGCCGCCTCCTCCCCGCCAAGCAGGCCCACCACGATGACGATGGGGACCACCATCAGGTCCTGAAACAGAAGGACCGAGAACGCGGTCCGCCCCGTCGGGATAGCCAGCCGGCGCGCTTCGATGAGCACCTGCGTCACGATCGCGGTCGAGGACAGAGCAAAGCCGAGTCCGACGGCGACCGACATGCCGAACCGGTTGCCGTAGGCCGCGGCGATGGCGGCGATCAGCGCCGCCGAAACCACCACCTGCGCCGAGCCGAGGCCGAGCACCAGACGACGCATCGCCCACAACCGGTCGAGTGACAGCTCCAGGCCGATCAGGAACAGCAGGAAGAGCACGCCGAGTTCGGCGAACGGCCGCACCCGGTCCGGGTCGGAGAACGTGACGGCGGCGAGCCACGGCCACCGGTCGACCAGCCCGCCGAGTCCGCCCGGACCGACAATCACCCCCGCGATGAGGAATGCCGGCACCAGACCGACCTTGAGGCGACCAAACAGCGGCACCACGAGGCCGGCCACCGCCAGCACGATCATCAGGTCCTTGAACAGTCCGCCTTCGGACATCGCGCTGGCCGCTCTTGGCTCACAGGATGGCGGTCATCGCGCGGAACGCGGGCGCACGGGACCATCTCAGCCGGCGGCGACGGCCGCCTCGATCGCGTCCAGCGCGGCGCCCGCCTTGCCGCCGTCGGGGCCCCCGGCCTGCGCCATGTCCGGCCGGCCACCGCCCCCCTTGCCGCCGAGCGCCTCGGCCCCGCGGCGCACGAGATCGACTGCGCTGAACCGCTGGGTGAGGTCGTCGGTGACGCCGACCACCAGGCCGGCCTTGCCGTCCTCGGCGACGTTGACGATGGCGACGATCCCCGAGCCGATGCTGCGCTTGCCTTCGTCGGCGAGGCTCTTCAGGTCCTTCATGGCGATGCCACCCACAGAGCGGGCGAGCAGCTTGATATCGCCGACGTTGCGCACGGCATCCGCGCTCGCGGCCCCGTCGCCGGCGCCGCCCATGGCGAGCTTCTTCTTGGCCTCGGAAAGCTCCTGCTGCAGCTTGCGCCGCTCCTCCATCAGCACCGCCGCGCGCTCGGCCGCCTCGTCGGGCCTGACCTTCAGCGCCATCGCTACCGCCTGCAGGCGCTTTTCCTGCTCCGCGAGGTGCTTGCGCGCCGCACTGCCGGTCAGCGCCTCGATGCGTCGCACGCCGGCCGCCACCGCGCTCTCGCCGAGCACCGTCATCAGGCCGATCTCGCCGGTGCGCCCGACGTGGGTTCCCCCGCAGAGCTCCACCGAATAGGTGCGCCCGTCGAGATCGCCCGGCACGGTCCCCATCGACACCACGCGCACCTCGTCGCCGTACTTCTCCCCGAACAGCGCCATCGCGCCCGACTTGATCGCCTCGTCGCGGTCCATCAGGCGCGTGGAGACCGCACCGTCCTGGAGCACCACCCGGTTGGCGAGATCCTCGACAGCCTCCACTTCGTGCGCATCCACCGGCTTCGGATGCGAGAAGTCGAAGCGCAGGCGCTCCGGCGCGACGAGCGAGCCCTTCTGCGCCACGTGCGTGCCGAGAACGCTGCGGAGCGCGGCGTGCAGCAGATGGGTGGCGGAGTGGTTGGCCCGGATCGCCGCGCGGCGATCGCCGTCGATCGCCAGCCTCACCTGGTCACCCACCTCGATGGTGCCGGAGTCGACCTTGGCGAAATGCACGATCAGCCCGTCGGCGCGCTTCTGCACGTCCTCGACGATGGCACCGCCGTTCTCGCCGCTGATGATGCCGGTGTCGGCAACCTGGCCGCCGGACTCGGCGTAGAACGGCGTCTGGTTGACGATGATGCCGACCGCCTCGCCGGCTCCGGCGCTCTTGACGCCCTCGCCGCCTTTGACGATGGCCAGAATCTCGCCCTCGGCGGCTTCCGCCGCATAGCCGAGGAACTCCGTCGCGCCCAGCGTCTCGCGCAGGCGGAACCAGATCGGCTCGGTCTGCGCCTCGCCCGAACCAACCCAGGCGGCGCGCGCTTCCTCCCGCTGCTTCTCCATGGCGCGGGCGAAGCCGTCGGTATCGACCGCGATGCCGCGCGCCTTCAGCGCGTCCTCGGTGAGGTCGAGCGGAAAGCCGTATGTGTCGTAGAGGCGGAAGGCCACATCGCCGGCGAGCGTCGCCCCCTTGCCGAGGTCGGCGGTCGCCTCGTCGAGCAGCGTCAGGCCGCGCGCCAGCGTGCGCTGGAAGCGCGCCTCCTCCAGCCTCATCGTCTCGGTGATCAACGCCTCGGCGCGCAACAGCTCGGGATAGGCGCTGCCCATCTCGGCCACCAGCGTGCGCACCAGCCGGTACATCACCGGCTCCGCCGCGCCGAGCAGATGAGCGTGGCGCATCGCGCGGCGCATGATGCGACGAAGCACGTAGCCGCGCCCCTCGTTCGACGGCAGCACGCCGTCGGCGATCAGGAAGCTCGACGCGCGCAGGTGGTCGGCGATGACCCGGTGGCTGGCGCGATGGACCCCGTCCGCCGGCACGCCGATCACCTCGACCGAGGCGGCGATCAGCGTCCGGAACAGGTCGATATCGTAGTTGTCATGGACGCCCTGCATCACCGCGGCGATGCGCTCCAGCCCCATGCCCGTGTCGATCGACGGCTTCGGCAGGTCGACGCGCTCGCCGCCGGCGAGCTGCTCGTACTGCATGAACACCAGGTTCCAGATCTCGACGAAGCGATCGCCGTCGGCCCCGGGGCTGCCGGGCGGCCCGCCGGGAATGTCCGGCCCGTGGTCGTAGAAGATTTCCGAGCTCGGCCCGCAGGGGCCGGTGTCGCCCATCTGCCAGAAGTTGTCCGAGCCGGCGATACGCACGATGCGCTCCTCCGGCAGGCCGGCGATCTTCTTCCACAGGTCGAAGGCAAAATCGTCGTCGACGTAGACCGTCACCAGCAGCCGGTCTTTCGGCAGCCCGAACTCGCCGGTCACCAGCCGCCAGGCAAGTTCGATCGCGCTTTCCTTGAAGTAGTCGCCGAACGAGAAATTGCCGAGCATCTCGAAGAAGGTGTGGTGGCGCGCGGTGTAACCGACGTTGTCGAGGTCGTTGTGCTTGCCGCCGGCGCGAACGCACTTCTGCGCGCTGGTCGCGCGCAGGAACGGCGCCGTCGCGCGCCCGGTGAAATAGTCCTTGAACGGCACCATGCCGGCGTTGGTGAACATCAACGTGGGGTCGTTGCGTGGGACGAGCGGCCCGGACGCCACGGCCACGTGGTCGTTCTTCTCGAAATAGCCGAGAAAATGCGAACGGATATCGTTGACGCTGGTCATGCCTGTCAGGTGCTTAATAAAAGAACGGCCGTCAAGGGCGGCCGCCGACGGGCGGTTTTACAGCCGCCCGAGAGAAAATGTCCAGAAAAGGCGCCGGGTAACGGCGCCGGCCCCGCGAGACCCCGGCGTTCAGCCGCCTTTGCCGTCGTTGACGATCGCCTCGAACCGCTGCTCCCACTGCTGGTAGCTCGCCTTCGAGCCGAGCACGAACGGCGATATGGCGATCAGCCACGTCATGAAGTTGTTCAGCAGATTGGCCGGGAAGCGCATGGGCCGCATGATGTCGACGAACAGCACCACCCTGTACTTGTCGGTGTCGTTCCAGGCCTCGTGGTCGTAGGTGTCGTCGAACATGATCACCTTGCCCTCCTGCCAGTGGCGGGTCTCGGTGCCGACGCGGATGCCGCACTTTTCCGCCGGTTCCGGAATGAGCAGCCCGAGGTGCAGCCGGAGCACCCCCTTGTAGGGGCCGCGGTGCGGCGGCAGGTGCTTGCCCGGCGCCAGGATCGAGAAGAATCCCGTCTTCATGCCCGGCATCGACTGCAGCAGCCGCGCCGTCTCCGGGCAGCGCTTGCAGTTACCGGCCGCCTTCATCCCGTACGCGAAAAAGAAGAAGGTCTTCCAGCCGTCGTCCTGCGAAAGGTTGAGCTGCGTCGGCGACAGGTCCTGAAAGTTCGGCATGTGCGCCGCGTACGGCAACATCGCGTCGAGTTCCGCGCGCACCTTCTCCCAGTTCGCCTCGATCCGCGGGATCCAGGGAAAATCGGCGTTGTCGTGGAACGGCCGGTCGCCAACCTTCGAAGCGCGACCGAAGTACGTGTCGAGCCCCCACACCAGCCGCCTGCCCGCCTTCATCACGGCGTTGCCGAGGAAGCCCCTGTGCTCTTCAACCTGTCGTGTCGTCATGGCGTCCACCCTCAGGCGAACCTATCCGAGCGCCCCCCTCCGCTCAACGGCGAACGCGGGCGGCGGTGAAATGCCGCGATAGCAATTCCAGGAAAAGTGGGAACCGGTTTTCCGTCCGGAATTGCGAAAAAATAAAGAGTCAGGGCGATTTCGCGACTCAGAGAAGCGCCGAAATCGCCCTAGGCCGGCAGACGCACCCCGCCGTCTTCGTCGAACGACCAGTGCGGGTTCCACGCAACCTCCCACGGATGCCCGTCCGGATCGGCGAAGTAGCCCGAGTAGCCGCCCCAGAAAGTATCCTTCGCCGGCTTGAGGACATGGGCACCGGCGGCCTTCGCCTCGGCCAGCACCGCATCGACGTCGGCCTTCGAGCGCGCGTTGTAGGCAAGCGCCACACCGCCGAAACCGCCCGTGTCGGCGACGCCTGCATCTTCCGCCAGCGCCGCCCGCGACCACAGGGCCAGGATCATGCCCGGAAGCTGGAAAAAGACGACGCCGGCGTCCTTGTTGCCGCGCCGCCATCCGAGCGCCTCGTAGAACCGGCGTGACCGGTCAAGGTCCGCGACCCCGAGGGTGACGAGGCTCAGCCGCTGCTCCACCGGCTCACGCCTCGGCGGCGTCCCCGTCGTCCTCGCCCGGCTCGCCCCGCTCGAGGAACTTCTCGGCGATCAGCCCGGCATTGGAGCGAATCGCCTTTTCGATCTCCGCCGCAATCCCGG
Organism: uncultured Alphaproteobacteria bacterium; assembly: GCA_963826055.1. Classification (GTDB taxonomy): domain Bacteria; phylum Pseudomonadota; class Alphaproteobacteria; order Rhizobiales; family Kaistiaceae; genus JBBDMC01. The sequence goes on along the minus strand of CAWGVO010000017.1, from coordinate 87,692 downwards.
GGTTCTCCCTGAGGAACGTCTTGGCGTTCTCGCGTCCCTGGCCGAGCCGCTGGCTGTCGTAGGAGAACCACGCGCCCGACTTCTCCACGATCCCCGCCTTGACGCCGAGGTCGATCAGCTCGCCGGTCTTGGAGATGCCCTCCCCGTACATGATGTCGAACTCGACCTGCTTGAACGGCGGCGCCAGCTTGTTCTTGACCACCTTGACGCGGGTCTGGTTGCCGACCACCTCGTCGCGCTCCTTGATCGAGCCGATGCGGCGGATGTCGAGGCGGACGGACGCGTAGAACTTGAGCGCGTTGCCGCCGCTGGTCGTCTCCGGATTGCCGAACATCACGCCGATCTTCATGCGGATCTGGTTGATGAAGATGACCATGGTGTTGGAGCGGGAGATGGAGGCGGTGAGCTTCCTCAGCGCCTGGCTCATCAGCCGCGCCTGCAGGCCGGGCAACTGGTCGCCCATCTCGCCCTCGATCTCGGCCCGCGGCGTCAGCGCCGCCACCGAATCGACCACCAGCACGTCGATGGCGCCGGAGCGCACCAGCGTGTCGGCGATTTCCAGCGCCTGCTCGCCGGTGTCGGGTTGGGAAATCAGAAGGTCGTCGAGGTTGACGCCGAGCTTGCGGGCATAGATCGCATCAAGCGCGTGCTCGGCGTCGATGAACCCGCAGATGCCGCCCTTCTTCTGCGCCTCGGCGATGGCGTGCAGCGCCAGCGTCGTCTTGCCGGACGATTCGGGGCCGTAAATCTCCACGATGCGCCCGCGCGGCAGCCCGCCGATGCCGAGCGCGATGTCGAGGCCGAGCGAACCGGTCGGCACCGTCGCGATCTCGACCGGCGCCGAGCCCTGCCCGAGGCGCATGATCGAGCCCTTGCCGAAACTCCGCTCGATCTGGCTCAGCGCCGCATCGAGCGCCTTCGACTTGTCCATGGATTGCCCCTCGATCACCCTGAGAGCAGTGGCCGCCATTGTATGTGCTCCTTGTTTCACAGGCACCGGGCGCGATCAAACGACAACAAGCGACGATTTGATTGCCCCTCGTGAATCGCACTGTACACGTTTTGTTCCCATCGTGCAAGCGACGAACGAGAACGGCAGTGCCTCAGTTTGAAAATTGATCAAACCCGAGCGGCGTACCAAATGCCGCGCTGAAACCAGTTGCCCATAGCTTCGGAACCACATGGTTTCGATCCAAGACATCCAAGTCTGCGATAGCCGTCAACTCAAACAGCCGATAGTCTGCGCCAAAAGCCTGAGCGAATAGCTTTCGCGCATCTGACTCCATGGTGCGGTGATGCCGACCCCGATCAATCGCACGGCATTGCCCTGAGGCTGAACTTCAATCCAATGACGGCTGCATCGCGCTTCTTCTTGTAAATCCTCTGCCGCCCCGGCCTCGGCGCGCGCGCATCAATCAGCGCCACGGTATCTTCCATCGACCACAGCCGATCCGCAACACCGGCGCCGCGCCGCGTCACGTTGCGGAAAACCCCCACCGCTCATCCCCGCGAAAGCGGGGACCCAGGGATCGGGGCGTCCGATACAGGCGCTATCTGGATTCCCGCTTCCGCGGGAAAGAACGAGATGGCGAAGCCCGCCTAAGCCGCCGAGGCCGCGCCCCGCTCATCCACGCTGAGCACAGCCTCGTCGCGCCAGCCGAAGCGGGCCATCACCGCGCCGTGGGTCGTGACGATCCGGTTGGCCTGCGCCTGGGTCAGCGCGCGGCGCCAGTCGCCGACCTTGCCCTTGCGGAAGAACCGCTCCTGCTGCTTGGCCCGCTCGCGGAATCCCCGCTTGGCCTCCAGCTTGCTCAGCATGTCGAACGACGAAAGCTCCACCGCCGCGGCAAGTTGCTGCGGCGTCGGCTGCCAGCGCAGGTGGCGGGCGATGGCGGCGAACTGCTCCAGCGGGTTCGCCACCAGGTCCCGGTAGCGGATCACCAGCACCGCATCGTGCGGCCGGGCCGTCCAGCTGTTGACGTGCTCGCTCCACGTGCCCCAGACTTCGTACGCCTTGTCGCGCGCGCCCGCCTTGTCGCCGTAGTGCGACCCTGCCATGGCGATCGCCTCGTCGATCGGCAGGCTGAAGTGAGCCGCCAGCGACACCACCACGTCGCGCGGGTCACGCACCAGATAGATCGCGCCGGCCGAAACATCGGGGCTGATCAGCGGGACGCCGAACGCCGGACCGAGGAGGCAGTGGGTCTTGAGCAAGACCATGCGGCCGGCGTTTTCGGCGATCGCGGCCTGCACCCTTGGGCGCACCGCGGCGACCTGCCGGTGGGTCGCCGTTTGGATGGGCCGGCCGAGGAATTTCTCGAACAGCCGCACCTGCCGCGCCTCGTAGGGAACGTGCAGCGAGACCTGATTGAGTTCGTCCTTCTCGCGCGGCCGCCCGTTCATGATCCGCTCGAGGTGATAGAGAAAGATGCGCGTCCAGGTGTTGCCGGACTTTGGGTACGAAGCGATCCAGACGATGCAGGGTTGCTTGGGATCGGCTTTGATCATGGGTCCAGTCGCCTGACGTTCGGGTACGCGACTACCGGACTCGGGAAGCGCATCGGGCCCGGCCAACCCCTCGAAATCACTGCCCCACAGGATGAGCATTTTGGGCCGCAGGCGCAACCTTAACGTGTCTTGAGAGGCGCCGTCAGAGCGCGAACCCCTCCCCCGCCTTCGGCATCACCACGTCGGTGTCCTTCAACAGGCCGGCGAACGTCTGCATCGTCTTTTCTTCGCCGTGGACGAGGAAGGTGCGCTTCGCCCGCGCGGCCCGTTGCCAGGCAAGGAGCTCCGCCTGGCCGGCGTGGGCGGAAAAGCCGCCGATAGTGTGGATCTTCGCCTTCACCGGGATCTCCTCGCCGAAGATGCGGATCGGGTTGACCCCGTCGATGATGAGCCGCGCCAGCGTTCCGGCCGCCGCGTAGCCGACGAAGACCACGGAGGCCTCGGCCCGCCAGAGATTGTGCTTGAGGTGATGGCGCACCCGCCCGCCGGTCGCCATGCCGGAGCCGGCCATGATCACCGCCCCGCCGGTGATCCGGTTGATCGCCATCGATTCGGCCGCCTCGCGAGTGAAGTGGAGGCCGGGCACCGCGAAGGGATCGCGGTCGCGGAACATCGCCGCCACTTGATCCGACAGGCATTCGGGATGGTGCTGGAAGATGGCGGTCGCCGAGATCGCCATCGGCGAATCGAGGAACACCTGGAGCGAACGCGGCAGCCTCTTGCTCACGACCACCGCCTCGTGGAGCGCGTAGAGCAGCTCCTGCGCCCGCTCCAGCGCGAAGGTAGGGATGATCACGTTGCCGCCGCGCTTCAGCGTGTCCTCGATCGCCTGATAGAGCTCCTCGACCGACGGTTCGAACGCGCGGTGGTTGCGGTCGCCGTAAGTGGTCTCCATCACCACCGCGTCGCACGGCGGCGGCGGGGTGGGCGGCGACAGCAGCGGCCGGCCGGCGTTGCCGATGTCGCCGGAGAACACCACCCGGCGCTTCTCGCCCGCCTCTTCCAGCTCCAGCAGGATGCTCGCCGATCCGAGGATGTGGCCGGCGTCGAGAAACGTGGCACGAATGCCCGGCGCGATGTCGATCGGCCGGTCGTAGGCCGCGGTGCGCCCGAAGAAATCGAGCGCCGCCATCGCATCCACCACCGTGTATAGCGCTTGCGGCCCGTCGGTGCCGCCGCGCCGGCGCGCCTGCCTGCGCGCCTGCCGCTCGGCGTCTTCCTCCTGCAATCGCGCTGCATCCAGCATCACCAGCCGCGCAAGCTCGCGCGAGGCCGCGGTGGTGATGATCTCGCCACGGAAGCCGCGCTTGGCGAGCAGCGGCAGCCGGCCGCAATGGTCGAGGTGGGCGTGGGTAAGCAGCAGCACGTCGATGCTGCCGGCCTCGAAATCGAACGGGTCGGCGTTGTCCTCATCGATCTCGCGGCCGCCCTGGTAGAGGCCGCAATCGATCAGCACCCGCGCGCCGGCGCACTCGATCAGGTGGCAGGAGCCGGTGACGCCGCGGTCGGCGCCGTGGAAGGAAATCCTCAAGGTCGGCCTCGCTCGTTCACGCCACCGGTTTCATGGGCGTACCGCTCGCTTCGTACCAGCCGAGGATGCCATCCCAGATTTCCTCCGCCGTGTCGGCGAACCAGAACAGCTCCCGGTCCTCCGGGTCGATCACCCCTTCATCGACCAGATGGTCGAAGTTGACCGCGCCCTTCCAGAACGTCTCACCCACCAGGATCACCGGCATCGGCTTGATCGTGCGCGTCTGGATCAGCGTCAGCAGTTCGAACAGTTCGTCGAAAGTGCCGTAGCCGCCGGGAAACGACACCAGCGCCTTGGCCCGCAGCAACAGGTGCAGCTTCCTCAGCGCGAAGTAGTGGAAGCGGAAGCAGAGTTCCGGCGTCACGTACGGGTTGGGGTATTGCTCGTGCGGCAGGCTGATGTTGAGACCGACCGACTTGGCGCCGACGTCGAAGGCGCCACGGTTGGCTGCCTCCATGATCCCCGGCCCGCCACCGGTCATCACCACCACGCGGTGATTGTCGAAGCCGTAGTTGGCGCTGCCGACCAGGCGGCCGAAGTCGCGGGCGACCTCGTAGTAGCGGCTCTTGGCCGCCACCCGCTCGGCGATGGCGAGCGCGCGCGCGAGCGTCGGGTTGCCGGCGTCCGCCCCGAGCGCGGCCTTCAGGTTCGCCACCTTCTGGCGCGCGGCGTCGGGCTCGGCGATACGGGTGGAGCCGAACACCACGATCGAATGCTCGATCGCCGCCTGCCGCAGCAACAGTTCGGGCTTGAGGTAGTCGAGGTGGAGGCGGATGCCGCGCACGTCGTTGCGCGCCAGGAACTCGGGGTCGTCGTCCGCCGGGCGGTAGCTGGGGCTGGCGAGGATCGCCTGCAGCCGCCGCGGCGCCTGCGGGTCTTCCTCCTCCGGCTTCGGCCGGTCGGTCGGCAGCGGGCTCAGCCGCGCGTGCGGATTGGCGGGCTTCGGCACGCGGGACGCCCCGTTGGCGGCCGATTTCCTGGAATTTGTCATGAAGGCATTCACTCCGCGGTTACCGGCCGGACCGATGATGGTCCCACCGGCGGCGCCTCTCCGTCGCCGGCGAGAGTTGCGCCCGCCCGGCGACGCGAAGATGATCCTCTCGGGTCGCGCGAATCACAAGCCGGCCGGAAAGCTCCCCGGAAACAGCCATGGACCAGCCATCCCGCCCCTTCGATACGGTAACCGTATTCGGTGGCGCCTCCGTCGACCGCATCGCCCGCAGCGATGGCCGCCTCGTCATGGGCGCCTCCAATCCCGGCACGGTCAAGCGCCTGCCCGGGGGCGTTGGCCTCAACGTCGCCACCATCCTCGCCCGCCTCGGGCTGCATGCCCGTCTGGTCGGACGCATCGGCAGCGATCCCGACGGCGAGGCCATCCTCACCGCCGCCAAGGGCGCCGGCGTCGACGTGCGGTCGGTGTCCATCTCGCCCGGCAGCCCGACCGCCGGCTACCACGCGACTTTCGACGAGAAGGGCGGTCTGGTCGTCGGCATCGCCGACATGGCCGTCTATGATGAAATGACGCCCGCCCTGATCGCCGATACCACTGTCGGCGAACGCAACAGCGACCTGTGGGTCGTCGATGCCAATCTTCCCGCCGAGACGCTGGCGTACCTCGCCACCGAGGCGCGATCCGCCAGGCGCCCGCTGGCGGCACTGACGGTTTCCCCGGCCAAGGCCGAACGGCTGATACCGTTGCTCGACCACCTGAACTATCTCTTCGCCAACCGCCGCGAGGCCGCCATTCTCGCCGGCCATGAACCGGACGATGCGGGCGCCACCCCGGTAAGGCTTGCCGCCGAGCTGGCCCGGCCGCGCCTGACCAAGGTGGTCGTCACCAACGGCACCGAACCGCTGGTGGCGGCGAGCGGAACCGACACGCGCTCGTTCGTCGTGCTGCGCACCGCGGTGAAGACGGTCAACGGCTCCGGCGATTCGCTCGCCGCCGGCACCCTCGCCGGCCTCGCCCGCGGCCGCTCGCTCGGCGACGCGGTGCGCTGGGGCTTGGCAGCAGCGGCGATGACGCTGGAGGCGGGTGGCGTACCGCTGGCGCGGTTTACCCCGACGAGCCTGACCGAGCGCATCGGCGCCAGCGCCAGGCGGGCGACGGCGTGAACCGACCGCCGCTGGCGATCAGCGACGAGGTCGGAGCCGCGTTGGCGGCGGGAAAGCCGGTCGTCGCCCTGGAGACCACCGTCCTCAGCCACGGCATGCCGTGGCCCGACAATCTCGACACCGCCCTCGCCGTCGAGGCAGCCGTCCGCGACGCCGGCGCGCTGCCGGCTGCCATCGCCGTGATCGACGGGCGCCTGATCGTAGGCCTCGACCGCGCCACGCTGGAGCGGCTCGCCCGCGCCGAAGACGTCATGAAGCTGTCGCGTGCCGACCTTGCCTACGCGCTCGCCGCCGGCAGGACCGGCGCCACCACCGTGGCGGCCACCATGATTGCCGCCCGCCTCGCCGGCATCGATGTCTTCGCCACCGGCGGTATCGGCGGCGTCCATCGCGGCGCCGAAGCGACCTTCGACATCTCGGCCGATCTCGGCGAGCTCGCGCGGACCGACGTGATCGTGGTCGCCGCCGGGGCCAAGGCGCTGCTCGACCTGCCGAAGACGCTGGAGGTGCTGGAGGCCCTGGGCGTCCCCGTCGTCTGCTACGGCAGCGACGAGTTCCCGGCGTTCTGGTCGCGGCGGAGCGGACTTCCCGCGCCGATCCGGCTTGACGACGCCGCGGCCATTGCCGATTTCGCGGCGGCACGCACCGCCCTCGGCATTGCCGGCGGCATGCTGGTCGCCAATCCGATTTCCGCCGCCGATGAAATTCCGGCCGGGGAGATGCGCCCGCACATCGAGGCGGCGATCGCCGCCGCGGACACCGCCGGCGTCACCGGCAAGGCGGTGACGCCGTTCCTGCTCGATGCGATCGTCAAGGCGACCGGGGGCCGGAGCCTTGTCGCCAACATCGCCCTCATCAAGAACAACGCCCGCCGCGCCGCCGAAATCGCCGCCGCCCTCGCCGCGCGCAAACATCAGTCGGTAGCGTAGTCGAACCGCTCGAAGTACGGCCGCCAGCGCTCCACGATCGCGCTCCGCGTCGCCTCGTCGAGGCGGTGCGTATTGCGCCGGTGACTGGCCCGCCCGGCAAGGTACGCGTCGACGCCGGGCTCCGCCGCGGCCAAATCGCCGGTGCCAAGCGCACCGTAGACATCGGCAAGCACGCCCTTCGGGTTATCGACGAGATCCTCGAAGCGGATCTCGACAAGCTGGCCCTCGGGGACGAGATGGCGGTCGCGCTCGTAGGCCGCAAACATGCGCTCGAACGCCGTCAGCACGTATTCGTGGAGCCAGCCCTCGACCTTCGGCGGGTTCTGCAATCCCTGTACCCCCATCAGCGTGCCGACCATCCGCATCGTCGAGGGAAAAACGTCGAACGGGTTGCGCGCGATGTGGACGTAGCGCGCCTCGGGAAAGAGCCGCGTCAGCGTCTTCAGCCGCGCGGTGTTGGGCGGCGACTTCAGCACCAGCGGTCGCCGCGCGATGAACTGAAGGCGTCTGAGCAGCGTCACATACGCCGCTTCCCAGTCGCGGCGCTCCGCGTCGGTCAGGCCCTCGAGATCGAGGTAGCGCAAATCCGGCTGCCCGTGGCGGGGGAAGGCAAAGCCACGGTAGAGCGAACCGGCGCCCATGTTGACGAGGCCGAACTCCTCTTCCTGCGGTCGCTCGATCCCGATCGGCACGTCGTCGAACGGCCGCTTCGCCGGCATGAACAGCTCGTACATCCAGTTCAACCCCTGGCCGGAGACCAGGAAGGTGTTCGGAAACATGCACTGGTGCGTCGTCGGATACGCCAGCGTCGGATCGCAGGCGAGAAGGTCGTGCACGAGCGTCGTACCGGTCCGCCAGTGCCCGAGCACAAAGAGCGGTGGCAGCACTTCGGTCGTCGCCGCCTGGCGCCCGTACGTGAGATCGCTGAACAGCGACACCGCCGATATCACCGGCGCCGTCAGCGTCACCGCCGCGATGCGGGGCAGGCAGTTGAGCGTGACGTCGAAGCGGCCCTCGGCGAGGAGCTTCATCCAGGTGCCGAAGCGCATGCCGTGCCAGACGTAGGCGATACCCTGGCCCTCACGTTCGAGCCGGAACGGACGCAACCAGCTTCCGGTCCTGGCGGCGGGCCTTGCCCGCGCGCCTCTGGGCGGCCGCGGCCGCACCGTCACGGCGCCCGACCGTTCCACCATCAGCCGTCGCCGATCGCGCCGACCGTTCCGCGACTCACTTATGGCCTCCATGACCGGCTTCTGCCACGACATGGCGACCGCCACCAGTGCTCGCGCGCAACACCCCGCCACCGAGGGCTCGGACTATGATGTGTGCCTCATGATCGACAACTGGTTCATCCACGGTCACGCCATCGTGTCCGCCGATGACCGCATTGCGGCGGACGACGGGACGGTGCCGCAGCCGCTCCGCAACGACGCCGACTGGTCCCGCTTCCAGGCCGCGCTCGATGCCGCGGCGGTGACCGTGCTCGGCCGGCGCGGCCACGAAGCCAACCCCAACGACAAGCGCCGCAACCGGCTGGTGCTGTCGTCTTCGGCGCGCGGCATCGAAGAACGGCGGGACGGCTGGTGGTGGAACCCGGCCGAAGCGTCGCTCGCGGAGGCATTGGCCCGCAGCCGCGCCGGGTGGCGGTGTGGTCGCCGTCGTCGGCGGACGCCGCGTCTTCGACCTCTTCCTCGCCGCCGGTTTCGATGCGTTCGACCTCGCCCGCGCCGCCGATGCCCGATTGCCGACCGGCGTTCCCGTTTTTTCGGTGGTTGCCGGGGGGCAATCGGCCGACACGGCCCTGGCCCGCCATGGCCTCGTCGCCGAACCGCGCGAAATTCTGGACGCCGCCGCGAACGTCTCCCTCGTCGTCTGGCGACGTCTTACCGCCCCAGCGTCTCCTTGACGGCAACGGCGAGCTGCTTCAGCGAGAACGGCTTCGGCAGGAAGTGGAATTTTTCGCCTTCCGGCAGGTTCTTGCGGAAAGCGTCCTCGGCATAGCCGGAGATGAAGATGATCTTGAGGTCGGCGCGCGTCTTGCGCAGCTCACGGAGCATCGACGGCCCGTCGAGTTCGGGCATCACCACGTCGGAGACGACGAGGTCGACGTTGCCGCCCGCCTCTTCCTTCATCACTTCCAGCGCCTCGATGCCGGAAGCCGCCTCGTAGACCTTGTAGCCGCGCGAAGCGAGCGCACGGGCGGCGAAGGCACGCACCGCTTCCTCGTCTTCCACCAGCAGGATCGTCGCCGTGCCTGTCAGGTCCGCAATCTCGACGCCGGTGTCCACGAGACTCGGCGCGATCTCCCCTTCCGCCGGCACGTATCGCGGCACGAAGATGCGGAACACCGTGCCCTTGCGCACCTCGCTGGAGAAGAAGATGTGGGCGCCGGTCTGCTTGACGATGCCGTAGACGGTGGAGAGGCCGAGTCCGGTGCCCTTGCCGACCTCCTTGGTGGAGAAGAACGGCTCGAAGATTTTCGCCTGCACCTCCGGCGGCATGCCGACGCCGGTATCCTCGACCTCGATCAGCACGTAGTCGGCCGCCGGCAGCGGCTTATAGGGGTACTGCCCGACCTCGCCCGCCGGCAGGTCGCGCGTGCGGATGGTCATGGTGCCACCCGCCGGCATCGCGTCACGGGCGTTGACGGCGAGGTTGACGATCACCTGCTCGAACTGGTTGAGGTCGAATTTGATCGGCCACAGATCGCGTCCGTGGACGAGCTGGAGCTTGACGCTCTCGCCGAGGAGGCGCTGCAGCAGGATCTGCAGGTCGGACAGCACGTCGCCGAGCGCCAGCACCTGGGGCCTCAGCGTCTGGCGGCGCGAGAAGGCAAGCAGCTGCCGCACCAGGCCGGCGGCCCGGTTGGCGTTCTGCTTGATGTTCATGATGTCCTGGAAGGACGGGTCGCTCGGCCGGTGGTTGGCGAGCAGGAGGTCCGAGAAGCCGATGATCGCCGTCAGCACGTTGTTGAAGTCGTGGGCGATGCCGCCGGCGAGCTGACCGACCGCCTGCATCTTCTGGCTCTGGGCGAACTGCTGTTCCAGCGCCCGCTGCTCGGTGATGTCGAGGGCGTTGACGATCACCGCTTCCTCGCCGCCGGCGTTTTCCGACACCGGATTGACGAAGAAGCGGGCGCTGCGCTCGCCATCGGCCAGCGTCGCGTCGATGTGCGGGATGACGCCGACGCCGTCGGCCGCCGCCTGCAGCGCCGCCTCGAGCTTCACCCGTTCGCTTTCGGCGACGAGGTCGACCAGGCGTCGCACGCCCTCCGCCATCGCCCCGCCGAACAGCCGCACGAACGCAGCGTTGGCGCGCCCGAGCCGGCCCTTGCCGTCGACCGCGGCAATCGCCATCGGCGTATTGTTGAAGAACCGGGCGAAGCGCACCTCGGCCGCGCGTAGCTCCTCAGACACGTCCTCGCCCGGCGAGCGGTTGAGCACGATCGTCCGCGTCGCCCCCGGCGCGCCATCGTCGGTCATCGGCACGCGGTGCATGAGCCTGACCGGCAGGCTCTGCCCGTTGTGCTTGACGAGGTCGAGATCGATGATGGCGGTGCGGTTGCGCGTGCTGGCATCGCCCGGCGACTTGAGCAGCGCGACGCCGTCGCCGCGCACGATGTCGTCGAGCGTCATCGTGCCGGGTTCGAAACCGGTGAGGTCGATGCCCAGCCACTCGGCGAGGGTGGCGTTGAGGTAGACGATGTGGCCGTCGGGCTCAGCCGAAAAGAAACCGGCCGGCGCGTGGTCGAGATAGTCGATGGCGTGCTGCAGTTCCTGGAACACGGTCTCCTGACGCGCGCGATCGCGCGAGATGTCGGCGACCAGCCAGGCCGACATCGGCCGCCGCCGCGGGCCGACCGTGAGCGGCCGTGCCACGATGCGGTACCAGTGGGCGCCATCACGCGGCGCGTTCGCATCGAGCGGCCCCGGCAGGCGGACCTCCTCTTGGGAGGCGTGACCGAGGTGGAGCGCCTGGGCGATCCGGTAGATCGCCTCGCCCGCCTCGGCGTTGCCGGCGAAGGCGCGCTCGACCGAGCGCACCTCGCGCTCGCTCGCGGCGCCGGTCATTTCGGCGTAGGTACGGTTGGCGAAAACGATGCGGCCGTTGCGGTCGGCGATGAGGACGCCTTCGCCGGTGGCGTCGAGGAGCGCACGCCCGAGATCGTCCGCCTGCCAGCGGGCACCGAAGCGCACGACGCCGATGGCGCTGGCGAGAACGGTGACCACCCCGACCACGGCGAGCAGCCCGAGCCCGCCGATGATCAGCGGCTCGGCCCGACCCGGGCGGATCAGGGCGAACCCGATCGCCACGCCGACCAGGGCGAATGAAATAATGATCAGCCGGCCGACTGCACCGATGCGTTCGGACCGATCGGCGACAGGCGCGGTCCGCAGCGACGGATTGGCGCGATCTGTCATTCGGCCCGCCCCACCTCCTGGCGATCCGGCGCGCCCCCCGCACCGGCAGAATCATGGGGGCGAGGATGGGCGCGAAAGCAACAGAATTCAACGCGAGCAAGTCCCGCGCGCCTCGGTTTTTGCGCGTTTGCGCCCCGGCGGCCACGAATGGAGCCCCGGATCGGTCGTCAAGGCCACACCGCGCCAGAAAAGGCCATCGGCCCCTTGCATTACCGGACGCGACGCCGGAAAAGTCGGTCGCGCCAGCGATTCCGGCAGACGGGCGACTATCCTTTTCCGCCGCCGCGGGGCGCAAAGCCAGGAGACTTGGGCATGTCGGATCTTCTCGAGCCGCTGTTCGGCGTCGATGGCGCCCGCATCGCCCAGTTCATCATCACCGTCGTCGTCGTTCTCGGCATGATCGTCGCGGTCTACTGGGCAGCGAGGCGTGTCGCCGGCTTCCGAATCGGCGGCATCGGCCGCGGACGGGTGCCGCGGCTGGCCGTGGTCGACGCCGTCGCCATCGATAACCGCCGCCGCCTGGTGCTGGTGCGCCGCGACAACGTCGAGCACCTGCTCATGATCGGCGGGCCCTCCGACGTCGTCGTCGAGCCAGGCATCATGCGGCCACGCCGCCGCGCCCCCGAATCGGCCATGCGGCCCCAGGCCGCGGCCGGCGGCCTGACGCCCGCCGAGGTCGGCGCCCCGATCCCCTTCCCCGCACCACGCGCGGCGTCGGCTCCGGCCGCCGAGCCGCAAGGTTCAAGACCGTTTCAACGCGCCGGCACGCCGCCGCCCGACATCCAGGAGGCGCAGCGACCGACGTTCACGGCCCGCCTTGTCGACCGGCAGCCCCCGCAGCCCCGCCCCGCCCCGGCCGTGACCGAGCGGCAGCCGGTCGAACCGTTCCTGCCGGAGGTGGTGAACACCCGCGCCGAGACGAGCCCGCCGGCCGCGACGTGGGCGCCCGAGCCGGCCGCAGAGCCCCAGGCCAACTCCGACCAGGCAGCGCTCGACCTTGGTGACACGGATGCCGGCGCCACACCTGACGGCGGCGAGCCGACGCGGCAAAATCCGGACACTGCCGCCAAGGTCAGCCATCTCGAACAAGAGATGGCGAAGCTCCTCGACGAGATCGCGGCTCCGCGTTCATCATCCTGAATCCGTTGATGAAATTTGCCCACGCCCGGCAAATAAAAAGTGTCATCGCGTCGTCATCTTGCCGTTGTTGTCCCATACCGGACACGCCGCTATATTCCGCGCCGATCTGAGCCAGCCAAGGGCCACCAATGCCGCGTTCAGAAGTGACCGACTACCGTCCGACCAACTCCGAGCCGTTCATGAACGAGCGGCAGCGGGAGTATTTCCGCAAGAAGCTCCTCGCGTGGAGAGAGGACATCCTGCGCGAGGCTCGGGAGACCTTGCAGCACCTGCACGATGAGAGCCAGAATCACTCGGACTTCGCCGACCGCGCGTCCTCCGAGACCGACCGCGCCATCGAATTGCGGGCCCGCGACCGCCAGCGCAAGCTGATCGCCAAGATCGATGCCGCCTTGCAGCGTATCGAGGACGGGTCGTACGGATATTGTGAGGAAACCGGCGAGCCGATCAGCCTGAAACGCCTTGATGCGCGGCCGATTGCCACCCTTTCGATCGAGGCCCAGGAGCGCCACGAGCGGCGCGAGCGGGTCTACCGGGACGATTGAGGGCGGCATTGGCCGGGAAATACGTGTGAAACCGGTCACAGTCGCGCCTCAACTCCGTTAATATGTAATGTCTTGCATCGTCGGATTCGGCCATCCGCCGTTCATGTAGCGTACATATTGAGACAGATAGGTTTGCGGCATTCGATACCGGCCAGGGGCTGAGGCTCAGGCCGTTCACGCACAGGGAGCAACCAATGAGAATTCTTCTGACCACCGCAGCGCTTGCCAGCGCCCTCGTCGTGGCGGTTGCCGGCCCGGCGAGCGCTCGCACGCCCGCCGAATGCCAGGTTATCGCCCAGCAGCAGACCGATGCCGCCTACCCGCCCGGCAAGGGGCTGGTGACCGGCGGCGTTCTGGGTCTCGGCCTCGGCGCTGCGATCGGCGCCGCGACCGGCGGTAACGTCGGCAGCGCGGCCGGCACCGGTGCCGCGATCGGCGCCGCCGGCGGCGTCACCGTCTACCAGACGCAACGCTCGAACTACTTCAACAGCGTCTACCAGAACTGCCTGCTGACCGGTGGTACGCCTCCGCCGCCCCCGCCGCAGGTGATCAACTACCCGGCCGGGTCGTTCACCGGCACCGTGGGTGTGCAGCTGAACGTCAGGCAGGGTGGCGGCACCCAGTTCGCGGTGCTCTTCAGCCTGAGCCCCGGCGAGCACTTCACCGCCAATTGCACGCAGAGCCCCTATCCTGGCTGGTGCGTCGTCACCAACTACGCCGGCCAGACCGGCTACGCCTCGCAGAAGTACATCTATCCGGGCTAGTCCGAACGTCATCGTCAGCGATGAGAAAGCGCCCGCGGCAGCCGTCGCGGGCGCTTTTGCGTGCAGGGCTCGGACGAGCGTAAGCTGCCAGCCGAACGGGGTACATCGAAATGCCTGAGCTGCTTCTGCTTCGCCACGGTAAATCGTCCTGGGAAGGAAGAAACACGCCGGATTTCGAACGGCCGCTTGCCGAACGCGGGCAGCGCGACGCCGCCGCCATCGCCGACCTGATTGCCGCGGACTTTCCGCCGGACCGGATCCTGTGCTCGCCCGCCCGGCGCACGCGCGAGACCCTCGGTCCGCTGCTGAAACGCCTCGGCGACGGGCCGGAAGTCGTCTTCGATCCCGATCTCTATCGCCGCGACGATGGCTACCGGGACATCATCGCCGCCGAAGGCGGCAACAGCCGGCGCCTGCTGGTCGTCGGCCACAACCCCGCCATCCAGGCGACCGCCCTGGCGCTCATCGGCTCGGGCGACAAGGAAGACCGGGCGCGCGTCGCCGTCAAATACCCCGCCGGGGCGCTGACGGTGATCGCGCTCGATGGCACCTGGGCCGGATTGAAGCCGCTCGCCGGGCGTCTGGTGATGTTCGAGCGCCCGCGCGACCTCCACGATGGGGATGAGGGCGACTGAGGGCGGGCTTTTCGTCCGCCGGCCGTCGAGCTTACATGCCGTGCCACCACCGCCCGGGAAGCGCCGCGTGCAGCTAGCCACCATCGCCGACGAGACCCGCCTCGTCCTTGCCAATCTCGCCGAGCGCGCCGGCGCCGTCGGCACGCCGACCGTTCGCCTCGGCGTCACCGGCCTCGCCCGCGCCGGCAAGACGGTGTTCATCGCCGCCCTCGTCCACAACCTCATTCACGGCGGCCGGCTTCCTCTCTTCAAGGCCTACGCCAACGGCAGGCTTGCCGGAGCCCGTCTCGAGCCGCAGCCGGACGACAATGTCCCCCGCTTCGATTACGAGCGGCACATTGAGGCCCTCGTCGGCGAACGCCGGTGGCCGGAATCGACCAGCCGCATCAGCGAGCTGAGGCTGACCGTCGCCTACGAGTCCGCTTCGTTCCTGACCCGCACCATCGGCAGCGGCCGCCTCAACATCGACATTGTCGACTACCCTGGCGAATGGCTGCTCGACCTGCCGTTGATGTCGAAGAGCTATGCCGAGTGGTCGCGCGACTCCCTTCTCGCCGCCGAGGCCGCGGCGCGCCGCAAGAGCGCCGCCGCATGGCTGGCGCGCCTCAAGGCGGTCGATGCAAATGCCGGCGAGGATGAATCGCTCGCCCGCGACCTCGCCGCCGCCTTCACCACCTATCTCAAGGCGGCGCGCAGCGACGATGAGGTGCTCTCCACCCAGCCGCCGGGGCGCTTCCTCATGCCCGGCGACCTCGACCAGTCGCCGGCGCTCACCTTCGCGCCGCTCGACCTCGCCGACGGCGGCCTCGGGCCGCGCGGCTCCCTCGCCCGCATGATGGCGCGCCGCTACGAGGCGTACAAATCGACCGTCGTTCGCCCCTTCTTCCGCGATCACTTCGCCCGCCTCGACCGGCAGATCGTCCTTGTCGACGCTCTCTCCGCGCTCAACACCGGCCCGGCGGCGGTCGCCGATCTCGAAGCCGCGCTGGCCGACATCCTCTCCGCCTTCCGCCTCGGCCGCACCAACTGGCTGACCGGGCTGGTGAGACGGCGTATCGACCGCATCCTGTTCGCCGCCACCAAGGCCGACCACCTCCACCACGGCGACCATGACCGCCTCGAGGCCATCCTTGCCCGCATCGTCGGCCATGCCTCCGGGCGGGCGCGGTTCGCCGGCGCCGGCGTCGAGGTGCTGGCGCTCGCGTCCGTGCGCGCCACCCGCGAGGCCGACGTGACCCACGGCGGCGAGACCCTGCCCTCGATCATCGGCACCCCCGTCGCCGGCGAAGCGGTGGACGGGCGCACGTTCGACGGCAAGACCGAAATCGCGATGTTTCCCGGCGACTTGCCGAGCGATCCTGAATCGGTCTTGAAGCCGGACGCCGCCCCTACCGAGGTGCGCTTCGTCCGCTTCCGGCCACCGAAGCTTGAGCGCACGGCAGGTGGACTGGCGCTGTCCCTTCCTCACATCCGTCTTGACCGCGCGCTGGAATTCCTGCTCGGAGACTGCCTGTCATGAAATCCCGCCGGCCGGCCGCCTTCTCCCTTGAAGAGGTTCGCTACGAGCCCGAGGACCTGTACCCCGGCGAGGCGGAAGAGCTTGCCGCGCTGGAGGGCACCGCGGCGGCGCTGTCACCCCGTCCCCGCAAGCGCCGCTGGCTCGGCCTCTTCTTCACCGCCCTCGGCGGCATCATCGCCATGGCGATCGGCATCGCCGTCGACAATCTCATCCGCGATCTCTTCGCCCGCAACGACTGGCTGGGCTGGTTCGCGCTGGCGCTGGTGGCGCTGGCGCTGCTGGCGCTCGCCGCCATGGCGCTCCGCGAGATCGTGGCGCTGATGCGGCTCCGCCGCGTCAACCACATCCACGCCCGCGCGCTCGCCGCCGTAGCGGCCGACGACCGCCCGGCCGCGCTGAAGATCGTCCCCGAACTGGAAGGGCTCTATCGCCATCGTCCGGAGACCGCGCGCGCCCGTGCCGAACTCGCCCGCCACCGCGGCGAGATCATCGACGGACGCGACCTGATCGGCCTCGCCGAGACCCAGTTGCTGCTCCCGTTCGACGAGACCGGCACGGCGCATGATCATGGCCTCCGCCAAGCGCGTGGCCGTGGTCACCGCCATCTCGCCGCGCGCCGTCGTCGACCTTCTTTTCGTCGGCTCGGAAATCCTGCGGCTCATCCGGGGCCTGGCGACCCTCTACGGCGGCCGGCCCGGCACCATCGGCTTCTTCCGCCTCGCCCGTGCGACGGTCGCCCACCTCGCCGTCACCGGCGGCATGGCGGCCGGCGACTTGCTCGTCCAGCAGATCCTCGGCCACGGCATCGCCGCGCGGCTTTCGGCCCGGCTCGGCGAAGGCGTCGTCAACGGGCTCCTGACCGCCCGCGTCGGCATCGCCGCCGTCGATGTCTGCCGCCCGCTGCCCTTCATCAACGGCACGCCGCCGCGCCTTGCCGACGTGCTGGCGGCGCTCCGGCCCCTCGGCGGTGACAAGGCAAAGGGCGAAAGCTGAACTAGGCGCTGCTCGATCGCTTCCAGATGTTGATGCCCGCGTCCCGCGACCGCTGATCGATCTGATCGAGTTCGGCTGTGGTGAAGGCAAGGTTGTCGAGTGCCTTGACCGCGTCGGCGATCTGTTCCGGCCGGCTTGCCCCGATCAGCGCCGAGGTCATGCGCGGATCGCGCAGCACCCAGGCCAGCGCCATCTGCGCCAGCGACTGCCCGCGCTTCTTGGCGATCCGGTTGAGCGCCGCCACCGCGGCCAGGTTCTCCTCGTTGAGGAAGTTCGCCCGCCACGAACCGACGCCACGGCCGGCGCGGCTGTCGGCGGGCACCCCCTTCAGATACTTGTCGCTGAGCAGGCCCTGCGCCAGCGGCGAGAACGAGATGCAGCCCATCCCCTCTTTTTCGAGCCGGTCGAGCAGCCCGTCCTCCTCTGTCCACCGGTTGAGGATCGAGTAGCTCGGTTGGTGGATGAGCGCCGGCGTGCCGAGTTGCCTCAGGATCGCCGCCGCCTCGGCGGTCCGCTGCGAGTTGTAGGACGACACGCCGACATAGAGCGCCTTGCCCTGCCGCACCGCCGCGTCGAGCGCACCCATCGTCTCTTCCAGCGGCGTTTCCGGATCGAACCGGTGCGAATAGAAGATGTCGACGTAGTCGAGCCCCATCCGCCTGAGGCTCTGGTCGAGGCTGGCGAGCAGGTACTTGCGGCTTCCCCATTCGCCGTAGGGGCCGGGCCACATGTCGTAACCGGCCTTGGTCGAGATGATCAGCTCGTCGCGATATGGCCGGAAGTCGTCCCGCAGCATCGTGCCGAAGAATTCCTCGGCCGAGCCCGGCGGCGGCCCGTAGTTGTTGGCGAGGTCGAAGTGGGTGATGCCGAGATCGAACGCGGTGCGGCACATCGCGCGCGCCGTCGCCGGCAGCGCATCGTGGCCGAAGGAGTGCCAGAGCCCGAGCGAGATCGCGGGCAGCTTCAGCCCGCTGCGCCCGCTCCGGCGATAGGTCATGCCGTCATAGCGTTTGTCCTTGGCGAGATAGGTCACGCCAGCCTCCCGGATTCCGACCAGGTGCTGATAGCACCAGTTCCGCAAGGTCGCACGCGAAGGCATCACCAACCGGCCTCTGGCTGACGACTTCGTGCCAACGACAACCCCGGCGCGCGACCGTGGCCCGACCGCACGCCTGGCTGCACCTTCGGCGTGCCAGTGGTGCATCACGCGGCAGGATTCTGGGGCCAACCGTCTGCGGCGTATTGACAATTTTCCGTCGGCTATCGCAATTAGAGTTGCAGCATGGGCTGACCATGTAGCCGCAGGTCAGCTCGTTGTTCGGCGCGAACAGCCCGCCCCGGCGTCTCATTCGCGGGGGCAGTGAATATGGTGACGTCTGCTAGAATACTGGTTGGCGGTCTGTGCTTAGGGCTTTGTGCATTTGCACTTCCTGCCGCCGCTTCAACCCTCACTCTGGTCTTTGATACGAGCGCGGTGGCCGGTGTTCAGTCCGGCGTTCCGACGCTTA
Organism: uncultured Alphaproteobacteria bacterium; assembly: GCA_963826055.1. Classification (GTDB taxonomy): domain Bacteria; phylum Pseudomonadota; class Alphaproteobacteria; order Rhizobiales; family Kaistiaceae; genus JBBDMC01. The sequence continues at coordinate 69,084 of CAWGVO010000017.1, read as the reverse complement.
CGTTGAACTTCGGCAACAGTACGGACAATGGCACCGAATTTACCGGCGCCGATTTCGTTTCCCGAATTTGGACCGATCTCAACTTGCTAGACGCGGGGTATCCGCTTGGTTCTTATCCGGATTCAAATATCGCCCATACGACGGCGAGCGTATCCGGAAACGTCTATCCGTCGCCCACCGACCTCGGTGCTGGCTTCACGTACACCGAGACAGACGCGTCGTTGGGTTTCATTCCCATAACTCTCAGCATGGAGACGAGCACCATATTGAAGGGGCCTTTCATTTTTAATATTGTAAATGGCGTCAATGGCTTCTCCCCTCGCTTCTATCTTGGGTCGTCCACCTACAATGCGACGGGAACCGCGGCTGATTTCGCCTCTGTTTCTTCGGTTCCGCTGCCCGCAGCACTGCCACTGTTTGGCTCGGCGGTAGGTGGAACAGTCCTGGCATCGCTCCGCAGGCGTCGCCGCCAGCGCGCCGCATAGCGGTCCGCGGGCCGCGACTCGGCGGCGGTCAAGAATTGTTGCCGCAAGCCGCGGAGCTTAGGGCGTTCTCCGCCTTACCCCCACGGCCCGCGCCGCTGCTCCACATGGAAGGCGCGTGATCGCGCGTCCTGCAAGATGCCGACGCCGCGCCTGCGGAAGACCATTACCAGAATCACCCCGCCGATGAAGCCGCCGATGTGCGCCCATACCGCCACGCCGCCGTCGCCGCCGCTGCTCCCCGCCGCATTGAGGAATTGCAGCAGGAACCAGAAGCCGAGCACATAGACCGCCGGAACGCGGATGATCCAGAAGATGATGCCGAGGAAGATGAGCGTGCGCACCGTCGCGCGCGGGCTCAGCACAATGTAGGCCCCGAGCACACCGGCGATGGCGCCGCTGGCGCCGATCACCGGCACCTGCGAGGCCGGCGCGATCAACGTCTGTGTCAGCCCCGCGATGACGCCGCAGGCCAGGTAGAACACGGCGAAACGCGCATGACCCATGGAGTCTTCGACGTTGTCGCCGAAGATCCACAGGTACAGCATGTTGCCGCCGATGTGCAGGAAGCCGCCGTGCATGAACATCGAGGTGAGAATCGTCGCCCATGCCGGCACCGAGGCGACGCCCGGCGGCAGTTGCGCCATGCCGGTGAGACGCGCCGGCACCAGGCCGTAGCCGTAGTAGGCGACGTCCCCGCTTGAACCGAGCGACAACTGCCACAGAAATACCGCGATGCAGATGCCGATGATCCCCCACGTGACGAACGGCGTCGTGGTGCGCGGGTTGTCGTCGGAAAGCGGAAGCATGTCTGACGGTCCCTCGCCTCTCGCCCGCGCCTCAGGGCCGGGTCCACAGCCGAATCATCGGCCCCTCGGCGCCCCAGACAGGACCGGCAAACGGGACCGTGACCGCCCCCGCGCACACAGGCATCGGCAACCGGTTGTTGGGAACCTCACCGTCGTCGGCGAAGAGATGGGAACTGGCGCGCATGGGCTCCTGCGAGAAGCGACCAACGGCCAGTTTGACAGCCGGCCGCCGACCCGTCAAAACCGGGCCCCGCCGTCCGCCCCTTGCGTCGTTGTCACCGGCGGATCCTCAGCGGCACGCATGATTCGCCCCCTGGTTGGCTGAATGAAATCCATCGGATTCGGTCTTGAGCGCATTGCCTGGCTGGCCCTCGACTGGCCGCGCCTGGCGGTCGCGATCTCCGTGCTGGTGCTTGCTCTTGCCGGCTATGGCGTCGCGCACCTTTCCTTCGATGAGAACCTGCGCAACGTCTTCGCCAGCAAGTCGGCGGCCTATCTCGCCTACAAGAACACCACCAGCGAGTTCGTCGACCCCGAGAACGAGACGCTGGTGCTGGTGGAGGCCCCCGACCTCGCCTCGCCGGCCGTCTTCAAGCGCCTGCAGGACTTCCAGTTCGAACTGCAACTGATCGACGGCGTCGGCTCGGCCTATTCCATGTTCTCGCTGCGCGACCCGCCGGACGCCGGCGGCGCCGCCGCCCTCGTCATCGACGACACCGCCGGAGGCCTCACTCCAGCCCTTGCCGGGCGCATCCGCGCCCACCCCATCCTCGGCGACAAGCTGTTGTCCGGGGACGGCAAGGCGACCCTCTACGTGGTCACCCCGACCGAACCGAAGGCGCCGCTGTCGGTCACCCGCGTCCTCAAGGCGAAGATCGAGACGACCGCCGCCGATGTCTTCGCCGGCACGGACGTCAGCGTGACCGTGTCGGGCTTCCCGGTCATCCGCGCCGGCATCCTCGACGTGTTGAAGCGCGACCAGGTCAGCCTCAACGTCGCCGGCTCGATCGTTGGCGTCCTCATGGCGCTCCTCGTCTTCCGTTCGGTCACCGCGGCGATCCTTTCGGCGATCCCGGCGATACTCGGCGGTCTCACCGTGCTCGGCTTCATGGGATTGTTCGGCGCCAAGGTCACCGTGATGTCGACGGTCATCCCGGCGCTGATCATGATCCTCGGATACGCCGATGGCATGCATCTCTCCTTCGCCTGGCGCCGCCACCGCGATACCGGCATGAGCGTGGCGGCGGCCGAACGGCTGGCGCAGCGGGAGGTCGGCGGCGCCTGCGTGCTCGCCGCCGTCACCACGGCAGTGGCGTTCCTGTCGCTGGTGATCTCGCCGGTGACGCTGGTGCGCGGCTTCGGCATCGCCGGCGCCATCGGCATCGTCGGCGGCACGCTGGTGGTGTTGGTTGCCCACGCCCTGCTGACCCTCGTCATCGGCCGCTTCTGGAAGCACCGCTCCGGCGCAACCCCGACGTTCCTTGCCTGGCTCGCCGGTCCCTGCGGACGCGTCGGCGTCATGGTCGTCCGCCATGCCCGTTCGATCAGCCTGGTTTCGATTGCGCTGCTCTTCGTGCTCGGGGCCATGCACTATTCGGTTCCCCCCCAGCATTCGGTCCGCGAACACCTGCCGCCTGACAACCCGGCCAACGCCGCCCTCGGCCGCATCGACCAGGAATTCGGCGGCGTCTTCCCGGTGCAGATCGTGGTGCCGCTGAACGGGCTGTCGGCGACCTCGCCCGAGGGTCTGGCGCGTATCGGCGCCGTCCATCGCGCCGTCGCCGGCGTCGACGGAGTTTCGACGCCGCTGTCACTGTGGAGCCTCGCCCAATGGCTGGGCCGTGGCGACGCGGATGCCGGCGCAGGCCGGATCGGCAGCGTGTTCGGCGACCTGTCGCCGGAAACCCGCTCGCGCTTCGTCTCCGCCGACGGCAAGGCGCTGGTGACCGTCAGCATTCACGAGTTGCGCACCGGAGAGACCGAGGCCCTGGCCGATGCCGTCGAAAAGGCCGCCAAGGCAGCCGGCGGCAACGACGTCGAGGTGACCGGCTTCACCGTCCTCAATTCGCGCGAGGGCGCCCGCACCATCTCCAACCTCAACCTCAGCCTGTCGCTGTCGGTCCTCGCCAACCTCGTCGTCATCGCCTTCGCCTTCCGCAGCATCGCGGTCGGCGTTGTCTCGTTTCTGCCGAACTTTCTCCCCATCGTGGCAACCGGCGCGCTCCTCTTCGTCACCGGCAGCGGCATGCAGTTCACCAGCGTCATCGCCCTGACCGTCGCGTTCGGCATCGCGGTGGACGGCTCGGTTCACTTCCTCAACCGGTTCCTGCTGACCGGCCACGGCACCGCCCGCCTGTCCGAACGGCTGATCGAAACCTCGAAGCACGTCGGACCTGTGCTCGCCGGCACCACCCTCATCATCGTCGCCGGCCTGTCGACGACCCTGACCAGCGGCCTGCCGACGATCAGCATGTTCGGACGCATCGCCGCCCTGACCCTGGCGGTCGCCCTCATCGGCGACGTCGTGGTGCTGCCCGCCTTGATGGCCGGGCTCGCGCAACGCTGGTTCGGGCGGCGCTCGGCCATCAAGCAGCAGCCGGAAGAGTTGCCCGCATGAAGCAAACCATCATCGCGGCCGTCGCGGTCTTGATGGCGGCGCCGGCGCTTGCCGCCAACGGTATCCCGATCGCGCAGGCTGCTCCGTCGGTCGAGCAGCCGGCGCCCGCGGGCGTCACCGGGCCGCCACCGAGGCCGCACCTCGCCCCCGCCGTCGCCTACCCGGTTTCCCCGGAGAACGACCCGCTGCTCGCGCACATGGTGGGCGTGTGGACTGGCCGCGGTCAGATCCGTCAGACCGCCACCGCCGAGGCCGAACGCGTCTTCTGCAAGATCACCAACCAGCTCGCCTCGAACGGCGCCTCGCTCTCCCAGGAAGGGCGCTGCGCGCTTGCCAACCAGTCGGGCGCCATCACCGGCGAGATTCACGCCCTCGGCGAAGGCAGGTACGAGGGGATCCTCCAGAGCCTCGCCAGCGATGGCGCCGCGACCCTCTCCGGCACCCGCACCGGCGACAGCATCGTCCTCGAAACCCGGTTTACCGATCGCCAGACCCATCAGCCGGTGACCTCCACCACCATCATCGAGGTCCTGCCGGAGGGCGGCTATCGCCTGTCGGCGCAGCGGACCGACCCCGCGACCGGGGTGGCCTATACCGCCAGCGAGATCGTCTTTGCCGCCCAGTAGCGCGCGCTTTGCAGGGTCGGCATGGCGATGGCACAACTGAAGCCGGCGACATTGGAGACATGCGCATGAGACGACTGGTGATCGTGGCGGCCCTGGTGTGCGCCGCCGGCAGTGCGGCGGCGGCCGACGACGGGATGCTGAAGCGCATGGTGGGCGACTGGGTCGGCCAGGGCGTCGTGCGGCTGAAGGCCGACGAGGAGCCGCAGCGCCTCTTTTGCAAGCTTACCGGCACCCTCGACCCGGGCGGGCAGAGCCTTCACCAGACCGGGCGCTGCGCGCTGCCCGACCTGTCGGTGGCCGTCGAGGCGGTCATCGAGGCGATCGGGCCCGGCCGCTACCGCGGTTCGGGCGGCCGCCGTGGCAACCCGCCGGCGGCAACCTTCACCGGCATCGCCAAGGGCGACCAGTTCTTGCTGACGGCGGAGACCGACGACGAAGAGAAGTCGAAGCCGACCGCCACCGTCGACGTCGGCGACAATGGCTTTCGCGTCAGGGCCGTCGCCGTCAACCACAAGACCAACGCGACCTACACGGTGACCGACGTCGTCTTCCACGCGGAATAGATCAGGGCCCGGACGGATCCGGACCCTGAACCTTTCCTCCCCAAGACGCGATGGCTAGCTGAGTTTGCCGTCCGTCGAGAAGCGCAGGACGGTCGTGGACGCATAGGTCTGGCCGGGGCTCAGTTCGGTCGACGGGAAGCTGGGCTGGTTCGGTGAATCCGGGTAGTGCTGGGTCTCGAAGGTGTAGCCGGCGCCCTGCCGGTAAGCCACACCCGACGAGCCGATCACCGTGCCGTCGAGATAGTTGCCGGTGTAGAACTGCACGCCCGGCTCGGTCGTTTCGACGGTCATGATGCGACCGCTCATCGGATCGTAGGCCTCCGCGGCCAGGCTCATCTCGCCGGGCTTCGATTTGTTCAGAACCCAGTTGTGATCGTAGCCGTGCGCGAGGATGAGCTGCGGGTCGTTGTCCGTGATGCGCCCATCGATCATTCTGAGCGTGCGGAAGTCAAACGGCGTGCCGTCCACCGGGTCGATCTTGCCGGTGGGAATCTGGGTGGCGTCGGTCGGCGTATAGGTGTCGGCGTTGATCTCGACGAGCTGATGAAGCGCCGAGCCCGAGCCGTTGCCGGCGAGGTTGAAGTAGTCGTGGTGGGTGAGGTTCAGGACCGTCGTTTTGTCGGTCGTGGCCTCGTAGTGGAAGGTGAGCGCGTTCGAATTGTCGAGGGTGTAGGTGACGCTGACCTTCATCGTGCCCGGGTAACCGTCCTGCCCGTCCGGGCTGGTGTAGGTCAGCTTGGCGGCGACCCCGTTTTGCACGGTCACCGGCGTGACGGTCCACTGCTGCAGGTTGAAGCCGGTGGTGCCGCCATGAAGCGAGTTCACACCGTTGTTGACCGGCAGGTGGTAGGTCTGGCCGTCCAGCGTGAAGGTGCCCTTGGCGATGCGGTTGCCGTAGCGGCCGATGATGGCACCGAAGTAGGTGCTGTTGGAATCGTAGCCCGCCAGGTTGTCGTAGCCGAGGACGACGTTGTCCATGTGGCCGGTGCGGTCGGGCGCGTCGATCTCGGTGATGGCGCCGCCGAGCGTGATGAACTTGACGGTCATGCCGTTGGCATTCGTCATCGTGTACGCGTCGACGGAACTGCCGTCCGGCAGCGTCCCGAAAGATGCCTTGGTCAGGCTGTCGGCCTCGGCAGACTGTGCACCGAGGGCGCATAGGGCGGCGGCGCCGGCGGCGAGTGCGATACGGGTCGTTGAAGTCATGACGTCCTCCTCTCGCTGGAGAGGCTGTCTCTCCAGCGCTGCTATCCCACTCCGCTGTGTCGCTTGAGCGTGCGACATAGCGTTGGGCGCGAGTGCGACAACGCCGCGCTGCCCGCTGCGACCAAAAGACCCGTTGGGATGGGAATGGGCGTTGCCGACGTCGTCGCGCGGCGTCGCCTAGATCACGCCGAGCTTTTTCTGCAGGCTCGATGAGGACGTCGTGTACTGGAAGACCACCCGCTTCTCCGGGAAGACGATGTGGACGGCGGCCTGCGCCATCAGCGCCACCTCATGGAAGCCGCAGAGGATCAGCTTGAGCTTGCCTGGATAGGTGTTGATGTCGCCGACGGCGAAGATGCCGTGCTCCGACGTCTCGAACTTCTCGGTATCGACCGGCAGCAGGTTTTCGTGGAGGTTGAGGCCCCAGTTGGCGACCGGGCCAAGCTTCATCGTCAGCCCGAAGAAGGGCAGCATGCGCGTGACAGCGACGTCCCTCTCCGCGCCCGCCTTGTCCTTGATGACGGCGGCGCTGAGCCGACCGGCCTCGCCCTTCAGCCCGCTCACCTGTCCCATCTCGAAACGGATCTTGCCCGCGTCCAGCAGCGCTTTCATCTTGTTGACGCTGTCCGGCGCGGCGCGGAATTCGTCGCGGCGGTGGACGAGCGTCAGGCTCTTCGCCAGCGGCTGCAGGTTGAGCGTCCAGTCGAGGGCGGAATCGCCGCCGCCGACGATCATCAGGTCGTGGCCGCGATACTCTTCCATCCGGCGCACCGAGTAGAACACCGACGTGCCTTCGTACGCCTCGATACCCGGCACCGGCGGCCGCTTCGGCTGGAAGGAGCCGCCGCCGGCGGCGATCACCACCACCTTGCCAAGCAGCGTCGTGCCCGTGTCGGTGGTGAGACGGAAGCGGCCATCGGCCTCGCGGGTCAGCGTCTCGACCATCTGGCCGAGATGGAAGGTCGGGTGAAACGGCTGGATCTGCTCCATCAGCTTCCCGACCAGCCCCTCGCCGGAGATGATCGGGTAGCCGGGAATGTCGTAGATCGGCTTTTCGGGGTAGAGCTCGACGCACTGTCCGCCGGGCTTGTCGAGGATGTCGACCAGGGCCGAGCGGATGTCGAGCAGGCCGAGCTCAAACACCGCGAACAGGCCCACCGGTCCGGCGCCGATGATGATCGCGTCGGTCTCGATAACCTCGCCGGTAGCGGCCCCGTTCATCTTCGCGGCAGTGTCATTCATCACCCGGCACCGGTCATCACTCAGGCAGAAGCGGACAAATACCCGTTGGTTTTAGCCAATCAAAGCAACTTTGTTTCGAGGCCGGCTCCGGAGGGAGCAAAAACGGCGGCGATCCGGGCGGTGTTGGTCAGCCCTGTCGCTCCGGAACCGTCACCGTCAGCCCGTCCAGCTCGTCGCGCACCCGGATCTGGCAGGACAGGCGCGACGTCGGCTTCACTTCGTAGGCGAAGTCGAGCATGTCCTCTTCCATCGGCTCCGGCTCGCCGACGATCTCCTTGAAGGCCTCGTCGACATAAACGTGGCACGTCGCGCACGCGCAGGCGCCGCCGCATTCGGCCTCGATCCCCGGCACGCCGTTGCGGATGGCGTTTTCCATCACCGTCGTGCCGTTCTCGGCCTCGACCTCGTAGCGCTCGCCGTCGTTGCCGATGTACGTGATCTTGGGCATTCGACCTTTGCTGGGAGAAAATACGGGAGGAGAAAGACCGGCGACGGCCTGCCAACCTCCGCCGGGCAGGCCTCTATAGGCGATTTCAACAGGCCCTGCCAGTGCTTGAATTCCCTTGCCCGGACGGTCGAAATGCCGCCCCTTTTTCCGCAAACGACACGTCGCGAAAACACGCCGCTCGCTCGTGGCGGGCCCGGAAGAGATGGCGTCCATCCCCGAAATTCTCTGGACATCGCGGCAGCTTGATCCATGAATGTGCCGGCTCGCCGGCAGCGCGAGCGATCGCTTTTTTTGGACGATATCGATGATCACAGTTCCAGAGCTTGCAGCCGACGCCTTGGGCCAGTTCCTCTCGAACTATATGCAGCGTCGCTACGGCTCGTCCGAGAGCCGCCTCGTTGAGCTGGTACCCTCAGTCGCTCGCATAGCGCTGGAATGCATCGGCAACAGCGATGCCCTCTACCACAACGCCGAGCACACGATGCTGGTGACGCTGGCCGGTCACGAGATCATGCGGGGCCGCGCCTTGCGTTCCGAAACACCGGCGAGCGACTACGCACACTTTATCGTGGCCTGCCTGTTGCACGATATTGGCTACGTACGGGGAATCCTCCCCGGCGACAGCGACGATGAGGGTTGCGTCATCGATGACGCCGGCAACAGGCTCAAGCTGCCCCGCGGCTCCTCCGACGCCGGGCTCACCGCGCACCACGTTGATCGATCGAAGCTTTTCGTCAAACATCGTTTCGGCGGCGTCGAGCTTCTCGACGCCGACAGAATCGCCCGCGCCATCGAGGCGACGCGATTCCCCGGCACCCTCCCCCCCGACCTCAAGGACGTGGACGAGGAACTCGTGCTCATGCGTGCCGCGGACCTGATCGGCCAGCTCGGCGACCCGCACTACATTCGCAAGGCCAATTCCCTGTTCTACGAATTCGAGGAAGCCGGCCTCAACCGGCAACTCGGCTACGGAAGCCCGGCCGATCTCGTCGACAGATATCCGCAGTTTTACTGGAACCTGGTCGCGCCGTTCGTTCAGGCCGCGATCCCGTATCTGAACGTTTCGGCGAGCGGCCGCGAATGGATCGCCAACCTTTACTCCAACATCTTTCGCGCCGAGCGCGATATCGCCCTCTGCGGGCCGCAGCAGTAGCCCGCCGGACCTAGCGCCCGAGGTAGTCCGCCACGAACGCGCGCGCCTCGGCCACCGCGGCTTCGATCTCGGCCAGATCGCACGGGCCATCCGCTGCCGCTTCGACCGCGGCGGCGAGCCGGGCGACGCTCATCGCCCCGATCGCCCGGGCGGAACCCACCATCAGGTGGGCCGCCTCCCGGCGGGCGTCGTCGGTCGTGGCCACCCTCAGCCGGTCGAGGTCGATCGCAGACCGCTCCAGGTAAAGCGCCAGCACTTCGCGCTCGAGCGCCCGGTCACCGCCCGTCTGGCGCGCCAGGTGGTCGAGATCGACCGTCGCTTCACCTGGAACGCCTGGCGAACGATTCGTGGAAATGGGCACGTGCGTGCTCCCAGCTTCGGGACCGGCCCGACAGGCGGGCCAACATTCTTAAGATATCGTTAACGGACGCGACCGCACTCTTATGGTGCTGCCGAATCGCACGGCGCCTGAGTGGGAGCCGATAGCGGCCATATAAGGCGGCAACCCTGCGTAGCGCGATCATCCACCGGCCGAGGCTCGCATACAGCCGCAGAAGCTTCCGTTTTCTTGTTCTCCTGCCATCAATGTGCCATTAGGATGATCTAGCGGCAGGGTGTGGAGGCCACCCGGATCGGCGTTGTTGCCGGTCTGAAAAACGCGGCGACACGCCGCGGAAGGGGGACGGTATGGTTGTGCGGCGGGCTCGCACAACTCCTTTCCGTGGATGTTCGCGCGTGCTTGCCGGGCCTGTATCGCCCGGCAAAGCGGCCGACGGTGTTTTGAGTACGGACGCGAGGCGGAAGCATGGCAACTAACCCACGGACCAAGAATCCCAACGATGCGGCGTTGTCCGCCGTCGAAGAGGCGCTGCGGCTCGATTACGACCCCGAAGAGGAAGCGGTCGAGCCCGAACGCGAGGCGCGCCGCCAGCGGCGCCCTGAACCGCGCACCGCCAACGAGCCGGTCCGCCGCGCTGATCTGAGGCGCCGCCCCGAGGCACCGCGCACGCCGGCGCCGCCGCGCCGCAACGACCAGCCGACCCGTCGCCAGGAAGAGGCGGTGCGCGCCGAGCAGCAGGTCCGCGCCGAGGAGGCCCGCCGGGTCCCGCCGCCGCCGGACTACGAAGAGCCCTCGCCCGCCCAGGCCAAGCCGTTGCCCCGCGCCGCCGAGCGTGGCCGCAGCCGCTTCGCCGCCAACGACGATCGTCGCCCCGCCGGGATGCAGGCGCTCGCCTATCAGCGCCGCCCCTCGCGTCTGATCTATCCCACCGCCACCGCCCTGTCGGTTATCTGGGCCGTCGTCATCCTCGTCTACGCTTTGTCGACCGGGGCTTTCAGCCAGGGCAACACCACCGGCATCCTCAACACGCTCCTGCTCCTGCTGGTGCCGATCAGCTTCATCTGGGCGACCGCCTCGATGATGTGGCGCACCCAGGAAATGCGCATGGTCGCCCGCTCCATCAGCGAGGTCGCCACGCGCCTGTCGGAGCCGGAGGATATCGCCACCGACGCCGTCGCCAACGTCAGCCAGGCTATCCGCCGCGAGGTCGCCGCGGTCGGCGATGGCATCGAGCGCGCGCTTGCCCGCGCCGGCGAGCTGGAACTTCTGGTCCACAACGAAGTCGCCGCGCTGGAGCGCTCGTACTCCGACAACGAAATGCGCATGCGCTCGCTGATCGACGATCTCGCCGGCCAGCGTGAAGCGATCGTCATCAATTCCGAACGGGTACGCACCTCGATCGTCAGCGCCCAGGAGTCCCTCTCCAAGGACCTCCGCATCGCGTCCGAATCGATCGCCGAGAACGTCACCCACGCCGGCAACCGCATCGCCAGCGCGCTGACCGACCGCGGCGAGCAGATCACCATCGCGCTGGGCTCCGCCGGCGAGCAGATGGTCGACCAGTTGGCCGCTCGCGGCGACGACCTCGTCAGCCGCCTTGCCGACACCGTCAGCGACGTTGCCGTTTCGCTCGCCCAGACCGGCGGCGAGGTGACCGATTCGCTGCTCGCCCGCTCCGCCGAGATCAACGACACCCTGTCGTCGACCGGCCGCGCCATGGCCGACACCATCTCGCAGCGCGGCCAGGAGGTGAACGACACCCTGGCCTCCGTCGGCCAGGAACTGATCGTCAGCTTCGAGGGCCGCACCGAGGAGATCACCCGCACGATCTCCGAATCAGGCAACATCGCCGCCGAGTTGATCTCCACCAACGTCAAGGAAGTGAACGAGGCGCTGAAGTCGAACGCCGACTCGCTGCTCGTCGACCTGGCGCTCCGCGGTCAGGAAATCTCCGACAAGCTTGACGAGACCGGCAGCCGCATCGCCGAGACCATCACCACCCGCGGCGGCGAGCTTGCCGACCGCCTGTCGCGCACCGGCGACCGCATTTTCGAATCGATCTCCGTCAACGGCACCGAACTGAACGAGCGGCTCGCCTCAACCGGCGAGGCGATGGCCAACCTCATCGAGAGCCGCACCACCAACCTGCGCGAAGTGATCAACGCCGCCACCACCACCGTCTACGAGACCTTCGACGAGCGCTCGGCCGAACTGACCCAGCGCCTCGCCTCGGTCGGCGGCGAGGTGGCCAAGGCGATCGCCGTCCGCGGCATGAAGATCAACGAGACGATCATCGCCTCCGGCAACGAGATCGCCGAGACGGTGACCAACCGGGCCGGCTCCATCCACGAGCGCATCATCGATTCCGGCACCGCCATCGCCGATCGCATCATCGACCAGGGCAATTCCATCCATCAGCGCATCGTCGAATCGGGCAGCCAGATCGCCAACGAGATCGAGAGCCGTGGCGCCTCGATCCACGAGCGCATCCTCGCCTCCTCGCGCGAGATCGCCGATTCGGTGGAGAGCCGCGGCACCGCCATCTACGATTCGATCGTAGAGGCCACCCAGCACGTCGGCGAAGCGATCGAATCGCGCGGCAATTCGATCCACCAGAAGATCCTCGCCTCCGGCCGCGACGTCGCCAACGCCATCGAGAGCCGTGGCGTCGCCATCCACGAGAAGATCATCTCCTCCGGCACCGAGGCCGCCGACGCCATCGAGAGCCGCGGCACCGTCATCCACGACCGCATCGTCGAATCCGGCACCCGCTACGGCGACGTGATCGCCGGCCGCGCCAACGAGCTGAGCGAGGCGCTCGACACCCGCTTCGCCCGCATGGCCGAACTGATCAGCGAACGCGGTCCGGCGCTGATCACCACGCTGACCGAGCAGACCGCGGCGATGGAGAACTCGCTCGCCGGCAAGCTGTCCGAGTTCGGCGACGGCATTCGCGGCAAGATCGAGAACGTCTCCGAGGCGCTGGAATCGAACGCCCACCGCATCGCCGAGGCGCTCGACCACCGCTCGCGCCAGATCAACCAGACCCTGATCGAGCGCACCCGCGAGATCGCCGAGACCTTCACCTCCGGCCAGACCGAGTTCGCCGCCATGATCGACGACCGCCTGGTCGAGGTCGGCGGCCAGCTTTCCTCGCGCGTCTCCTCCCTTGCCGACTCGCTGAGCGAGCGGGCGAGCGCCATCACCGATGCGCTCGCCGGCAAGAGCGCCGAAGTGGCGGCGGGCGTACGCGACACCGTCGACGAGGTGACCGAACGCCTTGTCACCGAGTCGGGCGAAGCGACGCGGGCCCTGCGCGCCTCCGCGTCGGAGGCCTCCACCATCCTCGGCCGCGCCATCAACGAGATCGAGGGCATGTTCGGCGCCCGCGCCAACGCCGTCACCGAGGCGCTGGAGCTGCGCACCCGCGAGTTCAACGACGTGCTCGGCGCCCGTTCGGGCGAGCTCGCCACCCTTCTCGACGGCCGCTCCAACGCGCTGCTCAAGACGCTCGACCAGCGCGGCACCGACATCGTCGAGATGGTCGTCAGCCGCAGCGAGGAAGCATCGCGGACCCTCATCGCCAGCGGCGACCGTGTCGCGGCGAGCTTCGTCGAGACCAACGAGCGGCTGCACCGCGAGGTCGGCGACATCACCGAGCGGATGGCGAAGTCGAACGAGCTTCTCAACCACCTGCTCACCTCGACCCGCGAGAACCTCAGCCAGATCGAGGGCCAGCTCGGCACCCGTTCGACCGAGTTCGCCGCCAACATCGAGCACGCCGTCGAGGCGATCCAGCTTTCGGCCAACGAGCTCGGCAACCAGGTCGGCCAGTTGCGCGACGTTTCCGGCGATATTCTCGACGGCGTCTCCAACGTCGTCCAGCGCTTCGAGGAGCAGAGCAAGTCGCTGACCACCGCCTCGCACAACCTGTCGGACGTCAACCGTCAGATCGAGAAGACCGTCGAGGAACGCCGTCCGGCGCTGGAGAACCTGACCGCCGGGCTGAAGGCGCGCAGCGAAGAGCTCGACAGCCTGATGAAGTCGTTCACCCGCATCATCTCCGAGACGCTGAAGACGGCCGAGGAGCGCGCCACCTCGGTCAGCCGCCTGCTGACCGAGAATACCGCCACCGCCACCAAGGGCGTCGTGGAAAACTTCGAGGCGATGAACCGCACCGCCGGCAGCGAGAGCCGCAAGGCGACGGAGGCCGTGCGCGAGGCCAACAAGGCGCTGATGGCCGAGATGGGCCACGCCATCGCCGAGGCCAGCAAGCGCTTCGCCGAGGCGACCCGCGAGATGCGCGCCGCCACGCAGGAACTGCAGCGCGACCTCAACACCACCCGCGAGGAACTGAAGCGCGGCGTGCTGGAGCTTCCCGAGGAAGCGCGCGAGAACGCCGAGGCCATGCGCCGCGTGGTCGGCGACCAGATCAAGGCGCTGTCGGAGCTGTCTGAGATCATCACCCGCCACGGCAAGACGTTCGACCTTTCGTCGCCGTCGCTGGGCGAGCCGCACATCCGCGCCCTGCCCCAGCCGGCGGTCGCCGGCAGCCGCGAGCCCGCCACGCCGATGATGACCGGCGAGGCGACGTCAGCCCCGCCCGCGCCGATGGTCAGGCTCGCCAGTGACGTCGGTCGCCGCGCCGGCAACGGCGGCACACCGCCGACCGCGACGCCCAAGCCCGCCGTGGCGCGGGCCCAGCCGCCGCAGCCGCGGCCCGGCCCGACCCCGGTCACCGCGCCGACCCAGCCCACGCAGCCGTTCGCCCGCACTACCATCACCGAGGAGCGACCGGGTGGTGGATGGGTGTCCGACCTCCTGCGCCGCGCTTCCGACGGCGTCGAGGGCGAAACGCCTGCCGCCGAGCAGCCGGCCCCGGCGGCATCCGCCGCGCCGGCGACGCCTGCGGCCGCCGTCGAGCCTCCGGCTCCTTCTTCGGCGCCGCTCAACGCGCTCTCCGGCGACATCGCCCGCGCCATCGATCACAACGCCGCGGTCGAGCTGTGGGAACGCCACAGCCGTGGCGAGCGCGGCCTGTTCACCCGGCGGCTCTACACCCTCCAGGGGCAGCAGACCTTCGACGAGATCCGCAAGAAGTACCAGCGCGACCAGGACTTCCGCGGCGCCGTCGACCGCTACGTCGGCGACTTCGAGAAGCTGCTCGCCGAGGTGACCAAGAACGGCAAGGACAAGACCTCGGGCCGCGCCTATCTCACGTCGGACACCGGCAAGGTCTACACCATGCTGGCCCACGCCAGCGGCCGCTTCGACTGATAGCGGTCAGGCCCGGCGGTCGAGCGCTCGCGCCAGAACCGCCGGGTCGATGTTGCCGCCGGAGAGCACGACGACCACCGTCCGGTCGCGGCAATCGACCCGTCCCGACAGGATCGCGGCGAGGCCCACCGCCCCGCCCGGCTCCACCACCAGCTTCAGCTCGGTAAACGCGTCGGCGACGGCGGCGAGCGCCGCCTCGTCGCCGACCGTCAGCGCCCGCGCCCCGATGGCGCGGTTGATGGCGAACGACGTCCGCCCCGGCGCCGGCGTCAGCAGCGCATCGCAGACCGACCCGGCATTGGCGGGGTTGGCGACGATCTGCCCGTCCTTCAGCGAACGGCCGTAGTCGTCGAACCCCTCCGGTTCGACCAATACGAGCTCCGTCTCGGCCCAGGCGTCGCGCACCGCCAGGCCAATGCCGGCCGCGAGGCCGCCGCCGCCGCACGGGATGACGACCGCGTCCGGCACCGCACCCGCCGTCGCGCAGTCGGCGACGATCTCGATGCCCGCCGTCCCCTGCCCGGCGATCACCTCGAAGTTTTCGAACGGGTGGACCAGCGTGCCGCCGTGCTCGCCGATGAAGCGCGCCGCCACCCCTTCGCGGTTCTCGTGCGCCCTGTCGTATTCGACAATGCGCCCGCCGCTCCGCTCGGTGCGCGCCCGTTTGATCAGCGGCGCGTCGGCCGGCATCACGATGGTCGCGTGCACACCGAACAGGCGCGCCGCCTCCGCCACGCCCTGCGCGTGGTTGCCCGACGACACCGCCACCACGCCCCGCTCCCGCGCCGCCCGGCTCATGGCGGCGAGCGCATTGTAGGCGCCGCGAAACTTGAACGAGCCGGTGCGCTGCAGCGTCTCGCATTTGAGCAGGATGCGCCCGCCCGTCCGCTCGTCGAGCGCCGGGCTTGAGACGAGCGGCGTCTTCGCCGCGTGGCCGGCCAGCCGTTCGGCGGCGCGGCGGACATCGGCGATGGTGGGCAGGGTCGGGTCGGGCGGGAGCGTCATCGGCGGCGACACTAGAGTATCGCCGGTCGGAACGGTATGGGTCATTGCGCTTGAGCCGGGCGCCCGATCAGGCTAGTCGAATGGCCAGCCGGCAACCCACTGACCCACCTTGTCGACGGCGCCCACTGTTGGGGGGCCACGTCCGGCCGCCGTCGCCTCCCTGGAGAACGCCCGCATGAAAGTCGTCCGCTATGGCCCCAAGGGCCGCGAGAAGCCCGGCATCCTCGACAAGGCGGGCGCGATCCGCGACCTGAGTTCGGTCGTCGCCGACATCACGCCGGCCACGCTTGCCGACGGCGCGCTGGCGAAGATCCGCAAGATCAAGCCGGAGAGCCTGCCGAAGGTGCGCTCCGGCGTGCGCATCGGTCCGTGCGTCGGTCAGGTGCGCCATTTCATCGCCATCGGCCTCAACTACGTCGACCACGCCCATGAAACCGGCAATCCCATACCCAAGGAACCGGTCGTCTTTTCCAAGGCCCCGAGCTGCATCGTCGGTCCCAATGACGACGTGGTCATCCCCAGGCAGTCGAAGAAGACCGACTGGGAAGTGGAACTGGCGGTCATCATCGGCCGCGGCGGCAGCTACATCGACGAGAAGGATGCGCTTCGCCACGTTGCCGGCTACGCCGTCTGCCACGATGTCTCCGAGCGCGCGTTCCAGTCCGAACGCGGCGGCCAGTGGATAAAGGGAAAGAGCGCCCCCACCTTCGGGCCGCTCGGGCCATGGCTCGTCACCCGCGACGAGATCAAGGACGTGCAGAACCTCGACATGTTCCTCGACATCAACGGCAAGCGCATGCAGACCGGCAACACCAGGACCATGATCTTCGGCGTCGCCCACCTGGTGAGCTACCTGAGCCGGTTCATGCTTCTGGAACCCGGCGACGTCATTACCACCGGTACCCCGCCCGGCGTCGGCATGGGCATGAAGCCGCAGCGCTTCCTCAAGGGCCGCGAGACCGTCCACCTTGGCATCGCCGGCCTCGGCGAGCAGACCCAGCACGTGGTGAAGTACAAGGCCTGACCGGCGCACCGCCAGCGCCAACCTCCCTGAGGAGAGCTCGAGAACGAGCCGGAGGCGGACGAAGATTTCGGGAGGGGGTGAATCCAGGAGGCCTTCGCCCCCCTCGAAAGCGTCGCGCTTCACCCGCCATTTCCAACCCCAACAGGAGGGAACAACGTTGATCACGTCACCGGCGTCGTCGGGGTCTGCGCCCGCTTGGAGCGGGTCCGTTCGATGCCGAGCCGGTGCTCGCGCCAGATGACGAAGAGGCCGGCGGCAATGACGATCGCCGTGCCGATCAGGATGACGTTGGTCGGCCACACGCCGAACACCACGAGGCTGACCGCCATCGTCCAGATCATAGAGGTGTAGTCGAACGGCGCGATGGTCGAGGCGTCGCCGTAGCGGTAGCACTGGGTCAGGAGCACCTGCCCGATGCCGCCGAAGATGCCTGCGAGCACCATCATCACCGCGTCTCCCGCGGTAGGCGCCACCCACCCGAAGGGCAGCGTCGCCAGCGAGATCAGCGCGGCGAAGGTGGAGAAGATGATGACGATGGTGGCGGCGCCCTCGTAACGGGTGAGCAGACGCACCTGCGTGGCCGCGTAGGCGCCGAAAACCGCGCCGGCGATAGCCACCAGGGCGCCGACGACACTGCGCTCGTGACCGTTTGCCCCGGGAACGACGTAGTCCGACAGGATGATCAGCACCCCGACGAAGCCCACGATGACCGCCGACCAACGGTACATCCTGACCGTTTCGCCGAGCAGCACCACGGCGAACACCACCGTCATCAGTGGCGAGGCGTAGCCGATCGCGATCGCGTCGACGATCGGCAGCAGCGACAGAGCTCCAAAGCCGCAGAACATGCCGATCACGCCGGCAAACGAGCGCACCACGTGCGCGCCAAAGTGGCTCGTATAGAAGGCGCCCGGCAGCTGGCCCCGCGATCCGGCCCAGATGAGCACCGGAACCAGCGCGAAGGCGCTGCGCGCGAACGTCAGCTCGCCAAGCGGATAGCGATCGCTGAGCAGCTTGATCAGCGTCGCCATGGCGGTGAAAACCAGTGTGGAAGCGATCTTGAGCGCGATGCCGAGGATGGGCCGGCCGGGCTCACGCTCAGCGAGGGATGAGTCCATGAGGACCGCCACCGGACCACAGCCGGGCGCGGCAGGCAAGGCCGGATTCACGCATGGCCCCAGCACGACGAGAACGGCCTGGAACCCTCCCCTTGCGGGAGGGTCAAAACGCGCGGAACGCGCGTTTTGGGGAGGGGTGCGTGGTGCGCCCGGGCGCACCCGCGACGTCGCGGTAGCCGCGGGCCCGCACTACATGACCGGAGCGTCTACCCCCGCGCCGCCCGGATCGCCGCCCACACCCGCGCCGGTGTCGCCGGCATGTCCATTTCGGTGATCCCCCAGCCGCGCTGGAGCGCGTCGACGACGGCGTTCATCACCGCCGGCGACGAGCCGATCGCGCCGGCCTCCCCTGCCCCCTTGATGCCGAACGGGTTCGACTTGCAGGGCACGTTGCGCGTCTCGAAGTGGAGTGATGGAAAGGCGTCGGCGCGCGGCATGGCGTAGTCGAGGAACGAGGCGGTGAGGAGCTGCCCGTCGCCGTCGTAGACGGTGCGCTCGTAGAGCGCCTGGCCGAGCCCCTGCACGGTGCCGCCATGCACCTGGCCGGCGAGCAGCATCGGGTTCACCGTGGCGCCGAAATCGTCGACGATCCAGTAGCCGACGATGGCGACCGCGCCCGTATCGGGGTCGATCTCCACTTCGGCGACGTGGCTGCCGTTGGGATAGGTCGGCTCCGTCTGCTCGTAGCTGTCGTCGTAGGCGGTGAGCACCGCCTTGTCGGCGACCGAGCGGGCAAGTTCGGCGAGGCTCATGCCGCGGTTGGAGCCAGTTACCCGGACGATGCCGTCGGCGAGTTCGAGGTCGCCGGGCGCGGCCTCCAGCATCGCCGCGGCGGCCCCTTTCAGCTGGTCGGCGAGCGTGATGGCGGCCCGGTCGACCGAGACCACGCCGAGCGGGATCGAGCGCGAGCCGCCGGTACCGTCGCCGTTCGGCACCCGGTCGGTGTCGCCCTGGACCAGTTCGATCTTGTCGTAGTCGAGCCCGAGATGGCCGGCGATGAACTGGGCGTATGCGGTGGCGTGCCCCTGGCCGTTGCTCTGGGTGCCGATGAAGAGCGTCGCGGTGCCGTTCTCGTTGAGGGTGACGGTCGCCCCTTCGCTGCCCGGAAAGGCGCACGCCTCGACGTAGGTGGCGATTCCGAAACCGCGGACCTTGCCCGCCTTCGCCGCGGCCTCGGCGCGCGCGGCGAAGCCGGCGTGGTCGGCGACCGAGAGCGCGCGGTCGAGGTGGCCGGCGAACTCGCCGGAATCGTAGATGCGTCCGCCCGGCGTCGTGTACGGCATCGCCGAGGGCGCGATGAAATTCAGCCGCCGTATGCCGATCGGCCCGAGGCCGGTGTCGCGGCCACACACCTCCACCAGGCGCTCCACCAGATAGGCGGCCTCCGGCCGGCCGGCACCGCGATAGGCGTCTACCGGCACGGTGTTGGTGTAGACGCCGCGGGCGCGCGCGTAGCCGACGGGGATGTCGTAGACCCCGGTCATCATCGTCAGCCCGCCCTGCGGGATCAGCGGCGCGAAGAGCGACAGGTAGGCGCCCATGTCGGCGAGGAGGTCGACCCGCATGGCGAGGAACCTGCCCCTTCTCGTCCATCGCCATCTCGGCGACCGCGATGTTGTCGCGCCCCTGGCTGTCGACAAGGAAATGCTCGGCGCGCTCGCCGATCCATTTGACCGGCCGGCCGACGCGCCGGGCGGCGAGCGCCGCCAGCGGGTACTCGTGATAGACGAACGCCTTGGTGCCGAAGCCGCCGCCGACGTCCGGGGTGATCACCCTGATCTGGCTGACCGGCACGCCGAGGATATCGGCGATGTGGTCGCGCATGCCGTGGCCGCCCTGGGTGCCGAGGGTGAGCGTGAAGCGGCCGCTCTCCGGGTCGTGCTCGGCGATGACGCCGCGCGTCTCCATGTAGTTGGCGACGACCCGGTTGTTGACGATCTCCACCCGCGATACCCGCGCCGCGCCGGCGAAGGCGGCGTCGGTCGCCGCCTTGTTGCCGCGGTCGATCTCGAAGGCGACGTTGGTCGCGAATTCGGGCCAGATCGCCGGCGCGCCGTCGGCAAGCGCCGCCTTCATGTCGGCGATGACCGGCAGCGGCTCGTAGTCGACCGCGATCGCGTCCGCCGCGGCCTTCGCCGCCTCGACGTCATCGGCGACGACGAAGGCGATCGGATCGCCGACGTGGCGGACGGTATCCCCGCAAAGCAGCGGCCGGTGGGGCACCTGCGTCCGGGTGCCGTCGACCTGGCGCACGCGCGACTCGCACGGCAGCGCGCCGATCCCGTCGAGGTCGGCGTGGGTCATGATGAGGTGCACGCCCGCCATCGCGCGCGCCTCGTCGAGACCGGAGAGGCTGATCCGCGCGTGCGCCATCGCCGAGCGCAGCACGACCGCGCGCAGCGTGCCCGCAGGCGCGAAATCGTCGGTGTAGTGGCCGGCGCCGGTCACCAGCGCCTTGTCCTCGAGCCGGCGCACCGGCGCGCCCATGCCGAACTTGGGAGGTGCGGCCGCGTTCATGGCTTCGGTTCTCCCCGCAACGTCCGGATCGCGGCGATCAGCCCGGCGGTGGAGGCATCGCGCCCGCCCGCCGGGGCGCCGTCTTCAACCATCGGCAGCAGTTCTCCGGCCAGCGTCTTGCCCAATTCCACGCCCCACTGGTCGAACGAGTCGATACCCCACACCGTCCCCTGCACGAAGATCTTGTGCTCGTAGAGCGCGATGATCATGCCCAGAGTACGCGGATCGAGCCGGCGGTAAAGGATCGTGTTCGACGGCCGGTTGCCGGCGCACACCTTGTGCGGCGCCAGCCGCGCGATCTCGTCCGCCGCCATGCCCGCCGCCGACAGCTCGTCGCGGACCTCGGCAAGCGTCTTGCCGCGCATCAGCGCCTCGCTCTGCGCCAGGCAGTTGGCGACGAGCAGCATGTGATGGTGCGCGTCGTCGGGACCGGCGTTGTCCCCTTCCGCCGCCATCAGGAAGTCGCACGGCACCACGTCCGTCCCCTGGTGGAGAAGCTGGTAGAAGGCGTGCTGGCCGTTGGTGCCGGGCTCGCCGAAGACGATCGGCCCGGTCCGCCCCGTCACCGCGGCGCCCGACCCGCCGACGACGTGCTTGCCGTTCGATTCCATGTCGAGTTGCTGCAGGTAGGCCGGCAGCCGCTCCAGCCTCTGGTCGTACGGCAGCACCGCGTAGGTCGGCCAGCCCATGACGTTGCGGTTCCAGATGCCGATCATCGCCAGGATCACCGGCATGTTGGCCGCGAGCGGGGCGTCGCGGAAATGGTCGTCCATCGCCCGCCCGCCGTCGAGGAACTCCCGGAACCGCGCCGGCCCGATGGCGATCATCAGCGACAGCCCGATCGCCGACCACACCGAATAGCGCCCGCCGACCCAGTCCCAGAAGCCGAAGACCCGCTCCGGCCGGATGCCGAAGTGGGCGACCTTGTCGAGGGCGGTCGAGATGGCAACGAAGTGGTCGCCGACCTTGTCCTCGCCCAGCGCCCCGGCGATCCACGCCCGCGCGCTCGCAGCGTTGGTCATCGTCTCGGTGGTGGTGAACGACTTCGACGACACCAGAAAGAGCGTCCGCGCCGGATCGAGCGGCGCCAGCGTCTCGCGGATGTGGACGCCGTCGACGTTGGAGACGAAATGGGCGCGCGGCCCGTCGTGCCAGGGCGCCAGCGCCCTCGTCGCCATTGCCGGCCCGAGGTCCGACCCGCCGATGCCGATGTTGACCACGTCCGTGAACGGCCCGCCGTTGCCGGCGACGGTACCGGAGCGAACGCCGGCGGCGAAATCCGCCGTCCGCCCCAGCACGTCCTGAACGTCGGGGACGACGTTTCGCCCGCCGACCATGTAGGTGGCGTCCGCCGGCGCGCGGAGCGCCACGTGCAGCGCCGGCCGGTTCTCGGTCCTGTTGATCGCCTCGCCGGCGAACATCGCCGCCCGCCGCTCCTCCACCCCGGCGGCCCTCGCGAGGTCCATCAGCAGCGCCAGCGTCTCCGCGTCGACCAGGTTCTTCGAATAGTCGAGCGTGAAGTCGCCGAGCGACAGCGAGAACCGTGAGAAGCGCTCGGGATCGTCGGCGAAGCGCTGGCGCAACGGTACCGCGGCGCACCGCCGTGCGGCGCCTCTCCAGGGCCTCGAAGGCGCTCGCGACGGCTCCGTTCACCGCACCCATCCTTGCATCGTCGTCGTTCCGCTTCCCTTGATAGCGGCTCAGCCCCGCTTCAGCCAATCGCCGATGCGCTCCATCGCCTCCGCCATATCTGGCTCGGTGCCGGCGAAGGAGAAGCGCAGGTAGCCGTGGCCGCGCTCGCGGTCGAAGTCCGGCCCCGGCGTCGCCGCCACCCCGGCCTCGTTCAGCATCCGCCGGCAGAAGTCGACCGAGTCGTTGGAGAAGCGGTTGACCGGCGCGTAGACGTAGAAGGCGCCGTCGACCGGCAGATGGCCTTCGAAGCCCATCGCCGGCAGCCGTTCCAGCAGCAGCTTGCGGTTGGCGGCATAGCCCGCCTTGACCGCCTCCAGCTCCTCCGTCGCGTCAAATGCGGCGATCGCCGCCTTCTGCGAGATGTCCGGCGCCGAGATGTAGAGGTTCTGGCCGATACGCTCGACGGGCCTTACCAGCGTCTCCGGCAGCACCATCCAGCCGATGCGCCATCCGGTCATGCAGTAGTACTTGGAGAACGAGTTGACCACGACCGCATCGCCGCTGAACTCGAGCGCCGTAGGGGCCGCGCCGGTATAGACGAGGCGGTGGTAGATCTCGTCCGAGATGAAGAGGATGCCGAGGTCCGCCGCCGCCGCGATCAGCGCCGACAGCGCGTCTCGGTCCATGACCGTACCGCTCGGGTTGGCGGGGCTGGCGACCAGAACCCCGGCGAGCGGCTTCTCCGCATGCGCCTTCTCCAGCATCGCCGGGGTCAGCGCGTAGCGGCTCTCCGGGCCGACCGGAATCTCGACCGCCTCCAGCCCGAGCGCGCTCATCAGGTTGCGATAGGCCGGGTAGCCCGGCACCGGCAGCGCGATGCGGTCGCCTGGATCGAACGCGGCGAGGAACGCCAGGTTGAACCCGCCGGACGAGCCGGTGGTGATCGCGATCCGCTCCGGCGAGACCTCGACGTCGTGCCGGTCGGCGTAGTACTCGGCGATGCGGGCCCTGAGCCGCCGGAGGCCCAGCGCCTCCGTGTAGCCGATCCGCCCGTCGGCGAGCGCCGCCGTCGCCGCGGCGACCACCGCCTTCGGCGTCGGCGCCCCCGGCTGGCCGACCTCCATGTGGATGACGCGCGCGCCGGCGTGCTCGCGGTCGATCGCCGCCCGCATGACGTCCATGACGATGAACGGATCGACGGCGCTCCGCCGCGAGGGCCGCGCCCCCCTGGGCTTCATCGCTGGCCTCCGTCCGGTCTTGCTCTTGCCCAAATCGGCCGCCATTTCCAGTCCCGCGCCGCCCAAGTTGACCCGCCCCCGCCCGGTTCCTAACCTCTGGGCAGCGTCCGAACCCTCGACCACGGCATGGAGTTGCAGCAATTGATGCCACAGATGGCGGTCACTGGAGCAATTCCAGGAAAAGTGGGAACCGGTTTTCCGTCCGGAATTGCGGAGAAACAAACAGCTGGAGCGTTTTCGCCACTCAGAGAAAAGCGAAATCGCTCTAGCAGGCCGCGGCCGGCTTGCAAAGTCCCGACGGCGGCCCTCGCCGGCCTCGTCGCGGCGAGCCTGGCACTCCCGCCGGCGCCCGCGGCCGCCCAGAGCGCCGGCGGCGCCATCGTGCGCGACGCCGAGACCGAGGCCCTGCTCCAGGATTATCTCAGGCCGATCTTCAAGGCGGCGGGCATCCGTTCCACCACCATCCGTTCCTTCCTCGTGCCTTCCGACGAGTTCAACGCCTTCGTGGCGAGCGGCAGCCAGATCTTCGTCAACACCGGCGCCATCATCAACTCCGAGACCCCCGGCGAGCTGATCGGGGTCCTCGCCCACGAGACCGGCCACCTCGCCCACAACGACGAGGCCAACCTCCGCCAGCAGCTCGACAATACCAAGGCG
Source organism: uncultured Alphaproteobacteria bacterium (assembly GCA_963826055.1). GTDB lineage: Bacteria > Pseudomonadota > Alphaproteobacteria > Rhizobiales > Kaistiaceae > JBBDMC01. The sequence goes on along the minus strand of CAWGVO010000017.1, from coordinate 45,130 downwards.
GCGGTGCTGATCGCCGCCCTGCTCGGCATGGGCGCCGCCGTCGCCGGCGGCCTGAGCAACTCGGCCGGCGCCGGCGAGGCCGCCGCCGGCATCATGACGCTCGTCCCGTCTGTCGCGACCCACAGCCTGCTCGCCTACCGGCGGGCGCAGGAAGCGGCCGCCGACCGCTCCGCCGTGCAATATCTGAACGCCATCGGCGAGTCCGGCGCCGGCTTCGTCAACACGCTGAAGCGGATCGCCAACCAGAACCTCTTCACATCGCGGGACGCCGATCCCTACCTCCAGACCCATCCGCTGCCGCCCGACCGCATCCAGGCGGTCGAGCACCTTGTCGAGGCGAGCAAGTATTACAGCCAGAAAGACCCCGCCGACCTGCAACACCGCCACGACATGGTCCGCGCCAAGCTCGTCGGCTTCACCCGGCCGTCCGGTCGCGTCAACACCGCCTATCCGCTGAGCGACCAGAGCGAGCCGGCGCGCTACGCCCGTGCCATCTCGACGTACCGCTTCGGCGGCCTCGCCTCCGCGCAAAAGCAGATCGACGACCTCATCGCCGGCAATCCGCGCAACCCCTACTACTGGGAGCTCAAGGGCCAGGAACTTCTGGAAACCGGCAATGCCAGGGCCGCCCTTGATCCGTTGCGCAAGGCCGTGGCGCTGGCGCCGGGCGCGTCGCTGATCAAGATATTGCTGGGGCAGGCGCTGGTCGCGGCCGGCGGCAAGGCGGCGAACAGCGAGGCGGTCGGCGTGCTGGCGCCGGCGCTCCAGGACGACCCGGACAACGCCGCCGGGTTCCGCGCCCTCGGCCGCGCCTATGCCACGCTCGGCAATACTGCGATGGCGCAACTGACGACCGCGGAAGGTCTGTTCGCGGAAGGAAACGTTAAGGACGCCAAGGTACAAGCATCCCGTGCTCAAGCAGAATTGAAGAGGGGATCGCCGGCCTGGCTTCGCGCCGACGATATCGTGGCCTATAACCCGCCAAAGCTGCGCTGAACTCGCGCGCGCGCCCCGGAGAGCCCGATGAAACAACCGACCGCCATCGTCCTTGCCGTCGTCGCGGCGGCGGTCATCGCCGCCGGCGCCTACACGCTGGGCCAGCGCAGCGGCAACGTCGCCGGCGATCGGCCGGCCGCGGTCGACGCCATGACCGAAACGGTGCCCTCGGCCCAGGGTCCGGCGACGCCGCTCCCGCCCGGCACGGTCAATACCGCCGCCGCCCTCAGCGATGACGAGCGCGCCGAGGTGGAAGGCATCATCCGCAACTACCTCATCGCCAATCCCGAGATTATCCGCGACGCCATCAACGAGCTCCAGCGGCGCGCCGACCAGGAGGCCCAGGTCGCCCAGGCCAAGTCGATCGACGACAACAGCAACCTCATTTTCACGTCGGCCGACGATGGCGTGCTCGGCAATCCCAAGGGCGACACCACCCTGGTGGAGTTCTTCGACTACAACTGCGCCTACTGCCGCCGCGCCCAGGCCGACATGGAGCAATTGATCGCCAAGGACCCCAAGCTCAGGGTCGTGCTCAAGGAGTTCCCGGTTCTCGGCGACGGCTCCGTCCAGGCCGCCAAGGTGAGCATCGCCGTACTGATGACCGCGCCGGACAAATACGCCGAATTCCATGACGCCCTGATCGCCGAACCCGGCCAGGTCGACCGCGCCCGGGCGCTCGCCGTTGCCAGGGAGGTCGGCGTCGACCCGGATGCCCTGAGCGCCATGGTCGACTCCGACATCGTCCAGGCGCGGATCAACGATGCCTACGACCTCGCCGGCAAGCTCAACCTGACCGGCACGCCGTCCTACGTCACCAGGAAAGAGGTGGTCGTCGGCGCGATCGGCTACGACGCCCTCAAGGACAAGATCGAGGCTGCCCGCGGCTGCGCCACCGCCAGCTGCTGAGGTCAGCCTCAACCAGCACAATCGGGGCGGCCGGCGCGCGTCCTGCAGCCCCTGGCCTACCTGGAGGCGGAGCACGAGGCGGTGCAGGCTTTGGGTGTCTCGGCGGAGACCTGCCAGGCTTTCGGCGCCGGCTACGCGCCGAAGGGCATCCTGCGCGGCCGCTTGGCGATCCCGGTCCGCGACCGCGATGGAACGCTCCTCGCCTACTGCGGCCGCGCGGTCAGGGACGAGAGCCCTCGCCTCACCTTCCCTAATGGCTTCGATCCGGCGGCGGTCATCTTCAACGTCGACCGCATCGCCGCCGGCGAGCTCTACCTGGTGCGCGATCCCCTGGCGGTGCTGGTCGCCCAGGAGAACGGCATCGACAACGTCGTCGCCTTTCTCACCGACGGTATCGCTGCCCAGCAGCTGGAAATGCTGGCCGCCCTCATGGACGAGAAGAAGCTGCGAAACCGTCGAGCTATTCTGACGGTGCATCGGCATCCGGCGCTGCGCCCGATGTCCCCTGCCCCTCCGACACCTCGGAGGGGCTTTCATTTGCCGCCTCGGAAGCGTCTGGATACGCCTGAGCCTTGTCGACAGGCTCCGCCCTAGTAAGGTGGATTTCGTCTAATGTGTCGAACAAGGGCAGGAATATTCGTCGCCCACATAAGAAAGCCCGAACCAATTTGACGCCACCCGTACCCGCCTCGCATCTTGATCTGTCCCAAATCGCTACGGGCCATCGGATGTCGTTGCTCGATCGCGGCGCGCTCCAAATATGCGCGCATCCTATCTGCATCTCCAATTTTTCTGCAGTGCGAATACATTGCAAGTGATGCGTCTGCGATACCCTCCCGCGAGGCCTCCTCGAACAGCGGCACCGCGACATCCACGCGGCCCCTTTCATAGTGTACCGCCGCCATTCGGTATTTCGCATACGCGCCCGCCACGGAACTCTTGACGCCTTATAGTTGAAGCTTCGCGCAGAAGCAGCGATTCCAAGATACTTTAGCGCGAGTTCGTCATTTCGGCCCTTGTAGTCCGGCGCGGCGTAGACCAACCCCGCCAACAATGCCACCTCTGGATCCGCTTCGTCTGGCGTCAAGCGAACAGAACGCAGTGCTTCATCATATTGGCTTACATCGACAAACCTCCACGCCGCCTCAACCGCACGACTCTTCTCGTTATTCATTGTTCCTCTCTGGACCTATTTGTTTCCCTTTCCCCCCTCAACCGATATCGGCTTGATCTCTCGAATAATCTGTGGGGGGTTGGCCATAAGATCTGGCGGTCTTGTCGGCTTGAGGCCGCCAGTGTCTGGATTGAATGTAAGTAAACACTGAAGCAACAAGCAGACTTTTAGATCAAGACCAGCCAACTAACCGACGCTTCTGGGTCCGGCATTCCGCAGTTCGTCTGCCCGACGACAAAACCAAGAGCCAGTCCGCTAGGGTCCGTCAGGTTGAGTGGGTCGCCACCGACATATATGTAATGTTCTGCCCGCATCGATCCCCAACGGATCGGCTTCGATGTACCGCCCGAGGCTGGGATCGTAGTCCCGCCAGTGGTTCTGGCTGAGGCTGTTGGTTTCGCCCTGGAAGAACTGGCCCGGCAGGCGCAGGGCGAGCGTTGTCGATGGCGCGCTGAAGGTCGTGGCTGTTCCATAAGGATCGACGTAGGCATCCCAAACGATGCCTACCGGCCCAAACGCACCGGCAACCAAACCCCTTGAATGCGATGACAACGGACTAGCTGGGACCACGGTTTTCCGCGAACCGAGGCCGCAATCCTGGAGGCATTGAAGCTGGTTCGTCGCTCGTCAATCGGTGTCGACGTACCCGCCAAAAAATGGCATAGGCCCCAAACGACCGGATCGTCTTCAGCCCATCATTCGCTCATCCAAGGGATCGCCTCGCAACAAACCGAGAATCCCAGAAACCAGGAGGTCCTTGATGCCAGATGCGAATAGCATGAGGCCCCGTAGTGTCGCGAAAAGACCAAATGCGCCAGAGAGGTACAGGCGGCTTAAGTCACCTTTCGCGAACAAATGTCCACGGCCGGCCGCATATTCCCACAACTCTCGTGCCTTATTCAGGTCTTTGACCACCCCATCGCCCGTTGCGTACAACTTTCCCAGTCTATACACAGCGGGCAAATAGCCACGGTCGTTGCTTCTCCGATAGTATTCAAAAGCCCCCCGCGCGTCGCCATCCATCGCCAAAATACGACCAAGCATGAACGCCGCCTCAGAGGACCCTAGTTCGTCGGCCCTGATGTACCAATACTTCGCCATTTCCAAGTCTGACTTGGGAAGCCGTCGTGCGTAGGCCTCGCCCAAGGCGACCATGCTGACCATCGAACCCCGCTCGGCAAGCGATTTCAAGCCTGGGATTGCGCGCTCCGGATCGCTTTCAAAATCTGCCAACGACTTTCTGAGTTCATGAACATTCGGTTCTCGCTTCCACACGGACTCGTCGGGGCCATTTTCGTTGCGCTTTCCGGGCATGTCACAAATCCTCTCCACCGAATGACGATGCCAAAGGCAATGGTACCGACGGTGCGCTGAAGTTCCCTGCCGTTCCGTAAAGATCAACTTAGGCGTGCCGCAGTTGCTTGGCCGCTGTCGGTCACCGCGTTAGGGCTCAGGGCGTCTGAGCCATGAGCCCACCCCAGTACGGCCCTTTTCCTGCACCGCCCAAGCCCCTATAACCGGCGCCACCTCAGGCGCGGCCTTTTCGCGGCCGCCGATTCGGTGGATGTATCGCTCTGATGGCGGTCCCGGTTTTCATCCTCAACGGCCCCAACCTCAACCTGCTCGGCAAGCGCGAGCCGGGGATTTACGGGGGTTCCGGACTGGACGAGATCGGGAAAAGCTGCCGCGACGCTGGCAAGCGGCTTGGTCTCGAGGTCGACTTCCGCCAGACCAACCACGAGGGCGAGCTGGTCGACTGGATCCAGGAAGCCGCCGATGGCGCCAGGGGCATCGTCATCAACCCCGGCGCCCTGACCCACACCTCGGTTGCCCTCCAGGATGCTATCCGCGCCGTCGGCCTGCCGGTGATCGAGGTACATCTTTCCAACATTTTCGCGCGCGAGGCTTTCCGCCACCATTCGTTCGTCTCGCCGGTCGCCGCCGGCGTCATCTGCGGACTGGGGCCTCAGGGCTACGTGCTTGCGCTGGAGGCGCTGCAGCCGCTGGTCGCGGCGAAAGCGCCCGCAGGATCGAAGGGAACGCGATGACGGGCAGGAAATCGATCGTTGACGAGGACCTGATCCGCCGCCTCGCCGAACTCCTGAGCGAGACCGGATTGACCGAAATCGAAGTCGAGCGCGACGACTCCCGCGTGCGCGTCGCCCGCAATGCCGCCCCCGCGCCACCCCCGACCCCCGCCGCGCCGGCCCCGCCAGCGCCGCCGCGCGAAGCGCGCGAGGAGAAACCGGCCGAGCCCGCCGTCCGTCCCGGCACCGTCCACTCGCCCATCGTCGGCACCGCCTACCGCTCGCCCGAGCCCGGCGCCGCGCCGTTCGTCAACGTCGGCGACATGGTCGCCGAGGGCGATACGCTGCTCATCATCGAGGCGATGAAGACGATGAACCAGATTCCGGCGCCGCGCGCCGGCAAGGTGACCCAGATCCTGGTCACCGACGGTCAACCGGTCGAATACGACGAGCCGCTGATCGTCCTCGAATGACCGCCACGCCCCACCTGTTCGGCAAGATTCTGATTGCCAATCGCGGCGAGATCGCCCTCCGGGTCCTGCGCGCCTGCAAGGAACTGGGCATCGCCACCGTCGCCGTCCACTCCACCGCCGACGCCGACGCCATGCACGTGCGCCTCGCCGACGAGAGCGTGTGCATCGGCCCGCCGCCGGCCCGCGAATCCTATCTCAACATCCCGCAGCTTGCTTGCCGCCTGCGAGATCACCGGCGCCGAGGCCGTCCACCCCGGCTACGGCTTCCTTTCCGAAAACGCCCGTTTCGCCGAGATCCTCGCCGCCCACGAGATCGCCTTCATCGGGCCGAGCGCCGAGCACATCCGCATGATGGGCGACAAGATCGAGGCCAAGCGCACCGTCGCCCGCCTCGGCATCCCGGTGGTGCCGGGCTCCGACGGCCCCGTCCGCGACGAGGAGACCGCCGCCCGCGTCGCCCGCGACATCGGCTACCCGGTGCTGGTCAAGGCGGCGGCCGGCGGCGGCGGCCGCGGCATGAAGGTCGTGCGCGCTCCGGGCGAACTGGCGGGCGCGATCGCTGCCGCCCGCCGTGAATCGGCGGCCGCTTTCGGCGACGACACGCTCTACCTCGAGAAGTACCTCGCCAAGCCCCGCCACATCGAGATCCAGGTCTTCGGCGACGGCGACGGCCGCGCCGTCCATCTCGGCGAGCGCGACTGCTCGCTGCAGCGGCGCCACCAGAAGATACTGGAGGAGTCCCCCTCCCCCGCCATCACGCCGGACGTGCGCGCCAGGATCGGCGGCATCGTCGCCGACGCCATGGCGAAGATCGGCTACGCCGGCGCCGGCACCATCGAGTTTCTTGTACGAGAACGGCGAGTTCTATTTCATCGAGATGAACACCCGCCTCCAGGTCGAGCATCCGGTGACCGAGGCGATCACCGACATCGACCTCGTCAACGAGCAGATCCGCGTCGCCTGCGGCTTCGGCCTGTCGTTCAGCCAGGACGAGATCCGTTTCGACGGCCACGCCATCGAGTGCCGCATCAACGCCGAGGACCCGGCCACCTTCGCCCCCTCGCCCGGCCGCATCGCCTACTATCACCCGCCCGGCGGTCTCGGCGTGCGCGTCGATTCCAGCGTCTTTCAGGGCTACGTCATTCCGCCGTTCTACGATTCCCTCATCGGCAAGCTGATCGTGCGCGGCCGCACCCGGCAGGAGTGCCTCATGCGGCTGCACCGGGCGCTGGACGAGTTCGTCGTCGACGGCATCCGCACGACGCTGCCCCTTTTCCGCGATCTCGTCACGGACCCTGATATCATCGCCGGCAACTACGACATCCACTGGCTGGAGAAGCGGCTGCAGACCGCCTGATCCAAACATGGTCGCGCGCGACGACGTCCTTCTGGAAATCACGCCGCAGGTCCTGCTGAAGGCTTACGCGGTCGGCATCTTCCCGATGGCCGAATCGGCCGACGACCCCGGCCTCTACTGGATCGAGCCGGAGGTGCGCGGCGTCATCCCGCTCGACCGCTTCCACGTCCCCCGCCGCCTCAGGCGCACCGTCGCCGCCGACACCTTCGAGATCCACATCGACCGCGACTTCGACGCCGTCATCGACGGCTGCGCCGGCGCCGGGCCCGGGCGCCCGAAGACCTGGATCAACGCCCGCATCCGCCGGCTCTACCGCGAGCTGGCCGCGCTCGGCCATTGCCATACCGTCGAGGCCTGGCAAGAGCGGCGCGCTGGTCGGCGGGCTCTACGGCGTCCGCCTCGGCGCCGCCTTCTTCGGCGAGAGCATGTTCTCCCGCGTCCGCGACGCCTCCAAGGTCGCCCTGGTGCATCTGGTGGCGCGGCTTGTCGTCGGCGGCTTCCGCCTGCTCGACACCCAGTTCACCACCAACCACCTGCGCCAGTTCGGCGCCGTCGACGTCGACAAGCGCACCTACCAGCGCCTGCTCGAGGAGGCGATCGCGGCGGAGGCGGATTTCTACCGGCTGGCCGGCGGCGGCACCGGCGAGGACATCTTGCAGTCGGTCAGCCACACGTCATAGACGGCGTGCTCGACCGCGTTGAGGCCAGGGCTGGCGGCGAACATCCAGCCGGTGAAGATGCGCTGCACCTTGCGATTGAGGGTGATCTCGTCGACCTCGACGAAGGCGTCCGTGCGCGGCTCTTCCGTCGGCGGCCGCGTGTAGCAGACCCTCGGCGTCACCTGCAGCGCGCCGAACTGCACCGTCTCGTTGATATAGACGTCGAAGGAGATGATGCGGCCGGTGATCTTGTCGAGGCCGGCGAAGACCGCGACCGGGTTGGCGATCTTCTCGGCATGGGCGGGCAGCGGGCCGGTGGCGAGCGCCACCGCGGCGAGCGCGCCGGCCATCCACCGTCCCTTGCGGCGCGGCAACCCGCCACAGGTCTGTTCGCCAGCGTTCATCCCGATTCGTGAGGGTCGTTCCGATCGATGCCGTGCCAGCGGTGCCTACCACGCGACTGGGGCGCTGAGAAGGCGGCCGCTCACGCCTCGACCGCCGCCGGGCGGGCGAGCGGGTCGGCCGCGAGCCAGCGGTCGAGCGCCGCCACCTCGCCCTTCGACGCCGTGAGCCCGAGCTTGGAGCGCCGCCACAGCACGTCCTCGGCCGTTGCCGCCCACTCCTCCGTCTTGAGGAAATCGACCTCCGCCCCGGTCAGGTCGCCGCCGAAGCGGACACCGAGGTCCGCCGCCTGGCGCTTGCCGGAAAGGATCGCGTGCGCGCGCGTGCCGTAGGCGGCGGCGAGGCGGGCGGCGTGGCCCTCGCTGATGAAGGGGTAGGCGCCGCGGAGCGCCCGGCCGAGCCCGCCGACCCCGTCCGCCGGCAGGTTGCCGCCGGGGAGCGTCGTCCCCGCCGTCCACGCCGGCCCGACCGGGCGGAAGCGGCCCATCTGGTCGACGACGCGCTCGCCGATCCGCCGGTGGGTCGTCAGCGTGCCGCCGAAGACGCTGATGAGCGGCGCGAGGTGCGCCGAGGCTTCCGCCACGACCGCGCTCTCCCCCATCGCCGGCGAATGGTCTTCCGGCATCGCGCTCACCCCGGCGAAGCTCCACACCACATCGGCGGCGTCGGGCGGGTCCTCGAAGTATTGGCTCGCCACGTCGATGAGGTAGGCGACCTCGCGCGGCTCGGCGCGGGCGGCGGCCGGATCGCCCTCGTAGCGGCTCATCGCCGCGCCGATCAGCAGGAAGTCGCGCTCGTAGGGCAGCGCGTAGACGATCCGCCCGTCGGCGTTCGGCAGCGCGTAGGCGCCGCCGTCGTGCAGGCGCCGCACGACGATGTATGTGTGCTTGACGAGCCGCACCGGCACCCGCCGCTCGGTATGGATGACGTGGTCGAGCACCTCCCCGGCGAACGGACCCGCCGCGTTGACGAGGATGCCGGCGATCACCGTGAACCGCTCGCCGGTCTCCGTCGACTCCAGCGACAGGCGCCAGCGTTCGCCGTCGCGCTCCGCCACCACGCAGCGTACCCGCGTGTGGATGGAGGCGCCGCGCGTCCGCGCATCGATGGCGTTGAGCATCACCAGGCGGGTGTCGTCGGCGAGGCAATCGGAATAGGCGAAGCCGGCGTGGAGGTGCGGCATCAGGACGCCCTCGCCCGCCTCGCGATTGAACGCGACGCTGCCGCTCGCCGGCAGCGTGCTCCGCGTCAGGTGGTCGGCGGCGAACAGCCCGAGGCGGAGCGCCCAGCGCGGCCATTGCCGTTCGTGATGAGGCAGGATGACGCGGAAGGGACGCACCAGGTGCGGCGCGGCGGCCATCAGCCGTTCCCGCTCGACCAGCGCTTCGCGCAGCGCCCCGAACCGGAGACCTTGCAGGTAGCCGAGGCCGCCGTGGACCAGCTTCGACGTCGCCGACGAGGCGCCGCCGGCGAGGTCGCCCTGATCGCACAGGAAAACCGACAGCCCGCGCCCTGCCGCGTCGCGCGCGATTGCGGTTCCATTGATGCCACCGCCAATGATGGCGATGTCGAAAATCAATCCGAACACGACCCGTGACCCCTCGTACCCCGCAAGCATAGCACGGAGAAGGTGGCGACAGCATGGTCGGTAACCGCAACGTGACCCGCCTCCGGCAACGCACCGGGCGAGGAATTGTGGAAGCGTGACACACGATACGCGGGCGCGAATCCAGGTCACCCTACCCTCCCCTTGCGGGAGGGTCGAAATCGCGATTTGGACGCGATTTCGGGGAGGGGTCGCGCGAGCGCCGTCCCCCGAAATCGGATTCGCCGCTCCCGCGTGACCCCGGTGCGGATGAGAAGCGGCACGGCGAGCGAGAGCAGGCCCTTCTCCAGTTCCTCGTCGACGACGAGTAGCCCTGCGCGCGGTCGCCGCGCTTACCGCCGTGGCTCACGCCCGGCGGCGCTGGCCCACGAGGCGGTCGATAACCTGCGGCTCACTTACCGGGCGCATGGCCCGATTCCGCGCGCCTCCTCTTAATCCATAAACGCTTGTAATTGCCCGCTTTTCAGGGCTCCGCCGAGGGTTAACACGCTGATTTGCGGTTTCACGCAACCTCTGATATCAAAAAACTGGCGATGGTCGCGCCGCCGGGGTAACTACCCCGGTGACGCGACACATCGCTACGCTTTTAACGCGCGGTCTTTCCGCACTCAGCACCGCCTTTCTGATGCGCCCCCGTTCCAAGGGCTAGGTGTAGCGGTCGTCAACCGCCGTTAAGAGGTTCAGTGGGCGACGATTCCCACGGGTTTCGTCGCCCTCAATCTCGCCAGGAGTGCCTCCATCGCCGTTCCCGCCACGAGCGACAATGCGTCCGGCGCGTCGGGCAGATAGTGCTGTTCGCCGCGCGAGATGAGCTTGCCGCTGCTTCGCCAGCGGGCAATGAGATTGTAGATTGAGTTCCGATTTTGGTGACCGCCAAATCGGCGGGCGGATCGTTGAGTAAACTATCAACGATCTCGGCCGTCGTCGCCCCATGAGGCCGTGAGGCCAAGAAGCGCGCCATCGCGATTTCGTTTGGTGATTCGATGTAGGACCAGTCGTTGCCGGCAAATCAGGAACCCGACCAGCCGCAACATCAGCCATAAACTTCTGAACACCTTTGGCGCGAACACTCGCCCATTGTGCTTGACGATGATTCTGCGCTTTTCCAGCTTGCCTATGCCACCATAGAAGGCCGCTTCGGTTCTCTCCAGGACGTCGCCTAGGTGCGTCTTGCGAACCGCGTCCTTAAGTTCGGCGTAGGTCAGCGGTTGATTGGAATCCTTGACGATCTTCGCAATTGTAGCGGTCCACGATTTGCCTCGACCACGCTTCACACGGGCCGCGCGTACTTGCTTTGCACGTTCTGGATCCGGGGCGACGACTACAGCGGCCCCTGAACCGCCTCGGCGATTTCGAGCGCCTCTTCGGCCTCGGCAAATGCTGCAGCAGCAGCGATCAGCTTGTCGAGGCGTGAACGGCGAGCCTTGATTTGCGCTTCTTCTGCGGAGTGGCGAGCCTTCATCTCGGCCTCTTCCTGCTTCAACTGGTCAAGCTGCTCTTGCCACCGGCGTACGTCGTCGGATGTCGGCAGCTTCAGCGTGGCATGATCCAAATGAGCCATACCCGCTCACTATACCCTCCTTACGCTCGCCGCAAGTGGAAGGTAGCACGTGACAAACGAAACTGGGGATAAGGCCATGAATGACCGAAACACAAAAAGAACGCGCCCCAGAACTTTGGCGCGCCACATCAATCCATAGCGGCCGTCTGAGGAAAACCGATGCAAGACGCCGTCGGGGACGACCCGGTGCTTAGACCAGCGAGCGCGAAATTTCTCGCGCCACCGCGGCGAGCGGCGGCAGGAAGTCGTCGCGCAGCCGGTTGCGCGTCGCCCGGCTTGAGTGCGCCGAAAGGTTGATCGCCCCGACGTTGACGCCGGTGCGGGTCACGACCGGCACGGCGAGCGAGCGCAGGCCCTTCTCCAGTTCCTCGTCGACGATCGAGTAGCCCTGGGCGTGATCGCCGCGGACGCGGGCGAGGAGCGCGTCGGGATCGGTGATGGTCCGCGCCGTGTGGGCGACGATCGTGGTCGCTTCCAGGCGCCGGCGAAGCTCCGCCTCGTCGAGGAAGCCCAACTGGATGCGACCGAGCGAGGTGTGGAACGCCGGCAGCCGGGTGCCGATGGCGATCGTTGTCGACATCAGCCGGTGCGGCGCCGGCATGCGCGCGACGTAGACGATCTCGCTCCCCTGCAGGATCGCCGCCGAGCAGGATTCGCGCAGCGTATGGCTGAGCTCCTTCATCAGCGGCTCCGCCCGGTCGATCCACGACTGTGTCGATAGATAGGCGAAGCCGAGTTCCAGGATGCGCGGCGCCAGGGAAAACGCGCGCCCGTTATGGGTGACGTAGCCGAGATCGGCGAGCGTCTTCAGCGCCCGGCGCGCCGCCGCCCGCGACAGGCCGTTGGCCGCCGCCGCCTCCGACAGCGTCATCGACGGCTGCGTGGCGCCGAACGAGCCGAGCACCGCCAGGCCCTTGGCGAGCGTCGCCATGAACTCCTTGTCGGCCGGGGGCGTCCCCGCCGTCGATTCGGACCCGGCGTTGACACTCTGGGCAGGCTCATCCAACAATGATCGCATAACGAACGTCTGTTCGATAATCGAACAGATCGGAGAAACGGTCAAGCCGGGGCCATGATCGAACGCACCCAGGTCGGGATCGTCGGCGCCGGGTCCGGCGGGGTTGCTCCTGTCGCATCTGCTCGCCCGGCACGGCATCGAGTTCGATCGTCGTCGAGGACCGCAGCCGCGACTACGTCGAGAACCGCGTGCGCGCCGGCGTCCTTGAGCAAGGTGCCGCCGACATCCTCGACGAGGCGGGTCTCGGCGCGCGCATGCACGCCGAGGGGCAATTTCACGACGGCATCGAAATCCGCTTCAACCGCCGCGGCCACCGCATCGACTTCCCCTCGCTCACCGGCGGCAAGCGCATCACCGTCTACGGCCAGCAGGAGGTGGTGAAGGACATCATCGCGGCGCGGCTCGCCGCTGGCGGGACGATCCATTTCGAGGTGGCCGACGTTTCGGTGAAGGATTTCGACGGCGACAAGCCGAGAATCGCCTTCAGGAAAGACGGCCAGCCGTCGGAAATCCAATGCGACTTCATCGCCGGCTGCGACGGCTTCCACGGCATCTGCCGCCCGTCGTTTCCCGACGGCGCCCTGTCCTTCTTCGACCGCGAATATCCTTTCGCCTGGCTCGGCATCCTGTCGGAATCGCCCCAGGCCTCCCACGAGCTGATCTACACGCACACCGACGACGGCTTCGCGCTCCTGTCGACCCGCTCGCCGACCCTCCAGCGCTACTACCTCCAGGTCGCTCCCGACGAGGACCTCGCCGCCTGGCCGGACGATCGCATCTGGCAGGAACTGCAGGCGCGCACCGCCACCGCCGACGGCAGCTTCCGCATTCCGGAAGGGCCGATCCAGCAGAAGGGCATCACGCCCATGCGCAGCTTCGTCACCGAGCCGATGCAGCACGGGCGCCTGTTCCTCGCCGGCGATTCCGCCCACATCGTGCCGCCCACCGGCGCCAAGGGCATGAACCTCGCTGTCGCCGACATCCGCAACCTCACCGCCGCGCTTGCCGCCTTCTACCGTTCGGGCGATAAGCGCCTGCTTGACGGCTACTCCGCGCTCTGCCTGAGACGGGTCTGGAAAGCGCAGCGCTTTTCGTGGTGGATGACCACCATGCTCCACCTCAACCCCGCCGATTCCCCCTTCGATCGCCGCCGCCAGATCGCCGAACTCGACTACGTCACCGGTTCCGAGGCCGCCATGACCGCGCTTGCCGAGAACTACGTCGGCCTCCCCTTCGACGAGGCCGCGAGGTCTGAATGACCTTCTCGGCGCTCGACTCCCGAGCTGACCGGCCCGCTGTTCGCGACGGCGGAGATGGCCGCGGTCTTCTCCGACCGCGCCCGCCTCGCCGCCATGCTGAGGGTCGAGGAGGCGCTGGCGCGCGCCGAGGCCGCCGACGGTCTGGTGCCGAAGGGGCTCGCCCCCGCCATCGCCCGCATCACGCCGGAAGACTTCGACCTCGCCGCCCTCGGCGCCGCCACCGCGTCCGCCGGCGTTCCGGCGATCCCGTTCGTGAAGGCGCTGGAGGCGAAGCTGCCGGAGCGGCTGCGCGGCCACGTCCACTTCGGCGCCACCAGCCAGGACCTCACCGACACCGCCCTCGTCCTCCAGATCGGCGAAGCCTTCGACCTGATCGAGGCCGACCTCGCGGCGATCGTCACCGGCCTCGCGCGGATGGCCCGCGCCCATCGCCAGACCCCGCAGATCGGGCGCACCTACGGCCAGCACGCCGCACCCATCACCTTCGGCTACACCGTCGCGGTCTGGCTCGCCGGCATCGCCGACGTTGCCGCCGACCTCACCGCGCCTGCGCCAGCGGATCGCCGTCGCCTCTCTCGACGGACCGGTCGGGACGTTGTCCGCACTCGCTGACAAGGGGGTGTCAGTACGCCGGTCATATGCCAGACAGCTGGGGCTGGCCCCCCTGTCAGCACCCTGGCACACGCTGCGCGGCCGCCCGGCCGAGGCCGGCGCCTGGCTCGCTATCCTGTTGGGCGCACTGGCAAAAATGGCGACGGACGTGGTATTCCTCGGCTCCACCGAGGTCGGCGAGGTGTCCGAGCCCCACACCCCCGGCAGAGGCGGCTCTTCCGCCATGCCGCACAAGCAAAACCCTGTTTCTGCAGCGATAATTCTTGCCGCCCACGCCGCCGCCTCCGGTCACCTCACCACCCTCGTCAACGCCATGGCCGCCCCCGGCCAACGCCCCGCCGGCGCCTGGCATTCCGAGTGGCTTGTTTTACCTCAGCTTTTCGGCCTCGCCTCGGGCGCGCTGCGCGAGGCCCGCCGCCTGGCCGAAGGTCTCGTCGTCGACAAGAAACGCATGCGCGCCAACCTCGAAATGACCGGCGGCCTGCTGTTTGCGGGCGAGGCCGCCGCCCGCCTTTCCCCGAAACTCGGCCGCGAAGCCGCCCATCGGCTCGATCGAAAAAGCGTCCGACATCGTACGGACGCAGGGCCGCCCGTTGAACGAAGTTCTGGCCGCCGACACGAGCATTCCGGCCGCTTTGAACAGGGATCTGTCCGCCGCCTTCGATCTTGCCCCGGCGATCGCCGCCGCCGCCGCCGTCACCGACCGAATCCTCGCCGACGTCAAGGCGGGCGCGCGGCGTCCGAGGAAACGCTGATGCCGAAGATCACGGCCAACGGAATCGAGCTCTACTACGACCTCGCCGGGCCGGAGAACGCGCCGGTCGTCGTCTTCTCCAATTCGCTGAGCGGCACGGTCGAGATCTGGGACGGCGTCGTGCCGCTGCTCGCCGACGCCTATCGCTGCCTGCGCTACGACACCCGCGCCCACGGGCGCTCGGCAAGCGCCGATGAGACGATCACCATCGACGACCTCGCCGCCGACCTCGCCGGCCTCCTCGATGGCCTCGGCATCGAACGCGCCCACGTGGTCGGCCTGTCCCTCGGCGGCATGACCGCGCAGGCGCTCGCCTCCACGCAGCCGGAACGGGTGGCGAGCCTCGCCCTGATGGCGACCTCCGCCTACCTGCCGCCGGCCGAGTTCTGGCACGACCGCGCCGCCAAGGTCCGCACCGAGGGGGTCGCCTCGGTTGTCGATGCGGTCGTCGGCCGCTGGTTCACGCCGCCGTTCTACAAGGCGGCGCCGGCGACCGTGGAGCGCGTACGCGAGCGCTTCGTCGCCGTCGAGGCCGCCGGTTACGCCCGCTGCTGCGAGGCGATCGCCGCGATGGACCTCCGCCCCCGCCTCGGCCGGATCACGGCGCCCGCCCTCGTCATGGTCGGCATCGAGGACGTCGTGACGCCGCCGGCGATGGCGGAGGAACTGCGCGCCGGCATCGCCGGCGCCGAGATGGTGGTCCTGCCAAACCTCGCCCATCTCATGTCGATCGAGCGTCCGGACGTGGTCGGCGCGTATCTCCGCGCCTTCCTCGACCGGCAGAACGGCACCCGTCGGCCGACCGGTTCTGCCTTCGACCGCGGCCTCGAAATCCGCAAGGCCGTCCTCGGCACCGCCCATGTCGAAACCTCGCTCGCCCAGGCCGGTGCCTTCGCCGCACCGTGGCAGGATTTCATCACCCGGATCGCCTGGGGCGAGATCTGGGGCGACCCGACGTTGCCGCGCAAGACCCGCTCGCTGGTGACCCTCGCCACCATGATCGCACTCCACCGCGAGGAAGAGTTCAAGCTTCACGTCCGCCCTGCCCTGGTCAACGGCGTCAGCCCCGAAGAGCTGCGCGCGCTGGTCATGCACTCGGCGGTGTACGCCGGCGTTCCCGCCGGCAATGCCGCCTTCCGGTGGCTGAAGGAGGTTCTTGGAGAGGAAATGACCTGATGGCCGAGTTTCTATCGCTTCACGACGCGGTCGCCGCGAACGTCAATGACGGCGACACCGTCGCCATGGAGGGCTTCACCCATCTGATCCCCTTCGCCGCCGGGCACGAAGTGATCCGCCAGGCAAAGAAGCACCTGACGCTGATCCGCATGACGCCGGACCTGATTTACGACCAGCTCATCGGCATGGGCGCGGCCGACAAGCTCATCTTCTCGTGGGGCGGCAATGCCGGCGTCGGCTCGCTGCATCGCATGCGCGACGCCTTCGAGAAGGGCTGGCCGACCCCGCTGGCGCTCGAAGAACACTCGCACGCGGCGATGGCCGATGCCTACGCCGCCGGCGCCGCCAACCTGCCGTTCGCCGTCTTCCGCGGCTATCGTGGTGTCGATCTCGTCAAGGTCAACCCCGTGATCCGGTCGGTGACCTGCCCCTACACCGGCGAGGTGCTCGCCACCGTCCCCTCGATCCGCCCGGACGTCGCTATGATCCACGCCCAGCGCGCCGACCGGGACGGCAACGTCATGCTCGAGGGCATCGTCGGCGTGCAGAAGGAAGCGGTGCTTGCCGCCAGGCGCGCCATCGTCACCGTCGAGGAGATCGTCGACGGTTTCGGCCCGCGCAGCCCGAACGCGGTGATCCTGCCCGCCTGGACGATCACCGCCGTCGCCCACGTCCCCGGCGGCGCCTATCCCTCATACGCGCACGGCTACTACAGCCGCGCCAACAGCTTCTACTTGGCGTGGGACGAAATTTCCCGCGAACGCGACACCTTCCTCGCCTGGATGGGCGAAAACGTCCTCACCAAAGATGCCGAGGCCTTCCGGCAATACGCGGCAAGGGCAGCCTGACCCGATGACAATTCAATCGAGCACCACTTACACCCCGGCCGAGATCATGGCGATCGCAGCGGCCCGAGCACTGACGAACGACGATGTCTGCTTTGTCGGCATCGGGGCGCCGTCGGTCGCCTGCAACCTCGCCCGCCTGACTCATGCGCCGGGAATCACGCTCATCTACGAGTCCGGCACCATCGGTACCAAGCCGAACATCCTGCCGCTGTCGATCGGCGACGGGGAGCTCAGCGAAACCGCACTGACCACGGTATCGGTGCCGGAAATGTTCCGGTACTGGCTGCAGGGTGGGCGCATCACCGTCGGCTTCCTCGGCAGCGCCCAGATCGACCGATACGCCAATCTGAACACCAGCGTCATCGGACCATATGACAAGCCAAAGGTCCGCCTCCCCGGCGGCGGCGGCGCGCCCGAGATCGCAACCCATTGCAGTCAGATCTACATAACCATGGCCATGTCGCCGCGGGGCTTCGTCGAGAAACTCGATTTCGTCACCACTATGGGCCACGGCACGGGCGGGGATAGCCGCGCGCGAGCCGGGGTGACAACCAAAGGTCCAACCCGCGTCTTCACCGACCTCTGCGTTCTGGCCCCCGACCCCAACAGCAAAGAGCTGACGGTGGTCAACCTGTATCCGGGCGCGACCCGGGAGGCGGTGCAGGCGCAGTGCGGCTGGCCGCTTCGCTTCGCTGACGACGTCAGCGAAATGCGCGCACCTGACAAGCAGGAACTCGGCGTCCTCCGCGAACTTCAGGCGCGCACAAAGCGCGCCCAGGGAGGCGATCAATGAGCCGCGACGCCTTCATCTGCGACGCGGTGAGGACTCCGATCGGCCGCTACGGCGGCGCCCTCGCCGGGGTCCGCGCCGACGACCTCGCCGCGATCCCGATCCGCACGCTTGTCGCGCGCCATCCGGGGCTCGCCGACGCCGTCGACGAGGTCATATTCGGCTGCGCCAACCAGGCCGGCGAGGACAACCGCAACGTCGCCCGCATGGCGGCGCTGCTGGCCGGATTGCCGGATCACGTCCCGGGCACGACGATGAACCGCCTTTGCGCGTCCGGCCTTGATGCGGTCGGCACCGCCGCGCGCGCCGTCCGCCTCGGCGAACTCGACCTTGTGATTGCCGGTGGCGTGGAATCGATGACCCGCGCGCCGCTGGTCATGGGCAAGGCGGAGGCCGCATTCCAGCGCTCGGCCGAGATCCAGGACACCACCATCGGCTGGCGCTTCATCAACCCGCTGCTCAAGGCCCAGTACGGTGTCGAGTCGATGCCGGAGACCGGCGAGAACGTGGCCGAGGAATTCCAGGTGAGCCGCGCCGACCAGGACGCCTTTGCCGAGCGCTCGCAGGCGCGGGCCCGGGCCGCGCGCGAGGCCGGCATCCTCGCCGAGCGCATCGTTCCGGTCGAGACGCCGGGCAATCGCAAGACCGGCCCGATCGTCGTCAGCCGAGGACGAGCATCCGCGACCGGACACCACCCTCGACGCGCTGGCCAGGCTGAAGCCTATCGTGCGCGCCGGCGGCACCGTCACCGCCGGCAACGCGTCGGGCGTCAATGACGGCGCCCAGGCGATGATCATCGCGTCCCGCGAAGCGGCCGAGCGCCTCGGGCTCACCCCGATCGCCCGCGTTCTCGGCATGGCGAGCGCCGGCGTACCGCCGCGCATCATGGGGATGGGCCCGGTCCCCGCGACCACCAGGCTCCTCGACCGCCTCGGCATGAAGATCGGCGACTTCGATTTGATCGAACTCAATGAAGCTTTTGCCAGCCAGGCGTTGGCTTGTCTGCGCCAGCTTGGCGTCGCCGACGACGCCGAGCACGTCAATCCCAACGGCGGCGCCATTGCCTACGGCCACCCGCTGGGAATGTCGGGGGCGCGCATTGCCGCGGACGTGGCGTGGGAGTTGAAGCGCCGCGGCGGCCGTCTGGGGCTGGCGACGATGTGCGTCGGCGTCGGCCAGGGCGTCGCCTTGGCGCTGGAACGGGTAACCTGAAGACGACCGTCAGGGAGGACAGACGCATGACCACCACCGCCTACCCGCTGGACAGCCTCAAGGCGCACCCGCCGTATCTGGCGCCGGCCTACGTGGGAACGCGCCTGCGTTCACCAAAACGGCCGCTGGTGATCCTGCCGCACACGCTGTCGGAGCTTTCCGGCCCGGTCTACGGGCACGAAAGCGTCGGCGAACTGGACAATGACCTCACCCGGCAACACGCAAGCGAGCCGCTCGGGGAGCGCATCATCGTGTCCGGGAAGGTGATGGACGAAGACGGCCACCCGATCCCCGACACGCTGATTGAGATCTGGCAGGCAAACGCCGCCGGACGATACGTGCACGTGGTCGACCAGCACCCGGCGCCGCTCGACCCCAATTTTACCGGCGCCGGCCGCTGCGTCACCGACGCAGGTGGCAACTACAAGTTCACCACCATCAAGCCGGGTGCCTACCCCTGGCGAAACCACCCCAACGCCTGGCGGCCGAACCACATCCACTTCTCGCTGTTCGGGCCGTCGTTCCTCACCCGCCTTGTGACCCAGATGTATTTTCCCGGTGACCCGCTGATCCCGATCGACCCGATCGCATGCGCGGTCGACGAAATCGTCCCGCGAACGCATGATCGCCCGCTTCGACCTCGAGACCACGGTGCCGGAGTGGGCGCTTGGCTACCGCTTCGACTTCGTCCTGCGCGGCCGCCACCAGACCCCGTTCGAGGAGCCGGGACCATGAGTGAGACCGACGTCGGCGAGGTCGGCATGACCAGGGCGGAGCCAGCCGGCATCACCCCATCCCAGACCGTCGGGCCGTATTTCAATATCGGGCTGACACAGGGAGACCGCTATAGCTTCACCGCGCTCGTCGGCGACGACCTCGTCACCGCCGACACCGTCGGCGATCCGATCCGGATCGAGGGACGCGTTCTCGACGGCGAGGGCGAGCCGGTTCCCGACGCCCTGGTCGAGATCTGGCAGGCGGACGGCGCCGGCCGCTATTCAGGCAGCCGGCAAGGCCCGCCGCCCAACTCAACCTTCAAGGGCTTCGGCCGCTCCGAGTGCGACGGCGCCGGCCGCTACGGCTTCCGCACGGTGAAGCCGGGGCGCGTCGCCGGACCCCGCGACACCATGCAGGCGCCGCACATCAACGTCGGCGTCTTCGCCCGCGGCGTCCTGCGCCGCATGTTCACCCGCATCTACTTCGAGGGTGAGACGGCCAACGCCACCGACCCGGTACTGGCGCTGGTTCCCGCCGACGCCCGCGACACCCTGATCGCACGGCGCGACGGAACCGTCGGCGAAATCCCCCGCTACGTCTTCGACATCCATTTGCAGGGTGACAACGAGACGGTGTTCTTCGAGGCGTAGTCCCTATCCCCAGACCTCACGCGCGATCTCGACGATCTCGGCAAGCTTCGCCCACTGAGCCTCTTCCGTCAGGATATTGCCTTCCTCGGTCGAGGCAAAACCGCACTGCGGGCTGAGGCACAACTGGTCGAGCGCGACGTATTTCGTCGCCTCATCGATCCGCTTCTTGACATCGTCCTTCTTCTCCAGCGTGCCGCTCTTCGAGGTGATGAGGCCGAGCACCACGATCTTGTTGCCCTTGGGCAGGAAACGCAGCGGCTCGAAGCCGCCTGCCCGCTCGGTGTCGTACTCGAGGAAGTAGCCGTCGATGTTGACCTTGGACAGCAGCGTCTCGGCGACCGGCTCATAGCCGCCGGAAGAAATCCAGGTCGAGCGGAAGTTGCCGCGGCACACGTGCATGGTGATGGTCATGTCGGCGGGCTTGGCTTCGAGCGCGGTGTTGATCGCGCGCGCGTAGCGCTCCTGCAACCGGTCGACGTCGTCGCCGCGCTCGCGCGCCATGGCGCGCTGTTCCTCCGAGCAGAGGTAGGCCCACACCGTGTCGTCGAGCTGGAGGTAGCGGCAGCCCGCCGCGTGGAATGCGCGAATCGCATCCTGATAGGCCTTGGCGGCGTCGGCGAAGAAATCGTCGATGTCCGGATAGACCGCCTTGATCGAATTATAGCCACCGCGGAAATGCAGCACGCTCGGGCTCGGGATCGTCATCTTCGGCACGAGCCTGGTGTTGGCCTTGAGGAACTTGAAGTGCTCCAGCATCGGGTGGTCAGCCGGAAACCCGATCTTGCCGACGATCTTCAGCGTCTGCGCCTTGGTCTGCACCCCTTGGAACTGGATGCCGTGGCTGTCCTCGACGATGTCGACCCCGTCGAGCCCGCCAAGGTAATCGAAGTGCCACCACGACCGCCGGAACTCCCCGTCGGTCGCCAACTGCAACCCGACCTCCTCCTGCTTGGCGATGATCTTCTTGATCTCGCGATCCTCGACCGCCCTGAGCTCGGCATCGCTGATCTGCCCTGAGGCGTGCCGGGCGCGCGCCTCCTTCAGCGACTCGGGACGCAGGAGGCTACCGACCATGTCGGCGCGGAATGGCGGCTTGGTGCGTGGCATTGGCATTTCCCCCTTTTTTGTGCCGATGTTCTTCACGCAACGACACCGCACCCGTCAACCCATTTGTCCGGCGCCCTGTCCCACCTCGCGCGTGTCCCACCTCATCGGTCGCGCATCTTTTCCACGGTGGTCAGACGTTGGCGCACGGCGGGACCGAACTCGGTCGCCAACGCCGCCAGCAGGGCCTCCACCAGCAGCAGCAGCCCCGACGAGGAATCCCACACCGACGGCGCCACGACATGGGCCGGCAGCACGTGTCTGGCATGACGCGACGCCGGCGACAGCCACTGGTCGGTGAACAGCGCCACCGTCGCCCGGCGTCCGGCCGCCTTCTCGGCCAGCCGCGCCAGGTCGTCGGAATAGCGGCGGATGTCGAAGATGACGACCACGTCGCGTTTGCCGATGTCGAGCAACTGGTCGAGCCAGTTCATCGGACCGCCGGTGATGCGCCTCACCCCGGGGCGAAGCACGCGCAAGTGAGCGACGAAGTAGTCCGCGATCGAATCGGTGAAGCGACCGCCGATGACATGAACCGGGCGCCCGCGGTCGGCGAGAAGCGCGACCACCGCGTCGAATTCCCCGGTTGCGACGTTGGCCACCGTCTGCCGGATGTTGGCGATCGACGCCTCGGCGAACCGCGCCAGATGGTTGTCGCCGGAGAAATCGCCGCCCTTGGTCAGCGGCGTTTCAAGCCGGGCGGCGAGTTCCTCGCGCAACGCGTCCTGGAACGCGCCGTAGCTTCCGAACCCGAGCTTGGCGATCATTCTGAGCACGGTCGGGGCGCTCACATTGGCGGCGGCGCCGAATCGAGAGGTCGTTTCGAGGCCGGCAACCGGGTAGTCGGCCAGCAACCGGCGGGCAGCACGCCGCTCGTTCGGCGTCATCGCGCCAAGGTGGCGGCGGATCAGTTCGGCGACCGAAAACGCTGGGTCACCCGCCATTCCGCCGCCCATCGTTCACAACCAACGCTTGCCGCCCACAGAGGCAACTGATGCCTCTATTACAAACTTGATACATCGCCATAATCTTGTAACATATTTTTCAGTGAGCGGTCGTCGCCGTCGCGTCTTTCGCGGTCGGCGTCGTCGCGGGGGACATGGCGATGGATGCGCTGCTCGCGCCAGACGAGGTGCCGGCGGTAGATGTTCGCCGAGGGGACGGGCCGCTGGTCGTCGTCTGCGAGCACGCCTCCAATCGGATGCCGCGTGCCCTGGGCACGCTTGGCCTCGTCCAGTCCGATCTTGAACGGCATATTGCTTGGGACATTGGCGCGGCCGATCTCGCCGCCGGCCTTTCTGCCAATTTCGACGCCGACTTGGTGCTGGCCCGTTATTCCCGGCTGGCGATCGATTGCAACCGTGACCCGGGTGCGGCGGATTCGATCACGACGTTTTCCGAGGACACCGAAGTGCCTGGAAACGTCGGCCTTTCGACAGCCGCACGCGAGTCCCGCGTAGCGGCGCTTTGGGCGCCCTTGCACGCCGCGATCGAGCGCCTGCTGGATCGGCGACGCCTTAACCGCCAACCCACCGCACTGGTGACGGTCCATTCCTACACCCCTGTTTATCGCGGGTTGGCGCGGCCCTGGCACGTCGGACTGATCTCCACCAATGAGCGAAGCCTGGCCGAGGCGATGCTCGCCGTGCTGAGACGCGACCGCAACCTGGTGGTCGGCGACAACCAGCCCTATTCAGCCAGGGACAACGTCGACTACACCATCCGGCGCCACGGTCGCGACCGCGGCCTGCCGCACGTCATGATCGAGGTGCGCAACGACCTTTTGCGTGCCGTCAAGGACATCGCGGGCTGGACCGAGCGGTTGAGCGAAGCGCTGCGAGAAAGCATCGCCGCCGTCGGGCTTGGCCCGCTCGAGGCATCGGTGCGCCCGTGAGCGCGGGCGAACACGAGGTTTGGTCGGCGGAGCGGGGCGCCGGCCAGAAGCTGGTCCGCCTGCAAGCGGCGGCGGGACCGCAATTGGGCGTCCGCAACCATCAAGGGAGTGGCTGAAATGGCCGAGACGCGGAAAAAGCACGAAGGCGGGGTATCGTATCACGTCCCCGGTGCCGACTATTTCGAGAAACGGGGTCTGAAGCGCCACGCGGGCGTTTTCTCGCTGTGGGCGCTTGGCGTGGGCGCGGTTATTTCCGGCGACTTCTCCGGCTGGAACCTCGGCTTTGCCGTCGGCGGCTGGGGCGGCATGTTCGTCGGCACGATCATCATCGCGATTATGTACCTCGGCCTGACTTACTCGATCGCCGAGATGAGCCCTGCCCTGCCTCACACCGGCGGCGCCTACTCGTTCGCGCGCACTGCGTTCGGGCCCTGGGGCGGGTTCATCACCGGCGTGGCGGAGAACATCGAATACGTGCTGACCCCGGCCGTGGTCGTCTTCTTCATCGGTGCCTACTGCACGGAAATATTCGGCACGCCGGACTCGATCCAGCCAGTCTGGTGGCTGGTCGGCTACGCCATCTTCCTTGGCCTCAACATCCGCGGCGTGGCACTGTCGTTCATGGTCACGGTGATCGTCACCCTGCTGGCGCTCGGCATCCTGATCTTCTTCTTCCTGAGCGCGCTGTTCTCCGGACAGTTCGATTTCGCCAAATACGCCATGAACATCGGAACGGACGCGAGCGGCGCCGGCGTGGCGCTGCCGGACGGTGGCGGCCCGTTCCTGCCATTCGGTGTTTACGGCGTGCTCGCCTCCATGCCCTTCGCCGTGTGGCTGTTCCTGGCGATCGAGCAGTTGCCCCTTGCGTCGGAGGAATCGGTCGATCCCAAGCGCGACATGCCGAAGGGCATCATGCTCGGCATGTTCACGCTGATCGCCACCGGCTTCCTCATCCTCATCATCAACCCGGCCATTCCCGCAGGTGCATTTGCCCTGGGCTCCTCCGGCGAACCGATCCTTGACGGCTTCCGCACCATCTACGGAACCGGCTGGGGCAAGATCCTCGCGTTGTTTGCGGTCGCCGGGCTGGTCGCCAGTTTCCACTCGATCATCTTCGCCTACGGGCGGCAGATCTACTCGCTGTCGCGGGCCGGCTATTTCCCGCACTTCCTGTCGGTCACCCACGGCGAGCACAAGACGCCCAACACCGCGCTTGTCGCCGGTTCCCTGGTCGGCTTCCTCGTGATGCTGGTCGTGTGGTTTACCGAGGGCGGCGAGGACGCTGGGTCGTTCATCGGCGGCGTCCTCCTCAACATGGCGGTGTTCGGCGCCATGTTCTCCTACTTCCTGCAGGCGGTTACTTTCCTGCGCCTTCGCAGCAAGTTCCCCAACATCGAGCGGCCATACCGCAGCCCGTTCGGCACGCTGGGTGCATCGCTGACGGCCATCATCGCGGTCGTGACGATCTACTTCCAGCTCACCGACCCGCTGTACCGCACCGGCGTTATCGGCGTGGCGATCTGGTACATCATCGCCATCGTCTATTTCGCCGCCTACGGCCGCAACACGCTGGTCTTCTCCCCGGAAGAAGAGTTCGCCGTGAAGCACCGCGAAGGCGCCGCTTCAATGAAGTGAAGCCGGCGTCTTGAGTAACACATCAGACCCGGCCCGCGCGGCAACGCGCGGGCCGACCCACGGATGAAGGGGCAGGAATCGTCATGGCGGGGATGTTGACCTTCAAGGAACTTCAGGCGGCCGTCGCCGCCGGCGATATCGACACGGTCGTCGTCTGCTTTGCCGACATGCAGGGCCGCCTCGTCGGCAAGCGCATGCAGGCCCAATATTTCCTCGACAGCGCCCACGAGGAGACCCACGGCTGCGACTACCTGCTCGCCAACGACATCGACATGGAGCCGGTGCCGGGCTACGCGGCGGCGAACTGGGAAAAGGGCTACGGCGACTTCGTCATGAAGCCCGACATGGCGACCCTGCGGCGCCTGCCATGGCTGCCGGGCTCGGCGCTGGTGCTCTGCGACATCCTCGACCACCATCACCACGAAGATGTGCCGCACAGCCCCCGCGCCATGCTGAAGAAGCAGGTCGCGCGCCTGGCCGACCAGAAGATGTCGGCGTACTTCGCCTCGGAGCTGGAGTTCTACCTCTTCGACGAGACCTACGAGAGCGCCGCCGACAAGCACTACGCCAACCTCGCGACCGCCGGCCGCTACATCGAGGACTACCACATCCTGCAGACCGCCAAGGAAGAGGGCGTCATGCGGGCGATCCGCAACGGCATCGAGGGCGCCGGCATCCCGGTGGAGAACTCCAAGGGCGAATGGGGCCCCGGCCAGGAAGAGATCAACGTCCGCTACACCGACGCGCTGACCATGGCCGACCGCCACACCATCCTCAAGAACGCCTGCAAGGAGATCGCCCTCCTCCAGGGCAAGGCGATCACCTTCATGGCCAAGTGGCGCTACGACCTCGCCGGCTCGTCCTGCCACATCCACTCCTCGCTGTGGGACGCGGCCGGCCGCCGGCCGCTGTTCTTCGACGCCAGGGGCGACCACGGCATGTCGACGCTGATGCGCCACTACGTCGCCGGCCAGCTTGCCCACGCCCGCGAGATCACCTGGTTCCTGGCGCCCTACATCAACTCCTACAAGCGCTTCCAGGTCGGCACCTTCGCGCCGACCAAGGCGATCTGGTCGCTCGACAACCGCACCGCCGGCTTCCGCCTGGTCGGCGAAGGGACGAAGTCGGTCCGCATCGAGTGCCGCATGGGGGGCGCCGACCTCAACCCCTACCTCGCCTTCGCCGCCCTGATCGCCGCCGGCCTCGATGGCATCGAGCAGAAGATGGAGCTGGAAGCGCCCTATGTCGGCGACGCCTATTTCGGCAAGCGGCTGCGCGAGATCCCGAAGACGCTCCGCGAGGCGACGGACCTGATGAACAAGTCGAAGATGCTGCGCTCCGCCTTCGGCGACGCCGTCATCGACCACTACGTCCACACCGCCGAATGGGAGCAGTTCGAGTACGACCGCCGGGTGACCGACTGGGAGCTGAAGCGCGGGTTCGAGCGGTATTGAGTTGGATCAACATACGCGTTCAAGCCATATAGGCTGTTGTCCGCCACAGCCGAGTGTGCCTCATGAACCAGACCCTTCAAGATCATTTCCCCGGTCGACAACTCGGTCTACGCCGAGCTGCCGCTCGCCGACGACACGACCATCATGGCGACGCTCGAGCGCGCCCACGCCGTGCAGCGCGAATGGCGGAGCGTCCCCCTCGCCGAGCGGCTGAAGATCGCCACCGCCTTCACCGACGCCATGGTCGCCGACAAGGCGCGCGTGGCCGAGCTGCTTGCCTGGCAGATGGGCCGCCCGATCAGCCAGGGGCCGAACGAGATGCGCGGCTTCAACGAGCGCGCCCGCCATATGATCGCGATCGCGCCGGAGGTGCTCGCCGACGTCGCCGGGCCGCCTCTGGACGGCTTCGAGCACTACGTCCACCGCGAGCCGCTGGGGGTCGTCCTCAACCTGCCGGCCTGGAACTACCCGTACATGACGGCGCTGAACGCGGTGCTGCCGGCACTGATCGCCGGCAACACGGTCGTGATGAAGCACTCCAGCCAGACGGCGCTGGTGGCCGAGCACTTCGCCGAATGCTTCAGGAAGGCGGACCTGATGAAGGACGCCTTCCAGGTGCTCCACATGTCGCACGAGGCGACCGACAAGGCGCTGCGCTCCGGGCTGGTCGATCAGGTGGGCTTCACCGGCTCCACCGCCGGCGGACGCAACATCATGGCCGCGGTCGCCGGCGCCACCAACTTCCCGGCGACCTGCCTGGAGCTCGGCGGCAAGGACCCGGCCTACGTCCGCCCCGACGTCAACCTGCCCTTCGCGGTCGAGAACATCGTCGACGCCGGCTACTTCAACACCGGCCAGGGCTGCTGCGCCATGGAGCGCATCTACGTCCACGAGGCGGTCTACGACGACTTCGTCGAGGCCGCGGTCGCCACCATCAACGCGTACAAGCTCGGCTCGCCGACCGATCCGGCGACCACGCTTGGGCCCGATGGTGCGGGCGCGCGCCGCCGACGCCGTCCGCGCCCAGGTCGCCGATGCGATCAGCCACGGCGCGAGGCCGCTGATCGACACCAAACGCTTCGCCGCCGACAAGGAAGGCACCCCCTACCTCGCCCCGCAGCTCCTCGCCAACGTCGACCATTCCATGGCGATCATGCGCGAGGAGACCTTCGGGCCGGCGCACGGCGTCATGAAGGTGAAGTCGGACGAGGAGGCGATCGACCTGATGAACGATTCGCCCTACGGCCTCACCGCCGCGATCTGGACCGAGGACGTCGACGCCGCCAAGCGCATCGGCGACAGGATCGAGACCGGCACCGTCTACATGAACCGCGCCGACTACGTCGATCCGGCGCTGGCCTGGGTCGGCGTCAAGCAATCGGGCCGCGGCGCCACCCTGTCGCGCGTCGGCTACGAGCACCTGACCCGGCCGAAGAGCTTCCATCTGAGGACGAAGACACGATAGCCGCCGTGCTCGACACCTACCCTTCCCTGACCGCCAACTGGTCGTACCCGACCGACGTCCGCTTCGGCCCCGGCCGCATCAAGGACCTGCGCGGCGGCGGTCAAGACGGCCGGCTTGAAACGGCCGCTGTTCGTCACCGATCCGGGTCTCGTCGGTCTGCCGATCGTCGCAGACGGCGATCGGCTTCCTCGACAACGCGAAGATCGCCTACGCCGTTTTCTCCAAGGTCGACGGCAACCCGACGCTGAAGAACCTCGACGACGGCCTCGCCGCATACCGGGCCGGCGACCACGACGGCGTCATCGCCTTCGGCGGCGGCTCGGGCATGGACATCGGCAAGCTCATCGCCTTCATGGCCGGGCAGACGCGCCCGGTGTTCGACTTCGAGGACCGCGAGTCACTGGTGGACTGCGCGCCAACGCCGACGGCATCGCGCCGATCGTCGCGGTGCCGACCACCGCCGGCACCGGCTCCGAGGTCGGCCGCGCCGCCGTCGTCACCGATCCCGCCGACCACACCAAGAAGATCATCTTCCACCCGAAGATGCTGCCGCGCATCGTCATCGCCGATCCCGAGCTGACCGTCGGCCTGCCCGCCAACATCACGGCGTGGACCGGCATGGACGCGCTGTCCCATTCGCTGGAAGCGTGGTGCAGCCCGTTCTTCCACCCGCTCGGCGAGGGCATCGCGCTGGAAGCCATGCGGCTTGTGCAAGGAATGGCTGCCGGTCGCGGTCGAGGACGGCCGCAACGTCGACGCCCGCGCCTTCATGCTCGCCGCCTCGTCGATGGGCGCCGTCGCCTTCCAGAAGGGTCTCGGCGCCATGCACGCCATGAGCCACCCCTGCTCGGCGCTCCGCGGCACCCACCACGGCCTCACCAACGCGGTGGTCATGCCCTACGTGCTCCGCCGCAACCTGGCCGGCCGTCGACGGGCGGCTCGCCGCCCTCGCCCGCTACCTCGACCTCCCCGGCCAGTCGGCCGAAAGCGTGGTCGACATGGGTGCTGGAACTGCGCCGGCGGATCGGCATCCCCAATACGCTGAAGGAGATCGGCGTCGACATCGACGTCATCGCCGAGGCCGCGCCGATGGCCGAGCACGACCCCTCGAACGGCGGCAACCCGGTGCCGCTGACGGCGAAGGACTACGAAGCGCTCTACCGCAAGGCGATCGCCGGCGATCTTTAGCCGGCGTCCGGCGCTCCAGCGCCGCCAGCACCCGCGCCTTCAGCGCGACGAACGCCGGCGTGGTGGTTTCCCGCGACGCTCGCGGCCGCGGCAGGTCGACGTCGATGCGCTCGACGATGCGGCCCGGCCGCGGCGACAGCACGTGGATCGTGTCGGCGAGGATCAGCGCCTCCTCGACATCGTGGGTGACGAGCAGGACCGTGCGGCCATCGGCCTGCCAGACGTCCTGCAGCCACGCCTGCATGGAGCGCCGCGTGATGGCGTCGAGCGCGCCGAGCGGCTCGTCGAGAAGCAGCACCGGCTTCGGCGTCAGGAAGGTCCGCAGCAGCGCCAGCCGCTGGCGCATGCCGCCGGAGAGCTGGGACGGCCAGCTCTCCTCGAAGCCGGCAAGCCCGAAACGGTCGAACAGCGGCGCGGCGCGCGCGTAGGCGTCGCGGCGCGACTGGCCGGCGACCTCGGCGCCGAGGGTGGCGTTGTCGCGCACCCGCCGCCAGGGCAGGAGCAGGCTGCCCTGCGGCATGAAGGCGGCGTGGCCGGGGCGCCCGGCGACGTCCTCGCCGGCGATGCGAACATCGCCCGCCGTCGGCCGCAAGCAGGCCGGCGAGCATCCTGAGCAGCGTGCTCTTGCCCGCACCGGAGGGACCGATCAGCGCGGCGAAGCGCCCCTCGCCCACCTCCAGCGACACGTCGGCGATCGCCGTCACCGGCGGCGGCCCGGCAAAGACGTGACGCACGCCCTCCAGTGCGATCGAGACGCCCACGCGCGTGGTCCTAGCCGCCTCCCGCCACCGTCATGTCGAGGAAGCGGTTGGTGAAGGCGGCGTCCGGATCGACGTCCTTGTCGATCAGCCCGGCGTCGCGCAGGAAGGCGACGAAGTCCTTCCAGATCTCGGGCTTCTGGATGCCCCACGGCTCGCCCTTGGCGGCGTAGCGCGGCGCGTGGTAGCGCGGCGGCCGCCTTCACCAGCGCCGGGTCGAGTTCGGGCACGGCCTTCAGGAGATCGGCGGCCGCCTCGTCCGGGTCCTCGATCGCCCGCCGGTAGCCGCGCGCCGTGGCCGCCAGGAACTTCTCCACCAGCTCCGGGCGGTCGCGAATGGTCGCCTCGTTGGTGATGAACACCGGCGTGTACCAGTCCGGGATGCACTGGAGGTAGTCGACGAACTTGAGCGTCGAAATCTGCTTGTGGAGGACCTCGCGCGCGCGCAGCGCATCCCAGCCCTCGAACACCCAGACGAAGTCGAAGCGCTTCTGTTCGAGGCCGGCGACATAGTCGATGTTGCCGACCTCGACGAACTTCACCTTGCTCGGATCGCCGCCGTCGCACTTCACCAGCCGGTCGATCAGCTCGGTCTCCAGCGGGCCGCCGTAGCCGCCGTAGGTCTTGCCCTCGAGGTCGCGCGGGCGGGTGATCCCCTCCGAGGCGAGCGCCATCAGGCTGGAGTCGTCGTAGGGCAGGATCGTCGCGATCGACACCACCGGGATGCCGTTGGCGCGCGCCGGGATGACCGATTCCGCCTGCGAGATGCCGAAGTCGGCGCTGCCGGCGCCGACCACCTGATCGGCCCCGGCCGCGGCCGGCTCGACGACCTTGAGGTCGATGCCGACGTCCTTGTACCAGCCGTTGGCGAGCGCGATGTAGATGCCGGCGTGGTGGTTGTTCGGCGTCCAGTTCAGCATCAGCGTCACCGGCGTAAGGTCGTCGGCGACCGCCGCCCCGGACAGTGGCAAGGACGGACGCCATCGCGGCCGACCAGCACGCCGCGACGCCGCCAAACGGGGGTTCTCATTGTTGATGCTCCTCTGAAGATGCGTTGCGATAGGGCATGGCAAGGCGGGCAAGAAGCTCGGTCGCCACGAACATGCGCCATGCTGATCAGGGCGATGACGACCACGGCGACCAGCACCCGGTCGGTGCGGAAGGCGGTCTGCGAGCGGGTGATGAAGAGGCCGAGGCCGGAACTCGCGCCGACCCACTCGCCGATGACGGCGGCAAGCACCGCGTAGGTGGCGCTGATCTTGAGCCCGGCGAAGAACGGCGGCAGCGCCGACGGGATCAGCACCGTCCTCAGCACGCTGCCAGCGGCTGCCACCCATGGCGCGGATGAGGTCGATCAGCTCGCGGTCGGCGTTGAGAAGCCCGTCGGCGGTGCTGACGGCGATCGGAAAGAAGCCGATCAGCGCCACCACCAGCAGCTTTGGAGTGATGCCAAAGCCGAACCAGACCACCAGCAGCGGCGCCAGCACGATCATCGGGATGTTCTGCGAAACCACCAGAATCGGCAGGATCGCGCGGCGCGCCCACCCGAACGTCGCCACCAGCGACGCCACCGGCACCGCCACCAGCGACCGCCAGCGCCAATCCGCCAAGCGCCTCCTCGAGCGTCGTGGCGATGTGGGCGGGCAACAGCCCGCGCACCTCCACGAAACGCCGCCCACACCCCGCTCGGCGCCGGCAGGATGTAGTTGGGAACCGCGAACAGCAGTCACCGCGGCCTGCCAGACGGCCACCAGAACGACCGTCAGGGCGATGGACGGCGCCGCCCGCCGCAGCCCGCCGAACCGCGACCCCGTGCGGGAAGAGCAGCACTCATGGCTTTTGGAACTTCCCGGCCAGGCCCTCCATCGTCGGGCCCGCCGCTCGCCGATTGGGCGATCTTGACGACGCTCACCAGGCTGCGCGGCGCCGGCAGCGAGGCACGCCTCGTGGACCGCGCGCACGAGCGGCCACACCCGATCCGGCGGCCCCTCGAAGGTCGTGCCGAGCGCACCGACCTGATAGTTGAGGCCCGACTGTTCGATGACGGCGATCGCCGCCTCGACATGGGCGTAGCGGTTTCCCGCGGTGCCGGGCGGGTTAGGAAGACACTCGATTTCGACGATCATCAGGTTCACCTCGCGCGCGTCGGATTGAGACGCAGGGGTGAACCGGCTCCTCGCTTCGCAAAGAGGCGGGAACGCTGTAAGAACAGTCGAATCGACCGAGATTGTTGCTGACTGTGGTCACACCGCTCCCTACGCTCGCATTACCGAGGTCAGGTTCCTGGGGTGGTCCCTCTTGGGATCTCAGCCGGATAACGGCCCCCCCGCGACGAAACCGTCATACCGCCGTGACGGCAGCCATGCAAGCGAACCTGCCGCACGCCGGATTGGGGGGTTGCAATTCCTGACTCGAAAGTCGGTACCGGCCGCTTTACAAGCAGGTTCGCCAGACCCTGCTTGCCCGCCTCATCGACGGCACCTGGCCGCCGGGTGTCGCCCTGCCGAGCGAGCAGCAGCTCGCACAGGAACTCGGCGTCAGCCAGGGCACGGTCCGCAAGTCCCTGGAGTCGCTCGTCGCCGAGCATCTGCTCGTGCGCCACCAGGGCCGCGGCACGTTCGTCGCCGAGGTGGAGGAAAGCCAGATTCTGTTCCAGTTCTTCCGCCTGGCGCCGGACAAGGGCGGCCGCCAGTTCCCGGAGAGCAGCGTCCACGGCCTGACCCGGGGCATGGCCGACCGGCTGACGCGCACCAAACTCGAACTCCCGGCGCGAAGTCCCGTATGGCTGATCGATCGCACCCGCTCGATCGGCGGGCACCCTGTCATCAGCGAGCGGATCGTTGTGCCGGCCGAGCGGTTTCCCGACCTCAACCGGCTCACCCCGATCCCCAACAACGTCTACGCGCTATACGCGATGCGGTTCGGTCTCAGGATCGGCCGCGCCGCGGAGCAACTGAAAGCCGCCACCGCCTCCGCAGCCGATGCGAAGGCGCTCGGCTGCCCGACAGGAACGCCGCTGCTCGCCATTGATCGGGTGGCCTTCGCCATCGACGGCACGCCGATCGAGTGGCGACGCTCACGCTGCCTTACCGACCGGCTCCACTATTACGCTGACCTCCGCTGAGGCTCAGGCCGCAGCGGTAGAGCTTGGTCATGACGAATTCGCGATGGCCGAGCGCCTCCGCCGCCGCGTTGCGGCCGTTGGCGGTGCGCACGATCATCTCGATCAGGGCGTCGCCGGCCTGATCGATAGTCATGTCGCGGCGCAGGATTCCGGTCACGTCGACGTCGATATGCTCCGACATGGTGCGCACCGTGCGCGGATTGGCGCTGATCTTGATGACAGGAATGATCGGATTGCCGATGATGTTGCCCTGGCCGGTCGGAAACGTGTGGATGACGTAGCCCGCGGCGGCCATCAGCGTGACGCATTCGGCCGCGGCGGAAGAGGTGTCCATGTAGTAAAGGCCCGGTCCCTTCTCCGGCGCCTCGGCCGGCCCCATGGCGTCGATATAGCGGCAGGTGCGGCCGATCTTCTCGAGATTGCCGAGCGCCTTCTCCTCGATGGTGGTCAGCCCACCGAGAATGTTGCCCTTGGTCGGCTGACTGTCGGAAAGGTCGGAGGTCTTGTACGGCTCGATCACCTCGTCCTGATAGGCCTGGAAGATCCTCATGAACTTCTCGCCGGCCTCGGGCGTCGCCGCGCGCGCCTTGCAAATGTGTTCGCCGCCGGTGATTTCGGAGGTCTCGCCGAAGACGCCGTAGATGCCCTCCGGGATCAGCTTGTCATACATATTGCCGACCGTCGGGCACGAGCCGAGACCGGTGGTGGTGTCAGACTCACCGCACTTGGTCGAGATCCACAGTTCCGACAGGTCGCATTCCTCGCGCTGCAGCTCGCTCGCCCACTGGACGAACTCCTTCGCCTTCCGCGAAGCGACCGCGATCGTGTCGAGGTCGCCCCTCTGTTCGATCGAGAAGCCTTCGACCGGCTTGCCGGTCTTGGCGATGCCGTCAACGATGATCTTGGTCCATTCCGGCTCGATGCCGATGACCACGACCGCGGCGACGTTTGGATTGGCGCCGGTGCCGATGATGGTGCGGAAGAACAAGTCAAGGTCCGCACCGAATTGAAGGCGGCCATAGGCGTGGGGCAGCGCCATCGTGCCCTTGATGTTGTTCGCCACCGCCTCGCAGGCGGCGTTGGAAATATCGTCGAGCGGCAGGATGATGACGTGGTTGCGCACGCCGACGCGGCCATTCTCGCGGCGGTAGGCGTTGATCTTGCGCTTGCCGTAGGTGCTCATCGGCTTTCTCCTTACCACCGCTTCGTCTTGAGATTGTGGACGTGGACGTAGCCGCCCTTCTTCACGTCGGCGACCATCTTGCCGATGTCCTCGCCGTACTTGATCGCAGTGTCCCCGGCCTTCAGGTCCTTGAGTGCGACCTTGTGGCCGATCGGCACGTCGGCATTGACCTTCAGGTTGAAGGAGGAGTTGTCGGCCGTAACAACGCCGAGCGCATCGGTGCCGGCGGTCAGGCCCTCGACGACGACGACAGCGACATTGTCCTTGTGATCATGGGCAAGCAGTTGCGGAGGAGCACTCATGGAGGTTTTCCCGGCTGCGAGGGAGCGCCTTCGACCCGAGCGCCGCGCCCTCGATTTTGGTCATATGTCTTATATAAGACTCGGAAGCCGCGGACAACCCACGTTCGCTCGATGCGCGACAACGTGCATCGAGCGCCAGTAGACTTACCGGGTTCGAAAAATGGCCTTGTCGGGAGACAGCTCGACCGCCAGTAGTGCCTAGCGCGGCAACTCCAATCCCGCCCGCCGCCGCCGCTTGCGGCCGACGAGACCAAGGCCGCCGATGCCAGAGAGCAGAAGCGGCAAGGCGGCCGGCAGCGGCACGCCCGCAATCGGCTCCGGCAGGGACGAATACACGTACGCGACACCCATCCAGTCGTCGTGGTTGTCGTCAACGCCGCCGTCATCAAGCCCGAACGCGAACCACGATGTCGGATCGGAGGTAAGCACCCAACCCACCAGCGACTGAGCTTCGTAGACCGGGTCCACGTAGGAGAACATGATCGTCGCCAACGACTGGCCGAGGGTGGCCGCGGGATTGCTGCCGTTGACCACCGAGGGGGTTGCCGAGCCGTTGGTGTAGAACTCGATCGGAATGACCGACGACGTCAGCCCGCTGGAGGAACCGAAAGACGCCAGCGAATTCCACGTCGGGGTGCCATAGCAACACGAGTTGTTCTGGTTCGCCTCGGTGAATATCGCCAGGCCACCATCGGAAAACGTGATCTCGTAGCCCGACTCGGCGCCGACGAAATACCAGTCGACATTGTAAGAACTCAGCGTGGTGGTCACCGACGCCGCCGTCGTGGTGCCGCTCACCTTCCAGTCGGCGCCCGGAGTCGCGTTGGTGTCGGTCAGCAGCGATGGCGTCGGACTTGTCGGCGGGTAGTTGACGACGTTGTTGGCGCTCTGGTTGGTGCTGGAGTACCCGGCGAACGGAACGGTTCCATCGGTTCCGAAAGCGACGCCGGTGATATCAACCGTCGATGCCTGCACCGCGCTGCCCGCGAACAAGGAACCCGCGAGCATGCCAATCGTCAAAAGTCGCTTCACGCCAGCCACCCCAAAGCTGATGCCGCCCTGATAAGCTAGCAGGCCGGCGACCGGCAAACCACATGCTGGCGCGCTAGTTGGGCCCCGTGCTACCACCCCTGGGCGGTTCAAAATGGGACCGAACCGGTAAAAGCGGGGCATCGAGGCGCCCGAGCAGCCTCATTCCATCACCCGCTCTTCCGGGTCAAACCAAAGGGAGTTTGGTGGGTGTGCACGGACTCGAACCGTGGACCCGCTGATTAAGAGTTCTCTGACGAGCCTATTTGAAAGCGCGCGCCTTTCCTAGTTTTCGTCCGCACTTGTTCATAACCAGTTGATTCCGAAAGGACACGCATTGACACCATCAGGACACCGCGCGACACCGGAGGACACACCCAGCCGTCGCTGAGACGGACATGGTGCGGACACGACGACCAACTGACTATGGCTCAGCACCTCACCGACGCGCTGGTAAAGCTGATCCCCGCGCCCGCCACCGGAAACCGCATCACCTACGACGACATCGTGAAGGGATTCGGCGACGAGGCGATTAATTCGTCGGTTGGCCGATTTCAGTGACGTTCGCATTCTCCCGCAGGCCATGCACGGATTCGGCCCCGCCGAGCGCCATGCGTCACACGGGGCCGTCCCAATTCTGGGATACCCAGCAGGAGCCACGCTTTCATCTGCCCCGGCGCAGCCGAGGGCCGTCAGTTCAAATTTTTCGATGTGAAGTGGCCGTCAGCCCACAGGACGCGAAGACTTGCCTGACGACTGGAGGCCGTGGCCCCGCTCTGCGCGAGGCCGGTGGTTGTCCGGCGGAACTCATGCCTTGCGCACCCTCCTCTTTGAGCGTCGTCGTGGTGACGCTGCGCGGACGCCAACAGTCTCGCGACAACGTCACTGAGTATCTTGTGCAGTGGTACCCTGGCGTCAAGACGCGCCAGGCTGAATAGGCGAGCCTACGCGAAGCGAAAGACGGCTGCCGATATGACGCAGGTCCATCGCCCGGACGCATCGCCATCCGCGGCAGCAGTCACCGATGAGCTGTCGATGATGAGATGACTGGTTTCGTACACCTTCTTTCGTTCGTTCCATGCTGAATCGGGATCGAACTCGATCCCAAGCGTCGAAGCCAGCATCGAGGCTGCGAGGTCTTCAGCATATTCACCGCTCTGCTCGCGAGTTATGCCGTGACCATGGTGCTCTGAGATGTACCCGTACATCGCCGGATCGGCGGGGCGTGCCAGGCCAATACTGGCGTGTATGCGGCGGCCGGGTTCGCTGGTTTCGGACCGAGCCATGACGCAGAAGGTTATTTCACCAGGCCGAAGGGTCTTTACGCCGGTCTGGCGGTCGACCTGTTCGCAGCCAGGCGGGATGATCGACGAAACGCTGACCAGATTTTGTTGCTCGATATCGGCGTCGCGCAAGGCAAGCTCGAAGGCGGTCAGCTGTTCGCGATGAACGCCGATGCCGCTGGTCAGGAAGAAACGGGTGGGGACGGGAAACATGGCCTTCAACAGCTGCCAGGTTCGGATTGCTGCCCAGGCATATTAGCTGGAAGCACATCGGGCAGCGCAGCCCGCATGACCGCTGAGAATATGCGCTCTCCGGGTGCTCCGCATCCATCAGATCTTGCTTCGCGCTTGAACGCAAGAGGCATGGTCATCACGGCCGGGCTTTACGCATCGAGGCGGTGTGCATCCGGAGTTGAGATAGCCTTTGCCCATCTCAAGCGCATACTGAAGCTGGATCGACT
This sequence comes from uncultured Alphaproteobacteria bacterium, assembly GCA_963826055.1. Lineage (GTDB taxonomy): Bacteria > Pseudomonadota > Alphaproteobacteria > Rhizobiales > Kaistiaceae > JBBDMC01. The sequence continues at coordinate 8,050 of CAWGVO010000017.1, read as the reverse complement.
GAGACTGCGGGGCATATCCGGTGCCCGTTACGAAGTCTTGCTCGCTGCCTCCGCACAAAACCTGAGGAAGCCTGCGAAATACGCCAGCCAACCACCGGTCGCTCCGAACCCGACGTGACCGTCTAACGGAGCCACCCAAAGCGCCTACCGGGCCGAATCAGAAAACGGTCATTCGTGCTGCGCAGACTTCCAAAGCTTCGAACGCGATGAGTTTTGCAACAGAACCATGTCGACTTCCGACATAGAAAGCCGTTTCGCGATCGACAGCTCGGCGCAATATCCGGACTTCCCTGATCGTTTTGGCAAGCACTATGCCGCGTCTAGTACTCTCGCTCGTAGGTCAGGCCGACCTTGCCCGTGCCATCCTGCCCGGCTTCGCCGCGCGCCTTGAGTTGCTTGGTGATGTCGAGGTCGATGGTGAACTCGGCCCGAGGTTTTATCCCCGCCCGCCTCGGCACCGAGCCGAACGTTGTCGTTGATCCGCGCTCCAACGCCGACTGTGGTGCCCCCGGCTTCAGTCTGCCGAATATCGAGATCGTCGAGGCCGGTCGCCTCACGAACGCGGGCAAAAATGCCGCCTTGTGCAACGGCACCGGTCATCTGCGCGACCGCGTCGACGAGCTGAACGGCCTGAACCGGCGACAGCGTCCCGACGCTGCGCTCGAACAAGAGGCGCGACAGGATCTCTTCCTCCGGCAACTCCGGCGACGAGGTGAAGTGGATCGTCGGATCGTTGGCCGGTCCGGTAATGCTGAGCGTGACGACGGCATCGGAGGTCTGTGTGGTCGCCTCAAAGTCGAGGTAGGGCACCAGACTGCTTTCGAAGGTGAGGGAACCGCGGGTAAACTCGAACCGCTTGCCGAGCGCCTCGATGCGTCCGCGTCGCAGATCGAGCCCGCCGATAGCCTGTGGGCTTCCGGTTGTTCCGCCGACATGGAGCGCGCCGCCGACTTCGGCATCAATGCCGAAGCCGCGAATGTAAACACCGGAATTGCCGGTCAGCGAAACATCCAGACCGAGGCCCCCGCTGGAGGTCTCTCCGTCCGCCCCAACCTTGTCGGAGGCCGTCGGCGGCGTGAACCCCTGCGGCACGTTGACATGGCGCACGTCGATCGCGGTTGCCGAACCGCCAAGCCGATCGGGCAACCGGATTCAGCGTCCTCGTCATTTGGGTGCCGTCGCCGGACCTGGTCACCGTCATCGTCATCGTCGTCGCGATGGCGGTCTACGATTTTCTGATCCGCCCCTACCTCCGCCGCAAGAACGGTCGCGTCTGATGCGCCGATCGCCTCATCGGTGAGCATTCGCAGCAACGCCTAATTAAGACGCACGTCGCGCGGCCGAACGTCGCAGACGCTCGGGCATTCGCGCCCTCAGAACCTCGCCGGCCGACCAAACGCGATCGGGAATGCAACGATGCGCCGGCGTGCCACCGGGTGCCAAATGGCGACTACACCTTTCTGTTTGCAAGGAATTTGCCTGACGCATTTCAATCGCCCCCGGTCACGCACGAAGGAGATAGTTTGCGCGCAAACGACTGCGATCCGCGCGGTGGCGGTGGCTGCGGCCAATGTCGGCAGGTTGCTGGGGGCTGAGGCCGTTCTAATTGTCATCGTTGGGCGACCTGTGTTTGCCGGGATTCTCTGTTCGCCGGCGACCGGCGGCAAAAGGCCGGCAGGAGGCGGTGAGAGATCGAGGGGCAAACAAGATGAAATCGAAAGGGAGTTGGAATGACCAAGAAACGGGACGCCCACCCGTGGCCCAAGCCTCAGGATGAAAAGGCGCTCAGCCGACGTAACTTCTTAAAGCAAGGCGCTGTTGCGGGCGTGGGCGTCGCTGCCTTCGGTGGCGGCGTCGGTCCGGCGATGGCGCAAGGCGCCGACGGCATTTCGTGGGATTACGAAGCCGATGTCGTGGTGATCGGCGCCGGAGCCTCCGGCCTGCCGGTCGCGATCCGCGCGCGCGACGCCGGCATGACGGTAATCGTCATCGACCAGAACTTCGATGTGGGCGGCAAGATGCTGCACAGCGGCGCGCAGGTGTCGCTGGGTGGCGGCGATCCCGTGCAACTGCGCGACATTGCCGGCGAGGCAGACAAGGAAGGGTTCATTACCGTTCCTCCGATCCAGAAACCGGCGGAAATGACCGAGACCCCCGACTTCCTGTTCCGGGACATGACCGACTGGTCGGTGCTCGATGTCGCGGCGCAGGCGCCCTACCGCTATAACGAACGGGACCTACAGCGTTCCTGGGCGGACAATTGCTATGGCACGCGGCAGTTCCTGATCGACAACTACGTCCGCTTCGGCCGGATTCAGGGCACCCACCCCGGCGGTGGCATCTCGCGGGCGAGGCGTGCAGTGGCGTTTCTGAAGCTGGGCGACAAGACCGATATCAAGGCCGGCACGGTCACCCGAGAAGACGCCGGTATCCCCGGCAAGTCGTCGAGCGCCTTTGCCCCGCGGATCATGGGTGACGGAAGCCAGGTCGCCGCACCCAACACCGTGACGAACGGGGCCGCACTGGCGCGACCGCTGGAGTTCAGCGCGCGTGAGAAGGGCGCGCAATTCATGCTGAACCGGCGGATGACCGACATCATCCGCGAGCAGCCCTTCGCCGGAAGGGTGATCGGCGTCCGGGCGGTCTACAGCCCGCGCTTCGACCCGGATACCGGCAAACAGCTCACGAGCTACTGGAGCAACGGCAACATCGACGAGAAACGCGACACGATCCATGTCCGGGCGCGTTATGCTGTCATGGTGGGGACCGGCGGCTTCAGCCAGAACCCGAACGTGCGCGGTATGTTTTACCCGGCATGGCGCGATCCCGCCTACGGGTCGTGCTCGATGGCGCTTCTCGGGCCGCACGGCCAGCAGGCCGCCGGCATGCTGGCCAGCATGAAGATAGGTGCGGCGCTGGCCGGAATGCAGCAAAACCTCACGGCCTATCTCACCGGGCACATCCCCAACCGCATCGCGACCTTCGACTCCTATACGGACATGTACCCCGGTCACCCGACCTTCTCCTACCGTGGCTCGACCGGGATCGGGCTGGGCACGTCGTCCTACGAACAGCTGATTGCGGTCAATCAGGTCGGCAAGCGGTTCTTCAACGAGATGAATCTCGGCAACGCCTCTTATAGCACCCCGGTCTGGCCCGGAGGCGCCAGCGCCGGCTCTCCGACCAAGCTCGATGGACCATGTCCAGGACGATTGGCGCAACGCCGATCCGGCCTGGGTTCGGCAGATGTACGCCCGTCAGCCGGCTGTCGACGCGGCGATCGCCATCAACGAAGGATCGACGGCTCCCGACTTCTATACCGGGCCGCTCTGGGCGATCTTCGATGCCGGCACCATCGACCGCGACGGCTGGGATATCTCCTATCCCCACACCAGCGACACGAACGGCACGTTCTTCACCGCCGACACTATCGACGACCTGATGAACAAGCTGATGCAGTATCGCTTCCAGCGGGTGCCCGCCAAGCACCTGAAGGACACGGTCGATACATGGAACTCCTATGTCGACAAGGGCGCCGATCCCGATTTCGGGCGCGGTAGCGATGCCCCCATGCATAAGATCGACACGCCGCCGTTCTACGCCGCGCTCATTGCCCCGATCTGGCATGACCCCTATGGCGGCCTCTATATCAACGGCAAGGCGCAGGTGGTCGATCTGGAGGGTCAGCCGATTCCCGGTCTCTATTCCGGTGGCGAAGGCAGCGGTGGCGGCAACCAGCACGGCCTGGGCCGGGCGCTGAACCACGGCTATATCGCCGGCAACAGCATTGTCGCTCTCCGGACATAATTGACCTCTCGGGTGGGGCGGCACCTGCTGCCCCACCGCATTTTCCGGATATATCGTGCAGAATGGCCGTTCCCAGCCCCAAGATTCATGACCGGTGCCAATGCCGCGTCGAATCCGACATCACCGAAATCGATGCCGGCTGCCCAGTCACCGTACACGTTGCCGCCGCGTGCGCGGAGGGTTGCGACCTCGGCGGCCAAGTGGTTTCCATCCGCGACCGGGACGGCATCGAGATGGCCTCGGGGGTTCTTGCCTCCGGGGAAGACGATGCGGCAAGCGTCGAACTGTCCTTCGCCGCGCCCCTTGCAGCGGGCGCGCATGATTATGTCGCAGTGCTGGCCGAAACCTCGAACAACGGCGTCGTCCACCGGGCGCCGCCCGCCGCCTTTACCGTCGACGCGAGGGAGCACCAGACCAGCGTCAACGCGTGGGACCTGCCCTCCGCGGTCGCTGTCGGCGAGCCGTTCCGCTTCAAAGTCGGCGTCAGGTGCACCGCCGGCTGCAACGCCGCGGGACGCCCGGTTGCGGTGCGCGACGCCGAGGGCAACGAGGTGGCTGCCGGCGTACTCGGAGACGGCATCTGGCCCGGCACCACCGCCTTGCACTACCTCGAGATGGCCGCGGCGGGGCCATCGGAAACGGGCGCCCACCTCTGGCAGATCGAGGTGCCCGCCAGCGCGGATGGCGCCCCGCACGCCGCGGGCAGTGCCGCGGTAACCCTCAATGTCGTGCCAAGGCCGGAGTTCGAGGTCACGATCGAGACGGTCGACAGCGCCAACCAAACTCCGGTGAGGGGCGCCCGTGTGGTCATGCATCCCTATCGCGCAACAAGCGACGAGTCGGGGATTGCCCGCCTCAGGGTCGCGCGCGGTGATTACACGGTACTGGTCTCAGGGCGGAAACACATGCCCGTCCGCAATCGGCTCGAGGTGAACGGGAACTTGACCACGCGGGCCGAACTGGAGCCCGAGCCGCCCCCTTTCGACCCGGACGAGGGCTACTATTGACCGTGCCGGCGGACGCTATCAACGGGACGAAGACCACATGATGCGCACGATCTCGACAACGGCGGCCTTCATCGTGATCCTGGGGGCGGCGATGCTTGGGCCGTTCCCGGTTTCCCTCGCGCAGAATCAGACGGCCGCAGCTCCGGTCGATCCCGCTGTTCTATCCGCCGGCGAGGCGCTCTTTACCCACAACTGCGCGCAGTGCCACCAGGCGACCGGACTTGGCTCGCCACCCACGTTCCCGGCCCTTGCCGGCAACGAGCATCTCACCGACCTCGGCCTGATCGCCGGCAACATCCATAACGGCAAGAACTCGATGCCGCCTTTCGCTCAGCTCAGCAACGACGATATCGCGGCGCTGGCGACCTATATCCGCAACTCCTGGGGCAACAGTTTCGGCGGGGTGACCGCGGACGACGTCGCGGCCGCCCTCGCAGGCGAAAGCTCGAACCAGGCGGCCACCCAACCCGCGGCCCCGGCAGGCGGCGGCAAGACGATCTGGGACGGCGTTTTCACCAAGGAACAGGCCGCCCGCGGCGAGCCGATCGTCTCGGGCACCTGCGCCAAGTGCCACGGCCGCGTCCTCAACGGCGCCGGCGAGGCGGACCAGCCACCCTCGCCGGCAATCGCCCGGGTCGGCTTCCTCACGCGCTGGGATGGCAGGACGGTCGCGACGCTCTTCGACTACATCAAGTCCACCATGCCCAAGGACAATCCCGGCCAGCTCACTGACCAGCAGTATGCCGATGTGATCGCCGATATGCTGTCGGTCAGCAAGGTGCCGGCGGGCGATACGGAGCTGCCGGCCGATCCGACCGCTCTCGCCAACATCGTCATCAAGGCAAAGCCCGCAAACTAGTCGCCGGCTCTTCGCCCTGACTCTGACCGGTCAGGCGAGCCTCACCGGCTGGCCCGTGGCTGCCGACTGCGTCGCGGCATCGGCGAGGCGTTGCGCCTTCAGTCCGTCGTCGCCGTCGGGGGTGATCGGCTTGCCGTCGAGGACGCTTGCGATGAACGCATCGAGCTCGGCGCGGTAGGCTTCCGCGTAGCGTTCGCAAGCCCGACAGTTTTGTCGCGGTCCAGGTCGACGTGTTCATTCGCGACGCCGCCGGTGCCAACCAGGCGTGCAAGCTGCCGATGGAAGAACTGGACCGGCTGGATACCCTGGGCGATCTGCCCGGTGACGACGACGAGCGGGCCCCGGCGATCCGTCGCAATCCCGAGCTGGCCGCGTCCTACGCCGAGTTTGCCAAGGGCATCGGCGAGGTGCTGGAGCAGCGGGAGCGGAAGTAAGACGGCGGAACTCGATGCGCGTCAGGAGATCGTCCGGGGCTCACCGCCCCGTCGCCCACGAGGCCGACAGCGTGCATGGTGGGACTATCGACCACTCCCCCGGATGCAAGCCGCCCACCTCGGCCGGATCGCTGCCGGCCAAGGTAGGCCGCGTGCCGTTAGCGAACGGAAGACGGCGGCCGAGGTGCTGGAGGCGCGCGAAAGCGCCGGCCTTGCCTACGACGCCGCAAGGCGGGCCGCCCGTCTGGTCCGGGCTAAGGGCGCTCACGACGAACTGCTGAACACCTGGCTCGTTTGCGCGTCCCGTCCGGCAGGATGCGGGCCACCAGGCAGCGGTCGTTGTCATAGAGCCCCGACAGCGGCACGCGCTCCAATCCAGAAATTGGCGGCCTGTACGGGACTCGAACCCGTCTCACCGGTTAGACAGACCGGCCGCTTCACCCGATGCGTAACAGGCCGATAGTGTCGGGCTTCCCCGTGGTCTAGCTTTGCAGTTCCTTGACGTCGTGCAGGTCGTCTTGGCGATCGGGCTGCGATCGATCTGATGCGAACTGCCGTGCTCGCAACCCGACGACGTAGTTGGTGACAAGGGAGCGAACGATCGCGTCCGGCGTCTCGCTCTTTGACATCTTGTTCGACGAGGCCAGCGAGACGATCCCGTAGAGGCTCGACCATAGGACCCGCGCTTCGTGGCAGGCACGCTCGGTGTTGCCGGCGACGAGCGGCTCAAGAGCCCGTTCCGCCAACCCCAGTAGCCGGAAGATCCGTTGATTGTAGTGATCCGGCAGTTGCCTGCCTTCTGCGTGGCCACGTCACCTACTCCTCTGCATCGATCACGCGCATCAGCTCATTGCCGCGTTCGTCGATCACCTTGACCGCAATCCGCCGACGCTCGCCCAAAGCGAGGGGCTCGCTGACCGTGCCAGCTAGGTGCGCCCAAACGGACTCGTCGAACTTCGCCTTCAGCGACTTCGGCAGGTTGTCATGATCCGAGTCAGTTCTATGAGTTCGGTGACGCGCGATCTGGGCAGGTCCTTCTACCAGCGCATCGACGCGCCTGCCTCGCCCAGGCAGAAAGCGCTAATCGCAAATCTGCACCCCGAACAATTCGACGCCGAAGAGCTTGGCGGCGAACCGATAGAAGCGAAGCTCACCCGCGCGCCAGGTAACAACGAGCCAATCGGCGGAATCAAGGTGGTCGCCGAGAACGGATGGTTTGCCGCGCGGCCCTCGGGAACAGAGGATGTCTACAAGATTTGCGCGGAGAGTTTCAGAAGCGCAGTTCATTTGAACCAGATTCAAGAGGACGCTCGAGCGACCATCAGCCGCCTCTTTGAACAACAATGAGTTCCTTTGATTATTTGATTCCGGTTCCTCGCTTCAAGTTCGAAAACACGATCTGTGGGCTCTTCCTTTCGCGTCGGCCGCTAATCCCAGTGCTGGGTCATCTCAGCCGTCGCCCAAGAGAACGTGATTTGTGGCCGCGGCAAAGAGAGGCGGCGAAAACGCACTGGTTATTTCATCCTGAAGTGCAACAACACCAGTCGCTTCCTGAGCGGCTTTGACACCGCCAATCCGCCTCTATCGTCACCGCAGCTCGTAGAGCACTTCGCGCGTACCTCATAGGCGACAACGACGTAACCGAGCACGTCCGTCGGCGTTTCTTGTGAGCGATCCCTGGCTCTCGTGTCGCGGATGGGTCTGAGCAACCGCGGGTCATCGCTGACCAAAAAAGAGTTTAGTCGCGCAGGACCGGGGACAACATTACGATAAGTTAATTCGTCGTGAATGTATGACTACCCCGAAGGCGCCACAATGTTGTTGGTGTCTCGGCTGTCGCGTTTGAATAGCCGGTCGTCTCCCGGGCTCGCGCGTCATTGTATCAGCCCCTCTGATACAAGGCTCCGCCCGGCCGGCCTTGGATCGGCAAGTGCATCCATGCC
>CAWGVO010000016.1:0-18958 GCA_963826055.1 uncultured Alphaproteobacteria bacterium | reverse complement strand
TGTCGCGCAAATCGGCGGCTGAAATCGGCGATGCCCGAAAGCCGCGATGATCGTCCGAGTGGACGAGACCTTCGGCCAACAGGCGGTTCAGCGCCTCGCGCAGCGGACTGCTCGACAACGCGTATCGGCGCTGCAGAACTTCCAGCTTGAGTTTCCCTTCCGGTGGAATCTCGCCGCTCAGGATTTGCTGGCGCAGAAGCCGGTATGCTTTTTCCGACAGCGACAGGGCCTTCGCTTCGGCTCCGGTCGCCAGGAAGAGATTGGGATCGGCGAGAAGATTGCTCATTCGGTTCCAACCTCGATGAGGCTCGTTAATGGACTGTGGTGTCCGTTGGGTCGAGAATGATCTTGCCGGTAATCTTGCGCTCCGCGACAAGGCGGTGACCCGCCGGCGCCTGCGAAAGCGGCAGCGTCCGCTCGATCAGGGCTGTCAACCGGCCATCCGCCGCGGCGCGCAGACTGAGGTCGACATCCTCGCCGGTGTGCTCGGTCGATCCGATCAATGACAGTTGCCGCAGATAGAGCTGGCGGAGATCGAGTTGCACCATGCCGCCGGCATGCGCCCCGGCGGTGACCAGCCGGCCGTGACGGGCAAGAGAGGCCACAGCCGCGGCGAAGAGGTCCGGATCGCCGATGTTTTCGAAAACGACGTCGACGCCCCGTCCCGCGGTGAGCCGCTTGACCGCGGCCTCCAGGTCCTCGTTTCGATAGTCGATCCCGTGCTCGGCTCCGAGCGCCGAGGCCGCGGCCACGCGTTCGCCGCTGCCGGCGGCAGCTATGACGGTGGCGCCGAAAATCCGGGCCACCTGCACGCCTGCCGAACCGAGCCCGCCGGCCGCGCCCATGACCAGGACGATCTCACCGGGTACCACGTTGGCCCTGTCGCGCAGCAGGTTGAACGCGACCGGCCCGTGACGGGCGGCGACGGTCGCTTCCCCAAATCCAAGTCCCTCGGGCATGAGATGGCAGTTTTTGGCCGGAACGCAAACAAACTCGGCGTAGCCGCCCCACGCCTGCAGGCCGAGAAGGATCGGTCCGTCCTTTTGCGTGGCGGGCTTCAGCGTCGGGGAGACGGCGACGCGATCGCCGACGCGCGGTCGCTCCACCCCTTTGCCGACGTCGACAACGATGCCCGACGGGTCGACACCCAGCACATGCGGCAGCGCAACCGGCCGCGGGTAGCGTCCCTCGCGCACCACGAGGTCAAGTGTACGGTTGATCGAGACGGCATGGACCTCGATCAACACCTCCCCCGGCCCCGGCATCGGCACCGCGACCTTCTCGACCCGCATGACCTCCGGCGGACCGAACGCGCGGATGACGCAGGCGCGCATGCTGGTTCTCATCTCACGTCGCCACTCGCACGCGGAGGTCACCCAGCCCCCCGATGCTCGCCACGATGCGGTCACCGGGCTTGAGGAACTCGTTCTTGCCGGCGCCGACGCCAGCAGGCGTCCCGGTAAGGATGATGTCGCCCGGCCAAAGCGTCAGGCGCTCCGACAGATGGCTGATCTGTTCCTCGATCGAAAAGATCATGTTGGCCGTGGTCGAGTCCTGCTTCAACACACCGTTGATCGAAAGGCCGATCGACAGACGGTGGGGATCGAAGCCGTCGTCCGAAACGGCGATCCACGGTCCGAGCGGGCATGACCCGTCGAAACTCTTGTGCGAAAGCCAGTCGACGTGGAAGGCGGACTCGCGCGGAATTTCGGCGCGCCGGCTGAGGCCGCGCGCCGACAAATCAACCGCGATCGTGTAGCCCGCGATGTACCGAAGCGCTTCGCTCACGGGGATGTTCTTGCCCTTGCGGCCGATGATGACGGCAAGTTCCACTTCCCAATCGACGCGGGCGTCGCCTGCCGGAAGCTCTATCTCGGTATCCGGGCCGACCACCGTGTGCGAACTCTTGATGAAGTGCCAGGCCCGGTCGTCGCCATTGCGGCGGTGTCCGTACGTTTGCTGACCCGCACTCATCTCCGCGGCATGATCGGCGTAGTTGGCTCCGGCGCCGTAGACAGCGCCGGGATTGGGCAGCGGTGCGAGAAGCGTCGCGCTGGCAATGGGTATCCCCGGTGCCCCCGAGACGCGGACTTCCTCGGCGGCGTGCGCCAGGCGCGCCCGCGCCGCATCCCAATCGCCCAGCAACCCCGCAACCGTCGTGTCGGAAGCGATCTTCGTCCGATCGGCGATATCGTGGATTTCCCCGTTCACCAATATCCCGGACCGGACACCGCGATCCGAGCCATAACTGACGAGTTTCATCGACTGGCGTTTGTCGGGCGCATCGACCGAAACGGCGTGGGTCGGGCTCAGACTGCCCCCTCCGAAACGAGTTCGCGCACGCGCGCCAGTGTGGATTCCACCGCGCGGCGGTAGGTCTTCTTCATCGCCTCTCCCTTCTCCTTTTCCGCCTCCGTTCCCGGCTCGACACCGGGAAAGCGAACGGAGAACGTGAAGGTAAGGAGCAAGCCGTGATCGGATTCGCTGATCAGGTTGGTGATCCAGCCCGCGTTGTCAGGGCTGTTCACGCGCTCGAAGTGGACCTGGTTCGGCGCGGTGAAGGTGATCCGCTCCTTCATCCGCTCGCCGCGGATCACCACCTCGCGCAAGAAGCCGTCGTCGTAATGCTCCAGCACTTCGCAGTGCGTCATACCGGGCACGAACGGCATCGCCGCCTCGGCCTTTATCTCCAGCCCGCGCCACACCTGGGCGTGGGTCAGCTTGATCTTGCTGCCGGGCGGATTGACGTCGATGGATGCTGAGTAGGTGAACATTGATCGCTGAACGGGGCTCTCCGGGCCTTCTGCCCACGGTGTCAAATTTTGCACAAAAGGCGCTTCTGCGCAATCTTGCGAGATTCGCCCATCAATCGCGGAAACGATCCGGGGTCGGAATGCCCCATTGGTTGGACGCCGCCACGCCGGGCGTCCACACCTTGGGCCGCTGCGGATTGTCCTCGTGCCATGGACGCGGGTCGAAGAAGCCGAGCGACTCGTCGCTCATCTGGTCCATCTCTGCATAGAGTTCGACGATCTGGCCGTCCGGGTTCTGGTGGTAGATGAAAATGTTGTGGCCGACACCGTGCCGCCCGGGTCCCCAGATCAGCGGATAACCGCGTGGTCCGAGGTGATCGCAAGCGGTGCGAATGGCACCCCAGTCCGCCGCCTCGAATGCAATGTGATGCATCTTTTGCTGCTTGCCGGGCAGGAGGTTGATGGTGTGATGGTCCGGGCCGCAACGCAGAAACGCAAAGAAATCGCCCATCCAGTCGGAGACGCGGAAGCCGAGGATGTCGGTGTAGAACGCGACGGCCCGCTTTACATCGAACACGTTGAAGGCGACGTGGCCGAGCTTTTTCGGAGCGATCGGACTGGCGCCGGGGGCGCGTTTGCCGGCAGGCGCGATTTCCATGTGGAGTTCGACATGGGTCGCGTGGGGGGTCTCCAGGAGCAGCGAGCGGGCGACACCGGGGTGGGGATCGCTCCGTTCAGCGACGGCAATCCCCTGCCGACGCGCCTCCGCGACGATCGTGGCAAGATCGGCTTCGCCGGCGATTTCGAGGCCGACCGAGCGACAGGCCGCCGTGTCGCCGGGGGCGAGAACGACCGAAAACCCTCCCCCCGGACAGGCGAGATAGGCCGCCGCGGTTTCGCGCGCGACCAGCTCGAGGCCCATGATGTCCTGGTAGTAGGCAACCTGGCGGTCCAGGTCCGGCGTCTCAAGGACGGCGTGACCAATCCTGCGCACGCCTGCCATCCGGCTGTCTCCGCGCTGGTTCCGCGCTGGTTCCTGCGGGGGTTTTCGCGGGCCTGGCCCGACGACGGGCGGTTCGCGCTTCTGTAGGATGCACCAAACATTGCACAATCGGTAACAACGTGCAAATGTTGCTCCACCCCCCACTGACCCGTGGGGCGCGTACCCTAGGGAGGTTCCATGAGACATGTGACGGCAGCGCTCGGCGCTCTGGCGATGGTTGCTTCGATCGCAGTCGGTCCGGCCAACGCCGCCGACGACACGGTAACCATCGGCGCGATCTATCCAATCAAGACGCTGACGGGCGAGCAGGGGCGGCGTAGCTCCGACTTCGCGGCGGACCAGATCAACGCCAAAGGCGGCGTTCTCGGCAAGACCCTGAAGGTCATCACCTACGACGACAACTTCCAGCCGGCCGAGGGCGTAGCCGCGGTTCGCCGCCTGATGAGCGAGGACGGTGTCAAGGTCGTGACCGGCGGCATCAACACCGCGGTCGCCAACGCGGTCATGCAGATCATCGAGGAAAACGACGGCCTGTTCATGTCGGCGGTGACCAAGAGCCCCGATCTCACCAACCATGCCAAGGGCTTCCGCCTCAATTCCCTGGCGGTGAGCGACATGGGCGACCTGACCAAGGTGCTCGATCGCTCCGTCAACCCGAAGCGGGTGGTGGTGGTCGCCGATATCAGCGACTACGGAAAAACGATGATCAACACGCTGAAGGGGATCTTCGGAGACCGCCTGGTCGACAGCGAGCAGTACCAGATCCTCAACCAGACCGACTTCAGCACGATCGCCACCAAGGTGAAGGCCGACAACCCCGACGTCACCTGCCTCGGTTTCGTGGCGACAGAACAGGGCGCCGCGGTGCTGCGCGCGATGAAGGAGGCTGGCGTTCCGGGCGCGCGCTGCATCGTGCCGGGCGCGCTGACACCGCAACTGATCACCGCGGCGGGTGACGCCGCGGAAGGCGCCATCAGCGTCGACAACTGGACGCCGGACCTCGCCACCCCCGAAAACAAGGCCTTCGTCGCCGCGTTCCGGGCGAAGTTCAACGAGGATCCGGGCAAGGTCGACTTCCTCGCCTACCAGAGCGTCCTGATCCTGGCCGGCGCCATCAACAAGGCGGGCACCGCCACCGACACCGACAAGATCGCCGACGCCATGCGGGCGGGCACCTGGGACGGACCGATCGGGCAGCTGACGTTCGACGGCAACCAGGTGGTCGGCGGCACACCCGTGATGATCCAGGTAAAGGATGGCAAGATCGCCACGGTACAGTAAGGCTGGCGCGTTCGCGCCGGGAAATGCGGACTGATGTGGGAAGCGCTGCTTCAGCAGTTCGTCAACGGCATATCGGTGGGGCTCGGGTACGCGCTGGTCGCACTCGGCCTCACCCTTATTTTCGGCGTCCTGCACGTCATCAATTTCGGGCACGGCGAGATCGTCATGATCGGCGCTCTCGGCGTGCTGCTTGTCACCAGGATGCTCGGCCTGCCCTACCTCGCCGCCCTGCCGGCGGCGATCATCGTCGGCGCGGCCGTCGGATACCTGATGAACATGGTTGCCGTGCAGCCGCTGGCGAACCGGCCCGGCGCCCGCACGGACGTGTTCCTCGCCACCTTCGCCGTCGGCGTGCTGCTGCACGAAACGGTGCTGTCGACCTGGGGGCGGGCCCCGGCGCTGATCACCGGCGTGCCAGGACAGACCGCGTTCGGGCCGCTGTCGCTCACCAACCACCGCCTGTTCGTGATCGGCGCCGTCGTCGTCACCCTGATCGTGCTTGAACTGCTGTTGCGCCGTACGCGCTTCGGCGTGGAAATGCGCGCCGTCGCACAGAATCCCTACGCCGCGCGCGTCGTCGGCATCGACATCAAGAAAGTCAGCACCCGCACGTTCGTCCTCGCCGCCGCCATCGCCGGGCTCGGCGGGGGCCTGCTTGCGCCGATCATGTCCTTCTCGCCGCAGATCGGCGATGCCTCCCTGCTCAAGGGCTTCGCCATCGTCGTCGTCGCCGGTCTCGGCAACACCTCCGGCGCGGTGGTGGCGGCGCTGCTCATCGGCATCATCGAGGCGATGCTCGGCTTCTTCGTCGATGCCAGCGTGGTTGGCGGCTTCGTTCTTCTGCTGATGCTCGCGGTTCTTCTCGTCCGCCCGCGTGGATTGTTCGCGCGGGCGACATGATCCGTCTGCTTGCCTGGCTCGCGGTCGGCCTGGTGGCGGCGGCCGTCGTCCCCTCCGCCGTTGCCTCCGCCTACTACCTCGACGTGCTGGCGACCGCGGCGGTCCTTGCCATCCTCGCACTGAGCGTGGCGGTGGTGTTCGGCCGGCTGGGCTACCCGACCTTCGGCCACGCCGCTTTCTTCGGCCTCGGCGCCTATTTCATCGGCCTTCTGGTCGCCCTTGCCGGCCTCAATTTCTGGATGATCGTGCCGCTGGCGATCGTTCCGGGCGCGCTCCTCGGCGTGCTCGTGGGGTTCGTGGCCGCGCGTCTCGCCGGTGCCTATTTCGCCATATCGACGCTGGTGGTGGCGCAGCTCCTCGGCCTTGTCGCCTCCGACTGGCAGGACCTGACTCGCGGGCCGATGGGTACCATGGTCAACGCGGGAGCGCCCCCGTGGAAGGGTCTGTTCGGCTGGTCGAGCCTGCAGGCGTATCTGGCGCTCCTCATCGTCGCGCTCACCATCACGATCGTGCTCGTCCGCAACCTCTTCCACGGTCCTGTCGGCCGCGCCTGGATCGCGATCCGCGAGGCACCCGACCTCGCCGAGGCGATCGGCATCGCCAGCAAGCGCCTGCGCGTCGTCAACGTCACCATCTCCGGCGCCATCGCCGCCCTCGCCGGTGCGCTGTTCGTCCCGAAGATCTTCGTCATTTCGCCCGACCTCTTCGGCATCAATTACTCGGCCACCGCGATCCTCGCGGTCATCCTCGGCGGCAAGGCGACGGTGCTCGGTCCGGTCATCGGCGGCATCATTTTCGCCATTCTGCCCGAGGCCTTCCGCCCGCTTGGCGACTGGAACTTCGGCGCTTTCGCGCTGATCATGCTCGTTTCGGTGCTGATGCTTCCGGGCGGCCTGGTGTCGATCCCGGAACGGCTGGGCTGGCGGCGCGCACGCCCGGCTCGGACGTGGACCGACCTTCCCGATCCCGCGCCGCTCGCCCTGCGGGCGGCCGGCCCGCCGGGATTGCCGGCGCTCGTCGCCCACTCCGTCACCAAGAGCTTCGGCGGCGTCCGGGCGGTACAGGACGTCTCGCTCACCGTCGCGGCCGGCGAGATCGTCGGACTGATCGGACCGAACGGCGCCGGCAAGACGACACTGTTCAATACACTCACCGGCTTCCAGCCGATCGACGCCGGGCGCGTTACCGCGTTCGGTACCGACGTGGTCGGCCTTCCCCCGCATCGGATCGCCGAGCTGGGTCTCGTGCGCACCTTCCAGCAAACCGCGCTGATGGGACCGCAAACGGTGCTGGAGAACGCGCTTGCCGGCGCGCACCTGGTCGAGCCATCGTCGTTCTGGGCCTCACTCATACGGACGCCCGCGCACCTTCGTCGCGAGAGGCGGCGGCTTGCCATCGCGCTCGGGTGTCTCAAGGAAGTCGGCCTGATGGATCGGCTTGACGAGACTGCCGGCAGCCTCCCTTACGGCGAACAGAAGCTGCTCGGCGTTGCCGTGGCGCTGGCGGCAAGCCCACGGATCCTCCTTCTCGACGAGCCGGCCGCGGGCCTCAATCCCGCCGAGGCGCAG
This sequence comes from uncultured Alphaproteobacteria bacterium, assembly GCA_963826055.1. Lineage (GTDB taxonomy): Bacteria > Pseudomonadota > Alphaproteobacteria > Rhizobiales > Kaistiaceae > JBBDMC01. The sequence goes on along the minus strand of CAWGVO010000016.1, from coordinate 11,453 downwards.
CGTCTGGCCGCCGCCCTCTCCGAACTCCGCAAGAAGGGCCTGACGCTGGTGGTCGTCGACCACAACCTGCCGATGCTGATGACGATCGCGGACCGCATCGTCGTCATTCACCACGGCGTCAAGATCGCGGAAGGAACGCCGGCCGACATCACCGCCAACCGCGAAGTGGTCGCCGCCTACCTGGGCGAAGTGGAGTTGACACCGCCGCCCGCCCCTGTCGCCGAGCCCGCGTCGTGAAGCTCTCGGTCGCCGACATCCACGTACGCTACGGCGGCACGGTCGCGCTTGCCGGCGTGTCCCTGGAGGTCGCTACCGGAGAAGTGGTCGCGCTGATCGGCGCCAATGGCGCGGGCAAGTCGACGATGCTGAAGGCGATCATGGGCCTCGTCCCCGCCGAGAATCCCCGGATTTCCCTTGGCGACGCGCCGATCGGCGGGAAGGGTACGCGCGAACGCATCGCCGCGGGCCTGTCACTGTCGCCGGAAGGACGGCATGTGTTTCCCGAACTCAGCGTCGCGGAAAATCTCGACCTCGGCTACATCGGCTCCGATGACGCGGAGAAAAGACAACGCCGCGACGAAATGTTCGTCCTGTTTCCGCGTCTCAAGGAGCGCGAGGATCAGGCGGCCGGCACCCTCTCGGGTGGTGAGCAGCAGATGCTCGCCATCGGGCGGGCGATGATGGCGGGGCCGAAGATCCTGCTGCTCGACGAGCCGACGCTGGGCCTGGCGCCGATCGTCGTGGGCGACATCGTGGAGTTCGTTCGCCGCATCAGCCGGGCGGGCGTCGGCATCCTGCTCTCCGAACAGAACGCCGCCGTTGCGCTTGGCCTCGCTCACCGCGCCTACGTCCTCCAGAACGGTGCACTGGTGATCGAGGGCACGGCGCAGTCCGTTGCCGCCGATCCCGAAATCCGCAAGGCTTACCTTGGCCGTTAACGGCCTCCAGCGCCAAGAGGTGTCATGAATCCCGTTCGCAAATCATTTTCCGCCGGCCTTCCGGCCATCGGAGGCTGGGTCTGGTACCCGAACTCGCTCGCTTGCGAGACGTTGGCGCGGGCCGGGTTGCCGTGGGTCGTCATTGACATCCAGCACGGCGGTGCGACCTGGGACAGCCTGCTGCCGGCCATCCAGGCACTCGACCTCGGCGGCTGCGCCACCATCATCCGTATCGGCTGGATCGACGAGACCATGATCATGCGGGCGCTGGATCTTGGCGCGGTTGGCGTCATCGTGCCGATGGTCAGCACGGCCGACGACGCCCGGCGCATGGCTGCGGCGCTTCGCTACCCGCCCGAGGGCATTCGCTCGTTCGGCGCCACGCGCGTGAAATACGCCACCACCGACGACGCCAACCGCGACGTGCTGGCGCTTGCCATGATCGAGACGAAAGAGGGCCTCGACAATATCGAGGAGATCGCCGCGACACCGGGCGTGGACGGCCTTTTCGTCGGCCCGGCCGATCTGGCGCTCAGCATGGGCCTCGACCTGCCGGGACCTGGCGAACCGCACCCGAAACTTGTCGAGGCATACGACCGCATCGTCGCGGCAGCGCGACGCAACGGCCGTTTCGTCGGCACCCTGTCGTTCTCGGAGGCCCAGCTCGACTGGTTCCTGGCGCGCGGGTTTCGTTTCATGACGCTGGGAAGCGACCGCGCCTATCTTACCAAGGGCGTCGCCGCCGATCTGAAGACCGCCCAGGCGGCCGCCGCGAAATTCAAAGAGGACGTTGCGTCGTGACCGGACAGAAGCGTGTGCTGATCCCCGCCTTTCCCGGCTCCGACGAGGTCGAGACGATGTTCTCCGAGGCGGGGCTGGCGGTCGACTACTGCCTGAGTGCCGAGGAGCGCGCGTTCGGGCGCGTGGCGCCGGCACGTCTGGCCGAACGACGGCAAGCCATGGAGCAGACGCTGCCCGCCAGACTGGCGGAGGCGAGCGCGGTCAACGCCATGGGACTGGGAGAACCGCTGCGCGTCGACGCCGACTTCATTGCGAGAGCGCCAAGACTGGAGGTCGTCTTCATTGGCGCCGCCGGCTACGACCGCATCGATGTGGCCGCGGCGAGCGCAGCCGGCATTCTTGTGTTCAACGCGCCGGGCGGCAACGCCGATGTGGTGGCCGAGCACACCATCGGCCTCATGCTGGCCCTCAACCGCCATATCGCCGACTCCGACCGCCGCGCACACACCGAACGCAAGGCGAGTTCGCGTCAGGCGGTGCAGACCTCCGGCTGGGCGCTCGGCATGCTCAAGGGGCGCCTTTTGGGGCTGGTGGGCTACGGCTTTGTCGGTCGTCACGTGGCGGAGCGCGCCCGCCTCGGCCTCGGCATGGACGTCATCGCCTACGATCCGTTCTTCGATTCTCTCGAGGCCGAACGTCAGGGTGTATTGCTGGTGGACGATGTGAACACGGTGCTGTCTCGCGCCGACGTTGTCTCGTTGCACGTGCCGCTGACAGCGGGCACCCGCAACCTCATCAACGCCGATTCCCTGGCGCGAATGAAGGACAACGCCATCCTGATCAACACCGCGCGCGGCGCCAGCGTCGACACCGACGCGCTGGTCGCGGCTCTCAAGGCGCGCAAGATCGCGGCCGCCGGCCTCGATGTGACCGAGCCCGAGCCGCTCCCCGATGGTCACCCGCTGTTCGAGATGGACAACGTCATCATCACACCGCATATCGCCGGCGCCGCCCCGGAGACGTTCGCCAAATCGGCGATCATCGCCGCTTCCCTGGCGTTGCGCGCGCTGAAGGGTGAGCGGCCGCCCCACCTCATCAATCCGGAGGCGTGGGACCGCCACGTCGAACGCTTCGGCACGAAAACGGATTAATCAACGACCGCGGTGGTGAGGAAGGTCAATGGCGTTCGTCGAGACGGTACGCGGGCAGGTCGAGCTTGCCAGGCTCGGACGCACGCTCGCCCACGAGCACGTCGTCACGGTCACCGATTGGGTGCAGCGCGACTATCCCGACCTGAGCTGGGGCGGCGAACGGTCGCGCGTGGTCGCAACGATCGGGGAACGCCTCGCTGGCGCCAGAGCCGCCGGGATCGACACGATCATTGATTGCACCGCGATGGGGCACAGCCGCAACATCGCCACGATCGCCGAGGCCAACGCGCTCGCCGACATCAATATCGTCGTTGCCACCGGACTTTATACGTTCGATGCGCTGCCGATGTTCTTCAAGTTCCGCCCGCCGACGAAGGTCGGCGACGGCATCGTCGACGACGTTCTGACGCGCATGTTCGTTCGCGACATCCGCGAGGGAATCCAGGGGACCGGGATCAAGGCCGGCGTGATCAAGTGCGCATCGGACAAGCCGGGCATCACCGCCAACGTGGATCGCGTGCTGCGAGCGGTCGCCCGTGCTCACCGCGAAACCGGAACACCCATCACCACCCACACGGACGCCCTCAGCAAATCCGGCCTCGACCAGTTGCGCGTCTTCGGCGAGGAGGGCGTGGATCCGACCCGCGTCGTTATTGGCCACAGCGGCGATACCGACGACTACGACTATCTCCACCGCATTCTCGATGCGGGCGCGTTCGTCGGTGCCGATCGGTTCGGCCTCGAGCTGCCGGGCATGCCGGACCTCGAAGGGCGGGTCGAAGTCGTCGCCACGCTCATCGAGCACGGCTACGAGGACCAGATTCTCCTCTCCCACGACAGCAGCGTCTTCTCCGACTGGTGGCCGGCCGGCTACGGGGCAGAGCAGCCGTGGCGGGCCGCGTGGCGGCTGGAACTCATTCCGACAAAGGTGGTGCCCGCGCTCGCCGCGCGCGGCGTTTCGGCCGGCGCAATCGAGAAGATGCTGGTCGACAATCCGCGGCGGTTTCTGGAGAACCGCGGCGGATACTAGTCACTTCAGGCGACGGTCAGCCCGCCATCGACCACGAACACGCCGCCGGTTGCGTAGCTCGCCGCGGGCGAGGCGAGAAAAACGATCATCGGCGCGATTTCCTCCGGCTCGCCAAGCCGGCCGAGGGGGATCTTGTCGGAGAGGCGCTGCCGCCACCCGGCCGCGTCGGTCACCAGGTCCTGATTGGGCATCCGCGACAGCGCGCCGGGGCAGACGACATTGCAGCGTATGCCGTGACTGGCGTAGCCGAGGGCGACGGTCCGCCCGAGCGCGATGAGGCCGCCCTTGCTGGCGGAGTAAGAGCTGTTGCGGCGGCTGCCGCCGAGTGCCGCCACCGAGCTTACGATGACGATCGCCCCGCCCCGCCCCTGGCCGAGCATCTGGCGCACCCCGGCGCGCAGCGTGAGAAAGGCGCCGCGCAGGTTGACTGCCTGGGTTTCGTCCCAGGCCTCGTCAGTCAGTTCGTGCACCGGCAGGTCGCGGTCGTGGCGCTGGATCGCGGCGTTCACGACCAGGATGTCGAGGCCTCCGTACGCGGCAACCGTGCGCGCCATCGCCTCGGCGACCTCCTCGCTCTTCGTCACATCCGCGGCGATCGCGGTTGCAGCACCGCCGCTGTCGGTGATCCCGTCGGCAACGCCGGCGGCGGCGGAGCCCGCCCGATCGACCACCGCGACCCTGGCGCCGAGGCCGGCCATCGCGCGGGCGGTGGCGCCGCCCACGCCGCCGCCACCACCGGTGATGAATGCTGCCTTCTCATTCAGTGTGAGCACTGCGTCCCCTCAGACCTATCGCCTCTTTGGCGGAGCCGGTGCGTAACAGACATGAACGTTTGGTGCGCAGTCACTCGCCTTCGTCACAGAGTAGCAACCGGATTTTCCGCTCAGTCATGCTATCGTTCCGGCACTTGGGTGCGACTAAGTTGGCGCGTTGTGAGCCATGTCAAGACGAAGGTTTGCGTCCGTCTGAAGTCGTGCTGGTCGATCATTGCACGCTTTCATGCTCGCGTGTCACGATGGCGCACCTGAACGTGGGTAATCTTGGGTTGGCGAGCTACGCCCTGACCGATGAGGAATCCGATGTCTAGGTCGCGGAGACCAAGACAGCGGGGCGTTCTCGGAACGGCTGTCGCGAACGTGTAACCCGCTGGCAGCCACGGCGCTTCCGAACACCACGACTTTGTTTCGCATCCGAGCGCCGGGCTTGTAACCCGCCGGTGGCCACGGGCCCCCCGGGCCAGCCCGTTCATGTGGCTGGCGCTGCTTGCCACGCAGCCAAAGCCCACCGCCACCTTCGCGCACTCTGACGATGTTGGAGAATTGGAACGGGCGAAGCGAATCCAACCCCGCCACACAGCCATCCCAAATGGTCCTTTCGGGCCGTCACGATCATTTAACGCGTTTCGACTGCAATGCTCCGCTGCTGTGAGCAAGCAATTCGCAAGGCTGGAAGTCGCATGGCCGAAATCATTGTGTTCCCCGCCCGCGCGCGCAAAGACAACGACGATGACGAGGTTGACCTCCTTACCGCCGTCGACGCCGCCATTCGCGACCTTCGCGAGATTTCGCAAGAGTGCGGCGAGCAACTAGTGCGACAGCGAGCCGACGAATGCCGAGGTATGCTCGAACGAGCATTCCTTGCCAGCGCGGACTAGCGGGCTCTACCGCGCACTCCGCCGCACTCCGCCGCATTCTCCGAACACCACGACTTCATTTCGTGTCCGGGCGCCGAACGTGTAACCCGCTGGTAACCACGGCCGCTCTCCGACCGTCCCAGCGACGCCGTCGGTGATCGGCCTCCGCACGTCCCCCAAAGCCCGCAGAAGCCGCAGCTTCCGGCCACTCTGACGATGTTCGGAATTTGGAGCGGGCGAAGGGATTCGAACCCTCGACCCCAACCTTGGCAAACCAGAAATCGCATTGTCGCAAGGTTGTGCTCGGGTTCGCTCCAGTCACCTCCAGTGTGTCGGAGTGCGCGTTCTCGCGCGGCCTCGGACAAGCTCCAAAAGTGAACTGCAGCGAACTCCAGTGAAAACCGCGGCACCAGAGCGAGAGGCAGGAGACTGTAACCCGCAAGTAACCCGCGAGGAATCGCGGGTTACCAAGCGTGCGACAGGTCACGGGGCTAAGCTCGGCCGACCGTCCGAAGCCGGTACACCCGTTCGGTAAGCCCGCTTAACCCTCGACCGGCGGCACCTGGATCAGGCGTGGACTGCAGCAACTCGACATCGGCCATCCCGCCAAACAGATCGCGCACCTCCGACTCAGGCACGGAGAATGGCGGGCCGTGTCGCTCATGCTGAGGGTATTCCACCGTTATGAGAAGCATCGACGTGCCGGCCGGAGCGAGCTCGGCAATCTTGCGCGCGTACCTCGGTCGCATCGTTTCGGGCAGTGCAACCAACGATGCGCGATCGTAGACCGCATCGAACCAGCCGACACAATTGCGGCTGAGGCTGAAGAAGTCGCCGAGCAGTATCTCGATCGAACCGGCGCTCCAGCGTTGGAAAGGACCATCGGCGGCTTGTTGCGGTTCAAGGCTGGCCTCCTTGAAGAAGGATTCGACCGCGATCCCGCTGATCTCACAGCCGACGACCGAGTACCCCTGCTCTGATAGCCAGATGAGGTCCCGGGACTTGCCGCATAGTGGTACGAACACGCGTGCGTCGGGCTGCATGCCGAGGGCATGCCAGCAGTTCACCAGGTGACCATTAAAGTTCTTCTGGTGGAAGCCGATTTGGTTGCGCCGCCAGTGATCAAGCCAGAAATCCGCCTCCACGACCGGCCTCCTGCCAAACTGGTTGCCGCGGCGCGTCATTCATACACACCGCACCCGCCCGCGTGAAACTCGGCATCACTGGTCGGTCCCCTGTTCCCATTGTTGCGGGCAAACGCCGTTGGTAGGATGTTCGCCTGTCGGGCTGGGGGCGTCGGGGCATGCGCTTCATCATTTTTCTGATCTCCGTGTTCGCGTTGATCGCGGTCGGGCAAGCGGTGCTGGCGGCGAGCCCGCAGGATCTTCGCGATTGCAACCAGTCTATGGACGGGGACCTTAGTATCGCGGCATGCACCCGCGTTCTCGATGCCGGCGGCAAGTCCCCCGGTAACCGTGCAATTGCGTTCAGCAACCGCGGCGTTGCGTACGCCGACGAAGGCGACCTCGATCGCGCTATTGCCGACTACAGCGAAGCCATCCGGCTCGATCCGAAATCTGCCCATGCCTACAATGGCCGCGGCAATGCGTACACCCGCAAAGGCGACCTCGATGGCGCCATTGCCGACTACGGCGACGCTATCCGCGTCGATCCAATGTACGCCAATGCCTACAACGGCCGCGGCAATGCATACGCCCGCAAAGGCGACCTCGACCGTGCGATTGCCGAGTACGGCGAAGCCATCCGCGTCGATCCAAAATATGGCACGGCGCATTACAATCGCGGGCACGCTCGCTTTTATCAGGGCGCGACCGCGGACGCCGCGGCCGACCTCCGGCAAGCGGCGGCTCTCGATCCGGCCGACGCCTACACTGCTCTGTGGCTTGAGGTGGTAGAACGCCGCGACGGCCAGAGTGGGCATCTTACCGGTGCCACCGCCAACATCGACAAGAGCAAGTGGCCGGCGCCGGTGGTCGACTATCTCCTCGGCGAACTGACGCTGCCGGCGCTGATGGCTGCGGCCGACGATCCGGACGCCATGACCCGGCAGAACCAGCTCTGCGAAGCGGAGTTCTACGCCGGCGAACTGGCGCTGGTGCACGACGCGACCGACACGGCGCAGCGCTTGTTCGAAAGAGCGGTCACCGGCTGTCCGTACGGTTTCGTCGAGTACGAGGGCGCCCGGTTCGAACTCGACGCCCTTCGTGCGCGCAGCGCGGCCGCGACCAGTCCTGGCCCCTCCGTCAATGAGACGGTTGGGCCCAGCGCAGACAACGCGATGACCGCCGCGGAACATGCGACCCCGGCCTCGCCGAGCCAGAGCCCGATTGCGCTTGGTCCGCCGGCACCGAGCGCCGGTCCGGCGATCGCGCCGACCACCCAGGCCAGCGAGCCAGCGCCGCTGCCGGCCCCTGCGCCCGCAACGCCAGCGCCTGCCACCCCCGCATCGGTAAACCCTGCTGCCGGCGCCACCAAACCCGCGACCCCCGCACCGGCCGCTTCGGAGACCGAACTCGTGTTCTGGAACTCGATCAAGGATTCGAACAACCCGGCTGATTTCGAGGCCTATCTTGCGCAGTTTCCCGACGGCGTTTTCGCGGCGTTGGCGCGCAATCGTCTGGGAACGGCGAAGCCGGCAACCCCCAAGCAACCGGCGGAGGCGGCGAGCCCCCCTGCTGCAGTCGCCGCCCCAGCCGCCGGCGACAAAGACCCGATCGCCGGCTATCGACGCGCCGCAGAGGCGGGCGACGCCAGCGCCCAGGCGAAGCTTGGTGACCTTTACAAGAGCGGCGACGGCGTGCCGAAGGACATGACCGAGGCGGTGAAGTGGTATCGCTTGGCCGCCGATCAGGGCGATGCCCACGCTCAGGTGACGCTGGGGGACATGTACTGGGATGGGGACGGGGTGTCGCAGGACTATGCCGCGGCGCTGAAGTGGTATCGCTTGGCCGCCGATCAGGGCGATGCCCACGCTCAGGTCCAGCTCGGTGATATGTACTGGTACGGCGATGGCGTGCCGGAGGACGATGCCACGGCAGTGAAGTGGTATCGCCTGGCCGCCGCCCAGGGTGATGCTTACGCGCAGATGAGCGTCGGAGTCGCCTACGATTACGGCGACGGCGTGGCACAGGACAAGGCGGAAGCAGTGCGTTGGTACCGCCAAGCCGCCGATGGCGGCAATTTGCAGGCCATGAATAATCTGGGCTACGCCTACGAACGTGGCGAAGGCGTTGCGGTGAACGTGGTCGAGGCCCTCCGCTGGTACCGCAGGTCGGCCGAAGGCGGCGCAGCTGCCGCAAGTTTCAACCTTGCCTTCGGCTTTGATGATGGCGCGTTCGGCGACAAAGACTACGCGGCGGCTGCGCGATACCTCATCGAGGCCGCCCTGCGGGGTGACGACGACGCCCGAAGTGCCCTGCTGGAAGATATGAACCGCAACTGGTCGCCCGGCACCCGGCGAGCCGTTCAGAGCCTTCTTGCTGAAAAGGGCTACTATTCAGGGCCGGTCGACGGGGATTTCGGATCCGGCAGCAAACGTGCCGTGCAGCGCCTGCTCGACGAAGCGGCGGCGGAGCCGGCGAAGACGCCCACTGCGGCAGTGGCAGCGACAGGGCTCTCCGGATTCCACATTTGGGTGACGTCGAAAAACAATGACCGGTCCATGGTGGCTTTCTGTGACCGGTTGACGACAGCCGGCATGATCGTCGAGTGCGATGTGACCGATCCATTGTACGCAAATGGTATCGACGAAAACGCCGTTTACCTGAATTGCCCGGACGTCCCGGCCAATGCCGGTGCAATTGTCGGACAGATCATCGGAATTCCCGACGTGGCTCTTTATGACTGGCGCGATGAACCGGACAGCAAGGACGATTGCGGCGATTTCGCCGAGCTGAAATTGGACCTCCTGGGCGACATTTCGGACCCGCCCAGGCCGCGAAGCGCCGCGTCCGCAACACCGACCCCCGCCGCCGCGCCGCCGCCGCCGAATGCGGCGACCCCTGCCGCTGCGCGCGAGCCGGCCCCTGCCGACAACGACCCGATCACGGACTATCGCCGCACCGCAGACGCCGGCGATGTCGACGCACAGCTCAAGCTCGCCGACATCTACAAGAGCGGTGACGGAGTGTCGCAGGACTATGCCGAAGCGGTGAAGTGGTACCGCCTGGCTGCCGAGCAGGGCGATCCCGACGCCCAGGCGAGCCTGGGCACCGCCTACAGGGACGGCTACGGCGTCGCGCAGGACAAGATCGAGGCTGTGCGCTGGTTCCGAGTGGCGGCCGAGGCGGGCGATGGCCAGGGAATGAATGAACTGGGCTTTGCCTACTTCTCCGGCAACGGCGTCGCCAAGGACATCGACCAAGCGCTGCGATGGTTCCGCGCGGCAGCCGCAGCCGGCAACACCGTCGCGGCCTGGAACCTCGCCGTCGGAAGCGAAAAGGGGCTGCTAGGCGACCCGAACCATGCCGAGACGGCAAGATATCTGATCCAGGCCGCCATAGGTGGCCAACGCGGTGCGATCGACGACCTGTTGGGCAACACGAACGGCAAATGGTCGCTTCCGACCAGACGAGCGCTGCAGAAGCTTCTTGCCGCGAGGGGCTTCTATTCGGGACCGATAGACGGGGATTTCGGATCCGGCAGCAAGCAGGCCGTGCGGAATCTGCTGGACGAGTTGTTGCCGCCCAAGCCGGTTAAGGCGCCCGGCGCGGCGGCGCTGGCGACTGGGCTCTCGGGATTTCACATTGCGGTGACTTCGGCAAACAATGACCGGTCAATGGTGGCCTTTTGTGACAAGCTCGCGGCCGCCGGATTGATCGTCAAGTGCGATGTGACGGAAGCGATCTACAAGGATCTTGTCGACGAAGACAGCGTCTCGCTGCAGTGCCCGAGAGTTCCGGCCAATGCCGGTGCCATTCTCAGTCAGATTATAGGGATTTATTTGGTCGCCTACGATTTGCGCGACGGGCCGTCTCAGGATTGCGGGGATTTCGAACTGGATTTGACCCTTCTTGGCGACATGTGAACTCCGGTGAATTCCGCGCCACCCGTCTCGCATGAAACGGCTATTATCGTGATCTGCTTTTCGGCAACGCCATTTCTTCGGCCGTCCCCTCATCGAGCGCGTCGTAAAGCAATTCAACGAGCGACTGGCCCCGCAACTCGGCGCGCGCACCAACTTCTCCACCGACCGCAACGAGCTTGCCGATAACTCGTTTGCTCAGATCCCCCAGTGAGTTGGCGATGTCATCGCGTCGCCTGCCATCCTGCATCGCAGCCACTTCGCCCCAGGCGACCAGCAGGCACGCCAGCACGCGATCCTCGATTTCGTCATCGTTGGACGGGAGGCTCCCCAGTCCTTGCAAAACGCCAAGCATCAGTTGCTGGGAGCGTTCTGACCTCGGAGCCGGGTAGGGAACAGCCTTCGCTGTCTTACGCTTCCTCATGCTGACAATCACTTCGAACTCGTGGAAACCAAACAAAGTCATTTTTTTGGCGAGACCAATTTATCTGGTCCTAAGCGTTTATAAATCTCCCGGAAATTATGATCTCTCCTTGTCTTCCGACCGATTGGTGCCTATAACGGAAAGGTACTTTTGACTTGGTCCTGTGGAGATAAACTTCGCGCGTGCCAAGTCTTTTTTGTTGCCTGAAACCATGATTTTGCTTGTTCGGCTGTGCCTCGTCGAGGTTGCTTGGTCACTTTGTTTTCGCTGCCCGCAACCGCGGCTCCAGGCTTGCCCAGAGGACGTGATGGCCAAGGGCCACAAGCGCGGCAACCGCGAAATCAGGAAGCCGAAGGAGAAGGCCTAGCCTGCGGCGACTCCGGCTGCGATGACCAGGGCACACCCACCTCGCCGAAGAATCGCTGGCTGGTGGTCGCGCGGGGCCTTCGGAGGCAGCTGCCGCTTGATGTCGCAAGAAAGGCTCGATGAACG
>CAWGVO010000015.1:0-16624 GCA_963826055.1 uncultured Alphaproteobacteria bacterium | reverse complement strand
CCAGCTGCCGTCAGCCTCCAGCAGAGGGCGCCCGTCCAGCCGCAGGCCATCCCGCAGACACGGCCGGTCGCGCCGCAGACCGTTCGCACACAAGCGCCCGCCGCACCCCCGCCGGCAGCGGTGGTTCAGCACGTCCAGCCGGAACCCGAACCCCAGTCCCGGCCCGCGCCGCAACTTCAGACGCGGGCGACGCCGCAGGCCGCTCCTGTCCAGGCCGCCCCGGCCTATCAGGCGCCGGCGACCGCGGCCCGTGATACAGGCATCACGATCCAGCCGTTCGATCCGGGTCCGCTGCACTATGCCGACGAGGACGTCGATACCGACCAGGCGGTCATGTCCGAGCCCGAGCAGTCGCACCTGCAGGAGCCGTACATTCCACCGCCCGCCGAGGCACCGCCGCGCATTCCGCGCGTGGAGGACTTCCCGCCCGTCGCCCAGCGCCAGATCGAGGCGCGCCGCGGCGAGGGGATGGCGGCGGAGGAAGATCGCGGACCGCTGAGCCTGCTGCGCCGACTGGCGAGCGTCGGCCTCGGCCGCCGCGAGGACGATGCTGCCGCCGCTCCGGCCCCTCGGGCACAGCCAAGGCCACAGCCGCGGCCGCAGCAGCAGGTGCAACCGGCACCGGCGCCGCGGGCGCAGCCGCGGCCGGCCGCCCAGCAGCTGCCACCGCAGCCACGGGCCCCGGCGCCGCCGCGCCAGGGTCACCAGCCGGAACCACAGCTCTATCGTCCGGCCCAGGGCGACCTCGACCCGCACGGCCGTCAGCAGCCCCGCGATGCGCGTTTGCAGGACGACGAACTGGAAATTCCGGCTTTCCTGCGTCGCCAGGCGAACTGATTCGCGGCGTTCTGTGGCGCTTGGCGGGCCGGCTTCATCTGGCCCGCCAAACTATTGGAATCCCGTCGGAATCGGCGAAATGCCTTATTTTCGACGCCGTAACAATGGGTTAAAAACCGTGATTTGGCGTTTTCGCGCGGCCTCGTCTAAGGTCGACGCGCCAAGGAATTGTGGGGTTGTCGGGGCTGCATAGAGGCCGGTCTCGATCTGGTGCGGGTCCCCAGGAGAGCGCGCGTTTTTGAGAACCGCCGTCGGTGGGCGCGGGCGCTATCGGGGTGATGGGACATGACGGGCGGTCGCCGGGGGATGCAGACGACGCTGGGCGCGTGCGCCACCATTTCAGGTATCGGGGTCCATAGCGGGCGCGAGGCGTCCGTGACCATGCATCCCGCGTCGGCCGGCAGCGGCCTGAGCTTCCGGCTGGCCAACGGCGATGGCCGTACCCACACCATCCCCGCCGATTTCCGTCACGTCAGCGCCACCGAGCTGTGCACCGCCGTCGGCATCCCCGGCGCGAAGGTGGCGACGGTGGAGCACCTGATGGCCGCCTTCAGCGCGCTCGGCGTCGACAACGCGGCCGTCGAGGTTGATGGACCGGAAGTGCCGGTCATGGACGGCAGCGCGTCCGCCTTCGTCGAGGCGGTCGATCGCGCCGGCATCGTTTCGCTCGATGCGCCCCGGCGCTACCTGAAGATTCTGAAGCCGGTGAGTGTGAAAATCGGCGAGTCGTTCGCCGAATTCCGGCCGTATCGGACCATGCGGATCGAGGTCGAGATTGATTTCGCCAATCGTCTCATCGGCCGCCAGCGCTTCGCCGCCGATATCAATCCGACCGTGTTTCGTCGCGAAGTGGCGCGGGCACGCACGTTCGGCTTCCTTGCCGACGTCGAGGATCTGTGGGCCCGCGGGCTGGCGCTCGGCGCCTCGTTCGACAACGCCGTCGTTATCGGCGACGAGCGGGTGATCAACCCGGAAGGGCTGCGGTACGACGATGAGTTCGTGCGTCACAAGGCGCTGGACGCGGTCGGTGACCTGGCGCTGATCGGTGCGCCGATCCTCGGCTGCTACCGCTCGTTCCGCGGCGGCCACCGGCTCAACGTGGAGGCGGTCAAGACGCTGGTCGACACCGAGGCGGCGTGGGCGTGGGTGGAGATGCCCCGCCACGCCAACGGCCGGCCGGCTCGGGCCACCGTGGCCGGCGTTCCTGCCTTCGGGGCGGATATTTCCTGATTCGTTGCGAATCGCGGCCGTTGCGGCAAGAATCCGGCGGCGTCACAAATTCGCACCAAAGCGCTGTCAGGCGACGTGGCGAAGGCCGGTGCTTTCGGCTAGACAGGCACATCGGGCGTAACGGGCAAACAGAGGCGAGGGTGGCCGCGCGGTCATCTCCGGTTCGCGAAATGAAACTGAGCGCGATCGGCCATCGGCCGGTGGGTGGTGTCGGCCTTCTGGTGCGGGTCGTGGTGCTGGCGGGACTGGTGGGTCTGGCCGGCTGCAAGCACTCGACGGAGGGCACGGCGGCTGCCTACGGTCCCGACGAGCCGGCCGGCACCCTCTACAATGAGGGCCTTGGCTACCTCAATGCTGGCAAGCTCAAGGACGCCGTCGACAGCTTCGACGAAGTTGACCGACAGCATCCCTATTCGGAGTGGGCGCGCAAGGCGCTGATCATGTCGGCGTTCGCGAGCTACCGGCGCGCCAAGTACGACGACACCATCTCGACCGCGAGCCGTTACCTCACGCTTTATCCCGGCAGCCCTGACGCGGCGTATGCCCAATACCTGATCGGCTCTTCCTACTTCAAACAGATCCCCGACGTGACCCGCGATCAGGATCAGACCCGCAAGGCGATCGCGGCATTCCAGGATATCGTCACGCACTACCCCGATTCCGAATACGTGCCGGATTCGCAGCAGAAGCTGATCGTCGCGCGCGACCAGCTAGCCGGCAAGGAAATGCAGATCGGCCGCTACTATCTTGAGCAGCGTCAGTATCTGGCGGCGATCAACCGCTTCCGCAACGTCGTCACCAATTTCCAGACCACTCGCCACGTCGAGGAGGCGCTCGAGCGGCTGACCGAGGCGTACTACAGCCTCGGGCTGAATTCCGAGGCACAGACGGCGGCGGCCGTGCTCGGCCACAACTTCCCGGACAGCAAGTGGTACCAGGACGCTTACAGCCTGCTGCAGACGGGCGGTCTCGAGCCGAGCGAGAACAAGGGTTCGTGGATCAGCAGGGTGTTCAGCGGCCACAAGACGGGCTGAAGAGGAGCCCGCAATTTCCAACCCATGCTCGCCGCTCTCGCCATCCGGGACATCGTCATCATCGATCGGCTAAGCATCGACTTCTCTTCCGGCATGACGGTGCTCACGGGCGAGACCGGGGCCGGCAAATCGATCCTTCTCGATGCGTTGTCGCTGGCGCTCGGTGCGCGGGGCGATGCGGCGCTGGTGCGCGCCGGCGCCGAGCAGGGCGATGTCACCGCCTCCTTCGACGTCGCGGCCGGCCACGCGGCGCGTGTCATGCTTACCGCCAGCGGTATCGACAGCGACGGCGACCTCATCCTCAGACGGGTTCAGGGCGCCGACGGGCGCAGCCGTGCCTTCGTCAATGACCAGCCGGTGTCGGTGGGTTTTCTGCGCCAGGTCGGCGCCGCTCTGGTCGAAATTCACGGCCAGCACGACGACCGCGCCATGGTCGAACCGGGCGTCCACCGGGCGTTGCTCGATGCCTTCGGTGGCCTCGATGGAGAGCGTGCCGCGGTAGCCGCGGCCCATGGCGCCTGGCGCGAGGCGGAGACGGCGGTGGCAGCGCTCGCCGCCAGGATCGCCGCCGCCCGGGCCGAGGCGGCTTACCTCAAGGCGGCGGCCGAGGAACTGACGGCGCTGGCGCCGGCGCCGGACGAGGAGCAGGCGCTCGCCGACCGCCGGCAGCACCTTATGCGGGCCGAGAAGCTCGCCGGCGAGGTCACCGAGGCGCACGAGACTGTTGCTGGCGATGCCTCGCCGGTGCCGTCGCTCGCGAGTCTGGTGCGCCGGCTGGAGCGCAAGGCGCCGGAGGCGGGCGGCCTGCTCGACGGGGCGGTCGCGGCGCTCGATCGCGCGCTGACGGCGCTCGAGGACGCGGAGAGGGCACTTGCCGGCGCGCTCGCCGCGACTCGCTTCGACCCCAACGAGCTGGAGCGCGCCGAGGAACGCCTGTTCGCGCTCCGCGCAGCGGCGCGCAAGCACGCCGTTACTGTCGCCGATCTACCGGCGCTGGCCGAGCGCATGGCCGCCGACCTCGCGGCGCTGGAATCGGGCGAGGAGCACCTTGCCGAGTTGCAGAAGCGGGCCGCATCCGCGAAGTCGGCCTACGACGCGAAGGCGGTCGCCCTGTCGCGGCGGCGCAAGGCCGCGGCCAAGCGGCTGGAGGTGGCGGTCACTGCCGAGCTGCCGGCACTGAAGCTTGAGCGGGCGGCGTTCATCGTCGTGGTCGAAACCGACTCCGGGCGGGCCTCGGAGACCGGCATCGACGATGTCGCCTTTCACGTGCGCACTAACCCCGGCACCGCCGCCGGCCCGCTGATGAAGGTCGCTTCCGGCGGCGAGCTTGCGCGCTTCCTGCTGGCGCTGAAGGTGGCGCTTGCCGAGCGCGGCTCGGCGCCGACCCTCGTCTTCGATGAAATCGATACCGCCGTCGGCGGCGCCGTCGCCGACGCCATCGGGGCGCGGCTCGCCGGCCTGGCCGATCGGGTTCAGGTGCTGGCGGTGACCCATGCGCCCCAGGTTGCGGCGCGGGCCGACGCTCATCTCCTCGTCGCCAAGGAACTCACCGGTGGCGGCAAGCGCGTCACCACCGGCATCGTGCCGCTCGACACCGGCACCCGCCGCGAGGAGATCGCCCGCATGCTTGCCGGCGCCACCATCACCGAGGAAGCTCGCGCCGCCGCCGAGCGGCTGATCGTCGGAGCGGCCTGAGCCGCCCGCTTGGGGAGATAGTCAATGCCTCAGCGGGCGCGGCTCGCCGTCCTTTTTGTCGTCATCGCATTCAACGTGCTTGGCCTCGGCCTCATGCTGCCGGTCGTGCCAATCCTGGTGCGGGAGCTTACCGGCGGCGAGGTCGGTACCGCCTCGGCGATCTACGGCTGGCTGATCGCGCTCTATTCGCTGATGCAGTTCATCCTCGGTCCGGCGATGGGGGCGCTCTCGGACCGCTTCGGGCGCCGGCCGATCATTCTCATCTCGCTCGTTGGCCTTTCGCTCGACTATCTGCTGCTGGCGCTGGCGCCGACCATCGGCTGGGTAGTGGTGGCGCGCATCATCGGCGGCGCCATGGGCGCCTCCATTGCCACCGCTACCGCCTACATCGCTGACATCACGCCGCCGGAGCGGCGGGCGCAGAACTTCGGGCTGATCGGGGTGGCGTTCGGTGTCGGCTACATCGCCGGCCCGCTGATCGGCGGCCTCCTCGGCGCGTACGGTTCGCGGGTGCCGTTCTTCGCCGCCTCGGCGATGGGGGTGGTGGCGCTTGTTTTCGCCTGGTTCCAGCTCGGCGAGTCGCTGGCGCCGGAACACCGTCGCGCGTTCTCCTTGCGGGAGGCCAATCCGCTCGGCGCCTTCCTCAAGGTCGCCCGTTACCCGAGCGTGTTTGCCCTCATCTCGGTGCTGGCGCTCGTCCAGCTCGGTGAGCGCATGCTTGAGGCAAACTGGGTGCTCTACACCGCCTACCGGTTCAACTGGGGTGCCGCCGAGGTCGGCGCTTCGCTCGCCTTCGTCGGCCTGATGGCGGCGATCGTCCAAGGCGGGCTGGTGCGCGTGGTGGTGCCGGCATTGGGCGAACGGCTGACCATCAACCTCGGCATCGCGATTGCGGCCGTGTCGATGGCGGCGCTCGCCTTCGCCGTCCGGCCGTGGATGATCTACGCCATCGCCGTCCCTTACGTGCTCGGCTGGGGGCTGACGGGACCGGCGGTTCAGGCGCTGGTCACCCGCGCGGTGCCGGCGGGCGAGCAGGGCATCCTGCAGGGCGCCATTTCCAGCACGCGCACGGCAAGTGGCGTCGCCGCCTCGCCGGTTTCCGGCGGCCTCTTCGCGTATTTCATCAGCGCCAGCGCGCCGGCCCACGTTCCCGGCATCGCCTATCTGGTCGGTGCGCTCGTGTTCGCGGTCGGTCTTGCCGTCTCGCTGGTGCGCACACCCGGCGGTGCATGAGCCATCGGCGGGTCTTGCCGCTTCGGGCGGCGTCGGGCACATCTCTGCCGGCAGTGGGAGCGATCAGGCGGTGGCGAAATCCGGAAAGGGCGGCAAGGCGCCCAAATCGGTCGACGACCTGACGGCGGCGGATGCGAAGGCCGAGCTTGCCCGGCTTGCGCGCGAGATCGCCGCGGCCGATCGGCGCTACTACCAGGAAGACCGGCCGTCCATCTCGGACGCTGCCTATGACGCACTGCGTCAGCGCAACGCGGCGATCGAGGCCCGCTTCCCCGACCTCAAGCGTTCCGACAGTCCGAGCGAGCGGGTGGGTGCGGCGCCGACAGCGAAGTTCGCCGAGGTGCGCCACGCGGTGCCGATGCTGTCGCTCGAGAACGCCTTCGACGCGGACGACGTCCGCGACTTTCTCAAGCAGATGTACCGGTTCCTCGGCCGGCCCGAGGACGATCCGATCAAGCTCACGGCCGAGCCCAAGATCGACGGGCTGTCGATGTCGCTGCGTTACGAGGCCGGCCAGCTCGCGCTTGGCGCCACCCGCGGCGATGGCGTCACCGGCGAGGACGTGACAGCCAACGTGCGCACCATCCGCGACATCCCCGAAAAGCTGCCGAAGGGCGTGCCGGAGGTGGTCGAGGTGCGCGGCGAGATTTATCTCGGCAAGGCTGATTTCGCCAAACTCAACGCCGCCCAGGCGAAGGCCGGCAAGCCGCTCTACGTCAACCCGCGCAACACGGCCGCCGGCTCGCTCCGCCAGAAGGACGCGGAGGTCACCGCGTCGCGGCCGCTTCGCTTCTTCGCCTACGCCTGGGGCGAGATGAGCCGCATGCCGGCCGACACCCAGATGGGCATGGTGGCGACGTTCGGTGAATGGGGATTCCCGATCAACCCGCTGATGCGCCGCTGCACCACCATTGACGAGGCGCTCGCCGTCTATCGCGAGATCGAGCGCCAGCGTTCGCGCCTCGACTACGACATCGACGGCGTCGTCTACAAGGTCGATTCGCTTGCCTTGCAGGGACGCCTCGGCTTCCGCACCCGGTCCCCGCGCTGGGCGATCGCCCACAAGTTCCCGGCCGAGAAGGCGACCACCGTGCTCGACGCGATCGACATCCAGGTCGGTCGCACCGGCGCGCTGACGCCGGTGGCGCGGCTGAAGCCGGTGACGGTCGGCGGTGTCGTGGTCGAGAACGCCACGTTGCACAACGAGGACTATATCCGCGGCTTCGGTCGCGACGGGCAGCCGCTGCGCACCGACAAGGACGGCAACGTCGTCGATATCCGCGTCGGCGACACGGTGACGGTGCAGCGGGCCGGCGACGTCATCCCGCAGGTGCTCGACGTGGACCTGACGCAGCGACCGGCAAACGCCACGCCGTTCGATTTCCCGAAGGTCTGCCCGTGTCCGCTCAGAACCGACGTGGTGCGTGAGGAGACGGCGACGGGCGGGGAGGGGATCGTGCGGCGTTGTTCGGGCGAGTTCGCCTGTCCCTTCCAGCGCAAGGAGCACCTGCGCCACTTCGTTTCGCGCGCCGCCTTCGACATCGAGGGGCTCGGCGAAAAGCAGATCGAGTACTTCTACGAGGACAAGCATCTTTCGGTGCGCACGCCGGCCGATGTCTTCACGCTCGCCCGGCGCGACGCCCAGCAGGGCCATATCCTGAGGGAGCGGGAGGGGTTCGGCGACGTGTCCGTCCGGAACCTGTTCGCGGCCATCGAGTCGCGGCGCACCATCCCGCTCGACCGCTTCCTCAATGCCCTCGGCATCCGTCACGTCGGGGAGACGACGGCGAAGGTGCTCGCCCGCGCCTACGGTTCATGGAATGCTTTCCACGCGGCGGCGGAAAAGATCACCGAGGGCGACGAGGCGGCGCGCGAGGAGATGGATGCCATCGACCAGATCGGGGAAACGGTAGTTGATGCCGTGGCGCGCTACTTCGGCGAGCCGCACAACCGTCAGCTTGTCGACAAGCTGGTCGAGCAGGTGAAGGTCACCGACGCCGAGCGGGTGGCGGCGTCGTCGCCGGTTGCCGGCAAGACGGTGGTGTTCACCGGTTCGCTGGAGCGCATGACCCGCGACGAGGCGAAGGCCATGGCCGAGCGGCTCGGCGCCCACGTCTCCGGCTCGGTGTCGAAGAAGACCGACCTGGTGGTCGCGGGCCCCGGCGCCGGCTCCAAGCTGAAGGACGCCCAGAAGCACGGTGTCACCGTCATCGATGAGGACGGCTGGTTCGATCTGGTGGGTGGCGCATGAGCGACGGTAACGACCGTTTCCGATCCAGACCCGAGCCTCTGCGCTTCCTTTACGAGCCGGAACCGGTGCGCGGAGAAATAGTGCAGGTTGGGCTGGATGTGTGGCGGGCGGTCGCCGCCAACCCCAGCAAGATGACCTATCACGGCACCAACACCTATTTTCTGACAACCTCCGAAGGGATGTTCGTGCTCGATCCGGGTCCGGGGCAGGACGAGGATCACTTGAACCTGATCCTCAGAATCGCCGGCGCCAAACTGGCCGGTATCGTCGTCTCCCATCACCACAGCGACCATTTCGGTCTGGTGCCGCGGTTGAAGGCGGTAACCGGCGTGCCGGTTTACGCTTTCCGGCGGTTCGCCGACGACACGTTTGTCCCCGACGTGCTGCTGGACGACGGCGACCACGTGGCGGACTACGAAGTCCTGCACACGCCCGGTCACGCCAGCGATCATGTCTGCCTCGCCCGCGACGACGGTCTGGTGTTCACCGGCGATCACGCCATGACTTGGAACAGCAGCATCGTTTCGCCGCCCGACGGCGACATGGCGGACTACGTGCGGCAATTGCAGAGATTGATCGACCGGAACGATCGGCTCTATCTCCCCGGTCACGGACCGCCGATGTCGGATCCTGCGCCTTACGTCTCGCGCTTGCTCGACAACCGGCTGCTTCGCGAACAGCAGATCCTGGCTGCGGTGAGGGCCGGACGCGGGTCGATCGAGGATCTGGCCGAGCGGCTGTACCGCAAGAGCGACCCGTGGCTGGCGCGGGCCGCCCGCCGCAACGTCGAGGCGCACCTCATCAAGCTCGCGGCGGAAGGCAAGGTCTGGCGCTCTTCGGATGGCAGCTGGCAGGCGTTCCCCTGAGTCGCTCGCCGCCTGGGACGGCAGCTAATCTCACCCCGGCTTGTAGTCGCGCGTCGCCTCCGGGTCGCCGCGCTCGTAGGGGAGTGCCGTCAGCTCCGCCCACACGTCCTCGCCGATCGGCCAGTTCGCCCATGCCAGCGTCTGCTCGATCCGTTCCGGCCGGGTGACGCCGCAGATGGTCGACGTTATGCGCGGGTCGCGCAGCGAAAACTGCAATGCTGCTGCGCCGGTCGGTATGTTGTGCCTGGCGCAGATCGCCTCGATCCGGCGGATGGGATCGAGCATTTCCGGCGTCGCCTCCTGGTAGGCGTAGCGGGCGTACACCTGCGATCCCTTGGCGAGCACGCCGGAGGCGTAGGGCGCTGCGTTGAGGACGGCGATGCCCTTGCCGATGGCAAAATCGATCATCGGTTCGGCGTTGCGGTTGGCGAGGGTGAAGCGGTTGTGGCTGATCAGGGCATCGAAGTCCCAGTCCTGCAACAGCGGCATCATGAAGTCGACGTTGCCGGCGGCGAGGCCCACTGCGTCGACGAGCCCGTCCTCTTTCATTTTGAACAAGGCGGTGAGCGCCCCGCCAGGCGCGGTGATCTCGTCAAGCGAGGCGGCGTACTCGGGGTCGTGCAGATGGATGAGCTGGAGGTGGTCGAGGCCGAGCGCGGCAAGGCTTTCCTCCAGTGAGCGGCGCGCCTGGGCGCCATCGAAGCGGTTAGTCTGCGGGTCGCGGTCGAGCTTGGTCGAGATGACGAAACCGGCGGGTAGCCCGCCGCGCTCGCGAATGACGTCACCGATGCGTTCCTCGCTGCGCCCGGCCCCGTAGATGCGGGCCGTGTCGAGGAAATTCGCCGGGCCGTCGAAGATGGCGCGGATCGTCTGGCGCGCCTGCTCTTCCTCGACGGCGTAGCCGTAGGTGTCGGGCATGCTGCCGAGCGCCGACGTGCCGAAGCATATCTTCGACACGGCCAACCCGGTGCGGCCGAGCTTGGCGGTTTCGAGCTTGTCTCCCGCAGGCATCGTATTCCCCTGTTATCGTCTCATGGGCGCGGTGGCGCCATCACGCTCCTGTTCACAACGGCAGGGTCGCCGCTGTCAACCACGCCCGCTCCTTGTCGTCGAGCAGATGCCCGATCGCCGGCGCGATCCGCGGCGTGGTAGGCGTCGAGCCAGGCGATTTCCTCCGCCGTCATCAGCGACGTATCGATCAGACGGCGGTCGATCGGCGCGAGCGTCAGCGTCTCGAAGGCGTGGAGGTCGCGCTCGCCGCCGGCGACCTTTGCCGGCGGCGTCACCACCACCAGGTTCTCGATGCGGATGCCGTATTCGCCGGCCTTGTAGTAGCCGGGCTCGTTGGAGAGGATCATGCCCGTCTCCAGCGCCACGGTGCCGAGCTTGGAGATGCGCGCCGGTCCCTCGTGGACCGACAGGAACGAGCCGATGCCGTGGCCGGTGCCGTGGTCGTAGTCGAGGCCGGCCCGCCACAGCGGGGTGCGGGCCAGCGTGTCGAGCTGGGCGCCGGTGGTGCCGACCGGAAACATTGCGGTGGCGATGGCGATATGCCCCTTGAGAACGCGGGTGAAGCGGTCGCGCATCTCCGCCGTCGGCGTGCCGACTGGCGACGGTGCGGGTGATGTCGGTGGTGCCGTCGCGGTATTGGGCACCGGAGTCGGTGAGGTAGAGCGTGTTCGGCGCGAGTGTCCGCGCCGTCGCCGGTGTCACCCGGTAGTGGACGATGGCGCCGTTGGGGCCGGCGCCGGAGATGGTGTCGAAGGAGAGGTCGATCAGCTCGGAGCCGTCGCGGCGGGCAGTCTCGGCGCGGAACGCGGCGAGTTTGTCGGCGGCGGCGATCTCGTCGATGTCGCCCGCCGGCGCTGCCCGGTCCAGCCAGGCGAGGAAGCGGGTGATCGCGGCGCCGTCGCGCGCGTGGGCGCGGTGGGCGCCGGCAAGTTCGGTCGCGTTCTTCTTCGCCTTGGGCAAGCTCGTCGGGTCGCTGCCCTCCACGATGGTGCCGCCCGCCGCGCGGATCGCCTCCGCGATCGCTTCCGGGGTCGTCTGCGGGTCGAGGAGCACACGCGCGCCGGAGTCGCCAAGGGTCCGCAGTTGCTCAACCAGCGCCGCCGCTTCCTCGATTCCGGCAAGGTCGGCGAGGGCGGCGCGCACCGTGTTGGAGAGCTTGCGGCCATCGATGAACAGGGTCGGCTGACCGTTCGCCGGCAATATGGCGAAGGCTAGCGGCGCTGGGTTGTGGGCAATGTCGTCGCCACGCACGTTGAGCGTCCACGCGATTAAATCGGCTTGAACGAGGACCGCGGCGTCGGCCTTCTTCCCGGCGATCGTCTCCTGCAGCCGGGCGATCTTGTCGGCCGCGGCCTCGCCGGCGAATTCGAGCGGATGCAGCGAGACGGCGCCAAGCGGCGGCGCCGGGCGATCGCGCCACAGTTTATCGATCGGGTTTTCCTCGACCGCGACCAGTTCGGCGTCGGCCGCGCGGCAGGTCTCGGCGAAGCGGCGCGCGCCGGCCATGGTGATGAGCCAGGGGTCGTAGCCGATGCGGTCGCCGGCTTTGAGGCGCGCCGCCAGCCATCGGCTCGGTGGATTGTCGGTAACCAATTCCGGCGTCAGCGCGGCCGTGTCCACCTGCTGCCGCACCTGCAGGGTGTAGCGGCCGTCGACGAAGATGGCTGCCGCGTCGGCGAGCACGATCGCGGTGCCGGCCGAGCCGGTGAAGCCGGTCAGCCACGCCAGCCGCTCGGCTGCGGGCGGGAGATATTCGCTCTGGTGCTCGTCGGCGTGAGGGACGATGAAGCCGGAGAGATTGTTGTCGGCCAGCGCCGTCCTCAGTGCCATCAGGCGACTGGTCAGCGCTTCGGTCGCTTTGTCGGGGCGGTTCGCGATCATCGCCCTTCTTAGGGCGACGCGGACCAAAAAAGAAAGAGGCGCCGTGGCCGGGGGGGAGAGCCACGACGCCTCGCGGGGCCGGCCGGAGGGGTCAGGCCGGCGGAGTCTGTTGCTGCTTCGGCATGGTGCCGAGGGTCAGCGTGATGGTCTGCGGCGAACCGTGCCGCAGGATGTCGACCTTCACCGAAGTGCCGGGCTGAAGTGTCGCAATCTCCTGGGCGAGACCGCGGGCGTCCTTCACTGTGGTGCCGTTGACGGCGGTGATGACGTCACCAGCCTGGACACCGGCGCCGGCCGCGGGACCGCCGGTCTCAGGTTGGGCCACCAGGGCACCCTCGGCGTTCTTCAGGCCGAGGCTGTCGGCGATTGTCTGGGTGACATCCTGGACCTGTATTCCCAGCCATGCGCGGGTCACCTGGCCGGATTTTTCCAGCTCGGCGGTGATGGTCTTGGCTGTGTCGGCGGGGACGTCGAAGCCGATGCCGACCGAACCGCCCGACGGCGTGAAGATGGCGTCGTTGATGCCGACCACCTCACCCTGCATGTTGAACGTCGGACCGCCGGAGTTGCCCTGGTTGATGGGCGCGTCGATCTGCAGGAAGTTGTCGTAGGTGCTGGTGCCGATGTCGCGGGCGAGCGCCGAGACGATGCCGGCCGTGGCGGTGTTGCCGAGGCCGAACGGGTTACCGATCGCCACCACCCAGTCGCCGACGCGCGGCTGCTGGTCGGCGAACTTCACGTAAGGGAAGGTCTTGTTGGCGTCGACCTTGATCACGGCGAGGTCGGTGCCGGGGTCGGTGCCGATGATGCGCGCCTTGTAGGTCTGCCCATCGCCGGTGGTGATCTGGACCGACTGGGCGTGGTCGACCACGTGGTTCGCGGTTACGGCGTAGCCGTCGGCCGAGATGAAGAAGCCGGCGCCCTCACCCACCATCATCTGCCGCTGCTGCGGCATGTTAGGTAGCCCCGGCATGCCGGGCTGACCGAACTGGAAGAAGAACTGGTTGGGACCCTGGGAGAAGGGGCCGTTCAGTCCACCCTGCGGACCGTTGCCGTTGTAGGCGACCGGCTGCTGCATCTCGACCTTGACCGAGAAGACGGCCGGTTCGACCTTGGCGACGAGGTCGGCGAGGCTGCCCGGCTGCTGTGCCGCGGTGGTCAACGGCGCGGTGTCGCTGAGCGGCGCCGCGTGGGCCGGCGCGATCGGCAGGGCCGGCGGGCGGTATCCGGCACCGACGGCGAAGGCGCCAACGGCAATGGCGGCCGCCGAAGCGAGGAGCACGAGACGGCGCCGGGCGAGGGAGGTGCGCGGCGTTGGAGAAGTTGTATCGGTGTGGCTCATGGTCATGGCCTCCTTTTTCGAGGGAGCCCCCTGCGGAGTTTCGTTGCCCGCCATAAGTGGGGATCGGCCCTTACGACGGCCTGTCCGGACCATGAATCTTTGGTCACGATTGCCGCAGGGCACATTCGCCGGTGTGTGGGCCGCGCGCTGTGGCGAATCGTCCCAACCTCGTCGGCTTTCGATCGGCATCGCCCGCTCTAGTTGGATGAGGCAATCGGCTCCGCGAGACCCTGTCGGATCGTCGCGCTGCTTGGGCGACATGAAACCAAGCTGCCCGGCGTGCGCCCAGCAATGTCGGGCAAAACATCCGGGAAGGAGCTTCATCATGCCAGCAGAAATCACTTCAGATCGCCAATCGCTGATCGACAGCCATGGCGTATCGCGGCGCACGCTATTTCGCGGCGCCGTCGGATCGGGCGCCGCGGCGCTAGCGCTCAGCGCCTTCGGTTCGCGCTTTGCCGA
Source organism: uncultured Alphaproteobacteria bacterium (assembly GCA_963826055.1). Lineage (GTDB taxonomy): Bacteria > Pseudomonadota > Alphaproteobacteria > Rhizobiales > Kaistiaceae > JBBDMC01. The sequence continues at coordinate 2,782 of CAWGVO010000015.1, read as the reverse complement.
TGCGGCGACGCCGTCCGGCGGCCTGCCGAGTCATCCTCAGTGGAAGTTCGTCTTCGTCAACCACGTGACGACCAATCCGTTCTTCGTGCCGACCCAGTACGGCATCGCCGACGCGTGCGCGCTCCTGAACTGCACATGGCAGTGGACCGGCTCGCAGACGTCAGTCGCCTCGGAGATGGTCAACGCCCTCAACGCCGCGGTCGCCGCCAAGGCCGACGCGATCGCTGTGTCGCTGGTCGACCAGAATGCTTTCAACGCCCCGGTGAAGAACGCCATGGATGCCGGCATCCCGGTCTTCTCCTACAACGCCGACACCACGGGCAACGATCGCCTCGCCTACATCGGCCAGGACCTCTACGCCTCCGGCCAGGCGCTCGGCCAGCGGATCGCCAACCTGGTTGGCGAGGGGACGGTCGCCGGCTTTATCGCGACGCCCGGCCAGCTGAACATCCAGCCCCGCCTCGACGGCGCCAAGGCCGCCATCCAGGCGTCGGGCAAGAACATAACCCTCAACGAGGTCGCAACCGGCCCCACGGTCAACGAAGAAGTTTCGGCGGTCGATGCCTACTACGTCGGTCACAAGGACCTGAAAGGCATGTTCGCGGTCGACGCCGGCAGCACCATGGCGGTTGCGGCAGCGATGAAGAAATACGGCCTCGCACAGCAGGGCCTGCACGGGGGCGGCTTCGACCTGTTGCCCAACACGCTCGACGGCATCGCCAGCGGCGATCTCGACTTCACCATCGACCAGCAACCCTACCTGCAGGGTTTCTACACGGTGATGGAGATGGCGACGTTCAAGCTGTCCGGCGGGCTTACCGGTCCGTCCGAGATCAACACCGGCCTCAAGTTCGTCACCAAGGACAATGTCGACCCCTATCGCTCAACCAAGAGCCGCTACGAGGGCGACTCGGCGGACGAGAAGGTCCTGACCCGTAGCGGGCCGATCGCGGCCTGAGGTGCGGCGATGAGGGCCGACCCGGCCGTTTACGACGGTTCGACCGGCTCGCGCCCTGCGCGCGAGCCGGAAGCCCGCGGCCACGTGCTGGCCCGGGTCGGCCACGTCATCCTGCGATGGCGCGAGGTGAGTATCTTCGCCGCCGGCCTGCTGCTGGTGATCTATTTCCAGGCTACCAACGCGGCATTCCTCTCGCGCGCCAACGTCTCCAACCTCGTCGACTACACGGCGACCACCGCGATCATCGCGGCAGGGGAGGCGATGGTGCTGGTGGCGGGCGAACTCGACCTCTCGGTCGGCATGGTCTACGCGCTCGCCCCCTTTATCATGTTCTTCTCCGCGGCGGCGGGACTGCCGATGTGGCTTGCCGTCGTCGTGGCGCTCGTCGCGTCGGGCCTCGTCGGCGTGGTCAACGGGGCGATCACCATCCTGCTCGACGTGCCGGCCTTCGTCACCACGCTCGGCACCATGTTCCTGATCAACGGCCTGACGCTGACGATCTCCGGCGGATTCCCGGTTCAGCCGAAAGCCGGGCCGTTGTTCACTGCCGCCCTGGGCGGCACCGCATGGTCGCGGCTCATTTGGGCGGCCGCGGTGGCGCTGGTTCTCCAGTTCGTGCTGACGCGCACACGCTTCGGTCTCCACACCATCGCCAGCGGCGGCAACCTCATCGGTGCGGCCGAGGTCGGCGTCAAGGTGAGGAGCGTCAAGGCGCGCAACTTCGTCCTGTGCAGCACGCTCGGCGGCCTCGCCGGAGTCATCGACGCCTTTCGCATCGGCTCGATCGATCCACTTGCCGGCGGTTCGCAGATCATGTTCGCGGCGATCGCGGCGGCGGTGATCGGCGGCACGCTGCTCACCGGCGGGTCGGGCACGATCATCGGTGCGTTCCTCGGGGCGCTGGTCCTTGGCGTCCTCAAGGATGGCTTCACGCTGTCGGGCGTCAGCGCCTTCACCTTCGACATGATCCTCGGCGGCGCGATCCTGGTGACGATGGCGGTCAACGTCCGCCTGATGCGCCTGCGCGATCAGGGGCGCGGCTGATGGATACCGCGGTCAACTCCATGCCGCTGCTGCGCGCCGAGCACATCGCCAAGACCTTCGGCAAGGTGACGGCGCTGAAGGACGTCAACCTCGCGCTCAACCGCGGGGAGGTGCTGGGTCTGCTCGGCGACAACGGCGCCGGCAAATCGACGCTGATGAAGATCTTCACCGGCTATCACCAGCCGAGCGCCGGCCGGCTTTATTTCGACGGTGAGCCGATCCAGCTTCGCTCGGTCAGCCATGCGCGCTCGCTCGGCATCGAGGCGGTCTACCAGGACCTCGCGCTGGTCAACCAGCTCAACGTCTTCCACAACATGTTCCTGCAGCGCGAGCCGGTCAGGGGTGGCATCCTCGGCATCCTCGACGACCGGGAGATGCGGCGGCGGGCCGAGGCTTACCTCGATCGCATGGGCGTCGGCATCCCGTCCGTCGATGCTGAGGTGGCCACGCTCTCCGGCGGCCAGCGGCAGGCGATCGCGGTCGCCCGTTCGGTCTACCAGAAGGCGCGGGTGCTGCTGCTCGACGAGCCGACGGCGGCGATGGGCGCCAAGGAGTCGGCGCTGATCCTCGACCTCATCCAGCGGCTGAAAGAATCCGGCGAGGTCGCGATGATCATCATCGCCCACAACTACGCCCAGATCTTCGACGTGTGCGATCGCATCAATCTTATCGCGGGCGGCGTCATCACCTTCGACAAACCGACGAGCGAGACCTCCGTCGCCGAGCTCACCGACATGGTGGTCAACGAATACCGCTCGGCGCGGCTGGCGGTGCGTGGCT
>CAWGVO010000014.1:0-13349 GCA_963826055.1 uncultured Alphaproteobacteria bacterium | reverse complement strand
TGGTGCCGACGCCGTCCGTGTCGCGCAAACCGGACGGTATGTCTGATATTTCATATCTTGTGTCAAATAAACTTGACACTATCCGCGCCGTCGCCTATCTCGCCTCCTGAACGGGACACCCAAGGAGAGCGACGATGTCCTTCAAGGAATGGAGCGCGGTCGTCACGCTGGCGGTCGACGCGCTGGTTCTGATCTGGCTGATCTTCGACGCGAGCGCCGCCGGCACGCCGTCGCTGCCGGTGGCGGCGGTCGCGACCAAGCTGCTGTGGGTCGGGCTGGCGCTGATTGTTCTCAACATCGCCGGCGCGATCGCCATGGCCATCGTCGGCAGCATCGTGACCCGCAAGGAATTCAAGGACGAGAAGGCCGACGAGCGCGACAAGCAGATTTACGCGCGCAGCATGCGCAACGGCTATTTCGTCGTGTCGGTCGGCGGCCTGGTGACGCTGTTCGTCCTGGCGCTCGGCTACGACCCGGCGCTTGCCGCCTATGCGCTGTTCGTCGGCGGCATGATCGCCGGCGCCGCCGCGGCGCTGTCGCAGCTCTACTACTACCGGGTCAACTGAGGCGATGGGCAAGGGCAAGCCGCAGATCGCCAACACGATCCGCACGCTGAGGTTCCACGCAAACGAGATGACGCAAGCCCAGCTCGCCGAGCGGGTCGGCGTGACGCGCCAGACCATCGTGGCGATCGAGCAGGGGCGCTATTCGCCGTCCCTCGAAGTGGCGTTCCGCATCGCGAAGGTGTTCGGCGTGCCGCTCGAGGACGTCTTCACCTACGAGGGAGAAGTCCGGTGAGACGCGCGGCGCAGTTCGATTGGCTGATCCCGGCGTCGCTGGTCGCGCTCGCCTTCATCCCGGTTGCGGCCGGCATGGTGCGCCTGATGATGCTCGCCGGCGGCGCGCCGGTCACGGCGGACAACGCGCGCTTCTTCGCCGCGCCGCTGCCGGTGATCCTGCACATCGTCGGCGTCACGATCTACAGCCTCCTCGGCGCGTTCCAGTTCTGGCCGGCCTTCCGCCGCCGTCGGCCGACGTGGCACCGCGTCGCCGGCCGCATCCTGGTTCCGGCCGGGCTGGTGGCGGCGTTGTCCGGCCTGTGGATGGCGACCCACTATGCCATCGTGCCGGCGGACAACGCGGCGCTGCATGCCTTTCGTCTCGCAGCCGGCTCGGGCATGGCGGTGGCGCTGGTGTTCGGCTTCGCCGCCATCCGCGCTGGCAACGTCGCCGGCCACCAGATGTGGATGCGGCGTGCCTACGCGATCGGCATGGGCGCCGGCACCCAGGCGCTGATCATGCTGCCGGCGATGCTTGCCTTCGGTCCGCCCGACGACATGGGCCGCGCGTTGATGATGGGTGCCGGCTGGGTGGTCAACCTGACGGTCGCCGAGGTGCTGATCCTGCGGCAGCGTTCCGGACGGCGACTGGCGGTGGCGTGACTTAAGCCACGCGGGTGACGTGGGACGAGGTCGGCGTGGGACTGTCGGCCGATCGTTCGACGCGGTTGCGGCCGTTCTGTTTGGCGATGTAGAGCGCGGCGTCCGCGTCCTTCAACAGCGCGTCGACTGTGGTCGGTGCGGTCGCCGTGGCGACCCCGGCGGAAAGCGTCGCGTGGATCGGTTGCCCGTCGACGAATTCGGCGGCGACCTGATTGGCGCGGCGGATGCGTTCCGCGATGATGTAGGCGGCGTCCGGCCCGCTGCCGCAGAGAACCGCGGCGAATTCCTCGCCGCCGATGCGGCCGAGAACGTCGCCCGGGCGCAGCAGCTTGCGCGCCGCGTCGGCGAAGAGGCGCAGGACCCTGTCGCCCATGGCGTGGCCGTAGCGGTCGTTGATGTCCTTGAAGTGGTCGAGATCGAACAGGATGGCGCTGAGCGGAATTCCGTCCGCGGCGGCGCGGCCCGCCACCGTCTCGCTGAGCGCAAAGAAGCTGCGCCGGTTGGCAAGCCCGGTCAGCGCGTCGGTGCCGGCCGCCTGGCGCTGATCGAATTCGTTGCGTTCGCGCAACGCGGAGACGACGAAGAACGTCGAGGCGACCACGAAGATCTGGGACTCGAGGTGAAGGAACCCGAGAAGGCTCACCAGCGGCGGCAGGCCGCCCTCGGGAGCGCCCAGCCCGCCGAAGGGGGCAAGGCCGATGGCGATGATGTTCGCGACGAACAGGAAGGCGAGCGGCGTGTAGGCGGTGAGCCGCCCGGCGGGCGGGCGCAGGAGCACGTATAGCGCGCCGCCGAAGTAGGCGAGGTTGAGGATCATCGCGGTGATGCCGCGGGCCGCCGGCAGGGCCTCGCCCACCGGCAGCAGGTTCACCGCGATCATCAGCAGCGGGCCGGGCAGCGCCAGAAGGAAGTGCGGCGTGGCGCCGGTCAGAAGGCGCGTGCCGTGCCACTGCGCTGCCGCGGATGCAAGGAAGAAGACGAACGCGGTGGCGGTGATCCAGTCCGCGTTGGTGATGCCACCGGTCAGCGAGGACAGCACGCCGGCGGCGAGAAGGACCTGGGAGACGCCCCACCAAAGGGCGGCCGGCGCATCGCGATAGTAGAAGTAGGCGTAGATCAGCAGACCGCCGCACAGGAGCATGAACAATGCGCCCATGAGCACGAAGGTGGGAATGTCGAATGCCATGACTGCTGCGCCCACGAACCGAGGTCCGCAATTTTGCCATGGCGGGCCTGTGCGCCGGGTTAGGGAGTTGCGTAAAATTGTATCTATCTTGCGACGCTCCGCCGGCCTGGCCGCGCGCGATGGAGGCCAAGACCCGATCGCACCTCAGTCCGCCAGCAGCCGCACCAGCCGGTTGGTCATGGTCAGCCGGTCGGCGAGCATGGCCGAGATGCCGGCGTGGAAGCGGGCGGCGAGTTCCGGCCGGGCGCGCTCCAGCCGTTCGAGACTGGCGCGGCTGAAACGCCAGGCGACCAGCGCGCTCTCGGCGACCACGGAGGCGGAGCGCGGCCGCGCCAGATAGAACGCCACCTCGCCGACGATGGCGCCGTGGGTGAGGGTGGCGAGGCGGATCGTCTGCGCGCCGTTGGTGAGCTCGACCGCGGCGCGGCCCTCTTCGATGAAGAAGATGTCGTCGGACGGCCGGTCCTGCACGATGAGCGCCTCGCCCTTGTCGATCTCGACGCGCTCGAAATAGGGCATCATCGCTTCGGCGAATTCCGCGTCGCCGACCACGTCGATCAGCATGTCACGCGCCGGTCGGGTGCGGGCCTCGGCGAGCTTCGGGGCGACGTCGGCAAGGAGCCGGTCCTCGCACCACTCGACGCCGTCCTCGAACGTCGCCGCGACGCGGACGGTGCCGCCGGCCGCGTCGAGCCCGCCGCGGTTCATGGCGGTCTGCACCTGATCCGACATGCCGGACAGAACGATCGTGAAGTTGCCGGGGCCGGAAAGCTGGGCGAGGCGGATGAACGACATGACGGCGGAGGAATCGAGCCCGCTCACCCGGTGGAAGTCGATCACCAGAAAGCGGACCGGCGTGTCGGTGTGCGCGGCAATGCGGGCCTGGATGGTCTTTCGCAACCGGTCGGCGGTGCCGAAGAACAGGAAGCCCTGAAGGCGGAAGAGCAGGATCGCCTCGCCGTGGCCGCGCAGCGCCTCCAGACGTTCGTCGGAGGTGTCGGCGCGGGTCTGGTATTCGCGCCCGGTCAGCGTGTAGCGGACGATGTCGATGCGCCCGTATTCGATGGCGAACAGAACCGCCGCGGCGATGAGGCCGACGAGAATGCCCCAGGCGAAACCTACGAACGCGATGATCGCGAAGATCAGGACGACGACGGCATATTCGGCGCGCGCCAGCCGCGTGTACGACCGGACGAGCCACTGGCGGATGAGGCCGCCGCCGATCCAGATCAGGACCGCGCCGAGCAGCGGCGTCGGAATGACCGACAGGATCTCGTGACCCAGGACGATTGCCGCGGCCGCGAAGGCCGCGACGGTGATTCCGGCGGTGACGTGGGCGGCGCCGAGGCGGGCGACCAGCGAAGAGAAGGACAGGTTGGCGTAACCGGGGATGCCACCGCCGAGGCCGGCGAGCAGGTTGCCGATTCCCAGCGCCCGCAGTTCGCGGTCGAGGTCGAAGTCGCGCCGCACCTCGAGCTCGACCCCGGTGGCGTTCATCAGCGCGGCGATGAAGGTCAGCACCGGGACGGTCAGCAGGCTCGGGATTTGCCCGGCGATGGCGCCCCAGTCAACCGCCGCAAGATCGCCGGGCGCGATCGGCGGCCACAGCGTGCGCCGGTCGGGAAGGGCCAGCAGCCACTGGCCGTCGCGAAGCGCCGCCTGCGGCGTCCCGGTCAGCCAGACCGCCAGATTGAAAAGGACGAGTGCCGCCGCGATGACGGCGGGAAGGCCGAGTTTCCACCCGGTGAGCCGCTGGATGAGCCAGATCGCGGTGAGCACCGCGCCCGCCGCGGCCACCCGGCCGGCCATGGTCGGCTCGGCGAGAAGCGCCATGGGTGTGCTCACGAAGTGGGCGCCGGCGAGGGCGTCGATGCCGCCCACGAACACCAGCCAGCCAGACCCGGCGAGGAAGCCGCCGATGACCGGGAACGGAATGAAGCGGATGAAGCGGCTGAGGCGGAAGGTGCCGAGCAGCCAGGCGCCGGCGCCGATGACCAGGGTCGTCGCGGCGACGGTGACGACGACGGTGGCGAGCAGCGTTTCGGGCGGCCGTCCGGCGAGGCTCGCCGCAATGGCGCTGACGGAGACCGCCATGGCGGCGGCCGGAACGCTCTGGGCGGTGGCGATCAGGCCCCGATAGGAGCCGGCGAAGGGGATCAGCAGCGCCAGCAGGGTCGTGGTCAGAAGCGCCGTGCCGATGCCGATGGAGGCAACCGAGGCGGGGGCGCCGGAATAGAGAAGCGTGCCGAAGCCGATCGACTGGACGATCGCCAGCAGGCCGACCACGGCGCCGACGGCGATCTCATGGACGAGGTCGCGCTTCGGTCCGCTCGCTGCCGCCTCGCTTCGCTCGATTGCCAAGTTGAAACGCAAGCCCCCACCGCGGCCGCCAGATTATGACGGTCGCTTGTCTCCCAGATGACACGGGGCTGAACGTCCCGCCCGGCGTTCATCCTCGCCCGAATGTCGCGGCGCGTCACCCCTTGCCGCGCAAGTCCCTCGCGCATCTGGCGGCGCGAATTCGCTCGGCTATAGTCCAGCCATGCGCGACGAAGTGGGGTCCGATTCCGGGGGAGGGGCGAAGGTCGAGGCAACGATTGCGGTCGCTGCCTGCCTGATCGCCGACGGCGGGTCGTTCGTCTCGCGCCCGGTCGAGTCGCTCGCTGTCGACTTCACCGGCATCCCCGGCGATTTCCACGCCGGGCTGACGCGCAAGGCCAGCTCGCGCGAGCCGTGGCATCCGCGCGGCACCGAGATCCGCAACGACCGACAGATCACCGTCGTCTCGGCCGAGGAGCTGGCCGAGGTGGCGGCGCTGATGGAGATCGCCGAGATCGCGCCGCAGTGGATCGGCGCCAATCTGGTGCTCGCCAGCCTTTCCGACCTGACGCTGACGCCGCGCGGCACCCGCCTGTTCTTCCCGGATGGCGCGACGCTGCTGGTCGAGGCGGAGAACGCACCTTGCCGGATCGCCGGGGCGGCGATTGGCGAACACAGCGGGCGCGACGGCTTCGACCTTCTCTTCCCCAAGGTCGCCCGCCACAAGCGCGGCCTCGTCGCCTCGGTCGAGCGGCCGGGCAGGGTCGCCGTCGGCGCGCATGTCACGGTGCGTCGGCCGCGCCCGCCGACATGAGCGACTGGTCTCCGGCCCAGTACCTGAAATTCGCCGACGAGCGCTCGCGCCCGGCGCGCGATCTGCTCGCCGCCGTGCCGCTCGCCTGCAGCCGGGTGGTCGATCTCGGGTGCGGTCCGGGCAATTCGACGGAGTTGCTGGCGGCGCGCTTCCCCAGGGCGACGATCGTGGGCGTCGACACATCGCCGGAGATGCTCGCCGCGGCGCGCAAGCGACTGCCCTCGGTGCGCTTCGTCGCGGCGGATGCCGCGACCTGGATGCCGGAGGGGCCGGTCGACCTGATCTTCGCCAACGCGCTTTTCCAGTGGGTGCCAGATCATCTGGCGGTGCTCGCCCGGCTGATGGGGGCGCTGGCGCCGAACGGCGTCCTCGCCATCCAGGTGCCAGACAATCTCGGCGAGCCATCGCACCGGCTGATGCGCGAGACCGCGGCGGAGGGGCCGTGGGCGGCGAAGTTCGCCGAGCCCATCCAGCGCGAGACGATCCCGCCGGTCGCGGCCTACTACGACCGGCTCACCCCGCTTGCTGCCCGCGTCGATGTCTGGCGCACCACCTATCACCACCCGCTCGCCGACGCGGCGGCGATCGTGGCGATGGTCGAGAGCACGGGCCTCAGGCCGTTCCTGGCGCGCCTGGACGAGGCCGAGCGGGGCGCATTCCTGGCCGATTATCGGCGGCGCATCGCCGCAGCGTACCCGCCCATGGCGGACGGCCGCGTGTTGCTCGGTTTCCCGCGACTCTTTGCCATCGCGGCACGAGGTCCACTATCCGCCGCGCCCTGATCGGGATCAAAGTTGGAACGTTTCCGGCCCGCCGTTTGTGCGGTGCACCACAGCCGAATCGGCGTGCGTGGTAAGGTTTCACGCGTTCGGCGATGGAATCATGAGGGCTGACGCATGGATCCGGTATTTCTCTCCCGACTTCAGTTCGCGTTCACCGTCGGCTTCCACATCGTCTTTCCGTCGTTCACGATCGGGCTTTCGGCCTATATCGCGACACTTCTGGTGATGTGGCGGCGCAGCGGCCAGGAGCGCTACCGCACACTGGCGCGTTTCTGGACGCGCATCTTCGCGGTGTCGTTCGCCATGGGCGTGGTGTCCGGGCTGACGCTCTCCTACCAGTTCGGCACGAACTGGAGCGGCTTCTCGATGGTCGTCGGCAACGTCGTCGGCCCGCTGATCGGCTACGAGGTGCTGACCGCCTTCTTCCTCGAGGCGACCTTCCTCGGCATCATGCTGTTCGGCTGGAAGCGCGTGCCGCCGTGGCTGCACGTGACCTCCTCCATTCTCGTAGCGGTCGGCACGCTGGGCTCGGCGTTCTGGATCCTGTCGGCCAACTCGTGGATGCAGTACCCGGCCGGCTACACACTGACCAACGGCATCGCCTATCCGGCCGACTGGCTGGCGGCGATCTTCAACCCGACCTTCCCGTGGCGCTTCGTCCACATGGTGACGGCGGCCTACCTGACCACCTCGTTCGTGGTGCTGGCGGTCGGCGCGCGGCTGCTGCTCGCCGGCAAGTACGAGGACAATGCCCGCACCATGCTCAAGATGGGCGTCGCGCTCGCCGCGGTGCTGGCGCCGCTGCAGCTTCTGATCGGCGACCAGCACGGGCTCGACGTCGCCAAGTATCAGCCGGCCAAGCTCGCCGCGATCGAGGCGCACTGGGACAGCGATCAGACGAACGTGCCGTTCGTGCTCTTCGCCATTCCCAACGACCAGGCGGAGCGCAACGATTTCGCAATCGATATTCCGAGCGCTGGCAGCCTGCTCATCACCCATTCGCTGGACGGCAAGTTCCAGGGCATGAAGCAGATCGCCCCCGCCGACCGGCCGCACATCGCCTGGCCGTTCTTCGCCTTCCGCATCATGGTCGGCATCGGCCTCGCCATGATCGTGGTGGCGCTGTGGGGCGCGTTCCAGTGGTGGCGGGGCAAGCTCGAGGACGACCGCCTGTTCCTGCGCATCGCGGCGCTGTCGTGGCCGTTCGGGTTCATCGCCATCCTGTCGGGGTGGACGGTCGCCGAAACCGGGCGACAGCCGTGGCTGGTGCAGGGAATCCTGCGAACGCTCGACGCCGCCTCGCCGGTGCCGGGCGCCGCCGTCGCCACGACGCTGGTGCTCTTCCTGATCGTCTACGGGATCGTGTTTGCCGCCGGCATCTACTACATGAACCGGCTCATCAACCGCGGCCCGACCGGCGAAGGCGCCGAAGTCGAGGGCGTCGCCAGCCGGCCGATCTCGGCGGCCGGCGGTGCCGGACGTGAAGTCATGGGAGGGCAGGGCTGATGGACTTCCTCACCTTCTATCTGCCGGTCATCTGGGCGATCCTGATCGCCACCGGCGTCGTGCTCTACGTCATCCTCGACGGCTTCGACCTCGGCATCGGCATCCTGTTCCCTACCACCTCGAAGGAGAGCGAGCGGGACGAGATGATGAACTCGGTGGCGCCCTTCTGGGACGGCAACGAGACGTGGCTGATCCTCGGCGGCGGTGGTCTGTGGGTCGCCTTCCCGCAGGCCTACGCGGTGATCATGCCGGCGTTCTACATCCCGATAATCGTCATGCTGCTGTCGCTGATCCTGCGCGGCGTGTCGTTCGAGTTCCGCCACGTCGCCAAGCCCAACCACGCCATGTGGGACTTCGCGTTTGCCGGCGGTTCGATCGTCGCCGCCTTCGCGCAGGGCGTCGTCCTCGGCGGGCTCATCCAGGGCATCACCGTGGTCGACGGCAAGTTCGGCGGCGGCCCGTTCGACTGGCTGACGCCGTTCGCGATCCTCACCGGTGTCGGGCTGGTGGTGGGCTACGGTCTGCTTGGCGCCACCTGGCTCATCTCCAAGACGGAGGGCGCCGTCAGGGCGCGGGCGCGCCGGCAGGCGCAGGTGCTTCTCATCGTGGTGCTCGCGTTCATCGCGGCGGTCAGCTTGTGGACGCCGCTCGGCATCGAGCGGATCTCGCAGCGCTGGTTCGCGACGCCCAACATCTACTTCCTGTGGCTGGTGCCGGTCCTCACCCTGCTGGTCGCCTACTACGTGTGGCAGGGGCTCCAGAAGGATCGCGAGTACACGCCGTTCGTCGGCACGATCGGGCTGTTCCTGCTCGCCTACCTCGGGCTCGGCATCTCGACGTTCCCCTATCTGGTGCCGCCGACGCTGACGGTGTGGGATACCGCCGCCGTGCCCGATAGCCAGGTGTTCACGCTGATCGGAGCGGTAATCATGCTGCCGATCATCCTCGCCTACTTCGCCTTCGTGTTCTGGACGTTCCGAGGCAAGGTGACCGCCGAAGGCGGGTACCACTAGGCGCCCGCTTCACAATCCTCGCCGTTCTCAAAGGGCCCGTCCCGATCCCAGGGGCGGGCCTTTTCCTTTGCTGAATCAGGCTCTTGCGATGCTGGACCGGCGGCCCCTTCATACGTGATTGCCATGCGGCGCCATAAGGTATAAGGATATCTTTATATCTCGCAGCGGAGGCGACGCATGGCCCCGACCGAAAGCCTCAATCTGGACAGTGTCATCGGCGCCCTGAAGGCGGCCGGGGAGGTCACCCGTTTCCGGATTCTGACCCTCCTCCGCCACGCCGAGCTGACGGTCAAGGATCTGACCGCCATCCTCGGCCAGTCGCAGCCGCGCATCTCCCGCCATCTGAAGCTGTTGGCGGAGGCCCGCCTGATCGACCGCTACCCGGAAGGCGCCTGGGTCTTCTACCGCCTGTCCGACGAGGCCTCCGCCCATCGCTTCGCCGACGACCTGTTCGGGCTGGTCGATGCCGCCGACCCGGTGTTGCAGCGCGATCGCGAGCGGCTGGTGGAGGTCAAGCGCGAGCACGCCGAGACGGCGGGCCGCTACTTCGCCGCGCACGCCGGGGAGTGGGATTCGATCCGCGCGCTGCACATCGCCGACAAGGCGGTCGAGGCCGCGATCGTCGAAGCCATCGGCACGCGGCCCTTCGACAGCCTGCTCGACCTCGGCACCGGCACCGGCCGCATGCTCGAGCTGCTGGCGCCGCTCTATGCGCGTGCCGTGGGCGTCGATACGTCGAGCGCCATGCTCGCGGTCGCGCGCGCCAATCTCGATCGCGCCGGCGTCAACAGCGCCCACGTCCGCCTCGCCGATATCCAGAACCTGCCGTTCGCCCGCAACACCTTCGACGTAGTCACCATCCATCAGGTGCTCCATTACCTGGGCGAGCCGGAGCGCGCCATCAACGAGGCGGCCCGGGTGCTCCGGCCTGGCGGACGTCTGCTGATCGTCGATTTCGCGCCGCACGATCTTGAGTTCCTGCGCGAGAAGCACGCCCACCGCCGTCTGGGTTTCGCGGCGGAACCAATGCGCCAGTGGATCGAGGGTCCGGGTCTGGCGCTGGAATCGGTGAAGACGCTGGCGCCCGGCGAGAAGGGCAAGCTGACCGTTTCGCTGTGGCTCGCCAAGGACCGGCGCATCGCGGTCGCCGGCGCGCTGGAGGTGGCGTGATGAACCCTGCCGCCCCGATATCTCCGGCCGCCTCGGCGCGCGCCAGCCGCACAATCGGCGCCGATCCGGCCTTGCGCGTGTCCTTCGAGTTCTTCCCGCCCAAGACCGAGGAGATGGAGCAGACGCTGTGGCGCTCGATCGAGCGTCTGGCGCCGCTGGCGCCATCTTTCGTGTCGGTGACCTACGGGGCGGGCGGCTCGACGCGCGAGCGCACCCACGCCACGGTCAAGCGCATCCTCGCCGAGACCGCCCTGAAGCCCGCTGCGCATCTCACCTGCGTGGCCGCCACCCGCGACGAGATCGACGCGGTGGTCGACGCCTATGCGGCCATCGGCGTGCGCCACATCGTGGCGCTCCGCGGCGACCCGGTTAACGGCATCGGCACCCCCTACGAGCCGACGCCGGGCGGCTATACCTACGCCGCCGATCTCGTCGGCGGGATCAAGCGCCGCCATCCCGCGATGCAGGTGTCGGTGTCGGGCTACCCCGAGCGTCATCCGGAAAGCGCCGACTGGTCGGTCGAGATCGACAATCTCAAGCGCAAGGTTGATGGCGGCGCCGATCGCATCATCACCCAGTTCTTTTTCGACAACGACCTCTATGAGGCCTACGTCGAACGTGTCCGTGCCGCAGGCATCGACCTGCCGGTGGTGCCCGGCATCATTCCCGTCCATTCGTTCAAGGCGGTCTCCCGTTTCGCGGGCAAGATCGGGGCGTCCATGCCGGGCTGGCTCGCGCATCGCTTCGAGGGCCTCGACGACGATCCCGCCACGCGCCAGCTGGTCGCCGCCGCGGTGGCGTCCGAACAGGTGCTCGATCTGGTCGATCGGGGCGTGTCCGACTTCCACTTCTCCACCATGAACCGCGCCGATCTCGTCTACGCCATCTGCCATCTGCTCGGCATGCGGGCCGCCGCCACGGAGGCCGACGCATGAGTGACGCCCCGGTCATCTCGGCCATCGACCATGTCCAGCTCGCCGTGCCGGTCGGCAGCGAGCAGGCGTGCCGTGACTTCTATGTTGGCGTTCTCGGCCTCGCGGAGATCCCGCGCCCGGTCGAAGGCGCCGGGCGCGCGATCCTGTGGGTGCGGGTCGGCGGGCAGGAGATACACTTCCGCCCCGATCCGGATTTCGCCGCCGGCGCGTTCGCCCATCCCGGCTTCCTGGTCAGCGACGTCGACGGGCTCGCCGAGCGCCTCGCCGCCGCCGGCTACGAAGTCAGCCGCCAGCAGTCGGTCGGCCCCGGCCGTTTCCATACCCGCGATCCCTTCGGCAACCGGCTGGAGTTTCTTCAGGCGAAGGAGAGTTGAATTCTGGTCAGTCTGGTCATATTTATAGTCAGAATGGTCAGAATTCGGAGGTTCCCATGAAGACATGGCAGGTTCAGGAAGCCAAAGCCCACCTCAGCGAGGTGATCGAACTGGCCCAGCGCGACGGTCCCCAGACCATCACGCGCCACGGAAAGCCGCGCGCCGTCGTGCTGTCGGCGGAGGCCTACGCGGCGCTCTCGGAGAAGAAGACGCCGAAGCGGGATTTCGTCGATTTCCTTCTGAATTACCGGGCCGACCTAGAGGCGTCGATCTGGAACGCAGCAAGGACACCGGACGGGACGTCGACCTTGAGTGACTCCGGCTATCTGATCGACACCAACGTCATCTCGGACTGGGGCGCCGGCGGCCGCTGCCGCCGTCCGCGCCTACGTGGAGTCGCTCGCCCCGGCAGCACGGTCTTTGTCAGTGTCCTGACGCTGGGCGAGCTTCGCAAAGGTGCTGAGATGACGCGCCGTTCCGACCCGCGTCATGCCGAGCGCATTCGACGAATGGATCGCCGAGGTCGAGCGGGAATATGCCGAGCGCACTCTTGATGTCGACAGGGCCACCGCCGACATCTGGGGTCGCTGTCCGCGGCCCGCCCACGCCCCGTCGTGGATACGCTGTTGGCCGCCACGGCCATCGTCCACGACCTCACCCTGGTCACCCGCAACACCCGCGACGTCGCCGACACCGGCGCCGTGTTCGTCAACCCGTGGGAATGAGTATCGCCATGAGCATCACGCACCCTGACGCCGAAACCCGCCTGCGCGCCGCCGCCGCCAAGCGCATCCTGGTGCTCGACGGCGCCATGGGCACCATGATCCAGGCGCGCAAGTTCACGGAGGCGGATTTCCGCGGCGAGCGCTTCAAGGACTGGCCGCAGGACCTGCGCGGCAACAACGACCTCCTGATCCTCACCCAGCCGGACGCCATCCGCCAGATGCACGTCGATTATCTCCACGCCGGCGCCGACATCGTAGAGTTCGAATACCTTCGCCTCGACGCGCATCGCGCAGGCCGACTACGGCCTGGAGGATTTCGCCTACGAGTTGAACAAGGAGGGCGCCCGGCTCGCCCGCGAGGCCGCCGATATCGTCACCGCGGAGACGCCCGACCGGCCGCGCTTCGTCGCCGGCGCGATCGGGCCGACCAACCGCTCGGCGTCCATCTCGCCGGACGTCAACAACCCGGGCTTTCGCAATGTTTCCTTCGACGATCTCGTCGAAGCTTACGGCGAGGCGGCGCGCGGCCTGATCGACGGCGGCGCCGATATCATCCTGTTCGAGACCGTCTTCGATACCCTCAACGTCAAGGCGGGCATTGTTGCGGTGGAGGAAGTCTTCGCCGAGAAGGGCGTCCGTCTGCCGGTCATGATTTCCGGCACGATCACCGACCTTTCCGGCCGCACGCTCTCCGGCCAGACGCCGGCGGCGTTCTGGAATTCGGTGCGCCACGGAAAGCCGCTCACCATCGGGCTCAACTGCGCGCTCGGTGCCAAGGAGATGCGCGCCCACATCGAGGAGATCGGCAAGGTCGCCGATACGTTCGTCTGCGCCTATCCGAACGCGGGCCTGCCCAACGAATTCGGCGAATACGACGAGAGCCCGGAGGCGATGGCCGGCATGCTCGGCGAGTTTGCCCGTTCCGGCTTGGTCAACGTCGTCGGTGGCTGTTGCGGCACGACGCCCGACCACGTCCATGCGATCGCCGAGGCGGTCCAGGGCGTGGCGCCGCGCACCATCCCCGAAATCGAACCGCGACTCCGTCTCTCCGGCCTCGAGCCGTTCGAAGTCGCCGCATGACCG
>CAWGVO010000013.1:0-16243 GCA_963826055.1 uncultured Alphaproteobacteria bacterium | reverse complement strand
CAGCGCAGGAACTCCGGCTTGACGTGGTCGCCGAGCGCCTTCTCGCAATCCCGCATCAGCCCGGCCGGCGGGTCGGGCACCAGATCGCGCGTCTCCTTGTCGACCAGGAGATACTCCTCCTCGACGCCGATGGTGAATGTCGGTTCTCGTTTCATGGAATGAAGCGTGTCAGAAAACGGGCCGCCGCGCGAGGGGAGGTTGCCGGAAAGCGGAGACAAGGCCACGGGCGCACCTCTTCGTTCCCGCGAGCGGTTCCGCTCCGGGGTTTGGTGTCCCTTCCCCTGTTCGGTCCCTTCGCCCGAGCGAAGGGGTGGCGGGCGCTCATGGAACGCCAGTCCGGGTAGTCCGAGTAGCGGCGCTTCACCAGCGCCCGCCGCGACGATTTCGGGCCCTGCGCACCCGCTCTGGGCAAACGGCGGCGGGTCACGGAGTTCTGGCGGACCTCCGGCCCTGACCGCCACGGCCGCAGGTGAAGGGATTTCTCCCTCTGCCCGGCCGGGCTGACCGCCGCCGCCGGTAGCCGAGGCCGGTTGGCGGCCATACGGCAGCCCGGTCGTAGTGCCGGGCCGGCGGGTACGTGGCCTCCCGACGGCCCCGGAGCGACCCGGGACCGGCAGGCGCCGCTCCCCGCCCCACGCACAAGACGCCTCCAGAGCGCGCCCCTTCGCGGGCGAGGATGGGTGCGATTATCGGGGCGGTTCAGGAGGCGGGGATAACTTTTTGAGCTGTGCCAGAACGAGGACAGCTTGTCGGTGATTTTTGGCCGCCGAACGGACTTCGACAATTGACGCGGCATCGAGCGCGACGCGAAGATGGCCATCAGCGATTTGGTCGCAGCGGCCGCGCAAAATGACTGCTCAAGCGCGTTGACGTTCGGGGTTGGGGGGGCACGTCCGTCAGGGGTGACGCACGCAGCAACAACCGGCGCGAATGACAAACACTCTCGACAAGAGGCCAAGGGTCTTCGGGATTGGCTGGCAAAAGACCGGCACGAAGAGTTTGCGCTGCGCACTGACCCGGCTTGGATACAAGGTCCATCCTTGGAAGCTCGGCCTCGTGGCTCGCTGGCACGAGGGAAACGTCGCTCCCATCCTGAGGAGCGCGGCCGACGGCGAAGCTTTCGACGACTTTCCCTGGCCGCTTGTCTTTCGCGAACTCGATCGCGCCTTCCCCGATGCCAGGTTCATCCTCACGACCCGACGTGACGATGCCACCTGGCTTGCGAGCGCGCAGAAGCACATGGCCCGCCGCCGGTGGGTGGGGCACTACCTGATCTATGGTTCGTACGATGCGTATGCCGACCCGGAAGTCTTCCTCCGCCGGTACCGCGAGCACAACGCCGCCGTTCGTGCGTACTTCGCCGATCGTCCTGGCAAACTGCTCGACATCTGCTTCGAGCGGGGCGAGCAATGGACGCCGCTGTGCGCGTTCTTGGGGGTGGCCGGAGTGCCCAGTGAGCCGTTTCCGCATCAGAACACGGCAGCCGCGCCCTGGTGACCGTCGCGGCCGTACACCCCTTGAGCGGGTCCGGCAAACTGTCTAGGGTCCGCCGACCGACCGGTCACGAAAATCACGCCGCTTCCAGCCTCGACCAAAGGTGGCCCGCCGCCACCGCCGGCCGGACCGGCCGAGCGAGGAACGGCTATGGGAGAAAATGGTCATGGCCCGGAGTGAAGCGGCCGCTGGGGCGTTGTCCGCCAATAACCTCGAAGCCTTCTGGATGCCGTTCACGGCGAACCGGCAGTTCAAGAAGGCGCCCCGCCTCTTCGTCGGCGCCGAGGGCATGTACTACCGCACCGTCGACGGGCGGCAGGTGCTCGACGGTACCTCCGGCATGTGGTGCTGCAACGCCGGCCACGGGCGGCCCCGCATCGTCGAGGCGATCGCCAACCAGGCGAAGGAGATGGACTACGCCCCGGCGTTCCAGATGGGGCACCCGAAGGTGTTCGAGCTTGCCGCGCGGCTCGTCACCTATATGCCGCCGGGGATCGACCACGTCTTCTTCACCAACTCCGGTTCGGAGTCGGTCGACACCGGCCTCAAGATCGCGCTCGCCTATCAGCGCGCCATCGGTCAGGGCAGCCGCTTCCGCCTGATCTCGCGCGAACGCGGCTACCACGGCGTCAACTTCGGCGGCGTCTCGGTCGGTGGCATCGGGCCCAACCGCAAGCTCTTCGGTCCGCTCGTGCCCGGCGTCGATCACATGCGCCACACCCACGACCTCGCGCGCAATGCCTTCTCGCGCGGGCAGCCCGAGCACGGTGCCGAACTTGCCGACGATCTCGAGCGGCTGATCGGCCTTCACG
Organism: uncultured Alphaproteobacteria bacterium; assembly: GCA_963826055.1. GTDB lineage: Bacteria > Pseudomonadota > Alphaproteobacteria > Rhizobiales > Kaistiaceae > JBBDMC01. The sequence goes on along the minus strand of CAWGVO010000013.1, from coordinate 13,937 downwards.
ACGCTTCCACCATCGCCGCCGTCATCGTCGAACCGGTCGCCGGCTCCACCGGCGTGCTCATACCGCCGAAGGGCTATCTGGAGAAGCTCCGCGCCACCTGCGACAAGCACGGCATCCTTCTGATCTTCGACGAAGTCATCACCGGGTACGGCCGCCTCGGCGCGCCGTTCGCCGTCGATTATTTCGGCGTCACGCCGGACATCGTGCTGACTGCCAAGGGCGTCACCAACGGCACCATCCCGATGGGCGCGGTTTTCGTGAAGAAGGAGATCTACGACGCCTTCATGCACGGCCCCGAGCACATGATCGAGTTCTTCCACGGCTATACCTACTCGGGCAATCCGGTGGCGAGTGCCGCCGGCATCGGCACGCTCGACACCTACGAGGAGGAGGGGCTGCTCACCCGCGGTGCCGAGCTCGCCGACTACTGGGCCGATGCCCTCCACGCGCTGAAAGGTCTGCCGCACGTCATCGACGTGAGGAACTGCGGCCTCGTTGGCGCGGTCGAACTGGAGCCGATCGCGGGCGAACCGACGAAGCGCGCCTTCACCGCTTTCATCGAGGCATTCGAAAAGAACCTCCTGATCCGCACCACTGGCGACATCATCGCCCTCTCGCCGCCGCTGATCATCCAGAAGGCGGAGATCGACAAACTGTTTGAGATCCTCGCCGGCATCCTGAAGAAGCTGCCGTAGACGTTTGTTCCGACGGCCGCGAATCCGGAGAACCATAAGACATGCGGACCATATCCAACATCATCGGCGGCGAAGCGGCGCGCTCCACGAGTCCGCGTACGGCGCCGGTCTTCAACCCGGCGACCGGCGAGCAGACCGCGATCCTGCCGCTGTCGACCGCTGCCGAACTCGACGCGGCCGTGGCGGCCGCCAAGTTGGCGCTGCCGGCCTGGGCCGAGATGCCGCCACTCAAACGCGCCCGCTACATGTTCAACTTCAAGCGCCTGCTCGACGAGAACGTTGACCGGCTCGCCGAGGCGGTCTCCGCCGAGCACGGCAAGGTCCACGGCGACGCCGTCGGCGAGGTCCAGCGGGGGATAGAGGTCGTCGATTTCTGCTGCGGCATTCCGCACTTGTTGAAGGGTGAGTTCTCCCGCCACGTCGGCCCGGCCATCGACACCCACACCGACCGCCAGCCGCTTGGCGTCTGCGCCGGCATCACCCCGTTCAACTTCCCGGCGATGGTGCCGATGTGGATGTATCCGGTGGCGATCGCCTGCGGCAACACGTTCGTCCTGAAGCCGTCGGAGAAGGACCCCGGCGTCTCGTCGATCGTCTACGAGCTCTTCCGCGAGGCGGGCTTCCCCGACGGCGTCCTCAACATTGTCCACGGCGACAAGGAAGTGGTCGACGCCATCCTCACCCATCCCGACATCAAGGCGGTGTCGTTCGTCGGGTCGACCCCGATCGCCGAGTACGTCTACCGGACCGGTACCCACAACGGAAAGCGCGTGCAGGCGCTGGGCGGCGCCAAGAACCACATGGTGGTCATGCCCGACGCCGACATGGACAAGGCCGCCGACGCGCTGATGGGCGCCGGCTACGGCTCGGCCGGCGAGCGCTGCATGGCGATCTCGGTCGCCGTGCCCGTCGGTGAAGAGACCGCCGACAGACTGGTCGAGACGCTGGCGCCGCGCGTGCGCGCGCTGAAGATCGGCCCGGCGACCGACCGCGAAGCCGAGATGGGCCCGCTGGTCACCAAGGAGCATCTGGCCAAGGTCAGCGGTTACATCGACCTCGGCGTCAAGGAAGGCGCCGAGCTGGTGGTCGATGGCCGCGGCTTCAAGCTTCAGGGCTATGAGAACGGCTACTTCGTCGGCGGTACGCTGTTCGATCGCGTCACCGATCAGATGCGCATCTACAAGGAAGAGATCTTCGGGCCCGTCCTGTCGGTGGTGCGCGCGACGACGTACGACCACGCCGTCAAGCTGATCAACAACCACGAGTTCGGCAACGGCACCGCCATTTTCACCCGCGACGGCGACGCGGCGCGCTCCTTCGCCGACCGGATCGAGGTCGGCATGGTCGGCATCAACGTGCCGATCCCTGTGCCGGTCGCCTATCATTCCTTCGGCGGCTGGAAGCGCTCGCTCTTCGGCGACCACGCCATCTACGGGCCGGAGGGCGTCCACTTCTACACGCGGCTGAAGACGATCACGTCGCGTTGGCCGGAAGGGATCAAGGCGGGCGCCGTCTACCACTTCCCCAGCACGCACTAGCGGGCGCGGCGTTCACCCGATCGGCATCAGCGGCCGGTCGATTACCTTGCGGAGCGCGAACTTCGAATTCGATGCGGGCGACCCCCGGCAGGTGGCCGAGCACGGTCGCGTGCAGGTGCTCGAAATCGGCGAGGTCGCGCGCGACGATCTCCACCAGGTAGTCGCTCGCCCCGGACATCAGGTGGCAGGAGAGGGCGTTCGGGCACCTGGCGAGCGCCGCCTCGAAGGCCCGCAGCGCATCGTCGTTCTGCCGCTCTAGCGTGATCTCCACGAAGGCCGTGATCCCAAGGCCGGCGGCGGCCGGGTCCACCAGCGCCCGGTAGCCGCGGATGACGCCCTCTGCCTCGAGGCTCTGCAGCCGGCGCGAGCACGCCGACGGCGACAGGCCAACCCGGCCGGCGAGGTCGACCGCGCTCAGCCGGCCGTCGTCGGCAAGCGCCGCCACGATCTTGCGGTCGAAACCATCCATTTGCACAATTCCATCGCCAATAAGCAAAACAGCGCATATATAGTGCAAACGGAAACCGATTCATAGGTGAGAATTCACGGAAAGCGCACCAATTCGGCGTTATCATGCACGGATACAGGGAGGCACTTTGATGCTGATCGGCGTTCCCAGGGAAATCAAACCGGACGAGTTCCGTGTGGGCCTCACCCCGGCGGCCGTCGGCGAGTTCGTCGCTCACGGCCACAAGGTGGTGGTCGAAACCGGCGCAGGCGCCGGCATCGCCGCCGGCGACGACGCCTATCGGGCGGCGGGCGCCGAAATCGCCCCGACCGCCCGCGAGGTCTTCGCCGCCGACATGGTGGTCAAGGTCAAGGAGCCGCAGCCGTCGGAGTGGACGCAACTCCGCCCCGGCCAGATCCTCTTCACGTACCTGCATCTCGCCGCCGATGCCCCGCAGGCGCGCGGCCTCATGGCCTCCGGCGTCACCGCCGTTGCCTACGAGACCGTGACCGACGCCAGGGGTCACCTGCCGCTGCTCGCTCCGATGAGCGAGGTGGCGGGCCGGCTGTCGATCCAGGCGGCCGCGACCGCGCTGGAGAAGCCCCATGGCGGCCGTGGTGTGCTCCTCGGCGGCGTCCCCGGCGTTCCCCCCGGCAAGGTCGTGGTCATCGGCGGCGGTGTCGTCGGCACGCAGGCGACGCGGATCGCCGTCGGCCTGGGCGCGCAGGTGACCGTCCTTGATCGCTCGCTGCCGCGCCTGGCCGAATTGGACGAGCTTTTCGCCGGCCGTATCGTCACCCGCTTCTCGACCCGCGATGCGCTTGCCGAGGAAATCGCCTCGGCCGACGCCGTCATCGGCGCCGTGCTGGTGCCCGGCGCCGCCGCGCCGAAACTGGTCACGCGCAAGCAGCTTTCCACCATGAAACCCGGCGCCGTCCTTGTGGACGTCGCCATCGATCAGGGCGGCTGCTTCGAGACCTCGCACCCGACCACGCACCACGCCCCGACATTCGTTGTCGACGGCGTCGTCCACTACTGCGTCGCCAACATGCCGGGCGCGGTGCCGCTCACTTCAAGCCACGCGCTCACCCACGCGACGCTGCCCTTCGGGCTGGCGCTCGCGGATCACGGCCTCGCCGCGCTCGCCCGCGACCCGCACCTCAGGAACGGCCTCAACGTTCACAACGGCCGGATTACCCATCGCGCCGTTGCCGAGAGCCTCAACCTCGACTTCGCCGATCCGGCTCAGCTGATGGCGGCGTGAGACCGCCAACCGCGTGAAACTGACCTCCAGGGCCCGCTTCGGCGGGCCTTTTTGCGCCTGGAACCGACGCGGTCCGTAACGTTTCTATTGTCAGATGTCGCGTGAAACATTACAGTGCGAGTGTGATCCGCTCATTTCGGAACAAGGCGCTCGCCGATTTCTGGGCGAAAGGCCGGACGTCCCGGATCGACGCCCGACTTCATCGCCGATTGCTGCGGCGTCTGGAAGCATTGAACGCGGCCTCGACGCCGGAAAGCATGGACATTCCAGGTTTCGACTTTCATTCATTGCGCGGGTTTCGCCCGGTTCGCTACACGGTTCACGTAAACGGCCCGTGGTGCCTGACGTTTGAGTTTTACGAGGGCGATGCCTGGCGCGTCGACTTCGAGCAGTATCACTAAGGAGGCTTGTGTGATGGTCGAGTATGTTGCCAAACGGGATCCAAGGCGCGAGCCGATCCATCCCGGCGAGGTTCTGCGCGAGGACGTCCTGCCCGAACTCGGCATGAGCGTCGTCGCGACGGCCGATGCACTCGGCATCAGCCGCCAGACGCTTCATCGCATCCTTGCCGGAAAGGCATCGGTTACGCCGGCGATGGCCCTTCGACTGGGGAAGTTCTGCGGCAACGGACCGGACCTGTGGCTGCGCATGCAGGAGTCATATGACCTGTGGCATGCCGAACGGGAGCTTGCCGGCGAGTTGAAAGCGATCCGGACTGCACGCGCGGCGTGACGTTGACCGCGGACCACATCACCGACGCCGGCCTCGTCGAACCGATCGCCGCTGCCGCAATCGCCGCGGGCGAGATCATTCTTGCCGTACGCGCCCGCGGGCTCTCCGTCGAGCGCAAGGCGGATCGGTCGCCGGTCACCGAGGCTGACCGAGCCGCCGAGGCGCTGATCGTGAAGCGGCTCGCGGAAATAGCGCCGGGCGTACCGGTGATCGCCGAGGAGTCTGTCGCCGCCGGCCGCATCCCGGTGGTGGGCGACCGGTTCTTTCTGGTCGATCCGCTCGACGGCACCCGCGAGTTCGTCAACGGCGGCAATGACTTCACCGTCAACATCGGGCTCATTCGGGAAGGCGCCCCGGTTCTCGGCGTGATCTACCTGCCCGCCTCCGGCAAGCTGTTCGCCGGCGTGATGGGGGAGGGTGCCTGGCGCGCAGTCGTCCGGGACGGCGTCATCGGCGAGCGGAGCCCCATGCAGGTGCGCCCGCCGCCGAAGGAGGCAGTCGACGTCGTCGCCAGCCGCTCCCACCGCACGCCGGAAACCGACGCCTTCATCGCGCGCTACGAGGTGGGCCAGCTCATCAATCGTGGCTCGTCGGTCAAGTTCTGCGCCGTCGCCGAGGGCAAAGCCGACCTCTACCCGCGCATGGGCACCACCATGCAGTGGGACACCGCCGCCGGCGACGCTATCCTGAGGGCAGCCGGGGGCCGCGTCGTCACCCTGGAGGGGACACCGCTTCCCTACGGGCCGACCGCCGCCGTGGGCGGCGAGGCCTACAGGAACCCGTGGTTCATCGCTACCGGCGGGCTGCAGCCGCTGCCCGATTAGCTGGAAACCGATACCGCGAAACGCGCGCGGGGGCGAAAGGCCGTTCACGCTGACCGGCCAAACCGTTCGTTCCATGCTTGAGCGGCGCCCGCCCTTCCGGCTAGGGTCCGCGCCATGTCTCCAGGACCACGCACTGATTTGCCCGCGGCGGAAGAGAGGCCCGCCTGATGGTTCGCCAATCCGACGACGCCATCGCGTCAGTCCTTGCCGCCGACCGCAAGCCCATGCCCGCCGACGCGGCCACCGCGGCTTTTCGCCTGCCGGTCGAGCGCAACCGCGGCAACCGGATCGACGGCACCGTCGCCTCCGGCAGCGTCGGCTTGGGCGACCGCGTCGTCGTAGCGCGCAGCGGCGAAGCGGCGACGGTCGTCGGTATCACCCTCGACAGCATTGCGCGCGAAAAGGCGGTCGCCGGCGACGGTGTGACCCTCACCCTCGATCCTGCGGCCGACGTCGTCCCCGGCGACCTTCTGGCGCCGCCCGATCAGCGGCCGGAACTTTCAGACCAGATCGCCGCCCATCTCACCTGGCTCGGCGATGAGCCGATGCTGCCCGGCCGGCCGTATCTCCTGCGGGTCGGCGAACGTACGGTCGGCGCCGCCGTCAGCGAGCTCAAGCATCGCGTCGAGGCTGACACCTCCAAGACGCTCGCCGCCAAGACGCTTGCAATGAACCAGGTGGGCTTCGTCAACCTGTCGCTGGCCGAGCCGATCGCGTTCGATCCGTTCGACGACAATCGCGTCACCGGCTCTTTCGTGCTGATCGACCGCTCCTCCGGCGCCGCCGTGGCCGATGGCATGATCCGCTTCGGCCTTCGCCGCGCCACCAACATCCACTGGCAGGCCATCGACCTCAACAAGCAGGTGCGTGCCGGGGCCAAGGGCCAGCGGCCGTGCATCCTGTGGTTCACCGGTCTCTCCGGCGCCGGCAAGTCGACCATCGCCAACCTGGTCGAGAAGAAGCTCCACAGCCTCGGCCGCCACACCTACCTGCTCGACGGCGACAACGTCCGCCACGGCCTCAACCGCGACCTCGGCTTCACCGATGCCGACCGCGTCGAGAACATCCGCCGGGTGGCCGAGACCGCCAAGCTGTTCGTCGATGCCGGGCTGATCGTGCTCACCTCGTTCATCTCGCCGTTCCGCTCCGAGCGCAACCTGGCGCGCGAGCTGGTCGGCGAAGGGGAATTCTTCGAGGTCTACGTCGATGCCCCGCTCGCCGTCGCCGAAGCGCGCGACCCCAAGGGGCTCTACAAGAAGGCGCGCGCCGGCAAGATCCAGCACTTCACCGGCATCGATTCTCCCTACGAGGTGCCGGCCACGGCCGACATCCATCTCGACACCACCGCGGCGAGCGCCGAGGAACTGGCCGACGCGGTGATCGAGCGCCTGCGCGCCGGCGGCTATCTCGGCGGTTTGTGACCCGCGCCAGCCACGGGCAGGTGGAAGAAGCGGCTGACTAGCCCGACGAGGGCTTCAGGACATCGATGCGGATCGAACGGATGTCGGCGCCGGTTGCGTCGCCCGGAATACCCGGCTCGATGATCAGATAATCGTTGCCATCGCTGCTGGTGCGCTGGGTCGGCACCCGCCACAGCAGCGCGACGTCGACGTAGGCGCCTTGCAGGTTGGCCGTCTGCCAGTGGCTGATGGCGACCCCGCTCTGGTAGGCGAAACGCATATTGGCGGCGCCGCGGTCTTTCGACGCGCGGGCCGACACGATCACGCGCACATCGTGGCCGGCGAGCAGGGCGGCGACCCCCGGACCGATCGCCACCTTGGTGCCGGCCGAGTCCGTCGAGGACGAGATGCGCGTGAAGCTGCCGTCGGCGTCGCTGTCGAGACGCACCGGGTTTTCGGGCGACGAACGGAAGATCGTCGGGTCGTGGCCGTCGAAGACGACGAACGAGCGCTGGACGTCGAGATTGGCCGAGGCATTGCGCTGGGCCGTCGCCGCGTCGCTGACCACGCGATTGGTGTCGATCGGCAGCGTCACGCCGGCGTCGCCGCCGGGCAAAGCGACGTAGACGATGAACCCGATGAGAACCAGCGCGAGCGCCGCGATCGTCCCGATGAGGAGACGGACCTTGTCCTTCTCGCTCAGCCTGAGACCGAAGCCGGCGATTCCGGTGCCTGACCGCCGCTCATGGCCGGGAAGGCCGGGGTCTGGTGACCACCGGTCGCCGAACCGTCGCCGCGGCTTCTCGGGCGGCGCGGTTTCGTCATCGGCCGCGTGCGGCGGCGCCGGTGCCGGCCGGTAGCCGCGGACGGTCGATGGGGCGCCGGCCGTCCGCGCGTAGACGTCCTCGTCGCCTTCACGTAGCGGCATCGGCTGGTAGGGTCGCTTCCCGTAGTAAGGCTCGTCCCCCGGCGGACCATCCTCCGTTCCGACTGCGAGGCCGTCGTCATCGGGCAGCGGCGGGACCTCGTCCTCGTCGAACACAACCGTCACTTCCGCCTCGATACGCTCTACCGTCGCGTCGAAATCCTCGATGCGCCGATCGATGTCGTCCTGCGCCAGCGCCGGCTGGTAGGCCCACAACTGCCGGATCATCGCCTTGCGGGCCTGCGCGTAAACCTCGTCGCGGGCGCCGCCATCGCGGATGGCGCGATCGATGATCGACTGTTTAAGGAGAGAGTAGAAATCGTTCACGGGAGGCGAGCGCTCTGTTTCAGCGGCGGAGCATTTCGGGGCCGCCGAGGATCCGGGGGTCGGGCTTGCCGACCACGTCGCCGTCCTTGCCGGGATAGTCGAAGGCGGTGAGCACGTGGCGGATGATGGCAAGCCTCAGACGGTGCTTGTCGTTGCCGCGAACGATCGTCCACGGCGTCCTCGGCCGGTGGGTCGCCTTGAGCGTCGTGTCGCGCGCCCGCGTGTAGACGTCCCACTTGGTCATCGCGGCCAGGTCGATCGGCGACAGTTTCCATATTTTCAAGGGGTCGTGGCGACGGTCGTGAAAGCGCTTGAGCTGCATTTCCCGCCCGATATCGATCCAGAACTTGAAGAAGACGATGCCTTCGTCGACCAGCATCCGTTCGAAGCCGGGTGCCTGCTTCAAGAAGACGCGCCGCTCATCCGCGGTACAGAAACCCATCACCGGTTCGACGCCGCCGCGATTGTACCAGGAGCGGTCGAACAGCACCATTTCACCGGCCGTCGGCAATTCGGCGACGTAACGCTGGAAATACCACTCGCCCCGCTCGCGCTCGGTTGGCTTGGGCAGTGCAACCGCGCGGCAGGTGCGGGGGTTCATGTACTGGCGCATTGCGAAGATCGAGCCACCCTTGCCGGCGGCGTCACGTCCCTCGAACAGCGCAACCATGCGTCGCCCGCTGTCGTTGAGGTGGCGCTGGAGCTTGACCAGTTCGACTTGCAGCCGGATGAGCTGGTCCTCGTAGTCCTTGTCCTTCAGCTCATCGTCATAGGGATAGTTGCCCGATCTGAGCGCCCGCTGCCTGACCCATTCGGGCAGCACCGGGTCGTCGAGGTTGAAAGCGCCCTCGGCGGTGACCACAACCGGCGCCGCCTGGTCGGGCGCCAGCACCGCGCCGACGCCGTCCACGGCCGCGGATGGCTCGCGTTTCTTCTTCTTGTTCCTGGGCTTGTTCTTGCCGTGTTTGGCCAAGAAATCAGTCCTGTCTGACGCCGCCCGGTGTGAATGGCTTGCCGCCGATGCCGCCGAGACCTTATATCGTCCAACCCCGACGACCGACACCATGACGACATCGGGGCGACAATACGGCGTGGCGGCGCCCTCGTCCGGAGGCGACGAGCGAGGATGGCAACCAGCACCGGCGACGACCCCGTACGCGGCTCCGCGGCCCGTTTTGCGACGGCTCTGGTTAACGGTCGGTGGCTGTTGGCGGCGGCGGCCCTGATTCTGGCCTTCTTCTACGCGATCGGGGCGGTCACCGCCGGGGCCGCGGCCGTCCTGTGGGGACTGGCGGCGCTTGCCCTCGGTCTGAGGCCGCTGCCCTATGGCGACGACCGGCTGGCGCGACGGACCACGCCCGCGTCCGCCGCGTGGCTGGAGCCGGGGCTGAGGCTCTTCGCCGAAGCACTGCCCGATCCCTGCTTCATCCTCGATCGCCGCGGGGTCGTGCGCTATGCCAACCGCCGCGCGACGTCGTACTTCCCGATCAGGATCGGCGACGCTTTGACGTTTCGCCTGCGTGTGCCCGATCTGCTAGCCGCCTTCGACGCCGTCGCCAAGGGCGGCCCGCCCCAGCGCGTCGAGTTCGTCGAGCGGGTGCCGACGGAGCGCTGGTTCGACGCGTGGTTCGCCCGCCTCGACCTCGATGGCGAACAACCGGGCGAATTCGTGCTCCTCATCCTCGACGACATGACCGAACGGCGGCGCAGCGAACGCGTGCGCGTCGACTTTGTCGCCAATGCCAGCCACGAATTGCGGACGCCGCTGGCATCGCTCGCCGGCTTCATCGAAACTCTGCGCGGCCCCGCGCGCGAGGACGCCGACGCCCGCGGGCGCTTCCTCACCATCATGCACGAGCAGGCCGACCGCATGGCGCGGCTGGTCGACGATCTCCTTTCCCTGTCGCGCATCGAGATGAAGGAGCACGTGCGGCCGACCGATCGCGTCGACCTCGTCCCGACCGTTCGCCACGTCGTCGATTCCCTGGAGCCGCTTGCCCGTGATCTCGGCGTCGCTCTCGAGGCCAAGCTGCCGACGGAGCCGGCGCCGGTTGTCGGCGACCGCGACGAGCTTATCCAGGTGTTCGAGAACCTGATCGAGAACGCCTGCAAATACGGCCAGTCCGGCAAGCGGGTCGTGGTCGCGGTGACGCCGGCGAGCGAGGGAGGCGGCCCGTCGGTGTCGGTGCGCGACTTCGGTCCGGGCATCGCCGCCGACCATCTGCCCCGCCTGACCGAGCGCTTCTACCGGGTCGACGTCGAAGCCAGCCGCCAGCATCGCGGCACCGGCCTCGGGCTTGCCATCGTCAAGCACATCCTTGCCCGCCACCAGGCCCGCATGAAGGTCGAGAGCACGCTTGGCGAGGGTGCCACCTTCACCGTCGTTTTTCCACAGGCGACGGTCGAGGCCGGTTCCGGCGCGCGGTAAAAAAGACAAAAATAACAGTGCGTTAGAGTGTCATAGAACTGTCAATGCGATGTCATAGGACATTCGCCGGGCCCGGCTAGCGTGCCGGTCGCGCGGGCCGGATGAACCGTCCGCGCGTACAGTTCCCGCAGCACCCAAAACAGGAGAGGCCAGGTGAAGAAAATCAACCTCGCCATCGCGGCCGGCCTTGCCGCCGCCACACTGTCAGTTTCCGTAGCCAGCGCCGCCGACATCACCGGTGCCGGCGCCACGTTCCCGTTCCCGATCTACGCCAAATGGGCTGACGCCTATAAGACGAAGACCGGCATCGGCCTGAACTACCAGTCGATCGGTTCCGGCGGTGGCATCAAGCAGATCGAGGAAAAGACCGTCACTTTCGGCGCCACCGACAAGCCGCTTGAGCCGGCCGAGCTCGACAAGTTCGGGCTGGCGCAGTGGCCGATGGTGATGGGCGGCATCGTTCCAGTGGTCAATCTCGACGGGATCAAGCCGGGCGAGCTCTACATTGACGGCCCGACGCTTGCCGACATCTTCATGGGCAAGATCACCAAATGGAATGACCCCGCCCTCGTGAAGCTCAATCCGGACGCCAAGCTTCCGTCATCGGCGATCGCCGTCGTCCACCGTTCGGACGGGTCGGGCACGACCTTCAACTTCACCTACTATCTGGCCGACGTCAGCGCCGGCTGGAAGTCCGATGTTGGTGTCAACACCTCGGTCGAATGGCCGGTCGGCATCGGCGCCAAGGGTAACGAAGGTGTTGCCAACAACGTCCAGAACACCAGGGGCTCGATCGGGTACGTCGAGTACGCCTACGCCGTGCAGAACAAGATGACCTACACCGGCATGGTCAACAAGGACGGCAAGAGCGTTCAGCCGACCGCCGAAGCGTTCTCGGCGGCCGCCGCCAACGCCGACTGGAAAGGGACCCCGGGATACTCCGTGATCCTCGCCAACCAGCCTGGCGCGGACACGTGGCCGATGACCGCTGCCACGTTCATCCTGATGTACAAGAAGCCGGCCGACGATGCCACCTCCGCCGAGGCCCTCAAGTTCTTCGCCTGGGCCTACAGCAGCGGCGACGACATGGCCAAGGAGCTCATCTACATCCCGATGCCCGACAGCGTCGTCAAGGACGTGGAGGCGATGTGGGCCAGTGACATCGCCGGCGCCGACGGCAAGGCGATCTTCGACGGAGCCATGTAAGGCCCGCACGAAACCCTAATTCGGTGCGTGGGCGCCGGCCCGCCCTGGCGGGCGCCCACGACGCCGACCCGGTTTTTCTCGAAATTCGTGAGCAATAGCCCACCGCGGCCGGCACTATTGGCGATGGGTCATCTGGGGTAGAACGGCCGGAGATTCGTATGACCGAGATAGCCGAGGTGGCGTTGAGCGGCGCAGGCGAACTCAGCGTGGACGCGAGCCGGCAGAAGGCGCTCCGCCGGTTCATGGTGGCCGAGACCACGTTTCGGACCGCGACCCTGTCAGCCGCCGTTCTCGTTCTCATTCTGCTCTGCGGCGTCATTCTTTCGTTGTTCATCGGCTCGCTTCCGGCCTTCCGCACCTTCGGCTTCGGGTTCCTCACCACCCAGTCGTGGAACCCGGTCACCGAGAAGTTCGGCGCCGTGGCGCCGATCTACGGGACGGTCGTCACGTCGCTGATCGCCATGTTGATCGGCATACCCGTGTCTTTCGGCATCGCCATCTTCCTCACCGAACTCTGCCCGTATCCGTTGCGCCGGCCGATCGGCATCGCCATCGAGCTTCTGGCCGGCATTCCCTCGATCATCTACGGCATCTGGGGCCTGTTCGTGTTCGCGCCCTTTCTTCAGGCGACCCTGCAGCCGTTCCTGATCGATACCTTCGCCAACGTTCCGCTGCTGAACAATCTGTTCGCCGGACCGCCCTACGGCATCGGCGTCTTCACCGCCGGGCTCATTCTGGCGATCATGGTCCTGCCGTTCATTACCGCGATAACCCGCGACGTCTTTCTGGCCGTTCCGCCAGTGCTCAAGGAGGCGGCCTACGGCGTCGGCTGCACCACCTGGGAGGTGGTGCGGCGGGTGGTGCTGCCCTATGCCCGCGTCGGCGTCGTCGGCGGCGTCATGCTCGGCCTCGGCCGCGCCCTGGGTGAAACGATGGCAGTGACCTTCGTCATCGGCAACGCCCATCGCATATCGGCGTCGATCCTTGCTCCCGGCACGACGATTTCGGCCGCCATCGCCAACGAATTCACTGAGGCGGTCGGGGAAATCTACACCTCGTCCCTGGTCGCCATCGGGCTGATCCTGTTCGTCATCACCTTCGTGGTGCTCGCCGCCGCCCGGCTGATGCTGAGGCGGATCGAAGCGGGGCTCGGCACATGAAGTCGATGGCGCGCTACAACCGCCGCCGGCGGCGCAGCGCCATTACGATGGCGCTCTCCGTTGCGGCGACCGCGTTCGGTGCTTCCTGGCTGGTGGCGATTCTCTTCACGCTCCTGTGGAACGGCGTCGCCGGCTTGTCGCTGTCGGTGTTCACCACGATGACGCCGCCCCCCGGCAGCGCCGGTGGCCTTGCCAACGCCATCGTCGGCAGCCTGATCCTCACCGTCTTCGGCGTCGTCATCGGCACGCCGATCGGCATTCTCGCCGGGACCTATATGGCCGAGTACGGGCGCTATTCGTACCTCTCGAGCATCGTGCGTTTCGTCAACGACATCCTGCTGTCGGCGCCGTCGATCGTCATTGGCCTGTTCGTGTACGAGATCACCGTGGCCCGCGTCGGCCATTTCTCCGCCTGGGCCGGCGGCATCGCGCTCGCCATGCTGGTGATACCGGTCGTCGTCCGCTCGACCGAGGACATGCTGCTGCTGGTTCCCGACACCCTGCGCGAGGCGGCCGCCGGCCTTGGCTCGCCGCGGTGGAAGATCATAAAGGACGTGGGCTATCGCGCCGCCCGTGCCGGCATCATCACCGGCGTCCTGCTGGCGATCGCCCGCATCACCGGCGAGACGGCGCCGCTGCTGTTCACCGCCCTCAACAACCAGTTCTGGAGCCTGAACCTCAACGCGCCCATGGCGAGCCTGCCGGTGACCATTTTCCAGTTCGCCCTGTCACCGTATGACGACTGGCAGCAACTCGCCTGGACGGGAGCGCTGATCGTGACCTTTGCCGTGCTGACGCTTAACGTCGTGGCGCGCTATCTTTCGAGCATCGGACAGCATCATGAATGACGTGAGCCCCACTGTCGCGCCTCCGGTCCCTGCAATCGGCAGCGACCGCGGAACGGCCAGCGCGAAAATGCAGGTCCGCGACCTGCGTTTCTACTACGGCGACACACTCGCGCTGAAATCGATCAACCTGTCATTGATGGCC